>NZ_PYGE01000006.1 GCF_003014555.1 Haloactinopolyspora alba
AGTTTCTGATCCCTGACAAGACAGAAACCTAGAGCGAGAGCGGCGTGCAGCTCTATCAGACGCGCTCACCCACCCACGGAAACGTCACAAGAGCCGGAATTCCATGCGTCACCACCCCTGCAGGCCTCGTGACGCGTGCACGATCCTGGTGACGGGCGGCACCGGAGCGACGACGCCCGCGCCCCGGGCGAGGTTCAGCCGCCGTACGGGAACGACGTATCCGCCTCGCCGGCGAGGTCGTCGGCATACCGGCGGACGAGTTCGAGGTTGCGCTCGGCCAGGTGATCGAACCCCTGGCCCACACTGGACCCGGGTGTCAGCGACCGCATCGCCGTGTCCGGGTCGAGCCGCGCGGAGATCCAGCATTCGTGCGTCGCCGCACGCGCGACGACGTCGGCGATCGGCGTGACGATCATGGAGTTGCCGAAGTAGAGCACACCCGCCGGGTCGGTGCCGGTGCAATTGGCGCCGACGACGAAGACGTGGTTGTCGTACGCCCGGGCACGGTTGGTCAGCTCCCACAGATCGGCCGAGCGCAGCAGCGCCGACGGCCGCACGACGACCTCCGCGCCGCGTACCGCGGTGATACGGGACAGCTCCGGGAAGTCCCCGTCGAAGCAGATGATCATGCCGATGCGGCCGAGCTCGGTGTCGACCACGCACACGTCGTCGCCCGGAGTCACCCAGCCGCCGCGGGAGCGCAGCTCGGTGCAGTACGGGTGCGTCTTGCGATAGATGCCACGGACGTCGCCGTCGGGCCCGGCGAGCGCGGCCGAGTTGTACACGATCCCCGGCTCCGCGCCGCGCTCGTAGCTGCCCCATACCAGGTGCACGCCCAGCCGCCGCGCCGTCTCCTGGAACGCCTCGCTCAGCGGACCCGGAACGTCGCTCACCAGCTCCCACAGCGCCTCGGGCGGGCAGCCGGGGGTGAACCCGGTGGTCACCGACTCGGGCAGCACGACGAGCTCGGCGCCGGTGTCCTCGACGCACCGCTCGACCTGCTCGAGCGCGTGCTCGACGTTCAACTTGACGCTCTCGGGCGTCAGCGTCTCGGCGCGCGGCCTGACCTGGACCGCGGCCGCTGTGAACGCGCGCATTCGCCGTCCTCCTCTGCGCACCCGTACGGGCGGTGTAGGGACCCATCGTAGGCGCGGCGAGCACCGACTGCCGCACATCGCTTGCGTGCGGCCGGACGTCGGAGAACCATCGAAGACATCCGACCATGGATCCACTACCAGCGGAGATGATCACGATGGCGGTCTGCGAGGTCTGCGGGAACGACTACGCCCTGGCCTTCGAGATCCACGCCCAGGGCACGGTCCACGTCTTCGACAGCTTCGAATGTGCCATCCACCGGATGGCGCCGGTCTGCGAGCACTGCGGCTGCAAGGTCGTCGGGCACGGCGTCGAGTCCGACGGGCACTTCTACTGCTGCGCGCACTGTGCGATGTCGCAGGGCGTCCAAGGGCTCGTCGACCATCTCGACGGACCCGGACGGGCGAGCTGAGCCCTGACGGGGCCGAGGTCAGCGCGATCGCCGGCCGGCCACCCATCCTCCGACCAGCACGCCGGCCAGCGCGATGGCCGCACCGGCGAGAGCGCCGCCGATGACGTCGCGGTTCACGGCACCGGCGGCCGAGCGCACCGGGACCGGCGCCTCGTGCACCGTCGGCGCACCCGGGGGCGCCTCGACCCCGGCGGCCGGCGCCCCGGGCACCCCCGCAGCGGCCGCCGGCTCGCGGCCGGTGAGCACGTCGTCGACCGCGGCGAAGAACTCGCCCGCGGTCTTCTTCGCCACCCCGGTGAGCATCCGCTGCCCCACCCCGCCGATCATGCCGCCCACGATGGCGTCGGCGTCGTAGGTCAGCTGCGTCGCCCCGTCACCGTCCGAACTGAGCGTGACCGCGACGTCCGCGCTCACGGTGCCGGGCGCTCCCGCCCCGGAGGCCGCGAGCACGAACGAATCCGGTTCCTGCTGGTCACGTAGCTGGACCTCACCCGCGTAGGTCCCCTTGACCGACCCCACGCCGGCGGTGACCGTCATCGTGTACGTGTCCCCGCCGCGCTCTTCCAGCCGCTCGCAGCCGGGAATGGTGCGGACCAGGACGGCCGGATCGGTCAGCGCCTGCCAGACCCGCTCTCGCGGGGCGTGCAGCACGGCGGTTCCGGAGACCTTCATCGGCGGGGGCCCTCCTCGTTCGTCGACCGTTCGCGCAGGTGGTGCAGTTCGGACGGGGACATCGGCATCCGGGTCACGCGGATGCCCTCGGCGTCCTCGATGGCCGCGGCCAGGACCGCGGAGACCGGGATGACGCCGGCCTCGCCGGCGCCCTTGACGCCCAGCGGGTTCAGCGGCGACGGCGTCTGCAGATGGTCGATCTCGATGGCCGGAACCTCCGTCGCGTAGGGCATCAGGAAGTCCATGAACGACGCGTTCACCAGCTGTCCCGCGTCGTCGTAAACCATCCGCTCGTACAGTGCGCCGCCGACGCCCTGGGCCACGCCGCCGTGGATCTGCCCCTCGACCAGCCGGGGATTGAGCAGGGTCCCGCAGTCGTGGACGACGCAGTAGCGCAGGATCGAGATCTCGGCGGTCTCGGGGTCGGTCTCGACGATCGCCGCGTGCATGCCGTTGGCGAACGTCGACCGCGGCGGCGAGTAGTAGTCGGTGCCCTGAAGGCCCGGCTCGTCGTCGTCGGCCACCGGCGGCTGGTCCGGGTCGCCCGGTGAGGCGAACTGGGTCGCCCGTTCGGTCTCGGCGTCGAAGGCGTAGCGCAACGGGTTCGACAGGACGGCGACGGTCGTCAGCGGGATCGTCGCGCCCGGGGTTCCCTTGACCCGGACCTCGCCGTCGACGATCTCGAGGTCGCGCGGGTCCGCCTCCAGCGCCTCGCCGGCCACGCGCAACGCCTTCTCGCGCACGCGCCGCGCGGCCAGCGCCACCGCGTTGCCGCTCATCACGGCCGCCCGGGAGGCGAACGTCCCGACGGCGTAGCCGAACCGCCGGGTGTCCCCGGTCGTGACGGCGACCCGGTCGACGCCGACGCCGAGCTCGTCCGCCACGACCTGGGCGAACACCGTCTGGTGCCCCTGGCCCTGGGTGGTGAGCCCGGTCGCGACGACGACCGTGCCGTCGGTCTCGACCTTGACGAAGCCGCCCTCGTACGGGCCGACTCCGGTGCCCTCGACATAGCAGCCGATCCCGATACCGACCCGGCGGCCCTGCGCACGGGCCTGGTCGCGGTAGGTCTCGAACTCGTCCCAGCCGACGAGCTTGCGCAGCTTGGCCAGGGTCGCCGGGAAGTCCCCGGAGTCGTAGATCAGCGGGCGCCCGTCCTGGAACGTCAGGCCGTGGTCGTAGGGCATCTCGTCGGGCTGGATGAAGTTGCGTTCACGCACGACGGTGCGGTCGAGGCCGAGCTCCGCGGCGATCGCGTCCATGGTCCGTTCCATGGCGAAGCAACCCTGCGGGCGCCCGGCACCGCGGTACGGCGTGACCGTGACGGTGTTCGTGTAGAGGCTGGAGAACTCCACCCGGTAGGCCCCGGGCTTGTACGGCCCCAGCAGCTGCGTCGAGGTGACGATCGGCACGATGATGCCGTAAGGGGTGTAGGCGCCGTTGTCGTGCCAGAACGTGACGTCGAGGCCGAGCACCCTGCCGTCGTCGTCGAACCCGGCCCGCACGTGCTGCAGCTGGCCACGCTCGTGGGCGGCGGAGACGAAGTGCTCGCGGCGGTCCTCGGTCCACTTCACCTCGCGGCCGAGCCGGATGGCCGCCCACGGCACCAGGACCTCCTCCGGCCACGGGTGCACGATCTTCACACCGAAACCGCCGCCGACATCCGGGGCGATCACCTCCACCCGGTCCGGCGGCAGCTCGAGCTTCGCGGCGACCGCCGCGCGCACGGACGTCGACGCCTGGGTGGACGTGTACACGCGCAGGCTGCGGTCGTCGGCGTCCCAGCGTGCGTGCACGCCCTTGCCCTCCAGTGGCGTGGACGCGCTGCGCTCGATCTCGAGGTCGAGCTCGACCACGTGCGGGGCCGCGTCCACGGCGGCACGCGCGTCACCGACCTCCTGCACCAGGTGCGCGGAGACGTTGCCCGGCACGTCGTCGTGCACCAGCGCCGCGGCGTCGCGGGAGGACTCGATCCCGACCACCGGCGGCAGGAAGTCGTACTCGACCCGAATCCGCTCACACACGTCCTCGGCGACGTCCCGGCCGGTCGCCACCACCATGACCACGGCCTCGCCGACGTGGTTCACCTCGTCCCTGGCCAGGGCGTACGGCGTTCGCGGTTCGGTCAGTGCGGCGTGCGGGATCAGCACCGGCAGCGGCTCGCCCACCCGGCCCGGCAGGTCCTCGTGCGTGTAGATCGCCACCAGTCCGTCGACGTCCAGCGCATCCGTCACGTCGACGTCCACGATCCGCGCGTGCGCGTGCGGGCTGCGCACGAACGCCGCGGCCAGCGCATCGTGCCCGATGTCGTCCAGGTAGCGGCCCTGCCCGGTGAGCAGCCGCGGGTCCTCCCGGCGCGCGATCGGCTCGCCGACCGTCCGTGTCGTCACTGCGGCGTCTCCCCTCGCCCGTCTCCCTGGTCACTGCGGATCTCCGCGGCGCGCAGCACCGAGTCGACGATGCTCTGGTAGCCGGTGCACCGGCACAGGTTCCCGGAGATCGCCTCCCGCGCTTCGGTCGCCGACGGGCGCGGATGCTCGTCGAGGTAGGCGGTGATCGTGGTGACGAACCCGGGGGTGCAGAACCCGCACTGCAATCCGTGACAGTCCCGGAACGCCCGCTGCACCGGGCCCAGCTCGCCGTCGGGGCGGGTGCACCCCTCGACCGTCGTGATCTCGGCGCCGTCGTGCATGACCGCGAACTGCAGGCACGAGCGGATCGGGCGCCCGTCCACCAGCACGGTGCACGCACCGCACACGCCGTGCTCGCAGCCGACGTGCGTCCCGGTGAGAGCCAGGTCGTGGCGCAGGAAGTCGGACAGCAACCGGCGCGCCGGAACCGTGGCCGTGCGTGGGACGCCGTTCACCGTCACCCGGACGTCGTGCCGAGTCTCGGTGCGGCCGGGATGCTCCTCGATGCTCATGTACTCGCTCCCGTCGTGTCGCCGGCTCGGGCCACGGCCCGCTCGGCTGCGGCACGGGCGGCGCGGGCGGTGAGCACGCCCGCGAGATGGCCGCGGTAGGCCGCGGTGGCATGGATGTCGTCGTCGGGCTCCAGCCGCGCCGTCGCCAGGCGCCCGGCCGCCGCCCACTCGTCCGGCCGCGCCCCACCTGCGGCGATCCCGGCCACCGGCTCGGTCAGATCCAGCACCTCCGGCACCGGGCCCATGGACACGTACGCCGCCCGCGCCGAGCGCACCCGCAGCTCGTCGTCGACCGTGACCAGCACGCCGACGCCGCACACGGCGTAGTCGCCGGCGCGGCGCGACACCTCCGTCCAGGCGGTGCCGGTGTGCCCCTGCGGCACCGGGAACGCCGCCTCGGTGGCGAGCTCGTCGGGACGCAGGCACGTCTGCATCGGCCCGGTGACCAGCTCGCTCGCGTTCACGACCCGGCTGCCCGTCGTCGAGCGCAGCGTCACCGAGCCGCCCAGCAGCGCGAGCACCGCGTTCAGCTCCGCCGCCGGGTCGGCGTGCACCAGGCTGCCCACGGTCGTGCCGCGGTTGCGGATCGTGGGATGGGCGACGTGCTCGAGTGCCTGCCGCAGCAGCGGAAGCACGGCCGCCACCTCGGCGTCGTGCTCCACGTCGGTGTGCCGCGCCGCGGCGCCCACCCGCACGCTCGCGCCGGCACCGTCGTCGACCACCCGCACCTCGTCGAGCCCGTCCACCCGGTTGACGTCCACCAGGTGCGCGGGGGCGGCCAGGCGCATGTTCAGCATCGGCACCAGGCTCTGTCCGCCGGCCAGCACCTTGCCGTCGTCGCCGACGCCGGCAAGCGTCGCGACGGCTTCGTCCACCGTGCCGGGCCGGTGGTACGCGAACGCCGAAGGCTTCACGCCCTCATCCTCCTCCTCGACGGCGCCGTGCTGCCCGGGTTCCGGCTCGGGCCGATGCTCATGGCGTTCCGGCCTCACCGGCGCGTTCGGGGACCGGTCCCGACGACGGTGCCCGTGGGCCGCCGCTGCCACCCTTCAGGTACGGCGGCGCGACCAGCCGCGACAGGTGATAGGCGGCGATCGTCACCAGCGTCCCGAGAGCGATCCCGGAGAGCACGAAGTCGTCGGTGATCTCGAGGGAGGTGTCGCCGATCGCGATGATGATCCCCGCGGACACCGGGACGAGGTTGATCGGGTTGGCGAAGTCGACACCGTTCTCGATCCAGATCTTCGCGCCCAGCATGCCGATCATGCCGTACAGCACGACGGTGATGCCGCCCAGAACGCCGCCCGGCACCGCCGAGACCAGCGCGCCGAACTTCGGTGAGAAACCGAACCCGATCGCCACCAGCGCCGCGACGTAGTACGCGGCCGTCGAGTAGACCCTGGTGGCGGCCATGACGCCGATGTTCTCGGCGTACGTCGTCGTCGGCGACCCGCCGACGGACGAGGCGAGGACGGTGCCGACGCCGTCGGCGCCGATGGCCCGGCCCATCTCGGGGTTGAGATCGCGATCGGTCATCTCCGCCACCGCCTTGACGTGTCCGGCGTTCTCGGCGATCAGCGCGATGACGGCGGGCAGCACCAGCAGGATGAACGCGGCGTTGAAGCTCGGCAGGTGCCAGCCCGCGACCTCCGCGCCGTCCGGGCCGGTCATCGTCTCGGCGGGGAACCCGATCCAGTCCGCGTCGCCCACGGCGTCGAAGTTCACCCGCCAGTGCGTCGTCACCTCGCCGGCGTTCGCGTCGTAGGCGGTGATCTGCCCGAACACCCGGTCGAACACCCAGGACAGCGCGTAACCGAAGACCAGGCCGAGGAAGACGGCGATGCGGCCGAAGAACCCGCGCAGCCCGACCGCCATCATGATCACCGCGGTCATCACGATCAGCGCGATCCACTGGTCCTGCGGCCAGTAGACGTCGGCGACCACCGGCGCCAGGTTGAACCCGATGAGCATGACCACGGCACCGGTCACCACCGGAGGCAGCACCGTGTGCAGCACACCCGGTCCGAGGACGTGGATCAGCACGCCCGCGGCCACCAGCACGACACCGGCGACGAGGATCGCGCCGGTCACCTCCGGCGAGTCGCCGCCCTGGGCGCGGATCGCGGCCACGCCGCCGACGAACGACGCGCTGGTGCCCAGGTAGCTGGGGACCTTCCCCTTGACGATGAGCAGGAAGCAGATGGTCGCGACCCCGCTCATCATGATCGCGAGCTGCGCGTTGAGCCCCATCACCAGCGGGAACACGAACGTCGCGCCGAACATCGCGACGACGTGCTGGGCGCCGAGCCCGACGGTCCTCCCCCACGACAGTCGCTCGTCGGGCCGGACGACCTCGCCCGGCGGAGGGGTCTTGCCGCCATGGACCACTTTCCAGCCGAATGCCACGTGACGCCTCCTCGTCCGGGCGGCAACTGCCGGTGCCGGCAACATGCCGCGGCCTGATCCGGATCCGTTCAGGCGACGTATGCCACCCTGTTGGACACGATGGAGGCAACCTAGGCACCGAGGGCGTGTCCGGCATGGGCATGATCTACCGATCCCACCGCAACGCCATCGGCAACCTCTGCGCCCGGCCTCCGACGGGGCGGTGACCCGGTGTGCCGCCGGCTCAGTCCTGCTGAGGATGTCTGAGCAGGTAGGCAGCGGCTTCGGCACGGCTGCGCAGTCCCAGCGCAGACAGGATGTTGCCGACATGGTGCTCCGCGGTCCGCGGGCTGATGACGAGGCGCCGGGCGATCTCGGTGTTGGACAGTCCCTCCGCGAGCAACCTCAACACGTCGTTCTGCCGCTCGGTGAGGACCCCGTCGGGCCGGGGCGCCTTCCTGGTGGGCTCGCCGAGGCGCCGGAGCAGGTGTGCGGCGACGTCAGCCTCCCGACGCGCGCCCAGCCGCAGGAAGCCGTCCGCGGCGTATCGGGCGTGGCTACGGGCCACCTCCGGCGTCGTGTCCACGAGCAGAGCCGCCAGGTCGAGCCGCGCCGTCGCGAGTTCGAACGGCAAGCCCGACTCGGCGAAGGCCGCAAGCGCCCCTTCCAGTTCGACTTGGGCTTTCGCCGGATCGTCGGCAGCGGCCAGCATGACTCTCGCCTGCGACAGTGCGGCGAGCCCGCGCAGCCACGTCGAGTCCGTGTCGGCGGCCAACCGGGCGAGGTCGTCGGCATCCGCGCGCGCTTCGTCGACCGCATCGCAAGCCAGCGCCACCTCAACGCGGAGCGCGACCATCGGTGCCGTGGACAGCCAGCAGCCGTCACCCAGCGCGCGGTCCACCACCGAACGCGCGAGCCGCGGCTCACCCTGAACCAGCAACAGCCGCGCCCGCGGCCCCGCAGCGGAACCGTGGTCCTCGAACCCGTCCATCAGCCGCTCGGCCTCGTCGAAACGTCCCTGTCTGACCCGCAGGTCGGCCAGCCGCAGCAGCGGCTCGAACCGAGTGCCCCAGGAGGTGTTCCGGTAGATCCGCAACGCCTCGGTGAGCTCATGATCGGCCTCGTCCCATCGCCCGGCCGCCATGAGCAGTCCGCCGTAGTGCATCCGGCAGATCGCCGAGATCGGCAGCTCTCCGGTGCGCTCGACGTAGGCGTCGACCGCGCGCATCCACTGCTCCGCGCGGCGGACGTCGAGCACCATCTCGCAGCCGTGGAAGAGGGTGCAGTAGATCTCCCCGGCTGCCCACGCATCGCCGACGAGTCCGCTCGCGACCGCGGCCACCGCTTCGTCCATCAGCCGCATGCCCTCGTCGACCGCACCGGCCTCCAGCCGCGCCAGGCCGAGGTAGCCGAGCGCGTCGAATTCCAGGTCGGGCGAGCGCAGGCGCCGGCCCGCCGCGGCGGCCGACCGGGTGCGCCGTTCCCGTTCGGCGGGATCGGACGTGACACAACCCAGAAACAGCTCCAGCCATCCGCGTTCCACGCAGTCTCCGCCGTCGGCGAGCATCCGCCGCGCATGCCCGAGCCAGCCGTCGACGGCTGCCGCGTTGCCGGATATCAGCCCGTACAGCTGCGCCACCTGCACCGCGACAAGTCCGGCCGAGCGGCGGTCGTCACGCCGGCGGTAGCCCGCATACGCACGCTCACGCAGATGAAGCGCGTGCTGGTACTCACCTTGCCAATAGACGGCCCGCCCGAGTCCGTCGAGCACTTCCGGCGTCTCGCGCACCTCGCGGGCTCGTTCGAAGCATTCGCGCGCGGTCGACCAGTCGCAGGAGGCCAACGCCGCATTCCCCTGCTCGGTCAGCTCGCCCACCACGTCGTGTGGCACTGACCCAGACTGCCACAGAACGCGGGTGATGGAGCGTGCAGCGACCCGGGCCACGACCCGTGTTTTCACCCATGACGAGCCGTCGGAGCACTGCCATGCTGCCACCGTCGGAGAGGAGAACGCAGATGAGCGACACCACCACAACCGCAGAGACCAGAACCGGTACCGGCTGGCAGTTGCGCGACGATGCGGCCGCCGCCTACGAGGAGTACCTGGTCCCGGTGATCTTCGAACCGTTCGCCCGGCGCCTGGTGGACCACGCGGCCGTGCTCCCCGGCGCGCGGGTGCTCGACGTCGGGTGCGGGACCGGTGCCGTCGCGCGGGCGGCGGCACGACGCCTGGGGCACACCGGGACGGTCACCGGAATCGACATCAATCCGGACATGCTCGCTACCGCGCGACGGGTCACGGCCGACGCGGACGCGGCGGTCGAGTTCCACCAGGCGGATGTCACCGACCTGCCGTTCGACGACGCCACGTTCGACGCCGTGCTCTGCCAGCAGGCGGTTCAGTTCTTCGACGATCGGGTCGCCGCGCTCGGCGAGATGCGCAGAGTGACCGCCCCGGGCGGCCGCGTGACGTTCAGTGTGTTGCGTTCGCTCGCGCACCACCCGGTCTACGACACGTTCGCGCGTGCCCTCGGCAGGCACGCTGGGCAGTCGGCGGCCGCGATGATGGCCTCGCCGTTCGCGCTCGGTGCTCCCGAAACGCTGCGGGCGGACGCACACGCAGCCGGGTTCGCCGAGGTCAGCATCCTGATCGCCATCGGCGAGGAACGCTTCCCGACGGTGCCGGAGTTCGTCCGGCGCGAGGCCGCCGGCTCGCCGCTGGCCGCCCCGCTGAGTGCCCTGACCACTGAACGACAGGCGGCGCTGGTCGCGGACTTGGAGCATGAGTTGAGTGAGTACCTGGACGACGCCGGTCTGGCGTTCGGGAACGAAACCCACCTTGTGAGCTGTGCGTCTTGACTTCTCCGGTCCGCGGTCGAGCCCGTGCCAGCGGAAAACCGTGTGCAGGCTGTCGGAGGCGGCCTTTAACGTCGCCCGTATGAAGCTCCGCCTCGAACACGCCGGCGACCGGCGTGCGGTCCGCGACATCCACCTGCAGGCGTTCGGTGACGAGCACGGAGCCGCGGTCGCCGATCTCACCGACGACCTGCGCACGCTGGTCGTCCCGGGCGAGGGCCTGTCCCTCGTCGCACAGGACGGCGATCACGTCATCGGGCACGTGATGTTCACACCCGCGCTTCTCGACGCGCCCGAACGCCTCGTCGGCGTCCGGGTGCTCAGCCCGCTGGGCGTACTGCCGGACTCACAGCGTCGGGGCGTCGGGGCGGCGCTGGTCCGGCGCGGGCTCGAGATCATGCGCATCCGTTCGGTGCCGCTGGTGTTCCTGGAAGGCGAGCCCGGCTTCTATCCGCGGTTCGGGTTCGAGCCGGCGGGTCAGCTCGGGTTCCGCAAGCCGTCGCTGCGCATCCCCGACCCCGCTTTCCAGGTCGTGCGGCTCGACGCCGTCGAGCCCTGGATGACCGGCACGCTGGTGTACCCGGAGATCTTCTGGCGCCACGACGCCGTCGGCCTGCGTGACGGCGCCGTCCCGGCGTAGGGCAGCGCTCAGAGCCGCACGCCGTGGTGGTGCTCGACGTCGGTGTTCTCCATCGAACCCCACCCGTGCCAGCGGTCGACCTCGATCCACGCACTGATCCGGCGGCGGTCCCGCGTCGGGTAGGGCTGGCCGATGTAGTGCTGGGCCAGCGCGTCGATGTCGGCCAGCTCGGCGTCCTCAGTCAGCTCGACCACCCGGCCCTGGACGCTGACATGCGTGTACCAGTTGCCCTCGTCCAGGACGGTCAGGCTGACCCGCGGGTCGTGGCGCAGGTGCTCCAGCCGCTTGCGTCCCTCGTCGAGGTTGACCAGCACCCGCCCGTCACGCCACAGGTACCACGTCGCCACCGAGACGGGCTGCCCGTCCGGTCGCACGGTGGTCATGACGGCCGGGTTCGGTTTGGCGAGGAACTCGCCGACTTCCTGCGGCAACGGTGGTTTCGGCACGGTGATCAGCACTCCTTCGGCTGTGTGGTTGGGGTCAGAAGTCCTCGTCCCAGCGCGCGAGTGGAAGGTTCTGTCGAATCGTTCGGTCCTTGGTGACCAGCGGCATGTCCGTCGCCGTTGCCTGGGCGGAGAGGAGCCGGTCGAAGGGATCTCTCGTCCACCGGAGGGTCGTGGCAACAGTGCAGATCTGAGCCGATGGCGGGTCGGAGTGGATCATCTCCAGCTTGGCCGCCAGTTCGTCGACGATCGACTCTGCGGCAACCGTCACCTTGCCGACCTCGTTGAGATACTGCAGTTCCAGCCGGACGAACGGGGACAACACCAACGAATGTGCGTCCAGCGCCTGCCGAGTCGATTCGGGAATCAGCCGCTCAGCGTCCTGGTACAACCACACGACGACGTGCGTATCGAGCAGGATCACGGGCTCCACTCACCCGACCAATCCACGTGGACAAGATCCTCGGGATCCCCCACGGTCGTGTCCGGATGTGGCGTGAGCCGGGCAAGCTTCGACGGCGACTCGACGGCCACGATCCGCAGCCGCCGGCCGTTGCGTTCGATATCCAGCGGCGCGCCGCTCTCGAGCACCTCGTCCAGCAGCCGATAGACGTTCTGCCGCAACTCCGACGCGGTGACCGTCACCAGAAACACCTCCCGTACGCACGTCAAGAATATCACGTACGTTCGTCTTGGCGAGGGCTGTTCGACGACTCAGTCGAGGCCGCGCATCTGCAGCACCTTCAGCGCGAGCGCGAGGTCCAGGCGCAGCTCCGGGTCGGTGGTGAACGGCCCGACCATGCGTTCGAGCTTGCCGATGCGGTAGCGCAGCGTGTTGTAGTGGAAATGCAGCTGCCGGGCGGCCTCGGCCACGTTCAGGTTCGTGTCCAGCAGCACCTTCAGGGTGTGCCGCAGGTCCGCCATCTCGGGGTCGCCGGTGTCGGCCAGCTCGTGCAGCGTCTCGTGGGCGAACCCGCGCAGCTCGGCACTGTCCTCGATCTGGCTGAGCAGCCGGAACGACCCCAGGCCGTCGAAGTGCGCCAGTGCGGCGCCGCCCTCGAGCTGCCTGCCCACCTGCACGGCGCGGCGCGCCTGTTCGTAGGCGGTGGGCAGCTCGGCGGGGTCGTGCACGATGCGGCTGACCCCGGTGGAGAACGCGCGGCGCCCGCCACCGCCGTCGCCTGCGACCTGCCGGACCATCTCGCGCACGACGGCGTCGGCGTCACCGTCCTGCGGCACCGGCAACAACGCGACGACCTCCTGCGCGAAGCCGACGACGGCGGCGCGTGGGTCGCGGCGGGTCACCACGGTGTGCCACGCCCCGGCGAAGCGTTCCTGGGCGGGACGGCGGTGCGGAGCCGCCGCGCTCGCGGGACGCGCCTCGGGGTCGAGCTCGGCCACCACGACGACGAGGTCGCGGTCGACGTCCCAGTCCAGCGACTCGCAGTGCTCGACGACCTGGTCGCGGTCGCCCGCGCGGCCGGCCAGCACGTCCCGGAGGAAGTCGCCGCGGTACTTGCTCTCGACCGCGGTCACCGCGAGCTGCTTGTTCACCGCCAGTGCGGCCACCGTCGCCGCCCGCTCGAGGACGTTGATGTCGTTGCCGTCGAGCTGGCGGTCGCGGGCGAACGCGACGATGCGGCCGTGGTCGACCCGCCCGGCGACCACCGGAACCACGGCATGGCTGCCGGGCGTGTCGCCGCAGCTGTGGATCCCGCCGCGCTCGTGCTCGGTGCGGAACCGCCCGGACGGGTCGAAACAGCTGGTCTCGCGCCACCCGGCGAGCTCGTCCTCGCCGCCGGCCTCGGCCAGCACCCGGCCGTCGGGCGTGGTGATGAACACCGACACCCCGAGCACGGCCGACGTCTTGCCGGCCACCTCGCGTAGCCCGCCGCCGTCCAGCACCACCGAGAGCAGGGCGTGGTGCACCTCCCACGAACGTTCCAGGGCCGACGCCTGCCGGTGCAGGACCCCGGTGAGCACCTGGTTCAGGATGTCGTCGAACCCGACCGCATCGGGCAGCAGCAACAACGGCATGCCCAGCCGCTCGGCCTCGTCGACCATCTCGTCCGGCAGCGCGTCCAGGTAGCGGTGCAGCTTGACCGCCAGCGCGGCCAGACCGCGCGCGTTCAGCTCGGTCACCAGCGAGGGCAGGCCCTGCGGCGTGTTGCGCAGCGGATATCCGGTGGTGAGCAGCAGCTCGTGCGGCTTCACCCACGGCAGGATGTCCGGCACCTCCATGACGTTCGCGCGCTGCACGACACGCTCCATGCCGCCGGCGCCGGCCAGCAGCCGCGCCCCCGCCAGCGCCGGGATATCCATCGCCTTCCGGATGGTCAGCCCCGGCACCGCGTGGGTCGGCCAGGTGACCTCCGGGCCCGGCGGCGAGGGGCGCGCCGCCCGGTGGCCCTCGCCCGCTGGCAACTCCGGCGAAGCCGGGACGCCATCGTTGGCAAGTTTTCCCATGCGAGAGACGGTAGCGGCCCGGCTACGTTCTGGGCAGTACCAAGCTCCCGGCGCGCCGGGACGTCACGGAGGTGTGCCGGTGTCCGTCCCCACCGCCGCGACCGACCGGGTCGTCCGCGCCGCGCGGGAGGTCCCCGCTGTCGGCGCGGCACCGGTGGCGACCCTGCTGCGCGGTCCGCGTCGCCCGGCCCGGGTCGTGGCCGCGACCCGCCGGCTCGTGGCCGTCCGGGCCGACGACGAACTGATCGCCGTGGCGGCCGACGACGCCGTCGCGCTGCCGTGCGCGCTCACCGTCTCGACGCGGCTGCCACCGGTACTCTGCGGCGATCCGGCCGCCGTCGGAGACGGGCAGGTCGAGCTCGGCGGCGTCCGCATCCGCGCGCGCCGGTGGCGCCGGGTGCCGCAGGCGCACGTCACCGATCCGGAGCGCTGCCGTGCCCGCGCCGCACGGTCCGTGCCGCCGGTCGACCCGGCGCTGCTGGCGCGGGCGCGCGCACTCGCCACCGCCGGCGGTGATCCGGCCGCGCTGGAGGCCGCCGTGCTCGCGCTGCTGGGGTTCGGCCCCGGGCTCACCCCGGCCGGCGACGACGTCCTCGCCGCCGCCCTGGTCACGTGGCACGCCACCGGCGAACACCCGCGACGCGACCGGCTCGCGGCCGCCGTCGACGCCGCGCGGCCGTGGCAGCGCACGACCGCCGTCTCCGCCGGCCTGCTCCGGCACGCCGCGTCGGGCCGCGCCGTGCCCGCGCTGACAGCCCTGCTCGACGCGCTCGACGGTCCGTCCGACGACCTGGACGCCGCACACGAGCGCCTGCTGCGCGTCGGGCACACCTCCGGCGCCGCGCTCTGCCTCGGCCTGCGCACCGCACTCGGCACACCGCATCCGCCCGCCCCCAATCCGCCCGTCGCCGTTCCCAGGAGGTGAGATGCCCCGCCATCTCGACGTCCGCACCGGCAGCTACCACGACTCCGTCACGTTGATGCAGGTCAGCCGATCGGTGGCGGCCGAGCCCGGCGTTGTCGCCGCGATGGTCGCCATGGCCACCGAGCTGAACCTCGACCTGCTGGACGGCATGGGGTTCCAGCGCCCCGCCGGAGCCGGGCCGAACGACCTCGTCGTCGCGGTCGAGACGGCCGACGACGACGCGCTGCCGGGGGCGCTGTGCGCGCTGGACACTGCTCTGGCCGGGCACCGTCGCCCGGGCCCGTCCGGCGATGCCGCCACCGCGCCACCGCGCACCGTGACGGCGGCCGCACGCGACGGCGACGCCACGGTGGCGTTCGTCTCCACCCCCGGCGCGCACGCCTTCGTCGAGGCCATGGACGCCGTCGAGCACGAGCTCCCGGTGATCGTGTTCTCCGACAACGTGCCCGTCGAGCAGGAGGTCCGGCTGAAACGCGCGGCCGCCGCGCGCGGCGTCCTGGTGATGGGCCCGGACTGCGGCACGGCCGTCGTGGGCGGCACCGGGTTCGGCTTCGCCAACGTCGTCCGGCCGGGACCCGTCGGCATCGTGGCCGCGTCCGGCACGGGAGCCCAGCACGTGATGAGCCTGCTCGACGCGGTCGACGTGGGTGTCAGCCACTGCCTCGGCGTCGGCGGGCGTGACATGTCCGCAGAGGTCGGCGGCGCGTCCACGCTCGCCGCGCTCGACCTGCTCGCCGACGACGATGCCACCGAGGTCGTCGTCGTGCTCGGCAAGCCTCCGGCGCCCGCCGTCGCCGATCTCGTGCACACGCGAGCCGAGTCTGCCGGCAAGCCGGTCGTCGTCGCCCCGCTCGGCGCGGGCGGACCGGACCTGACCGCCGTCGCCGAGAGCGTCGCCGAAACCGTCGGCGCGCCGTGGCGGGCACCGCGGTCCTGGCCCGCGCCCACGCCGCGGAGCCGGCCGCACGGGCACGTCAACGGGATCTTCTCCGGAGGGACGCTCTGCGACGAGGCGATGCTGATCGCCAGTGCCGCGCTCGGCCCGGTCCGGTCGAACACCCCGCTGCGGGCCGACTGGGCGCTGCCCGAGGGCGCACCGCCATGGGGACGTCCGGGCGACGGGCACGTCATGATCGACTTCGGGGACGACGCGCTGACCCGCGGACGCGCCCACCCCATGATCGACAACACGCTGCGGATCGAGCGGCTGCTCGCCGCGGCGGACGACCCCGCCTGCGGCGTCGTCCTGCTGGACGTCGTGCTCGGCCACGGCGCGCACCCGGACCCGGCCGGCGAACTGGCCCCGGCGATCAGCGAGGCACGCGAACACGCCGGCGCACAGGAACGCGACCTCGCCGTCGTGGTCTCGCTCGTCGGCACCGCCGACGACCCGCAGGGACTGACGCGGCAGGCCACGACGCTGCGCGACGCCGGGGCGTCGGTGCACCTGTCCAACGCGGAGGCCACCCGCACCGCTGTCGAGCTCGTGGAGGCCCGACGATGAGCGACGCACTGCTGCACAGCGAACCCAGCGTGATCACCGCGGGGGTGGAGCTGTTCACCGACGCGCTGACAGCGCAGGCCGTTCCCGTCGCCGCGGTCGACTGGCGCCCGCCGCTGCCGGGCACCGAGGACGACCTGGTCCGCGTCGCCGCCGATCCGCGCCGGGCCGCGGCCAACGCCGCCGCCGTCGAACGGATGCTCGCCGCCACCGCCGAGCTCGTCGACGTCCGTCCCGCACACGAGGCGCTGGGGTTGCGCCGGGGCGAGTTCCTGCACGCCGGTCCCCCGCTGTCGTGGGAACACGCGTCCGGGCCGATGCGCGGCGCACTGATCGGCGCCCTGCTGTTCGAAGGGTTGGCGGACACGCCGGAGGAAGCCGAGTCGATGCTGGACTCCGGCGCCCGCATCACCCTCGAGCCCTGTCACCATCGCGGCGCCGTCGGCCCGATGGCCGGCGTCGTGTCGCCGTCGATGTGGATGTTCGAGTTGCGTGACGAGGCGAACGACGGCACGGCGTGGTGCTCACTGAACGAGGGCCTCGGGGCCGTGCTGCGTTACGGCGCCTACTCCCCCGACGTCCTCGACCGGCTGCGGTGGATGACCGACGTCTTGGGGCCACAGCTGCGGGACGCGGTGCGCAGGCACGGGCGCGTCGACGTCAAGGGCATCGTCGCGCAGATGGTGCAGATGGGCGACGAGGGCCACAACCGCAACCGCGCCGGCACCCTGATGCTGCTGCGCGAGCTGCTGCCGGACCTGATCGACAGTGACGCGCCAGGGACGCGGATCGCCGAGGCAGTCCGGTTCGTCTCCGGCAACGACCACTTCTTCCTCAACCTGGTCATGCCGGCCGGCAAGCTGCAGACGTCCGCGGCCGCCGGCATCGACGGCTCGACGGTCGTCACCACGATGGCGCGCAACGGCACCGACTTCGGCGTCCAGGTCTCCGGAACGGGCTCGAGGTGGTTCACCGCGCCGGCGAACACCCCCGACGGGCTGTTCCTCGGAAGCTTCGGACCGGACGACGCGAATCCGGACATCGGCGACTCCACCATCTGCGAGACCATGGGCATCGGCGGGTTCGCGATGGCCGCCGCGCCCGCGATCGTCCGCTTCGTCGGCGGCAGCGTGCCCGACGCGCTGCGGACCAGCCGGGCGATGTACGAGATCACGCTGGCCGAGAACCCCGCCTACGCCTTTCCGATCCTGGATTTCAGTGGCGCGCCCACCGGGATCGACGTCTCCCTCGTCGCCCGCACCGGCATCCTGCCGCAGATCAACACCGGCATGGCGGGCCGGGTGGCCGGAACCGGGCAGGTCGGCGCCGGGCTCGTGCAGCCGCCGCAGGCCTGTTTCACCGCCGCGTTGAGCGCACTGGCCGACGCCGCCCCGCCCATGATCATCAACGATGATCCGGGTCATGGCACGGAGGATCGTTGATGATCATGGGCAGGGGACGTCGGTGTCGGGTTCGACGGACGGCCTGGCCGACCACCGACACGAGGTGTACGCCGAGCACGGCCTCGACACCGACAGCGGCATCGTCGCCGTCGTTCCGATGTGGCGCGGCGACGGCTCCGTCGAAGACCGGGAATCCGCGGCCGGCGATCGGTGAACGGCCGCACCGACATACATGTGAGCGCTGGACATACAACTGAGCGCCGGATGCGGGCGCGAACGGGCCGCCGTTCGGCGCTCAGTTGTCTATGCGACGCTCAGTTGTACGTCGAGCCCGCTGCGGGAACGAGCCGTCGGCTGGTGGGCACGAGTCACCTGCCGGGCAGGTCCTCCGGGACGTCGACGTCGTCGGGGCGCCCGGTGTCGTCGCAGGCCACCGACGTCACCAGCTCCGGACGCGCGGTCATGAACGCCCGCGCGCCGACGTCGCCCTGCGCCAGCGCGGCGACGTCGTCCCACACTTCCCGAGCCAGCAGCACCGGGTTGCCACGCTGCCCGCCGTACGTGGCCACCGCGACGAACGCGCCGCCGGCCCGGGCCGCGCGCAACCGCCGCACCGACTCCGGCCCCAGCCACGGCTGATCGACCAGCACCACCACGACGGCGCCGGTGGCCTCGGCACGCAGCGCCTCGAGTCCCGCCCGCAGCGACGAGCCCATGCCCGACGACCAGTCCTCGTGGTGCACGACCCGCGCGCCGCGGACCGTCAGCGGCACCGCGCCGTCGACGACCACCACCGGCCGGCAGCCGCCGTCGGCCAGCAGCCGGACGGCACGGTCGACGAGGCGCTCGCCGTCCAGCTCGACCGTCGCCTTCGGCGCGCCGAAGCGCCGTCCCTCGCCCGCGGCCAGCACCAGCCCGGCGGCCGGCGCGGCGGTCATGCGGTGCCCCGCTCGTCACGGTGGATCGGTCCGCCGATGTCGCGCAGCCGGCGCCCGGTCCCGCCCCACCGGGCGGCGACGATCTCGGCGGCGATCGACACCGCCGTCTCCTCCGGTGTGCGTCCGCCCAGGTCGAGGCCGAGCGGCGACGACAGCCGGGCCAGTTCCGCGTCGCTCACGCCCTGCTCGCGCAGCCGCGCCATCCGGTCCTCGTGGGTGCGCCGCGACCCCATCACCCCGATGTAGGCGGCGGGTGTGCGCACCGCGGCCTCCAGCAGCGGGACGTCGAACTTCGGGTCGTGGGTCAGGACGCAGACGACGGTCCGCTCGTCGACCTCGGCTTCGGCCAGATAGTCGTGCGGCCAGCTCACCACGACCTCGTCGGCGTCCGGGAACCGGCGCGGCGTCGCGAAGACCGGGCGGGCGTCGCAGACGGTGACGTGATAGCCAAGGAACCGGCCGACCCTCACCAGAGCCGCCGCGAAGTCGATCGCGCCGAACACCAGCATCCGCGGCCGCGGCGCGAACGACTGGACGAACACCTCCAGGTCGTCCATACGCCGCTCGCCGTCCGCGCCGTAGCGGCGCACGCCGGTCATCCCCTGCTCGAGCATGCCGCGGGCATCGTCGGCCACCGCGTCGTCCAGCCGCTGACCACCCAGCGTGCCCGACACGTGCTCCGCCCCGACGACGAGATGGGCGCCGACGTCGCCGGGGCCGGAGACGACGGTGGCCACCGCCACCGGCTCACCCCGGGCGACGGCGTCGGCGACCGCCGGTAGCTGCGGAAACGTCTCGCCGCTCACCGCCTCGACGAACACGTCGATGGTCCCGCCGCAGGTCAGACCAACGGCGAACGCGTCGTCGTCACTGACGCCGTACCGTTGCATGGTCGGTTCGCGTCCGGCGACGACCTCGCCGGCGAGTTCGTAGACCGCCGCCTCGATGCACCCGCCCGAGACACTGCCGACCGCCTCACCGGTGTGGCTGACGACCATCGACGCTCCCGGCGGCCGCGGCGCCGACTGGAACGTGCGCACGACGGTCACCAGCCCGGCACGATGCCCGCCGTCGACCGCCGCGACCAGGTCGTCCATCACCTCACGCATGGTCCACAGCATCTCCCACCGCCGGCTGCGCCGCCAGCAGCCGGGCCAGGCGTTGCATCGCGTCCACGGAGTGCCCCGCGACGAGCTGGTCGACGTGCGGTAACGCGGCCCGCATGCCGCCCGTCCGCGGCGCGTAGCCGGCGCGGCCGCGGTGCGGGTTGACCCACACGACGGTGCGGGCCAGCCGGGCGAGCCGTTCCATCTGCGTGCCCAGCAACGCCGGGTCGCCGCGTTCCCAGCCGTCACTGGCGATGACGACGACGGCGCCGCGAGCGGTGCCGCGCCGGCCCCAGCGGTCGAGGAACTCCTTCACCTCGTCACCGAGGCGGGTGCCGCCGCTCCAGTCGGCCACCGCCGCGGTGGCGGCCGACAGCGCCGCCTGCGGGTCGCGTCCGCGCAGTTCACGCGTGATGCGGGTCAGCCGGGTGCCGACGGTGAATACTTCGGTGCCCGGCCGTGCCCGGCACGCGGCGTGCGCGAACCGCAGCGTCATGTCCGCGTACGGCGCCATCGAGCCGCTGACGTCGACCAGGAACACCAGCCGGCGGTTCCGGCGCGCCTGCCGGTGCCGGCGCAGCTCCGCGGGCTCGCCGCCGTGGCGCAACATCGACCGTACGGTGCGGTGCGCGTCGACCCGCCCGGACGATGCCGGGTGCATCCGGCGGGTCACCCGTTCGAGCGCGGCCGGGGTCAGCATGCTGACGAACCGGTGCACCTCGGCGCGCTGGTCCGGGCCGAGCTCGGCCACGTCGCGGTGGCGCAGCACCTCCATCCGGCTGGCGGTGGCGAGCCGGTCCGGTGGTGCGGCGTCGTCGTCCTCGGACCTGCCGGACGGGTCCGCCGGCACCGCGACCGGCCGTGTCGGCTCCGGGAGCTGGACCCGCACGCGCGGGCGCGGCCGGTGTCCGGAGAAGTAGTCGGCGAACACCCGGTCGTAACGCTCGACCTCCTCCGGAGACGCGCACAGCGTCACCCGCCCGGACCAGTAGACGGCACGCATCGACCCCGCGTCGAGCTCGCCGAGCGCTTCGAGCATCGCGTGCACCCGGCCTGGCGACACGACAACGCCCTCGTCCCCGAGCCGGCGCGTGAACCCCACGAGCACCTCGACGGCGTCGCGCGGCGCGGCCGCCCCGGTCACGGGCCTGACCCGCCCGCGACGAGCTCGTCCACCCCGCCCAGCACCCGGTCGGTGTCCTCCTGGTACTTCAGCACCGCGCCCAGGGTCCGCGCCGCGAGCTCCGCGTTCAGCTCGGTGGCGCCGAGCGCCGCCAGCGCGGTGACCCAGTCGATGGACTCGGCCAGCCCGGGCGGCTTGAGCAGATCGTCGGCGCGCATGCGCTGCACCGCGCGGGCGACGTCGTCGGCGAGGCGGTCCTGCACGCCCGGAAGGTGCCGCCGGATCACGGCCACCTCGCGCTCGAACGAGGGGTGCGCCAGCCAGTGGTACAGGCAGCGGCGCTTCAGCGCGTCGTGGACCTCGCGGGTCCGGTTACTGGTCACGACAACGACCGGCGGATGCTGCGCCCGGACGGTGCCGATCTCGGGGATCGAGATGGTGAAGTCGGACAGCACCTCGAGCAGGAACGCCTCGAACTCGTCGTCCGCCCGGTCCACCTCGTCGACCAGCAACACCGACGGCGACGTCTCCAGCGCTCGCAGCAGGGGCCGGGCGAGCAGGAACCTGCGGTCGTAGAGCTCGTGCTCCAGGCGGTCGACGTCGGTGACGCCGGCGGCCTCCGACGCCCGCAGGTGCAGCAGCTGGCGCGGGAAGTCCCAGTCGTACAGCGCCTGGGCGGCGTCGACGCCCTCGTAGCACTGCAGCCGGATCAGCGGCGCGTCCAGCACGACCGCCAGAGCCCGCGCCAGCGACGTCTTGCCGACGCCCGCCTCACCCTCGAGGAACAGCGGGCGGTGCATCCGCAGCGCCAGGAACGCCGCCGTCGCCAGGCCGTCGTCGGCCAGGTACCCGGCGTCGTCGAGCCGGCGAGCCAGCTCACCGGGCGCCTCGGGGGCGGCGGTCGGTGCGGAGTCGTTCATGGACCCACGCTACGCCGCGGCGGTACGGCTGGCGATGTGATGAGATCTGCGCATGGCCGACACTTCTCCCGCGACGTTCGAGCCCTGGGCGAGCTGGTTCCGGGTGAAGAGCGACGCTCGGCTCGAACGCCTCGCCTCCGGCTGCCGGTGGACCGAGGGCCCGGTCTACGTGCCCGCGTGGCGGCAGTTGATCTGGAGCGACATCCCGAACGACCGGATGCTGCGCTGGGACGAGCCGACCGGGACCGTCGGCGTGTTCCGCGCGCCCTCGGGGTACGCCAACGGGCACACCCTCGACCGACAGGGCCGGCTGGTCAGCTGCGAGCACGGCCGGCGGCGGGTCACCCGCACCGAGCCCGACGGCAGCATCACGGTGCTCGCCGACCGATTCGACGGTAAGCGGCTGAACAGCCCCAACGACGTCGTCGTCGGCTCGGACGGGTCGGTCTGGTTCACCGATCCGGCGTACGGCATCGACAGCGACTACGAGGGCCACCGCGCCGACTCCGAGATCGGCGCCTGCCACGTCTACCGGATCGACCCGGGGTCCGGCACCGTGCACGTCGTGGGCGACGACTTCGACCGGCCGAACGGGCTGGCCTTCTCGCCGGACGAGCGGCGGTTGTACGTCACCGACAGCGGCAGGGACCACATCCGTGCGTTCGACGTCACCATCGACGGCGGGCTGAGTGGCGGCGACGTTCTCGCCGGCAGCGGCGGCGGGGTCGACGGCGTCCGCGTCGACCGCCTGGGACGCCTCTGGGCCGCCACTCGCGACGGTGTGCGCTGCATCGACGCAGACGGCACCGCGCTGGGAACGCTGCGTGTGCCGGAGCCGGTCGCCAACCTCACGTTCGGCGGCCCGAAGGGCAACCGGCTGTTCGTCTGCGCCACGACGTCGGTCTACTCGATTCTCACCGACGTCAACGGCGCGTGAGCAGGCCCAAAGGGAGTGATACTCGTTCGCTCATCAGCCGGCGGATGAAAAGACCGCTGCCGGAGAGGTAGCGATCGGATCCGCATTCGGTCACTCGTGACCACGACCAGGGCGCCTGCGTCCAACTCATCGGATATCAACGGCAGGTTCTCGAGAAGTACGGCCGCCTGCTCGTGCGCCTGGCGTTCCGATCGCCGAAGCAGGACGACGCTCGGCAACGTCGCATTGCTCGATGCGAGAAGCTCACCGAAGTCGGCGTCGGCCGATATCAACACTCGTCCATCAGCCACTGCCGCCGCCATGACTTCCTCATCAGGGGCACCAAGAAGACCGGCGTCAGCGACATGGACCGGATCGTGGCCTGCACCCCTCAACAGGTCGCTGAGCCGCCTACTGAGACATTCGTCGAAAGAATCTTCATGCGGATGCGAGCAGTGGTACCTCACGGGCATCCACTACCGCGGGTGCATACTCGAGAGCCGTGCGGACGTCGTCAACCGTGAGCTGCGGGTAGTCGTTCACGATGTCCGTCGGCGCCAAACCTTCAGCGATGAGGCCCACCACGGTCGCTACCGGGACACGCGTACCACGGATACACGGCACGCCGCCCATGATCCGATGATCGACGGTGATTCTCTCGAACGCCATACCGCAACGATACCCACACCGACAACAGACCCGTAGTGATTTCGCGCCTCGGTGGTTGCGAGCCGGACGCTCGCCCACAACGGCGGTTCAGCCGACCGACGGCTCGCGTGCCCAGTCGGCTTCGCGGATCGCCTTCAGCGCGGACTTGCGCTCGCCACGGTCGAGCTTGTCGACGTAGATCTCGCCGTTGATGTGGTCGGTCTCGTGCTGGAAGCAGCGGGCCAGCAACCCCTCGCCCGCCACCCGGACGGGCTCGCCGTGCACGTCCGCCCCGGACACCGTCGCGTACATCGCGCGGCGCCGGTCGTAGGCAAGGCCGGGCACCGACAGGCAGCCCTCCTCACCGACCTGCTCGCCTTCGAACTGCTCGAGGACCGGGTTGGCGACGACGCCCTTCAGCCCGTCGCCCACGTCGTACACGAACAGCCGCAACGACACACCGACCTGGTTGGCCGCCAGCCCGACGCCGGGAGCGTCGTACATCGTCTCGAACATGTCGTCGACCAGCCGCTGCAGCTCGCCGTCGAACTTCGTGACCGGGTCGCACGGGGTGCGCAGAACGGGATCGCCCCAGATCCGGATCGGCATGATGCTCACGCCGTGGCCTCCTTGCGGTTCGGCACCAGACCCAGCTCGGCGAGCGAGCCGGCCAGCTGCTGGCTCCCGGTGAAACGCAGTGCGGTGAATCCGAGCTCGCGCGCGGCTTCGACGTTGGCCGGGTTGTCGTCGATGAAGACCGAAACGGACGGGTCCAGGCCGTACCGGTCGAGCAGCACCCGGAAGATGCGGGCATCGGGCTTGACGAGCCCTTCGCGGCCGGAGACCACGATGCCCTCGAACCACGACAGCCAGTCGAAGCGCTCTTCGGCGTGCGGGAACTTCTCGTCGGACCAGTTGGTCAGCGCGTACAGGCCGACACCGGTGTCTCGCAGCTCACGCAGCAGGTCGACGGTGCCGTCGATCTGTCCGCCGATGGTCTCGGTCCACCGGTGGTGATAGGCCGCGATCAGCTCCGCATGGTTCGGATGCTGCGCGGTGAGGGCGGCCACGGCGTCGTCCCAGCTGCGGCCGGCGTCCTGCGCGGCGTTCCACTCCGGCGTCGTGACCTCGGCGAGGAACGACTCGACGGCGTCGTCGTCGGCAAGCAACGAGCGGTACAGGTACCGCGGATCCCAGTCGACGAGGACACCGCCGAGGTCGAACACGACGGTCGTCGGCGCCGAGCGGCTCATACGTTGAAGCCGAGCGCCCGCAGCTGCTCCCGCCCCTCGTCGGTGATCTTGTCCGGGCCCCACGGCGGCATCCAGACCCAGTTGATCTTCAATTCCTTGACCAGCCCGTCGGTGGCGGACGCGGCCTGCTCCTCGATCAGGTCGGTCAGCGGACAGGCCGCGCTGGTCAGCGTCATGTCGATGGTGGCGACGCCGTCGTCGTCCACGGACACGCCGTAGATCAGCCCGAGGTCGACGACGTTGATACCCAGTTCCGGGTCCACCACGTCGCGCAGGGCTTCTTTGACATCCTCGATGTCAACAGTGCCGGTGGTCATCAGCGGGTCACTTCTCCTTCTGTCGCCAGTGCTCGCGATGCGGCGTCCTTGAACGCCATCCAGGACAGCAACGCGCATTTCACCCGGGCCGGATACTTCGCCACGCCGGCGAAGGCGATCCCGTCACCGAGCACGTCCTCGTCCGGTTCGACTTCACCCTTACCCTGCATCAGCTCGACGAACGCGCGCTCGACCTCGAACGCGTCGTCGACGCCCTGCCCGCTGAGCAGGTCGTGCAGGACGCTCGCCGAGGCCTGGCTGATGGAGCAGCCCTGACCGTCGTAGGACACGTCGGTCAGCGTGCCGCCGTCCACCGCCACCCGCACGGTGATCTCGTCCCCGCACGTCGGGTTCACGTGGTGAGCCTCGGCCTGGAACGGCTCACGCAGCCCGCGCCCGTGCGGGTACTTGTAGTGGTCCAGGATGATCTCCTGGTACAGGCTGTCGCTCACCGGAAGAACCTCTTCACCCGCTCCAACCCGTCGGCCAGAGCGTCGATCTCGTCGGTCGTGGTGTACAGGTAGAACGACGCCCGCGTGGTCGCGGGTATTCCGTAGCGTACGCACACCGGCCGTGCGCAGTGGTGGCCCACCCGCACCGCGACGCCCTGCTCGTCGAGCACCTGCCCGACGTCGTGCGGGTGGACGCCGTCGACGGTGAACGAGATCGTGCCGCCGCGACCCTCGGGCGTGTCCGGGCCGATGATCGTCACGCCGTCGACACCGGCGAAGCGCTGCAGCGCGTAGCCGGTGAGCTCCCGCTCGTGCGCGTACACCTTGGCCATGTCCAGCCCGGTGAGATAGTCGACCGCCGCGCCCAGCCCGACGACCTGCGCGATCGGCGGCGTCCCGGCCTCGAACTTGTGCGGCACCGCCGCGAACGTCGAGCCCTCCATGGACACCGTCTCGATCATCTCGCCGCCGCCGAGGAACGGGGGCAGCGCGTCCAGCACCGCACCGCGGCCCCACAGCACACCGACGCCGGTCGGCCCGCACATCTTGTGCCCGGTGAACGCCAGCAGGTCCACGCCCAACGCGGCGACGTCGACCGGCATGTGCGGCACCGACTGCGAAGCGTCGGCCATCACCAGGGCGCCGACCTCATGTGCGCGGGCCACGATCGGGGCGAGGTCGTTGACCGTGCCGAGGATGTTCGACTGGTGCACCACGGAGATGATCTTCGTCCGCGGGTTGATCAGCTCGTCGATCGTGGACAGGTCGAGACGGCCGTCGTCGGTCAGCCCGAACCACCGCAGCGTCGCTCCGGTGCGCCGGGCGGCCAGCTGCCACGGCACGATGTTGGAGTGGTGCTCCATCTCGCTGATGACGATCTCGTCGCCGGGCCCGAGCCGGTAGCGGGGGTCGTCGGCCAGGCCGCTGGCCAGCGTGTTGGCGACGAGGTTCAGCGCCTCGGACGCGTTCTTGGCGAAAACGATCTCGTCACGCGACGCCGCGCCGACGAACGCGGCGATGCGATCGCGCGCGCCCTCGTACGCCGCGGTCGACTCCTCGCCGAGCTGGTGCACCGCCCGCGCGACGTTGGCGTTGTGGCGGGCATAGTGCTCGGTCAGCGCGTCGATCACCGCCTGCGGCTTCTGCGACGTGTTCGCCGAGTCGAGGTAGGCCAGAGCGTGGTCGCCGGCCAGCCGCCGGTCGAGGATCGGGAAGTCCTTTCGGATCCGGTCCACGTCCAGCGGGCTGGTCAGGTCGTTCGCCACGGTGCTCTCCTCAATGCTCTTCCTCGATGCCGGCCGGCGCCCTCAGGCGGAGGCGCCGGCGTAGTCGACGTAGCCGTGCTCCTCGAGCTTGTCGGCCAGTTCCGGGCCGCCCTCCTCGGCGACGCGGCCGGCGATGAACACGTGCACGTGGTCCGGCTTGATGTAGCGCAGGATGCGGGTGTAGTGCGTGATCAGCATCACGCCCTTGTCACCGTCGGCGGTGAACCGGTTGACGCCGTCGGAGACGACGCGCAGCGCGTCGATGTCGAGACCGGAGTCGGTCTCGTCGAGAACGGCGAACTTCGGCTTCAGCAGCTCGAGCTGCAGGATCTCGTGGCGCTTCTTCTCACCACCGGAGAAGCCGGTGTTGAGGTCGCGCTCGGCGAACGCGTCGTCGATCGCGAGGCTCTGCATCGAGTTCTTGACGTCCTTGACCCAGGTGCGCAGCTTCGGCGACTCGCCGTCGACGGCCGTCTTCGCGGTCCGCAGGAAGTTCGACACCGACACACCCGGAACCTCGACCGGGTACTGCATCGCGAGGAACAGCCCGGCCCGTGCGCGCTCGTCGACGCTCATGGCCAGCACGTCCTCGCCGTCGAGCGTGACGGTGCCGCTGGTGACGGTGTACTTCGGGTGCCCGGCCAGGGAGTAGGCCAGGGTGGACTTGCCGGAGCCGTTGGGGCCCATGATCGCGTGCGTCTGCCCGCTGCTGACCGTGAGGTCGACGCCGCGCAGGATCTCCTTCGGGCCGGTCTCGGTGTCGACGGAGACGTGCAGGTCGCGGATCTCCAGGGTGCTCATGTCGTATGCCTCACTCGCAGGTCTTGGTCAGTCGTGGTGTCAGTCGTGGCGGTCATGGTCGTGACGGTGATGGTGGTAGCCGTCATCGTCACTGCTCGCTGATGGCCAGCTCGCGCTCGACGGAGGCGACGAGCCGTTCGGCGATCTCGGGGACACCGATCCGGTTGATCAGCTCGGTGAAGAAGCCCCGGACGACCAGCCGGCGCGCCTCGTCGGCGGGGATGCCGCGCGCCTGCAGGTAGAACAACTGCTCGTCGTCGAACCTTCCGGTGGCGCTGGCGTGGCCCGCCCCCTCGATCTCGCCGGTCTCGATCTCGAGGTTCGGCACCGAGTCGGCGCGCGCGCCGTCGGTGAGCACGAGGTTGCGGTTGAGCTCGAAAGTGCTGATGCCCTCGGCCTCCGGACGGATCAGCACGTTGCCGATCCACACCGCGTGCGCCTTCGAGCCCTGCAGCGCACCCTTGTACAGCACGTCGCTGCGGCAGTGCGGCTGGTTGTGGTCGACCAGCAGCCGGTTCTCGAGGTGCTGCCCGCTGTCGGCGAAGTACAGCCCCAGCATCTCGGCGTCGCCGCCCGGGCCGCCGTAGTCCAGCGACGACGACACCCGCACGAGGTCGCCGCCGAAGCCGACGACAGCGTGCTTCACGGTGGCGTCGCGGCCGACGTGGACGTGGTGGTGCGACACGTGCACGGCGTCGTCGGCCCAGTCCTGCACGGCCACGACGACGAGCTTGGCGCCTTCCTCAGCGATGATCTCGACGTTGTCGGCCAGCGCGGCCGAGCCGCCGTAGTCGAGCACCACGACGGACTGGCTGAACCGCTCCGCGGTAACGACGACGTGCCCGGCGGCGCCCTTCTCGGAGCTGAGGCCGTTCACCCGGATCACCGTGGGCTGCTCGGTCACCGCCTCGCGCGGGACCGTCACGGTCACCACCTTGTCGGCCTCGGCCCACGCCCGTGCGCTGGGTCGGTCGACCGGGACGTACCCGGACGACCCACGCACGGGGGCGTTGCCCGCCTCGAGCGTCTCGACCTTCACCTGCGGGTCGGCGTCGACGGTGACCTCGTAGTCGTGCCCGTCGAGCGCGGCGTCGTCGTGCAGGCCGCGCATCCGCGCCATCGGCGTGAACCGCCAATCCTCCTCACGGCCGCGCGGGACGGGGTGGTCGTCGACGTCGAACGACGCCACGGTGTGGAAGGCGCTACCGCCGTGTTTGCTCTCGTCGAGCGCAGCACCACCGTGGGTGTGCTCGGTCAGGCCGTGCTGGGCGGCCCGCTCCTGCGTCGAGGCCGGCAATTCAGAGGTACTCATCTACTCTCTCTCGTCGTCAAAGCTGGGTGTGTGGTCCGGTGACCACCTCACCCAACAGCGCCTTCCATCTGCAGCTCGATGAGCCGGTTCAGCTCGAGCGCGTACTCCATCGGCAGCTCGCGGGCGATCGGCTCGATGAACCCGCGGACGATCATCGCCATCGCCTCGTCCTCGGTCATGCCCCTGCTCATCAGGTAGAAGAGCTGGTCCTCACTGACCTTGGAGACGGTGGCCTCGTGCCCCATCGAGACGTCGTCGTTGCGGATGTCGTTGTAGGGGTATGTGTCCGACCGCGAGATGGTGTCGACCAGGAGCGCGTCGCAGCGCACCGTGCTGGCGCTGTGCTGCGCACGCGGCATGACCTGGACCAGGCCGCGGTACGAGGTGCGTCCCCCGGCGCGGGCCACCGACTTGGACACGATGGAGCTCGACGTGTTCGGCGCCATGTGCACCATCTTGGAACCGGAGTCCTGGTGCTGGTTCTCGCCGGCGAAGGCCAGCGACAGCGTCTCGCCCTTGGCCTGCTCGCCCATCAGCCAGATGGCCGGGTACTTCATGGTGACCTTGGAGCCGATGTTGCCGTCGATCCACTCCATGGTGGCGCCCTCGGCGGCCGTGGCCCGCTTCGTGACCAGGTTGTACACGTTGTTCGACCAGTTCTGGATGGTCGTGTAGCGGCAGCGGGCGCCCTTCTTCACGACGATCTCGACGACGGCGCTGTGCAGCGAGTCGGAGGTGTAGATCGGCGCCGTGCAGCCCTCGACGTAGTGGACGTAGGCGTCCTCGTCGACGATGATCAGCGTCCGCTCGAACTGGCCCATGTTCTCGGTGTTGATGCGGAAGTAGGCCTGCAGCGGGATGTCGACGTGCACGCCCTTCGGCACGTAGATGAACGAGCCACCGGACCACACCGCGGTGTTCAGCGCGGAGAACTTGTTGTCGCCGGCCGGGATGACCGAGGCGAAGTACTCCTTGAACAGCTCTGGGTACTCACGCAGCGCCGTGTCGGTGTCGAGGAAGACGACACCCTGCTCCTCGAGGTCCTCACGGATCTTGTGATAGACGACCTCGGACTCGTACTGCGCGGCCACGCCGGCGACCAGGCGCTGCTTCTCCGCCTCGGGGATGCCGAGCTTGTCGTACGTGGTCTTGATGTCCTCCGGCAGGTCCTCCCAGGACCCGGCCTGCTCCTCGGTGGAGCGCACGAAGTACTTGATGTTGTCGAAGTCGATGTCCGACAGGTCGGCACCCCAGGTGGGGACGGGCTTCTTCTCGAACAGCCGCAGCGCCTTCAGCCGGATGTCGAGCATCCAGTCCGGCTCGTCCTTGAGCGCGGAGATCTCGCGGACGACGTCCTCGTTCAGGCCTCGCTTGGCGGCAGCACCCGCGGCATCGGCGTCGGCCCAGCCGTATTCGTAGCGTCCGAGTCCCTCGAGTTCGGGGTGAGCGGTGGTGGTCATCTATGAGATCCTCTCCGCGGATACGTTTCGTGCCTCGGTTTGTGCTGGAACTGGTGCGGAAGCGCTGCCGGGACCGGAGTCCTCGGAGCTGCGGGGAATGTGCGTGGTGCAGACCCCTTCGCCGTGCGCGATGGTCGCGATGCGCTGCACGTGGGTGTGCAGCAGCCGCGCGAACGCCTCGGTCTCGGCCTCACACAGCTGCGGGAACTGCTCGGCGACGTGAGCCACCGGGCAGTGGTGCTGGCACAGCTGCTCGCCGTCGACGACGGGCGAGGCCTGCGCCGAGGCGGCGTAACCGTCAGCGGACAACGCGCGCGCCAGCACCTCGGCACGTTGCCCCGGCTCGACGTCGTCGAGCAGCTGCCGGTAACGCTCCTCGAGATCGGCGATCCGGCGCCGGGCGAACTCCAGCACCATGTCGTCACCACCGGTCTCGGCCAGGAAGCGCAACGCCCCCACGGCGAGGTCGTCGTAGGCCTGCTCGAACGCGTCGCGGCCGGCCGTGGTCAGCACGAACACCTTGGCCGGGCGCCCCCGGCCGCGGTGGCCGTACACTCGCTCCTCCTGTGCCTCGAGTATGCCGTCGGCGACGAGCGTGTCGAGGTGGCGCCGGACCGCCGCCGGCGTCAGACCGAGCAGGTCGGCCAGTGTCGCCGCCGTGGACGGCCCGTTCTCGAGGATCGACCGGGCCACGCGTTCACGTGTACGCGCATGAGGATCCTGGGCGACGGGGGTGTTCCCCGGCGCCCCGGCTACCTCCTGCGTGTTTTTCACAACACCATCGTGCTCTTTTTCGTTCCCCGTCTCAACCTACCCCCCGTGGGATGCGTCACGCAGGTCAGCCTTACCTTCAACGTGTCGGTGTCGGACTCGGCACCCACGTGCCAGCACTCGCCCACGTTGCGCGTGCGAGACTCACAGGGTGAGTGTGCCGCCCGCCGTCGAGGTCGACGGCCTGGTCAAGCGTTACGGCACGACGACCGCGGTCGACGGGCTCTCGGTGCGTGTCGACTCCGGCGCGGTCACCGCGCTGCTCGGGCCGAACGGCGCGGGCAAGACCACGACGGTGGAGACCTGTGAGGGTTTCCGGGAGCCCGACACCGGCCGCGTCCGCGTGCTCGGCCTCGACCCGCGGCGCGACAGCGCCGAGCTGCGCCCGCGGGTCGGCGTGATGCTGCAGGAGGGCGCCGGCCTGTACCCCGGCGCCGGCGCCCGCGAACTGCTCACCCACCTGGGGCGGCTGCACCGGCACCCGCTGGACGTGGACCGGCTGGTCGAGCGGCTCGGGCTCGGCGGCACCGGCCGCACGCCACTGCGGCGGCTCTCCGGCGGCCAGCGCCAGCGCGTGGCCCTCGCCGCCGCCCTGGTCGGCCGTCCCGAACTGGTGTTCCTCGACGAACCGACGGCGGGCCTCGACCCGCATGCGCGGCACTCCACCTGGGACCTCATCGGCGAACTGCGCGGCGACGGCGTGAGCGTCGTGCTGACCACGCATCTGATCGACGAGGCCGAGCAACTGGCCGACCACGTCGTCATCATCGACCACGGCCGCCTGGTCACCGAAGGCAGCCCGGAGGAGCTGACCTCGGGGCCGGGCGACGACGTCATCAGTTTCGGCGGGCCGCCCCGGCTGGACCTGTCGACGCTGCGGGCCGCGCTGCCGGAGTCCGCGGACGTCCGCGAGGTCACCCCCGGCTCGTACCAGGTCGCCGGGGTCGTCGACCCGCACCTGCTGGCGACGCTCACGTCGTGGTGCGCCACGAACGACATCCTCGCCGAAGGGCTGCAGGTCGGGCGCCGTTCGCTCGAGGACGTCTACCTCGAACTGACCAGGCGGTCGGCACGGTGACCTACGTACCCGCTCCCGGCGCCGCTCCCCTGACCCGCATGGTCGCCGCGCAGGTCCTGCTCGAAGTCCGGCTGCTGCTCCGCAACGGCGAGCAGTTGCTGCTCACCGCCGTGATCCCGGTGGTGTTACTGGGACTGCTCACCGCGGTGCCGGTGGTGGACACCGGCGAGTACGACCGCGTCGACTTCCTGGTCCCGGGCATCCTCGCGCTGTCGGTCATGTCCACGGCGTTCACGTCCCTGGCCATCGCCACCGGGTACGAACGCCGGTACGGCGCGCTGAAACGCCTGGCCGCCTCGCCGCTGCCACGGTGGGCGCTGCTCGCCGCCAAGGCCGTGACCGTCCTGGTCGTGGAGGTCCTGCAGGTCGTCCTGGTCGGCGGCCTGGGCCTGGCACTGGGCTGGCGCCCGGACGGCGCGATGGCCGCCGTCCCGTTGCTGCTGGCCGGCACCGCCGCGTTCGCCGGGCTCGGGCTGCTGATGGCCGGCACGCTGCGCGCCGAGGCCACACTGGCCGCCGCCAACCTGGTGTATCTGCTCCTGCTGGTGCTCGGCGGGGTCGTGATCCCGTTCGGGCAGTTCCCGGACGCGCTGCGGCCCGTGCTCGAGTCCACGCCGACGGGCGCGCTCGCCGGTGGGTTGCGCTCGGTCCTCGCCGACGGCGACGGCCTGCCGTGGGCGCCGCTCGTCGTCCTCGTGATCTGGGCGGCCGCCGGCACGACGGCCGCCGCGCGGTGGTTCCGCTGGGAGTGACCAGCGGTGCTGCCCATCCGAGCCGGGAGCACTAGGGGCGGCTCGCCTGCACGAAGGTGACCGGGCCGAACCGATGCTGGACGTGCTCGACCTCGCGCGCGTCGGCGAACCCTGCGGCGGCGAGGAGCGCGACGATGCCGTCGCCGAGGTTGCGGGTGACGGCCGGGGTCTGCGTCGCCGGCTCGCGCACGAGGCGGCGCAGGTGCCGGAGGGCGTGGGCCGGGCCGTGTCCGTGTGTCGAGTGCTGAGCGTCCGCCGTGTTCGTCATGGGACCGCCGAAGTCGACGATGGTGACGGTGCCTCCCGGCCGCAGGGCGCGCAGCGCGTCGTGCGCGAACGCGACCCGGCCGTCGTCGTCGACGTGGTGCAGCGCCAGCGACGAGACCACGTGGTCGAGCGAGGCGTCGTCGGCCGGGATCCGGTCGGCGTAGCCCTGGACGAGGGTGAGCGACACGCGCCGGCGGCGTGCCTTGCGAGCGGCTCTGCGCAGGCTGTCCGCGTCCGGATCGAGTCCGGTGACGCGCGCGTGCGGCTCGGCGGCGAGCACGGCGAGCGAGAGGTTGCCGGTGCCGCAGCCGACGTCGGCCACCGTCTGGCCGGGCTCGAGGCCGGCCAGCTCGACCGCGCGCTCGTGCAGCGCCCGGACGCCGCCGACGCGGCTGAGGGTGTCGTAGAACGGGAGGAGCCAGGTCCTGCCCATTCCCGGCAGGAACGGGCGGTCTCGCTCCTCCGGCGTGCGCTGGTCGAGGATGCGTACGGCGGCTTCTGCAGTCATTCGGAACTCCCTGGGCTCTCGGTGGGCCGGTCCCGGCGAACCGTGACGGGACCTGGTGTCTACACCGTCGAGTCTTGGATATCCTGCGGGTCCGAGGCAGTACAGAAGTAGGGAACCATGGCACATTCTTCGGTCACAGGCCCGCACGCGCCGTCGTCGCCGCGGCTGCGTTCGGTGCGCCCGGACGGGACACCGGTCTACCGCTACGAGCAGCGTCCGGGCGTACCTCCGGTCTCGGTGATCCGCTTCGACACCGAGGCCGCTCACGCCCGGCTTCCGCCGGACCACCGGCACGCCCACGACTTCCTCGTCCTGGTCTATGTCGAGGACGGCGCGGGCTCCTTCGTGGTCGACGATGCCGAGCTGGCGCTGCGCGCCGGGGAGGTTCACGCCGTGTCTCCCGGGCAGGTGATCGGTGTCTCGGCCCTCTCGGAACTGGCCCGCGCTCGCGCGTGGTCGGTCGCCTTCACGCCGGACGCGGTACCTGCGCTGGCCTCGGTCTCCCCACTGGCCTGGAGCCACCATCCGCTGCTCGCGATGTTCGCGCCCGGAGCAGGACACGGCCGGGTCGCCGAACCGGACCGGGAACGCTGGTCGGCGTGGCTCGCGGACCTGGCCGAGGAGCTCGCCGACCCGGGCCGCCTCGGCGCCCGCGAGGTCGTGACCGGACTACTCACCCGGGTCCTGGTCGCGGCCGCACGGGTGGCGCCGGCCGCACCGAGCGCACCGGACCCGCTGGTGCAGCAGGTCTTCGACCGGATCGAGGCGACGTTCCGCGAACCGGTCACCGTCGCCGACATCGCCGGGGCGCTCGGCTACACCGCGGGACACCTCACCACCGTGATACGCGAACGGACCGGCCGTCCGCTGCTCGAATGGATCACCGAGCGGCGCATGACCGAGGTCCGGCGGATGCTGCGCGACACCGATCTCCCGCTCGGCGCCGTCGCGGCCCGGACGGGCCTGCGCGACGCCACCTACCTCGTCCGCCGCTTCCGGGACCGGCACGGCATCACCCCCCAGCGGTGGCGGCACAGCCAGCGCGCATCGTCGTGACCCGCCTCTGCGTGCCGGGGTGCCGCTTCCGCACCCGGTCCCGCCGGGTGGTCGCGTTTTGCCCCGTTCGGTACTGATCACTCCCCCGGTCGGCGTTGTTGACCGTCCGGTTGTCTACGATGGCGCGGTGAGCATGACCACCGCGCCATCGCCGCCGGCCGAGGGCCGTGGGCGGTTCCAGCGGTGGGTTCCGCTGATCTCCGAGGCGGCGCTGCGCAAGCTGGCGCTGACCTCGTGGATCACCCAGGTCGGCATCGTCGTCACCGGCGGCGCCGTCCGGCTCACCGACTCGGGCCTCGGCTGTCCCGACTGGCCGCACTGCACCGAAGGCTCGCTGACGTCCACGCCCGAGATGGGCCTGCACGGCGCCATCGAGTTCGGCAACCGGCTGCTCTTCTTCGTGCTGGCCGCCGTCGCGACGGCCATGCTGCTCGCCGTGCTGCGCACGTTCTCGTCCGACCGTCCCCGCCGCGACCTCGTCGTCCCGTCGGTGGTGCTGCTCACCGTGATCCCCGCACAGGCCGTCATCGGCGGCATCACCGTGTGGACGGGCCTGAACCCGTGGGTGGTGATGTTCCACTTCCTCGTGTCGGCGGCACTGGTCGGGGTGGCCACCGTCCTCGTGCGGCGGGCACGGCGACCGGCTGCGGTGCCGCCGCGGCGGATCGGCCAGCCGTGGCTCGAGCGGCTGGGGCTGCTGACCCTCGTCGCCACCGCGGTCGTCGTCTATCTCGGGACCGTCGTCACCGGCAGCGGCCCGCACGCCGGCGACCCGGACGCCGAACGCACCGGCCTCGACGTCGCCGTGGTCACCCAGGTGCACGCCGACGCGGTCCTCGTGCTGGTCGGGCTCTCGATCGGCCTGTACTTCGCCGCGCGCGCCGTCGGATCGCCCGGGCGCGCGGCCCGGGCGGCAGCCGTCCTCCTCGGCGTCGAAGTCGCTCAAGGTCTCGTCGGCGTCGTCCAATACCGCTTGGAGCTGCCCGAATTGCTGGTCGGACTGCACATGCTCGGCGCGGCGCTGCTGATCGCCGCCGCGGTGGACGCCTGGTATGCCAGCCGCTGGCTCCCGGCAACAGAGACGGTGCGATGAGCCCGCTGCCCCCGCTGGTCAGCGACTTGACCCGCCGGCATCTGGCGCTCGTCGACGACCTCGTGCCGGGCCTGGTGGAAGGGCTCTACGTCACCGGGTCGGCCGCGCTGGGCGACTTCCACGCCGGCACCAGCGACGTCGACGTCGTCGTCGTGACCAGCCGCCCGCCCGACCCGCGAGAGTGTGCCGCCCTGGCCGACGTGCACGCCAAGCTGTCGGCGTCGACGTTCTACGACGGCTTCTACGTGTCCCGCGAACACCTCGACGACCCGCCCCGTGACGGCGAGACCGTCCCGTTCGTCGCCGGGGGAACGCTGCGCGTCGACGAGCCCTGCGATGAGCTGAACCCCGTCACCTGGCGGGCGCTTCGCCGGCACGGACGGACGGTCCGCGGCGTCGACCCCGCCGACCTCGGCGTCCCGGCCCAGCCGGACGAGGTCGTCCGCGACTGGCTGCTGGACAACCTCGCCGGGTACTGGAGCCGGTTCGGCGAACGGGTCACCGCCGGTCTTGCGCACGCACCGGCCGACCGGGTGGTCGAGAACGCGACGATCGAGTGGGCCGTGCTCGGCCCGCCACGGTTGCACTACACCCTGACCACCGGAGACGTCGTCTCCAAGTCGGGCGCGGCCGACCACCTCGCCACCCGCTTTCCGCGGTGGTCCGAACTGGGCGAACGCGCGCTCACCTCGCGCTCGGGCGGCGACGTCCTGTTCACCACCGAGGACCTGCGCGAGGCCGCAAGCCTGATCGAGGCGGTCCGCGACAGCGCTCAGGCGTTCGCCGCGTCCTGACGCGCGATGGCGGCGGCCGCGGTGCCGTCGCCCAGTTCCGCCCGCGCGTCCGGCCGGCTCGCATAGTGCTCGAGCGTGCGGAAGCAGACCACCGGGTCACCGGCCAGCCTGCCGGTCGGCACGGCCGCGACCACCGCTGCGGACACTCGGCCGGCCAGCCGGCCGAGAGCCGCCGGACGCGGACGGCTCCGCTCGGTCACCGCCCCCGGGTCCCTCGCCTCGATCAGCAGCCAGTGCTGTACCGGCGCCGGGATCGCGGTGCGGAAGCCGTAGCGGACGGTGGTCGCACCGATCGCGGCGATCTCGTCCCACGCCAGCACCACCCGGTCGATGCCCAGGCCGACGACGACATGCCGCGGCGTGAGGTCGACACCGAGGCCGGTACGCGCCGAGCGCAGGCCGGCGATCCCGCCGAGCAGGAACACCGCTCCCACGGCCACCAGGACGGCGACACCGGCGAGCATCGGCCACTCCCCCTGCAGCACGGCCGCCACCCCGGCGGCGAGTGCCAGCGCGACGAACACGAGACCCGCCAGCAGCAGTCCCACGCTCACCAGCGGCGGAGTCGGACGCACCGGGAACCGCAGCCCAGGGGTGTGCGTCCCCTCGACCTCGACGAGCACGGCACGCGCCGGCGCACGACGCCGTCGAGGCCGCACGAGCACCGCCGTCACCACGAGAAGCACGGCGACCCCGCCGGTCACCGCTGTTTGCACCCGATCGCCGTCGAGCGCGAGCAGCACCGCGGGCACCACCAGGATCAGGGCGGCGGCCGCGCTCACCGTCGTCGCCAGCCATCCGCCGAGCGGCAAGGGCTTCCACCCGGCCGGTGGTGGCAGGGACGTGCCGGACGAGCCGTTGCGCGCTTTCACGGCGTCAATGGTGCCTGACGGCTGTTGTCGACGTCGTGAGGCCAACGCGGGAACGGCGAGGTTCGCCCGCGCACTCGACGGTCATCCGATACGTCCGGACCCATTCTCTTGGTGGCGGAATGCCGCGGCGCGGGCGGATCAGCCGAGGATCAGGACGTCGGCCATCACGCCGGCGAACACCACCGTCAGGTAGGTGATGGAGCCGTGGAACAGCCGCATGGCCTTGAGCCCGGCACCTGACGGATCGCGCCGGGCGCGCCCGTGCAGCCGGTGCGCCTCGGACAGGAACCACGCCCCGGTCACCACGGCCAACAGGCCGAAGATCCATCCGAGGTCGCCCACCGGCCACAGCGCCAGCGTCGTGACGACCATGGCCCACGAGTAGGCGAGGATCTGCGTCGCGACGGTGGTGGCCGACGCCACGGCCGGCAGCATCGGCACCTCGGCGCGCACGTAGTCCTCGCGGTAGCGCATCGCCAGCGGCCAGTAGTGCGGCGGCGTCCAGAAGAACACGACGAGAAAGAGCAGCACCGGCGGCCAGTCCAGGCTGCCGGTCACCGCCGCCCAGCCGATCAGGGTCGGCACGCAGCCCGCGACACCGCCCCAGACGATGTTCTGCGACGTGCGGCGCTTGAGCAGCATCGTGTACACGAGGACGTAGAACAGGTTGGCCGCGATGGTCAGCGCCGCCGCCAGCGCGTTCACCCACACCAGCATGATCGCCGTCGAGCCGGCCAACAGCAGCGACGCGAACGCGAACGCGTGGTACGGCGGGACCTGCGCCCGCGCGAGCGGGCGGCGCCGGGTGCGGTGCATGACCGCGTCGATGTCGCGCTCGAGGACCTGGTTGAACGCGTGTGCGCTACCGCCGGCCAAGGTGCCGGCCACCAGCGTGGCCGCGACCAGGCCGGGCGACGGCAGCCCTCGCTCGGCCAGCACCATGGCCGGCAACGTCGTGATGAGCAGCAGCTCGACCACACGTAGCTTCATCAGCGCCAGATAGGCGCCCGCGACCGCGCGCCACCGCGATGACGCGGGCCGCGACGGCTGCGTCTCGCGGCTGGTGTCGACGCGGCTCGGCTCGACGGGCGTCACGATCATCCTCATGTGTGGTCGAAGAGACAGACGGGACGGGAAGCTCCGTCACTCACGGCCCGTTGAGTCTACCGGTGGGTCCGTTGTCCCGAGTGCCCGGGCACTACGGACGGCGGCGCGCCGATACGCTCGACCCCGGGACGGCCATCACGCGAACACGGCGGCCCCGAGTTGCTTCACTGACCTGATCCGCACCAGCTCGAGAGGAACGTCAGCCGGTGAACACGACACCCGACACCAACGCCAGCACGTCCGCCCCGGCGCAGACCGACGACGGCACGCCGTTCAGCTGGACCGCGCTCGACGACCGCGCTGTCGACACCGGACGGCTGTTGGCCATGGACGCCGTCGAGAAGGTCGGCAACGGCCACCCAGGGACCGCCATGAGCCTGTCGCCCGTGGCGTACACGCTGTACCAGCAGGTCCTGCGGCACGACCCCACCGACCCGCAGTGGCCCGGCCGCGACCGGTTCGTGCTGTCCGCGGGCCACAGCAGCCTCACCCAGTACGTCCAGCTGTACCTGTCCGGCTACCCGATGTCGCTCGACGACATCGCCGCACTGCGCACCTGGGGGTCGAAGACCCCGGGGCACCCGGAGCACGGGCACACCGAGGGCATCGAGGTCACCACCGGCCCGCTGGGCTCCGGGCTGGCGTCGGCGGTCGGCATGGCCTTCGCGGCGCGGCGCGAGCGGGGGCTGCTCGACCCGGACGCCGCCCCCGGCGAAAGCGTGTTCGACCACCACGTCTACGTCGTCGCCTCCGACGGCGACCTCGAGGAGGGCGTGTCCGGCGAGGCGAGCTCGCTGGCCGGCACCCAGGAGCTGGGCAACCTGATCGTGCTCTGGGACGACAACCGGATCTCCATCGAGGACGACACCAACATCGCCTTCACCGAGGACACCGCCGCCCGGTACGCCGCCTACGGCTGGCACGTCCAGGAGGTCGACTTCACCGCGGGCGGCGACTACCGCGAGGATCCGCGGGCCGTCTTCGACGCGCTGCAGGCGGCCAAGGCCGTCACCGACCGGCCGTCGTTCATCCGCGTGCGCACCATCATCGGCTGGCCCGCGCCGAACAAGCAGAACACCGGCGCCATCCACGGGTCGGCACTCGGCGCGGACGAGGTCGCCGCCACCAAGCGCATCCTCGGCGCCGACCCGGACAAGACCTTCGACGTCGACCCGGACGTCCTGGCCCACGCCCAGCAGGTCGTCGAGCGCGGGCGCAAGCTGCACGCGGAGTGGGACCAGCGCTACCTGGTGTGGCGCGAGAACAACCCCGAGCGGGCGGCGCTGCTCGACCGGCTGCGCGCCCGCGAACTGCCGCACGGCTGGGCCGCGGCGCTGCCGGAGTTCGAGGCGACCGAGCCCGGCGGCAAGGGCCTCGCGACCCGGGCCGCGTCCGGCAAGGTCCTCAACGCCATCGCGCCGGTGCTTCCCGAGCTGTGGGGCGGTTCGGCCGACCTCGCCGGCTCGAACAACACCACCATCGACGCCGAGCCGAGTTTCCTGCCGGAGAAGCGCTCCAGCGAGATGTTCCCGGGCCACCCGTACGGGCGGACCATGCATTTCGGCGTGCGTGAGTTCGCCGCCGGGCTGATCGCCAACGGCATCGCCCTGCACGGGCTCACCCGGCCGTACGCGGCCACCTTCCTCATCTTCAGCGACTACCAGCGCGCCGCCGTCCGGCTGGCGGCGTTGCAGCAGCTGCCGGTGACGTTCGTGTGGACGCACGACTCCATCGGCCTCGGCGAGGACGGCCCGACTCACCAGCCCGTCGAGCAGCTGTCCGCGCTGCGGGCCGTCCCCGGGCTCGACGTCGTGCGCCCCGCCGACGCGAACGAGACGGCGGTGGCGTGGCGGACCGTCCTCGAACGCGCACACCGCCCGGCCGGCGTCGCGCTGACCCGGCAGGGCGTCCCGGTGTTCGACCGCACCGAGTTCGCCTCGGCCGACGGCACGGCGCGTGGCGCGTACGTGTTCGCCGAGGCCGACGGGGGTAAGCCCCAGGTGATTGTGATGGCCAGCGGTTCGGAGCTGCAGCTCGCGGTCGCCGCCCGCGAGCGGCTGCAGGCCGATGGCGTGCCCACCCGGGTGGTGTCGTTCCCCTCGCACGAGTGGTTCGACGAGCAGGACGCCGAGTACCGCGAGTCGGTGCTGCCGCCGTCCGTGCGGGCCCGCGTCTCGGTGGAGGCCGGTGTCGCGATGAGCTGGCACCGCTATCTCGGCGACGCGGGGCGCGCGGTCAGCCTCGAGCACTTCGGTGCCTCGGCCGACTACAAGACGCTGTACGACGAGTTCGGCATCACCGCCGACGCCGTCGTCGCGGCGGCCCGCGAGTCCATCACCCACTCCTAGATCCGTCAGCGATGTCGATACCGGAAGCGAGATGACACCATGACCGACACGATGACCGACATGGACCGGGACCCGCTGGCCCGCCTTTCCGACGAAGACGTGGCCATCTGGCTCGACGATCTGTCCCGCGACCGTTTGACCACCGGCAACCTGCAGAACCTGATCGAGCACAGCCACCTGGTCGGCGTCACCAGCAATCCGACGATCTTCCAGGCCGCGATCAGCAAGAGCAGCCTGTACGACGACGACCTGCGCCGCCACGCCGAGCTCGGGTCCAGCGCCGACACCGCCGTACGCGACTTCACCACCGACGACGTCCGCGCGGCGGCCGACCTGTTCGAGCCGATCGCCCGGAACAGCCGGCACGGCGACGGCCGCGTGTCCATCGAGGTCGACCCGCGGCTGGCGTTCGACACGGAGGGCACCATCGCCCAGGCGGCCGACCTGTGGACCGAGGTCGGCCGGCCGAACATCTACGTCAAGATTCCCGCGACCAAGGCGGGACTGCCGGCCATCACCGCGACCATCGCCGCCGGCATCAGCGTCAACGTCACGTTGATCTTCTCCATCGACCGCTACCGCGAGGTCATGGACGCCTACCAGGCCGGGCTGGAACAGCGCCTCGAGAACGGCGAGTCGCTCGACGGCATCGCCTCGGTCGCGTCGTTCTTCGTCAGCCGCGTCGACGCCGAGGTGGACAAGCGCCTCGAGACCATCGGCACGGACGAGGCCCTGGGGCTGCGCGGCAAGACCGCCGTGGCGAACGCCCGGCAGGCCTACGCCGCGTACGAGGACTTCGTCGCCACGGAGCGCTGGCAGCGGCTGGAGGCCGCCGGGGCGCTGCGGCAGCGGCCGCTGTGGGCGTCCACCTCGACGAAGAACCCCGACTACCCGGACACGATGTACGTCACCCAGCTGGTGGCTCCCGAGACCGTCAACACGATGCCGGAGTCGACGCTCGAGGCGACCGCCGACCATGCCGTCATCACCGGCGACACGGTGCGCCCGTACCGCGAGGACTCCGCGAACGTGCTGGCCGCCGTCCGCGCGGCCGGTGTCGATCTCGACGACGCCACCGAGGTTCTCGAGCGCGAGGGCGTCGAGAAGTTCGCCACGAGCTGGAACGAACTGCTGGACTCGGTCAACGCGAAGTTGGAGGCGGCGCAGTGACGAGTGAGCGGCTGGGCGTCGCCGTGCACGGGCTCGACACGTCCGGCGTCGTCGACGGGCTGGTCGCGGACGCGGTCGCTTCCCGCATCGCGGCGAAGGATCCGGGGCTGTGGGGTCCGGACGCCGAGCCCGAGGCGTCGATCCGGCTGGGCTGGACCGATCTGCACAAGACGTCGCGTCCGCTGCTCGCCGAGATCGAGGCGCTGTTGGCGGAGCTGCGTGCCGAGGGCCTCGACCGGATCGTGCTGGCCGGTATGGGCGGTTCGTCGCTGGCCCCGGAGGTGATCACCGCGACGGCGGGCGTCGAGCTGACGGTGCTGGACACGACCGATCCGGGCGCGGTGCGGCGTGCACTGCGCGACCGCCTGGACCGGACCGTCCTGGTCGTGTCCAGCAAGTCCGGGTCCACGGTCGAGACGGACAGCCAGCGGCGCGTGTTCGAGGCCGCGTTCACCGAGGCGGGCATCGACGCCGCCTCGCGGATGGTCGCGGTCACCGATCCGGGGTCGGGGCTCGCGGAGTACGCGGAGCAGGCCGGGTACCGCCGGCTGTTCCTGGCCGACCCGAACGTCGGCGGCCGCTATTCCGCGTTGACGGCGTTCGGCCTGGTCCCCAGCGGACTCGCCGGCGCCGACATCGCGGCGCTGCTCGACGGCGCGGACTCGGTCGCGGCGGATCTCGCCCTCGACGACGCCGCCAACCCGGCCCTCGTTCTGGGCGCGGCGCTCGGCGGGTCCGGACGCGACAAGGTGGCCATCGCCGAGGCCGGCTCCGGCATCGCCGGATTCGCCGACTGGGCGGAACAGCTGATCGCGGAGTCCACCGGCAAGCTGGGCACGGGGGTGCTGCCGATCGCCACGAGCGGGGCCGGCGACCCGGACGTCCGCAGGCCGGCAGCGGACGTGCTGGCGGCCTTCCTCGGCGAGGCGCCCGAGGGCGTCGAGCCGGCGGTGGGCGTCACCGGTTCGCTCGGTGCGCAGTTCCTGCTCTGGGAGTACGCGACGGCCGTCGCCGGCCGCCTGCTGCGGATCAACCCGTTCGACCAGCCGGACGTCGAGAGCGCGAAGAAGGCGGCCCGCGGTCTGCTGGACGCGCCGCCGGAGCCGGAGGCGCCGGCGTTCGTCGAGAACGGCGTCGAGGTCCGCGGTTCCGCAGGGCTGCTCGACGGGGTCGACTCGCTGGCCGGGGCGCTCGGCGCGCTGCTCGACCGGCTCGACGCCGACGGCTACCTGGCGGTGATGGCCTATCTGGACCGGGAGGGCGCGGACGCCGCACTCGCCGACGTCCGGGTGCCGCTGGTGCGGCGCACCGGGCGTCCGACGACGTTCGGCTGGGGTCCGCGGTTCCTGCACTCCACCGGGCAGTACCACAAGGGCGGCCCGGCCCAGGGTGTGTTCCTCCAGGTCACCGGCGCACCGGAGGTGGACGTGGCGATTCCGGACCGGCCGTTCACCTTCGGTGAGCTGATCAGTGCACAGGCGGCCGGTGACGCCCAGGTGCTGGCCGAGCACGAACGCCCGGTGCTGCGGCTGCACCTGACCGACCGGGCCACGGGAGTCGAGACGTTGAAGGGTCTGCTGCGTTGAACGCCGTTCCCACCACGAATCCGCTGCGCGACAAGAGGGACAAGCGGTTACCCCGGATCGCGGGGCCGTCCGGCCTGGTGATCTTCGGAGTGACCGGCGACCTGGCCCGCAAGAAGTTGATGCCCGCGGTGTACGACCTGGCCAACCGCGGGCTGTTGCCGCCGGGCTTCTCGCTGGTCGGCTTCGCCCGCCGCGACTGGGCACATCAGGACTTCAGCAAACAGGTCCACGACGCCGTGCGCGAGCACGCCCGCACGCCGTTCCGCGAGTCGACGTGGCGCCAGCTCGCCGAGGGGTTCCGGTTCGTCTCCGGCGACTTCTCCGACGACGACGCGTTCGACCGGCTCGCCGACACGGTGCGCGAGCTGGACGAGAAACAGGGCACCGGGGGCAACCACGCCTTCTACCTGTCGATCCCGCCGGCGTTCTTCGACGACGTCTGCAAGCAGCTCGCGCGGTCCGGGCTGGCCGATCCCGAGGACGAGAACCAGTGGCGCCGCGTCGTCATCGAGAAGCCGTTCGGGCACGATCTGGAAAGCGCCCGCGAGCTGAACGAGACCGTCGAGGCGATCTTCCCGGCCGACTCGATCTTCCGGATCGACCACTACCTGGGCAAGGAGACCGTCCAGAACATCCTCGCGCTGCGGTTCGCGAACCAGATGTTCGAGCCGGTCTGGCACGCCCACTACGTCGACCACGTGCAGATCACCATGGCCGAGGACATCGGCATCGAGGGACGTGCCGGGTACTACGACGGTATCGGCGCGGCCCGTGACGTCATCCAGAACCACCTCCTGCAGCTGCTGGCGCTGGTGGCGATGGAGGAACCGGTGTCGTTCGACCCGGCGGACCTGCGTGCGGAGAAGGAGAAGGTGCTCTCGGCCGTGCGGCTGCCGCAGGACCTGAGCCTGCACACCGCGCGTGGGCAGTACGCCGCCGGGTGGGCCGGGGGCAACCCGGTGTCCGGTTTCCTCGACGAGGAGGACATCCCGGACGACTCCACGACCGAGACCTACGCCGCCGTACGCCTGGACATCGACACCCGGCGCTGGGCCGGCGTTCCGTTCTACCTGCGCACAGGCAAACGCCTGGGGCGGCGGGTCACCGAGGTCGCGATCGTGTTCAAGCGCGCCCCGCACCTGCCGTTCGAGTCCACCGCCACCGAGGAGCTCGGCGAGAACGCCCTGGTGATCCGGGTACAACCGGACGAGGGTGTCACTCTGCGGTTCGGCTCCAAGGTGCCCGGGACGTCGATGGAGGTCCGCGACGTCACCATGGACTTCGGCTACGGGTACTCGTTCACCGAGGAGAGCCCGGAAGCCTACGAGCGGCTCATCCTCGATGTGCTGCTGGGCGACCCGCCGCTGTTCCCCCGGCACGAGGAGGTCGAGCTGTCGTGGCAGATCCTCGACCCGATCGAGCAGTTCTGGGCGAACAACGGGGCCCCTGAGCAGTACCCCTCCGGCGGCTGGGGCCCGGAGTCGGCAGACGCCATGCTCGCCCGCGACGGCCGTAGCTGGAGAAGACCATGATCATCGACATCCCGTCCACTTCGGCTTCGGACGTCGCGAAGCGGATGGTGGAGTTGCGCGAGAAGCACGGCGCGGTGGCGCTGGGCCGTGTCCTGACGCTGGTGCTGGTCGTCGACGAGGACGACGCCGAGGACGCGATCGCCTCGGCCAACCACGCCAGCCACGAGCATCCGTGCCGCATCATCGCGGTGATCCGCGGGACCTCACGCGGCTCGACCCGCATGGACGCGCAGATCCGGGTCGGCGGCGACGCCGGCGCCAGTGAGGTCGTGGCGCTGCGCACGTTCGGGCCGCTGACGGCGCACCCGGTGTCGGTGGTGGTGCCGCTGCTGCTTCCGGACAATCCGGTGGTCGTGTGGTGGCCGACCGAGGCGCCGGCGGTTCCGGCCGACGATCCGGTCGGCCAGCTCGCGCAGCGCCGGATCACCGACGCGGCGGCGTGCAAGCGTCCCATCGCCGCGTTGCACGACCGGGTCTCCGGCTACCAGCCCGGCGACACCGACCTGGCGTGGACCCGGCTGACGTTGTGGCGTGCGCTGCTGGCCGCGGCGCTGGACCAGCCGCCGTACGAGTCGGTCCGGTCGGCCCGGGTGGTCGGCGGGGCGGACAACGCCAGCGCGGACCTGCTGGCCGGCTGGCTGGCGCTGACGCTGGACTGCCCGGTGACCCGGACCAAGGCCACCGGCGTGGACGGGCTGCTCAGCGTCCGTCTCGACCGCGAGTCCGGGCCGATCGCGATCGAGCGCCCGGACGAGGAGCTGGCCGTGCTCACCGCGCCCGGCCGGGCGGACCGCCGGGTCGCACTGCCACGGCGCACGGCCGGCGAGTGCCTGGCCGAGGAGCTGCGGCGGCTGGACCCGGACGACATCTACGGCGAGGTGCTGGTCCAGGGCCTGAGCCGTCAGGAGGAGACCGGCAAGACGACGCGGACGAAGGCGAAGGCCGGCAGATGAGCGAGCACTCGACGGTCGTCATCCATCGCGACTCCGGCGTGCTGGCCGACGCCGTCGCGGCCCGGCTGATCACGTCCCTGGTGGACGCGCAGGCACACCAGGGACACGCGTCGGTGGTGCTCACCGGCGGCAGCGTGGGCATCGCCACGCTGCGGGCCGTGGCCGCCTCCCCGGCCCGTGCCGCCGTCGACTGGTCGGCCGTGGACGTGTGGTGGGGTGATGAGCGGTTCCTGCCGCCGGGCGACCCGGAGCGCAACGAGACCCAGGCACGCGAGGCGCTGCTGGACCACGTCCCGGTCGACGAGGCGCGGGTGCATCCGATGCCCGCGGAAGGGTCCGGCAGCCCGGAGGAGGGCGCGGAGCGTTACGCCGCGACGCTGGCCGACTACGTCCGCGCCCACCAGCACACCGGGGCGGCGACGTTCGACGTGCTGCTGCTGGGGGTCGGGCCCGACGGGCACGTCGCCTCGCTGTTCCCCGAGCAGCCGGCGCTGGACGACGAACGTCCCGTCGTCGCCGTGCACGGGGCGCCGAAGCCGCCGCCGACCCGGATCAGCCTGGGCCTGTCCGCGATCGGGGCCGCCGACGAGGTGTGGCTGGTCGTCGCCGGCGAGGACAAGGCTCCGGCGGTACGCATGGCACGGGCCGAGGCCGGATCGACGCGGATCCCTGCGTCCGGGGTGCGCGGTCACCGGGCCACCCGGTGGCTGCTGGACCGCTCCGCCGCCGCGGAACTCCCGGACCAGCACCGCCACGCCTCCCCCTGAAAATGACCACGTTCACCATGGAATTGCATGCGTCACCACCCGTACAGGCCTGGTGACGCATGCAATCGCCTGGTGATGGCGGCGCTTCAAAGCTTCAGAGGTTGCGACGCTCCAGAGCGGAGCCTCAGAGGTTGCGACGCTGACGCAGCGCCTGCAGCGCCTCCTCGAGCAGCGCGGCGCCGTCCTCGTCGCTGCGGCGCTCTTTCACGTACGCGAGGTGCGACTTGTACGGCTCGACCCTGGGGGCGGTCGGCGGGTGCTCGCGATCCTGGCTGGCCGGCAGCCCGCACCGGACGCAGTCCCACGAGTCCGGGATCTCGGCGTCGGCCGCGAAGCTCGGCGCGCTCTCGTGGCCGTGCTCACAGAAGTAGCTGACCCTGCGCCGGGGCGCAGTGTCGCCGCGCTCGGCCTCACCCATCGGCCCCGCTCCTACGCGACTGCCACGGATTGCATTGCCACCAGCACCGACCACTACGAGTCTCCTCTGTCCGGCCTATCCGGCGCGGAGTAGTCCGAGCGCGACGATCGCGGCGGCCCAGAGCAGGCCGAGCGCGACGGTGAGCCGGTCGAGATTCCGCTCGGCCACCGAGGACCCGCCCAGCGACGACGACACCCCGCCACCGAACATGTCGGACAGGCCGCCGCCTTTGCCCTTGTGCATCAGCACCAGCAGGATCAGCAGCAGGCTGGTGATGACGAGCAGGATAGAGAATGCCAGTTCCACGGTGGTCAGCCTTGTCCTTCCAGATCGGCCACGGCCCGCGCACCCCGTGGTGCGCGGGTCAAGCCTACGTTCTCTTGCCCGTCGGACCGAATGATACCGGTGTACGAGCGATGATCACAGGGGGTGAGGCTGTCAGGCGTCGCGGTAGTACCGGACGATCGACGCGAACTCCTCCGGATCCAGGCTGGCGCCGCCGACGAGCGCGCCGTCCACGTCCTCGCCCGCCATGATGGGTGTGATGTTCGACGACTTCACGGATCCGCCGTAGAGCACCCGCACGGTCGCGGCCACGTCGCCGTCGTACAGCGACTCCAGCCGTGCCCGGATGGCCGCGGCCATCTCCTGGGCGTCGTCCGGCGTCGCGACCTCACCGGTGCCGATGGCCCACACCGGCTCGTAGGCGATGACGACGCGCGCCGCCTGCTCCGCCGAGAGCCCGTCCAGAGCGGCGTCCAGCTGGGCCAGTGTGTGCTCGACGTGGCGGCCGTCCTGCCGGACGGCGAGCCCCTCGCCGACGCACAGGATCGGAACGAGGTCGTGCCGCAACGCCGCCTGCACCTTGGCCGCGACGACGTCGTCGGTCTCGCCGTTGTGCTCGCGACGCTCGGAGTGCCCCACCACCACGTAGGTGCAGCCCAGCTTGGCCAGGAACACCCCGGAGATCTCGCCGGTGTGCGCGCCGGAGTCGTGCACGGAGATGTCCTGGGCGCCGTAGCCCACCCCGAGCTTGTCGCCCTCGACGAGGGTCTGCACCGAGCGGATGTCGGTGAACGGCGGCAGCACGGCCGCCTCGACCCGTTCGGCGTCCTCCTCGGTCAGCGAGAACGCGAGCTTCTGCACCACCGCGATCGCCTCGAGGTGGTTCAGGTTCATCTTCCAGTTCCCGGCCATCAACGGCCGGCGCGTGCTCTTCGCCACTCGTGTCCTTCCCGATCAACAGCCGACGGGCCGCCGCCCGGCGGCGGCCCGTCCGCTCACGTCAGCTCAATCGTCGAGCACCGTCAGTCCCGGCAGCGACTTGCCCTCGAGCAACTCGAGGGACGCCCCGCCGCCGGTGGAGATGTGCGTGAAAGCGTCCTCGTCGAGTCCGAGCTGACGCACCGCCGCCGCGGAGTCGCCCCCGCCCACGACGCTGGTCCCCTCGACCTGCGAGACGGCCACGGCCACCTCGCGCGTCCCGGCGGCGAACGGCGCCACCTCGAACACGCCCATCGGGCCGTTCCACACGACCGTCCGCGCGTCGGCGAGCTTGCCCCGGAACAGGTCGACCGACGCCGGCCCGATGTCGAGGCCCTTGCGGTCCTGCGGGATGGCCGTGGCCTGGACGACGTCGGTCACGGCGTCCTCGGCGATGTCCTCGGCGACGACGACGTCGACCGGCAGGACCAGCTCGACGCCGGCCTCGGCCGCACGGGCCAGGTACCCCTTGACGGTGTCGACCTGGTCGGCCTCGAGCAGGGACCCGCCGACCCCGTAACCCTGCGCGGCCAGGAAGGTGAACGCCATGCCACCGCCGATGAGCAGCCTGTCGACGGTGTCGATCAGGTTGTCGATGACACCCAGCTTGTCCGACACCTTCGAACCACCCAGCACGACCACGTAGGGCCGCTCCGGGGCGTCGAGCACCTTCGAGAACGCCTCGACCTCGGCCGCCACCAGGCCTCCGGCAGCGTGCGGCAGCCGCTGGGCGATGTCGTAGACACTCGCCTGCTTGCGGTGCACCACACCGAAACCGTCGGAGACGAACACGTCGGCCAGCGCCGCCAGGTCGGCGGCCATCGAGCCCCGCTCGGCGTCGTCCTTGCTGGTCTCACGCGGATCGAAGCGCAGGTTCTCGAGCATCGCGACGTCGCCGTCGGACAACGCGGCCACGGCCTTCTGCGCGCCCTCACCGACGGTGTCGGCGGCCAAGCCCACCTGCTGGCCCAGCAGCTCGCTCAGCCGTCGCGCGACCGGCGCCAGCGAGTACTTGGCGTCCGGCACGCCCTTCGGCCGGCCGAGGTGGGCCGTGACGATCACACGCGCACCGGCCTCGGTCAGCCGCCGGATGGTCGGCACGGACGCTTTGACGCGGCCGTCGTCGGTGATCGTGTCGCCGTCGAGAGGCACGTTGAGGTCCGCACGGACCAGCACCCGCCGGCCGCGCAGGTCCCCCAGGTCGCCGATGCCCTTCATCGCCGTGGCTCCGACCCCGCTCACAGGGAGGCGCCGACGTGACGAACGAGGTCGGCGAGACGGTTCGAGTACCCCCACTCGTTGTCGTACCAGCCGACGATCTTCACCTGGTCGCCGATGACGCGGGTCAGGCCGGCGTCGAAGATGCACGAGGCCGGGTCGGTGACGATGTCGCTGGAGACGATCTCGTCCTCGGTGTAGCGCAGGTACCCCGCGAGCGGCCCGCTCTCGGCCGCGGCCTTCATCGCGGCGTTGACCTCGTCGGCGGTGACCTCACGGTCGACCGTTGCGGTGAGGTCGGTGGCCGAGCCTGTGGGCGTGGGCACGCGGACGGCGAACCCGTCCAGCTTGCCCTTGAGCTCCGGCAGCACCAGGCCGATGGCCTTGGCGGCCCCGGTGCTGGTGGGCACCAGGTTGGTCGCGGCGGCACGCGCCCGGCGCAGGTCCTTGTGGGGGCCGTCCTGCAGGTTCTGGTCGGCGGTGTACGCGTGGATGGTCGTCATCAGGCCACGCTGGATGCCGAAGGCGTCGTTGAGCGCCTTGGCCATCGGCGCGAGGCAGTTCGTCGTGCACGACGCGTTCGAGACGACGGTGTGCGCCGCCGGGTCGTAGTCGTCGTGGTTGACGCCCATGACGAAGGTGGCGTCCTCGTTCTTGGCGGGCGCGGAGATGATGACCTTCTGCGCGCCGGCCTCGACGTGCGCCTTGGCCTTCGTCGCGTCGGTGAAGATGCCGGTGGACTCCAGGACGACGTCGGCGCCGAGGTCCTTCCACGGCAGCTGCGCCGGGTCACGCTCGGCCAGCACCTTGAACGTCTGGCCGCCGGCCGAGATCGAGTCGCCGGTCGAGGTGACGCCGTCGAGCGTGCCCAGAATCGAGTCGTACTTGAACAGATGGGCCAGCGTCGCAGGGTCCGTCAGATCGTTGACACCGACGATCTCGATGTCGTCGCGCCCCTGCGCGAACACGGAGCGGGCGAAGTTGCGCCCGATACGGCCGAAGCCGTTGACGCCAACACGAACAGTCATGGGACAAACTCCTTCACGTTTCAGGGTGATCTCTTGCGGCGGCCGAGGCACGCGTCAACGCCCAGGCCGCGAGTCGGCTGGTCGTCCCACCCCGTCGTGGTGACCCACTCGGAAACACTATGGCATCACCGCCGACAAGTGGTACCGCGCCTGCCGTCGCAGGGCAACACCGCCGTCACACGGTCGGCACACGCCGCGGTCAGCGGCCGTGACCGGCCCTCGACCGGCTCACGGCGCGAGCATGTCCGGCGTGAGATTGGCGTCGGTGCCCGGCAGGCCCTCGTCGGACGCCTTGCGGTCGGCCATCGCGAGCAGCCGGCGGATCCGGCCCGCGACCGCGTCCTTCGTCATCGGCGGGTCCGACAGTTGCCCGAGCTCCTCGAGACTCGCCTGTTTGTTCTGCAGCCGCAGCTCGCCGGCGACGCGCAGGTGGTCGGGCACCTCGTCACCGAGGATCTGCAGTGCCCGCTCGACGCGCGCGCCGGCGGCCACCGCCGCCCGTGCGGAGCGCCGCAGGTTGGCGTCGTCGAAGTTGGCCAGCCGGTTCGCGGTGGCCCGGACCTCGCGGCGCATCCGGCGCTCCTCCCACGCCAGCACGCTGTCGTGGGCGCCGAGACGGGTCAACAGCGCGCCGATGGCATCGCCGTCGCGCACCACCACCCGGTCGATGCCGCGCACGTCACGCGCCTTGGCCTGAATCTCGAGCCTGCGGGCCGCGCCCACGAGCGCCAGAGCTGCCTCCGGTCCCGGGCACGTCACCTCCAGCGCCGACGAGCGGCCCGGCTCGGTCAGCGACCCGTGGGCGAGGAACGCGCCGCGCCACGCCGCCTCCGCGTCGTGCTCGGCGCCGTTCACGACCTGTGGCGGCAGCCCGCGGACCGGCCGCCCGCCGCCGTCGACGAGACCCGTCTGGCGGGCCAGCCGCTCGCCGTCACGCACCACCCGCACGACGTACCGGCTGCCCTTGCGCAGCCCGCCCGCCGAGACCATGGCCAGGTCGCTGTCGTGGCCGAACACCTCAGCTATGTCGCGCCGCAGCCTCCGGGCCGCGACCCCCGTATCCAGCTCGGCCTCGATGACGATCTTTCCACTGACGATGTGCAGGCCGCCGCCGAACCTGAGCAGCGACGACACTTCCGCTTTGCGGCAGCATGTCTTGGTGACCTCGAGGCGAGCCAGCTCGTCCTTCACGGATGCGGTCATCGCCATGGCTCGATCCTGCCACACGGTCGGGAGTGGTGTTGCCGGGCGGAGCCGTTCCCGCCCGCGGCCAACGCCAGGTAGCGAGGTTGCGCCGCGTGTGGGGCCGTTCAGGGTTCGGACGGGCATCGGCGAGCGAGGGACGAGTGAGCCGCGGGCGGGAACGGCCCCACACGGGGCGCAACCGCACAACTCTCAGCGCCAGGGGGCGATGGCGTCACGGCCGAGGATGCGGGCGAACACCCGGCCGAGCCGCTCCGGGTCGTGCCGTCCGGTGCCGTCGTGCGCGCCCACGTCGGCCACCACCAGCTCGCCGCCCATCTCGCCGGCGATGCGGCGCAGCAGCTTCTCGTCCGGGGACGACGCCCGCTCGGCGATCACGAGGTCGACCGGCAGCTCGGGCGCGTAGGCGCCCAGCACCTCGAGGTGCATCTCGGGGGTGAAGCCGGTGGTCTCGCCACCCTCCTCGGAGAGGTTCAGCGTCACCGCCACCCTCGCCCGCGTCTCGACGAGCGCGGCGCGCAGCTCCGGCACCATCAGGTGCGGGATGACGCTGGTGAACCACGAGCCCGGTCCCAGCACCACCCAGTCGGCGTCGGCGATGGCTTCGAGCGCCTCCGGACACGCCGGCGGGCTCTCGGGAACCAGCCGCACCGCGACGACGTCGCCCTGCACCGTCGCCACGGCGTGCTGGCCGGAGACGGTGCTGAGGACGCGGTGGCCGTCGGCGCCGCGGTCGGCGCTGCCCACGATCGCCTCGATGTCCATCGGGACCAACGACATGGGCAGCACCCGGCCCTGCGCGCCCAGCAGGCGCGCGACCCAGTCGAGACCCTCGACATGCCCGTCCAGCAGCTCCCACAACGCGACGATGAGCAGGTTGCCGGCGGCATGGTTGTGCAGCTCGCCACCGCTGGCGAACCGGTGCTGGAGCACGCGCGCCCAGGTACGGCCCCAGTCGTCGTCGCCGCACAGGGCCGCCAGCGCCATCCGCAGATCGCCGGGCGGCAGCACGCCCAGCTCGCCACGGAGCCGGCCGCTGGAGCCGCCGTCGTCGGCGACCGTCACCACCGCCGTCAGCCGGCCGGCCATGCGGCGCAGCGCCGACAACGAGGCCGCCAGACCGTGTCCGCCGCCGAGCGCGACGACCTTCGGACCGGCCAGCCCGGACGGGTGCGGCCGTCCCGCGACGGTGACCGCCGGCGCCGGCGGCAGCTCACTCATCCCTGCCTGCTCATTCGCTGTTCGCTCACTCCCGGCCGAGGTCGCGGTGGACGACCAAGGTCTCGATGCCCTGTTTCCGCAGTCGCTGCGCCAGTGCCTCGGTCATCGCGACACTCCGGTGCTTGCCGCCGGTGCAGCCGATGCCGACCGTGACGAACCGTTTGCCCTCACGCAGGTAACCCTGCGAGACCATACCCACAAGATCGTCGTAGTGGTTCAGGAACTCCTCGGCGCCCGGCTGTGTCAGCACGTAGTCGCTCACTTCGGCGTCCCGGCCGTTCAACGTGCGCAGATGCGGCACCCAGTGCGGGTTGGGCAGGAACCGCATGTCCGCGACCATGTCCGCGTCGACCGGCAGCCCGTACTTGAAACCGAACGAGACGACGATCGCGCGCAGCCCGACCTCGGGCCCGGAGAACGCCGCTCGCACCCGTTCGGCCAGCTCGTGCACGTTGAGCAGGGAGGTGTCGACGACGGTGTCCGCCGCCGCGCGCAACGACGCGAGCTCCTCGCGCTCGCGTTCGATGGCCTCGAGCACACGCCCGCCCGCCTGCAGCGGATGCGGCCGCCGCGCCGACTCGAACCGGCGGACCAGGGACTCGTCGCCGGCCTCGAGGAACAGCACCGTGGGCCGGATGCCGTGCTCACCGAGGCGGTCGAGAGCACCGCGTAGCTCGCCGAAGAACACGCCGCCGCGCACGTCGGCGACCACCGCCACCCGGCGCAGGTCCGTGCGGTCGGTGACGGTCGTGACCAGATCCATCAGCAGCGACGGCGGCAGGTTGTCGACCACGAACCAGCCGAGATCGTCCAGCGCGGCCGTCGCCGCCGTCTTCCCGGCACCGGACATCCCGGTGACCAGCAGCAGCTCCGGCGACTCGGCCCCGGCGTGTTCACCACTGCTCATGTGAATCGTGTCCCCCTTCGGTGTGCCGTGCTCCCCGTGACCCGCCGCACCGGATCGGTGTGTGGCCGGCGGTGACGCTCATGACTCCGCGACCTCGCCGGTAGCGGTGTTCACCGAGGTCGGCCGTGGACCGGTGGCCAACGCGTCCACGACGGCCTGTGCCGTGGCCGGGCCGACCCCGGGCACGGCCGCGACCTCGTCCACTGTGGCCGCCCGCAGCCGCTTCAGCGAACCGAACCGTGCCAGCAGCGCCTTGCGCCGTGCCGGGCCGAGCCCCGGGATCCCGTCCAGCGCGCTGTCGGTCATCGAGGTGGAGCGGCGCTGGCGGTGATGGGTGATGGCGAAACGGTGCGCCTCGTCGCGGACCCGCTGCAGCAGGTACAGCCCCTCACTGGTGCGCGGCATGATGACGGGGTCGTCGGTGTCGGGCAGCCACACCTCCTCGAGCCGCTTCGCCAGCCCGATGACCGGGATGTCGGCGACGCCGGCCTCGTCCATGGCCACCCGCGCCGCGTTCACCTGCGGCTGCCCCCCGTCGACGACGACGAGGCCCGGCGCGTAGGCGAACGCCCGTGGGCGTGCCGTCTCGGGCTGGTCGCCGGCGTCCGGCGCGCCGTCGGCGGTCTCGTCAGCGGCCTCGTCGTCGGCCGGCGCCTCCCGGAGCCTCCGGAAACGCCGCGAGAGGACCTCGCGGATTGCCGAGACGTCGTCGTGCCCGTCCTCGCCGCGGACGGTGAACTTGCGGTACTCGCGCTTGCGGGCCAGCCCGTCCTCGAAGACGACCATCGACCCCACGACCTCGGTGCCGGCGAGGTTGGAGATGTCGTAGCACTCGACGCGCAGCGGCGGCTCGTCGAGCTCGAGCGCCTCCTGGATCTCCTCGAGCGCGCGGCTGCGGGTGGTGAGGTCGCTGGCGCGCTTCGACTTGTGCAGCTTGAGCGACTGCTGGGCGTTGGTGGCCACGGTCTCGAGCAGAGCCTTCTTGTCGCCACGCTGCGGCACCCGGAGGTCGACCTTGGCCCCGCGGATCTCGGCCAGCAACTCCCGCAGCGCACCGGCCTCGTCCGGGTCCGCCGGCAGCTCGGGCACCAGCACCTCGCGCGGCACGGCCTCGCCACCGAGCTCGCCGTACAACTGCAGCAGGAAGCGTTCGACCAGGTCACCGGCCGACGCGTCGTCGGACTTGTCGGCCACCCAGCCTCGCTGGCCGCGGATGCGGCCGCCGCGGACGTAGAAGATCTGGACCGCCACCTCGAGCGGGTCGTCCGCGAGCGCGACGACGTCGGCGTCGGTGCCGTCGCCGAGCACGACCGCGTTGGCCTCCATGGCCCGTTCCAGCGCCGCGATGTCGTCGCGCAGCCGTGCCGCCCGTTCGAAGTCGAGCTCGGCCGAAGCGGCCTTCATCTCCCGCTCGAGTCGGCGGACGTAGGCGGTGGTCTTTCCGTCGAGAAACGCCACGAGATCGTCGACGATGGCGCGGTGTTCGTCGGCGTCGACACGATCGACGCACGGCGCCGAGCATTTTCCGATATAACCCAGCAAGCACGGACGCCCGATCTGCCGGGATCGGTTGAACACTCCCTTGGAACAGCTCCGTACCGGGAATACCCGCAGCAGTTGGTCGAGCGTCTCGCGAATCGCCCACGCGTGGGCGTACGGCCCGAAGTAGCGGACACCGCGCTTCTTGGCGCCACGCATCACCATGGCGCGCGGGTATTCCTCGTTCAGTGTCACGGCGAGATAGGGATACGACTTGTCGTCGCGGTAACGGACGTTGAACCGGGGGTCGTACTCCTTGATCCAGGAGTACTCGAGCTGCAGCGCCTCGACCTCGGTGCGCACGACGGTCCATTCGACCTTGGCGGCCGTGGTCACCATCGCGAGCGTGCGCGGATGCAGCGCGGCGAGGTCCTGAAAGTACGACGAGAGCCGCGCGCGAAGGCTCTTCGCCTTACCGACATAGATGACGCGACCGTTCGGGTCACTGAAGCGATAGACACCCGGTTCGACCGGGATCGACCCCGGGGCCGGGCGGTACGTCGACGGATCGGCCACGTGTCCCACCCTATGCCGCGACACCGACACCTCCGACGGCGGCCGACGCGCCCGCCGCTCCCGGCGGACACCACCGGAAACGGCGCAGAGAACACCGGCCCGCCCCGGCCACGTGCAGGTCACGAGAAGCTAACGACAGCAGCAACCGCCCCGCTGACCCATGCCGGAACGGGCAAATTCTGACAATACCGCTTGTCGTGAACCGTAGAAACCGAGGAATAAAGCGGATTCGGCTGATGAACACCTTGACTCGGAACTACCTTCGACGCAGCACGCCGCGAATTTTGGAGGTCAGATGCGTACATTGGTCAAAACCGACGTGAACTTCGTCGACGAGCTCAGTAACTCGTTCTCCGAACTTGGTTCCGACGTCGGGGACTTCGTACCGCGACTCGTCATCGCGCTCCTCCTGATACTGATCGGTCATTGGATCGCCAAACTCATTCGCCGGATACTCGTCATGGCGCTCGAGAAGGTTGGCGCGGGCCGGCTGACCGAAGCCACCGGACTGGAGGGCACCCTCCAGCAGGCCGGCACATCGGGCGTGAAGCTGATCGGTCAGGTCGTCTACTTCCTGATCTTTGTCGTCTTCATCCAGATCGCCGCGGAAGTCCTCGGCATCGATCAGCTCACGTCGATGCTCAATCGCCTGATCGCCTACATTCCGCTGATCGCGATCGCGTTGCTGGTGCTGTTCGTGGCCGCGGCCATCGCGAACTGGGCGGCCGGAGTCGTCCGGCCGTTCGCGGAGAGCCGGAACATGGCGTGGATCAGCACCGTCATCAGGATCGGTGTGCTGATCATCGGCGTTCTCGCGGCCCTCGACACGTTGAACTTCGCGCCGTCGGTCACGGCGAAGGTCGAGAACACGCTGCTGCAGTACCTGCCACTGGCGGTGCTCGTGGCCGGAACGATCGCTTTCGGCATCGGCGGCATCAAGACCGCGCAGCAGTGGTGGGAGAAGCTCGCCCCTCGGCCCGACGGCGGCCGCCCTGGCGGCCCCACCGGCGGCCCCACCGGCACACCGGGTTCACCGACCGGCGGCTCGACCGGCTACGGCGAGACCTCCGGCGGCCGTGGAGAGTCCGGAGGCTACGGCCAGCGTCCCCCGGAGTCTCCCGGTCCGCTCTGATCGATCGACCACGCCGTGCCGCGGCCCGAGGGTTCCGCACCCTCGGGCCGCGGTTTCGCGTGGCCGCGGATGCGCAGCCGGCGTGGGTCAGCCGCGCACGATCCGGCCGCCCTCGACCGTGATCGGCACCTCGGGCAGCGGCTCCGGAGCCGGCTGACGCACCACCGAGCCGTCGGTCGCGGAGAACTCACTGCCGTGGCACGGGCAGCGGATGACGCCGTCAGACACCTCGGTCACCGCGCATCCCTGGTGGGTGCAGATGCTGCTGAACGCGACGAACTCGCCGGCCGTGGGCTGCGTGACCACGACCGACGCGCCGTCGAGGATCACGCCGCCGCCCACGGGGACCTCTTCGGTGGTGGTCAACTGCCCGTCGTTGCCGCCCGTGCCGCCCCCGCCGGTCGAGGATTCCGTCGAGGTGTCGCCGGTCGAGGAGTCCGGCTGCGTCCGGCCGGTCGAGCCGCCACTCGGCGTGCCTGGTGTTTCCCCGGCGGTGCCGTCGCCGGCGTCCTCGCCGCCGCAGGCGGCCAGCACGCCGGCCACCCCGACGGCGCCGGCGCCCATCAGGACGGTACGGCGCCGTGGTGCACAGTGTGGGCACCCCCCGGGAGCGCCGGGGTGGCCCGCGGACGTGTCGTGTCGGGCCGGAACGTCGGTCGTCTCGGTGTGTCGATCGTGATCCATACCTGCGATACGGATCCGCCCGCGGGTGGGATTGCGTCAGGTGCCGGAGACTCCGAGTATCCGTCGCAGGAACGCACCCGTATGGGATTCCTCGACCTTGGCGACGTCCTCCGGACTGCCGGTCGCGACCACGGTCCCGCCGCCGGTGCCGCCCTCGGGGCCCATGTCGATGATCCAATCGGCGGTCTTGATGACGTCGAGGTTGTGCTCGATGATGACGACGGTGTTGCCCTTGTCGACCAGGCCCTGCAGAACCCCGATGAGCTTGCGGATGTCCTCGAAGTGCAGGCCCGTCGTCGGCTCGTCGAGCACGTACATGGTGCGACCGGTGGAGCGCTTCTGCAGCTCGGCCGCGAGTTTGACGCGCTGGGCCTCGCCGCCGGACAGCGTGGGCGCCGGCTGGCCGAGCCGCACGTACCCCAGCCCGACCTCGGTCAACGTACGCAGGTGCCGCGCGATGCGCTCGACCGGCGCGAAGAAGTCGACGGCCTCCTCGATGGGCATCTCCAGCACCTCGGAGATCGTCTTGCCCTTGTAGTGCACCTCGAGGGTCTCGCGGTTGTACCGCGCTCCGTGGCACACCTCGCACGGGACGTAGACGTCCGGCAGGAAATTCATCTCGATCTTGATGGTGCCGTCGCCGCTGCAGGCCTCGCACCGTCCGCCCTTGACGTTGAACGAGAACCGGCCCGGCTGGTAGCCGCGGATCTTCGCTTCCTGGGTCTCGGCGAAGAGTTTGCGGACATGGTCGAACACACCGGTGTAGGTGGCCGGGTTGCTGCGCGGGGTCCGCCCGATCGGCGACTGGTCGACGTGCACCACCTTGTCGACCAGAGCGGTGCCGTCGATACGCCGGTGTCGCCCGGGCACCGCCCGCGCGCTGTAGATCTCGCGCGCCAAGGCGGTGTACAGGATGTCGTTGACCAGGGTGGACTTGCCTGATCCACTGACACCGGTAACCGAGACGAAGCACCCGAGCGGAATGCTCACCGTCACGTTGCGCAGGTTGTGCGCCCGCGCGCCGACGACGGTGACGGCCCGGTCGTCGGCCGGCGGACGCCGCACCGCCGGGATGTCGATGCGTTTCTTGCCGGACAGGTACGCCCCCGTCACCGAGTCCGGATGTGTCACCAGCTCGTCGACCCGTCCGCTGACCACGACCTGACCACCGTGCTCGCCCGCGCCCGGACCGATGTCGACGACCCAGTCGGCGGTGCGGATGGTGTCCTCGTCGTGCTCCACCACGATCAGCGTGTTGCCGAGGTCGCGCAGCCGGACCAGGGTCTCGATGAGCCGGTGGTTGTCGCGCTGATGCAGCCCGATGGAGGGTTCGTCGAGCACGTACAGCACCCCGACGAGCCCGGAGCCGATCTGCGTGGCCAGCCGGATGCGCTGCGCCTCTCCCCCGGCCAGCGTCCCCGCGGCGCGGTCGAGGCTGAGATAGTCCAGCCCCACGTCGACCAGGAACTGCAGCCGTTCGTTGCACTCCTTGAGCACACGCGCGGCGATCTGCTCCTCGCGCTCGGACAACCGCAGGTCGCGCAGGAACGCCGCGCACTCGCCGATGGGCATCGCCGCGACGTCTGCGATGCTGCGGCCCCCGACGGTGACCGCCAGCACGACCGGCTTGAGGCGACTGCCCCGGCAGGCGGGACACGGGACCTCGCGCATGAACCCTTCGTGGCGCTCACGGCTGGTGTCGGACTCCGCCTCGGCGTAGCGCCGCCGCACCCACGGGATCACGCCCTCAAAGCTCGTGTAGTACGAGCGTTCGCGTCCGTAGCGGTTGCGGTAGCGCACGTGCACCTGTGTGTCGTGGCCGTACAGCACGGACTGCCGTGCCTTCTTCGGCAGCGACTCGAACGGCACGTCGGTGCGGAAGCCCACGGCGTCGGCGAGGGCCGCGACCAGCCGGTTGAAGTACTCCGACGTCGCGGCGTTGCCCCACGGAGCGAGCGCGCCGTCGTCGATGCTGCGCGACGGGTCGGGCACCACCAGCTCCGGATCGACCTCCATCTGGTTGCCCAGACCCGCGCACTCGGGACAGGCGCCGTAGGGCGAGTTGAACGAGAACGACCGCGGCTCGAGCTCCTCGAACGACAGCTCGTCGTGCGGACAGTAGAGGTGCTCGGAGTAGACGCGTTCGCGGTGTTCGTCGTCCTCGGGCAGGTCGACGAACTCGAGCGTGATCAGCCCGCCCGACAGGCGCAGCGCGGTCTCGACCGAGTCGGTGAGCCGCCGCTTGGCGGACTCCTTGACCGTCAGCCGGTCGACCACCACCTCGATGGTGTGCTTCTCCTGCTTCTTCAGGCTCGGCACCTCGGCGAGCTGGTGCACGACGCCGTCCACCCGGGCCCGCGAGTACCCCTGCGACGACAGCGTGCGGAACAGGTCGACGTACTCGCCCTTGCGCCCGCGCACCACCGGGGCCAGGACCTGGAACCGCGCGCCCTCCTCGAGACCGAGCACCTGGTCGACGATGGACTGCGGCGTCTGCCGGCCGATGGGGCGCCCGCACTCGGGACAGTGCGGGTGCCCGGCGCGCGCGTACAACAACCGCAGGTAGTCGTAGACCTCGGTGATGGTGCCCACGGTCGAGCGCGGGTTGCGCGAGGTGGACTTCTGGTCGATGGACACCGCCGGGGACAGGCCCTCGATGAAGTCGACATCGGGTTTGTCCATCTGGCCCAGGAACTGCCGCGCGTAGGCGGACAACGACTCCACGTACCTACGCTGTCCCTCCGCGAAGATCGTGTCGAACGCGAGACTGGACTTGCCCGACCCCGACAACCCGCTGAACACGATGAGCGAGTCGCGCGGCAGGTCGATGGAGACGTCTTTGAGGTTGTGCTCTCGAGCACCGCGGACGACGAGACTGTCGCCCGCGCGAGTGGCGGCTGGGTCGGTCATGTGGCCCCGTGGACTCCGGTCTGGACAGTATGCGTGCGGGTACTTCGGCTAACCCTTCGCATCGTAGGCGCGGGCACCGACAAGGTCGCCCTGTCAGCCAAAGACGACTAGTTTCGGGTCCGTGACTTCTGTCAACGCCGAATCCACGCCCGACGATTCCGGCGGCGACTCCGCTGCCGGGCCCGTCACCGCCGCGACCGACCGCGTCCTGGCCACCGCCGCCGGCCTCGACGAGGCGGCCCTGCGCGGCCCCAGCCTGTGCGCGCCCTGGACGCGCGCCCACGTGCTGACGCACCTCGCTCGCAACGCCGACGCGCTCGTCAACCTGCTCACCTGGGCACGTACCGGCACCGAGACGTTCGCCTACCCCAGCGCCGAGTCACGCGCCGCCGACATCGAGGCCGGCGCCGCCCGGCCCCCCGGCGAACTCGTCGAGGACCTGTACACCTCCGCCGAGCGCTTCACCAAGGCGGTCATGGACATGCCGGACCACGGCTGGGAGCGCCGGGTGCACCCGCGTGCCGGCGGCGAGGGCGACCCGGTGCCGGGGCGCCGGGTGCTCTGGCTGCGCCTGCTCGAGCTCGAGCTGCACCACGTCGACCTGGACGCCGGCTACACGCCCGCGGACTGGCCTGACAGCTTCGTCCGCCGCGCACTCGACGACACGGTGCGCGCGTTCGGCCGGCGCGACGACGTTCCCGCCGTCGCGGTCGCCGTCGACGGGCGGCCGACCGAGCATCTCGGCACCGAGACCCGGGTCACCGTCGCCGGCCCGGCGCGGCCGATGCTCGGCTGGCTCACCGGGCGCGGCGGCGGGGCCGAGCTGACCGTCGACCCCTCGGACGCGCGCCTGCCCGTCCTGCCGCCCTGGTCGTGAGGAGGCCGACCTCGTGCGGACGTACAGCGGACACGTCGTCCCCGGGGGCACGCCCGCGGTGCACGAACTGGCGCACCTGATCGTCACCAAGCTCTCGGTCGGCGGCGCGTGGAACAACAACGTCTATGTTCTGCGCTGTCGTGACACCGGACAAGAGCTGATCGTCGACGCCGCCGCCGAGCCGGACCGGATCACGGCGAGCTGCGGCGACGGGCCGGTCGTCCGCATCGTCACGACGCACCGGCACGCGGACCACTGGCGCGCGCTCGACGACGTCGTCGACGCCACCGGCGCCACCACGGTCGCGCACGTCGACGACGCGCCGGCCATCGCCGTGCCCACCGCCGAACCGGTGACCGACGGTGAACACGTCCGGTTCGGCAGGTGCGAGCTCGAGGTCGTCCACCTCGTGGGGCACACACCGGGAAGCGTCGCGCTGCTGTACGACGACCCCACCGGTCCGCCTCACCTGTGGACGGGCGACTCGCTGTTCCCGGGTGGCCCCGGCCGGACCACGACGCCGGAGGACTTCACCTCGCTGATGGACGACCTCGAAGCGAAGATCTTCGAGCGCCTCCCGGACGAGACGTGGGTCTACCCCGGTCACGGCGACGACACCACCCTCGGGCGGGAGCGTCCACAGCTGACGCAGTGGCGTGAGCGCGGCTGGTGACGACGGCCGCTACGTGCGCGACTCCTCATCCGTCACCTGATCGTTCGTGCACTGTCGATCAGGTGCTCCGCGCCGGCGCCACCCCCGCCGTGCGCGTCACCTGATCATGTCCAGATGCCGGACGCGAAACGATCAGGTGACGCCGTGCCCGGAAACCCCCCAGCTGTGTCACCTGATCGTCTTCGTCCTCGCCGCTGCCGAGCTCGAACGCCGGGCACGCGCCGACGAACCGGCGCGGCGAACCGGTGTGGCGCGACGTCGCGCACCGGTTCGCCGCGACGGTCAGTTCGACTGTTCGGACTCGGTGACGGCGTCGGCGCGACGCTGGTCGTGCCGGCTCTTGAGTAGGCTTGCGACGGTCGTGACCAGCAACGTTCCGACGATGACCGTCAGCGACAGCCAGATCGGCACCTCGGGGACTCCGTGCAGCCCCTCGCCGTTGTTCACGAACGGCAGGTTGTTCTCGTGCAGCGCATGCATGATCAGCTTCACGCCGATGAACGCCAGAATGACCGCGAGTCCCGCCGACAGGTACACGAGGCGTTCCAGGAGACCGCCGATCAGGAAGTACAGCTGCCGCAACCCCATCAGGGCGAAGATGTTCGCGGTGAAGACGATGAACGCCTCCTGGGTCAGCCCGAAGATCGCCGGGATGGAGTCGACCGCGAAGAGCAGATCAGCCGAGGCGATGGTCACGAAGACGATCATCATCGGCGTGTAGAGCCGCTTGCCGTCCACGCGGGTGCGCAGCTTGATGCCGTGGTAGTCGTCGGTCATCGGCAGCATCTTGCGCGCACGCCGGACCACCGCGTTCTCGTACTGCTCTTCGTGCTCGTCCTCGTGCACCTGCTGGTTCGCCAGCTTGACCGCGGTGTAGACGAGGAAGATGCCGAAGATGTAGAAGACCCACGCGAACTGGTTGATCGCCACCGCGCCGATCAGGATGAAGATGCCGCGCAACACGATGGCCGTCAGGATGCCGAACATCAGCACCGACTGCTGGTACTTCCGCGGCACCTTGAACTGGGCCATGATGATGACGAACACGAACAGGTTGTCGACGCTCAGGCTGTACTCGGTGAGCCAACCCGCATAGAACTCGCCGGACGCCTGTCCGCCCGCGGCCGCCAGCATGGCCACGCCGAACAGCACAGCAAGGCTGACATAGAACGTCACCCACGCCGCGGCCTCCTTCATGGACGGAGCGTGCGGGCGGCGGGTGACGAGGAGTAGATCGACGGCGAGCAGGAGGGTCAGGACGACGAAGGTTCCGATTTCGAACCAGACGGGAAGATCCAACACGGACGCTGATTGTCCTCTCCGGTCGGTGGCAATGGGCAAACGGTCACCGCGACCGGAGGTCTGGTCCGCCCGAGGGTACGGGCCGGAGGCACCGGGTGCCCCCACCAGTCGGGGAGCATCCGTGATGACGATGCCACCGCGTCGGGATTACTCCCCTCCACGTCGGTACCAGTATCTCACAACCACCATCGTGGTCAGGAAACTCGCAGGTGAAGCGGTCGCGACGATCAGCCGACGCCGGCCTCGTGCATCCCGCGCAGCTCCTTCTTGAGCTCGGAGATCTCGTCCCGCAGCCTGGCCGCGAGCTCGAACTGCAACTCCCCCGCCGCCGTGTGCATCTGCTCGGTGAGCTGCTGGATGAGCTGGGCGAGATCGGCCGCGGGCATACCCGCCAGTTCGGCGGCGTGCTTTCCGGTCTCGGACGTGCTCTTCAACCCCGGCACCGGCGTCTTGCCCCGGCTGGCGGTACGACCCGAGCCGCTCATGAGCTCGTCGGTGTCGGCGTCCTCACGGGCCAGCAGCTCCGTGATGTCACTGATCTGCTTGCGCAGCGGGGTGGGGTCGAGCCCGTGCTCGGTGTTGTACGCCATCTGCTTCTCGCGGCGCCTGTTCGTCTCGTCGATGGCGTTGCGCATCGACGGCGTGATCGTGTCGGCGTACATGTGCACCTGCCCGGACACGTTGCGGGCCGCACGGCCGATGGTCTGGATCAGCGACGTGCCGGACCGCAGGAACCCTTCCTTGTCCGCGTCGAGGATGCTGACCAGCGACACCTCGGGCAGGTCGAGCCCCTCGCGGAGCAGGTTGATGCCGACCAGCACGTCGAAGTCACCCAGCCGCAGCTCACGAAGCAGCTCCACACGGCGCAGCGTGTCGACCTCGCTGTGCAGGTAGCGCACCTGCACGCCCTGCTCGAGCAGGTAGTCGGTGAGGTCTTCGGCCATCTTCTTCGTCAGCGTGGTGACCAGCACCCGCTCGTCACGCTCGGAGCGGGTGCGGATCTCGTGCAGGAGGTCGTCGATCTGTCCCTTGGTGGACTTCACCACCACCTCGGGGTCGATCAGCCCGGTGGGCCGGATGATCTGCTCGACCACGCCTTCGACCTTGTCCAGCTCGTACGGGCCCGGTGTGGCCGACAGGTAGACCGTCTGCCCGATGCGCTGCAGGAACTCCTCCCACCGCAGCGGACGGTTGTCCATCGCGCTGGGCAGCCGGAACCCGTGGTCGACCAGGGTGCGTTTGCGGCTCATGTCGCCCTCGTACATGCCGCCGATCTGCGGGACGGTCACGTGGGACTCGTCGACGACCAGCAGGAAGTCGTCCGGGAAGTAGTCGAGCAGACAGTTCGGCGCGGACCCCGGCGGGCGGTCGTCCATGTGCCGGGAGTAGTTCTCGATGCCGGAAGTGAACCCGACCTCGCGCATCATCTCGATGTCGTAGCTCGTGCGCATGCGCAGCCGCTGCGCCTCGAGCAGCTTGCCCTGCCGCTCGAACTCGGCCAGCCGCTCCTCGAGCTCGGCCTCGATGCCGTCGATGGCGCGCTGCATGCGTTCGGGACCGGCGACGTAGTGGGTGGCGGGAGCGATGTAGGTCTCGTTCTCGTCACGGACGATCTCGCCGGTGAGCGGGTGCATGGTGACGATGCGCTCGATCTCGTCACCGAAGAACTCGACCCGGACCGCGAGCTCGTCGTACATCGGGATGATCTCGAGCGTGTCGCCGCGGACCCGGAAGGTGCCGCGGGTGAGGTTCTGGTCGTTACGCGTGTACTGCACCTCGACCAGGCGGCGGAGCAGCCCTTCGCGGTCCTGCTCGGAGCCGACCTTGAGGTGGACCATCCGGTTCAGGTACTCGTCGGCGGAACCGAGACCGTAGATGCACGACACCGTCGCGACCACCACCACGTCGCGCCGTGTCAGCAGCGACCAGGTGGCGGAGTGCCGCAGCCGTTCGACCTCCTCGTTCACCGAGGAGTCCTTCTCGATGTAGGTGTCGCTCTGCGGAACGTACGCCTCGGGCTGGTAGTAGTCGTAGTACGAGACGAAGTACTCGACCGCGTTGTTCGGCAGCAACCCGCGGAACTCGTTGGCCAGCTGTGCCGCCAGCGTCTTGTTCGGCGCGAGCACGAGCGTCGGCCGCTGCAGCCGCTCGATCATCCATGCCGTGGTCGCGCTCTTGCCCGTTCCGGTGGCGCCGAGCAGCACGACGTCCTTCTCGCCCGCGTTGATGCGCTGTTCGAGCTCGTCGATGGCTGCCGGCTGATCGCCGGACGGATCCCAGTCGCTGACCACCGAGAACGGGGCCACCGTCCGGGTCAGGTCACTCGCAGCACGCATACCGACCACCGTATGCGTCGCCACCGACAACGTCGCACCGTGTTCGCGCCCGGCACCACCACGTCACAGGCTCTCGACCACGATCCGCAGCGCCCGTTCCAGCTGCTCGCGCCGCGCCGGCGCGGCGTAGCCGATCGTGACGCCGGTCAGCTGCGGCGGACCGTCGAAACAGCGGCGTAGCCCCTCCACCCGCACGCCCGCGTCCAGTGCCGTCGCGACCAGGCGGTGTTCGGCCTCGGCGTCCGGCAACGGCACGGTCACGTGCGCGCCCGCCCGGTCGCCGCGGACCCGCAGCGCCGCACCCGTCAGCCGCTGCACGACGAGCTCGCGCCGGGCGGCCAGCTCACGTCGGACCCGGCGCAGGTGCTTGGCCAGGTCACCGGTCTCGGCCATGGCGGCCACCACGCGCTGGCCCGCGCCGGGCGGACGCAGCCCCGCCGAGTCGCGCCGGCGCACGACCCACTCGGCCACGTCGGGCGGGGCCACCATCCAGCCCGCGCCGAGCGTCGGCGAGATGATCTTGCTGGTGGTTCCCAGCTGGACGACCACGTCCGGCCCGATCGCGGCCAGCAGCGGAAGCGGCGCCACGTCGTAGCGCAACTCGCCGTCGTAGTCGTCCTCGATGATCCGGGCGCCGTGCCGGCGCGCCCACTCGACCAGCGCGATCCGTCGTGCCGCCGGCAACCGTCCGCCAAGCGGGAACTGGTGCGCGGGCGTGCAGTACACGGCGTCGACGTCGACCGGAAGGGCGTCGACGACGATGCCGTCCGCATCGACGGGCGCCGGTACGACCCGGGCGCCCGCGGCCCGCAGCGCGGCCACGGCCCGCTGGTACCCGGGCTCCTCCACCGCGACCGTGCACCCGTGCCCGAGGACGGCGCCCAGCTCCATCGCCGCGGCCGTCGTGCCGGCCGTGGCGAGCACCGAACCGCCGCGGACCGCGAGCCCACGGTGCCTGAGCAGGTGCTCGGCCACCGCCTCCCGGTACTGCGGATCCCCGTCCCGGACCGGGACGGAGTCGGGTGAGACGTCGGCGGCACGCCGCCACGCCCGTCGCCACACCGCGGGGAGCAGGCCGTCCGCCCACGGGGACCCGACCCCCAGGTTCACCATCTCCCGCCCGCACCGGCCGGGCGCACGGCCGGACGCCACACCGGCACCGGCGCCCGCCTCCGGGTGGTCTGCGGCGTCGCGCGCGCCCACCGCCCCGGACGCGCCGGGGACGGCCGCCACGAACGTCCCGGCGCCGTGCCGCGCGACGATCCATCCCTCGGCGTAGAGCTGCTCGTACGCCGCTGCCGTCACCGTGCGGCTGACCAGCAACGACCGCGCCAGCAGCCGGGTGGACGGCAGCCGCTCGCCCACCCGCACCACGCCGTGGGCCGCCGCGTCGCGGAGCTGGTCGGCGATCTGGCGGGACAGCGGCCGCGGATCGGCGCGGTCGACGGCGACAGGGACCTCGGGCATCGGCGGGATGGAAGTGGCCTTCTCGAATGGACGCAGAGTGGACGTTCAATGATGCCACACACGCGGGGCAGGATCGGCGGCATGACGCACACGCCCACATCCGTCAGCACCGGCGCCACGCCGCTGTCGTCCACGCCCCGGAGCACCGTGCGCCGCGGTCACAAGCGGTCGCGGACCGACCGAGCGGCCCTGTACGACGTCCTCGACTCGTGCCTGATCTGCCACCTGGGACTGGTCCGCAACGGCGCGCCCGTCGTCCTGCCGACCGTGTACGGGCGCCTGGACGACGTTCTCTACCTGCACGGATCCACCGGCGCCGCCAGCCTGATCGCCGCGGCGGACGGTGCGCCGGTCAGTGTCGCGGTGACCCGGCTGGACGGGATCGTCTACGCACGGTCGGTCTTCCACCACTCGATGAACTACGCCAGCGCCGTCGTGCACGGAACCGCCTCGCCGGTGACCGAGCCGGCCGCGAAACGCGAGGCGCTACGTGTGGTCACCGAGCACGTCGCCCCGGGTTCGTGGGAGCACGCGCGCCTGCCGACGCGCAAGGAGCTGGCCGCCACCGCCGTGCTCGCGCTGCCGCTGGACGAGGCCTCCGTCAAGCTGCGTTCCGGGCCGCCGAACGACGACGACCCCGACGTAGCCGGACACGAAGGCTGGGCGGGGGTGCTGCCGCTGCGCCGGCACTGGGACGCGCCGCAACCGTGTCCGCTTCTCGCCGACGGCACACCGGTACCGCCGCACGTCGCCGGTCGTGACCTGCCCTGAGCCGGGGCAACCGAGGTGATGTCACGGCCGCCAGCCGACCCGTTTCGCCCAGGCGTCCGCCCGCTCGAGCATCGCATTGATCCACGACGTCTTCGCGGCCGCGTACTCGTCGACGGATCCGTACCCTCGCGCAGCCAGGCGGCGCTTCAGCGCGGCGTACTCGGCGCCGTCGTCCGGCGCGGCGCGCAGCCGGTCACGCAGCAGCAGCGCGTCGCGCCAGGCCGGTGACGACTCCGGCCGGATGTGACAGTTCACGGCTCGCGCCGGGTCGGCGTTGCACGCCAGCTCTTTGTCCCACGCGCGCCCGTCCCGGCCGACGTCCCACCAGCGGTCCGGCATCCGCACCAACCCGGCCGCCGGCAACGCGCCGGCCACCTCGACCGCTGTCGCCAGGTCGGCGACGACGATCTGCAGATCGACGACGTTCTTGGCAGCGAGTCCGGGAACCGCCGTCGAACCGATGTGATCGACGCGCAGCGCCGACTCTCCCGCCACTCGGAGCACCCGCTGGGCCATGCGGTGCGCGTCATCCGCCCACGACGGGTCCGGCTCGGCGATCACCACGTGCTCCGGACGCGCCGCACGCACCCCCGCGCGCAGGTTCGCCTCGAACGGCACCACCCGGTCGTGCCACAACCGATCGAGCGTTTCCACGGTCCGCTCCGGCGGGCCCGAGTTGTCCAGCCAGACGTCGGCCACGGCACGCCGGTCCGCGTCCGTGGCCTGAGCGGCGATGCGGGCACGGACATCGGACGCGCTCATGCCGCGGTCGGCGACCAGCCTTCGCACCCGCGTCTCCTCGTCCGCGTGCACGACCAGGACCAGCGGATACGACGGCGCCAACCCGTTCTCGACCAACAGCGGGATGTCCTCGACCACCACCGCCGCCGGCCCGGCCTCGTCGACCAACTGCTCGCGTCGCCGGTACACCAGCGGGTGCACGATCGCGTTCAGCGCCCGGCGGCGTTCGTCGTCGTCGAAGACGATCCGGCCGAGCCGCGACCGGTCGAGTGCGCCGTCGGCGTCCAGCACCTCGGTGCCGAACTCCGCCACGACGGCCTCCAGACCGGCGGTCCCCGGTTCCACCACCTCGCGGGCGATCCGGTCCGCGTCGATCAGCGTCGCGCCCAGCTCGTCCAGACGACCGGCCACCGTCGACTTGCCCGCGCCGATGCCGCCGGTCAGCCCCACTCGCAACACCCGACCGACCCTACCGGCCGGTGCTCAGCCCGCCCCGGCGACACGGACGGTCACGAAAACAGGCAGGTGGTCGCTGGCGAGAGTCGGCGGCACGACGACATCCGAGAAGCCGATGTCCGAGGTGCCGAAGATCCAGTCGATCCGGTGGTCGGGTGCGTTCGACGGCGACGTGTTGACGAGCGGGTCACCTGCCACATCCTGCGCCGACACCAGGCCCGTGCCGTCGAACCACGGCCGGATGTCCGGAGAGCCGGGCCGGGCGTTGAGGTCGCCGCCGATGAGGCTGCGCTCCCCCGCCCCGAGCCGGCGCCAGGCGTCGAGGACCTGACGCCCCTGCGCCTGACGTGTGGCGGTCGTGTGGTCCTGATGCTGCAGCTGAGTGGTCCACACGTCGAGTGTCGTCTCTCCCAGCACGACCGTGCTGCCGAGGTAGCCACGCCGCATCGTGCCGGTGCCCTTGTCCATGACGTCCGACCAGTGGCGGGCGATCGGGTACTCCGACAGCACCACGTTGCCCAACTGGTGATCGGCAGTGGCGCCGTAGACGACCTCCGCCCCGAGCCGCCGAGACAGCCAGGCGGCGCCGTCCAGCCCGCCGCCCAACGGCCAACCGCGAGACACCTCCTGCAGCATGGCGATCTGCGCCCCGCCGGCCTCGAGCACCCGCGCGATGGCTTCCGGATCGAGCCGGCCGTGCCACGAGACGGCACTGTGAATGTTGTACGTCGCGATCCGGACCCGCTCGCCGGCCGGTGACGGCGCCGGCTCCGGCCAGGTCAGCGTCGACCACAGCGGAACGAGCAGGCCCACCACCGGCGCGAGAACCGCGACTCGCCGCACCACGATCGCGTCGGGCGACGTCGGGGCACGATCGAGCTCCGGTACGCGCCAGGCCAGGGCTGCGATCATCACCGCTCCGGCCGCCACGAACGCCGGCTGCGGAATGCCCAGCGGAATCTCGTAGGAGATCTGGTAGGAGAGCAACACGCCGACCAGCGCCAACGATCCGATACCCGCGCCCAGACCCGTACGGACGGATCGAGTCGACGGACGGGCGGACACCGTCCTCGCACATACCGCCATGACCAGGGCACCGGCACAAGCCTGGCCGGTCACGACACCAATCCACACCGGCACGCCGGTGGCGCCGGTAGGTCCGGTCAGCGCGGCGGCGACGACGACCAGACCTCCGCCGGCAACCCACCTGCCGATCCCGCGAGCGGCCGGCATGACTGCGGCGGTCGCCAGGCCCACCAACACGACGGCACCCGCGAACGGGAGGCTGGTCTGCCCGGACGATGCGACGAACGCGGGATTGGCGAGAACGAGAGTCTGCAGGGCGAACAGCGGACCGGGCAGGGCCGCCAGCGCCACCGAGTCGCCACACCGCGCCTCGGTCGCCGGCGCACGGGGTTCACGGAGCTCCGGCACGATCGACCAGGCCAACAGGGCCGGCAGTGCGAGCCCGACGATCCAGGCGAACGGCGTCGACTGCCACGCCGCATCCCACGTCGTCAGGGCCACTCGGATTCCGGTGTCGACCGTGAGTCCGAGAAAGAACGCCGCGGACGCCGCCGTGTCCCCGCTCTCCGTCGATCTGCGAAGCGCCGCCGAGAGGGCCACCAGCCCCACGAGTGTGCCGACGACAGCCACGGCCACGCCCGGTGTACTTTGCGCCTGCATGATCACGCGGGTGACGGCGAGCCCGCCACCGCCGGCCACCAGCGCCGCACGCGGACCGACCCACCGACCGAGAGGTGCTGCCGCCAGCGGAGCGGCGAACATCAGCGGCACGACAACGGCCGCCGTGGTGAAGCCGACGCCGCCGGCGAAGTCGTACAGCAGCGGGAAGGAGACCCGCATGACCTCCGCCAGGACCACGGTCGTCAGGCAGACTGTCAGCGCCCGACGGCGATGCGTCCCGAGCCGTCCGTTCATCCCCGCCCTGATCGCAACGTCACGCACCGGCGCCTCCGATACGGTGTCGGCGGTCACCGCGGCCACCGCCCGACGACGTCGAGCGGGCCACCCACGGCCAGGTGATCAACGCCCAGATCGTCGCGACGAGCACGATCTCGACCAGCACGTACCAGGGCCAAGGACCGAAGAGGTCGAGGATCGACGCCGAATCCGGCTTGGCGTTGAGGAAGCCGTAGTTGACGTCGGCGATCGAGTTGAACGCGAAGACGACGGCGGCCCACAGCGCCGTCGCCGCAACGGCGATCCGATAGCTCCGCCAGTCCGGTGGGAGCCCGAGGCCCCAGGTCAGGTAGATCGCGGCCACGACCGTCAGGCCGTGCATGGCCCAATAGAGGATGAACGCGGGGTCCGGGAATCCCGCCCCCAGATCAGGTGTGAGTACGGCCTGAGTACTGAGCGTGAGTCCCCAGTAGTACGTCAACGCGATTGCCCATCGCCGGCGGGTGAACAGCGCGTACACCGCCGTCAACCACGCCAGGTCGCACAGCTGGATCGGCAGCGAAAGCCCGAGGCTGAACCGGTCCGGCAACTGGAACCAGATCTGCAACGGCAGCGTGGGCAGCAGGAAGATCAGTGCGAACGCGACACTCAGGCGATCGGCGGCCGCGCTACCGCGGGACCGGCGGCCACGTCGCACGAGCCACCAGGCAGCCGCGATCAGCAGTGCCAGCACCACCTGGTGAGAGATGCCGTACGACGAGAAGTCGCCAGTGGCCAACATCCGATCCGTCCGCATCGGCGGCACCATCCCTGGGTTCGCCAGGTTTCGGCATCCCCATTATGCGCCTCCACCGCCGTGCAAGGTCCAGCGATGCGACCCGCCGAATCGACCACCGAGCCCGATGGACGTCATTCGCGGCGAGTGGCCCGGCGGAACCCGCTCAGGCCTGCGCGGAGGCGGTCGATGAGGGAATGCCGAGCAGGTGCTCGGCCATGGCCAGCAGAACGACCCGTTCGGCCTTCCTCGGCACGACACGGTGGGCCAGCGTCACGACATAGGTCCGGATGTCGTCGGCGACGATGAACGACACGTCCTCTTTGTCGCTCAGCAGGAAACCGTCCCGTCCGGCCACCGACTGCGCCTTGACGGTCGTCCCGGCAGCCTGGGCCGCGTCGACGGTCGAGGTGATCCGGCCCGCCGCCACCTCGGCGTCGACGTAGCCGCTCACCGAGAACTCCAGCGGGATGCGCGGCTGTCTGGCGGGCGCGCTGGGCCGGTTGCCCGGGCTGGGCGTGTCCGGCGCACTGCGGACGCCGTAACGACAGGTGAGCCGGCCGGTACGGCCCGACTCCTCGAGATGGTCGTCGTTGTAGATGCGGCGCGTCTGCCCGCGCATGGGCACCTCGAGGATCTGCGCGACGTCACCGGCCGTGGCCAGCTCCTCGCACAACTCGGGCACGCCTGTGGTCGACGTGGGCGACGGAGTGGGTTCGGCCACCGCGTCGTCGGTCTCGCCGGAGCCCCGCGACGCCGACGACTCCGTGGGGACCACCGGGACTTCGGGCTCGTCGGAGTTCGAGCATCCCGTGAGGGTGAGCGCCACGAACACGACCACCGCGGCGGCTGTGCGGTCTCGGCTCATCACGCCCATACGGTAGCGTCCGCCTCGCCCTGATTCAGCGCGCGGACGACCCGTTGCTCAGCATCGTCACCGTCTCGTTGCCGCCCGGTGACACGCGAGCCGCGGGCGGGGTTGCGCCGATCGGCGCCGTCCCCGCCCGCGGCTCGCATCTCGCCGACACCCGTACGAACCCTGGGTTGCGCCGATCGGCGCAACCCAGGACCCGGACATGCCGGCTTTGCTCAGTCGCCGGTGAGCTTCTCGCGAAGTGCCTGAAGCGCTTCGTCGGAGGCGAGCGTCCCGTTCTCGGGCTGCTGCTCCTCGGGCGCGGCCGTCGTGAACGAGGACGGGGCCTCGACCTTCGCCTCGCCGTCGGCCTCCTGCGCGGTCTCGATCTGCGACTTGTGCGCCTCCCAGCGCGCGTGGGCCTCGGCGTACTGCCGCTCCCACTCCTCGCGCTGCTTCTCGTACCCGGGCAGCCAGTCGTTGGTCTCCGGATCGAAGCCCTCGGGGTACTTGTAGTTGCCCTGGTCGTCGTAGTCGGCCGCCATGCCGTACAGGGTCGGGTCGAAGTGCTCGGACACCTGAGCGGCAGTGTCGCCCTCGTTCGCCTGCTTCAGCGACAGCGAGATGCGGCGACGCTCGAGGTCGATGTCGATGACCTTGACCATGACGTCCTTGCCGACCGTGACGACCTGCTCGGGCACCTCGACGTGGCGCTCGGCCAGCTCGGAGATGTGCACCAGACCCTCGATGCCGTCCTCGACCCGCACGAACGCACCGAACGGCACCAGCTTGGTGACCTTGCCCGGGACGATCTGGCCGATCTGATGGATGCGGGCGAACTGCTGCCACGGGTCCTCGAGCGTCGCCTTGAGCGAGAGGGAGACCCGCTCGCGGTCCATGTCGACGTCCAGGACCTCGACCGTGACCTCCTGGCCAACCTCGACCACCTCGGACGGGTGGTCGATGTGCTTCCAGGACAGCTCGGAGACGTGCACCAGGCCGTCGACGCCGCCGAGGTCGACGAACGCGCCGAAGTTGACGATCGAGGAGACCACGCCGGACCGGATCTGGCCCTTCTGCAGGGTCTGCAGGAAGGTCGACCGGACCTCGGACTGGGTCTGCTCGAGCCAGGCGCGGCGGGACAGAACCACGTTGTTGCGGTTCTTGTCCAGCTCTATGATCTTCGCCTCGATCTCGCGGCCGACGTACGGCTGCAGGTCGCGGACCCTGCGCATCTCGACCAACGAGGCGGGCAGGAAGCCACGCAGCCCGATGTCGAGGATGAGCCCGCCCTTGACGACCTCGATGACGGTGCCGGACACGACGCCGTCGGCTTCCTTGACCTCTTCGATCTTGCCCCAGGCGCGCTCGTACTGCGCGCGCTTCTTGGACAGGATCAGCCGGCCTTCCTTGTCCTCCTTCTGCAGGACGAGGGCCTCGACATCGTCACCGACGGCCACGACCTCGTTGGGATCGACGTCGTGCTTGATGGACAGCTCGCGCGAGGGGATGACGCCCTCGGTCTTGTAGCCGATGTCGAGCAGGACTTCGTCCCGGTCGACCTTGACGACGGTACCGGAGACGATGTCGCCGTCGTTGAAGTACTTGATGGTCTCGTCGATCGCGGCGAGGAATGCCTCTTCGGACCCGACGTCATTGACGGCTACCTGCGTCGTCGCGGTGGCTGCCGAAGGGGCCGTCTCGGCCTCGATGCTGCTCGTCATGTGGAAGGGGACTCCGGACAAGGATGTAGGTGTGTTCCGCGCCAGGACCCTTGGATCGCCGTGCCACCGAATCGACCAGAGACCTGAACAAACCCCTGTGCCGCCCACCGACAGTAACGAGCGCGAGCCTGCTCTGTCCGAGGTTCGCACAGGCCCACAGCGCATCGTTAGGCTACCCGGCCGAGTGGACCAGGGTCAATCGGCGTCAGGTCGCGAGTTGATCACGTCGCGCGGTATGAGTTATGAAATTCCCACTCAGCATCAGCTCCCCGTCCAGCTGACCCCGTCAACGAACACCGGCCGGACCGAGTTCCGGGACCGGCACGACGACGCGGACGGAAAACGGCTCGTACGGGACGGGCCCGGTCACGCTCAGTAGCGGTACGCGCTTCCCGCGGAGCGGCCGTCCTCGTCGAACTCGTCGAACAGCTCGTCTTCGTTCTCCTCGGGTTCCGCGGTGCCCGCACGGGCACGGCGGAACCGACGACGCCGCCCGCCGCCGGAGGCGCCGGCGTCCGAACCCTCCGGATCGGCAGTCCCCTGGCCGGCACCGCTCGCGACCGGCTCGGGCTCCGGCTCGGGTTCAGGCTGCGGCCGCGGATCCGGCTCGGGTTCCGGGCGTGGTTGCGGTGCCGGTTCCGGCCGGGGTTCGGGCCGTGGCACGACGGATCGGTCCGCCGCGTCATGACCCGGGGCACCGGCAGTCCGCCCGACCGGTCCGGGCTCCTCCTGCGGGCGCGGTTCGGGCTCCGGCTGTGGTTCCGGTTCCGGCCGGGGCTCGGGCTGAGGCCGCGGCTCCGGCTCGGGTTCCGGGCGCGGTTCGGGCTCCGGCTGCGGTTCGGGCTGAGGCCGCGGCTCCGGCCCGGGTTCGGGCTGAGGTTCCGGCCGTGGCTGAGGTTCTGGCTCCGGGTGGGGTTCTGGCTCCGGGTGGGGTTCTGGCTCCGGGCGAGGTTCCGGCTCCGGACCCGGGCGAGGACCGGGCAACGGATCCGGCACGACGTCGGCGACCGGCCCGGCCGGCGCCGCAGCGCGTCGTCCGGAATAGCGGCGCCGCGACACCAGCAGACCCACCAGCACGAACACTCCGCCGGCCGCAAGAAGCGCCACCGGACCGGTGTCACGCACCAGCGTCAGCTCCGCCGCGGTGTCCTCGTACTCGGCGACGTTGTCGGCGACCTGGCCGTCGGTGTAGGAGATCGTGCCCTGCACGACCGCCGGACCGCGCTCGTCGCCGACACGCAGGAACGATTCCCGCTCGTCGCGCGCGTCGACGATGGCGCCCGTGCGTGGTTCCACCCAGATGGTGCGCGTGTTGCTGTACACGTGCTCGGCCGTGACCGCGCCGGACCTGTCGAACAGCGCGCCCGGAACCTCGAGCTCTGCCACGGGCGTCGGGTCGATGCGCTGCACGAAGCGGTAAACCTCCAGACCGCCGCGCTCGTCGACGCCGTCGAACACCATGGGCCGGGTGTCGCGCAGCCGCGCGTCCCACACGTCGTAGTCGCGCTGCTCGGTCTCGAACGGCAGCTTGAGCACATAGCCGGTGTGATCGAGCGGCTCGGCGTCGTTCTCGTCGTCCGACTCGGCCACGTACTGGCCGTAACCGCTGACCGCACGCCCGGTGTGCCGGTCGAACGCGACGCGCTCCTGCAGGTACGACAGCACGTTGTCCTCGGTCGCCGCAGCACCGTCGCCGGCGTCGAAGGTCGTCAGGCTCGTCTCGCGCACGGCGACGTCTCCGGTGCTCGCCTCCGTATCGGGCACCACCCGGCGCTCGGCGCGCACGTCGGTCGTGCGCTCGTACGGCGCCTGTCTGGTCACCAGGGCGGACCGGTCGAGCACCACGACGTCCCGGCCCACCGACACCCGCTCGCTCGCCTCGTCCGGGACGACCGCGAGTTGCGGATACGCGTACCACCTGAGCAACGGCGCCAGGACCAGCATCAACACGCCCAGCCCCAGCAGGACCAGACCGATCGTGCGCCGCATGGGTACCTTCCTCGTCCGTGTCGCGCCCGTCCCGACAGGGTCCAACCACTCAGCGTACGTGTCCGGGCACAGCGCGAAACTACCGCCGACGCGGGCGTCGAGGAAGCCGATCCGCCGAAGATCCGCCCCACCAGCGTCCCGTCGATCGCGCTCCCACACGGAGTCGCCTCCTCGTCCGCCGGTTGTCACACGTCGTCCGCGGAGCACACCTACCTCGGCATGAACGCCGAGGGTCAACATGGCGACGGCCCGGTCAGGTCCGGCGCCGAGGCGCTGACCGCCACCGGCGCCGAGGCCCGGGCCATCATCGACGAGACCGCGGGCACGAACCGCTCGACGGTGGAGGAGATCACCCGGACCGCCGTGTCGGAGCTGCCGCGGGACGAAGCCGCCGTCGTCGAGTCGGCCATCCGCGACATCGCCGGCGACATGGCACGCGTCATGGACGAGCTCGCACAGGACGCTGGCACGGCCTTCGACACACAGGCGGCCGAGCTCCGGGCACTGATCGACCGGCACTCCGCACCGCGTGACCCACCGGACCACTCGCCCGACCACTCGCCGGACCTGGAGCGGCCACCGGAGGACCCGCCCGACAGCGCTGCCGATGCCGACGACGCGCCTGTCCGCCGGCGGCCGAGCAACTGGGAACGCGCACGTCAAGCGTTTCTCAACCACGCAGACGAGATCGACGAACTCGTCGACGTCTTCACCGCGACGGCTCCGAAGGTGGACCCGCCGCAGGCACCCGTGGGCTCCGAAGTCGATGATCCGGTGTCCGCCGCGGTGTTGTCCGCGGCGGTCTTCCTCGAGGCGGCTGGACGATGGACGAAGAAGCGGAAAGGATAGGACCCGATGGTCGAGACCGATGTGCGCCCCCTGATCCGTCGCGCCCTCCACGCTGCCGTCGACGCGAACTCTTCGGAACTCGTGGCCGCCATACAGGAGCTCGAGCAGCAGGGATGGCAGCAGAGCGGACCGTTGATCTTCGAAGCTCTGTTCAATGCGGTCGACCGGCTACCGGCCGACTCGGCTCACGGCCCGGCCGCGGTCGCCGAACGCACGATCGACAGGTTCGACGACTCGGTCGTCATCTCGACCGACGTTCTGGAGGCCGAGCTCCGGCTCGCGTTCGGCGAGACGGACGCCGCCCGGGAGGTTCCCCGGAATCTCGGTTTGGTGCACTGCCTGGTGGCTGTGGGCCAGATCGTCCACGAAGGTCATCTCTCCCTGGACCAAGCCACGGTCCACGACCCACCACCCGAGGCGGCGTCGGCGTCACGTCCTCCGGCGGAGTAGCACCGACTGCCGCGGACCGAGCGTCGCCAGCGCCAGCGCGACCAGCATGAGCACCTGAGCGCCTGCCGAGTGCGCGCCCGGGTCCGGCCCCGGCCACGGGCGCAGCGCGACCACGGCCCCTGCCGCCAGAGCAGCTCCACCCGCCAGCACCGGCACGACCTCTTCGAGCCGCGACCACCGGCGGGCCGCGGCACCCACGGCGGCGCCCAGCCCTGCGGCGGCGAGTCCGGCGACCCCGCCGAGCAGTCCCAGTGCCGCGACCGCGGCGGCCGTGCCCGCGATCACCCGGAGCCCGCCTCCAGCACGGCGGCGCCGTGCACCGTGCCGGCCGCCCGCCCGTGCGCCACCGTGCGCCGGGGCCCACGGCGGCGTCCGCGGGGCCCGCCACCAGAGCACGGCGATCAGGGTCGCGCCGGCAGCGCCGGTTCCGAGCGCCGCGCGATACGGCGTGTCCGGCCGGTACGTGAGCTCGACGACACCGGCCGCGCCCGCCGGCAGCACGTAACCCTGGGCCCAGCCGTCCACCCGGACCGGCTCCAGCTCGGTGCCGTCGAGGCTCGCCGTCCAGCCGTCGTTCATGTTCTCGGTGACCGTCAGCACGGCCGCGGTGTCCCGTTCCGGCACCGCCACCCGCCGATGGGTCTGCGACCACGCCCGCACGTGCACGTCGAGTGGTTCGGCGGGCTCGGCCCGGTCCGCGGAGACCGGCCGTACCGTCAACGCCTCCGGGCGTGTCGCCGGGGACGCCGCCAGCGTGATGTCGTGCGTGCCGGGTTCCAGCTCGAACGTTTCCGCCTCGCCGCAGGAGCGCACGTCGAGGCGGCCGCCGCGCAGCAGGTCGTCGACGGTTCCGCTCAGTTCGGTCGGCATCGTGGCGCCGTCCACCACCAGGCGAGGTCCGGACCCGCACGCCAGTTCCACCGGTTCGCTGCCGTCCACCGGCTCCCGCAGTTCGTCCGTTCCCAGCACTTCGACCTCGGACGCTCCCGCGGGCAGCGCCGAACGCAGCCCGAACGCGGTGTCGGTGTCGACGACCTCGTCGAGTTCGAGGAACCGAATCTCGACCCCGGTGGTCTCGACCGGTTCCGGCAACAGCGCGCGCCCGTCGTCGCCGACGTCGACGGTGTGCCGCTCACCACCCGCTGTCAGCTCCACCCGGCTCGGACGGGACGCGGCGAGCCACCGGCCCACGGCGATCCGGACGCCGTCGATGCGGCGTGGTTCGTCCCACGACAGTGCCAGCACGGGCGTCTCGTCGCCGGGTGCTGCCACCCAGCCCGTTCCGCGGTCGAGGTCGACAGCCGCCTGCGGGCGACCCGGAGGATCGTCGACCGCCCGGGAGCTCGCCTCGGCTCGCAGCGCACCCGCGTCGGGCTCGAGCAGTGTCGTCAGCGCCGTACCGGGCCGGGGTCGCACGGTGGCCTCGGCGGTGTAGGTGGCCGCGACGCTGGTCTCGGCTCGACGCCTCAGGTCGCCGTTCTCCTCCCCGACGCGCTCGAGCTGCGGGGCACAGCGCGATCGCTCGCCGGTGCGCACGCACGCACGGCGAGCACCGTCGGCGGTCGCGAACACCAGCGTCTCCGCCGTGCCAGGCCCGCCGAGGTCGTCGCCGCGCACCGGAGGCGCCCGCAGCGTCTTCCGCGCGGACAGGCCCGGGACGCGTAGCTCCCGGATTCCGACGCCTGTCGGCGTGCCGGGCCCCGTCTCGACGGCGCGCACCCGCAGCCGTGACGTGCGTCCGGGCGGGACTTCCAGTTCGTGCACGTCGTCGTCCGGATGCAGGGCGGTTTCGACGGTGCCCGTGTCGGTCTCGACGGCGACCCGGGTGACCGGTGCGCCCACCGGGCCGTCGTCGACGGGAACCAGTTCGGCCGTGTCGACGGTTCGCGGCCGCTCGAACTCGATCTCCAGCCACTGGCCCTCGGGATGTCCGTACTCCCCCGACACCCAGCTGGTCGCAGGGTCACCGTCGACGGCCGACCACGGGGAATGCTCCGCTCCCCGCGCGAGCGTCGCCAGCGGGTCCGAACCCGACGAGGACGCGGTCACGCCGGCGACACCGTCCACGACGGCGACGGTCTCGCGCGCCGGGTCGTCGACGGGCAGGAAGTCGCGGACGGCACGGTCGAGTGGTCCGTCGTCGCCGGCTCGCAGCACCTCGGTCTCGTTGTTCCTGGTCGCGCCGAACCAGACCGCGCGGCGGCGCAGCCCGTCGGTGACCACCGGCACCGGCGACGGGTCGGGCACCGAGGCCCCGTCCCCGGCCACGAACACGGCGCGCTCGTCCAGCAGTCCGGCGTCGCCGACGGTCAGCAACGACTCGGGCCCGCCGGACATCCGCATGCTGCCGTGCAGCGGGTGGGCCCGCACCCGCAGCTCACGATCAGGATCGGCGATCCGGTAGATCTCCACGGCCGGGTACCGCGTGTCGAGACGGGAGTCGACCGCCGTGTCCGCCCGGTCCCTGGGCCCGACGCGAGGGCCGAACGCGGCCACTCGCTCGGCGCCGGGCAGGTCGGCCAGTGCCTGGTGGACCAGCGAGGCCCGTGGCACGCTCGTTCCCTCGCGCCGCAGATCGTTGCGCACGACCAGATGCGCCACGCCCGCCCTGCGCAGCGCCCGGACGACACCGGCGCCGCCCTCCCCCGCGGCCAGCCGGGTCTCGACCGCGTCGAGCAGGCGGATGTTTCCGGCCGACGACAACGGCACGGAGTCACGCACCGCCCAGCGGCTGTCGGCCAGCGCCTGCACGGGCTCGTCGCGCGGCGAGCCCCACGCGTACTCGGCGAACGCACTGCCCGGCACCAGCAACGCCCGGCCCGTCCCGGCGTTCTCGTCGAGCCATGCCGACGCCTCCCGCCAGTGCTGCGGGATGCGCTCGTACGAACCGGGCTGCGGCAGCCGGCCTGCCAGCGCGGGCACTGCGACACCGGCCAGCACGACGACCGCGAGCCCGGTGGCCAGCACCCGGAACCGCCGGTCCGCGTCCACCCGCGGCAGCATCGCCAACACGTGTGTCAGCCCCAGCACGAGCGGGATACGCAGCACCACGTCGAACTTGTGCACGTTGCGCAGCGGCGCCAACGGCCCGTCCAGCAACGCCCTGACCTGCTCGGCCAGCGGCGACGCCGCCGAGCCCGCGTATCCGGCGCTCACCAGGGCGAGGCCGGCGACGGCACCGGTCAGCAGCACCCGGCGCGCCGGCATGTCGAGTCGGGCCAGCCCGGCGAGTCCGAGCGCGGCCACCAGCATCGTGTCCAGGATCAGCACCGGTTCGGACGCCAGCAGCCAGCCGGCCGGCCACTGCGGCCCGTCGGCTCCGCCGAGGTACGAGAGCCAGTGGTCGCTACCGCGCGCGACCTCCACCAGCGAGGTGTGCTGGGTGGTGTTCGCCGCCGTCTCGATCCAGTCGAGGAACGGCGGGCTGTACGACCCGAGCAGCAGCAGTGGACCCCACCACCACACCGTGGCCACGAGTGTGCAGCCGACCCACCAGGCGGCGAAGCGCAGCCGTCCGCGCCACCGTGGCGCGAGCACCAGCCACAGCCCCGCCGGCACGACGGCCGCCGCCGTGGCCGCCGCGTTGACACCACCGATGCACGCGACGGCCAGGGCCGACGCGGCGGCGTTGCGCACCACCGCGCCGCCACCATGCGCCCGGACCAGCGGGACCAGGATCCACGGCGCCAGGGCCGTCGGCCACGCCTCGATCGACACCGCGCCGAGCGAGACCAGGATCCGTGGCGTCAGCGCGAACGCCATGGCGCCGAGCAGCCGCGTCCACGGCCTGCCGACACCGAGCTGCGTCGCCAGCCGGAGCATGCCGGCGAAGGCGACCACCATGATCAGCGACCACCACGCCCGCTGGATCACCCATGCCGGCATGGCGGCCAGCTCGCCGAGCAGATGGAACGGCCCCATCGGGAACAGGTAGCCGTAGGCCTGATTCTGCAGCTGCCCGAACGCCGCCGCGGGCTCCCACAGGTGCAACGCCCGGCCCAGGAAGCCGCCGGGGTCCGCCGTCAGGTCGAGCTTCGTGTCCGGCACGATCCGGCCCGGCTGCTGCCGGAACGCGAGAACGACGAGGGCCGACGCGCACGCCGTCAGCCACAGTCGCCAGGCCGTCACGCTGTGCCGCGCCGGCTCGCTCGGCTCGACCGTCATCGGCGGCGCATCACCACGGCGAGGTTCCACGTCACCAGCTCACGCACGCCGGGCACCCGGACGACGGCCGCGGCCCACCAGGGGTGGTACCGGGGAAGGGCGCGGACCAGCTGCCCCCGCGGCGACCTGCGGGCCCATGCCAGCGTGTCGCGCACGGTGACCGGGAACAGCGAGCGGCCGTAACGGTTCTTCGGCGGGTGCCCGGTGCGGCGCTCGTACCGGCGCGCCGCGCGTTCGCCGCCGAGCAGGTGCCACGGCGCCGTCTCGTGCCCGCCCCACGGCGACCACCAGACGGTGAACGACAGGAACACGACCCCGCCGGGACGCGTGACCCGCAGCATCTCGTCGGCCATCGCCCAGGGACGCGGCACGTGCTCGAGCACGTTGGACGAGTAGCACACGTCGACGGCGTCGTCGCGGACCGGCAGCGCCATCCCGCTGCCGACGACGCTGCCCGGTTCCGGTGACCCGCGCGCGGCCAGCTCGCCGACATCGCTGTCGACGGAGACGTAACGCGCTCCGGCGGCGCGGAACGCCCGGCGGAAGTATCCGGGGCCGCCGCCGACGTCGAGCACAAGAGCATCCGGTAACTCGACAAATTCGGACAATTGGTCAACCGAATCGCCCGCGAGAATCTCGTAGAAATTGTCCGGATTGCTCTGTTCGGTCAAAAAGGCCGAGAACAACCGGGCCGAGCGGCCCAGGGTCGCACGACTCCGGGAATCAGGGACCAGCACGCCGGCAAAATACCCCATTCATGGTCAGCGTTCGTGTCATTCGCACACATCGCCCGAACCGGGTCACTGGCCGCCGGCCGGAGCGACTGCCGGGGCCGCAGAACCGCCCGGTCACGACTGGCGGAAGAACAACGACCACGTCGCCGCACCGATCCCGCGCGCCGCGGCGCCACCTGCGCGCGCCGCCGCCCCGTGCGGCACCCCGGCCCCGTGCGGCACCCCGGCCCCGTGCGGCACCACCCCGGACGTACCAGGTACGGTCTCGGTCCCCGACCCGATCCCTGTCCCCGGCCCGCTCCCGGTCCCGGTCCCGGTCCCGCACAGCGTGCCGACGGGACGCGAACGAGCAGCCTCCCGCGTGAGCACCCGCTCCCAGCCTCGTACCGTCGACTCCCAGGTGAACCCGGCCGCGTGCTGCGCCGCCGCCCTGCCGAGCTCGGCCCTGCGGGCGTCGTCGGCCAGCAGTTCCTCGGTCACCCGCGTCATCCCCTCGAGATCGTCGGCCAGCACACCGGTCCGCCCGTCCACGATCGACTCGGCGATGCCTCCGGCCGATCGGTAGCCGACCGACGGCAACCCGTGCTGCGCCGCCTCCACCACGATCAGCCCCCACCCCTCCTTGACGGACGGGGCGAGCAGCAGCCAGCCGCGAGCCAGCTCGTCGTGTTTCGCCCGCTCGTCGACGTACCCGTGGAACTCGGTGATGTCGTCGACGCCCAGCTCACCGGCTGTCGCCCGCAGCCGGTCCTCCCACCAGCCGGTGCCGAGCACGCTCACCCGCAGCTGCGGCCACCTCGTGCGCAGCCGCGCCGCCACGTGCAGCGCATGCTCCACCTGCTTGTGCGGGACAAGCCGCCCGAGGACGCACAGGCGCGGCGTGGCCGAACGCGACGCCTCGGTCGCCGGCGCGGGCGCCGTGCCGTTGTGCACGACGTCGACACGTGAGCGCTCGACGCCCAGCGTCTCCAGTTCGGCACGGGTGACCTCGGAAACCGTGACGTAGCGGCAGCGGCGGTACACGCGTGGCGCCAGCCGGGACTCCAGCCACCACCCCAGCCGGGCGAGCAGTGGGCCGTACACCACGCCCCACTGCTCGCGGTGCACGTGATGGACCAACACGACCACCGGGCAGCGGGCCACCAGCCGGGTCCAGAACGGCATCCCGTTCTGGACGTCCACGATCACGTCCGGGCGGCCGAGCCGTCCCGCCGCCAGCATCCGCAGGGCGTGCGCGTAGACGGTGAGCTTCCCGCCGCGCCGGACGACCCGGTATCCGTCCCGGAACTCCTCCCGCGGCGCTCCCGGATACGACGCGCAGAACACGGTCACGTCGTGCCCGGCGGCGGCCAGACCGGCCGCGACCGTCTCGACGTAGCGTTCCGATCCGCCGCCCTCCGGGTGCCCGGTGTCGCGCCAGTTCACGATGGTGACCCGCAGCCGACCGGCGGCGACGCCGTTGTCGTCGGGCATCGTTCTCGCCGTGGACACTCCGGTCAGCGCTGGTCGTAGTCGATCAGCTCTTCCTGGCTGACCTCGCCCGCGTCGGACCTCTCGGACTGTGTCACGTTCACCGCCGTCACGACGGTCAGTCCGGCGAGGACGACACCCACAATGGCGGCGACGACGCCTCCGAAATTGCCCATGAAAGTGTGAACCCCTCAGTGACGTAGCTATTCACGACACCGGGGAGCGTAGTGATCGACGCCGACCCAAGCAGGCGATCCGGACAAGATCCACCGAAGCGCCGACAACAATGACCAAAAAGACGATGTCGGCCAAGACGACCGGACGAGCCGATGGAATTTCGGTCCAGGGTTCGACCGTACCGGGAACGCGGTACAGGTCCAGCCGGCCCGTCAGCTCGACCGGTTCGGCACCGGACGTGACGGCCGTGGGCACCGTTCCCGGGGTGTCCCGGTGCACCGCCACCCAGCCGACACCCGCCGCGGCCAGGCCCGCCAGCGGCTCCGGTCCACGCAGCGCCGCGCCCACTCGCGCCGCGCGTTCGTCCTCCCCCGGCACGACGGTGCCGCCGACCGGGAGCGTGTCCGGCACGACGGTCTCGATGCGCAGAAAGCGCGGCGCCGGGTCCAGCACCGTGCGCCCATCGGTCCACGGGAACGAGCGGAACGGCTGGAACGGCAGCACGACCAGGTCACCGTCACCCGGTGTCTGCGCCAGTGCGGTACGCACCTGCGACCACTCGGCCGGATACTCCACCGGTGTCAGCCGCCCGGCCGCGCCCCAGGCCAGGTCGGGCAGCGCCGCCACCGGCAGCAGCGCGGCGACGATCAGTACCGCCGGCCCCGCCCGGCCGGTGGGTTCCGCCCGCATGGTCGGGGCCGCTCGGGTACCGGTTCTCGCCCGGGTGTCTCCCACGGCCCGGGCGAGCGCGGCGGCGCCCGACGCCGCGGCCAGCGCCAGCAACGGCGCGTACCAGGCCAGGAACTTCTGCCCGTCCCGGATCAGCCCGCTACCCGGCACGTGTGTGACCAACCACTGCACGGCCGCCTCTCCGGCCGGCACGGCGCCCGCGATCGCCAGGACGATGCCCGCCGCGGCCAGGCCGCCCAGCGCCATCACCTCGGCTCGACCGACCCTGCGTGCCAGCTCCCGCAGCCCCGCGGCCGCGAGCACGACGACGACCGCGGACAGCAGCGCCGACGACACCGCCGCCCGGCTGTCGGGGACCACCGCGGCGTTCCACACGCCGCCGAGAGTCGCCACGCTGCCCGGCAGCCCCCACGGCATGTCGGCGCGGGTCGCGAAAGCCTCGACACCTGCGGCGTCGGAAACCGCCGAACCCGGCCGGAACACGCCCGGGACCACCCACGGCGCCTGCAACGCCACCGCCGCGAGCACCGGCAGCAACCGCCGGCTGCGCCGCCTCGTGCCGCCGGGCACCAGCGCCTGCGTCGCGAACAGCACCGTCGCGATGATCCCGCCGGTCGCCGTCACCGAGGCCGCTCCCACCAGCACGACACCGGCGGCACCGGCGCCGGGCCGCCCGGCGCGCATCCGACGCGCGGCGACCAGCAGCCACGGCAGCGCCGCGTAGGCGATCAGCACCGGCCAGTGGCCCAGAACCAGCCGCTCGGCGAGGTAGGCGTTCCACCCGTAGACACTGGCGGCCACCAGCCGCGGCCACGGGCTGCGGGACGGCAACGCCGACGCCGCGCCCAGGGCACCGCCGACCACGATCGCGCCGAGTACGAGCCGCTGCAACACCGCGCCCGGCACCACCGAGTCGGCCACCGCCACGACCGCGTCCAGCGGCACGGCACGGGGCAGCGCACTGCTCAGGCCGATCGACGACGGCAACAGCGCCTGGTCGGGCACGGCGACCATGTCGTACGACAGCACGTACCCGGGCGCAGCCAGCGGTGCGAGCACGAGCAGGCCGAGCAGCACCGACCACAGGGCCGGGCCGACCCGGGAAGATCGAGCACGCCGCACGCGTCCGGCCGCCGGACGCTGATCACCGGCTACCGGGGGCCCGGGCGAGCACATCACGCCGATGATCACCGCTCTCGCGCACGCTTGGCCGCCGACCGGCTGCGAGCATATCCGTCGGCGCGCGCCGGCGCGGCCCCGTCGGCGGGATCGAACGCACACGCTCGGGCCGGGGAGAGCACGCCGTCGGCCAGGCGCCGGCCTGACAGGATGGTGCGATGGCGCGGCTGGCTCGGCAGGTCCGGAACGCCGGGCTCGGCGGCCCCGCGGGCGTGCTCGCCGTCGGCACGAGCCTGGCCAACGGGCTCGGCTACGTCCTGACGGTCGTCGGTGCCCGGCGGCTCGGCCCTGCGGAGTTCGGTGCGTTCAGCGCGCTGCTGGCGCTGATCGTCGTCGGCAACGTCGCCGCGCTGGCGATCCAGGCCACGACGGCCAGGGCGGTGGCGACCGGACGGCCCGCCGCCCCGCCGGTGCGTGCCGGTCTCGCCGTGGCCATGGTGCTCACCGCGGCTCTCGCGGCCGTGAGTCCGCTGCTCCGCGAGGGGTTGCATCTTCCGTCCGTGGTGGCGGCGATCGCCGCGGCCGTCGCGATCGGCGGCCTGGCGGTCGCCGCGCCCTCACTGGGGATCGTCCAGGGGCGTGAGCGTTTCCGGCTGCTGGCCGCGCTGCTCGCGATCCAGGCCGCGCTGCGGGTGGGCGGCGGGCTCGTCGGGATCGCGATCCGGCCCACCGCGACCGCCGGACTGATCGGTATCGCTGCCGGGTTCGTCCTCGCCGCCGTCGTGGCCTGGACGGTCGCCCGCCCGGCCGCGGCCGGGGCGCGCTCGCCGGCCCTGCGCGCGACGCTGTCGTCAGGTGCCTTGCTGTTGGGTTTCGTGGTGTTGACGAACGTCGACGTGATGCTCGCGCGGCACGTCCTGCCGGCGGATGCCAGCGGCCTGTACGCGGCCGGCTCGATCTTCGCCAAGGTCGTGTTCTGGCTGCCGCAGTTCGTCCCGATGCTGGCCTTCCCGGCCATGACCGACCCGGCCCGACGGCGCGGCGCCGTCACGCTGGGTGTCCTCGCGGTCGCCGCCAGCGGCGGCGTTCTGACGTTGCTGGCATGGCTGTTCTCGGACACCGCGGTACTGCTGGTCGCCGGGGACGACTACGCGGAGCTGGGCCCGTGGGTGCCCGGGTTCGCCGCGCTCGGCGCCCTGTACGCGCTGGCCCACGTGCTCGTCTACGCCCACCTGGCGCGCGGTGACCGCTGGACCACCGCCGTGCTCTGGACCCTGCTGGTCGGCTATGTCGTGGTGGTCGAGACCACGGCCGCGTCGCTGGCGGACGTCCTCGTCCCGGGCCTGGTCACGGCCGGCGCCGTCGTCTGCTGGGGGCTGCTGCGCGAACAGGCGGCATTCACCCGGTTCGTCACCCCTGCGCGCCACCGGCACCATCACCCCGACCAGAGGTGACACCGGCGTCACCTGATCGCGAAAATCTCACCTGATCACACTGACAGTGCCGATCAGGTGACGTGAACTGCCCACGGCGGGCACAGACCGGCACCTGATCACGTCTCACGATCCGGGCCACCGACGATCAGGTGACGGCTGGCCCATCGAGGATGGTGAATGTGTCACCTGATCGATTCTGAGCAGCGCCGGGATCCGCGTGGCACCGTACAGAGACACCAGACGCTCAGGACGCGAGCGACCAGTGTTCCGGGCGGCTACGGAGGACACCAACACCTCCGGCGCGTCACTGCCGCCGGTTCACCCGGCCCGCGGTCTGGCGCGTGGTCGGCTCCGCGGTGCGCGGCGCCTCCGGCGACTGCGTCGGGCTGCTCGACGGCTCAGTGGGCTCGTCGGTCTCCCCGGTCGGCGTCGGTTCGGGTGACTCGTCGCAGGACTCGTCCTCGTTCGGGTCGTCCTGATTCGGGTCGTCCTGATTCGGGTCGTCCTCGTTCGATCCGTCCTCGCCGGCGGAGCCGTCCTCCAACGGAGCTTCCTGCCCCGATGTCGTGTCCTGGCTCCCGTCCGTATCACCCTCGGTGCTGTCGTCCGTGCACTCTTCGGGCGTCTCCTCGTCCGGGCTGGTCGGGTCATCCGTGGGCGTCTCGGTCGGCGTCTCCGTCGGTGTCGGCGTCTCCGTCGGTGTCGGCGTCTCCGTGGGCGTCTCCGTCGGCGACGGCGTCTCCGTCGGCGACGGGGACTTCGTCGGCGACTTTGTCGGTGTCGGCGTCTCCGTGGGCGACGGAGACTTCGTCGGCGTCGGGGACTTCGTCGGCGTCGGGGACTTCGTCGGCGACGGGGACTTCGTCGGTGTCTCCGTCGGCGACGGGGACTTCGTCGGCGGGTCCTCCGTCGGCGAGTTCTCCGGCCCGCTCGGCTCCGGGTCGGGATCCGGCTTGCCGTCGGTATCGCCGGTCGGATCCTGCGACGGCTTCGGCGGGTTCTCCCCTGGATTTCGACCGTCCGGCCGGCCCGGAGGCTTCGGCGACGACGGATCGTCGGGCGACGGCGGACCGTTCGGCCCGCCGGCCAGGATCGGGTTGTCGTCACCGGGACCGGGCGCCTCGGTGACGTGCCCGCGACCGGCCTCGTACGTCCGGATCCAGCTCAGCACCGTGGCGACGTAGGAATCAGAGTTGTTGTAGCGGTACAGCGCGCTCCGCAGCCCGGCTTCGGTACTGAGATCGTCCCCGCCGGCGCACAGGTAGCGCGCCGCCGACACCGTCGCGTCGAACACGTTGTGCGGGTCGACGAGGCCGTCGCCGGAACCGTCGACGCCGTAGGCCTTCCATGTTCCGGGGATGAACTGCATCGGCCCGACAGCGCGGTCCCAGATCGTGTCGCCGTCCCACCGTCCGCCGTCGCTGTCGCTGATCGAGGCGAAACCGTTGCCGTCGAGCGCGGGACCGAGGATCCGTGGTCGTGCATCCCCGTCGGCATCGACCTGGCCGCCGTTGGCGTGCCCCGACTCGATCTTGCCGATGCCGGCGAGCACCTCCCAGCGGATGCCGCACGCGGGGTCGTCCGCCGAGACCGTCGCGGCGGCCTGCTGGTACGCGTCGAGCACGATGTCCGGGATGCCGAGACCGGCAGCCGACGTCCCCGACCCGGTCGCCCCGGGAACGTACGAGCCCGGTGCTCCGCTGGGGTACGGCGACGTCGCCGACGACGACGGCACCTCGACGACCGTGACGGAGGCCTGTTCGTCGTCGAGTGCGACCGACTCGACCGTCACACCGTCGTCCGCGCCCGTGTGTCCCGAGTCGTCCGACCGCGTCGCCGACACCAACGAGTTCGGACCGGGCAAACCCGCCGCGCCACTCAGCGACAGAATTCCTGAGCACGCGACGGCAGCACCGACTGCTCGCAACACAGGGCGCAACACGGGACTCCCGTTCTCACGACGTCCCTATGAGATTCGCATGCGCCGCTACGGCACGCTACCCCCGCGAAGCTAAGAAGTCCCTTAAGATCAATGCGCGGCGTCTTGCCACGTTCGCCCGATTCCGGCTGAGACGTCCAACGGCACCCGCAGCGGGTACGCGGCTCCCATCTCACGCCGGACCAGAGCCTCCAGATCGTCACGCTCACCCGGGGCGACCTCGAGGACCAGTTCGTCGTGCACCTGCAACAACAGCCGCGACGCGCGCCGCTCTTCACGCAGGGCGCGGTCGACGCCGAGCATCGCGACCTTGATGATGTCGGCGGCCGAGCCCTGGATCGGCGCGTTCAGGGCCATCCGCTCGGCCATCTCTCGACGCTGGCGGTTGTCGCTGGTCAGATCCGGCAGGTAGCGACGGCGGCCCATGATGGTCTCGGTCCAGCCCTCCATACGGGCCCGCTCGACCACCGCGCTGAGGTAGTCGCGCACACCGCCGAAGGTCTCGAAGTACTCGTCCATCAGCTTCTGGGCCTCGGCCACCTCGATGCCCAGCTGTCGCGACAGCCCGTACGACGACAGGCCGTAGGCCAGGCCGTAGTTCATCGCCTTGATCTTGGCGCGCATGGCCGGGGTGACCTCGTCGGCGCCCACCCCGAAGACGCGGGACGCGGTGACCGCGTGGAAGTCCATGCCGGACGCGAACGCGTCGATCAGCGCCTCGTCCTCGGACAGGTGCGCCATGATGCGCATCTCGATCTGGCTGTAGTCGGCGGTCAGCAGCGACTCGTACCCGTCGCCGACGACGAACGCCTCGCGGATGCGCCGGCCCTCGTCGGTACGGATCGGGATGTTCTGCAGGTTGGGGTCGGTGGACGACAACCGTCCGGTGGCGGCCACGGTCTGCCCGAACGTGGTGTGGATGCGGCCGTCGTCCGCGACCGAGTTCAGCAGCCCCTCGACCGTGACCCGCAGCTTGGACACGTCACGGTGGCGCAGCAACGCCTCGAGGAACGGGTGCTGAGTCTTGGCGTACAGGTCCGCGAGCGACTCGGCGTCGGTGGTGTAGCCGGTCTTGATGCGTTTGGTCTTCGGCATGGCGAGCTCGTCGAACAGCACCGTTTGCAGCTGCTTCGGCGAGCCCAGGTTGACGTCGCGCCGGCCGATGGCGTCGTAGGCGTCGTCCGCCGCCTGGGCGACGGCGTCGGCGAACGAGGACTCCAGCGAGCGCAGGTGGTCGGTGTCGACGGCGATGCCGATCTGCTCCATGGACGCGAGCACGCCGACCAGCGGCAGCTCGACCTCGTCGAACAGCCGCCGGCCGCCCTTGTTCGCCAGCTCACCGTCGAGTGAGTGGGCGAGGTCGAGCACGGCCCGGGCGCGGATGGTCTCGTCGCGGCCGAGCTGCTCTTCGTCGCCGCCGTCCAGGGAGAGCTGCACCGCGGCGTCAGCGGCCTGCGCGCGCAGTTCGCGGCCCAGGAAACGCAGCACCAGGTCGGCGAGGTCGTACGAGCGCTGCCCCGGCAACGCGAGGAACGCCACGAGCGCGGTGTCGGCCGCGACACCCCGCACGGTCCATCCACGCGCCAGCAGCGCATGCAGCTGTCCCTTGGCGTCGTGGAACACCTTCGGCCGTTCGGCGTCGGCGAGCCAGGCCGCCACGGCGGCGTCGTCGTCAGGGGTCAGCGACGCCGGCTCGAACCAGCCACCCTCACCGTCGTCGGAGGCCACGGCGACCTCGGTGACCTCACCGGTGCCGCGGCTCCAGCTGCCGCGGATGGAGACACCCACCCGGTGCCCGGCCGCGGCGTGCTCGGCCAGCCAACCGGCGACCTCGCCCGCGTCGAGCCGTACCGGATCGATCTCGAACCCCTCGTCGGCCTCGGGCTCGGCGGACTCCAGCGTCTGGTACAGCCGGTCACGCAGGACGCGGAACTGCAACGCGTCGAACACCTGATGAACCTGCTCGCGGTCCCAGCTCTGCCGGGCGAGGTCGTCGACGCGGGTGTCGAGCGGGATGTCACGCACGAGCTCGGTGAGCTGGCGGTTGGTCAGCACCTGGCCGAGGTGCGCGCGCAGCGCGTCGCCCGCCTTGCCCTTGACTTCATCCACCCTGGCCACGAGGTCGTCCAGGGTGCCGAACTGCACCACCCACTTGGCCGCCGTCTTCTCGCCCACGCCCGCGATGTTCGGGAGATTGTCCGACGGGTCGCCGCGCAGCGCCGCGTAGTCGGGGTACTGCTCCGGCGACAGGCCGTAGCGCTCGTACACCGCCTCCGGAGTCATCCGGGTCAGATCGGACACGCCCCGCTTCGGGTACAGCACCGTCACCTGGTCGTTCACCAGCTGGAACGCGTCGCGGTCGCCGGTGCAGATCAACACGTCCAGGCCCTCGGCCTGCGCCTGCTCGGCGAGCGTGGCGATGACGTCGTCGGCCTCGTATCCGTCCTTCTCGAACACCGGGATGTGCAGCGCCTCGAGCACGTCCTTGATCAGCCCGACCTGGCCCTTGAACTCGTCGGGCGAGCTGGTGCGGTTGGCCTTGTAGTCCGGGAACTTCTCGCTGCGGAACGTGGCACGCGACACGTCGAAGGCCACCGCGACATGCGTGGGCTCCTCGTCGCGCAGCACGTTGATCAGCATCGACGTGAACCCGTACACGGCGTTCGTCGTCTGCCCCGTCGTCGTCGAGAAGTTCTCGACCGGCAGCGCGAAGAACGCCCGATAGGCCAGCGAATGACCGTCGAGCAGCAACAGGCGGGATGGATGTGCAGGTTCGACCACGCCGCAAACCCTAGTAGGCCGCACCGACAATGTGACCCGGCCGGCGCGATCCGGCGGTACCGGTATCGTCGGCGACCATGACCACACGCCCACGGCCCGCCCCCGACCAGGGCGACGGCGGCGACGGCATCGACTTCGACGACCAGCCGTCGGTCCTGGCCAACCTGCCGAAGGCTCCGCTCGACGACGTCCTCGGCATCGAGTATCTGCACGCGCGGCCGGACCGCGTCGTCGCGCGCATGCCGGTCGCCGGCAACACCCAGCCGGTCGGGCTGCTACACGGTGGCGCCTCGTGTGTGCTCGCCGAGAGCGTCGGGTCCGTCGCGGCCGGGCTGCACGCACTTCCGGACCGGTTCCCCGTCGGCGTCGACATCAACGCCACTCACCACCGGGGAGTCCGGACCGGCCACGTCACCGCCGTGGCGACGCCGGCGCACCAGGGACGCGGCTCGGCCAGCTACGAGATCGTCATCACCGACGACGACGGCCACCGGGTCTGCACCGCACGGCTCACCTGCGTGCTGCGGTCCGCGCCGCAGGAGCCGCCGGCCACCGCCGACGAGCGCTGACCGGAACGCCACCGTGTTCCGTGGGTTCGGAACGGTCCTGAACGTCGTGACCGTCCTCGCCGGCTCCGGCATCGGCGTCCTGGTCGGCCACCGGCTCCCTCAGCGCACCCGTGACGTCGTCACCGACGCCCTCGGCCTGGTCACGCTGCTGATCGCCGCGGTGTCCGCGGCAGCGGTCCTGGCCGCCGCGGTCGGCGAGTCCGCGACCGTCCTCGTCGTTCTGGGCGCCCTGCTGATCGGGGGCATTGCCGGGTCGCTGCTGCGGATCGAGTCACGGCTGGAGGAGTTCGGCGGGGTCCTGCAGCACCGGCTCGCACGCGACGGGGACGGCGAGGCGCGCCGCCGGTTCATCGAGGGGTTCCTCACCGCGTCCCTGGTCTTCTGTGTGGGCCCGCTGACGATCCTGGGCTCGCTGTCCGACGGCATGGGCACCGGTTACGAGCAGCTCGCCCTCAAGGCCACCATGGACGGCTTCGCCTCCGTGGCGTTCGCCGCGTCCCTCGGCTGGGGCGTCATGGCCTCCGCGCTGGCCGTGGGCGTCGTCCAGGGTCTGCTCACGTTGCTGGGCGTCCTGGCCGGCGACGTGTTCGGCGACGCCGCGATCGCGGCGCTGACCGCGACCGGCGGACTGCTCCTGGTGGGCGTGGCGCTGCGGCTGCTGCGGATGAAACCGCTCCCGGTCGGCGACCTGCTGCCCGCGCTGGTGGTCGCGCCACTGCTCGTCGTCATCGTCACCGCCTTCAGAACGTGACGGCGCCTGCGGAATGATCACGTTCACCATGGAATTCGATGCGTCACCACCCGTACAGGCCTCGTGACGCGTGCACAGTCCTGGTGACGCCAGCCACCGATGCCACACCGCCGGTCACCACCCGGTACCAATCCGGACACATCGCGCGCCGAACGACGACGCGCCGACGTCGTCGGGTTAGGCTCCCGCACCACCACCGTTCCGGAGGAGATCCAGTGCCCAGACGCGACCGCAGCACGGCACCGCCGTCCATGGCCGGACCGGACGTCTCGTGCACCCGTCCAGCGCTGCTGTGCACTCACCGCGCCCGGTGGGTGATACTCGGGAGCGGAAGGGGGACGAGTCTCCATGGCAGCTGACACGCGATCCGTCCCGGCGTCCGGGGCGAGACCGGACGTCTTCGGGGACGTGCCGCGGCGCCCGGGCGCTCCCAAGGCGGACGCCATTCTGGTCGCCGACCACGTGACCCGCCGCTTCGGCGGTCTCACCGCCGTCGACGTCGACCACCTCGAGGTCCAGCGTGGCGCGATCACCGCACTCATCGGCCCGAACGGTGCCGGCAAGACCACCCTGTTCAACCTGCTCACCGGATTCGACCGCGCCGACCACGGCACCTGGACGTTCCAGGGCAGGCGCATCTCCGGCCTACCCGCCTACCGCGTCGCCCGCTCCGGCATGGTCCGCACGTTCCAGCTCACCCGGACGCTCCCCCGGCTGAGCGTGCTCGACAACATGCGTCTCGGCGCCGGGCAGCAACGGGGCGAGAACGCCTGGCGTGCCCTCGTTCCCGGCATCTGGCGCTCCCAGGAGAACGAGGTCACCGAGCGGGCCGAGCAGTTGCTACGGCGGTTCAACCTGGACCGCCTGCGCGACGATCTCGCCGGCACGTTGTCAGGCGGGCAGCGTAAGCTCCTCGAACTGGCGCGGTCGCTGATGGCCGAGCCGACGATGGTCATGCTCGACGAGCCGATGGCCGGCGTGAACCCCGCGCTCACCCAGTCCCTGCTCGAGCACGTCAAGCAGCTCCGTGACGAAGGGCTGACGGTGCTGTTCGTCGAGCACGACATGGACATGGTGCGTGACGTGTCCGACTGGGCGGTCGTCATGGCAGAGGGGCACCTCGTCGCCGAGGGACCACCGGCGGACGTCATGGCCGACCCGGCCGTCATCGACGCCTACCTCGGCGGACACCACGACGCCCCGCGCACCGAGGCCGACGAGCAGGCCCAGCTCGCCGAGGCCGAGAGCGAGATCGAGACGGAGCTGTCCGGGCCGGCCCACGACGACGAGGCCGACCGGGACCACGAGGCTGAAGGAGCCGACGACGGGGCAGCCGTCACCACCGACCACGACGAGGAGGGCACGCGATGACGGCGCCCGACACCGGAACCCGCGACCGCACGGACCATCTGGCCGGCGCCGAGGACGCCCTGGTGCGGGTGGACGAACTCGTCGCCGGCTACGTCCCCGGGGTGAACATCCTCGACGGCTGCGACGTCTACATCCGCGACGGTGAGCTCGTCGGCATCATCGGCCCGAACGGCGCCGGCAAGTCCACCCTGCTCAAGGCACTGTTCGGACTCATCAAGGTGACGTCGGGCACCGTGACCCTGCGCGGCGAGGACATCACCGGGAACAAGCCGAACGACCTCGTCTCCCGTGGCATCGGCTTCGTCCCGCAGACGAACAACGTCTTCCCGTCGCTGACCATCACCGAGAACCTGCAGATGGGCGCGTTCCAGGCGGCGGGAACCTTCGACGAGCGCTTCGAGTTCGTCACGTCACTCTTCCCCGCGCTGGCCGATCGCAGGCAGCAGCGCGCCGGGTCGTTGTCCGGCGGCGAACGGCAGATGGTCGCGATGGCCCGCGCACTGATGATGCAGCCGTCCGTCCTGCTGCTCGACGAGCCGTCGGCCGGACTGTCTCCGGCCATGCAGGACGAGGTGTTCATCCGGGCGCGGCAGATCAACGGCGCCGGCGTCTCGGTCGTCATGGTCGAGCAGAACGCCCGGCGGTGCCTGCAGATCTGCGATCGCGGCTATGTTCTGGACCAGGGGCGCAACGCCTACACCGGGACCGGCTCGGCGTTGCTGAACGATCCGAAGATCATCGAGTTGTACCTGGGCACGCTCGCCCGGGCCTGATCCGGCGCCACCCTGGGGTCACCGGCCGACCTTGCGATCGACACCGCAAGGTCACTCCACGATCACATCTGTGCGTCACATACGCCTCACCCGTGGCGTATGTCACGTCTGGGTTGTACTTTTCCTGCGTGCTGGGTCTTCCAGCCATCCGCTGGGGGTTCTGCGTGCGGCTCGCGAACCGTGCCGAACGCACCACTCGCGGCAGTTCACGGTCAGACGCGAACGAGGAGACAGCGATGCGCCGACCCTTGTTATGGCGTGGGGTAGCCCTCGCCGGTGCCGCGGCACTCACCCTTGGTGCGTGCGGCGACGACGGTGGCGGGAGCGACGGCACTGCCGAACCCACAGAGGACCAGACCCAGGACACCGGGCAGACCGACGAGCCGCAGGCCGACGTCGACGTCGAGCGGCCCGGACGCGACGAAGTGCTGGACCTGGGATACGTACTCCCCGAATCCGGCCCGTTGGCCTTCCTGGGCGCGCCGATGATCACCGGCGCCAACATGGCGCTCGAGGACATCAACGCCGCCGGCGGCGTGCTCGGCAGCGACGTGACCTTGACGACCGGTGACGAAGCAGGCGACGCCGCACTGGCGCAGCAGGCCGCCGCACGGCTGATCAACAGCGGTGTCGACGGCGTACTCGGTGCCGCGGCATCGGGGATGTCCCAGGAGATCATCCAGCTGCTGTACGACAACCAGATCGTGCAGTGCTCGCCGGCCAACACGTCGCCGTCGTTCTCCGAACAGGAGAACAACGGCTTCTACCACCGGACCGTTCCTCCGGACGCCGCGGTCGCGCCCATCATCGCCGACACGGTGGTCGCCGATGGCGCGCAGAACGTCGCCGTCGTCGCACGTGCCGACGACTACGGTGTGGCCCTCGCCGACCTGGTCGAGACGAACGTGCAGAACCTCGGCGGATCGGTGGCGACACGCGTGGACTACGACCCGAACACGTCGGACTTCTCCGCGGAGGTCTCGCAGATCACCGGGGCGAACCCGGACGCCGTCGTCATCATCGGCTTCGGCGAGGCTGCGACCCTGATCCGCCAGCTGATCGAGGCGGGAGTGCCGGCGAACGCCATCTACGGCAGCGACGGCCTGTTCGGCCCGACCCTCACCCAGGACGTGAACCCGGACGATCCGGGCTTCATCTCCGGGATGAAGGTCATCGGCGCTTCGGGTGGCGAAGAGTTCAACAACCGGCTCAACGAGCGGCTGCCCGACAACGAGAAGGGCAACCTGATCTACGGTGGGCAGGCTTACGACTGCATGATCATCATGGCGCTGGGAGCCATCGCCGCCGACTCGACGGACCCGGTCGACTTCAACGAGACGGTCAACGCCGTCACGAAGGACGGCACCGAGTGCAGCACCTTCGCCAACTGCAGTGAGCTGCTCGCCTCCGGCGAGGACATCGACTACCAGGGCGTCAGCGGTCCGCTGAACATCCAGGGCACCGACCCGGCCGTCGGGCGCTACGCCATCGCCCAGTTCCAGGACGACGGTTCGCTCGAGGTCGTCGGCTCCCAGGACGTCGACCTCACCCAACTCGGCTGACGAGCGCGAGCGACGTGGTCGCATCCGAGCGACCGTAGACGCACTGTGACGGCCCGGTACCCGTTCCACCGACGGGCTACCGGGCCGTCACTCGTCTCTGCCGGGGGTAAAATGATCACGTTCAGCATGGAATTCCATGCGTCACCACCCCTACAGGCCTGGTGACGCGTACGAACGCCTGGTGATGCAGCCGATCAGCCCCAGCCCGCAGCGGCGTGTCCGACGGACACTGGGGTGCGACGGACGGACACCGGGGCGCCACCGTCATCCGAAGCGAGCGACGTAACGCCGTTGCCAAGGGGCCTCGACAGCGCGCCGCGAGTAGTGTTCGCGCACGTATCCGACCGCCCGGTCCGCTGGAACGCCGTCCAGGACGGCCAGGCAGGCCAGGGCGGTACCGGTGCGACCGACCCCGCCGTTGCATCCGACCTCGACCCGCTCGGTTCCCGAACGCGCCCACGCCTCACCTAGCGCGTCCGCCGTTGCCGCGCGATCCCGCGGCAACCAGAAGTCCGGCCAGCGCAGCCAGCGAGCCTCCCACGGGAACTCCGGCGGCTCCCGACCGAGCAGGTACAGCGCGAACGTCGGCTCCGTTCCGCCCGGAAACCCTTGCCGCAACGCGCGACCGCGTACGAGCCGTCCCGACGGCAGCCGCATCACGCCGGGGTCGGCCGGATCCCAGAGTCCGGAGTGTCCCGCCGGGCCGTCACCACCCCTGTGCATGCATCACGAGGCCTGTACGAGTAGTGACGCAGAGAATTCCATGGTGAACCTGGTCATTCTCGGCTCCGACGAGCCAAAGGTCAGCTCGTCAGGGTGATCACGTCTTGTCGGCGACCCATCAGGCCTTGCGGGCGGAACACCATCAACAGCACCAGCGCCAAGCCCACCGTGGCCAGCACGACCGCGCCGGTCGCGCCGCCGGTCGTCATGAAGCCCGGCAGGTACTCGGCGTTGGCTGCCTGCCGCAGCGCCGCACTGACGGAGCTGAACAGGAACCAGAACAGTACAGCTCCGACCAGCGGCCCGAACCGCGTGGCGGCGCCGCCCAGGATGAGGACGGTATAGGCGAAGAACGTCACCTGCGGCTGGTACGTGTCCGCGTTGACGGTCTGGCCCGCGATCGCGAACATCACCCCGCCCAGGGCTCCGATGACGCCGCCGATGACGAGACTCTGCAGCTTGTAGCTGAACACACCCTTGCCGAGCGCACGTGCGACTTCCTCGTCCTCTCGGATGGCCTTGATGACCCTGCCCCACGGGCTTCGCATCAACAGGATGACCACGACGGTGGCAACCAGCGCGACGCCCCACGTCACCAGCAGCGACCACAGTTGCCCGGACGAATAGCTGAGACCGCCGATGCCGTAGGTGCCGTTCGGAATGGGGTTCAACGCGTGGAACTCGTCCGCGATCGACTGCAAGCCGAACGGTCCGCCCGTCACCTCTTCGGCCGAGCCCGAACGCACGATGAGCCGCAGCACCTCGGCGACCGCGATGGTCGTGACGGCGAAATAGTCCGCTCGCAGCCGCAGCGTCGGTATGCCGACGATCAGCGCCAGGACGATCGCGCCGAGTATCCCGACGAGCACGCCCACCCACATCGACCATCCGAAGGTCGCCACCGAGATTCCGACCCCGTACGCGCCGACCAGCATGAACCCCACCTGGCCGAAGTTGAGCAGGCCGGTGAAGCCGTAGTGCATGTTCAGGCCGATGGCGAGCAGGGCGTACGACGCCGCCTGCGGGCCGAAGCCCGACCGCAGGCCGTTGCCGAGAATCGAGGCCCAGTCCACGTCGCAGTCCTCCCCTTCAGCCGATCCGCTCTCGTTGCCCGAGGATGCCCCGCGGGCGGACGAGCAGGACCACAATCAACGCGAGCAGCGCCCACATGTACTTCAGTTCGGACGGGAACCACAGCACCGACAGCTCGGTCACGAGCCCGATCACCAACCCACCGGCCATGGCGCCGTACGCCGTACCGATACCGCCGAGGATCACCGCGGCGAACATCAGCAGCAGCAGTCGGAAGCCCATGAACCAGTCCACGGCGACGGCCGATCCGAACAGTACGCCGCCGCTCGCCGCCAGCGCCGCGCCGAGCGTCCACACCACCAGCGTCACCCGGTCCACGTCGATGCCCGACGCGGACGCGAGCGCCGGGTTGTCGGCGACCGCGCGGATGGCCTTGCCGGTGCGGCTGCGTTGCAGCATGGTCGCGAAGGCGACAAGGATCAGGACCGACAGGCACATGATCACGATGTCGCGGGGGGTCAACGAAACCGGGCCGAAGTGCAGCGCCTCCTGCCCGACGTAGTCGCTGTACGTGCGCGGAGAGCCACCGAAGAACAGCAGCAACAGGTGCCGGATCAGCAGCGAGATGCCGATCGTGATGATCACCAGCTGGAACAGGCCGAATCGTCGTCGTCGCAATGGCAGGAAGATGCCGCGTTCCAGCCCGGCGCCGAACGCGGCCGTGAGCGCGATGCCGATCGCGGCGGCGCCGATCAGCTGGATCTGCGGATCGTCGACGTTGAAGTACCAGGTCAGCATGGCGCCCAGCGCGACCAGCTCGCCGTGCGCGAAGTTGATCAGCCCGGTGGTGCCGAAGATCAGCGACAACCCGACTCCGGCCATGGCGATGATCAGGCCGAACTTGAGACCGTTGGCCACGGCTCGCGCGATCGCCTGGGCCTGCGCCCGGTCGGCTTCGCCCTCTCCCAGCTGGAAGATCACCGGCCGAGTGCGCCCTTCGGGAACCTGGACCTCGAGCGGGTTGTTCTCCGGGTCGCGCAGCTCGACACCCTCGGGCAGGGTGCCGGTGTCCAGCTCGACGGTGTAGGTGCCGCCGGTGGGGACCATGGCCTCCCACTGCCCGCTCGAGTCGGTCTCGGCTTCGGCCACCTCGGCGCCGGAGGCGTCGGTCACGACGATCGTGACGCCTTCGACGGGCTCGCTCTCGTCGTCGCGCAGGGTGCCGGTCACGCCCTGCTCGGTCGCCTGCTCGCCGCCCTGCGTAGCGTCGTCGCCGGGTGACGGCGTCTCGACGGCGACCGCAGCCGGCGCCAGCATGGTGGTCAGCACGATGACGAGACCGAGCACGACGGACCACGCGCGGTACCGGTGTCCGGCGGCATGTCTTGCGTCCCGCGGTGACAAGAGCAGGCGGATCCTCTGCCCGAACAACACCCGTTTCGCTCCCATCACCGACGGTCTCGTCAACACAGCACGAGGCACTGGCCACAGGCGGTCACCCGAGCAGGAGACGAACCACCCGAATCACTCACCCTGACGGAGAAACTTATGCCCCGGGATCGTGGGTATGACAGCAAGCAGCACGAACCAGGATCAGGTTGTTAGAACTCTGTGACCTGTCCGACCCGTCTATTCGCCCGCAAGTGGCTTCCAGCGCCCGCCGCGTAGGACGCGCAGTTCAGCTACCGCCCCGACGCGGTCGCCGAACTCGTCGAACGACACCTCACCGGTGAGGCCGCTGAAGTCGACGTGCACCAGCTCGCCGGTGCAGCCCTCCCGAGCCGCTGCCGCCGAGCTCGCCGGGGGCAGACACCGGCCCAGGACGGTCCCGACGGCGGTGCCGGCGTCGTACGCCGCGGCACCGTACTCGCCCGGAGCGGCTCCCTGCTCCGCCTCCAGTTCGTCGGCCCACCCGTCCGGCGCGACGCCGGCCGTGGGGTCGAGACGTGACGGCAACGCGGTCACGACCCCGTCGGCTGCCTCTCCGGCTCCGGCGATGAAGGCGTCGTCGCGTACGGCCTGCGCACCGATCACGTCGACGTCGAGGCCGGCCTTGGCGATCTGCCTGGTGACCTCGGCGGCGACCTTCGACGCTCCGGCGACGTAGGCCACCTGGGCGCCATCTGCACGCATGTCGTCGACGAGTCCGGCCACGCCACCGGCGCCCACCGCGCCCGCGACGACGACCTCGGCGCCGGACTCACGGACCGCCGACGAGAACTCCTGAGCCTCCGTCGGGTCGCCCCCGTCGACCACCGCCACCTTCGTGGCGTCCAGGCCGGACACCGCGTAGCGCGCGAGAACCTGCGTCGCCGTCGTGTCCGGAACCGCCGTACGGAAGTACGAGTCGTACGGACGTATCGGCTCGCCCCGATCGGCGCCGCGCGTGTGGGTCGGGTCAACGTCGGCCGGCGAGACGAACAACAGGTCCGCGTCGTCGGCGAGCGGCTGGACCGCCCGGATCGCCTCGGTGGTGAGCCCGCCGACGATGGCGATGCCGTCACGGTCGATCAGCTCCGTCACCTCGGCCTTGGCCCCCGCGACGTCGGTCTCGTCGATCGGCACCACGTCGACGGTCCAGCCGGAGATGCCGGACGCGGCGTCGTCGACGGCAGAGCGCACCGCAGCCAGGACGCCGGCGCCGTCGGCGCTCTGCCACCCTTCCTGTGGCACGAGCACGCCGACCGTCGCGGTCTGTGCACCGGCGTCGTCGTCACCCAGCGCGTCGACCATGCCGCACGACGACGAGACGGCGGCAGCGGCGAGCACCGCGACACCGACGGCTACGCGGCGGATGCCCCGCACGTCAGCTGTTCGCTCCGTCGTCCTCACTCTCGGCGAGGACGACGTTCGCGACGTCTCGCATCGAGGTCCGTTTGTCCATCGCGGCCTTCTGGATCCATCGGAACGCGTCCGGCTCGCTCAGCCCGAACCTCGTCTGCAGCACACCCTTCGCACGGTCGACCAGCTTCCTGGTCTCGAGCCGCTCGTTGAGGTCGATGACCTCGGTTTCGAGCTGGGCGATCTCTTCGTGGCGGGACAGCGCCATCTCGATGGCCGGAACCAGGTCCGCCTTGGTGAACGGCTTGACGAGGTAGGCCATGGCGCCGGCCTCACGGGCTCGCTCGACGAGATCACGCTGAGAGAACGCGGTGAGGATCAGGACCGGGGCGATGCGCTGCTCGACGATGCGCGCGGCCGCCGAGATGCCGTCGAGTACCGGCATCTTGACGTCCATGACGACCAGGTCGGGCCGGTTCTCCTCGGTGAGGCGGACGGCGCTGGCACCATCGGCGGCCTCACCGACGACTTCGTAGCCCTCCTCCCCCAGCATCTCGATCAGATCCAGGCGGATGAGCGACTCGTCCTCGGCAACGAGCACGCGCCGGGCGGTTGCAGTTGGCGATGGCGATGGCGAATCGGTCACCGGGAAAGCCTACTCGGAGCATGCAACGAGTGCCGGGTAGGCTAGGGTCGGCGTTGCTTGCGCACGTACGCGCGGGCCTTGGCCCGGTAGGCAAATTGGCAAAGCCGCCGCACTCAAAATGCGGTGTGTGTCGGTTCGAGTCCGACCCGGGCTACCAGCGAGAACACCAGAATCCGCACCCATCTCAATGAATGCCAGTGAGCACATAGTGAGCAGGGCTCCCCACGGCAGCCCTACGCCGCGTCGTCCTCGACCTCGGCCTCGGCGACCTTGCTGAGCCGCTGCGCAAGATCGACAACGTCACCGTCGAACAGGTCGGCGTAGACGTTCAGCGTCATGGCCGCGTCCTTGTGGCCGAGCATCTTCTGGACGGCGAGCACCGTGGCCCCGCTCGCCACGGCCAGGCTGGCCGCCGTGTGCCGGAGGTCGTACGGCACCAGCGGATCGACGCCGGCCTTCGCCGCCGCCGGCTTGAATACCTTGCGTGCCCACTCGACGATCCGGAGCCGCATGCCCCGCGGCGAGCGGAACAACGGCTCGTCGGGCGAACGGCCATTGCGATCGTCGAGCATGACCCCGAGCTTGTTGGCGACGAACTCGGGCAGGCGGATCGTGCGCCGCTCGTGCGTCTTCGTCGGACCGAGAATCAGCTTGCCGCCGACTGTCGAGTACGCCTTGACGACACGAATGGTGCCCTTCTTCCGGTTGAAGTCCCGCTCATTGAATGCGGCCACCTCGCCCGGACGCGGCCCGCAGTAGGCCATCAGGTAGATCAGCGCCTCTGTCTCTCGGCCGCGCTCTGGCGTGGGCTCAACGTCCCGCGCCGTCTCGGCGAGCAGGTGCACATCCTCCGCGTCGAGGTATCGGTGCTCCCGCTCCCTCTCCCTGGCCGGAATCTTCGGCAGCTTGCCCGACCGGTCGCGCACCGGGTTGCGCGGGAGTCGGTCGTCGGCGACGGCCGCATCGATCATCCGCACGAACTGCTTGGCCGTGTCGTTTCGAGTCGTGTCGCCGACCGGGCCGCCTTTCGCTCCTTGCATGGTCCGCACCCACTTGACGAAATCTTCGCGTGCGATGCGCTTGAGCGGCACGCCATCCCAGACCAGTGCGATGCGCTTCTGCCGGTCGTCGTAACCGGCCCTCGTCTTGTCGCTCACCTCGAGCTGGTCCAGCCACATCGGGTACCACTCGCCCACAGTTATTTTCGCGCGCGCGGGGTCGGTCCAGTCCTGCCTCTTCGCGGACTCCTCTTGCTTTTCTGCCTCGGCCAGCGCGTCCCGCTTCCGCTTGAACACGGCGGTCGCCTTGAGGTCGCCGTCCACCCTGTACCGTCCGATGTGCCCGCCCGTGCGTGGCTCGGTGTACGCCATCTCGCGCTCCTCTCGTCGCTTCGACTGCCGCCCTGGCGGTCGATTCCTTGACGATATACAGACTTTGTATACACGCAGCCCCACGCCGGGACCATGTCGATGGCGTGGGGCTGCGTTTCTGTCTCGGCGTCAGAGTGACGCGCGGTTCTGCTCAGCCCAGGCGTCGACCTCCGAGAGGCGGTACCTGCGCTTCTGGCCGACCTTGTAGCAGGGCAGACCTGCCCGGTCGGCGTGGTTGTAGAGCCAGCTCACCTTCACGTCGAGGTGTTCGGCCACGGCGTGGATGTCGACGTACTTCTCTCTCACCAGGCCCCGCCCACGTCCGGCACCTCGATGTCCACCCCGGCCACGGCCTGCGTGAAGCGCTCGTCCACCAGCTCGGCCTCGACCGCGCGCCGGACATGGGGAGCTGCCGCCTCCACGGCGGCCCGCAGCACCGGCAGGTACGTGCTCTTGAGTGAGTACCGCTGGAACGCCTCCAGCTCCTCGTAGGGCGGGATTTCCGCCTCCAAGCTGGCCTGCGAGTTGTACAGGTCGCGCACGAACTCGTCCAGGATCGTCGTCATGTCCAGCTTCTCGATGATGTTGCTCACTTGATCAGCTCCCTCTGGGCTTTGAGGAGGGCTCGGGCGATGGCGTCGGCATTGAGGTGCAGCCACTCCAGGTCCCGGCTGTTGTGGATCGTGAAGTTGACGGGCCAGTCGTCCAGCGCCGTCTCGGAGTCGTGCGTGTCGTCGCTCTCCAGTCCCGGCCGCACGATGCGGACCAGATGACCGAGAAGCTGAACCGCGTCGGCCTCGTTGGGGAAGCGGACGTCGTCGACCACTACCGGCCCCGGCGTGTCGCCGATCCGCTCCAGCGCGATGCGCAGCCAGAAGTCCTCGTCCAGGTTGCGCACGCCGACGCCCATGTGCTGGAGCGTGCGACGCACCTCGCGAATCTCCTTGGCCTGCTCCCAGCCGAGCGTGTCCACGATCTCGGACAGTCGGATGGCGTCGAAGTCGCTGCCCCGTCCGCTGAACTCGACGCCGATAACCGGGTCCAGCTCCAGCGCCGCGTCCTTGAGCGGCCCGGCCAGCGACACCTGAGTGAAACCGTGCTCCTCGACCAGACGCCGGGCGAACTCACCCTTGCCGCTGCGCTTCTTGCCCGTGAGGCCGATGACGAGGCCGCTCACAGGTCACCCACCAGCGGCTCAAGCTCATCGAAGTCGAGCCCGAGCGCGTCGGCCATCGCGGCCACGGCCTGGGGGCTGGTCGTCGCCACGGCGGACAGGAGCTTCTGTCGCGCCCTCTCCGCGCGCTGCACCTCGTCGTCCGCGCGAGCCACGGCCATGAGTGCAGCCAGCTCCTGGGTCAGGTCTGCGATGCGCTCCTCGAGGCCCTCTCCGGCGCGCGCCACGTGGTGCGGCAGGGCGGGGTCGAACCTGTCGTCATAGTGGTACGCCCGCCCGCGGTCGTTGTCGAGCCTGGCGGCCCGCCTCACCTCGGGCAGGTCCGCCTCGTAAATGGCCCATACGACCGACCCAAGCGGGGTCGTTTCACTTGTCACTGCTCTCTGCCTCCCAGAGTTCGCTGATCGGCACCGGCTTCGCCGGCTCGCCGCTGTCCCACATCACGACGGCCTCGACGGGCACGTCCTTGTCTTTCGTCGGGAGCCGGAGCCACTCGACGCAGCCCCGACCCTTGGCCTCGTGCTCAACTCGCATGCGCGGCCGGTACGGCACGCCGTCGGCGAGGCTCGGCACGGGCGGCGCGTAGTCGACGAGGTCGGTCATCCGGCCGGGTCCGTGCAGTCGTGGCACCCGCCGCCTTCGCAAGTCGCGCAGCGCGGCCAGCCGGCCTCCGTGCGATTCGCCGGGAGGGTGGGCTCGTGCGCACCCACCTCCCGCCACGGAGTCACGTACCGGTAGATGGTGCGACAGGTGGCGTAATCCGGCGTTCTGGTCCGGTTGCCCCACAGGTCGTAGTGCTCTAGCTCCACCTGAGTGGCGATCAGTCCAGCGTCAACGAGGGCCTGGACTCGGCCGCGGGAATCCCCGCACAGCGGACAGCTCATGTCGATCTGGCGCCAAGGGCCGTACCGGTTGCGCCCCTCACGACAAGTGCAAGTGCTGAGCAGCTTCACCGCCTGCTCGATACGCTCACTCACCGAGCAGCCCCTTCCGCAGGCGCTGAGCCTCGAGCCAGTACGTCTCGGCAGTCCCGTTCCGGTACCCCCGCCAGCGGTCGCAGGCGTATATGGGCGGCACTCCCCACGACTCGGCCAGCCCTTCCATGCGCTGGATGTGCTCGGTCAGGCGCTCACGCCAGCCCGCGTCAACGATCAAGCCCTCGCCGACCTGGAGGTCGATGACGTGGTCGCGCATGTCCTGTAGCTCCTGGCGAGCGCGAGCCGCCTCCTCGAACCAGAAGTCGCGCTGCTCCGTCAGGTCGTCGACCCGCCGCATCAGGCGGTCCTCCCGCTGCTCGGCTCTCGTCAGGTCCACGGTGAGCTGCATCGCCTCATCAGTCGCGGGTCTCACTAGTGCACTCCGATCGCATTCATGTCGTTGTGCGCGTGCCGAGACTGGCTCGTCAGGTGCCAGCCCTCGCATGCGCCGCACTCGTAGTAGCGGTTCTCCACGTACAGCCCTCGGCGCGTGCCGTGGGCGTCGGCCTTCCGGCGCCGGCTCGTCTGGCTCCGACCGAGCGCCTTCTCAGCGTCCCGCTCCGTGGCGAACGACCTCTTGCCGGCCTCGTGGCACCAGGTGGATTCAACTCGACGGCTCACGAGGCCGCCCCCTCTCTGTTCACGTCGTGTACTTCTTGCACTTGCAGGTCTTGACCACGCATCCGTTCACCTCCGGGTGCTCGTGCGTGACCTTCGGGTGGTTGCATGCGGCGCACGCTGGATTGGGGTCGGCGTCCAGTTCTTCGACGGCGCGTTCCCTGTTCGATACGGACCGCACGGGGAACACGCCAACCTCACCGCCGAGCCCCAGCTCACCCGAGTTGATGGCCTTGAACGCCTCGTTTTCCGACGGCACCGGCCCGTACAGCAGGTTGTTGCCGCCGTTGCGGGACGCCACTACGTACCAGTCACGGTCCAGCAACAGGCGCATGGTCGTGGTGACCACCGCCCGGGCCAGCTTCTCGGCGCTCTCGTACGTGTCGTCCTCGAGGACGTCGGTGATGGCCTGGATCTCGTCCTTACGGGCCGTCAGCCGAACCTTCACCAGCGATCACCGCCCTTGCCACCTCTCGAGGTTGAGCCTCTGTTGCCACGGCGTCTGCGTGGGTGCGTAGGAAGATCAAGCTCCCCTTGATCCCCGGCGCCTGGCCCGGTCGTGGCTTGTCGCGCCACGGCAGGATTGCGTCAACGGCGTCCGGATTGATGAACTGGTCGCCACCCAGATCCAGAAGCCGGGTCAACTGCGGGTCACCACCAGTCCGTTGCCCAGGTCCAGGTCCTGGCCGACGACGACCCCCGCGATCTTCTCGATCGGCACGTACGACAGCGCGGTCAGGAGGTCGCGCTGTGCGGCGCGCCGGTTCAGCTCTCCGGTCAGCTCGCTCAGCGCCCGCAGGTCCTCGTTGATCGTGGCGTCCAGGTGCTGCCACTGGAGGACCCGATCGGACATGGCGTGGTACGCCACTTCGAGGTCCTCGTCAGCCATCTCGGGCACGGTCGTGCGCCCCGGCTCGACGGCCGAGGTTGCACCCTCGACGTGACGCGGCCCCACCCACTCAAACAGCGGGCCGCGACTACTCGCGCCCTCGACGTAGTACGGCAGGTCATGGTCGCCGGGGTCGACCTTGACTACCGTCACCTCGGCGCCGATGTCGAGACCATGCACGACGACGCCGCACTCCTTGTTGTCGACGATGCGGACCTTGTCGCCTACCTTGAACTCAGTCACTGGTCGTTCTCCTTGATCAGTTTCTCGATGATGTGTGCATGAACGGGAGTTAGGTCCCATGCGTCCAGGCCGACGTGGACTTGCAGAGCGCTTCCATGAGGCGCCCATGACGAGCCAGCCAGGCCGGGATTCCAGTCGGCGTATGCGCCGTGCGCTCGCTGGTCGGTGCGGTGCGTGTGTCCGTGCAGCAGAACGCCGCCCTCATCGAAAGGGATGCGCCAGTGCCGGAACTGTCGCTCCCGACCATCCCCTGCGCGCTCGCCGGACCACGGAAAGTGGCTCAGCAGGACGTCACGCCCGGCGAGCTTCACCCGCCCGGCCATGGCCACGTACTCGAAGACGTTGCCGTAGCGAGCCAGCGCCTGCGCCGCGCGCCGGTGCATCGGATGGGCCGCATCGTGATTGCCCACAATCAGTCGCTTGCGACCGGGCAGCCCATGCAGCAGGTCCAGTGCATAGTCCTCGGCTCCGCACGAAAAGTCGCCGAGCACCCACACGATGTCCCTCTCGCCAACCACCGAGGCCCAGCGCTCGCCGATCTCCTTGTCGTGCTCGACGGCACATTCAAACCCTCGCAGGCCGGCGACCTTCTCGTGGCCGAGGTGCAGGTCGCTGGTGAATAGGTGTCTCACTCGGCTCTGCTCCTCTCGTAGATATCGGCGATCGCTTGGCGGTCGCCCTCGGTCAGGTGCCCGACCTCGGTGTAGCCGGTCGGGTGCATCACGGTCGTGCCGTCGCCGTGGCCAAGCCCTGCGGCGTGACCCAGCTCGTGGCGGATCGCAGCGGCCCAGCTCTCCGGCGTGTGCCGGTACGCCTGGTCGACGTTCAGCCAGATGGTTGCGCTGGCGAACAGCTCGGGGTCGTGCTCCATGCGCTCACCCTTGAACCACGCGCTGTAGCAGCAGTCCTCGGCCATGCGCGTCACGACCCGCACGACGTTGCCGTGGTGGGTGCAGTCGTCCTTGACGACGAGCCGCACTGGCAGGTCGCGGAAGTCAGCCGCAGCCTCCCGCACGGGGAACCCAGCGGTCTCGTCTTGTACGCACACCAGCGGAGCCACGCCCGGCCATCGGCCGAGCGATTCCTCGCGGGTCACGCCAGCGTCGAGCTGCGGCAGGTCACCACCTGCCGCCGACGTCGGCAACAGAACGCCGGCCACCACCAGAGCCACGCCGGCCAGGGTCCTGAGCATCACGGCTCACCCGCCCTGCGGATGTGGCGCGGGAGCACCCACTGGACGAGGTGATGGCGCGAGGAGCGGTCGATCACCCGAACCTCAGTCCTGTCGACGTCGATCACCTCGACCAGGGTTCCGACGTCGAGGTAGTGATACGGCTCGTGCTCCTCGAAGTCGTTGGAGACGACCTCGACCTTGTCGCCGATGTTGAACTTGACCATTTGCTGATCACTCCTCAGTAGTCACGGGCGCCGGGTCGGCGCCCTCGGTGCGGAACTTGGCCGCGAGCCTCTTGCCCGTGGCCAGTGAGCTGTCGATGCGCTCGGCCAGCACGGCGCCCGTCATGGGTCCGTGGTGCAGCCACGCCTCACGCGCAGCCACCTCGTACGGCGACCGGCTCGGCGGCTCAGGCCCTGGCTCGGGCGTGGGGTCAGGTGCTGGCTCAGGCTCAGGCACCTGAGCCTTGGCGTCAGCCCGGCTCACCATCTGCGTCAGGTGGAAGCCGAAGCCCAGGACGACGGGCGGCAGCGCCGCCACGGCCTGGGCCTGCCAGGTGGTCAGCGTCAGCGCGCCGACCGTCACCGGGTGAGCGTGCAAGGCGTTCGCCCACACACTCACCGCGCCCAGCAGGACCAGCAGGGTCCATGGGTAGGTCGCGGCCCGTCCGGACAGCCGGGTCACCACGCGCGCCGCCAGGATGGCGAAGCCGTCGAGGATCACCGGCAGTCCAGCGGCCAGCACCGGACCGAGTCCGGCCGCTACGCCGACGTCGTACAGAGCGCGTGCCGACATGGCGATCGCGACCACCAGCATCAGCCGCAGCGCGTTGCGCTCAAGTCGGCCGGTCGACGGCATGACTGTCCTCCTTCGTTGCGAGATGGGAACTGGTGTTCGAAACTGGGTGCATGGGTATGTCAGAGCGGGGACAACCGCCGCACGTGTTGAAGTGGCAGGCCGTGCTAAACGAGCACTGGCCCGCAGAGCCACGCCGCTTCAAGAACCGAGAGCCGGGGATCGACGTCCGGGTGCGCGTGGTCTGGGAAGAGGATGGCGAGGAGTTCCTCGCGGGCGTGGCTCGCCGCTGGGGCGACGCCAACGTCTATGTCGAGGTGCGAGACACCACCGGGCGTCTCAGCTCAAACGGAGTGTGGGTGAAGCCGATCGACGTCTACCGCATGGGCGACAAGCGGTAGGCATGAGCGCGACCCCCTCCCGGCATGGGGAGAGGGCCGCGTTCGGGGGCAAGTTCAGGTCAGCCGAACTCGCCGTCCTTGACGCCAGCGATGAAGGCCGACCACCCCCAAGGCGCAGAGCGTAACGGACTCCCCGGACGAATTGGGGTGCGCAAGTTCGTGCAAGTTCCCTTGTGGTCGACGCTCGGCCCGTGCAAGATCGGGCACACACGCAAGTCACGTTCCCCGGACCCAGGAGACCATCATGGCCCTGATCAAGCTCGGCAAGGACACGAACTCCCCAGTCAACAACTCCCCGACGGTGTACCTGGACGACGAGACGGACAACTACGTGCTCCAGGGGTGGAAGGTCACGGACCCTGAGCGGCTGGCTCAGATGGACATTCCCGAGCATGAGACCGTGATCGAGTTCCCCAAGCGCATGATGCAGTTCTTCCCGGAGGTGAACGGTGGCGGAGCCGACGTTTGAGGAGCTGCTGCACGGCAGCCGCCGTCGCGCCGTGCACCTGGAGATGCGCGACGGATACTCGCGCAACGACCCGGTCTTCATCGACTGGGCGGCCGGGCAGCCCGTCGACCCTGCCGAGCGCTACCGGCCCTGGCCCGAAATGGTGCGAGAGAACACCGGTCGCGGCGTCGAGATGCTGCGCGCACGGATCGTGTCGGAACCGATCAGCGAGTACATCCGATTTGAGGGCGAGGTAACCAAGGACCTCAACATCGCCGCAGGGGAGGACGTGCGCTGGCTACCCAGGCGACGCGCAACCGACCTGACCCTGCCCGGTAACGACTTCTGGCTCTTCGACGACGGCCCAGCCCTGATCAACCACTTCGACGGCGAGGGCGACTCCACCGAACACGAGATCATCGACGACCCATCCATCGTGAGCCTACTCGCGTCGGCGTTTGACGCGGTGTGGGAGCGGGCAGTGCCGCACGCGGAGTACTGGCCGGCGTAGTTCACCGAACCCCATTGCCCTCCCCGTCGTCCAGCGTCCAAGAGGCCAAACGCGCCCTGGGCCGGCGTCTGCGCGAACTCCGCCAAGACGCCGGCCTCACGGCGCGGGCGCTGGCCGGCATGGCCGGGTGGCACGAGTCGAAGTGCTCTCGCATCGAGCACGGAAAAACGCCACCATCCGATGCGGACATCCGCGCATGGACGCACCACTGCGGCGTTGAGGACCAGGCCGCCGACCTCATCGCCACGGCACGCGGCATCGAAGGAATGTACGTCGAGTGGCGCCGCCTGGAGCGCGCCGGACTCAAGCAGGCCCAAGAGACCGCCTCTCCCCTGTTCGACCGCACCAAGCGGTTCCGCGCCTACTCCTCATGGCTGCTCCCGGGGCCACTCCAGACCGAGGGCTACACCCGGTCGATTCTCCAGGCGACCGCCGAGCGTCGGAACCTCGGCCACGACATCGAGGACGCCGTGGCCGTGCGGATGCAACGGCAGCGAGTTCTACATGAGGGTGACCACCGATTCGCCATCGTCGTCGAGGAATCAACGCTCCGGACGATGATCGGCGGGCCCGACGTGATGGCGGGCCAGCTCGGCCACCTGCTCTCCGTCGCCTCACTCCCCAGCGTCAGCCTCGGCATCATCCCCAGCACAGCGGACCGCAGCGCGCTGCACCCGGTCGAAGACTTCTGGATCTTCGACGACACGCAAGTCAACGTCGAACTCGTCTCGGCCTGGCTCACGATCACCCAGCCGGGCGAGATCGCCATGTACGCACAGACCTTCGCCGCTCTGGTCGACCTTGCCGTCCACGGCCGTACCGCGCGGTCACTCATCACGGCGGCCATCGACGCCCTCGACGCGTAGGGCCCGTGCAAGTCCGTGCACATTCATTGAGCACGGTGACCGGCCGTCCCTAGCGTCATGAGCATGACGACGCCCGCAATGGACACGCCACCAACGACCAATGACGGGCCGCGACGCGGAGACGACGCCACGGCCGCGCCGTACGAGTCGCACTATGAGAAGCGCCCGTGTGAGAACTGCGACCGCGTGACCAAGCACCTTGTCACCGAGGTCTACGCAGCCGACGGCAGGCGTACCGGCGGGTTCGCCCGGTGCTGGGAGTGCCCTCCCGAGCTGCTCACAGCGTGGTTGGTCAAGAACGGAATACTGCACTCGGTCATCGTCACCGACGACCAGGACGTCACGGTGGCCAACCGGCCACTCGCCTACGGCAACCGAGGTAACGACGCCGCCGACTACGCACTCACCGCGCTGGGATTCAAGCGGGTGAGCGACTGGGAGTCAGTCCGCGACGTCGCCACGTGCCGGGTTCAGTGGGTCTGATTGCGACTCCCCCTCGTCACTGGACAGTTCGTGGATGTAGCGGGCGGCCTCCGAGTGAGTCACCTCGCGCCTGCTGTCACCCGACAGCAGGCAGATGGTGCCCAGCGCGGGTGACCACGCCACAATCAGGTCGTCGTGGGCGCTGTCGAGCGCCTGATAGATGCGCACCGCATCCATGCCCGGAATCTCGCCGCCGGGCGCGACGGGCGTCACGCGCAAGCCACCCTTGCGGGCCAGGTCGATCAACGCTTGCGCGGCTACGGTCGGCTCGCTCATCGGACCTCGCTCCTCTCGTCACGCACGGCGTGCGCCAGCTCGCGGAGTAGGTCGACGGCGCGGTCGTCGGACTGCGCCCACTCATCACTCAGCGACTCGCACAGGCCGGATGCGTGCTCCTCTCGCTCGGACACCTCGGCCCGCCTTGCGCTCCACTCGTCATACTCGGCGAGTAGCTGCGAGACCTGCGCGGCGGGCGCGTCATCTCCTCGCAGGTCATTCCAGGCCCCGAACGCGGGCAGTCCTGGCGCTGCGGTGACGTAGCGGATCTCGCCGTCCGGATCGTCTTCACGGTGCGCCAGCTCCGCAACGGCAGTAGCCGCCTGTTTCGTCTCGGCACGCACCACGTACTGATACGGGGCCTCGCCGTCGTCGGCCTCCGAGCCCGTGATTGTCACGGTGAAGTCTCTTGTGTCCATGATCTTGTCCTCTCTCGCGTGCGGCTCTGCCCGAGCGGGCAAGGGAGCACCCGTGCCGTCCCCTCGCGCGGCACGGGTGCTCGGCCAACTCACTCGGTCAGGTCAGACGGTGGCCAGCAGGCGCAACGTGTCGGCGTCGAGCTTGTCGACGCCTCCGGAGATGGCGCGCTCCATGTTTCGCTCGGCGCGCGACGCGCCCCGCACGGTGCCCATGTGATGGGTGTGCGTGTTCACCGCCGACAGCACGCCGAACGCGGTGCCGCGCCACGGCGCCACCCGTTCGTCATGGTTGTACAGCCGCCGCAGCTCACCGGCCTTGCGATCCGCGATGGACTGACCCCGCTTGGAATCACCACCGTCACCGACGTGAGCCGCCAGGAACCGCGACCACTGGTCGTCCGTCACGGTCTGCCGCGTCAGCGCTTCCACCTGTTCGGCGAAGTCGTCGGCCACGGCGTGCACGATGCCGAGCGCGTCACGCACGTCACCGATCTTGCGGAGGCTGTTCACCGAGTGCTTGACCTTGACCCGGTTCGCGCTCTCACCGAGCGCAGCAGACAGGGTGTTGTCACAGACAACCACTTGCACGCCCGTCTGATAGGTCGTGGCCATTGACCCGTCCATGGACGTAGCAGCCGTGAGGAACGGCCGGTACTCCACGCCCTCGGTCTTGAGGGTGTCGGCCATCTCCACCTGCACCCACGCCACGGCCCCACCCTTGAGCAGGCCAGCAGAGCCGACCGCAAGGTCAGCATCGAGCAGGGTCTCTACGTTGTGCACGAGCCACTCGTCGTACTGGTGGATGCGGTACCCGCTCTTGAAGATGCCGAGAATCGCGCTCGTGTCGCTGCGCATGATTGCCTTGCGGTCCGGGTCGGTCATCGACAGGACGCCGTCAGGGGTCAGTGCCGACGCCGAGATCTCGCCCTCGATGGCGGTCCAGTCGAACAGCCGACGCCGAACGTCAGCCACCGGCACGGGTCCGGGGTAATGGTTCGACTCGTCGCCCTGCTCTTCGGCTCGGTAGTGCCACGCCGTACCCCGCTTGTCGGTGTATCCGATCAGGGTCTGCGTGTTGAGCCACGTGCTGGTCTCTTGCGACATGGTGACTTTCTCCTCTCCGGTGGCAGGCTCCTCAGGCGTGGCATGCCAAGCCACGCGACCGGGCATGGCCCGGTTTCGCCAGGGGGGGTCAGATGGAGTCCAGATAGCGCTCGTAGGCGAGCGTCAGCGCGGCCGACGCCTCACGCGGGTCAAGGTCGCCAACCAGCACGCGCAGTGCGTCACTCATTCCGCGTAGGTAGGCGCGTCCAACCGGCCTGTAGTCCTCTCGCTGCTCGGCGTCGGCAGCGTCAGCCAGCGCCCGCACCTGCCACTCGCGGCCCTCGCGGATCACCGATCCATCACCAGCCGCGCCGGGGCAGGGTCGGCCATCTCGAGATTCACGACGACGCGGTCAGTGCTCGTGTTGGTGCACCATGCGGAGTCCTCGCCGCTCGCCGGGCAGGCAGGCAGCACGGCCACCAGCAAGGCAGTAAGTAGCTCGATCATGGTTCGCTTCCTCTCGTCTCGGCAGGCTCGTCAGCCGTGGCATGCCAAGCCACGGGACACACCGCGCGGGTGTGTTTCGCCGCTCTCACTAGTGCACCTAGGCAGCACGCCATGCCGTCCACGTCACGGCTTGCATTTGCCCGGCAGTTACGCCACCCACGGCGTCCGCCGCACGCCGATAGGCACGGGCGAACCGGTCGTACATGCCCTTGCGTGCGAGCGCTTGCCGTGCTGCGTCACCGGTCTTGCGGCCGACCGCAATGTCAAAGGCGTGACGGTCGATCACGACACCGGCATGAGAGTCAGGCTCGAGAATCGCAAGGTAGAAATTCCTGACCTTGTCGCCGCGCAGCACGGCCAGCGGGTCAGCGCCGGACAGAATCGCGTCCGCCTTAGCGACGTTGTCTAGCAACGCGCCGCTCGCATAGCCACGCGCCACGGCGTCGGATGCAAGGGCCTTGTTCCGCCCCCACGGCATCCGTGGCGACAGTGCAGCCAGCACGCCGACCGCCGTAGGGACATCATCGGTCAGGGATGCCGCGAACTCATGCGCGTCTCGATACCAGCGCATGCCGTCGGACCGTTCGGCCGACGTCGCGCGTTCATACACGCGCAAGACATTAGGCGTGGTGGGTCGCAATACGGTTCCTCTCGGTGTGAATTGGCAGGCATCATCAGGCATGGCATGCCAGGCCATGCGACGGCGCATTGTGCGCCGTTTCGCCAGCTGTCAGGAATGCTTGCGGATCACGTCCAGCAATTCGCGCGCCAGCCCCGGATCGACGTTGTTGACCTCTAGGTGCATGCGCGAGCCGTCACTATTGGTGATGACCTCCCCGCGCGGACCGTCCTTGCCGAACGTGCCGAACATGGCAGCGGCTTTGTGGTCGCTTTGCCAATGCGACGGCCGCGAAGGGTTGTCCATGCGCGAAACAAGCGATTCCATCACCGCATCACGCCGCCCTATCGCGTCACGGTGAGCCGCTAGAGCGGCCTTGCCGCGCGCCATTTCGTCGCGGTACGTCGGCAGAACTCGGCGCACAATCTCTCGCGCCACCGTGGCCGCGCCACGATTCATGGCGACGGTGATCGTAGGGCTCTCCAGTCGTGGCGATGCCTGTCGCGCGGCAGCGAGATCATGCACGCCGTAGATCTCGACACGGCCCGGCCGGTTGTCGGTCAGAATGGCAATGCGCTCACCATTCGGCCCGTACAAGTCGAGTCCCCGATAGCGGATCTCGGCGTCAGCGGACCATGCGCCGTCGGTCAGGCTCGCCAGCTCACGCGCCACGGCGTGGCCAAGCTCGCGGACCTCTAGGCGCCGTTCGTCGATCATGTCAATTCCCCTCGCTCGATTGAGCGTGCCCGTGTTGGCACACTGGAGGTCTCACTAGTGCACCTAGCCATGGCGAGACCCCCGGCATGTCAACGCGACAGCAGGAGATCAGCAGGGAACTTGCGGACACGCCCGGACCGGTCCATCAGTACGTGTACGTACTTGCGGCCGATCTTCTGGACGTTGCCGAACTGGTCACCGGACATCCATGCATCCGTCGCAGGGTGAGCTTCCACGCGCTGCCCGATGGTGAATTCCATGTCTTCTACCTCCATTCAGAGAGCCGGGCCACCGGCTCGAATCGCGATTCGATCGAAAACGTGCCGTTGTGCCACTCCTGCCACTCGACAAGTGCCACGGCTTGGCCGTTGTCGACGTGCGCCGAGTAGCCACGCTTGCGCAGCACTCGCACGGCGTCATGCGCGGTCATGCGTTCCTCTCTCTGTCGCACGCACCACGTCGGCGCGTGTCAGTGAGTGCCCCGGATTCGAACCGGGCGACCAATGGCCGGACCGTCACACTCTGATCTCACTAGTACATTCATGCCGCGACAGTCGCGAGCTTCCGTCGCGTGGACTCGACAATGTCGGACCACGCGCGATAGCCCGTGCCGTCCCAGTCGCCATAGTGATCGTGCTCCGAAACCGACTCCCGCAACGCCATTTCGATAACGTTGTGATCTAGGTCGTCAAGCGCGTCATACTCCGCTTCCGACACGTCGTCTCGGTAGCGCAGATCACGACGGAAGTCGTGTACCGCGCCGTCCTCTAGGTATGCGCTCTGGTCTTCGTCTTCGAGCTCTGACCAGTCGGTCTCGTCATAGACCGCGTACTGTTCGGCGAGACCCTGCGCAATCTGACCGATCATGGTTGTGTCGTCCCGGCCCACGAAAGCGAGCCCGTACCCGTCGCAATACGACACCTTGACGAGAATTCCGTTTTCATCCTCACCACGGATGCCGAAGTCGCGGATTAGCGAACGGTAGTTCGATCGGTCGACGCTGTAACCGTCGAACCATGCACCGTCGTTCGCTTGCCGAATGATGGTCAGTGGCACGGTGTGACCCTCGGTTGTGTTGCTCCGGGTGGACACGATCCGCACATAACCGTCGGCAACGTCCTCGCGGCTAGCAAAAACAGTGTTCAGCATGATCTTTCCTTCCAACCGTGACCGTCGTTCGGCTCGACGATCGACCGCGGACGCCTAGGGATTCGCACCCTGTATCGCTATGCCTACCGATACCGAATCGCGGATTATGGGCATTGATTGCGTCCGTTTTCTATGGGAACCGTCGGGCTGGGTCATGGCGTTTAGTTCGCGTGCGAAGGTTCGGCCTCTTAGCCACTCGCGCCATTCGAACTAAGGCGATGTCCCGTTTACTGCGATTGGTCCTCACCGCTCGCAGCCGGTCCGTTGTGAAGTTTGTGTGTTCCCTGCTCCCCGATGTCCAGCTACCGACCCTGACGAGCGCTAGACCGGAACGGTCCTGCCTGACTCTCGTCTGACCCGTGATCCCCGGCTCTGCCGTGGTGGGTCCGTCTCGGCTGTTTCGGTGTTGCTGTGGAACTGATGAGAACAGTAGGTCACGGTCCAACTAGTTCGCAACTCCACTTCGGCCGGAAACGGCCCGGATCGGCCGGTTCTCGAGATCGGCACCTGCTCTGACCAGCGGTGAAGGAATTTCCAAGATTTTTTTGGCTGAGGCTTTGCGTGCCCTCCCCAGCTCCACAGATGATCATGTTCTGTGCTGGTCAGAACTGTTGTGTCGGTCGGCCGTTCGCTTTATCGCGCTGACCGATGGGCCGTGCGCTAGTTGGACTCGCCTTGGTGGGTTTTCGCTTACGCGCGCGTGCGCGCGTGTGTCTGCCTCGCTATGGCTCTGCCGTGGTGCGCCTTGACCGGTAGCCCGTGCCCGTGCTGGCCCGGTCCGCTATGGCCGCTTGCCCGCTTGCTTAGCCCTGGCTGCCTTGCCAGTCGCCTGCCCTAGGCATGCCTCGCCTTGCATGCCTTGCTTGCACTGCTTAGGCATGGCTTACCTTGTATGCATCTCTATGCGTAGTGACGCATGATCATGCGACGTGCGGAGTCGTCTTGACAACGCGGCCAGGGTGGGGTACATCCCCCGCGCGACGGGGAGGGGCACCGTTTGTACTCAGTGCCTCCGATTGTGTACGGGTTCCAGAGTCGATTCTGGCGCCTGGCCCGCACCCTCAACCGGTCGACGCGCAGAGGACGGCCGCATGAATATGCGGCGACTGCTCCGGGCGGACGAAATCGCCCCGGCCATGCACGGTCGCCAGGAGTCTCCCTTTTACTCTGCCGCTGGCGCTTGCCGGCACCGGGTGGCGAAGCCATTCCGGGGCCGGTGGGCGTCGGCGAATGAGGGTTGAAGTCCTGGCGTAGGAATAGAGTCTAATGGGCGGGGCGGCAGCCCCGCCCATATGTAACAGGGGTAGGTCCTGTGGGCGCCGCAGGCGCCCCAAAGGACAGGCATTGGAAAGCGCCTGGCGAAGGTCTGGACATGCCCTTGGGCACGGCTCGCCGACGCCTCGACCCGCCAACGCCAGGGCTCTGCGTCTGCTCACATCGCGAGACCTTCCTGGGCGGTGCTCGGCATCATCGCAGCTCAGCACGTGTGTAACGGAGGTCACAGGGCGTCCCTTGCAAGTACCCCCGCCCCGGCTCCGCATACACAGAGTGTGAGCAAGGAACAAGAGAGGCTAGAGCCAAGAGCCAAGAGCCTTGGTTCTTTGGAATCCAGAGCTAGAGCCTTGCTTCTTTAGAATCCAGAGCTAGAGCCTTGGTTCTTTAGAATCCAGAGCTAGAGCCTTGGTTCTTTAGAATCCAGGCCTAGAGCCTAGAGCAAGGCGCACATACCTCCCCGAGTCGACAGCGTGAAATCGCAATACGTCGTCGGGGCATTCTCCGGTAGCTCAATTGGCAGAGCACCCGGCTGTTACCCGGATGGTTTCAGGTTCAAGTCCTGACTGGAGAGCAATGGAGGTGGATCAGTGCCCTGGTCCACCTCCGATAGACGACAGCGCTTGCCCCGCAACTGGAGACACATAGTTGCCCGCATCCGACGGCGGGACAAGGACCGCTGCCAGGTCCGCCTTGCGGACGGCTCGCAGTGCCCGAACTCGTACGGCGCGATCGACCACATCCGAAATGACGACGATCACCGCGACGAGAACCTTCGGGTCATTTGCGACCCGCACCACGCAGAGAAGACCGGCAAGGAGTCGGCGGCCGGCAGGGCCGCGAACCGGCGAAAGCAGCAGGCGAAGTTCCGACGCACCGAACAACATCCAGGATTGGTGGGCTGATGGCGAACGCCAAGAAGCTGTCGATGGCCAACACCACGGCCCAGTGGTTCCAGGACAACTTCACCGGCGGCGACATGTCCGACGGCGTGCTCGAGAAGATCCTCCTGCACTCCACGGAGACTCGGAGCTGGCCCGGCTACAGCGGCGGCGCCAGCTCGCCGACGCTCACGATCGACCCGTGGGCCTGCGAGGTTCGGCAGCATCACGATCTCGACCGCAGCGCCCGCGCCCTGCGCGACCCGTCCTACACCGGCGTCCGCGAGAACCGCGACGGCGTGGTGCAGATCGAGATCATCGGATACTGCGACCCCGGCCTGGTCGCCGACTACGGCCACGACATCGGCGAGATCCCGGACGACGGGCTCCGGCTCATTGGCCAGGTGCTGGCCGAGATCGCCGTCGAGTGGGACGTCCCGCTCAAGGCGGCCGAGCGCTGGCTGAGCTACCCGGCCAGTTACGGCGACTCCAGCGTCCGCATGTCCGGCGAGGAATACGACGCCTTCAAGGGCGTCCTCGGCCACATGCACGCATCGGGGAACACGCACGGCGACCCCGGCGACATCGATATCGACACGATCATGCAGTACGCCCGCGAGTTCGCCGGGCAGGAGGAGGACGAGTTGACCCCCGAAGACAAGCAGTGGATGGCCGACTGGCACAAGAAGCACCTGGAGCACGACGTGTTGCCGGGCGTGGAGGGGGCCGTGCGGGCTGGCGTTCTGTCGGCGTTCGAGGACGCCGACGAGCGCAACGGGCCATTCGGGCGCCGGTTCGGGAGCGTCCTGAACAGCCTGTTCGGCCGCCTCATCCGGAGGCACGTGAAGAAGGCGTGGGGCGCTGCTGCACGCAGAGACTCGCCGTTCGGCCGCCAGATGGGCACGTCGGTCCACCGGGCATCGAACCTCACGGGCGCCCCGGCGACGCCGGACCAGGTCGAGGCCCTCGTGCGGTCGGCTATGGACGACCTGGCGGCGAGGCTCGCCGCTGAGCGCGACGGCAAGTGACGCGCTGAACAGGCTGGTCGCCGAGTGCGGGCAATAGCCCCTCGGTGATCCCCGCGGCGCGGGGTTGAGGCGCCCTCCTCTCCGTCTCCCCCGCGCCGCCATTCTTGCTCCTGGCGGACCGACCACCCGTTAGAGGAGTGCAACACCTGCGAGGGCTATCCCACCGGAGCGCCTCTGGCCGTGGTGGCCATGCCCAGCCCGGCCCCCTCGCAGCGCGGACAGGCCCTCGCCGTGGTCCGCACTCGCGTCCGTAGCTCAGTTGGTCAGAGCAGCCGGCTCTTACCCGGCGAGTCCCTGGTTCGAGTCCAGGCGGGCGTACGACGGGCCGGCCGAGGCCCTGCGTCCACGGCGACGACGGGCGGCGCCCCTGGGTCGGCCCTGCCCCATCAACTTCATAGGAGGTCCCTGTGGCACTGCCTGGCGAGGTCGAATACGGCCGCGTGACTGGTCGCTTCCTCCAGGCGGTCGCCGACGGCGCGGACCTGGACAGCAACCCCGACGGGACGCCCGTCACCGGCTTCGTGACGTTCACGCCGTCGCCTACGTACGTGCGCTACCCCGTAGCCACCCCGGACCCCGCGACGATCGTCCCGCAGGCCATCACCTGCCCGATCGACCAGGACGGCTACCTGCTCGACGCTCAAGGCAACCAGGGCGTCATGCTCGTGGCCACCGACGACCCCGACGGCAACCCCGTCGACTGGACCTACGAGGTCCGGCTCGACTTCGGCGTGCTGATCGATCCGTTCCACATCAATGTCCCCGCGGGTGGCGAGGTCGACCTGACCACGCTGATCCCGGTGTCTGAGAGCGACGGCGTCCAGACGATCCAGGGGCCGGCTAACGTCCTGTCGATCGGCGACGTGGCGACCAGCGCCCCCGGCACGCCCGCCGCGGTCTCGGTCGAAGGCGAGACGCCGAACCAGACGCTGAACTTCACCCTCCCGCGCGGGCAGGAAGGCCCGCCCGGCACCGACGGCCGGGACGGCAGCCCCGGCCCGGCGAACGTCCTGTCCATCGGCACAGTGGCTTCGGGCACCGAGCCGTCGGCCACGATCACCGGCACCTCACCGAGCCAGACGCTGAACCTTGTCTTCGAGAAGGGCGACACCGGCGCCACCGGGCCACAGGGACCCGAGGGTCCGGCCGGGCCTGCCGGCGAAGACGGCGCCCCGGCCGAGCGCCCCGTCGTCGACCTCCCGTCGGGGAGCACTGTCAACGTTGACGCCTCGACGACCGGCCTTGTTGGCCGCGTAACGCTCGCCGTCGACACGACGTTCACCCTCACCACGCCGCCTTCCGACGGCCGCGAGAGGGTCGTCACGCTGGTCCTCACCCAGGACGCCACTGGCGGGCGCACGATCGCGCTCCCTGCTTCGGTCTTGTGGGCACAGGGTGTCCCGTACACGAGCGGCGCCCCTGCTGGGGCGGTCGACGTGCTGCACCTGCTCTGGGACGGCGCCGTGTGGATGGCCGCCGTTGGGGCTGTGGGGATGGCGACGGCGTGAGGGGCCTCTTCGCCGAAGACCGGTTCGAGGCCATTGCCCCGACCCAGGACCTCTTCACGAACATCGCCAGCGGGACTACGCCTCTGAGCAACTACCAGGGCACCGAGGTCACCGTCGTTACCTCCTGGTACGCCGCAACCAGGCCCACCGACAAGCCGCACATTCGCCTCGCTGCGGGTGGCTCCACGCTCGGCCCGCGCCTCCTCCAGGAGTCAGCGCTGGGGGGCATCTACGCCTCCACGGAGAGCGAGGACGCCTTCGGAAACACAATCGCGCAGGTTGATGTCCCGCCGAACTGGAACGAGGGTGTCCCTCACGTCATTGCCTCACGGGCGCGGCCGAATGAGGTCGACGTTCGCACAATGCTCGACTACGCAGCAGTGACGTTCGACGGAGCGCCCGAGTACCTGGTCGAGTCGCTCGAAGTCACGAACCCCACGCCCGTCAACGCCATCGCGATCTATCGGCGCTGGTTGACCGACTGGGAAGTCGTCAACGTCATGGCTTATCTGCGCCGTGCCACGACCCCCGAAGGCGTCTACGTGAGGTCGTGGCCAGTCCCGATGTAAGCCCAGAGGAGGTGACCTGCATGCCTGGCCCGACACCGAAGCGCTCCGAGGAGCGCCGTCGCCGCAACCAGCCCGAAGGCGTGCAGGTCACCAAGGGCGAGGCCATGCCCGTCACGTGGGACATCGAGCCCGACGTGAACTGGCACCCGATCGCGCTCCGGCTGTACGAGAGCGCAGCCACGTCCGGCCAGTCCCGCTACTACCAGGACACCGACTGGGCGCTGCTGTACTCGCTCTGCGACGACTTGAGCCACTACAAGAACTCGCGCGTCCGGTCCGGGCAGATGCTCCAGTCGATCATGACGGCGCTCCAGAACCTCATGCTCACCGAGGGCGACCGGCGCCGGCTGCGCCTGGAGCTGGCCGAGCCCGAAGCGCCGACTGAACTCGCCTCCGTCACCGCCATCAACGACGCCCGAGCTGCGCTCGGCGTGGGCGAGTGACGGGGCCGTTCGGTACCCCGACCCCCGAGCCCATAACCCCGGTCACCCTCGGCCCGACGTGGGAGAAGAACGAAGACGGCTCCTGGCGTCTGCCCGAGTACACGCTCGGCTGGGAGATTATCGGCTGGGTCGGGCAGTACCTCCGGACGCCCGAGGGCGGCCCGTGGCGATACACGCCGGAACAGATGCGCTTCATTCTCTGGTGGTACGCCCTCGACGAGCGTGGCGTGTTCGCCTACCGCACCGGCGTGCTCCAGCGCATGAAGGGCTGGGGCAAGGACCCGCTCTTGGCCACGATGGCCATTGTCGAGTTCGTCGGGCCGAGCCGATTCTCGCACTGGGGGCCTGGCGGCCAGCCGGTCGCGCGGCGCGTCGAGAGCGCCTGGGTCTCGATCGCCGCCGTTTCGCAGAGCCAGACCCGCAACACCATGCGCCTCCTTCCGTCGCTCATGTCGCCGGAACTGATCGCCGAGTTTGGCATCGACGTCGGCAAAGAGATCCTGTATGCGGCTGGCGGCCACATGCTCGAGGCGGTTACTTCCAGCTACCGCACGCTGGAGGGGAACCGCACCACTTTCACGATCCTGAACGAGACTCACCACTGGGTTTCCGGGGTCGGCGGTCACGACATGATGGACGTGATCGAGGGCAACTCGACGAAGATGAACGCCCGGTGGCTGGCGATCACCAACGCGTACATGCCGGGCGAGGACAGCGTCGCCGAACGCCACCGCGACGCCTACGTCCAGGTCGCCGAGGGCCGGGCGGTCGACACGGGCTTCCTGTACGACACGCTCGAGGCTCCGGCCGACGCGCCGCTCACGGCAGAGGTCATTCCGCTCGTCCTCCGTGTGGTTCGCGGCGACGCGACCTGGCTGGACATCGAGGCGATCACCAAGTCGATCCTCTCGCTGACACAGAGCCTCCAGCGCTCGCGCCGCATGTACTACAACCAGATCGTCGCCGACGAGGACGCGATCTACGGCGAAGACCAGATCACGCCGCTGCTCTCGAAGCTCCTGCTCCAGGACGGCGACGAGATCGTGCTCGGCTTCGACGGGTCGAAGTCGCGTGATGCCACTGCACTAGTGGGACTTCGCTTGAGCGACCGCCTGGTGGTGCCGCTCGGAATCTGGGAGAAGCCGCTCGGCGAAGCCGGCGAGGGCTGGGAGGTCGACACCGAGGTCGTCGACTCGTTCGTGCATGAGGCGCACAGGCGCTTCCGGGTGCGGGCGTTCTACGCCGACGTCGAGCAGTGGGAGTCGTACATCGACTCCTGGTCTCGGCTGTACGGGGAGAGCTACGCCGTGCGCCCGTCAAACAAGTCGGCCATCGGCTGGGACTTCCGCGGCTCGCAGCAGCTCGTCACGCGAGCCCACGAAGCCCTGGTGTCGAGCATCTTCAACGCCAGCCTGCGCATTGCCCGCAGCGCCAAGCCGCTTCTGGGCGGTCATGGCGACATCGGTGCGACGTTGCGCCGGCACATCCTCAACGCCCGGCGACGGGTGAACAACTACGGCCTGAGCTTCGGCAAGGAGAGCAAGGACAGCCCGAAGAAGGTCGACGGCTACGCCGCCCTGATGGCCGCACACCAAGCCGAGCACGACTACCACGAGCGCGGCCAGAAGAAGCCCACCGGAAAGCGCGCCGGCCGCGTCCACTTCACGTAGGAGGAGCACCTTGGATATCGATGCGCTCGCCCTGGACGAGGAGTCCGTGCGCGCCCGCGCCGAGGAGCTGCTCTGCATCCTGCATCGCGACCGCGAGGCCCACGACGGGCTAATGGCCTGTGACCGGTACATCAAGGGCGACCACGACGACCCGTACATGCCGAAGGACGCCACGAAGGAGTACAAGCTCCTCGCCAAGCGGTCGGTCACGAACCTCGTTCCGCTGGTCATCGCCACGCCGGCGCAGGGCCTGTATGTGGATGGCGTCCGCACGAGCGACCCGGAGAGCGACGAGAACGCCCAGGAATGGGCGGCCTGGCAGCGCTCCGGCATGGACAAGCGCCAGGGCTCGCTCTACCGCGGCGCCTTCGGCTACGGGCACTCGTTCGTACTCACCGAGGCCGTCGAAGACAACCCGAGGCAGGGTCGCATGCGCGTCCTGTCGCCGCTGCGGACCGCCGTCGGTTACGACGACCCGGTCAACGACGACGCGCCGCTCGCGGCGATCCACGTCAAGCGCTGGCCGCGCCACGTAAAGCGGGACGACAAAGAGAGCGAGCAGGAGGGCATCGCCCGCTACTGGGACGAGGTCGACGAGTATGAGGTCCGCTTCAAGTCGTTCAGCGACATTACCAGCGTGACCAGGGTTGGCCCGCACGGCAACAGCGAGTGCCCGGTTGAGCGGTTCGCCCCGCACGTCGACCTGGACGGGCGCACCACGGGCCTTGTCGGCCCGCTGATCCCGCTCCAGGACAGGATCAACCAGACGGTCTTCGACCTCTTGGTGGCCCAGACCTTCGGCTCGTTCAAGGTCCGCTACGTGACCGGCATGGAGCCGTCGTACGTGCTCGACCCAGAGACCGGCGAGCCCAAGCTCGACGACAACGGCCAGCCGATCGAGAAGCCCGTTCGCGCTCACCTGACGCGGTTCATGATGGCCGAGTCGCCGGATTCGCAGTTCGGCGAGCTGGGCGAGACCCCCCTCGACGGCTACATCAGCGCAATCGACATGGGCATCCGCCACCTGGCCGCCATCGAGCAGATCCCGCCACACCACCTGCTCGGGCAGGTTGCCAACCTCTCGGCTGAGGCGTTGAACGCAGCGGAGACGGCGCTGGCGCGGAAGATCGAAGAGTTCCAGCACAGCTTCGGTGAGTCCTGGGAGCGGGTCTTCCGGCTCGTTGGTGAGCTAGAGGGCAACGCGGCGCAGGCCGGCGACTTCGGTCTCGAGGTGGTCTGGCGCGACATGGGCGCCCAGAGCCTGGCTCAGACGAGTGACGCACTCGGCAAGCTGCACCAGCTGCTCGGCGTGCCGCAAGAGGGCCTCTGGCGCCGTGTGCCGGGCGTGACCCCGCGCGAGCTGGAGGAGTGGAGGGACCTGCGCGCGGCGCAGCCCGACGTGGCGCTCGCCAATGGCAACCGCCGCGCCACCGCTCCGCGCGAAACGCCGGCCGAGCCCGAAGGGCTGTCGGGTGACGTCATACCGCCGCAGCCGAGCACCCTGGAGGTTCCGGCCGCATGACGACCCCGGCGCACATCCGCGAAGCGGAAGAGGCGTCGGCCGCGTTCCAGCTCGCACTCGCCCAGATCGGCGTCGAGACCACGGCTGAGGCGCTGGAGCTGTGGGAGAGCGTCAACCCCGCTCGGCTCGCAGCCACGGCTCAGCAGTGGCTCGACCGGGCCGTCCAGCTCATCCTCACCCGGCGCCGACAGAGCCGCGCACTGGCGATGGCCTACTACCGCCTCGCCCGCGCACTGCGCACGGGCCGGACGGTCGCTGACCCCACCCTCCCGAGCCCGCGCTACGTGACCCTAGAGGTCTTGCGGGGCGAGTTCCGGGCGCTGGCTGGCGTCGAGTCCGACCTTCCGCCCGACGAGGTCGTCGAGCCGAGTGATGAGCCCGAGCCTGAGCCGGGTGAGCCAAGTGAGCCGATTGACGAGGACCGCGTCCCGGTCGAGGAGATCGAGGACCTGCGAGCCGAGGAAGAGCGCCGGGAGCGCGAAGCCGAGGAAGAGGCCCGACTCGTCCTGGACGCACTCGGCCCGGCCAACATCGAGCGCCAGCTCGAAGACCTCGGCGACGATCGACTCGAGGAACTGTCCGCCCGCGAGGTCGACGAGCTGCGCGAGCAGGCGCACGCGAAGGCCGGCGCTCGACAGGCCGCCGCCGCATCCCGCGTCGCCCGCAACGGCGGCCGGGACCTCATCAAGGCTGCCGGCGACCGCGACGAGCGGGTGCTCGGCTACGTGCGGCTGTCCCGCACCGGCACCCCCTGCGGGTGGTGCGCGATGCTCCTGTCTCGCGGCTTCACGCCGAAGTCCGGCCCGTACCGCTCGCAGTCGTCGGCTGGCCCGACGCGGCAAGAGCTGGTGGCCGGGACTGCCGCAGACGTCGACCGGTACCACGACAACTGCAACTGCTACGCGGAGCCCGTCTACAGCCGCGAGCAGCTCAACAACTCGCCGCTCTTCGCGCTCAATCGACGGTACGCGCAGGAGTGGCCGCGAGTGACCCGCGGAACGTCCGGGCGAGACGCCCTGTCCGTGTGGCGCAAGTACATCCGATCCCAGCAGGACTGACGCAGTCCAGCTTCCCCAAGGCCCGCCCAGGTGGCGGGCCTTTCGCATGTCCACACCGATCCGCCCTGGAGGCGTAAGTGTTCCGAAGCACCGCTCAGCTCAACAAGCCCGCCCTGCCCGGCTTCCTCACTGGCCTGGCATTCGACACCGACCCCGAAGGCGGCTCCGGAGGGGGCGGCGAAGGCGGCGAGGGCGGTGCACCGTCCGGGGGCGCAGGCCCCGGCGAAGGTGGCGACGGGGGCGAGCCCAAGGTCTACGACCAGGCATACGTCGACAAGCTCCGCAACGAGGCCGCGTCCTACCGGACCAAGCTCCGCGACACCGAGGCCAAATTCGAGGGCGCCAAGACGGCCGACGAGGTCGAGGCGCTGACCAAGGAGCTGCGCAACACCATCTCGGGCTACGAGGCCGACGCCCTGCGCCGCGAGATCGCCGACGAAGTCGAGCTGCCGACCGCCCTCGCCAGCCGGCTGACCGGCTCCACGAAAGAAGAGCTGCTCGCCGATGCGAAGGCGCTCAAGGACCTGGTGCCGAAGCCCGCTCCGAGCAAAAAGAGCGGCTCGGTAAGCGGCGGCCTCGACCCCACGGATCAGCCGGAAAGCAGCGCCCCGAAGGACCCCGGCGAGAGCGCGGCCAAGTACGGCCCGCGCGCCCAGTCCATGTTCTGACCCACCACGCCTCTAGGAGAGAAGAACTGTGGCACACACCGTTGTCAAGCCCGAGAAGCTGGCCGATCACGCTGTCGGCGTCCTGGCCGGCGAGGTCGTCGTCCCGAACCTCATGGTCAAGAAGGGCATCGAGGACTACAAGGGCGCCAAGGACGACACCCTGAACTTCAAGGTGAAGGGCACCCTGCCCTTCCGCGAGTACGGGTGGCGAAACGACCGCTCGACCGCGATCCAGTTCGACGAGTACGCCGAGACCAAGGTCTCCGTGACGTTCGGCGGCAACATCTACCAGGGCGTCGCCGTCACCGACGAGCAGGCCGAGATGGACTTCCAGTCCTACACCGGCCTGATCAACCCGCAGGCCGAGGCCGTGGGTCGTGGCCTGGAGTCCAAGGCCGTCTCCCACCTGGAGGCCGCGCCGTACGAGGTCGTCATCCCGGTGACCGTCGGCTCCGAGCACGGTGCGTTCGTCGAGGCTCGGCGCGCGCTGAACCTGCTCCGCGCTCCGGCCGAGCAGCGGATCATGCTGGTCGGCTCGAGCTTCGAGGCGAACCTGCTCAACAACGACAAGTTCAACCGGGCGGACTCGGTCGGCGAGAGCGCTGCCAACACCGCGCTGCGCTCGGCCACCATCCGCAACTGGATGGGCTTCACGGTCATCACCTCGCAGGAGATCGACCCGGACAGCGCCTACGCCTTCGTGCAGTCGGCGAACGTCTGCCTGACGGCCGCGCCGAGCGTGCCGTCGAGCGTGCCGTTCGGCGCGTCGGCCTCCTACGGCGGCTTCGCCATGCGGTGGCTGCGCGACTACGACACCGTGCACCAGCAGGACCGCTCGGTGGTCAACACCTGGTACGGCTTCCAGTACACCAAGGACATCCTGGTCGGCCCGCACGCGACTGCCGGCCAGAAGCCGCTCCAGACCGGCGAGCACTTCCTCCGCGGCGTCAAGCTCGGCGTCGGCGCCACGGCGAAGTACCCGGACCCGACCGTGGGCAGCCCGACCGAGGTCCTGGCCCAGATCACCGGCCTCACGGACCCTTCAGCGGCCTGACGGGAGCCAGCGTGATGGCCGCTGGCCACACGTTCACGACGACGGCGGCCTCCACCGACGAGGCCGCCTCGCCGACCCCGGTCAGGCAGAAGAGCACCACCAAGAAGTCCACCACCAAGCGGACTTCCAGCAGCAAGCCCAAGAGCACGGACTGACCCCCTGGAGGTGACCCGTGGACTCGCTTGTGACGCTCGAGGCTCTGGAGGGCAAGCTCGACCGCATCCTCGACGAGGACGAGCAGCGGGACGCCGAGGGGGCGCTCGAAGAGGCGTCGATGCTCGTGCGCTACTACGGTGCGCCGTGGCCCGACCCGGCTACGGCGCCCGCGGTGGCGCGCATCCTCGTCATCCGCTCGGTCAAGCGATACCTCAAGAACACCGACGGCTACAGCCAGTCGCGCGCCGGTGACGAGACGGTCGCCTGGGAAGAGGCGCACCCTGCGCCGTACCTCACCGACGCCGAGCAGAAGATGGCCGCCTCTGCGGCCGGCCGCGGTGGGATTCAGTCCGCACCGATCTCACCGTGGGGCGAGCTGCGCAGCCGGCGCGATGAGTACGTGCCGGTCGTCGGCAGTAGTGAGCCGTTCCCGTTCCACGCCGCCGAGGATGACTGGTGAGCCGGCAGCGCCGGCACGGCCGGCCGATCCGGTTCTGGCAGATGCGCGAAGTGACCGACCGGCGCGGCAACAAGGTGCTGGCGGCCGACCCTGACTCGGTGATCGAGACCACGGCCTGGGGCATCCCTCAGCGCTCCTCGATCGCGTCGATGGCCGGTCAGCAACAGATCAACGTCATCCGTGTCGGCGTCACGCGCGACCTTCCCGGCGTCGGGAGCTTCTCTCGCGCCGAGTGGGACGGCTCTGTCTGGGACGTCGCCGCCCCGCCCGCCTATCACCACGGCACTCGCCACGTCCGCCACTGGTCGATCGACCTGCGCGAGCGGCCGGGCGGTGCCGCCAAAGACGCACTCCCGGAGGTGCCGTGATGGCCGAGGTCTACCGGCGCGTGAAGAGCATGGAGCTGGAACGGGCGATCGCCCTACACCGCTCCTCGCAGAACGCCATCAAGGGCCACGCCGTCAGCATCGGCAACAAGGCGGACGCGATCCTCTCCCGGCACCGCCACGACGGCCACGCCTTCATCGAGACCGAGAGTGGCGACGTCGACCAGTACGTGACCCTCAACGACGAGCGCGGCCTCAAGGCCGCCATGTCGATCGAGTTCGGCCGCAAGGGCCGCGAGAACGACGACGGCAAGACAGTCGGCGAGATGGAGGGCCTGGCGGTCCTGCGGCGCGCGGCTGGGATCTACGGGGAGGCGCCCTGATGCCACTCCCCGACGCTGTCGACGAGCTGGTCGAGTTCGCGCCCCTGGAGGACGTCCTCCTGCCGATCCTGCGCGACGGCCTTCCCGGCGTGGCGGTTTACTCCCTGATCCCCGAGGAGGGCCTGCGGGCCTTCGTCGAGGGCGAGGTGTTGCCGTTCGTCCTGGTTCGCCGACATGCGCAGCAGGGCTACTGGGACGGCGACATCCGATTCCTCGACCAGGGCGACTTCACGATCCACACGTTCACCGCGGACCCCGACGGCGACGAGGACGGTGCTCGGCTGTCTGACGCCGTGCGGGTGGTTCTGCGCAACGCCTGGATGAACAAGGTGACCGTTCCCGGTCGTGGCTCCGTTACTCGCCTGCGCATGCTCGAGTCGCCGCGCCGCGTAACCGACTGGGCCACATCTTCCGGGCCGGTGCAGTACGCCGACCTGCCTACCGGGGTCTGGCGCTACGAAACGCTCTACGGCATCACGATCCGCCGCGCCTTGTAGCCGGCCCTTCCCCACCTTCACCACCGCACCTCCTGGCGAGGCGGCGGTCTCTTCGCATGCCCAATTCCTGATCCAAGGAGGATCGCAGTGGCCCTGAACAACGCCGCCACGCTTGTCGTCAACGACGGCAACTACCTCACCGCCCCCGAGGGCACCGCTCTGCCGGCCGACCTGACCGCCCCCGAGGTCGACTGGGAGAACGTCGGCCACACCTCGCTCGAGGAGATCCTGGCCCTCAGTTCCGAAGGCGGCGAGCAGACCGTTCTCGGAACGCTCCAGGCGAAGAGCCTGCGGACCACGTACAGCCCGCGCACCGAGGCGATGACCTTCACCCTCCAGCAGTTCGACAGGGCGGCGCTCAAGCTGTACTTCGGCAGCAATGCCGTCGAGAACGCCGACGGCACCCTTGGCGTCCCGCAGACGCCGCAGCCCACCCGCTGCGCGTTCCTGGCCGTCTTCATCGACGCCTCGAACGTGTTCGCCTTCTACGCGCCCAGTGCGGAAATCCTGCGCGGCGACGACCTGTCCGTCCCGGACGCCGAGTCGCTCGCCGGCCTGCCGCTGTCCGTGACCCCACTGGTCTACGGCGGCAACACCTGGGCCTACGCGGTGACGCCGCTCGGCGACGTCACTCCCTGAGTCAGTCCATGCCCCCCACGCCTCTCAGCGATGCGCACTTGGGGGACCTTCCGCTCCCCTGATCCACCCCTCCCGCGCTGCGTGCGGACCCGGCGCGGGAGGGGGCTCCAACTCGGTCCGCGACCCACAACGGAGGTCCGCACCCCATGACTGCATTCACCCTGGACGACATCCGCGCGTACGCCGAAGAGAAGTACGCCGACGTCACCATCACCCTTCCCGACGCCGAGCGCGAGTCCGGCGAGTTCAAGGTCGTCATGCTCAACCCGCTGCGCCTGGGCAAGGAGGCGCGCGACGAGGTCAGCCGGCTCCAGGCGGTGCTCGACAAGAACAAGGACGCTGACGAGGAGGACGACGTCGACCAGGAGGCCGTTCTGCGCGAGGTGCTGGGCACCGTGTGCGAGCGGCCGATCCAGGGCGAGAAGCTCAACGCGGCGCTGTCCGACCTGACGATGGTCGCCGCCGTGTTCGACAAGTACACGAAGGGCACCTCGGCGGGGGAAGCCTGAGCCTCGCCGAGCTGATCGACGACTACGGCCGCGGGCTGTACCCGGACCTCCTCTACTACTACGGCGTCGACCTGGCGGCCGTGATCAGAGGAGACGGGCCAGCCCCGGCTCTCGTCCTCCAGCTCGTGTGGAGGCTCCCAGACGACTCGATGACGCACGCGCTCATGCGCGGCGGCCCAGAACACCTCGGCTGGGGCGTTGAGCGGCACGTGCTCGCTTCTCTGTTCGACGCGCTCAACCTCAACACCAAGATCTCCGGTAACTGGAAGAAGGGCAAGGAGCCCAAGTTCCCGGAGTGGCCCCGGCCCGAGACGGCCAGTGCGACCACCAAGAAGAAGGCCACGGTCAAGGACCTGTGGATGAAGATGAGCAGGAGGTAGGTCGTGGCTGATCCCGGCGTCGTCATCGGCAAGGTCAGCGTGAAGGTCTTCCCGGACACCTCTGCGTTCCGGAAGAACCTCAAGGGCCAGCTCAAGAAGATCGAGAAGTCGACCGACGCCATCAACGTGAAGGTCGATGCCGGCGATGCGCTGCGCGAGCTGGAGCGCACCACGCGCGAGATGCAGGCCGAGATCCGCGAGTCCGACCTCACCGCCCAGGTGAATGTCGACGGCGAGAAGGCCCAAGCCGACGCGCGCGCTGCCACCAAGCGCATCCAGGATCAGATCAAGAAGATCAAGCTGGAGTACGACGCCGACGACCGGGGCTCGCTCCAGGAGGCGATCGACCGAATCAACGAGGAGCTGCGCCGGCTCGACCTGGAGAAGCTCGAGGTCGAGCTGGACCGCGACAGCCTGGACGCTGCGCGTGAGCTGCTCGAGGAAGAGATCGAGGACAAGCCCCTGCGGTTCGAGGTCGAGGAGACCTTCGAGGGGTACGAGAAGCTGCGCAAGCAGATCGACGCCCTTGTCGACCAGCCACACACGGTCAACGTCGAAGTCGACGCAGACCAAGACTCGCTGCGCGAGTTCCGCGACAGCCTCGACGACATGATCGCGCAAGGCCGGACGCTGGACTTGCGCGTGGCGATGGACAACGAGGACTCCGTCCTCCGCGCCATCAGTCAGATCGACACCGAGCTGGACAAGATCCGGCATCCGGAGGTCGACCTCAGCGTCAACTACTCCGAGCAGTCGCTCCAGGCGATGCGCGACGAGATGGTCGCCGAGCTGGAGTCCCGGCCGATCCAGTTCAGCGCCGAGGACAACATCGAGGGCCTGCGCAAGCTCCGGCAGCAGGTGGACGAGCTGGTCGAGAAGAAGACCATCGAGTTCGAGATCGCACGCGACCAGGGCTCTCTCAACGACTTCCGTGACCAGCTCGACGAGCTGATCGAGGAGTACGAGGGTGAGCAGATCGAGCTTGAGCCCGATGTCGCCGACCCGGCGTACCGGGAGGCGCAGGCCGAGCTTGCCTACCTGAGCCGGTCGCGGGTCGTCGAGCTGATCCCCCGCGTGTCCCAGGCGGCAGCCCTGCGCGCCGCCACGTCACTGTCGGCACTGTCCGGCTTCCGTGTCCTGGGCGACTACGTCCAGCGACTCAACCGGCAGATTCTGAACCTCGACAAGAGCATCCCGATCCTGGCGCAGGCGGCTCTCGCCATCGGCACGCTCGGCGCGGCCGGCCTGGCCGGCGCGAGCAACCTGTTCGCGTTGTCCGCGTCGCTGGCGCAGATCTCAGGAGTCGCCCTCGCGCTGCCCGGCATCTTCGCCGGTGTCGGCATCGCAATGGGCACGCTCATCGCCGTCCTCCAGGACGCGCCCGAGGTCCTGGCCGACGTCGGGGACCGCTTCGCCCGACTCCAGAACCAGCTCTCCGACCGCTTCTGGTCCGAGGCCGAGCAGCCGATCCGCAACCTGATCGACACGCTGTTCCCCCAGCTCGCCGCTGGGCTCCGCGGAACCGCCACCGCTCTCGGCGGCTACTTCGCCAACCTGTCGGGCTCGTTGGAGCGATTCCTCGACGGCTCGCTCGAGGAGATGTTCGACAACCTCAACGAGTCAATCGACATCGCTGCCGAAGGCACGGACGCTATCGCGTCGGCGATCGAGACGCTCGGCACCGCGGGCTCGTCCTACCTGCCGCGCCTGGCCCAGTGGTTCGTGCGCATCTCCCGGCAGTTCGACGCCTGGCTCACCGAGGCGGCGAGCGACGGCCGGCTCCAGGGCTGGATCGACGCCGGCATCATGGCGCTGGCCGACCTGGGGCGCGTGCTGCGCGAGACGGGCCGCATCCTGTTCGGCATCGCCGAAGCTGCGAATGCAGCCGGTGGTTCCACGCTCGGTTCCCTTGCGGACGCGCTCGAGCGGATCGCGGACGTCGTCAACGGCGAGCCGTTCCAGTCGAAGCTTGTCACGGTCTTCGAGGCCGCACACAAAGCGATGGACAACATCGCCGACGAGGCCGGCCCCGGCCTGACGAACTTCTTCACGACGTTCGCGGACACGCTCGGCGTGGCCCTGCCGCAGATCGGTCGCATCGTCGGCCGCGCGCTCGGCGGCATCGCCGACGCCCTCGCCCGGCCCGAGTTCCAGCGCGGACTCACGGACTTCCTCGACGGAGTCGAGGAGGGTGTCAACGGACTCCTGCCCGCGCTCGGCCCCGTGGCGGACGCCCTGGGCGCGCTCGGCAGCCTGGCCGGCCAGCTCGCGGCTGTAATCGGCCCGATCCTGGGCGAGGCGTTCACGATCCTGGCTGGGATCATCGAGCGCCTGGCGCCGGTTCTCGAGCCGGTCGTCGCGCTCCTGGGCGCCGCACTGTTGCAGGTCCTCCAGGCCCTCGGGCCGGTGCTGCTCCAGGTGGCTGACGCCCTGGCAGTCCTGATCACGACGGGACTCCTCCCGGCGCTGATCGCCATGCTGCCCGTCCTCGTGGACCTGTTCACGATGCTGGCCACTACGGTCCTGCCGATCGTGGCTCAGCTCCTGCGGGACCTGGCGCCGATCCTGGCTCAGCTGTTCACCACTCTGGCGTCCGCGCTGGAGAAGGTCCTGCCACTACTGGGGCCGATCGTCGAGTTCCTCACGAAGTTCTTCGCCCAGACCCTGCTCACCCTTGTCGAGGGTGCAACGCAGGCGATCCAGGGCGCGCTCGACGTGATCACCGGAATCTTCGACGTCTTCGCCGGGATCTTCACGGGTGACTGGAAGCGCGTCTGGGAAGGCATCAAGAAGATCTTCTCTGGCGTCTGGGACGTGATCGTCGGGCTGTTCAAGGTCTGGATGAGCGTCAGCGTCTTCCGGATCGCCAAGGCCGGGATGCGCGCGCTGAAGGGTCTATTCAAGGGCGCCTGGAACGGCATCAAGGGACTGTTCAGCAGCGCCCTGGGCGCGGTCGCGGGCATCTTCCGAGGCGCCTGGGGCGGCATCCGGTCGTTCTTCTCCGGAGCCCTGAGCAACATCCGGGGCATCGCCTCGGGGGCGCTCAACGGCCTGGTCGGCCTGTTCCGACGCGGCCTGAGTCGCCTCGGCAGCGCCGTGACGGGCGGGCTTGGTCGCGTGAAGAACTTCTTCGGCGACCTCAAGGACGATGTCCTGGGCCTGTTCGCCAACGCCGGTAGCTGGCTCTGGGACTCCGGTCGGTCACTGATCGAAGGCTTCGGCGACGGCATGAAGTCCGCCTTCGACTCGGTCACGGGCTCGGTCGGCGGATTCCTCGGCGGGCTACGGGACTACTTCCCGTTCTCGCCAGCCAAGAAGGGTCCGTTCTCGGGCAAGGGCTGGGTCTTCTACTCGGGCCAGTCCATCGGCTCCGGACTCGCCGACGGCATCCTCGCCTCCCAGCGAGAGGCCGAGAAGGCTGCCCAGCGGCTGGCCCAGTCCGCCTACCCGGCGCTGCCGTCGCTCCAGCCGGACTCGGCCGAGTTCGACGACGGCGCCACGGCCGGGAACATCACGATCTACCAGACCAACCACAACCCGCAGGCCCAGCCGGCATCGGAGCAGGTCAACGACTCGCTCCAGGTGGCTGCGGCCCTTGGGCTCTGATGAAGGGGAGTCGCACCGTTGGACACCACGTACAAGCTCGGCGCGACTCCCCTGGACGACCCCGGCCTGCGATGGTTCCTGGAGCGGGACAACCCATACCAGTCCATCCCGGCCGTGCGCTCGGCCGCCATATCGGTGCCGGGGCGTGACGGGCTGATCGCTCAGCACAACGAGCACTACCAGTCCGGCACCCTGGCCCTGCGGTTGATCGTGACCGACAACGACCAGCACGGCACCACTCGCGGCTTCGGCCAGCTCGAGGACAACCTCCAGTACATCCTCGGGCTGGCCGGCAGGCGTACAGACCTCCAGACGATCCACCGCGTGCGCGGCGACAAGCAGCACTTCACCCGCGCCCGCGTCGTCACTTCGATCCAGCCCGAGTTCCTCGACCCGCGCAACGTGCGGGTGATCCTCGTGTTCGAGCTGCCCGACCCGCTGTGGCGGGAAGAGCGCTGGACCACGGCCACGTCCCCATCGCTGTCCAGTGGCGAGACGTGGTCCACCTCGTCGCCGACCCTGGGCGGCGGCAACGCGCCGATCCGTGACGCCATCATCTACGCCGACGGCTCGATGACGCAGCTGCGCGTCACCGACCAGACCAGCGGACAGTGGATTGAGCTCAATGCCACGTCCGGCCCCGGCCAGGGCCTGCGCATCGACGTACTCGACATGCGCGCCATCCGGTACGAGGGCAACCCGCTCGACCCCGACACGTCCGTTGACGTGACCGGCAACCTCGACGCTGGCCCTGGTGGCTTCTCCCTCGTCCCGCACTACACCCACACCCAAACCCAGTCCGTCGTCTCGATGGACGTCTACCGGTTTGGCGGCACCGGCACTGTCAAGATCCGAGCACGGAGGGCCTGGCTACTGTGACGTTCGATATCAGGCTCGTTGCCTACGAGCCGGACGGCGCGCGCCTCGGCGTGCTCCACCACCCCACCAGTACCTCCACCAGCCTCCCGCTCAACGACCGCCCCGCGCTCGACCTCTCCTACACTCGCGGCCTGCCCGGTTCCGAGTGGCTCGAGAGCTTCTGCGAGGTCGCCGTCGAGTGGAATACCGGCGCCGACTGGACCGAGCCCCCGAACGGCCGGTTCATCCGCCTCGCCTGGAGCGCTGACCACCTCGACGAGGCGAAGTCGCTCAAGCTGAGCATGCCGGGCTACTCCTGGCTGCTGCGAACTGCGCAGGTGCGCGGCAAGAGCGGCCACATGGACGAGGACGGCCGGCGCCAGTTCGTCGACGCCACGCCTGGCGAGATCCTCCGCACCCTGCTCGAGGAGGCGCAGGCGCGGGGCTGTGTGCCCGGCATGTCGTGGGACATCTCCGACGCCAGCGACTCCGACGGCGAGCCCTGGGTCGAGCGCCTGAACCTGTCGTTTGACGTCGGCATGAAGCTCGACCAGGTCCTCAGCTCGCTCGCCGACCAGGGCGCGATCGACTGGAACTTCTGGGGTCGCGAGCTGCACGTCTACAACGCCGACACCCTGCTCGCGCGTGACCTGACGACCCGCGACAACCCGGTGAACCTCCGGTCCGGCCTGGACATCACCTCGGCCCCTGACAAGGGTGACGCCTCCGGGCTGATCCACCGTGCGCTGCTGCGCGGCGAAGACGGCCTCCGGGTGGAGGTATCCAACCCGGCCGCCGTTTCCCCGTGGGGCGAGTTCGAGGTCACTATCGATCAGGGCGGCGTGTCCGACGAAGGTACCGCCATCCTGCTCGCCGAAAAGACGCTGCGCGAGGGCGAACGCGAGCGCATCCAGATGACCCGCGGCCTGATCTTCGCAGCGAGTCGCTGGATCGTGCTGCGCGACTACCGCCCCGGCGACTGGATCTACGCCCCCGGCGTAGATGGTGCCAAGACGCGCGCTCGCATCCGGTCGCTGACCCTGTCGAAAGACGCCAACGGCGTCGTGCAGGGCAACTTGACCCTGAACGATCGGTTCATCGAGGCCAGCGTGAAGGCCGCACAGCGTGCCCGCGACATCGCTGGAGGCGCCTCAAGCAACGGCGGCACCGGCACGAAGCCGCAGCCGCCACCGCCGACCGACGTCGGGCAGGACACGCGCGCCGCGAACGCGCCACAGGGCTTCATGCTCAACTCGCAGGGCTACATCAACTCGGCGGGCATCCCCCGCGGACTGATCGAGGCCGAGTGGGCGGCCGTCACCACGGCCACCGACGGCACCAACATCGAGATCGTCCGGTACGACCTGTACGGCCGGCCGCTCAACAGCGAGCAGAACTGGTTCCGCCTGGCTCGTGTAGATGGAACGCACGTGGCGCACTCGCCGTTCGACGTCGGCGAGGTGTGGCAGTTCAAGGTCTGCGCCGTCGCCCAGTACGCGGGGGCCGGCGAGTTCTCGGAGATCCTCCAGGTCGAGATCGCCGACGACGAGATCCCGCCCCCGGCGCCGAGCACGCCGGTCCTGTCGTCCCGGCTCGGCACGGTCCGTGTTGAATGGGACGGGCAGACGTTCGACGGCGCGGGCATGCCCCGCGACCTCTCGCACATCGAGGTCCATGTCGGCAGCGACCCGGCATTCACGCCGACCCCGGCGAGCCTGGTCGACACCCTGGTCGGCGAACGCAACCTCACCGTACTGACCGACCTGCCGTACAACACCGACGTGCACGTGGCCTTTGTCGCCGTCGACCGGTCTGACAACAGCTCGGACCCGTCGGGTGTGAGCACGATCCAGGTGCAGCCGCTGGTCGACACGGACATCATCGGCGAGATCATCGACAGTGCCCACATCAAGGACGGCACGCTCGTGGCGTCCGAGAAGATCGTGGGCGAGACCATCACCGGTGGCCTGATCCAGGCCCTGGCGATCGAGGCCGGCCACATCGCAGCCAACGCCATCACGGCCGACAAGATCGCGGCCGGCTCAATCACGGCCGAGAAGCTGCGCATCGGCTCGGTGACCCCGTCGCAGATGGCCGGCGCGGGCGTGAACCGCGTGAGCGACCCCGGCTTCGAGGACCTCGACTACTGGACCGCGGTTGGCGATGGCGAGACGGCCATGCCGGCCGCCGTGGGCGCCTGGGCCGTCAGGACCTCGTACCCGCGGAGGGGCGCCCGGTCACTGGAGTGCGACCCGACCCCCGGCTCCTCGACGATGTACCTGACGCCCGAGCTGCCAATCCCCGCATCCCGGCGCATCTACGTCTCGGGATGGGGGCGCACGGCAGGCTCTGGTGGCATCACCGGCCCCGATTCGTTCCTGCGAATCTACATCCAGGTCGTCCATGATGACGGCAGCACGACGTACCACTCGAGACAGATCGGCCAGACCGGCGCGACGTTCTCGTGGGAGAACGCCGAAGGCACTCTCACGGTCCCGGACACGGCGGTGCACTACCAGGCGTACCTCGCCGTGCGAAACCACTCCGGCACCGACGGCCGCTACATCGTGGACGACGTCATCGTCCAGGACGCCGTCGGCCAGGACACGTCGGATCGGGTGCAGATCGACCCGTCCGGCCTGCGCGTGTACTCGGGCGCGAATGAGCGCATCCGGATCGACTCCCAGGGCATTGCCGCCTGGAACGGCAGCGGCCAACAGACGGTCGAGATCTCCTCGGGCGGGAGCGCCACGTTCACCGGAACGTTCCGAACTGGCTGGGCGACGCCGAGGGTGGAGATCCGGGAGACCGGCCTAGACAACCCGGCCGTGTACTTCTACCCAGAGACCGCGGGCGATTGGTACACCGCACCAAACATCCTCGGCTGGGACAACGGCTCCAGTACCCAGCCCAGCCCGTCGCTACACCTGAACTCAGGCGTCCCCCACGCCGACGCCCGGCACAACCAGTTCCAGCTCCAGCAGGCGCGGGGCGAGTTCCGGATCGGCAATGGCCTCCAGGGCTACCCAGTGGCCTACGCACACGGCGACGGCTCCTGGGCGTTCGGCATCAACGGCGGCGACAACTCGGGCGTCAATGGCGCCGTCGTCCGGGGGCGAAGTGACGGCTCCTGGGGTATCGGCCGAGACATCGTGTTCATCAACGATGGGGCCGGGGACGGCCACATGTACTTGGGAGCCAACGGGGACATCAACCTGACCCCGAACCTGCGAGGGCGGGACTATCGGGTCGATGTCAACGGGCTGCTTCACGCCACCTCGGTCACGAGCACGATCAAGAACTTCCGCATCCCGCACCCGACGAAGCCCGGCATGGACCTGCTCCACGCCTCGACAGAGTCCCCGGTCTCGGGCATCGAATACTGGGGTTCGGCCACGCTCGACGAGCGCGGCGAGGCTGTGGTCGAGCTGCCGAACTACTTCGAGGCACTGGCCAAGACAGACAACCGCACGGCCCTGGTGACGCCTCACGGGGCACCGGTGGAGTGGACCGCCGTCATGGACGGCCGCTTCACGGTCACCGGCCAAGCCGGCCAGTCCTTCTCCTGGCTCGTGAAGGCAGAGCGCCACGGCGCCGACTTCGACATCGAACAAGAAACCAGAACCCCGGACCCCGACCGCGACACGGGCGGCGGCTGGGGTCAGGACAACAACCAACCGCAGGAGTCTGCGACATGAGCGACCTTCCCCAGATCGACAAGGACGCCGTCATCCGGCGCCAGGCCGAGCGCATCGCCGACCTGTCCACCCAGGTCGCCTCACTCGAGGTCCTGGCCGAGGCCCTGCGCGACGAGCGCGACGAAGCCCGCTCCGGGGCCGCGTGATGAGCGACGAGGACGTCCGCCTCTGGCTCACCCGCCTGGAGACCAAGCTCGACGTCGTGCTGACCCAACACGGCACGAAGATCGACGACCACGAGGACCGCCTGCGCGTCGTCGAAGCCCGCGAGACGCGCATCTCGGCACTCGAGGGCAGCCTCGCCACCGAGGTCGAGGCACGCAAGGCCGACCGGGCCTTCGCCCGCTGGGCCGTCAAGACCCTGATCGCTGCCCTGGCCGTAGTCGTGGCCATCGGTGCCATCGTCCTGTAGGAGGAGAACCCACAAGTGAACACCGTGATCCGCAACCTCAAGACCCTGCTCCGCGTGATCCGCGCGAAGGGTGCCATCGGCGGCGGCATGGCCTCCTGGCTGCGCACCGTCGTGCCGGTCCTGTGGGGCGCGCTCATCACCTGGGGCGCCGCGCAACTCGCCTGGCTGCCGGCCCCGGTGGTCGCGCTGCTCACGTCTGGCGACCTCGTCCTGTTCATCACCGGCGCCGTGGTGGCCGTCTGGTACGCCGTGTGGCGCCGGCTCGAGCACCGCGTGCCCGCGTGGCTGACCCGGCTCGTGCTCGGCTCCAACCAGGCGCCCAGGTACGACGGCAAGCCGGCCACCCGCTGATCGCATGAAGAAGCCCCCGTCCTGGACTTCCGGGACGGGGGCTCTTCGTCGTTCTACCCGCGCACACGCGGGAGGTGGTGCCACATGCCCGCGCGTGCGGGCCGACTCCAGCTAGCGCTCCTGGCCGTCGTCGTCTACAGCCTGCTCGGCGAGGAGGCGGTTCTGCTCCTCGAGTAGGCGGTTCTGCTCTTCGATGGCGCTGAGCTGCTTCTTGGACACCTTCGCGTCGGCCTTGGCGATCTTGTTGCCCTTCTTGCCGGCGCGGGCGCCCTTGGCGGTCTTGCGGGCGGTGCGCTCCTTGTCGGACCGGAAGTCCACCGCACCGGCCGTGCTGGTGCTCAGGAGCTTGCGCGTGAGTCCCACCCTGCCTCCTTCGATCAAGTATGTCCGGACATCGTACGTGGCTGGAGACGGGGCGGCGCGAGTGGATGGAGCCGCCGCCCCGTCGGTCATTGCTGCGCGCCGGCCAGCGCGCGTGGAGGCTCAGCCTCCGGCTCCGACTGCGCCGGCTGGGCAGTGACCTCCACCGACTTGCGTGTCCCCCAGCTCGCCAGGCGCAGCGTGACGAGAGAGTAGAACCGCAGCGGGAGCATGACGAACAGGTTCATGTACCCGTAGATCGGCGCCGTGAAGAACGTCCCCAGCCTGGACAGCACACCCTGGCCATCGCGACGCACGTCGAAGTAGCGCACTGCGCGAGCCAGGGCCATGAAGCCGACGAACAGCAGGTACTGCCCGATCATCGGCTCCCCGCCGACCAGCGGGTGAATAACCACGACGTACATGATCAGGGTCGAGAACACCGCCCACTGGGCGATCTCCAGCGCCGTCAGCCACCACGCCATGCGCGACGGACGCAGGTTGCCGAGCACCCACAGCGACTCGCGGAAGAAGCTGCGCCCCCAGCGCGCCTGCTGGCGCACGAAGTGGCTGAACTTCTCCGGCACCGCGGTGTGCGCGATCGCCGACTCGACGAACTCGACCCGGCCCTGCGTCAGGGCGTAGTTGGTCAGGCGACGGTCGTCGCCAGTGACGGCCGGCTTGCCGAGGAACTCCTGCGTCAGGAAGTCGTCCAGGTTCTTCATCACGATGTCGGCGCGGTAGAACGCCAGGATCCCGCACACGCACAGCACCGATCCGAACTGCGAGTAGGCCGCGCGCTCCCCCAGGAACGCGTTGGCGTAGCGGACGTCCTGCAGCCGGGTCAGGGCGTTCGTCTCGTAGTTCAGCGGGAGCACGAGCCCGGTCGCCGCGGTCACCTTGCGCGACCGGAACGCCCGCATGCCCTCGGCGATGGCGTTCGGCTCGAGCACGGAGTCGGAGTCGACACAGACGAACACGTCGACCTCGCCGGCCATCTCGCGGAAGCCGACGGCCAGGCCCTCGCGCTTGCCGAGGTTCTCGGGCTGGCGCACAGCCGTGACCCGAGGATCGATCGTCGCGTAGAACTTCGCCATCTCGAACGCGGCCAGCTTGCCGGAGTGGTCGTCCACGATGATCAGCCGCGTCGGCTGGAAGGTCTGGTTGAGCAGCGAGTCGATGCACCTGCGCAGCAGCTCGGGGTCCTCGTTGTAGATGGTCACGATGACGCCCACACGCTTGTTGTGGTTCGCCTCCGGCCGCTTCCGCTGCGGGATCAGCGACAGCAGGAGCTTGGTCCCCAGGATCGCGAACACCGCATACCCGTACAGGCTCGCGGCACCGTAGTTGCTCCACTTGAACAGCACGGCCACCGCGGTGACCGTGAATAGCAAGAGTGCCGTCACGGTCATGCGCTTCGTCCTGGTCGCCGCTTCGCGGTTCCCTCGCGTCATGCCCGGTCGGTATCTGCCTCGTGTCAACCCTTGCCCCCCTGGCGATTGCTCGCTCTTGATGTCCGGCCACCATCCACCCAACCCCGGACAAATCCCCCACAGCACCCGCCCGACCGGCGCTTAGATCTGCGGGAAGTGGGAACGGGTCGGGCATCCGACCCATAGCGCACCTTATACAAAGTTTGTATTGGACGCCAGGGGCGCTGGCCTGACGCTCATGGAGAAGTCGATCCGCTCCCCCGAGCACGCCAAGCTCTGCCGCATCCTGCGGGAGCTGCGGGAGGAAGCCGACCTGCGCCAGAGCGACCTAGGGGCGCGCATCGGCGAGCCGCAGCGATTCGTCTCGGGCTACGAGCGCGGCGAGCTACGGCTCGATCTGGTGCAGTTGGATCGCATTACTACCGCACTCGGCTCCTCGCTGGAGGAGCTGCTGCGGCGCTATCGGGAAGTTACCGGAGCTTGAGGGCTTCGATCTCCTCCATTGACTTCGACGCCTGCTCATAGCCGCGCGCCGGCCGGGCGCGTGGCCTCGACGCCTGCTGGCCCCCACCCATCAGCTCATCCATGTCGCGCGCGCACGTCTCACACAGGACCACCCTCGCAGAACGCCCCCCGGATGAGATCGTGAACTCTCTCACCATTCGCCCGTGGTCCTCGCTCCTGTCACAAACCTCTATGTAGGCCATCGCCCTGACACCTCCCTGACAGCACCAAGTGTACCAATCAGTAGGCAACTTGCGCTCCAATCTTGACACGATCACACTCTTGCTGCACGATCGTTATGTCCGGGTGCTCACGGGGGGCCACCGGGGGCGAAAGAAGGGGAGTGGGCGACGCAATGGGTAGGCCCAAGATTCAGAACGAGAACGAGGCCATCCGCTGGATGGAGGAGGGCAAGACCTACAACGAGATCATCGAGTTGTACCGCACCAAGTACAACATCGAGACGTCGCAATCGATGTGGGCGGCCTTTCGGCGACGCCGCGGACTTGATCGCCGCACGGTCCGCGATGACAGCCTGATTCCCTGGGCTATGAAGCGAGAGCATCGCTGGCTGTTTGCGCCGAAGATGCTCCGGCTCGAGGCGAAGTTGAGGGCCGGTAAGTCGATCGACAAGGACGACAAAGCGCGGCTCGACAGCTTCAAGGAGCGGCTCAAGACTGACGGCCGGGTCGTGCACTACGAGCCCGACACCAAGGAGGGATGGTTCTACGTGCCGGCGCGGGAGGGCATCGACACGGACCTGATTCGGGTGCCGGATTCGCCGTCTACCGAGCGACCCAGCAGGCACTAACACGGACCCCTGGAGGGCGCCACGCGTTTCGGTGCGTGGCGCCCTTTCTGTGTTTTATGTCACGTTTAGAAACGTACTCGGGCCGTTGAGAACGTTTTCCCGGTCAAGTAACGTCATCGTCGTGACCGCGGGCTGTGCAGGGCAGCCCGACAGGGGGTAATCCGGGGGGATTCTTCACCCAGATCACCTGGGGCACACCGCTTGCACCATGCACCCCGAGCGTGGTACACAAGGGTCCTGTCAGGTCACACTAGTACACCGGAGGTTCCCACTAGTGACAGCAGTTCCACTGGGCGCTGGGCCGCAGACCCGCGTCGCGCGAGCCATCTCCAAGGACGTCCACCTCAGCCTCGACGACGAAGCATACGACTTCCACGTCGAACTCCAGCCCGACTACGACACGCGCAACCTGGCCAAGGCGCTGAATCTCGCCGAAGCGCTCGGCTTCGAGGTCATCGAGCCCGACGAGTGCGAGGCCGAAGTCCTGCCGGACGGGCGCACGCGGATCTACCTGGTCCCGACTGACCTGGACGACGAGTGACGGCGCTGGAGATCGTGCCGGTCGACTCGAGCGCGCCGGCCAAGACAGACCTCCCCGGTCCCAAGCAGTTTCGATTACCGGGCCATCTCAGCTTCTCGGCGCTGTCGACGTACGCAGAGTGCGGCGAGCGGTACCGGATCGAGCGAGGTCACGGCGTGCGTGGCCCGTCGTACTGGAACACCGTCGGCGGCACCGCGGTGCACCACGTGACCGAGCTGGCCGACCGGGCCTGGTTCGGCGAGGACGTCGAGGTGCTCGACTTCGAAGCAGCCTTCGAGGAGGCGATCGCCGAGGAGGTCGAACGCTCCGGTTTCCCCGAGAGCGCGCTGCGGGCCAGCGGCCGGGCCAGCAAGGCGTGGCCGGACAAGCAGAACAAGTCCTGGTGGCTCACCCATGGGCCGCTGTACGTCTCGGCCTGGATTCGCTGGCGCGAGAACACCGGGTACCGGCTCTGGGAGACGCCGTGGGGCGAGCCGGGCATCGAGGTGCCGATCGAGGTGCACGTTGGCGGCGAGCCGTTCGTCGGCTACATCGACCGGGTCTTCGTCGACCCGAACGACGGCACGGGCGTGCCGGTGGACCTCAAGTGCGGAAACCACGAGCCTAAGTCGAGCCTCCAGCTCGGCACGTACGGCGTCGGCCTAGCGCGAGACTACGGCCTGCCGGTGCGCCGGGGCGGCTTCTGGATGGCGAAGAACTACGAGAAGGACGGCGACGGCCTCAAATACATGGAGGACCTGTCGCGGTTCACGCCGGAGTACGTGGACGTCCAGTTCGCTATGGCCTGGCGTGGCATCCGGGCCGGCGTGTTCCTGCCGTCGCCCGGCATGATGTGCAAGTCGTGCTCCGTGCGCGACTTCTGCACCCTCATGGGCGGCGAGCGCGCTGACGAGCTGCCCGCGCTGGAGGTCTCGTCGGACATGAAGCAGATCACATCAGGCTGAGTTGCACTAGTTGGACCGACAGGATAGTGTTGGTCTCACCAACCGAGAGGAGGGCTCACTCAGTGAGCAACGGAGGGAATATCTCCATCAAGTACGGCGACAAGAAGGACGACTTCCACGCGCCGTGGCTGACCATCGGCGGCGAGGATGTTCACGACCAGCGGCTGCGACTCATCGCGGCCTTCGGGTGGAACGCCGCCGAACTGGAGGGCCAGACGCTGGCCCAGCTCGTCGTCCGCGCGGACCAGGAGGCGAAGGGGCTGTACAAGCTCCGCAACGACCTCGGCGCCACGGTGGTCTCTACTCCGCAGGCCCCGGCTGTGTCGCAGGCGGGCGCCGCGCCGATCGGCCAGCCACCGGCGAGCGACGACCCCTGGGCGCAGGCGCAGGCCGCCAGCGCCGCAGCAGACCCCGCCGCGGGCGCCGGCCAGGCTCCGGCCCAGGCACAGCCGCAGACGCTCATGGACAAGGTCAAGGCCGCCAACACGGTCCGCGAACTCCAGATGCTGTGGCGGGACAACAAGGCCGAGTGGGAGGCCGACGCGGCCATCGGCGCGGCGGCCAAGGAGCGGAAGGCGGCGATCGCCTGATGGCGGCACGGAGAGTGACTCGGGTCGAGTTCGAGGACGCGGGGGCCGGGCGGGTTGCCGCCTCCGTCGAGGATGACGCACTGCGCCTGGAAGACCGGGGCGACGGCCATCACGTCTACATCGCGGCTGAGGATGTGCCCGAGTTGATCGCCTGGCTCACGGACACATTCCCGAAGCCGGAGCTGGAGCGTGAGCCGCAGATCGGCGACACGATCGAGGTCCTGACCGACGGACCATCACACCCCGAGCCGGACATGCCTCGGCGGATCGGCTACCACGCCTTCCGCAAGGGGGCGCTTGCCACGCTGACGTCGACGTCGAGCGAACCCGACGCCTGCGTCGAGGCCAGGGGCGTCCATCACCGCGATGGGTACCTGCTCACGCAAACGCTCGGCCGGGGCGACTTCAAGCTCGTCTGACCCCGCTCCACCAGCACCACACACAACTTCATCGGACAACAGAACAGAGGAGCATCACCCAGTGGTTCAGATCACCAACTTCGCAGGCGGCACCTCCTACTTCAAGCCTGCCGACGAGTCCGAGGCCGTCGCCATCCTCATCGAGCCGCTCAGCTACGAGCGCCAGCGCCCGACCGACTACGGGCCGAAAGACACGGCCGTCGCCCGCATGACCTTCTTCAAGTCCGAGGTCGCGCTCGAGACCGGCGTGCCGGACGAGGTCCGGGAGTCCGTCACGGTCCAGCAGACCGCCCTCGCTCGCAACCTCGAGCAGTACGTCGGCAAGGGCGTCATCGTCACTCTCGGCCAGGGCAAGGCCAAGCCCGGCATGAATCCGCCGTGGATTTGGGTCCCGGCCTCGCCCGAGGTGCAGGCGAAGGTCGTCGAGTACGTCAAGGGGCTCGAAGAGGAACTGGCCGGGGCTCCCATCTGACTGAATGTACTAGTTGGACCGCGCGGGCCGGCAACGACGACCGGTCCGCGCCCCGGCCAGAGAGGAGGAGCGCCCCACGTGGCCACAACATTGAAGTACCGCGGGGTTGGCGAGATCACTGCGGAAGAGTTCTTGGCGGCGCTGACCAGCGAGCCCCAGCGGCAGATCGACATATTCGTGTCACTCGGCGGTGCCCCCGACGACCACAACTACGCGCGCCTGTCCTTCCTGACGCAAAAGCTTCGCCGCGCGGGGCATGACATCCGGTCAAGCCGGCGCCACGGCGTGTGGCTTGGCGATCGGGGCCGCCAATGCTGAATGCACAGCGCGCTTTGACGCGCAACGTCCAGGGGAACGCCGAACTCCCCCGCGTGCCCGAGCTGGAGCCGCTCTACCAGCACGGAGCGCGCCCCCGGCGCGGCGAGGTCATCATGGTGGCCGGCCGCTCCGGCACTCAGAAGTCGGGGTTCGCCCTGTTCTGGACGGCCATGATGGGCCTGCCGACGCTGTACATGTCCGCCGACATGAGCGGCTTCACAGCCTCGGCCCGCCTGGCGTCGATCGTCACCGGCCACACGACGGAGCAGATCGAGCGGGGCATGTCGGACGCGGCGGCCCGGCAGATGTACCTCGACGCGATCGCGCCGATGAAGTTCCAGCTCTGCTTCGACTCCCCCATCCGATGGACCGGACTGGCACAAGAGCTGGACGCCTACGTCGAGCTGTGGGATTCGTACCCGGCCATCGTCGTCCTCGACAACCTCATGGACATCGAGGGCTGCGAGTCGAGCTACGAGGCGCAGATGGCAGCGATGGCCGAGGTAACCGACCTGGCCCGAGAGACCGGTTCGACCATCCTGATCCTGCACCACGCGACCGACAAGGGCTGGGAGGCGAAGAGCAGCCCTTGGACGCCGCCGTCGCGGGACCAGGTGAAGGGCGGGCTGTCGGAGAAGCCCGAGCTGTCGCTCTCCGTGGCGCTCGACCCGACGTCGTACGCCTACAACATCGCCATCATCAAGCAGCGCATGGGCCGCTCGGACCCGTCGGCGCAGCAGTTCTGCACGCTCCGCGCCTACCCGGAACACACCCGCTTCGGCCCGTACAAGGGCACCTTCAACCCACCTGGAGTGATCGACCTGTGAAGAGCGCAATCGGCGCCCTCATTGCGGGCATCCCCGTCACGTCCTTCGCCGTCGGCATCCTGTCCGGCTCTGGCGTGCTGACGGTGGTCATGTCCGTTCTCGGCCTCATCACCTACCTCCTGATCCTGGTGAGCTTCGGCGCGTACATCCGCACGCTCCAGGACACCTACGGGGGGCCGGAGTGAACGTCCTCGGGATCGACCCGTCGCTGACCGCGACCGGCGTGTGCCTGCCGGACGGCAAGACCTACACGATGAAGTCGAGACTCAAGGGCGACGACCGCCTGGAGTCCATCTATCTCCGCCTGCTGGTCGACGTCGAAGACCACTGGCCGGTCGATCTGGCCGTCATCGAGGACCTGCCGGTCAACGCCAAGAGCGCCGGCCTGACCGGCATGGCCCAGGGCGTCATCCGCATGGCACTCGCCAGCGCCGGAGTCCCCGTCGCGCGGATCAGCCCGGCCACGCTCAAGAAGTTCGCCACCGGCAAGGGCAACGCCGACAAGACGGCCATGCTCGCCGCGACTCCCGACCAATACAGGGGCAGTTTCGGCGACGACAACCAGGTCGACGCCTGGTGGCTGCGCGAGGCCGGTCGCGCCTGGCTCGGCGACAGTCCGTTCTTCGGTCCCTACCAGGGCGAAGCCGTGCTCGACGTCCTGCGCAAGGCCAAGTGGCCCGACCCCACCGAGGAGGTGGCTGCGTGAGGGACAAGCCCGACCTGGCCGAGCTGATCGACCTGGCCGGACGGCGGCACGAAAGCGCGAACTCCAAGCAGTGCGCGGGCTGTGGCGAGGCGACCTGGCGGCGAGAGGGCGAGCTGCCCGGACAGTTTCGGCGACGCAAGTACTGTACGCGGGATTGCTACAGCACGACCCGAGCCGTCGCCCCCGCCCGCAAGTCGTGCGAGCAATGCGGCGAGACGATGGAGCAGGATCGTGCCGGGCGCGAGTCCGTCAGCCAGTTCCGGCGGCGGCAGTTCTGCTCCCTTCGGTGCTACCACGACCACCGGGGCGGCGAGAAGGCCGCGCTGGCCGAGGTGCGACGGATGTGCTTCGGCTGCGGGGGCCACCTCGAGCCGAGGTATGGCGAGGGCGCAGAGGCATTCGCGGCCCGCAAGTACTGCGAGGCCGCCTGCATGGCGAAGCGTCGGGCGTACGTTGTCGAGGAGCTGGACTTCCTCGTCGGCACGGACACGCCGGACAGCCTGGCCAGGCGCCTCGGATACAGCCGCAGCCACCTCATGGAGCTGCTCGACGAGGTGGAGCGCCCGGACCTGGCGCAGGCATTCCGACAGGAGCGCAACGATGACGCGGTTCGCGCGGCTTGAGCCACAGCGGCCCGAGGATTCCGGACGACCCGAACTGTCGGAGGTCCTGGAGCACTACGGCGTCCAGGTCAACCGGGCCAGGGCGCGTCAGATGGTCCGCTGTCCCGTGCATGACGATCGCACGCCGTCGTGCTCACTCGACCTCCGCGGCACTGGCCTGTGGAACTGCCATCGCTGCGGCGAGGGCGGCGACGTGTGGAACCTGATCATGAAGAAGGAGGGGACAGATTTCCGAGGAGCACGAGCCGCTGCGGCCACTCTCGGGTTCGCAACGGGAGATGCTGGAGGAGGCGACGACCTCGTACCAGAGGGCCGTTTCGCGCGAAGTCGCGGAGTACCTGATAGCGCGAGGAATCGGTCAGGCCGAGGCGGCTACGTTCCGGCTGGGCTACGTCGCCGACCCCCATCCGGGCCATGAGCACGTCCGGGGCCGCCTAGCCATCCCCTACCTGGGGCACGACGGCCGCGTACTCAGCGTCCGCTTCCGCTGCCTCCAGGTGCACTCATGCAAGGACGCGGGCCACGGCAAGTACAAGTCGCTCGAGGGCGAGCCGACCCGGATGTTCAACGTCCCGGCGCTGCACGTGGCCGGCGACGAAATCCACCTGTGCGAGGGCGAGCTGGACTGCATCATCCTCACGAAGATTGGCCTCAACGCGGTTGCCGTCGCTGGGAACCACGCATGGGCCGGCCGCCACCGCAGGATGCTGAACGGCTTCTCCCGCGTGTGGACATGGGCAGACCCGGACAAGGCCGGGAGCGAGCTGACCAACACGGTGACCCGCGCGCTGGTGACGGCCAAGCCCGTCCGACTCCGCGAGGGCGACGTGACCGACGAATACCTCAAGCATGGGGCCGAGCACCTTCTCGGCTTGCTTGAGCGCAAGGAGGTGTACTAGTGTGACCGAGCTTCGAGAGAAGCTGGCCCAGGTACCGGCCCGAAGGAAGCCGCTAGGCAAGGTCGAGGCCATCCTCGCCTCCCTGGACGACGCCGAGCGCGACCTGGTGACCGAGACCCTAGCCGGAACGGACCACACGTCCGAGTCCCTGGCGGCGATCCTCACCGAGTCCGGTCATCCCATCTCGACCTCCACCATCCGCAGCTACAGGCGCGACTTGCGCCGGAAGGTGCCCTAGTGAGACCAGCACAGATCAGCGAGCAGCTTCCGGTCACCCGCGAGCAGCTCCAGAAGGTCGCGGACTTCGTGGCCCTGCCTCCGGCCGACATTGTCCGAATCGCTCCAGAGTTCGATTCGGAGACGAACCTCGCCCGCTACCGGGTGCACACCACGTTCGGCGGTCGGCCGTACGCCATGCCGAAGTCGGTGATCGCGTGAGTGCCCCGCTGCCCGACCTGCTCCAAATCGACCGAGCGCTCGAAGAGGTCTTCGACGAGCGCGTCCGCCAGGACGAGCGCTGGGGCGAGCAGAACCACCCCACGGTGGGCGGCGCAGGCCCTCACGCCGGCCTGGTCATCCACGCGAACTACGCATATGAGGCTGAGCGCTGGAAGTGGAGCAACGGGGTCCGTGTCGAGCGAGGGCGCCTCACTTGGGACGGGATCTTACTCGAGGAGACCTACGAGGCCCTCGGCGAGGTCGACCCGACCAGGCGCCGCGAGGAGCTGGTCCAAGTGGCCGCCGTCGCAGTCGCCATGATCCAGCACATCGACCGGAAGGCGGCGAGCGCCAGTGAGTGAGCTGACCGAGAAGCTCAAGGCCGCGCCCCCGGCGCCGGCCTCGCGCCGAGCCCCGCAGGCGGTGTTCTCGAGCCGTGTCGACATCAACAGCCTCAAGGGTGAGGCCGAGGTCGAGCTGAACGACGAGCCCGGCGTGGTGACCGAAGGTACCGCACTGGAGTTCCTCGAGAAGGAAGGCCAGGACCCCTCGCTCTGGGAGGTCGTCTCGCTCCGGCGCTCCGAGTGGGACTCGCCAGGCGGCAACCGGCTCGAGGCCACGCGCGTGTCCTTCCGGCGCCGCGAGCGGGCCGCCGAGCACGATCTGATGCCGGACCTGGACGATCTGCATGCCGCCGTCGAACGAGCGGTAGCAGCCGACGCCTGGATCGACCCCGACTTCGGCATCCCCCAGGTGACCAACGTAGCCGTCATCGCCGACCCACAGGCCGGCAAGGTGGACCACCGGGGCGGCACTTCGGAGCTGCTCCAGCGCCTCGAGATGAGCCTGGCGCGCTGGGCGGCGTACGTCCAGGAGCAGCAGCCCGAGGAGATCATCCTCGCCGACGCCGGGGACGCGATCGAGAACTTCGAGAGCGTCGGGTCGCAGGACCGGACGAACGACCTCCAGCTCACCGAGCAGATTCGCGTCTGGCGCCGAGTGTTCTGGAAGTGGATCGACACGGCCGCCCAGCTGGCGCCTTCGGTGAAGGTCCTGTCGGTCGGCTCGAACCACTGCCGCGTGCGCCGGGGCAAGAGCGAGATGGGCACCACGCTGGACGACTTCGGGATCGAGGTCCTGTCGCAGGTGATGGACATGGCCGAGGTCTACCCGGAGCGGTATGGCCACGTCGAGTTCTACGCGCCGGACCAGCACTCCGAGTCCGTGGCGGTCGAGGCCGTCGGCGGCAGGGTGCTGGGCCTGGCGCACGGCCATCAGGTGCGCAACCCGGACCAGCTCGGCAAGTGGCTGGCCGGCCAGGCCCTGGGCCGGACGCCGATCGGCAGTGCGGACATCGCCGTCTTCGGCCACTTCCACAACCTGCGCGTGCAGACCGTGGGCGACGACCGGTGGCTGTTCATCGCGCCGACGTCGGACAACGGCAGCTCGTGGTTCCGCAACCTCTCCGGCGCGGAGTCGGCGCCCGGCGTCATGTCCGTGACGCTCGACTCCGACGGCTGGCGAGACCTGGTGATCGTGTGACGGGGGTGGCAGAGCAGGTGATGCTCAACAACTGGGAGACCGAGAGCGACCCCCGCGCCGAGCTGGCTGAGCTGCCCGAGCGCGTTGGCCGGCAGGTGGCTCGGCGCTTCAAGGGCGCCGACTGGGAGGACCTCCGTCAGGACGCCTGGATCTGGCTGCTCGAGCGGCCAGAGATGGTCGAGGAGTACCTCGAGAAGCACGGCGAGAACGCCCTCGGTTACATCGAGCGCAACATGCGCCGCTTCCTCACGGAGCGGCGCGGCGCCGAGGCCGAGCGGACCTTCAACACCACGAGCATCGAAAACGAGATGGAGGCCGGCCGGCTGTGACCGTCGCAACCCAGCACCACTACGGCGACCAGTTCTCCTACGGCCGGGAGCAGGTCGAGGACCTGCTGCCCGGCCTCTGGGACCCGGAATACGCCTACGGGACTCGCACGAGCGAGGGCGAGCCCGAGCCGGGCATGCCCAAAGGGTCCGAGCCGGACCCGCGCAAGAGCGTCGACTGGATCGCCCACATGTGCGACATCCAGATCGCCTGGGCCAACAGCTCGGCGCTGACGCCGGCCGAGCGCGCGGCCATCTTCCTGCGCCACGGCATGCACTGGGGCCAGGCGCGCATCGCAGAACTACAGGGCGTGAGCGAGTCGACGATCTCGCGGCGCATCGACAGCGGCATCCAGGCGCTCATCGCGTTCCTGGACGGAGAGGAGCACGACCAGTGAGGACCCCCGTCAACACGCGCGCGGCCCTGCGCCTTCTCGAGGAGGTCGTCGAGGGCAACGAGGGCTACGTCTACGAGGACGAAGACGGCGTCCCGGCCGACTCCACCATGTGCCATTACGTTCACCGCACCGAGGGCGGCAGCGCCCCCGGATGCATCGTGGGTCATGCGCTGCACCGAGCAGGTGTTCCCATCTCGAATCTCCTCGAGATCGAGGGCTCGACCATTGGTACCGAACAGGCCGCCAGGGTTGGCGTTGCCCTCGAGGGGCGTGCCGTGGACGTCCTGTCGGCCGCGCAGGCGGCGCAGGACGTCGGGGAGACTTGGGGCGAGGCTCTCGAGCACGCCCGTGCCGTCGCCGCCGAGGCGGCGGCCGACGATGAGGCCGAGGTAGAGGCCCTGTTGGTGCACGGCACGAGCCATCCCGTTGCGCACGCCCAGACCAGCATCCCGATCGCCGAGGTCGACCAGGCGGTCCTCGAGCTGGCCTTCGGTGGCGTCGCGGCGGACGCCCGGAAGGCTCAGGCTCGGAGCCAGCGCCGTCGGGATCTGGCCGACGAGATCCAGCATCTGGTTGGCGAGCACCAGGGCGAGGCCAACGCCTGGGCCGAGCTTGCCGATCGCCAGTACGGCACGGGCGATGATGACGCGGCACTGCTCAGTGCCTCGCAAGGCGACCTGCACCGGCACACGGTCGACGTCCTGACCGAAGCGTACCGATTGCTCGACCGATGAGCGCGCTCCTCTCTGCCGAGGTCGAGCGCATCGTCCGAAGCCACGCCGCAGAGTTCGAGCAGCTCCATCGGTTCCGGTCGGCGCTGCTGGAGCAGAGACACAACCTCGATGGCGCGTACGTGACGGTCGGCGTCGCGCATCCGCTCGGCGCCATCTCGGGGGTCACTCACCTCTTCGGCATCCCGCTGCGGTACGTCGATGGCAGTGACGGGCCGCGCCTATCCCTGCCGCTGGGAGTTGAGAGCCGATGAGCAGCCCCGGTGGCGCGACCGTGGAGATTGTCAGCGGGGAGCAGCTCCGGCGCGAGCTGGAGGCCCTGGAGGCGGCTTACCCGCCCCTGGTCGACCTGGGCAACGAGGACTGGTGCTGCCCGGGCTGCGCCGAGGTGGACGCCAGTCGGCGCGGAGTGCCGTGGACTGCCATCGACGCTTGGAGTCGCAACAAGTTCCTCCTTGGCGAGCGATAGCCCTTGTACGCAACTGGCCCCAGCTAGGCCCGTCACCTAACTGGGGCCAGTTACGTGTCTAGCACCGGGCATCGTGCTTCCGAGGCCGGTCGATCACTTCCCTGGCGTCCGACCGCCTCGGACCACGAGCAGCCGCAGTACCTGGATCGCCGCGCGACGACGGCCAGGATCTCTTGTGCGTAGCGCAACCAAGGTCGGGATGAACAGGAGGGCCAAATACATTGCTGTAGGCAGCCACATCCATGCGGTTAGGTTCACTGAGGACCGACACTTCCTGCCGAACTCCCCTTCGGCGTAGTAGTCGCCCCCCGCCCGGCCCTACGAGATCAACAGTACACCATCGACACTGCATGTGCATGTGCAAGTAGCGCGTCCGCAGACGTCACCTTGTGTCCGACCGTCATGAGACACTCCACCGATCAGCGCAGGCGAAGGGTGGGGACATGATCGATCAGAAGATGATGGACGAGGCGATGGCCGAAGTCGGCCAGATGCTGGAGGACACCGCGTCGTTGCGATTCGACTTGCCGGAGTCGGTCACGGCACAGGAAGGGTGGGAAGAGGAGGTCAGGTTCATTGGTGGCTGGCTACGACACATCGAACACACGCTCGAAGCAGTCGCGCTCCTAGTGAATAACGAGCACCCACACGCTGCCGCGCCCCTTGTCAGACTGGCCCTGGAGGATGCCGTAAGCGCAGCTCTCGTCGCCAGAGATCCCAAGGCGTGGGAAGCGGTCTTAGCCAAAGCCCAAGACTCCGAGGGCCGAGTCCTGAGGGACATGTACCAGGCCGGCCTCACGCCGCCCGACGAACTCAAGGATCTCGTCGACTCGCTCCCTCCGAGCGCGCCTGACGGCTACGGACCCGTCAAGAACATGACCGCACGATTCAAGGCGCTAGGCGATGATGGCGCGCGTCTGCTCGCTCTCTGGGGCCTGCTGACGCAGCAGAGCCATGGCAACATCCACACGGCATCCCTCTTCCTCGACTTCGACGGTGGCCCCGGTGGGATTCCATCGATCCGGCTTGATCCTCAGCTTCCCGCGGACCTGCTCAACCTCCACTTCACGAGCCTCGATTGCATGCTCCTCGCCACTGAGTCGTACAGCCAGGTCCTCGTGGGAGACCCGCTCGGAAGCGCGGTGCAGGCTATCCACGCCCGGAAGGCTGCCGTTGAAGAGAAGCTCATCAAAGCTTCACGTGCCGACTAGTTCCGGCAGGCCCGGAACGCAGAAGGCCCCGCTCCGGGTGCAACCTCCCTGGAGCGGGGCCTTCTGCTCTGGTCACAGATTGAGCTGGGCGCGGATTGCAGCCGTCACCAGCCCTTCCAGGACGTTGGACACACGTTCGGACCGAAGCGCGTCACCCGAGCGGCGCTTCACCTCTGACCAAGCCGCCTTCTCGTCCCTCTCCGATAGCGATGACTCCCGAAGTCGCTCCAGATGGTCCTGGATCACCACGAGGTCCGCCTCATCGATCTCTTCGGCCTCGTCAAGCAAGTTCTCCAGCTCGTGGATTCGCTCTTGGCGAGTCGCCCAAGGCATCGCGGCGCCGCATCCGTCGCAGAATGACGGACGCCTCGGCGTCGAGAAGCTAACCACGCCGGGCACGAACTGGTCGCCGCGAATCCGCACCCCGCAACTACGGCACGCCGTGAGCATTCGCGCGCCACACGACGGGCAGGCGTCGGAGACGGTCACCGGGCCGCCGGGCTCTAAGTCCACCGTCTCGACGTGCCCCCGCTTACATACAGCGGCGCCCAGGTAGAAAGAACCGCCGCGCCGTGCCCCTTCTTGCTCGGCTGCTGGCCACTTGATCTCGCTCACCATGGCTTCTCGCCCCCCTCGCTCGTAGATTCCCGACCGGAGCGGCCGATCGGCGCGAAGATCGTATACCTAGCCCAGGACACACGTGCAATCGACGCGGAACGCAAAAAGGCCCCGACCCAGGGATCTCTCCCTGAGCCGGGGCCCGGCTTATACCATGAGCGTCGTCGGTTGCGCCAGCCCGCGACGTCGCGTCAGTGAGCACATAGTGAGCAGACCGCGACGCGACGCCGTGGAATGGGGCGAACATCCTAATCGCCCCGACGCCCTGAGCTGCTCAGTTGACGCCCATCGTTGCTGGTGATATGGACGGCCGTACGTGCACTCAAAATGCGGTGTGTGTCGGTTCGAGTCCGACCCGGGCTACCATCCTCACCCGCGCAGATCGATCGCGCGCAGCGGATCGCCGCCGTCGATGAACAGCCGCCCACCGGGCACCAGAGCCGCCGCGACCCGACGGCGCGCCTCCCGGCCGGCCTCGGGGTGCCGCCCGTCGAAGGCACCGACGCGCACGGCGAACGCCACGTCGTAGGGCTCCTCGCCGGCAAGCAGCTCGAACTCCTCGGCGGCGACGTGCCGTGCGCTCAGCACGCCGGCGTCGATCTCGGCACGAGCGTTTCGCTCGATGAGCGCGACGCCCGACGCTGACCGGTCGATCACCAGGACGTGTCCGGTTCCGATGCGGGACGCGACCGCGCGTGCCGCCGAGCCCGGGGCCCCGCCGATCTCCAGGACCCTCATGCCCGGACGCAGCGGAAGCGCGTCGACGATCGCGGCGAGCCGCGCCGACAGGACGGCCATCACGACATTCAACCGCATCCAACCACTGGATGGAACGGCTCAGCCGTGTCCGCGCCCGACGCCGCGGCCCGCCGCGTCACAGCTACGTCACAACTGCATCAGGCCGCGGCGCGAAGGTCGGCCACCCTCGGCACGGCTGGCGCGACGGCTCGGTCGATCCAGTCGGCCACGTTGCCGTCGGGCGGCATCACCATCACCTGGTGCACACCCAGTGCCGCGTAGTCGGCCATCTCGGTGGCGAAGCCGGCCACGTCGCCGTCGTTGAGCGTCTGGCCCGTGTACAGCACTGTCACGGTGATCTCGGCGGGGTCGCGGCCGACGTCGTCGCAGTGCCGGCGCAGCACGTCCAGCTTGTGCCGCACGTCCGCCGGCGACGTGGCGAACAGGTTGCAGGCGTCGGCGTACTGTGCGACCAGCCGCAGCGTCTTGCGCTCTCCCCCGCCGCCGATGAGGATCGGCGGACGCGGCTCGCTGAGCGGCTGTGGCGAGCACAGCGTCTCGGCCAGCTGATAGTGCGTGCCGTCGAACGGGCCGTCGTCGTTGCGGTCCCACATCTGCACACAGATGCGCAGCGTCTCGTCCAGGCGCTCGAACCGCTCGGCCACCGGCGGATACGGCACGCCGAGCGCGAGGTGCTCACGTTCGTACCACGCCGCGCCCAGGCCCAGTGCGGCGCGACCGCCGGACACGACGTCCAGCGTCGACACGATCTTCGCCAGCAGGCCGGGGTGGCGGTAGGTGACGCCGGTCACCAGCAGCCCGAGTCGAGCCGTCGTGGTGTGCGCGGCCAGGTAGCCGAGCGTGGTGTAGCCCTCGAGCATGGGTTGCTCTGCCCGTCCGACGTGTTCCATCTGGAAGTAGTGGTCCATGACGGACAGCCAGGTGGCTCCGGCGCGCTCCGTCGCCTCGCCCACCCGCGCGAGCTCCGGCGCGATGCCGGCGGCACCGGCGGGGTGGTCGAACGTCCATACGTGAATTCCGAGTTCCACGGGTGTGTGCCTTCCGGTTCGGGCGTCGATTCGAGTGTGACGCTAGACCTTCGAGCGCGCTCGAACTCAAGTCCACGGCTGGCGCGGTGCGGGAACCGCGACCGTGCGGACGCGTCCAGGCGCCCGGTTTGGCGCGATCATCGTCGAACGTCGATAATCGGCGCATGACGGCACTGGACTCCCCCACCGACGGCTCGACGCTCGACGCCGACGACGCCGCCACGTACGCACACTGGTTCGCCAGCCTCGGCGACCCGACACGTGTGCGGCTGCTGCACGCCGTCGCGACCTCTCCCGGGGGCGTCAACGTCGGTGACCTCGCGCACCGGGTCGGAATCAGCCAGTCCACCTGCTCGCATCACGTCCGCAACCTGGCCGACGTGGGGTTCCTCGTCCTCGAGAAGGTCGGGACGGCCACTGTCGTCCGCGTCAACCAGGCATGCTGCACCGGGCTGCCGCATGCCGCCGACGCGGTCATGGGCACCGTGGCGACCGTCTCGTGCTGCCCGCCGGGGCCGCCGGACGTCGCCGTGCGCGCCCTGGCCGACGACGACTGGGGCGACGTGCGCCGCATCTACGCCGAGGGCATCGACACCGGCGACGCGACGTTCGAGACCGAGGTTCCGGCCACGGACGAACTGGACGCGAAATGGCTGGCCGGGCACCGCTGGGTGGCGGTACTGGAGGGACGCGTCGCCGGCTGGGCCAGCGCGTCGCCCACGTCGTCACGTGCGTGCTACTCCGGCGTCGCCGAAACGTCGGTGTACGTGGCCGCCGACGCACGGGGACGAGGCGTCGGACGCGCCCTGTTGAACCAGCAGGTCATGGCCGCCGACGCCGACGACGGCCTGTGGACGCTACAGACGTCGATCTTCCCGGAGAACCGCGGCAGCCTGTCGTTGCACCGCAGCGCCGGCTTTCGGATCGTCGGTCTGCGCGAGCGGATCGGGCAGCTCGACGGGCAGTGGCGCGACACCGTGCTGCTCGAACGTCGCGCGAGCTGACCACCGAGCCGCGCGACGCGTCGACGTCGGGCATCCGCGCCGCGGGTCACGTCACCAGGATTTCCCCTGCATCACCAGGCCTGAAAGGGTGGTGACGCAGGGAATTCCATGGTGAACGTGGTCATTCCCGCCGACGGTCAGTGGTAGGCGGGGGCGACCTTGCCGACGGCGTCGCCGATGCGGTGCACCCGCATCGCGTTCGTCGAGCCCGGGATGCCCGGAGGCGAGCCGGCCACGATGATCACCAGGTCTCCCCGGCGGCAGCGGTCCTGCTCGAGCAGCATCCGGTCGACCTGCTTGACCATCTCGTCGGTGTGGTCGACGTGCTCGGCGACGAAGGCCTCGATGCCCCACGACAGCGCCAGCTGGTGCCGGGTGGTCTCCAGCGGGCTGAACGCCAGCAGCGGAATGCCGGGACGCAGCCGTGCCATGCGCCGCGCCGAGTCGCCGCTCTGCGTGAACGCGACCAGATACTTCGCGCTCAGCAGCACGCCGGTCTCGACCGCGGCCTTGGTGATGGCGCCGCCCTTGGTCCGCGGCTGGGTGCCCAGCGGCGGGATGCGCTCGAGACCGTGCTCCTCGACGGTCTCGACGATCCTGCCCATGGTGCTGACGGTGTCGACCGGATAGGAGCCGACGCTCGTCTCGCCGGAGAGCATGACCGCGTCGGTGCCGTCGAGCACGGCGTTCGCGACGTCGGACGTCTCCGCCCGCGTCGGACGCGGGTTGCTGATCATCGAGTCGAGCATCTGCGTCGCGACGATGACCGGCTTGGCGCGGCGGCGGCACAGCTCGACGGCCTGCTTCTGCACCAGCGGAACGTCCCACAGCGCCAGCTCGACCCCGAGGTCGCCGCGGGCGACCATGACGCCGTCGAACGCGTCGACGATCTCGGCGAGATTGTCCACCGCCTGCGGCTTCTCGACCTTCGCGATGACCGGGAGGCGCACGCCCTCCTCGGCCATGATGCGGTGGACCTCGTCGACGTCGGTGGCGCTGCGCACGAACGACAGCGCGATCATGTCCGCGCCCGTCCGCAGCCCCCAGCGCAGGTCGTCGACGTCCTTCTCGGACATCGCCGGAACGCTGACGGCCGTGCCGGGCAGGTTCAGACCCTTGTGGTCGGAGACCCGCCCGCCGAGGACGACGGTGGTGACGACGTCGTTGCCGACGACCTCGCGGACCTCGACCGAGAGCCGGCCGTCGTCGATCAGGATCGAGTCGCCGGGTGCGACGTCGCCCGGCAACCCCTCGTAGGTCGTCGAGGCCCGTTCCGCGGTGCCTTCGACCTCGTCGGTCGTGATGGTGAACGTGGTACCGGGCTCGAGCTCCGCCGAGCCGTCGGCGAACTCGCCGAGCCGGATCTTGGGTCCCTGCAGATCGACGAGGACACCCACGTTGCGCTCGGCCTCCGTGGCGGCCTTGCGCACCCGCAGGTAGCGCTCTTCGTGCTCGGCATGGCTGCCGTGACTGAGGTTGAACCGGGCGACGTCCATGCCGACGTCGATCAACGCCCGCAGCCGCTCGGGAGAGTCGGTCGCTGGACCGAGGGTGCACACAATCTTCGCTCTACGCACGTCCGCCAACACTAGCCCTCCGAACAGTCAGACCGCGAGTGGGCGGTCGGTTGGCGAGACCGGCGTCGGCAGCCGGTCCACTCCGGTGAGCCAGCGGTCCACCGCCGCGGCACACGAACGGCCCTCGGCGATCGCCCACACGATCAGCGACTGACCGCGTCCGGCGTCGCCGGCCACGAACACCCCGGGGACCGTCGCCTCGTACGAACCGTCACGTCGGACGTTGCCGCGTTCGTCCAGGTCGACGCCGAGCTGCTCGACCATCGAGGACTTCTCCGGGCCGACGAAACCCATCGCCAGCAGCACGAGGTCGGCCGGGATCTCGTGCTCGGTACCCTCGACCGGCTCGAACCCGCGCTCGCCGCGCCGGACCTCGACCAGCCGCAACGAGGTCACCGTGCCGTTCTCGCCGTTGAACCGCTGCGTCGAGACGGAGTAGACCCGCTCGCCGCCCTCCTCGTGTGCACTCGAGGACCGTAGCATCAGCGGCCACATCGGCCACGGCGTCGACTCGTCGCGGGTCTCCGGTGGCTCCGGCATGATCTCCAGCTGGGTCACCGACGCGGCGCCCTGCCGGTGTGCCGTACCCAGGCAGTCCGCGCCCGTGTCGCCGCCGCCGATGATGACGACGTGCTTGCCCTCGGCGGTGATCTGATCCGGCACCGTCTCACCCGCGGCAGCCCGGTTGGCCTGCGGCAGGTACTCCATGGCCTGATGGACGCCGTCCAGCTCACGTCCCGGCACGTCCAGCTCGCGCCAGTCGGTCGCGCCGACGGCCAGCACCACCGCGTCGTAACGCGCACGCAGCTGCTGCCCGGTCAGAGCGCCACCGACGTCGACGCCGGTGCGGAAGATGGTGCCCTCCGCGCGCATCTGGTCCAGCCGGCGCTCCAGATGCCGCTTCTCCATCTTGAACTCCGGGATGCCGTAACGCAGCAGCCCACCGGCACGGTCGTCACGCTCGTACACCGCCACCGTGTGCCCCGCACGTGTCAACTGCTGCGCCGCGGCCAGACCCGCCGGTCCCGACCCCACCACGGCGACCGTGCGGTCGGTCAGCCGTTCCGGTGGGGCCGGCACGACCCAGCCCTCCTCGAACGCACGGTCGATGATGGCGACCTCGACGTTCTTGATCGTCACCGCGTCGTCGGCGATCGCCACGACACAGGCCGCCTCGCACGGCGCCGGGCACAACCGGCCGGTGAACTCCGGGAAGTTGTTCGTCGCATGCAGCCGCTCCGACGCCGCGCGCCAGTCGTCACGCCACACGAGGTCGTTCCACTCCGGGATCAGATTCCCCAGCGGACACCCCTGATGACAGAACGGGATGCCGCAGTCCATGCACCGGCCGGCCTGCTCGGTGATGATCGGCAGCAGCGCCTTGCCGATGCCGGGGCGCGGATACACCTCGTCCCAGTCGTTGAGCCGCTCATCGACCGGGCGTGCCTTCGCCCCCTGGCGCTGCGTCGTCAGAAATCCTCGCGGGTCAGCCATGTGACACCTCTTTACAGTGACTGGGTACGTGGACGGGACGGCGTGGTGGCTTCGCGTAGCCGGCGTCAAGGCGAAGATCGTGGCACGCTTCACCGCCACGATCTGAGACAGCCGGTGGCGAAGGCGCCACGCCGTCCCGCAACCGAACCCTCACTTCGCCGCCTCCATGACCGCGACGTCGACGTCGCGTCCCTCACGCTCGGCGGCAGCCTTGGCGGCCAGCACACGCTTGAAGTCCTTGGGCATGATGGTCGTGAACCGGGCGCGGGCGATCGCCCAGTCGGCCAGCAACGCCTCCGCGACGGTGGAGCCGGTCGCCGCGTGGTGACGGCGCACGATCTCTTCCACCCGGCTCAGCTCGTCCGGAGTCGGCTCCTGCAGCTCGACCATCTCCGGGTTCACCAGGCTGGTGTCCAGATCCAGGACGAACGCCTGCCCACCGGACATGCCCGCGGCGATGTTGCGTCCGGTGCGGCCCAGGATGACCGTCTCGCCACCGGTCATGTACTCGCAGGCGTGATCGCCCACGCCTTCGACGACGGCGGTCACGCCGGAGTTGCGCACGCAGAACCGCTCGCCGACCACGCCCCGGACGAACAGTTCGCCGCCGGTGGCGCCGTAGGCCGCGACGTTGCCCGCGATGACGTTCTCCTCGGCCGCGAAGATCGCCGAACGGTCCGGCCGCACCACGACCCGTCCGCCGGACAGCCCCTTCGCGAGGTAGTCGTTGACGTCACCCTCGAGCCGCAGCGTGACCCCGGACGGCAGGAACGCGCCGAACGACTGCCCGGCCGAGCCCACCAGCGTGATGTCTACGGTGTCGTCCGGCAGGCCCTTGCCGCCGGTGCGCTTGGTGATCTCGTGCCCGAGCATCGTCCCGACCGTGCGGTTGACGTTGCGGACGTCGAGCTGCGCACGGACCGGCTCGCCGTGCTCGAGCGCGTCCGTCGCCATCGTGATCAGCTGGTTGTCCAGCGCCTTCTGCAGGCCGTGGTCCTGCTCGACGACCTGGTGCCGGGCTGCGTCGTCGGGCACGTCGGGCACGTGCAGCACCGGCGACAGGTCCAGCCCGGAGGCCTTCCAGTGCTCCACCGCCGCGTTGGTGTCCAGCATCTCGGCGTGCCCGATGGCCTCGTCGAGGCTGCGGAAACCCAGCTCGGCCAGGTACTCGCGCACCTCTTCGGCGATGTACTCGAAGAAGTTGACGACGAACTCCGGCTTGCCGGTGTAGCGCTCGCGCAGCTGCGGGTTCTGCGTCGCCACGCCGACCGGGCAGGTGTCCAGGTGGCACACCCGCATCATCACGCAGCCGGACACCACCAGCGGCGCGGTCGCGAACCCGTACTCCTCCGCGCCCAGCAGCGCGGCGACGACGACGTCGCGGCCGGTCTTGAGCTGCCCGTCGGTCTGCACGACGATCCGGTCACGCAGTCCGTTCATCAGCAGCGTCTGCTGTGTCTCGGCGAGCCCGAGCTCCCACGGCCCGCCGGCGTGCTTCAGGCTGGTCAACGGCGCGGCGCCGGTGCCGCCGTCGTGCCCGGAGATCAGCACGACGTCGGCGTGCGCCTTCGACACCCCCGCGGCGACCGTGCCCACGCCGACCTCGGCCACCAGCTTCACGTGGATGCGCGCCGACGGGTTGGCGTTCTTCAGGTCGTGGATCAGCTGGGCGAGATCCTCGATCGAGTAGATGTCGTGGTGCGGGGGCGGCGAGATCAGGCCGACGCCCGGCGTGGAGTGCCGGGTGCCGGCGATCCAGGGGTAGACCTTGCTGCCGGGCAGCTGGCCACCCTCGCCGGGCTTCGCACCCTGCGCCATCTTGATCTGGATGTCGTCGGCGTTGGTCAGGTAGTCGGACGTGACGCCGAAGCGGCCACTGGCCACCTGCTTGATGGCGCTGCGCCGCGTCAGGTCGTAGAGACGGTCGACGTCCTCGCCGCCCTCGCCGGTGTTCGACTTGCCGCCGAGCCGGTTCATCGCGATGGCGAGGGTCTCGTGCGACTCCTGGCTGATGGACCCGTACGACATCGCGCCGGTGGAGAACCGCTTCACGATCTCCGAGACCGGCTCGACCTCGTCAATGGCCACCGGCGGGCGCTCGCCCTTCTTGAAGCCGAACAGCCCGCGCAGCGTCATCAGCCGCTCGGACTGCTCGTCGACGCGGGACGTGTACTGCTTGAACACGTCGTAGCGGCCCGCACGGGTGGAGTGCTGCAGCCGGAACACGGTCTCCGGGTCGAACAGGTGCTCCTCGCCCTCGCGGCGCCACTGGTACTCGCCGCCGACCTCGAGGCTGCGGTGCGGTGTAGCCCCGCCGCTGCGCGGGTAGGCCTGCGCGTGCCGCCGCCGCACCTCTTCGGCGACGACGTCCAGGCCGACGCCGCCGAGCCGCGACGTGGTGCCGGTGAAGTACCGGTCGACGACGTCGGACGCGAGCCCGATGGCCTCGAAGATCTGCGCGCCGGTGTACGAGGCCACCGTGGACACGCCCATCTTGCTCATGACCTTCAGCACGCCCTTGCCCAGCGCCTTGATCAGGTTGGCGACGGCCTGCTGGGGGTCGACGCCGGGCAGCACCGTGCCGCGCCGGGCGAGGTCCTCGACGGTCTCCATGGCCAGGTACGGGTTCACCGCGCCCGCGCCGTAGCCGATCAGCAACGCGACGTGGTGGACCTCGCGGACGTCACCGCTCTCGATGACCAGCCCCACCTTGGTGCGGCTCTTCTCGCGGATCAGATGGTGGTGCACCGCGGCTGTGAGCAGCAGCGACGGGATCGGCGCCAGGGTGGTGTCGGAGTTGCGGTCCGACAGCACGACGATGCGCGCGCCGGAGTCGATGGCCTTGGACACCTCGGCGCAGATCTCGTCCAGGCGCCGCGCCAGACCGGTCGCCCCGGCTGCCACGTCGTACAGCCCTCGGACCACGTGCGTGGCGTATCCGGGCAGGTCACCGTCGCGGTTGACGTGGATGATCTTCGCGAGCTGATCGTTGTCGATGACCGGGAACGGCAGCACCAGCTGCCGGCACGCGGCCGGGCTGGGCTCCAGCAGGTTGCCCTCCGGGCCGATGGTCCCGAACAGCGACGTCACCAGCTCTTCGCGGATGGCGTCCAGCGGCGGGTTCGTGACCTGAGCGAACAGCTGGGAAAAGTAGTCGAACAGCAGCCGCGGCCGGTCCGACAACGTCGCCAGTGGCGTGTCCGTGCCCATGGACCCGACCGGCTCGGCCGCCGCCTTCGCCATCGGCACGAGCAGCGTGCGCAGTTCTTCCTCGGTGTAGCCGAACGTCTGCTGCCGCCGTGTCACGCTGGCGTGGGTGTGCACGACGTGCTCTCGCTCGGGCAGTTCGTCCAGCTGGATCAGCCCGGCGTGCAGCCACTCGCCGTACGGCTCGGCCGTGGCCAGCGCGTTCATGACCTCGTCGTCGTCGAGGATGCGGTGCTCGGACAGGTCGGCCAGGAACATCCGGCCCGGCTCCAGCCGCCCCTTGCGCACGATCTTGGCCGGGTCGACGTCGAGGACGCCGGCCTCGGACGCGAGCGCGACGATCCCGTCGTCGGTGACCCAGTACCGGCCCGGACGCAGGCCGTTGCGGTCGAGCACCGCGCCGATCTGCTCGCCGTCGGTGAAGACCACGCACGCCGGGCCGTCCCATGGCTCCATGATCGTGCTGTGGTACTCGAAGAAGTCGCGCCGTGCCTTGGAGATGCCGTTGTGGTTCTCCCAGGCCTCCGGGATCATCATCCGCACCGCGTGCGGCAGGCTCCGCCCGCCCAGGTGCAGCAGCTCGAGCACCTCGTCGAAGCATGCGGAGTCGCTGCCCTGCGGGTCGACCACCGGATACAGGCGCGACAGGTCGCCCGGTATCAGGTTGCTGACCAGCTGGGACTCGCGGGCGCGCATCCAGTTCCGGTTGCCCTGCACGGTGTTGATCTCGCCGTTGTGGGCGACGAACCGGTACGGATGCGCCAGCGGCCAACTGGGAAACGTGTTCGTGGAGAACCGGGAGTGCACGACCGCCAGCGCCGACGTCAGCCGCTGGTCGGACAGATCGCCGAAGAACGGCTCCAGCTGACCGGTGGTGAGCATGCCCTTGTAGACGATGGTGCGCGCCGACAGGCTCGGGAAGTACGCCTCTGTTCGATGCTCCACCCGCTTGCGCAGCGCGAACGCCCGCCGGTCGAGTGCGAGGCCGGTGATGTCCGCTTCCGCGCCCTGGTCGGCGGCCACGAACAGCTGCCGGATACGCGGCAGCGTCGATCGTGCGGTCGCGCCCAGCAGGTCCGCCGTGACCGGGACGTCGCGCCACCCGAGGACCCGCAGCCCTTCGTCGGCGGCGATGCGCTCGGTCAGGTCGACCGCTTCGGCCGCCGGCTCGTCGCCGTCGGGCAGGAAGGCCAGTCCGGTGGCGTACGCGCCACGGGCGGGCAACTCGAAGTCGACCACCTCGCGGTAGAAGGCGTCCGGAATCTGCATCAGAATCCCGGCGCCGTCGCCGGAGTCCGGCTCCGCACCGGAAGCACCCCGATGGTCGAGATTGCTCAGGGCGGTCAACCCGTGGTCGACGATCGCGCGGCTCGGCACGCCGTCGAGCGTGGCCACGAAGGCCACGCCACAGGCGTCGTGTTCGAACCGCGGGTCGTACAGGCCCTGGGGATCAGGCGTGAGGCGCATGGCACTCCCGTCGTCGAGACTGGCGGCGGGTGCAGGGACAGCGCTGGCCCGTGCTGAGTTTCGTGGAGATTACAACACGTGAAGCTTTCCGTGCTGACGTGTCGGCCCATGATATCGGCGCTCGGCCCCGTCTCCGACCACGTCGGCGGAGCCGTACCTGACGATCGTCGCGAGTTCACCCGTTCGCGCCGAAGATTGTCAGGCACATGGTGCCATATTCCGGCGTACCTCCGGTCGACGAGGACACATCAGGGACGAAGACGAAATTGCGACATCAGTCCGCGATGACCACGACGCGGACAAGATTCCCGGCATGGACGGAACGGCGTCAGTCCCGGCTGCGCATCGAGTCGGTCTCGGCGGCATCCGACGCCGGCGGGTCGTCGGCGGTGGGCCCGTCCGTGCCCTCGGCTTCTTCGGCTGCGGCGTCGGCCTCGGCATCAGCGGCGTCCCGCCCGTCGGACCTGTCCCGCCCGTCCGCGACATCCGGCTGGTCGTCGGCCTCATCCGCGTCACCGGCCCGGCCGGCAACGGTGTCAGGCTCGCCGTCACCGGCCCCGGACTCTACGGCGTCGCTGCCCGTCTCGTCGTTGCCTGCCTCGTCACGCGATGTTTCCTCGTCGGAGGCCTCGAAGGCGTTTCCGTCGTCGTCGGTATCGTCGCCGGACGCGTCGGCGAACGGGTCCGTCTCCTCGTAGTAGCCGCGCAGCGTCTCGGGGTCCTCGCGGCCGGGCCGCAGCCGGGCGGACACCACCACGTACGCCACGGCGCCCAGGAAGACCAGCCCGGAGACCCACATGTTGACCCGCAGGCCCAGGATCTCGTTCGCCGGATCGATCCGCAGGTACTCCCAGAAGCCGCGCCCGAGCGTGTAGCCGGCCACGTACAGCGCGAACACCCGGCCGTGCCCGAGGCGGAACCGCCGATCGAGCCAGATCAGCAGCAGCGCGACGAACACCGCCCACAGCGACTCGTACAGGAACGTGGGGTGGAACGTCGCCGAGTCCGCGTACTCCACCGGGCGGCGGCCGGGGTCGATCTCCAGCGCCCACGGCAGGTCGGTCGGCTCGCCGAACAGCTCCTGGTTGAACCAGTTGCCCCAGCGCCCGACCGCCTGGGCCAGCAGGATGCCCGGCGCGGTCGCGTCGGCCATCGCCGGCAGCGGGACACCGCGTCGCCGGCAGCCGATCCACACGCCCACGGCACCGAACGCGATGGCGCCCCAGATGCCCAGGCCGCCCTCCCAGATCTGCAGGGCCTCCCACGGGTCACGACCCTCGCCGAAGTACAGCTGGTAGTCGGTGACGACGTGGTAGAGCCGCCCGCCAACGATGCCGAACGGCACCGCCCACACCGCGATGTCGGGCACGACGCCCGGTTCGCCGCCGCGCGCCAGCCAGCGCTTGTTGCCCAGCCAGATGGCCAGCACGATGCCGGCCATGATGCACAGCGCGTAGGCGCGCAGCTCGAACGGGCCGATGTCCCAGGTCGACGTTCCGGGGCTCGGAATGGACGCGGGCAGCACTGCCGGTAGCGCGATCACGGGGAGACCGTACCGGTCGCCTGGCGCCGGCCGAGCATCGCGGTCACCGGTGCCTTACTGGGTGGGCTGCGCCGACGGCTGCTCACCGGCGGCGCCGCCGGTCTGCCCGCCCTCGGGCGCCTGGGTGCCCTGCGGCGACGGCGTGGGGACGTCCCCACCGGCGGCGACCGCCTCGACGGCGGAGGTGATTCCGTCAGGCGTCTGCGACGTCCTCGGCAGCAGCTGGCCGTTGATGAACGTCGTCGGGGTACCGGTCACGTCGTAGTTCTGAGCCTGCGACTCGACGTTGCTGGACCAGTCCTCGTACGTGTCGTCGCGCACACAGGACTCGTAGTCACCGCCGATGCCGGCCTGTTCGCCCAGGTCGACCAGCGTACTCGTGGACCATTGCTGCTGGGACGCGAACGCCGCGTCGATGAACTCGTTCGCCTTGCCCTCGTCGGCCGCGCAGGCGAACGCGTTGTTCGCCCGGGTGGAGTAGACGTTGCCGGTGTAAGTGACCGGGTGGTAGACGATGTTCGCGTCGCCGGCCTCGACCATCTGGCTGATCGCCTCGCCGTTCCGGTCGTGGAATTCCTTGCAGTGCGGGCAGAGGAAGTCCATCCAGTAGTCGATGGTCACCGGTGCGGACGCGTCGCCGATCATGATGCCCTGGTTCTCGGAGCCGACCTCCTGGCCGTTACCGGCCCCGGCCGCCTCCGGCACCGCCACCGGCCCGTCGCCGCCCCGGCTGGCCGCGACCGCGATCGCGATGATCGCCACGGCGGCCACCACGGCCCCGGCGACGCCGAAACGCATGGTGCGCTCACGCCGACGGTCCCGACGGGCTTGCTCCTCACGCATCGCCTTGACGCGTTCGCGGGCCTCAGCCTTCTTGCTGCTCATCGGTGCGCTTCCTTCTCCGGCGGACGGTGGTCGAGGGTGACGACGGTACAACTTGGTCAGCTGCACCGAAGTTCCGGCGAGTGGTCACGATGCCGTCACAGCTTCGTCGACGGCGGCCCGGAACTCGTCGGCCGACATGCCGGCCGGGTCGTCCAGGGCTTCACCGTCGATCAGTACGGCCGGGGTGGCCTCGATCTCCTGATCTCGCATCGCGTCGAGGACCGTAGCACCCCAGTCGGCGTATGTACCCTCGGTGAGGCACGCCTCGAAACTCGCATCGGCGATGCCCACCGCTTCGGCGCGCGTGAGCAATTCTTCCCGAGTGTACCCACCACTGCCCTCCTCCGGCTGGTGCGCGAACAGCTCGGTCTTGTACTCCACCGGACGGCCCGCCTCGACGGCGCACGCGAACGCGCTGCTCGCCCGGTACGACTCCTCACCGAGGAACGCCGCCGGGTGGTACACCACGCGGGCGGTGCCGTCCGCGACGAGTTCCCGCAGCACAGGACCGTTCTCGGCCTCGAACTCGCCGCAGTAGGGGCACTGGAAGTCGAACCAGTAGTCGATGGTCACCGGCGCGGACACGTCACCGACGGCCACCCCGTCACCGGAGGACGTCGCGCCCTCGGGGATCGCGCCGGTGCCCTCCGGCTCCGACGAGCCACCACGACCGAGCACCACCACCGCCACGATCACCACCACCAGCAGGACGCCCGCGGACACACCGACGCGCAGCATTCGCTCCCGCCGGCGTTCCTGCCGTGCCTCCTGCTCACGCTCTGCCTCGGCTCGTTGCCGCGCCTGGGCCTTCTTGCTGGTCATCGACGGCGCACGCCTCCGGACAACTCACCGGCCAGCGCCGCGACCGCGGCCACGCCGTCGTCGACGTCCGCGGCATCGAGCATGCGCCGGACGAACGCCGAACCGACCACGACCCCGTCGGCGAAACCGGCGATCTCGGCGGCCTGGTCGGCGTTCGACACGCCGAGCCCGACCGCCACCGGCAGGTCGGTCGCCTTGCGGGTGCGCTCGACGAGTACCGCGGCAGCGTCGCCCACCTGCTCGCGGGTGCCCGTCACCCCCATGACCGAGGTCGCGTAGACGAACCCGCGGCAGGCGTCGGTGGTCATGGCGATGCGCTCGTCGGTGGACGACGGCGCCACCAGGAACACGGTGTCCAGGTCACGCGACCGGGCAGCCGGGATCCACTCGTCGGTGGCGTCCGGCGTCAGGTCCGGCGTGATCACACCGGCACCGCCGGCCGCGGCGAGGTCGCGGGCGAACGCGTCGGCACCGTAGCGCGCCAGCGGGTTCCAGTAGGACATGACGACGGCCGGCGTCCCCGTCTCCGCGACCGCCTCGACGACGCGCAGCACGTCCGGCGTCCTCGTCCCCGCCTGCAGCGCAGCGTTGACCGCCGTCTGGATGGTCGGGCCGTCGATCAGCGGGTCGGTGTAGGGCAGGCCCACCTCGACGACGTCGACCCCGGCGTCGACCATGGCGCGGATGGCCGTGATCGACCCGTCGACGCTCGGGTAGCCGGCCGGCAGGTAGCCGACGAGCGTGGCCCGGCCCTCGGCGCGTGCCTTCTCGAACGCGGTCGCGGTGCTCACGACTCGTCTCCCGTCGCCTCGTCCGTCTCGTCCGCCTCGAGCAGGCCGAACCAGCGCGCCGCCGTGTCGACGTCCTTGTCGCCGCGCCCGGACAGGTTGACGACGATGACGGCGTCCGGGCCCAGCGCCGCGCCGAGCCGCCGGGCGCCGGCCAGGGCGTGCGCGCTCTCGATGGCCGGGATGATGCCCTCGGTGCGGCACAGCAGCCGGAACGCCTCCATGGCCTCGGCGTCGTCGACCGGCTCGTAGGTGGCGCGCCCGGAGTCCTTCAGCCACGAGTGCTCGGGCCCCACGCCCGGATAGTCGAGCCCGGCGGAGATCGAATGCGACTCGACGGTCTGGCCCATGTCGTCCTGCAGCAGGTACGAACGCGCCCCGTGCAGCACACCGGGTGCGCCCGCCGTGATGGTCGCCGCGTGCCGGCCGGTGGCGACGCCGTCACCTCCGGCCTCGTACCCGCACAGCCGCACGTCGGCGTCGTCGACGAAGGCGTGGAAGATGCCGATGGCGTTCGAGCCGCCGCCGACGCACGCCGCGACCGCGTCCGGCAACCGGCCGGTGCGCTCGAGCACCTGCTCGCGGGCCTCGTCACCGATGACGCGCTGCAGATCGCGCACGAGCGACGGGAACGGGTGCGGGCCGGCGACGGTGCCGAAGACGTAGTTGGTGGTCTCGACGTTCGTCACCCAGTCGCGCAGCGCCTCGTTGATGGCGTCCTTCAGCGTCCGCGATCCGGTGGTGACCGGGACGACGGTGGCGCCGAGCAGTTCCATCCGGGCGACGTTGAGCGCCTGCCGGCGGGTGTCCTCCTCGCCCATGTAGATGACGCACTCGAGGCCCATCAGCGCCGCGGCCGTCGCCGTCGCCACGCCGTGCTGGCCGGCGCCGGTCTCGGCGATGACACGGTGCTTGCCGATGCGCCTGGTGAGCAGCGCCTGGCCGAGCACGTTGTTGATCTTGTGGGAGCCGGTGTGGTTGAGATCCTCGCGCTTGAGCAGGATCCGCGCGCCCGACGCCGCCTCGGCGCCGAACCGCCACGCGTCCGTCAACGGCGTGGGCCGGCCGGTGTACTCGGCCAGGAGCTGATCGAGCTCCGCGTGGAACTCCGGGCTCGCCGCGGCGGCCCGGTATTCGCGGTCCAGCTCGTCCAGCGCCGCGACCAGGGCTTCCGGGACGTAGCGACCGCCGTACGGTCCGAAACGCCCGGGCCGGTCCGGCGCGCTGACGGGCGCGGGACCGGCGCTGTCGTCGGGCTTGGTGTCCACCCGATCTCCTCGATGTGTGTGCGCCGATGGTCGGTGATGTCGGCGGGCTCGACAGACGGCGCCGCCACCGGTTGACCGTACCGCAACGCCGGGCCGGAATCCCCATCGCACTCGCGGCCCGCGGACCCCGATCGGGTGCCCGCGGGCGCCCATCACGAGGCGATTGGACGCGTCACGAGGCCTGCAAGGGTGGTGACGCATGGAATTCCATGCGGAACGTGATCATTTCGCGAGCCGGAGTGGCCGGCCAATGTCAGCGTTGGCCGCCGCGGTTGAGGGCGGGGTGGGCACCAGCGGCGACGAGGTCGGCCACGGCCGAGCGGGGGTCGCGCCCGGTCACCAGCGACTCGCCGACCAGCACCGCGTCGGCTCCGGCGCGGGCCAGGTCGATGACGTCACGAGGCGCCTTGACGCCGGACTCCGCGATCTTGACCACGTCGTCCGGAACGGTCGGGGCGAGGCGGTCGAACGTGGTCGTGTCGACGTCCAGCGTGGTGAGATCGCGGGCGTTGATCCCGATGATCTTCGCCCCGGCGTCGACGGCCCGGGCCACCTCTTCGGCGGTGTGCGCCTCGACCAGCGGCGTCAGTCCCATGGACTCGGCCCGCTCCACCAGGCTCACCAGGGCGATCTGCTCGAGCGCCGCCACGATCAGCAGCGCCAGGTCCGCGCCGTGGGCGCGCGCCTCCCAGAGCTGGTAACTGGTGACGATGAAGTCCTTGCGCAGCACCGGGGTGTCCACCGCCGCCCGGACGGCGCGCAGGTCGTCCAGCGAGCCACCGAAACGGCGCTGCTCGGTGAGCACGCTGATGGCCGCCGCTCCCCCGGACTCGTAGTCGCCGGCCAGCTGCGCCGGGTCGCCGATGTCGGCGAGGGAACCTGCCGACGGGCTCGAGCGTTTCACCTCCGCGATGACCGAAACACCGGGAGAACGGAGCAACGGCAACGGATCACGAGCCGGAGGCTGCTTGGCAGCCATCGCCTTGAGCTGGTCGAGAGGAACGTGGTGTTCCCGCTCGGCGAGATCTGCACGCACACCCTCGAGGATCTCTTCGAGAACGCTCACGTCCGCCCTCCGTCCTCGGCACCGATCGGTCGATCTGGCCGGTCCAGACTAGCCACGTCCACGCGGCGACTTCGACCGCCCCCCGTGCGGCGTTCCCGCACGCCTGCCTGCGCAGCCCGGCCCGGCCCGGTGGCACTGTGTTCGCAGACCCGTTCTGCCCAGGGACGACAACGCGGCGCGGCCATCGGATCACGACCCCGCAGACGGCTCGAGCGTGTAGCCCACTCCGCGGACAGAGCGGATCCGCAGCGCTCCGCCCAGCTTGGTCCGCAACGTCGCCACGTGCACGTCCACCGTGCGCGAGCCCACCGGAACCGGATAGCCCATCGCCTGGCACATCAGCTCCGCACGTGAGCACACCCGCCCGGAGCGGCTCATCAGGTGGGCGAGCACCGCGGCCTGCAGCGGCGTCAGCCCCGCCTGTGCGCCCGACGGCATGGTGACCCGCCGGTTCGGCACGTCCAACGTCACCCCGCCGACCGACACCGACGGCGGGCCGCTTCGCGGCGGGCCCGCCGGCGTCCGGCCGGGGCGGGTGGGCATGGCTATCCGCTGCTGTCCTGACCGCCGACGGAGCTGTTCTGCACGTCCGTCCGCGCACGCCCGGCCTGCGGATCCGCCTGGCCGAGCCCCATCATCTGCATGACCTTGCCCACGATGCCGCCGACGACGAGCAGCCCGACGCCACCGATCCAGAACAGCGGCCAGTTCAGCATCATCACGCCGATGGCCCCGACCACGAAGGCGATGCAGATGATGATCACCGTGGTCCACGCCGCCGGGGTGTGACCGTGGCTGTTGTACGCCATCCCAACTCCTGTGTTCATCGTCCTGCGCTGATCCTGATGGTCGGCACGTCGTGATGCCGTGCTGACACTCATTGTGCCGGATCAGCCGCGGCGCTCGCCCGCTGCCTCGGCAGCCCGGGTGCGCGGCCGCCCGGCTCAGGTGGGGTCGTCGCCGCGGTCCAGCGCGTCCCAGGCCTCCCGGGCGTCGGTCGCAGCGTCGTCGGTATCCGCGGAACCGTCCGCCGCCTCGTCCGCGGAACCGCCCGCGGAACCGTCGTGCCGCGACCCACCCGCCGACGGCCGGCGCAGCTCGTATCTCGCCCCCATGGCCGGCCAGGACGGGCCGAGGACGACGACGAGGGCCCCCGCGGCGACGATGACGGCCCCGGCGAGGGCGAGCAGCACCACCCAGGCCGGGCTGGTGGAGACCTGCCCGACCTCGTCGGCCGTGCCAGGGCTGCGGAGGACCCACGATTCGATGCGCCCGTCCAGGTCGAGTGCGGTACGCACGGCCATGACCGTGAGGGCTGCGCCGAGCAGCACCAGTACCGAGCCGACGACGCGGCGGCCGATCCGCCGTACGGCCGGCACCGCGACGACGGCGGCGATCGCGACCAGCGAGACCGCCGGCGCCAGCGGCAACAGGTCGCTCCCGGTCGCCGTCGTGGACGTGGCGGTCAGCGACGACGGCATCCGCACCGTCCCCCAGGACCGCGACGACACGCCCAGCCCCAGCACACCGCCGGCGGCGAGCATCGCCAGCGTGATCAGGTACTGCCGCCGCGCGCTCAATCCGGCACGTCCTCGGGCGCTCGCGCGTCGACGGCCTCGATCGACTCGGCCACCGCGATGGCCCGCAACGCGGCCGCCGCCTTGTTCCGCGACTCGTCCCATTCCGCTTCCGGGTCGGAGTCGGCCACCACGCCGCCGCCGGCCTGCACGTACGCCACCCCGTCGCGGATCAGCGCGGTGCGGATCGCGATGGCGACGTCGAGGTCGCCGGAGAAGTCGAGATAGCCGACGACGCCGCCGTAGATCCCGCGACGGGTCGTCTCGAGCTCGTCGATGATCTCCATGGCGCGGACCTTCGGCGCGCCCGACAGCGTCCCGGCCGGGAAGCAGGACGCCAGCACGTCCAGCACGCCGCGGTCGTCCCGCAACCGGCCGACGACGGTCGACTCGATGTGCATGACGTGGCTGTAGCGGCGCACCGTCATGAAGTCGACGACCTCGACGCTGCCGGCCGCGCAGACCCGGCCGAGGTCGTTGCGCGACAGGTCGACCAGCATCAGGTGCTCGGCGCGCTCCTTCGGATCGGCCAGCAGCTCCTCGGCCAGGGCGGTGTCGGCCTCGGGCGTGTCACCGCGCCAGCGGGTGCCGGCGATCGGGTGCGTCATCACCCGCTCGCCCTCCACCTTGACCAGGGCCTCCGGGCTGGAGCCGACGACGGAGTAGGAGCCGTCCTCCCCGCCGTCCGGGCCGGGCAGCCGCAGCAGGTACATGTACGGGCTCGGGTTGTCGCGGCGCAGCACGCGGTAGACGTCCACCGGTTCGGCGTGGGTCGGGGCGCGGAAGCGCTGCGAGACGACGACCTGGAACGCCTCGCCTGCCCGGATCTCCTCCTTGGCCTGCTCGACGGCGGCCAGGAACCGGTCCTTCGGGGTGTCGCTGTGGTGCTCGGGCAGCAGGCCCGGCTCGAACGAGGCCGCCGACGACGGCGTCGGCTCGGCCAGCTCGGCGGTCATCCGGTCCAGCCGGCCCACCGCGTCCTGCCACGCCTCGTCGACGCCCTGGTCGCGGTCGTCCCAGTTCACCGCGTTGGCCACCAACAGAATGGTGCCGTCGTCGTGGTCGAGCACCGCGATGTCGGTGGCCAGCAGGAACGCCATGTCCGGCAGCCGCAGGTCGTCGACGGTGGTCTCGGGCAGCCGCTCGAGGCGGCGTACCGCGTCGTAGGCGACGAACCCGACCAGGCCCCCGGTCAGCGGCGGCAGCCCCGGAAGTCGTTCGCTGTGCAGGGCCTCGAGGGTGCCGCGCAGCGCCTCCCACGGGTCGCCTCCGGCAGGCAGGCCCACCGGTGGGTTGCCGTGCCAGACGGCGACGCCGTCGCGCTCGGACAGCACCGCGGCCGACCGCGCGCCGACGAACGAGTACCGCGACCACACGCCGCCGTGCTCGGCCGACTCCAGCAGGAACGTGCCCGGGCGGTCCGCGGCGAGCTTGCGGTAGACGCCCACCGGGGTCTCGCCGTCGGCCAGCAGGCGGCGCACCACCGGCACCACCCTGCGATCCTTCGCCAGTACCCGGAACTCCTCGAGCCCGGGCGCCGCCCCCAGCTGCCCGCTCACCGCGCCGTCGTCCCCGGCGCCCGGCCCACCACGGCCTCGATCGGCCCGTCGTCGAAACAGGTGTGGCTGCCGGTGTGGCACGCGGGCCCCTCCTGTTCGACCTTGACGAGGACGGTGTCGCCGTCGCAGTCGAGGCGCACCTCACGCACCCACTGCCGGTGACCGGACGTCTCGCCCTTGACCCACAGCTCCTGGCGGCTGCGGCTCCAGTACGTCGCACGGCCGGTCGTCAGCGTCTCGTGCAGGGCGGCGTCGTTCATCCACGCCATCATCAGCACCTGGCCGGTGTCGTGCTGCTGAACGACGGCGGCGATGAGGCCGTCGTCGTTGCGTCTGAGCCGAGCGGCTAGGGTGGGCTCCAGGTCGGGCATGGAACCATTCTCCCCGACCTGCGGTGGCCGGTGCGGTGGGCCTCCCGGCGCGTCCCCCACGGCCCGGTGTCCGCACGGTTCGTATCATGGACGCCCACGCCCCGGAGCACGGTGTCGTGGTTGGCTACCTGCGGTGACGGCACAGCGACAGACGAAGGGGTGCACGGCAGTGGCACGCACGATCCGCGCCATCGCCGCGGTCGCGGGTGCCGTGGCGGTGTTCGCCACCGTGTCCTGCTCGGGTGACGACGAACCCCAGCGTGACCCCTCGGGCAACGTGACCGAGACGGCCGACTCCGCCGACGTGTTCGACATCAAGGTGGGTGACTGCCTCGGCGACGTCGACAACGCCGACGAGGTCACCGACGTCGTGCTCGCGCCGTGCGAGGACGAGCACACGCACGAGGTCTACGCGATCGCCGAGGTGCCCGACGGGCAGTTCCCCGGCGCGGACGCCTTCCAGAACCGCGCGACCAAGCAGTGCGGTGCCCGGTTCGCCGAGTTCGTCGGTGTCGCCTGGAAGAACTCCGAGCTCGACTACAACTGGCTGCAGCCCACCGAGGAGTCGTGGGAGCAGGGTGACCGCCAGATCGTCTGCCTCGCCTACGACCCCGCCGGCCCGGTCACCGGGACGCTCGAGGGCGCCGGGCGATGACAGGCACCCCGGGCGGGTCCGCAGCCGGCGCCGGCACCGACCACCGTGCGTCGCGGCCGCCCCGGCGGTCGCACGAACAGCAAGGTAGCCGCCGCGATCACCGTGGCGTTGATCATTATCGAAGGAGAACACCCACCGTGAAGTCCACGATCCGCACGACCATCGCGGCGCTCGGCGCCGTGGCCGCGATCAGCCTCAGCGGCTGCGGCTCCGACGACGAGTCCGGCGGCGGCAACGAGACCGCGGCCGCGAGCGAGTCCGCGAACGGCGGCACCGAGACCGCTGCGGCCGACGACGGCGCGCCCGCCACCGAGACGGCCGACGTCTTCGACGTGGGGCTCGGCGACTGCATCGGCAGCTTCGCGACCGACTCCGAGGTCAGCAACGTGGCCAAGGCGCCGTGCGACGAGAAGCACGAGCAGGAGGTCTTCGCGGTGACCAAGGCGCCCGACGGCGAGTTCCCCGGCTCGGACGCGTTCCAGAAGCAGGTCGAGAAGGACTGCATCCCCGAGTTCAAGTCGTTCGTCGGAATGAGCTACCAGGAGTCCGAGCTCGAGGTCCAGTGGCTGGAGCCGACCGAGGAGTCGTGGGCCCAGGGCGACCGCGAGATCGTCTGCACCGTCCTCGACCCGGCCGGGCCCGTCACCGGCACCCTCGAGGGCGCCAACCGCTGACACCGAGGATGCGACACCGTGTGAACATCGTGTCGTCATAACGACACCAGCGCCACACCGTACACGGCTGTGCCTGCCCCGGAACCCGAGGATGACGGGTCAGCGCGACTGGGCGACCCACGCCTCGTGCAGGCCCGCGTAGAGCCCGCCCGCGGCGACGAGCTCGCTGTGCCGTCCACGTTCGGCGAGGCGGCCGGCGTCGAACACGAACACCTCGTCGGCGGCCTCGGCGGTGGACAGCCGGTGCGCGATGGTCACCGACGTCCGTCCGCGTGAGATCCCCTCGAGCGCACGCGCCAGGCGCACCTCGGTGGCCGGGTCGACCGCGCTGGTGGCCTCGTCCAGTACCAGCAGGTCGGGGTCGGCGAGGTAGGCGCGTGCCAGTGCGACGAGCTGGCGCTCTCCCGCCGACAGCGACTCGCCGCGCTGGCCGACCTGTGTGGCCAGCCGGGACGGCAGCCCGTCGGCCCAGTCGGCCACGCCCAGCTCGGTCAGCGCGCGCCACAGGTCGTCCTCGGTGGCCTCCGGGCGGCCGTAGCGCAGGTTCGCCGCCAGCGTGTCGTCGAACAGGAACCCCTCCTGGGGCACCATGACGACGCGTTCGCGCAGCGAGTCGAACCGCACGTCGCGCAGGTCGACACCGTCGATCAGCACCCGTCCGGACGCGGGGTCCATCAGCCGGGTCAGCAGCTTCGCGAACGTGGTCTTGCCCGAACCGGTCTCGCCCACGACGGCGACCCGCGTGTGCCGCGGAATGGCGACGTCGACGTCGTGCAGCACGGTCGGCCCGTCCGGGTACGCGTACGAGACGTGCTCGAACCGGACGTCGACCGGCCCGCGCGGCAGCCGCACACCCTCGTCACCGGGGTCGGCGACGTCGGCGCGGGTGTCCAGGATGCCGAGGACCCGCCGCCACCCGGCGATCGCGTTCTGCGCCTCGGCCAGCACTTCGGTGGCGACCTGCACCGGTGCGATGAACAGGGTGACCAGGAAGATGAACGCCAGCAGCCGCCCGAGCGTGATGTCGCCGGCGACGCCGAGCAGCACGCCGGCGACCACCACGGCGGCGTTGGCGATGCCCGCGACCACCTCTCCGGTGGAGAACGCCGACGCCGCGAGCCGCTGCGCGCGGGTGGCGGCCATCCGGTGCGCCTCGACCGCGTCGTCGACCCGCTGCTGCGTACGCCCCTCGACCGCGTAGGCCCGCACGGCCTGGGCGCCGACCACGGCCTCGGACACCGCGCCGAGCATCGAGCCGACACGTTCGCGGACGAGCAGGAACGCCGCCGACAACAGCCGCTGGAAGTAGCGCAGCGCGACGAACAGCGGCAGGAAGCAGACCCAGACCAGGATCGTCAGCTGCCACGAGTAGATCGCCATGATCACCGTGGCGACCACCAGCTGGCCGACGCTGACCAGCATGATCAGCCCGCCGAACTGGACGAACTGCGAGATCGTGTCGACGTCGCTGGTGACCCTGGACACGAGTGACCCGCGCCGCTCGGTGTCCTGCGTCAGCACCGACAGGTCGTGCACGTGCCGGAACGCCTTGGTGCGTAGCGTGGCCAGCCCCGACTCGCTGGCGCGGAACACCCGCACGTTCATGAAGAACGCGGCGACCACGGTCACGACGACGCCGACGGCGGCCAGCCCGACCATCCAGCGGACGTAACCGAGGTCGGCGCCGCCCGGCGCGTTCAGCCCGCCGTCGATGGTCTGCTGGATGGCGATGGGCACGACCACCCGCCCCGCCGTGGCGACCGCGGCGATGGCCAGCGTCAGCGCCAGGCCCTGGGTGATCTCGGGAGACAGGGCGAGCCCGCGCCGCAGTGTGCCGAGCGCGGTGTCGTGACCGGTCTCGCCGAGCCGGGCCGTGCCGGTCGTGGTGCTGGAACTCACGCCTGTCCTCCGGTGCTGTCCGTCGCGGCCGTCGCACGTTCGGCGGCGTCGCGCTCGTAGGCGGTGATCAGCTCGCGGTAGCCAGCCGAGGTACGCAGCAGCTCGTCGTGGGTGCCGCGCGCGCTGATGCGGCCACCGTCGACGTAGACGACCTCGTCGGCCAGCGCGATGGTGGCGCGCCGGTAGGCGACCACGACCACCGTCGACGGCAGCGACGCGTCGCGCAGCCCGGCCAGGATGCGACGCTCGACCTCCGGGTCGACGGCGCTGGTGGCATCGTCGAGCACCAGCAGTCTGGGCTCGCGCACCACGGCGCGTGCCAGCGCCAGCCGCTGTCGCTGGCCGCCGGACAACGTCGCGCCGCGCTCGCCGATGGGCGCGTCGAGATCGTCGGCGAGCTCGGCGACGAACCCGTCGCCCTGGGCGAGTCGCAGCGCGGCCCACACCGACTCGTCGGGCGCGTCGCGGCCCAGGGTGACGTTGTCGCGCACCGTGTCCTCGAAGACGAACGGCTGCTGGAACACCAGAGACACGGCCTCCGCGACCTCGCCGCGGTCGAACTCACGCAGGTCGGTGCCGTCCAGCAGGACGGCACCGCTCACCGGGTCGACCAGCCGCACCAGCAGCGAGGCCAGCGTGGACTTGCCGGAGCCGGTAGCGCCGACGACGGCGACGGTGCGGCCCGGAGCGACGTCCAGGGTGACGTCGTTCAGCACCGGCGCGCCGTCGACGTAGGAGTACGAGAGCCCGTTCAGGCCCAGCCTGGCCGGCTGCGCCGATCCGGTCAGCCGGGTCGAGCCGTACGGCAGCGATCCGGTGGCGTCGAGGACCGCGGACACCCGTCGCCAGCCCACCACCGACCGCGGCAGCTCGCCGAGCACGAAGCCGATGGCCCGGATGGGGAACGCGGTGACGGTGAGCAGATAGGCGACCTGCACGAGCGTGCCCGCCTCGAGGGTGCCGTCGGCCACCCGCACCGAGCCCACCGCGAGCACGACGAGAACGCCCAGGTTCGGCAGCGCCTCGAGCACCGGGTCGAACGCGCCGCGGATGCGGCCGACGCCGATGTTCGCGTCGCGCAACTGGTGGGCGACGCCGGCGAAGCGGTGCGTCTCGTCCGCCTCGCGGCCCATGGCCTTCACCACCGCGGCGCCGTCGAACGACTCGTGCGCCACGCCGGACAGCTCCGCGCGCAACGCCTGTGCGCGGGTGGCCAGCGGCGACAGCCGGCGCTGGTAGACGAAGTTGAGCAGCAGGATGGCCGGGAAGACCAGCGCGCCCACGAGCGCGAGCAACGGGTCGGCCAGGAACATCGACACCAGCGCGAACACCAGCATGACCACGACGCCCAGCGCGAACGGCAACGGCGCGATCGGGAAGAACGTCGCCTCGACGTCGGCGTTCGCGTTGGACAGCAGCGTGCCGGTGGAGTGCCGGTGGTGCCAGGACAGCGGGAGCCGCAGGTACTGCCGGGTGACGCGGCGCCGGTAGCGGGCGTTGAGCCGGTACTGCCCGAGCCCCGCGTAGTAGCGCCGGACCACGATGCCCGCGGCCTTGAGCAGCGCGGTGACGAAGATGGCCAGCGCCGCGGCGACGAGCGCGCCCGTCGTGGTGTCGCCCTCGCGGAACGCGGGCACGACGACGTCGTCGGTCACCCTGCCGATGACCACCGACGAGGCGACGGTCATGATGCCGTACAGCGCGCTGCCGGCCACCGCGACGCCCAGAATGACCGGTTCGTCACGCAGCGCCCGCCACAGGACGCGGAACCCCTCACGCAGGGTCGCCTGTCGCTCGTCCGTCACTGCGCCTCCACGTCGGCAACGATGACCCACTGCGCGAACCGGGGCGCGCGGACACGGCGCGAATGCGAGCGGGATACCTGGACACGTACGGTACCAACCGGCACCGACACTCCTGGGGCCGCCGCACCGCCCGCCGCGAGCGCCCGCCGCGAGCGCCCGCCGCGAGCGCCCGCCGCGAGCGCATCGTGCCTCGGGGATCGTGCCTCGGGGTGCGGCCACGGCCCGACAGAGCAGGAAATGATCAGGTGACAGCCGAGCCGGGAATGATCAGGTGACAGATCGCCGTCGTGGACCGTCATACTGTCACCTGATCGTTTCGTGTCCACCGATCGGACATGATCAGGTGACCCGAGCTCCGGGCCGCAGCAGGGGCCACACTTCTGTCGTCACCTGATCGACACGTCGACGACGATCAGGTGACGGGACGACGATCAGGTGACAACAGCCGACGCGACCGCGGCACGAGCGTCCAGCGCAGGGGTCAGCGCACCGGGTGGCCCGCGGCCGCGAGCGTCTCCTTCACGTCCCGGATGGGCAGGTCGCCGAAGTGGAACACACTGGCGGCCAGCACCGCGTCCGCGCCGGCCGCCACGGCGGGCGCGAAGTGCGACAGCGCCCCGGCGCCCCCGCTGGCGACGACCGGCACGTCGACGGCGGCACGCACCGCCTGCAGCATCTCGACGTCGTAGCCGTTCTTCGTGCCGTCCGCGTCCATCGAGTTGAGCAGGATCTCGCCGGCGCCGAGGTCGGCGGCGCGCCGGGCCCAGCTCACCGCGTCGGTGCCGGTGCCGCGGCGTCCGCCGTGCGTGGTGACCTCGAAGCCGGACGCGGTGTCGCCGCCGCGGCGTGCGTCGACCGAGAGCACCAGCACCTGGGCGCCGAAACGCTCGGCGATCTCGCCCACGAGCTCCGGACGTGCGACGGCCGCCGTGTTCACGCCGACCTTGTCCGCTCCGGCGCGCAGCAGCCGGTCCACGTCCTCGACGGTGCGCACCCCTCCGCCCACGGTCAGCGGGATGAACACCGCGTCGGCCGTGCGCGACACCACGTCGTACATCGTCGACCGGTCGTCGCTGGACGCGGTGATGTCGAGGAACACCAGCTCGTCGGCGCCTTCACGGCCGTACGCGGCGGCCATCTCCACCGGGTCGCCGGCGTCGCGCAGGTCGGCGAAGCGCACGCCCTTCACCACCCGGCCGGCGTCCACGTCCAGGCACGGGATGACACGCACCGCGACGCTCAGGACGCCTCCTCCGTCGGGCCGCCGAGCCCCGCCCGGTAGCCAACCGCCTCGATCTCGACCAGCAGCCGCGGATCGATCAACGCGCTGACCTGCAGCATCGACGTAGCCGGCCGGATGTCGCCGAACATCTCGCCGTGTGCGCGGCCGTACTCCTCCCAGCGGGAGATGTCGGTGACGAAGATGCGCGTGCGCACCACGTCCTCGGGCGCCGCGCCGACACGCTCCAGCGCGGCAGCGACGTTGCGCAGGGTCTGCACGGTCTGCAGGTACGCGTCGCCCTCGTGCACGACGTCGCCGTCGGCGATCGGGGTGCAGCCGCTGACCCAGACGTGCCCGTCCGCGGCAACCGCGCGGCTGTAACCGACGATCGCCTCCCACGGGGCGCCGGAGCCGACCCGGACGGTCATGTGCTCGCCACCTTCAGTGCCTCCTCCAGCGTGAACGCGCCAGCGTACAGCGCCTTGCCGATGATCGCTCCCTCGACCCCGGCCGGGACGAGGGCACGCAGCGCGGCGACGTCGTCCAGGGTGGACACGCCGCCGCTGGCGACGACGGGACGGTCGGTGCGCGCGCACACCTCACGCAGCAGATCGACGTTGGGCCCGCGCAGCGTGCCGTCCTTGGCGACGTCGGTGACGACGTACCGGGCGCAGCCGTCGCGGTCCAGCCGGTCGAGCACCTCCCACAGGTCGCCGCCCTCGCGGGTCCAGCCGCGGGCGGCCAGCGTCGTCCCGCGCACGTCCAGGCCGACCGCGACGCGGTCGCCGTGCCGGGCGATCGCGGCGGCGGTCCAGTCCGGGTTCTCCAGCGCTGCCGTGCCCAGGTTCACCCGCGCGCACCCGGTCGCGAGGGCGGCCTCGAGGGACTCGTCGTCGCGGATGCCCCCGGACAGTTCCACCGCGACGTCCAGGCGCCCGACCACCTCGGCCAGCAGCTCGCGGTTGCTCCCGCGCCCGAACGCCGCGTCCAGGTCCACCAGGTGCACCCACGCCGCGCCCGCGTCCTGCCACGCCAGCGCGGCCTCCAGCGGCGCGCCGTACGAGGTCTCGCTGCCCGCGGCGCCCTGCACGAGCCGCACGGCCTGGCCGTCGACCACGTCCACCGCCGGCAGCAGCTCCAGCTCCGTCATCGTCGCCTCGCCCGCGTCGTCTCGCCGGCCGTCGTGACGCCTGCCATGGTCTCCCTCGTCCTCGTGTCGTCCGGGGCCGCTCATCCGAGCTTCACCGCCCGGAACCGCAGCCGCCGGTAGTCGGCCCACCAGGCGTCGTCGTGCCACAGCTGCGGCCGGGCGATCTCCTCGGCACGGCGCAGCACGTCGGCCGGCAGCGCGGCGACCACGTCGGCGGCGAACATCGACAGCCACTTCAGCAGCCCGTCCGGCCCGGCCAGTTGGGTCGGCCGGTCGTAGAAGTCCAGCTGGCGGATCTCGAGGCCCGCGTCCTCGAGCATCGCCGCGTACTGCGCCGGCGACGAGAAGAACCACGGCCACGCCGGCCGGGGCCGTCCCGCCTCGAGGCACGCCTCGTCGACCGCCGCGGTGATCGCGGCCACGTTCCCGGTCGCGCCCATCTCGGCGACGAACCGGCCGTCGACGCGCAGCGCGTCGGACACGCACCCGAGCACCTCGACCTGCGCCGGCATCCAGTGCAGGGCCGCGTTGGACACCACGCCGTCGACGGGACGGTCGACGCTGAAGTCGTGCGCGTCCGCGACCCGCAGCTCGACGTCGTCGCCGAGCCGGGCCCGGGCGGCCTCGATCATGTCGGCGTCGGCGTCCATGCCGATGGCGGTCGCGCCCGACTCGATGATGCGCGCGGTCAGGTCACCGGTGCCACAGCCCAGGTCGAGGATCGTCTCGCCGGGCTGTGGCACCAGCCAGTCGAGCAGCTCGGCTCCGTACGCCGCGACGAACGCGAAGTCGCGGTCGTAGGCGCCGGAATCCCACGTCGTCACGTCTGCACACCCTTCACCCAGTTCTCCAGCAGCCGCAGCCCCGCGTCCCCGGACTTCTCCGGGTGGAACTGCGTCGCCGACAGCGGACCGTTCTCGACGGCGGCGACGAACCGGTCGCCGCCGTGCTCGGACCAGGTCACCCGCGGCGGCTCGAACCGCCCCGTGTCCTGCAGGCCCCATCGCCGCACCCCGTAGGAGTGCACGAAGTAGAAGCGTTCGTCGCGCACACCGTCGAACAGCGCCGTGTCGGCCGGCGTGTCGACCGTGTTCCAGCCCATGTGCGGTACCGGCGTGGCCTGGATCCGCTCGACCGTACCCGGCCACTCCCCCAGACCCTCGGCCTCGTCACCGTGTTCGACGCCGCGATCGAACATGATCTGCATGCCCACGCAGATGCCCAGCACCGCGCGCCCGCCCGCGAGCCTGCGCCCGACGACCTCGTGTCCGCGCACCGCCCGGACGCCGTCGGCGCACGCCGCGAACGCGCCGACTCCGGGCACCACCAGGCCGTCGGCGTCCATCGCGGCGGTGCGGTCCGCGGTCAGCGTGACGTCCGCACCGACCTCGCGCAGCGCGCGCACCGCCGATCGCACGTTGCCGAACCCGTAGTCCAGCACGACCACCCGCCGGCCGCTCATCCGTGCCTCCCGCGTGTCACACTTCGCTCGTGAGCCTCGACGATCATCGGCCCGTGCCGGCCGCCACTGCGGGAGGCCGTCCGCGGCGCTGGCGGCGTGTCGCCGTCGCCGGGTCGGCGACCGCCGTGGGGGTGGCGCTCACGAGCACCGCGGCCGGGGCCTGGTACTACGCGGACGAGCTGCTGCGGGTCCGCCCCGACCCGCCGGAGTTTCCGCTGACCGTCGTCGCGGTCACCGGATCCACCGTCACCCTGTCCGGCACGGGCGCCGACCAACCGGGGCTGCTCGGAGTGCATTGGCCCGGCGGCTATGCCCGGGTGGGGCCGGATGTCCGCGTCGTGCGTGCCTCCGGCACCGCGGGCACCGTCGTGCGCGGCCTGCGCGCCTACCCCGACACCCCGGCCGTCGGCGCCACCGTCCGCCTCGACTTCTACGCCGCACCGCTCGAGCCGGCGGAGCTGGCCACGGTCACCGGGCTGGACGTCGGCGAGATCGGCTACGACGGGCCGCTGGGCCGCTACCCCGCGACGTACCTGCCCGCCGCCGGCGGGGCCCGTTGGGTCGTGCACGTGCACGGCCGCGGCGGCTCCCGCGCCGAGGGCTACCGGTTGATGCCCGCGCTGCACACAGCCGGCTACCCGCAACTGTCCGTCGCCTACCGCAACGACGACGGCGCACCCGCGGACCCCGGCGGCGAGTTCGGTCTCGGCTGGACCGAGTCCGACGATCTCGCCGCAGCGGTCAGCGAAGCGCGTGCTCGCGGCGCCCGCGACGTGATCCTGGCCGGGTACTCGATGGGCGGCGCGATCATCGGGAACTACCTGCGCACACACGGCTCCGACGGCGTGGCCGGGGTGCTGTACGACGCGCCCGCGCTGTCGTGGCCGGACATTCTGACCTACCAGGCCGCCCAGCGCGGGATGCCCCGCTTCGCCGCCCGGGTCGCCGCGACGGCGGTGCGGTGGCGCGCCGGTGTCGACCTGATCGCCATGGACCAGGTGACCCGTGCCGAACGGCTGGACGTGCCGGTGTTCCTGGCCCACGGCGCGAACGACTCGACAGTGCCGGTCTCGTCGTCGGACGCGCTCGCCGCGGCCCGCCCGGATCTGGTGACGTACCTGCGAACCGACGCCGAGCACGTCCAGAGCTGGAACGTCGACCCGGACCACTACGAGACGCGAGTCCTCGACTTCCTCGCGCGCCTCCGCTGACCCGCAGGCGACGACGGGTTCCGGGCGCCGTCCGCGAACGGACGTCAGCCGGAGCCGCCCGTGTGGGGGGCGGGGAGATCCCGTCCATGGTGCGGACGGGCATCGGCGAGCGACAACGGGGACGCGCCTCGCGGACGGCGGCCGGAACCCGTCCATGGTGCGGACGGGCATCGGCGAGCGAGGCACGAGCGAGCCGCGGGCGAGGACGGGTTCCGGGCGCCGTCCGCGAACGGAACTCAGCCGCGTCACAAGGCGCCCTTCGTGGACGGCACGCCGAGCTCGCGCGGGTCGTACGCGACGGCCGTACGCAGCGCTCGCGCCACAGCCTTGAACTGCGCCTCGGCGACGTGGTGCGGGTCGCGCCCGCCGAGCACCCGTACGTGCATGGTCAGCCCGGCGTGGTGGGCGATGCTCTCGAGGACGTGCGCGGTCAGCGACCCGGTGAAGTGTCCGCCGATCAGCACGTGCTCCTGCCCGGCGGGCTCGCCGGCGTGCACGAAGTACGGGCGGCCGGACACGTCCACCACCGCGTGCGCGAGCGCCTCGTCCAGCGGCACGGTCGCCTCGCCGTAGCGGACGATGCCGGTCTTGTCGCCGAGCGCCTCGCGCAGCGCCTGGCCGAGCACGATGGCGGTGTCCTCGACGGTGTGGTGGACGTCGATGTGCGTGTCGCCCTCCGCGCTGACGGTCAGGTCGATCAGCGAGTGCCTGGCGAACGCGGTGAGCATGTGGTCGTAGAAGCCGACGGTGGTGGCGATGTCGTGCCGGCCGGAGCCGTCCAGGTCGACCTGGACGGCGACCGTGCTCTCGCTGGTCGTCCGCTCGACCTTCGCCGTGCGATCACTCATCATCGTTCTCCCGTCACCACTGTCGCGCCGGCACGCGCGCCGTCGCCGACCACCGCTGTCAGCGCCGCGGTGAACGCGGCCGTTTCGTCGGGCGTGCCCACCGAGACCCGTAGCCACCCGTCCGGTCCCGTCTCGCGGATCAGGACTCCGCGGTCCAGCAGACCCTGCCATACCGCATGCCGGTCCGAGAACCGGCCGAACAGCAGGAAGTTCGCGTCCGAGTCGGCGACCTCGAGCCCCGTCGACCGCAGCCACTCGGCGAGCCGGTCGCGCTCGTCACGCAGCTGGCGTACCCGGGCCTGCAGCTCGTCGGCGTGGCGCAGCGCCGCCGACGCGACCGCCTGCGTCACCGCCGACAGATGATACGGCAACCGCACCACCCGTAGCGCGTCCACGACCTCCTCGGACGCGGCGGCGTAGCCGAGGCGCGCTCCGGCGAAGGCGAACGCCTTGCTCATGGTGCGGGTCACCACCAGCCGCGGATGGCCGGCCAACAGGCTCAGGGCGCTCGGCGTCCCGTCCCGGCGGAACTCCGCGTACGCCTCGTCGACGACCACGACCGTCCTGGTGGCCTCCGTCGCGTCGTGCAGCCGCCGGACGAGATCCAGCGGGACCGCCGTCCCCGTGGGGTTGTTCGGCGAGGCCACCAGCACCACCGACGGCCGGTGCGTGGCGACGGCCTCCAGCGCGGCGTCGACGTCGACGGTGAAGTCCTCGCGCCGCGGCGCGGTGACCCAGGTGGTGGCGGTGTCGCGGGCGTACTCCGGATACATCGAGTACGTCGGCGCGAACGACAGCGCCACCCGGCCGGGGCCGCCGAAGGCCTGCAGGATCTGCAGCATGACCTCGTTCGACCCGTTGGCCGCCCACACCTGCTCGGGCCGCAGCGACACGCCGGACTCGCGTTCGAGGTAGGCCGCGAGGCCGGCGCGCAGCTCGGACGCCTCCCGGTCCGGGTACCGGTTGAGTCCGCGGACCGCGTCGGCCACCGCGGCCGCGGCGTCGGCGACCAGCGCCTCGGACGGCGGGAACGGGTTCTCGTTGACGTTCAGGCAGACCGGAACGTCGAGCTGCGGAGCGCCGTACGCCTGGATTCCGCGCAGCTCGTCGCGGATCGGCAGCTCGCTCATCCGCGGCGCTCCTCGTCGCCGGTCCCGAACCGCACGCCGACGGCGTCGCCGTGCGCGGGCAGGTCTTCGGCGTCGGCGAGCGCACGCACGTGCGGCGCGGCGGTGCGCAACGCCTGCTCGTCGTACTCGACGATGTGCACGCCGCGCAGGAACGACTGCACCGACAGCCCGGCGGTGTGCCGCGCGCTGCCGCCGGTGGGCAGCACGTGGTTGGAGCCGGCGACGTAGTCGCCCAGGCTGACCGGGGCGTACGGCCCGACGAACACCGCGCCGGCATTGCGCACGCGTGCCGCCACCGCCGCCGCGTCGGCGGTCTGGATCTCCAGGTGCTCCGCCGCATAGGCGTCGACCACCGCGAGCCCCTGGTCGAGGTCGTCGACGACGATGCTCGCCGACTGCGCGCCGCCGAGTGCGGTTCGGACACGCTCGACGTGCTTCGTCGCGGCCACCTGACGGGTCAGCTCCGTGTCGACGGCGTCGGCCAGTGCCGGGCTGTCGGTGACGAGCACGCTGGCCGCCAGCGGGTCGTGCTCGGCCTGGCTGATCAGGTCCGCGGCGACGTGTGCGGGGTCGGCGCCGCTGTCGGCCAGCACCGCGATCTCGGTGGGACCCGCCTCGGCGTCGATGCCGATGCGGCCCTTGAGCAGTCGCTTGGCCGCCGCGACGTAGACGTTGCCCGGACCGGTGACGAGGTCGGCCGGCGGGCATGCCCAGGTGCCGTCGTCGCCGCGCACGCCGTAGGCGAACATGGCCACCGCCTGGGCGCCGCCGACGGCGTACACCTCGGTGACCCCGAGCAGCGCGCACGCGGCGAGGATGGTCGGGTGCGGCAGCCCGCGCGCGTCACGCTGCGGCGGGCTGGTCACCGCGAGCGACCCGACACCGGCCTCCTGCGCGGGAACGACGTTCATGACGACACTGCTCGGGTAGACCGCGCGTCCGCCGGGCACGTACAGACCGACCCGCTCGACCGGAACCCACCGCTCGGTGACGGTGCCGCCGGGAACAGGGCTGACGGTCGTGTCCGTCCGGCGCTGACCGGCGTGAACCGCACGCGCCCGGCTGATCGACTCTTCGAGCGCGGCACGCACCTGCGGGTCGAGAGTGCGCAGCGCCGCGTCCAGGGCCGCCTCCGGAACCCGGACGTCGTCGAGCTCGACGCCGTCGAACCGCGCCGTGAGCTCCTTGACCGCGGACAGCCCGCGATGCTCGACGTCGGCACAGATCGGCCGGACGGCTTCCAGCGTGGACTCGACGTCAGTGGCGGCGCGCGGGACGAGCGACCGGTAGTCGACGGCGCTGCCGTCGCCGTTCGCCCCCCGCAGGTCGATGCGGCGTATCACTTACCCGAGTGTAGATGCGCAGCTCACCAGGCGGACAACCGGACCGTATTCCGGGACGTGCCTCGGTGCGCCGGTTCATCACGCGGACGACGCGCCCGGACGCCAGATCGTCACGAGCCGAGGCCGGCGACGTCGTCCTCCCAGAACTCCGCACCGCCCGCCTGCTCGCCGCGCGTCCCGTCCCCGTGCAGATCGTCCTCTCGGTCGCGCAGCTCGACCCGGCGGATCTTGCCGGAGATCGTCTTCGGGAGTTCGCCGAACTCGAGCCGCCGCACCCGCTTGTAGGGCGCGAGATGCTCACGGGCGTAGTGCAGGATCGACCCGGCCGTCTGTGCGTCCGGCTCGTGCCCGGCGGCGAGCGTCACGTACGCCTTGGGCACCGACAGCCGGATCGGGTCGGGTGACGGCACCACGGCTGCCTCGGTGACCGCGGGATGCTCGATGAGCACGCTCTCGAGCTCGAACGGGCTGATCCGGTAGTCCGAGGACTTGAAGACGTCGTCGGTGCGGCCGACGAAGGTGATGTAGCCGTCCTCGTCGATGGTCGCGACGTCGCCCGTGTGGTACTCACCGCCGCGGGTGACGTCGGCGGTGCGCTCGGGGTCGTCGCGGTACTGGGTCATCAGCCCCACCGGTCGCGGGTCGAGGCGCAGGCACACCTCACCCTCCCCGCCGGGGCTGGTGCGGTCCGCCCCACTGGCGGGCTCGCGCAGCACCACCTCGTACCCGGGCAGCGGCCGCCCCATGGAGCCGGGCCGGACCGGCTGGCCGGGAGTGTTGGCGATCTGCGCGCAGGTCTCGGTCTGCCCGTAGCCGTCGCGGACCGTGACGTCCCACACCTGCCGGACCTGCTCGATGACCTCCGGGTTCAACGGCTCGCCCGCGGCGACGACCTCACGCAGCGGGATGCGCCCGCGGAAGGCGGCCAGGTCGGCCTGCACGAGCATCCGCCACACGGTCGGGGGCGCGCAGAACGTGGTGACCTCGTGGGCGGCCATGGTCTCCAGCAGCCCTTCGGCGTCGAACCTGGGCTGGCTGATGACCAGCACCGTCGCCTCGGCGTTCCACGGCGCGAACACGGTGCTCCACGCGTGCTTCGCCCACCCCGGCGACGACACGTTGACGTGCACGTCGCCGGGCTGCAACCCCACCCAGTACATCGTGGACAGGTGCCCGATCGGGTAGGACACGTGCGAGTGCTCGACCAGCTTCGGCAGCGTGGTCGTGCCGGACGTGAAGTACAGCAGCAGCGTGTCGTCGGCGAAGGTCGGAGCGTCCGGCTCGAACCCGCCGTGGTGTTCCAGGCCGTCGCGGTGGTCCAGCCAGCCCGTGGGCGCTCCGCCCGCCGCGATGCGGGTGCACTCACCCGCGGCGGCGTCGAGCCGTTCGGCGTCCGCGGCTCGCGCGACGACGTGCCCGATGCCGCCGCGCCGGATCCGGTCGACGATGTCGGCCGCGGACAGCTGCGTGGTGGCCGGGACGATGACGACGCCGAGCTTGATGCAGGCCAGCATGGTCTCCCAGAGCTCGACCTGGTTACCCAGCATCAGCAGCAGCCGGTCGCCGCGCCGCATGCCCTGGGCGCGGTACCAGTTCGCGAGCCGGTCCGAGCGTTCGGACAGCTCCGCGTAGGTCAGCGCGGTCTCGTCCTGCTCGTCGACGACCCGCAGCGCCACCCGCCCGGCGGTCGGCTCGGACCGGGCGACCTGGTCGAACCAGTCGAGCGCCCAGTTGAACGTGGCCGGCCGCGGCGGCACGTACCGCCGGCGCGCGCCGTCCAGGTCGGCACGCGAATCCAGGAGCAGATCGCGTGCCTGCCGGAAGCTCTGGTGGGGCGTCGTCTCGGTCATGGCCGGCCTCCACGGTGGAGCTGACGTTGTCCTGCGGCGGACATTACCCCGCCCGCGGCCGTCAGCCGAGCGCGTCGGCGAAGATCGCGAGCGGATGGGGGTGTGGTTACTGGGGCCATAGCGCCAGTAACCACACCCCCATCCGTCAGACGGCATCGGCGGCGTCAGCGGCGGACCTGGTCTCCCCCGCCGACCAGAGCCCGCAGGTCGGCGCCGGTGGGCAGGCCCTCCCAGTCGCCAAGGGCGGTGCAGGCGAACGCGCCGGCAGCCGCGGCCGTGCGCAGCCGCTGCTCCGACTCCGCGCCGGACATGAGCTCGGCCAGGTACCCGGCCACGAACGCGTCGCCGGCGCCGACGGTGTCGACCACCCGGACAGGCACCACCGGGGTGCTGGTCACGATGCCGTCGATGCAGGACACCGCGCCGTCCGCGCCCAGTTTGACGACGGCCTGGCCCGGCCCGAGCGACACCAGGTCGCGCGCCATCCGCTCCGGATCGGCCTCGTCGACGAGCAGCGAAGCCTCCTCGGGGCCGCCGAACACCACGTCGGCCTGCGCCACCAGCGGCGCGAGCGCCGCGCCGGCGTCGTCGCGACTCCAGAGCGCGGAGCGGTAGTTGACGTCCAGCGAGACCGTCACCCCGGCGTCACGGGCGAGCCGGACGGCGTGCCGGACCGCCTCCGCCGGCCCCCGGCCGAGCGCGGGCGTGATGCCGGTGACGTGCAGTACCGCCGCGGACGTGACCGCCTGCTCGTCCACGTCCGCCGCCGTCATGCCCGCGGCAGCACTGCCGCCGCGGTAGTACCGCACGTGCGTGCGCAGGCTGTTCGGCCGTTCCTTGACCATCAGGCCGGTCGGGCGCACGTCGTCCGTCGTCGCCAGCGCGGACACGCTCTCGGCGCGGAGCTCGCGCAGGATCAGCTCGCCGAATCCGTCGGCCCCGACGCGGCTGATCCAGCTCGCCGGGTGCCCGAGTCGACGCACCCCGATGGCGACGTTCGACTCCGCGCCGGCCACCGACAGCTTGAGGTCCCGATGCCCCGCCCACGAGCCGACCTCCGCGCCGGAGACCAGCGCCATCGTCTCGCCGAGGGTCACCATGCCGGCGTTCACGCCACACCTCCCCGGGCCTGGCGCACCGCGGCCAGCGCCACCCGGGCGCGTTCGGCGAGCGCGCCGAGATCGCCGCCGTCCGCGGCGTCGCCCAGCAACGGACCGCCCAGGCCCACGCCGGAGGCACCGGCACTGATCCAGTCGCCGATGTTCGTCAGGCTCACCCCGCCGGTCGGCATGATCTCGATGTCCGGGAACGGCCCGGCCAGGCTCGTGATGTAGGACGGCCCGACGGCGGATCCCGGGAACAGCTTGACGATCGAGGCACCGGCGCGCCACGCGGTCAGCACCTCCGTCGGCGTGAAGGCGCCCGGATAGGAGGGCACTCCGGCCTCGGCCGCGACCGCGAGCACGTCCGGCTCGACGGACGGCGACACGACGAAGCCCGCGCCGGCCTCGACCACGGCCCGCGCCTGCACACCGTCGGTCACCGTGCCGGCGCCGACGTCGACATCGTCCGGAAGTTCGGCGCGCAGGTTGCCGATCGCCTCGATCGCGCCCGGCACGGTGAGCGTGATCTCCAGGCAGGTGATGCCCGCGTCGACCAGTGCCCTGCTCACGTCGGTGAAGCGCTCCGCGGAGCGGGCGCGCAGGATCGCCATCACACCGGTCTCTCGCAGCTGCCTGCTCGGCTGTCTGCGTTCGGCAACGGTCATGCGTAACCTCCAGAACGTCCGGTTCTTCTCGTGATCATCAGCATCTCAGCCGTCCTCCGCACGGAGCGCGCCGATGATCTTCGGGTCGGGGGCTCCGAGCGCGGCCGACACCGCACGGGCCGTCCGCACGGCGAGACCACCGAGGTGCTCGTAACGCTCGGGAGTGATCCGGGTGGCCAGGCCGGCCACCGACAGGGCCGCCGTCACGCTGCCCGCGTGGTCGACGATCGGCGCGGCGACGCAGCGGATGTCCGCCTCGTTCTCGACGTCGTCCACGGCGTATCCGCGGTCACGCACGCGGCACAGTTCGGCCCGGAACCGCCGCGGGTCGGTGACGGTCTGCTCGGTGCGGGCGGGCATTCCGTGCCCGACGACGAGGTCGACGGCCTCGTCCCCGGCGAAGGCGAGGTAGGCCTTGCCGACGCCGGTCGAGTGCGCGGGCTGGCGCGAGCCGATGCTCGAGGCCATCCGCACCCGCCCGGGCCCGTCGATCTTGTCGACGTACACCATCTCCGGCAGGTCCGGCAGCACCAGGTAGACCGTCTCGCCGGTCGCGTCGACCAGTTCTTCGAGCAGCGGATGCGCCACCGCACGCAGGTCCAGCGCCGCCAGGTACACCGCGCCGAGTTGCGCCGCGCGCGGGCCGAGGCGGTAGCGCCCGCTGTCGACCCGGACGAGCGCAGCGTCGGCCATCGGCGCGAGCAGCCGCAGCACCGAGCTCTTGTGCACCTCGACGGAGGCGGCCAGCTGACCGAGCGTGGCTCCGCCGTCCGGGGTGGCAGCCGCCACTTCGTCCAGCAGGGCCAGCGCCCTGCGCAGCGACGACGAGGAGTTCCTGTCCACGTGACCTTCCATTGCGCTTTGCACAACGCCATTGTGCTCCGTGCGCAGAGTCTACGCGACGCGACGCCGCGGCTCATCCGAGACCCGGCGCCGGACCGGTCCCGTCGTCCGGAACGACGGCGACGTCCCCCACTAGCCGAACGGGCGGACGCCGGTGCTGCCCTCGGGGGCGTAGACCGCCATCGCTCCGATCGCCACGCCCAACGCGTCGCTGAGAACCAGCAGCCGGCCCGCGTAATGCCGGATCTCGCCGTCGGCGCACAGCACCGGAAGGTCGGCGGCCAGGTCACGGACCTGCGGGTGGTCCATCGCGCGGCGGAAGCCCGTCCAGTGCGCCTGCCTCAGGTGCTCCGGCACGATCAGGTCGAGGCTGCGTCCGACCGCCTCCTCGGCGCGATGACCGAACAGCGCGACCGCGCCGTCGTTCCACCGCGTGATCACCCCGTCGGTGCCGGCCACGACGATCGAGTGCTCGGCTATCGCCACCACGTCCCTCGCCCCGTACCGGGGCCGTCGTCGCGCTTGAACTGTTCACGCAGCCACAGCAGCTGCTCACGGATCTGGAACGTCTGACCGCCCTCGTGCTTGTTGTACGTCCACACCCGGATCTCCTTCGGGCCGGCATGGTGGTTGAACGAGCCGAACACCGTCGACGGCGGGCAGATCGGGTCCATCAGCGCGACGCTGTACAGCGCCGGCACCTCGCTGCGCACCGCGAAGTTCATGCCGTCGAAGTACGAGAGCGTTCCGAACACCTGCTCCTCCTGGTCGCGGTGGATCGACAGGTAGGTGCTGATCTCGCCGTAGGGCAGCGTGTCGACGATCTCGGTGGCCCGGCGGAAGCCGGTCAGGAACGGCACGTCGATCATCGCACCCATCAGGCCCGGCCGCAGCGCCGCCACCGCCTGGGTGATGCCGCCGCCCTGGCTGCCTCCGGCGACCACGACGCGGTCACCGTCGACCAGTGGATGCGAGACGGCCGCGTCCACCGCGCGGACGGCGTCGGTGAACACCCGCCGGTAGTAGTACTGGTCCGGGTCGAGCACGCCGCGCGTCATGAACCCCGGGCTCTGCGGGTTGTCGCCGCCGACCGGATCGGGTGTGTCACCCGGCGTGCCGGCCGAGCCCTGCCCGCGGGTGTCCATGACGAACGTCGCGCACCCGGTGGCCACGAAAGCGAGCCAGTCGTGCGGGAACCCACGGCCGCCGCCGTAGCCGATGTACTGCACCACCGTCGGCAGCGGCTCCGACGCGCCCGCCGGGACCAGCAACCATCCGGCGATACGGTGCCCGCCCCAGCCGGCGTAGGTGACGTCGTACACGTCCACGAGGCCGAACCCCGCGTCGTACGGCGTGAACCGGGCGTCCAGTGGGAACGCCGCGGCCTCGGCGAGCGTGCGCGACCAGAAGTCGTCGAAGTCCGGCTGCTCGCTGCGCTCGGGACGGTACTCGCGCAGCTCTGACAGGGGCAGGTCGAACAGCGGCATCGGCGTCGCCTCCAGAACATCGCACCGCGGCCGGCATCGGTCGTCGCAGCCTAATGGACCGTACGGCCGATCGCCGGGACGCGCCCGGCCGGCGGGCCCACCGGACCGGTAGAACGCGCAGGTCACGGCGCGTTCGATGACGGAACGGGCCGGATCGGACTAGATTGCCCCAATGAGTGCAACGCGCCAACGATCAAGCACCCCTGCGACAACGGCGTTGGAACATGCTGGCGTGCCGTACACCCTGCACCCCTACACCCACGACTCCTCCGCGCCGTCGTTCGGGCTCGAAGCCGCACGCGCGCTCGGCGTGGTTCCCGCACGGGTGTTCAAGACGTTGCTGGCCGAGATCGACGACGCGTTCGTCGTGGCCGTCGTCCCCGTGTCCGGCTCGCTCGACCTGAAGGCGCTCGCCCGGGCAGCCTCGGGCAAGCGGGCGGTCATGGCCGCCACCTCCCGCGCAGAGCGGGCCACCGGGTACGTCGTCGGTGGCATCAGTCCCTTCGGCCAGCGCAAGAAGCTGCCGACCGTCGTCGACGAATCGGTGTTCGACCACGAGACGGTGTACGTCTCCGCCGGGCGCCGGGGACTGGACCTCGAAATCACGCCATCGAATCTGGTGCGGACGACTGAGGCGAAGACCGCGACCATCGCCCGCGTCAGCTGATCACGTCGGGCTCGTGTGACGATCACTCGGATCGACGCCGCCGAGGCGGCCAGCAGCGAGCATCGACATACGAATCTGCGCGCGAACCACACCACGACACGACGACGCCACGACACGACGACACCCGGACACCAGTACGGCGTTACGCCGCTGCGGGCACGCGCAGGCCACCAACGGCTGTGTCACACGAACGTCATTTCGGTGCTGGCTGCCCCGGGACGGCGAACGGGGTCCGGTCCTCACGGAAGACCGCGACGACGGCGACCACGACCGTGGCCACCATCGACCACACGATGAGCCCCGCCTGCGTGTCCATGCGCAGCGGGACCGCGTGCTCGGTTCCGTCGGCCAGGCCGGAGACGTCGCCGGACGGGCCGAGCAACCAGCCGGTCAGCTGCGCGAGCAGCGACCCGCCGACACCCAGCACCGCCAGTGCCAGCAGCACGGTCACCGGGCGCCGCGGGTGACGCGCCGCGAACGTCACCGCCGTGACCAGTCCACACGCCCCTGCGAGCAGCGCGAACCTCGCGTCGCGGTCGAACAGCTTCTGTCCCTCGTGCGCGTCGACGGCCAGTTCGCCGCCGACCACCACGCCGGTGACCTCCGGCGCCAGCAGCCACCACAGCACGCCCATGCCGGCACCCAGCACCACCGTCGCCACGACGACCTCGGTGAGCACCCGCAGCGTCCCCGCGCCGGCGTGGCCGAGCCGCTGCGCGCGGGTCTCGGTCACGTCAGACACGACGGGCCCAGCAATGCCTTGAGATCACCCATCAGCGCGGTGGACGGGGTCACCCGCAGTCCGTCGGCCAGGCGCATCACGGTGGTCCGGCCCGAACCCGTCAGTCGCAGGTGCACCTCGGTCACGCCGGGATGCGTGACCAGGACGTCCTTGAGCCGGTCGACCATCGGCGGCGTGCAACGGCTGGCCGGCACGGACACCACGATCGGCCCGGTCGGACCATCCGCGAGGTCCGGCAGGCTCAGCTCGCTGGCGATCAGCTGCGGGGACTCCTCGCGGCGGTCCAGCCGGCCCTTCACCACGACGATCTCGTCCTCGGCGAGCTGCAGCGCGTACAGCTGGTACGTCGCCGGGAAGAACATCGTGTCGATGCCGCCCTCGAGGTCCTCGATCGTGACGATGGCCCACGTGTCGCCGCGCTTGCTGACCTTGCGCTGCAACGACGTGATCAGCCCGGCCACCGTGACGGTGGTGCCGTTGGGCACCTCGTCCTCGTCGCCGAGCGAGGAGATGGTGTGGTCCGACGCGCCGGAGATCACGTGCTCGAGCCCCATCAGCGGGTGGTCGGACACGTACAGGCCGAGCATCTCGCGCTCGTAGGCGAGCTTCTGCTTCTTGTCCCACTCGGACAGTTCGGGGACCGCGACCTCGAAGCTGCCGCCGTTGTCCTCGGCGGCCCCGCCGAACAGGTCGAACTGCCCGACCGCCTCGTTGCGCTTGAGCGAGATGACCGTGTCGACGGCGTCGTCGACCACCGCCGCCAGCGCCCGGCGCGCATACCCGAGCGAGTCGAACGCACCAGCCTTGGCCAGCGACTCGACGACCCGCTTGTTGCAGACGTTGACCGGCACCTTGTTCATGAAGTCGGGGAACGACTCGAACCGGCCCTCGTCGTTGCGGGCGGCGACGATGCCGTCGACGACGTTGGAGCCCACGTTGCGGATGGCGGTCAGCCCGAACCGGATGTCGGTGCCGACCGCAGTGAAGTCACCCGCCGACTCGTTGACGTCCGGCGGCAGCACCTTGATGCCCATGTGGCGGCACTCGGACAGGTAGAGGGCGGTCTTGTCCTTGTCGTCGCGCACCGACGTGAGCAGCGCAGCCATGTACTCGGCCGGGTAGTTCGCCTTGAGGTAGGCCGTCCAGTACGAGATGACGCCGTAGGCGGCGCTGTGCGCCTTGTTGAAGGCGTAGTCGGAGAACGGGACGAGGATGTCCCAGAGCGTCTTGATGGCCTCTTCGGAGTAGCCGTTCTCCTTCATCCCCGCGGCGAAGCCGACGTACTCGGCGTCGAGGACCTCTCGCTTCTTCTTGCCCATGGCCCGGCGGAGCAGATCCGCTTTGCCGAGCGTGTACCCGGCCAGCTTCTGCGCGATCTCCATGACCTGCTCCTGATAGACGATCAGGCCGTAGGTCGTGCCCAGGATGGGTTCGAGGGCGTCGGCGAGCTCGGAGTGGATCGGCGTGATGGGCTGCTGGCCGTTCTTGCGCAGCGCGTAGTTGATGTGGCTGTTGGCGCCCATCGGCCCCGGCCGGTAGAGCGCACCGACCGCGGAGATGTCCTCGAAGTTGTCCGGTTTCATCTGCCGCAGCAGCGAGCGCATCGGGCCGCCGTCGAACTGGAACACGCCGAGAGTGTCGCCGCGACCCAGCAGCTCGTAGGCGGCCTTGTCGTCGAGCGGAAGCGCCTCGAGGTTGACCGGGTCCTTGCCGTTGCGGACGATGTTGCGCAGCGCGTCGTCGAGGATCGTCAGGTTGCGCAGGCCAAGGAAGTCCATCTTGACCAGGCCGAGATCTTCGCAGGTCGGATAGTCGAACTGGGTGATGATCGCGCCGTCCTGCTCGCGCTTCATGATCGGGATGGTGTCGAGCAGCGGCTCCGACGACATGATGACGCCGGCCGCGTGCACACCCCACTGCCGCTTCAGGTTCTCCAGGCCCTTGGCGGTGTCGACGACGTTGCGCACCTCGGCGTCGGACTCGTACAGCGAGCGGAACTCGCCGGCCTCGGAGTAGCGCGCGTGCTCGGTATCGAAGATCCCGGTGAGCGGGACGTCCTTGCCCATGACGGCCGGCGGCATCGCCTTGGTGATGCGCTCACCCATCGCGAACGGGAATCCGAGGACGCGGCTGGCGTCCTTGACCGCCTGCTTGGCCTTGATGGTGCCGTAGGTGACGATCTGCGCCACCCGGTCGCTGCCGTAGCGGTCCGTGACGTAGCGGATGACCTCGCCGCGCCGACTCTCGTCGAAGTCGACGTCGAAGTCGGGCATCGACATCCGCTCGGGATTGAGGAACCGCTCGAAGATGAGCCCGTGTGGGAGCGGATCGAGGTCGGTGATGCCCATGGCGTACGCGGCGATGGACCCGGCACCGGAGCCGCGGCCGGGGCCCACCCGGATGCCGTTGTCCTTGGCCCAGTTGATGAAGTCGGCGACCACCAGGTAGTAGCCGGCGTAGCCCTTGCCGGTGACGACCTCGGTCTCGTACTCGGCGCGCTTTCGCGCCTCGTCCGGGATGCCGCCCGGGTAGCGCTTGTGCAGCCCGGTCTCGACCTCCTTGACGAACCAGGAGACCTCGTCCTCACCCTCGGGTACCGGGAACCTGGGCATGTACGCGCCCGGCTCCTCGTAGAACTTCACGTCGCAGCGCTCTGCGACCAGCAGCGTGTTGTCGCAGGCCTCGGGCAGCTCCGACCACACCTCGCGCATCTGCTCGGGCGACTTGAGGAAGTAGTCGTCGCCGTCGAGCTTGAACCGCTTCGGGTCGGCCATGGTGGACCCGGACTGCACGCACAGCAGCACCTCGTGCGCCTTGGCGTCGTCCTTGTGCGTGTAGTGCAGGTCGTTCGTGGCCAGCAGCGGCAGGTCGAGTTCCTTCGCCAGCCGCAGCAGGTCGTCGCGGACGCGCTTCTCGATGTCCAGGCCGTGCTCCATGACCTCGACGAAGTAGTTGTCCGTGCCGAAGATGTCGCGGAACTCCGCCGCCGCGGCCACCGCCTCCTTGTACTGGCCGAGGCGCAGCAGCGTCTGCACCTCGCCGCTGGGGCACCCGGTGGTGGCGATGAGCCCGCCGGCGTACGTCTGCAGCAGCTCCCGGTCCATCCGCGGCTTGAAGTAGAACCCCTCGATCGAGGCGAGCGAGGACAGCCGGAACAGGTTGTGCATGCCGCCGGTGTTCGCGGCCAGCAGCGTCATGTGGGTGTACGCACCGCCGCCGGACACGTCGTCGCCGGAACCGTCGCCCCAGCGCACCCGCACCTTGTCGAACCGGCTGGTGCGCGGGGTCACGTAGGCCTCGGTGCCGATGATCGGCTTGATGCCGTGCTTCTTGGCCTTGCTGTAGAAGTCGTGGGCGCCGAAGACGTTGCCGTGGTCGGTCATGGCCAGCGCCGGCATCTCCAGCCGCGACGCCTCGGCGAACAGGTCGTCGACCCGGGCCGCACCGTCGAGCATGGAGTACTCGGTATGCACGTGCAGGTGGACGAAATTCCCTGCATTGGACCCAGCGCTCGACACGACTGCTGCCGCCTCCTCGGGGATCGACACACACCACGCGAGAGGGCTCGCGAGAAGGAACGGGAGCTACCCTATGCGCCCTCGAAGGCGCCGGCTCGCAGACTCTCCGGGCACGCCACGGGACTGTGACGAAAGTGACGGATGTGTCGCGTGTGATCGCCGGTTCGGTGGCCGGTCATCCCCGCCACACCGGCGGCGTTCCGTCGTCTCGGGCCTCGGCCACGTCCAGCCCGGCGGCGATCACCGCGTCGACGATGCCGGCCAGCCGAGCGGCGCCCAGTGACGGCGCCCGGCCCGCCATCGCCCGCACGATCGCCGCTTCCCGGTCGGCGTCGCGGCCCGCGTACCCGCCGACGGGCTTGAGCTGCTGGATACGCCCCGCCAACGCCACCCGGTGCTCCAGCAGCGTCGCCAGCGCCGCGTCCACCCCGTCGAGCGCCTCCCGGCACCCCGGCACCGAATCCGGCACCGCCTGGCGCACGAGGGGCGCCAGCCGGGTCGCGGCCTCGCGCGCCTGCCCCACGTCGCCGGCCGTCACCGGACCGGACAGCCACAGCCCGTCCGCCCCGCCGACGACGGCCACGGCCGCCTGCGCCGCCACGGACGCGGTGTCGACGTCGGCGAGCACCGGCACGCCGTGACGCCGGGCCTGTTCCAGGGCCGGCAGGTCATCGGCATCGACCAGGACGGCGTCCGCCCCTGCTCGCCGGGCAGCTTCGGCCACGTCACCGGGCGCGCTGTCGCGGCGCAGCCGGAGCACGACCGCCGCGTCACGCGCCGCGGCAGCTGTGTGCCGCTGCGGGGCGTCCACGGACTCCCTGGCCGGCTCCCGGTCCGGGCCGGCGGCGTCGTCGGCCACCACCACGACGGAGGCACCCGAGTGCGACGCGGCCGTGTAGCGAGCGGATCCGCCGTCCGGCTCCGCCGTGAGATCGACCAGTACGCCCGGGCCGGTGACGTTCGTGGCGCCGTCCATGTCGATGCCGGCAGTGGAGCCCGTGGCAGCGTCCACGTAGGCGGGGTCCACATAGGCGGCGTCCACGTAGACGGCGTCCGCGCCGGTTCCGGGCGGGGCGACGATCGGGACGCGCGGTCCGCCGACGGTCACGCCGTCGGCGAGGACCAGCCGGGCCTTTCCTCGTCCGTGCGGGGACGGCTCGGTGGCGCGCGAGGCGGGTGCGGTCACTGATGGCTCCTGTTCCGGCGCAGCCGCCCGCAGCGAGCCGGCCGCGCGTCGCCGTGAATGACGAAAGGCCCCAGGCGAGACGCCTGAAGGCCTTGGGTGCCGACTCGGGTGTGGAATCCGCGGTGCTACGTCCGACCGCGGCCGGCCACCCGGGCCGGCTCGGTAAAGACGTGATAGCAGCGCATGCGCTCATGCTAGCCGAACGCCCACCGCCGGGTCCATTGTCCGGACAGAACCGCCCGCATACCGAGACGGCACGGCCCCGGAGGTCACCTGATCGTCTCCACGATGCGGACACCCGGTGATCAGGTGACAGATCGGCGCCCTGCGGCCGCGAACCGTCACCTGATCATTCGGTGTCCGCTTCCCGGACATGATCAGGTGACAGAAGCGTGGCTCCCCGACCCGGAGACGTCACCTGATCACGCTCGCCGCAGCGATCAGGTGCACAAACGACGATCAGGTGACGCACCGCAGGCTCACGACCAACGGACGAAGCCCGAAGCCCGTAGCCGAAGCCTGAGGGCCGGTGGCAGCAGACTCACGCGGCGAGGCGGTCGAGCGCGACCTGCAGGTCGTCGGGGTACGCGGCGTCGTACTCGACCCACTCTCCCGTGTCCGGGTGCTCGAAACCGAGACGGCAGGCGTGCAACCACTGCCGGGTGACGCCCAGCCGCTCGGCCAGCGAGGGGTCGGCCCCGTAGGTCAGGTCGCCCACGCACGGGTGGTGCACCGCCGCCATGTGCACCCGGATCTGATGCGTCCGCCCGGTCTCGAGGTGGACCTCGAGCAGGCTCGCGGCCGGGAACGCCTCGAGCGTCTCGTAGTGGGTCACGCTGGGCTTGCCGCCGGAGACGACGGCCCACCGATAGTCGTGCGTGGGGTGCCGGTCGATGGGCGCGTCGATGGTTCCGCGGGACGGATCGGGGTGCCCCTGGACCAGCGCGTGGTACACCTTGTCGACCGTGCGCTGCTTGAACTGGCGCTTCAACGACGTGTACGCCCGCTCCGACTTCGCCACCACCATCACGCCGCTGGTCCCCACGTCCAGCCGGTGCACGATGCCCTGACGCTCCGCGGCGCCGCTGGTGGTCACCGTGAACCCGGCGCCGGCGAGGCCGCCGACGACCGTCGGCCCCTGCCAGCCGGGGCTCGGGTGCGCCGCCACGCCCACGGGTTTGTCGACCACGACGACGTCCGAGTCGTCGTGGATCACCCGCATCCCCTCGACCCGCTCGGGGACGACCGTCACCGGCGCGGGCGCCGCCGGCATGTCGACGTCGAGCCACGAGCCGCCGTGCACGCGGGCGGACTTCACCGCGACCTCGCCGTCGAGGGCCACCTGCCCGTCGGCGACGAGCGACGCCGCCCGTGTTCGCGACAAGCCGAACAGCCGAGACAACGCAGCGTCCAGCCGTTCGCCGTCGAGCCCGTCCGGGACGGGCATGCTGCGATGGTCGGTCATGCGCGCGGCGTCAACGCCGCTCCTGCTGCTGCTTGCACGTCATGCACAGGGTGGCCCGTGGGAAGGCCTGCAACCGCGCCTTGCCGATCGGGTTGCCGCAGCTCTCGCAGACGCCGTACGTGCCGTTCTCGATACGCGTCAGCGCCCGCTCGGTCTGGGTGAGCATCTCGCGATGGCTCGCCGCCAGCGACATCTCGTGCTCGCGTTCGAACGTCTTCGATCCGGTGTCGGCCTGGTCCTCGCCTCCGGTGTCGCCGCTGCGCAGCAGGTCGGCGATGTCCGCCTCGGCCTCCTCGATCTCTTCGCGCAGCCGGCCGGACTCGGTGGCGAGCACCTGCTGGACCTCGGTCAGTTCGTCAGCCGTCCAGGGATCCTCGTCCTCGCGCACGACCAACGCGGACGCGACAGCCTCCGTGGCTTCCGGCCGCTCGTCATCAGCCACTGTGTCCACCTTCGTCTCCGCTGTCTGCCCCGTCGCCCGTTTCGCCATGGTGCTCAATCCCCCTGTTCCGGCCGGCTCCGCCCTACTAAAGAGCCAGGTGCCGTGAGGATAGATCGTGCGGCTGCGCGCTTCAATCTCCGGGCTCCATCAATTCCGTCACACGGGCCGAGTACACGTCGGGGACCTGGACGATCTTCGTTCGGCTGTTCGACCCGGTGAGCAAGATCACTTCACGGCGGCGGCAGCCCACGGCGCCGGCCAGCGCATCCAGCGCCGCCCGCGTCGCCTGGCCGTCGACAGCCCGCGGCGAGACCGCGACCACCAGGGCCTCACCGTAGCGCCCGCCGACCCGCGGACGGGCGGACCCCGGCTTGACCCTGATCGTCACGCGCATCGCCCCAGCTTGACACGGTCGCGGAAATCCGGGCGACCGCTCCTGCCGGTCGTGCGTACACTGGTCGTCTGCGAGCAGGCGTCGATGGGACGAGTAGCCCGTGTGACGGTCACAGCGAGCCGGGGACGGTGTGAGCCCGGTGACACGAGCACGAGTGAAGATCACCCCGGAGCCGCCGGAAGAAAGGCACCGCCACGGCGGGCCGACTAGACCCGGCCGCAGTGAACGAAGCGGACCACGCGGGTTCCACCGGCGTGGTCAAGGAGGGTGGTACCGCGGGCCCCACCCGTCCCTCCGTCGAGCACGACCGTGTCCGGCAGCGCCGTTGCCGGTTCCGGGACACACGACGGAGGACACCAGAGATGGACGACACCGCGGCGCAGACGCCACAGGGCACCTACCGGCCGCTACCGGCCCAGGTCGACCTGCCGGCCATGGAACACGACGTCCTCGCCTTCTGGCGGGACAACGACGTGTTCGCCCGGACGCTGAAGAGCAGCGAGGGCAACCCGCAGTGGACGTTCTACGAAGGCCCGCCGACGGCCAACGGGATGCCCGGCACGCACCACATCGAGTCGCGGGTGTTCAAGGACGTCTTCCCCCGCTACCGGACGATGAAGGGGTACCACGTCCCGCGCATCGCCGGGTGGGACTGCCACGGCCTGCCGGTCGAGATCACCGTCGAGAAGGAGCTCGGCTTCAACGGCAAGGACGACATCGAGGCCTACGGGGTCGCGGAGTTCAACGCCCGGTGCCGTGAGTCGGTGCTGCGCCACGTCGACGCGTTCGAAGAGCTGACCACGCGGATGGGCCACTGGGTCGACATGCCGCAGGCGTACCGGACCATGGACTCCTCGTACGTGCAGAGCGTCTGGTGGTCGCTGAAGCAGATCTTCGACAACGACCTCCTGGTCGAGGACCACCGGGTGGCGCCGTACTGCCCGCGCTGCGGCACCGGGCTGTCCTCGCACGAGCTCGCGCAGGGCTACGAGACCGTCGTCGACCCGTCCGTGTACGTGCGACTGCCACTGACGTCCGGCCCGCTGGCCGGGCAGGCGGCGCTGCTGGTGTGGACGACGACGCCGTGGACGCTGGTGTCCAACACCGCCGTGGCCGTGCACCCCGACGTCACCTACGTGGTGGCCACCAGGGACCTTCCGGCTGCATCGGAGGAGGGTGCTGCTTCGGACGGCGGCGCCGAGACCCTCGTCGTCGCCGAGCCCCTGTTCGACGCCGTGCTGGGTGAGGGCTGGACGGTCACCAGCCGCTTCCGCGGCGGCGAGATGGAACACTGGTCCTACCAGCGGCCCTTCGAGCTGGTCGAGCTGCCAGCCGGCGAGCAGCAGGCGAACATCGTCGTCGTCGACGAGTACGTCACGACCGAGGACGGCACCGGTCTCGTCCACCAGGCGCCGGCGTTCGGCGCCGACGACCTGCGGGTCTGCAAGCGCTACGGACTGCCGGTGGTCAACCCGGTCCGCGCCGACGGCACCTTCGCCGACGACGTCGCGCTGGTGGGAGGGCAGTTCTTCAAGCACGCCGACGCCGACCTCGTCCGCGACCTCGACGAGCGCGGCCGGCTGTTCCGCCATGCGCCGTACGAGCACGACTACCCGCACTGCTGGCGCTGCCACACGCCGCTGATGTACTACGCGCAGCCGTCCTGGTACATCCGCACCACCCGGATCAAGGACGCGCTGCTGCGCGAGAACGAGAAGACGAACTGGTTCCCCGAGACCGTCAAGTGGGGTCGCTACGGCGAGTGGCTGCGCGGCAACGTCGACTGGGCGCTGTCACGCAACCGGTACTGGGGCACGCCGCTGCCGATCTGGCGCAACGACGAGGACCCGTCGCACCTCGTGTGCGTGGGTTCGCTGGCAGAGCTGGGCGAGCTGGCCGGACAGGACCTGTCCGAGCTCGACCCGCACCGGCCCTACGTCGACGACGTCACGTTCACGCTGCCGGGCGTCGCCGGCACGTTCCGGCGCGAACCCTACGTCATCGACGTGTGGTACGACTCCGGCGCGATGCCGTTCGCCCAGTGGGGATACCCGCACGCCCCCGGCAGTGTCGAGGCGTTCCAGCGGGCGTACCCGGCGCAGTACATCTGCGAGGCGCTGGACCAGACCCGCGGCTGGTTCTACACGCTGATGGCCATCGGGACGCTGGTGTTCGACCGGTCGTCGTACGAGAACGTCGTGTGCCTCGGCCTGATCCTCGCCGAGGACGGGCGCCGGATGAGCAAGCACCTGGGCAACATCATCGAGCCGATCCCGCTGATGGACGCACACGGCGCCGACGCGGTGCGGTGGTTCATGCTGGCCAGCGGGTCGCCGTGGCTGGCCCGCAGGGTCGGCGACGCGACGTTGTCCGAGGTCGTGCGCAAGGTGCTGCTGACCTACTGGAACACCGCGTCGTTCCTGTCGCTGTACGGGCGCACCGCCGGATGGACACCGGCGACGCCCGCGCCACCGGTGACTGAGCGCCCGGTGCTCGACCGCTGGGCGCTCTCGGAGCTGCACCGGCTGGTCGGCGACGTCGACGGTGCGCTCGACCAGTTCGACACGCAGCAGGCCGGCGCCCGGCTCACCGCGTTCGTCGACGACCTGTCCAACTGGTACGTGCGCCGGTCCCGACGGCGGTTCTGGGACGGCGACCCGGCGGCGTTGGCGACGCTGCACGAGTGCGTCGAGACGCTCACCCGGCTGATGGCGCCGCTGGTGCCGTTCGTCACCGAGCGGATCTGGCAGGACCTGATCGTCCCGGTCACCCCGGACGCCGCGCAGTCGGTGCACATGGCGTCGTGGCCGGCCGCGGACCCTTCGCTGGTCGACGACCGCCTCGCCACCGAGGTCGCGCTGACGCGCCGTCTGGTCGAGCTGGGGCGTGCCGCCCGCGCCGAGTCGAAGGTACGCACCCGGCAGCCGCTGGCCCGGGCCCTGGTCGGCGCCCGCGGCTGGGAGTCGCTGCGCGGCGAGCTGCGCACCGAACTGGCCGACGAGCTGAACGTGGTCGAGGTCATGTCCGTGGCCGAGAGCGGAGCCGGCGAGGAGCGGCTGGTGGACGTCGCCGCGAAGGCGAACTTCCGGTCCCTCGGCAAGCGCTTCGCCAAGGACACGCCCACGGTCGCCGCCGCCGTCGCCGCCGCTGACGCTGAGGAGCTCGCCGCGGCGCTGAACACCCGCGGATCGAGTTCGATCGAGGTCGACGGTCTCGGCGCGGTCGAGCTCGAGCCCGACGACGTCGTCATCACCGAGACGCCGCGTGAGGGCTGGGCGGTGGCCCGTGAGGGTGAGACGGTGGCGCTGGACCTGACCCTGACGGACGCGCTCGTGCGTGCGGGGCTGGTCCGGGAGGCCGTGCGCCTGGTCCAGGATGCCCGCAAGGCGTCCGGGTTCGACGTCACCGACCGGATCGAGATCGCCTGGGAGGCCGACGAGCCGATGGCGGCGGCGCTGCGCGAGCACTGTGAGCTGCTGGCCGACGAGGTCCTCGCGGCCGCCGTACACGAATCGCTGGACGCCCTGCCGGACGAGACCGACCGCACGGACGCCGACCTCGGACTGACCTTCCGCGTCCGCCGCCTCACCCCCGCTGCCGGAGAATGATCATGTTGTCAGATGGCATGTATGGAATTACATGCGGAACGTGATCATTCCCAACGCCGCCCGTGGGCACGGGGGTGTCGTGAGGACGCCCCCGTGCCGCTGTCCGGGCCGCGTTGGGCGGCTGACGCCGCTTCGGGCGACAGACCGTGTCAGTGCTGCTCGTCGTCGAGGAGGCTGGCCACCGACCGCAACGAGCCGGACTGCTGCGCCGCCGAGTTGCCGGAGCCTTGCCCGCCGGTGTTCTGCCCGCCGGACTGGGTCGCCTGGCCACCCGACGCGGCCGCAGCGGCCTGGCCACCGCCACCCGACTGTGTGTCGGTGCCCGCCTGACCTCCGCTTCCTGCGGGCTCGGCGGGTAGCTGACCCGTGCCGGCGTCGCCGGTCTCGGCTTCGTCGACCCCACCGGTCTCGAGCTTGCGCAGCTCACGCTCCAGGTACGACTTGAGCCTGCTGCGGTACTCGCGCTCGAAGGCCCGCAGCGTCTCGAGCTCACGCTCGAGGTCGGCGCGGTCGGACTCGAGCTTGCCGAACACTTGCGTGCGGCGCTGCTGGACCTCTTGCTCGATCGACTCGGCACGCTGACGCGCGTCCTGTTCGATCTTCGCGGCCTTCGCCTTGGTCTCCGAGTCGAGCTTCTCCGAGCGGGACTTCGCCTCGCTCATCAGACGGTCGGCCTCGGACTTGGCGTCGGCGACGAGCTCGTCAGCGGTCTTCTGCGCGAGCGCGAGCACCTTGGCGGCCGCATCGCTCGGCTGGCCACCGGACCCCTGGGCCGCGGCGCCTGTGCCGGACGTGCTGGCTGCCGGGGTCGAGGCCGACGGCGGAGCCTGAGGCGACGAGGGAGCCTCGGGCTGGCGCTGAGCCTGCCCCGGCTCGGCAGAGGCGGCAACGCCGCCGCCGCGAGTCACGGCGCCGAGCTTGTCGCGCAGCTCGTCGTTCTCGCGCTGCATACGCGCGAGCTCGGCCTCGACCTCGTCCAGGAACTCGTCGACCTCCTGCATGTCGTAACCCTCGCGCAGGCGGACCGTCGTGAACTCCTTGTTCTGGACGTCCTCGGGCGTCAGTGGCATAGCGTCACCTCGGATGTGAGCATTGGCAGAATGTCACCGTACCGCGTCATCCTAGGGATCCGACAATCGCAAGTGCGATTTGGACCAGAATGATCAGCACGATGAACGCCAGGTCAAGGGCGATCGATCCGATCCGCAGCGGCGGAATGACGCGGCGGATCGCCCGCAATGGGGGGTCGGTCACCGTGTACATGGCCTCCAGAACGACCAGCAGCAGCCCTTTCGGCTGCCACTCTCGAGCGAAGACCTGGATCCAGTCGGCTACGAGCCGGATCAGCAGGGCGATGAAGAACAGCCACAGCGCCGCGGACAGGACCTGACTTACAACCGACACAACACCTGAACCTACCTGACGACGTGCGCTGGTGCCGACATCGGCTCCGGCGCGCCGCCCTCGACGGGGACGACAACTCGGTCAGCATGACACGCGTCAGCTCTGGTTGAAGAACGCGCCACCTGCGATGCGTTCCTTGTCCTGAGCGGTCACCTGCACGTCCGCCGGCGTGAGCAAGAACACCTTCGCGGTGATCCTGTCGATGCTCCCGTGCAGGCCGAAGATCAGGCCGGCGGCGAAGTCGACGAGCCGCTTGGCGTCGACATCGTCCATCTCGGAGAGATTCATGATGACGGGGATGCCGTCGCGGAAATGCTCGCCGAGCTTGCGCGCGTCGTTGTACGTGCGCGGATGCAGCGTGGTGATCCGCGCCTCGCGGTTGGCGGCCTGGCGGCGCACGGCACTCACCGGGCGCCGCGCGTCCAACGACGCCACCGTGGCCGTCTGCTCGCGCTCCCGGCGTTCGGGCTGTCGAGGCTCGAACTCCTCGACTTCGTCTCGCGCATCGTCCTCGAACCCCTCGGCGTAGCCGTCGTCGTCGATCTCGTACTCGTCGTCATAGTCTTCGAAGCGGTCTCGGTCCTCCACGAGGCCGAGGTAGACCGCAACCTTGCGCATTGCGCCGGCCATGCTCTATGTATCCTCCGCACTAGTGGTGGACGGTCCCCTGTTGCCTTCAGACACTAGACCCGCCGCTGAACCGAACCAGGCATTTTCCTGCTGCGACACGCCCGTGTGTCGCAGCAGCCACACCCGTCACACCTGACAAACCCATGCGAGTCCGGCAAGCCGACCGGTGACCCCGTCGCGGCGGTACGAGAACGAGCGTGCGTCCTCGACGGTGCACGTGCCGACGTCCGCGACGTCGGCACCGGTCGCACGCAGTTGCGCGAGCACGCCGGCCGGCAGATCCAACGCCGGCGTCGCGTCCCGGGTCTGCGACCACGCCTCGGGGACCTCGGCGGCGACCTCGTCGCGCAACTGCTCGGGAACCTCGTAACAGCGGCCGCACACGGCCGGACCGATCCTGGCGACGAGCTTGCGCGCCCCGCACTCGCGCATGGCCCGCACGACGGCGGGCACCACCCCGGCGGCCAGGCCCTGCCGGCCCGCATGCGCCACGGCGGCCACGCCGGCGTCCGGGTCCGCGAGCAGCACCGGGACACAGTCGGCCACCAGAACGGCCAGCGCCCGCCCCGGGACGGTGGTCACCATGGCGTCGACGGCCGGAGCCTCGTCCGGCCACGGGCCGTCCACGACGGCAACGTCCGCGCCGTGCACCTGGTTCATGTACGACACGTCGTCCACGCCGAGCCCTGCGGCAGCGGTCAGCAGGCGACGGTTCTCGCGGACGGCCCGGGGATCGTCGCCGACGTGACCGCCCAGGTTCAGCTCGTCGTACGGTGGGGCGCTGACGCCACCGAGGCGATCGGTGAACGCGAACCGCACCGGCCCCAGGTCGAGTTCGTGCCTGAGCACGCTGTCGACGCTACTTCAGGAAGTCGGGTACATCGAGTTCGTCACCCGGACCCGACGGCACGATGCGGCGCTGTTCCCGCGGCGGGGACGGCGGGGCGGGCGCATCGCCTGCCCCGTCACCGGCCGGGGCCGCCTCGCCCGGCGTGTCGGCGGACTCGGGGGCCTCACCGGACTCCCCCGCCGTGCCGACGGACCCGATGGCGCCGGCCGCAGCCGGGCCGCCCTCGGCCTTGCGGACGGATCCGAGGTCGCGGCGGGTCGGCAGGCCGCCGTCGAAACCGGCGGCGATGACCGTCACCCGGACCTCGTCACCGAGAGCGTCGTCGATGACCGCGCCGAAGATGATGTTCGCCTCGTCGTGCGCCGCCTGCGCCACCAGGTTGGCGGCCTCGTTGATCTCGAAAAGGCCGAGGTCGGACCCGCCGGACACGGACAACAGGACGCCGTGGGCGCCGTCGATGGACGCCTCGAGCAACGGCGACGATATCGCCATCTCGGCGGCCGCGACGGCGCGATCCTCCCCTCGCGCGGAACCTATGCCCATCAGCGCCGACCCGGCGTTGCTCATGACCGACTTGACGTCGGCGAAGTCGAGGTTGATCAGTCCGGGGGTGGTGATCAGGTCGGTGATGCCCTGGACACCGGACAGCAGCACCTGGTCGGCGCTCTTGAACGCGTCGAGCACGCTGACCTGGCGGTCGCTGATGGACAGCAGCCGGTCGTTGGGGATGACGATGAGGGTGTCGACCTCTTCGCGCAGCGCCTCGATGCCGGCCTCGGCCTGCATCGCGCGCCGACGCCCCTCGAACATGAACGGCCGGGTCACGACGCCGATGGTGAGAGCACCGAGCGAGCGGGCGATCCGCGCGACCACGGGTGCCCCGCCGGTGCCGGTGCCGCCGCCCTCGCCGGCGGTGACGAAGACCATGTCGGCCCCTTTCAGGACCTCCTCGATCTCTTCCGCGTGGTCTTCGGCGGCGGTGCGGCCCACGTCCGGGTTCGCACCGGCCCCCAGGCCCCGCGTGGCGTCGCGGCCGACGTCGAGCTTGACGTCCGCGTCGCTCATCAACAGTGCCTGGGCATCCGTGTTGATCGCGATGAACTCGACGCCTTTGAGTCCGACTTCGATCATGCGGTTGACCGCGTTGACGCCGCCGCCGCCGATGCCGACGACCTTGATCACCGCTAGGTAGTTCTGCGGGGCAGTCACGTCACATCGCCTCTCGTTCGAGTTCAACTCTCACCCTCAAGTTGAGGTTTATAGTTATGTCAACCTGAAGATGTTCAAACGCTAAGCGCGGCGACCGAGGCGACGACGCAGACACGCCGAACCGTCGCACTTTCGACATCGGACGAAGTACGAGCACGGCGCACCTGCGCGACTGCCGGACTCCGGTCGACAACGACGGCCCGGGGCGCCAGCGCGCCGCTCACGATATCCCCCGTCCCGCCACTGCGGACCGGCGGGACCGCCCACCCGAAACGCCACACCACGCCGCGGTTGATCGTGGAGTTCTGGGGGTCCAGCGCCTGGATTGTCTGCTTCTCGGACCAAGAGCTCCACGATCAACGTGAGCCCAGCGCGCAGGACGCGGCCGACGGGGCGCCCTCGGGCGGCTCACTCGCCGACGGCGCCGTCGGTCAGCTCGCGGACGATGTCGAGGTGACCGTTGTGCCGGCTCGTCTCCTCGACCATGTGCATCAGCACCCAGCGCAGCGTGGGGTGCTCCCCGTGCCGCGCCAGCACGGAACGGTCCGTCAGCGCCAGGCCCGCGGCCACCTCGCGCGAGCGGTCGCACTCGGCGGCGTAACCGGCCAGCAGTGACTCCACCGTCTCGCCATCGCCGCGGGCCATGTCCGCGTCGGGGTCGTGCGTCCACGGCAGCGGCGGCCCGGACGTGCCGGCGAGGACGGTGCGGAACCAGTACTGCTCCACGCAGGTCAGGTGCTTGACGACGCCGGCGGCCGTGGTCAGCGACGGGACGAACCGGCGCCACGCGTCGTCGTCGGCCAGTCCGGCGAGCTTGTGGTGCACGGTGGCCCGGTGGAAGTCGAGAAAGTGCTCCAGTTCGGTACGGGCGTCCAGGTCGAAGCCGACGTCCTGGCGTGCGGGCGGCGCGGATGTCACGGGCGGCGAGTCTGCCACCTCTCCGGCCACGACTCCACCCTCGTCGTGCCACCGGGTCACGGGGTGACGGCCGGGTGCTCGGGCGCCGAGACGTCGTACACCGACGGCGTCTCCTCCTGTTTCTCGATCAGCGCCAGCAGCACCTCGGCCTTGCGGTCGATCCGTTCGGCGGTGCCCATCTCGACGGTGGCGCCACTGGCGAGGGTCAGCCGGATGTCGGCCTCGGAGTCGGCGCGCACGCTCTCGACGCGGTCGCGCACGGCACTGGGCAGCCCGGTGACCATCGCCACCCCGGCAGCGCGCACCAGCGCCTCGTCGTCGTCCGTCGGTGCCTCCAGCACGGGGACCCCCTCGGGACGCCGGCTGGACTCGCCGAACAACACGCCGGACTCGTCCACGGCGTACCAGACCTCGCCCGACCGCACCGCCGCCAGCGGCTCCCGCGGCGTCACCTCGATGGTGAGCGTGTTCGGCCAGGAGCGGCCGACGTCCACCGCGGCCGCCTCGGGCAACGCGGCGACCCGGTCCTCGATGGCGCCGGTGTCCACGCGGGCCAGCGGTGACCCGACGGGCACCTGCGCGGTCTCGATCACGTCCGCCCGGCGATCCTCGCTCACGCCCTCGACCGAGACGTCGCGGACGGCCAGCGCATCGGACCAGCCGACCAGCCAGGCCGCCAGGCCGACGAGCACGGCTCCGGCCAGCACGATCAGCCCGGTCAGCACCCGCCGCAGCCGTTGCCGCCGCACCCGGGCGGCGAAGTCCCGGGATCCGCTGGACCGCGCCGCGACGCTCATGGCCGCTGTCCGCCCTCCGGGTTCTCGATCAACTCCAGCACCTCCGGCCCGACGAGCGTGACGTCACCGGCGCCGACGGTGAGCACGACGTCACCGGTGTCGGCCCGCGACGCCGCCAGCTCCGGAGCCGCCGACCACGAGGGCTCGAAGGCCACCTGCGACGGCGGCAACGGCACCGCGGCGGCCACCAGCGCGCCGGTGACGCCGGGTTCGGGGTCCTCGCGGGCGGCGTAGACGTCCATGACGACGACCTCGTCCGCCGCGCCGAGCGCCGCGCCGAACTGTTCGGCGAAGATCCGGGTCCGGCTGAACAGGTGCGGCTGGAACACCACGACGACGCGCCCGCTGCCGGCCACCGACCGCGCCGCGGCCAGCGTCGCCGCGACCTCGGTGGGGTGGTGCGCGTAGTCGTCGTAGACGCGCACCCCCCGCGCGATCCCCTTGAGCTCGAACCGGCGCCGCGTGCCGCTGAATCCGGCCAGGCCGTCACGCAGCTCACCGCTCGGGAACCCGAGCCCCAGCCCGACGGTGAACGCCGCGGTCGCGTTCAGGGCGTTGTGCCGCCCGGGCACCTGCAGCTCGACCCGGCCCTGCCTGCGCCCGCGAGCGACCAGCTCGAACGACGCGCCGGAGCCGCCCCCGGCGGGGTCGTCGGCCGGCGACGGCGGCCAGGACAGGTCGAGCCCGCTCAGCCGCACGTCCGCGTCGACGGTCTCACCGTACGTGTGCACGGTGACGCCGCGTTTGGCGGCGCGTTCACCCAGGGCACGCGCTCCGGGGTCGTCGGCGCACACCACCAGGAACCCGCTCACCCGGTCGGCGAACGCGTCGAAGGCCTGGATGTAGGCCGACTCGGTGCCGTAGTTGTCCAGGTGGTCGGCCTCGACGTTGGTGACGACCGCGACCTCCGGGTCGTAGGCGAGGAACGAGGCGTCACTCTCGTCGGCCTCGGCGACGAAGAACTCGCCGCTGCCGTTGTGGGCGTTGGCCCCCGACTCGTTCAGGTTGCCGCCGATGGCGAACGACGGGTCCGCGCCGCAGTGCTGCAACGCGACCGTGAGCATGGAGGTGGTGGTGGTCTTGCCGTGCGTCCCCGCAATGGCCACCGGCCTGCGGTCGAACATCACCGCCGCCAGCGCGGAGGCGCGCGGCAGCACGTGCAGGCCGCGCCGCCGCGCCTCCACGACCTCGGCGTTCGTGTCGCGGATCGCGGTGGACACCACGACGGTCTCGGCGTCGCCGAGGTTCGCCGCTTCGTGGCCCACGTGCACCTGCGCGCCCAGCGCCCGCAGCGCCGCCAGCACGCCGGACTCCTTGGCGTCGCTTCCCGACACCGCGATTCCCCTGGCCAGCAGGATGCGAGCGATACCGCTCATCCCCGCTCCCCCGACACCGACGAAGTGGACCCGGCCCAGCTTATCGGCCGCGACGATCCGCTCCGGTGGCGAGACGATCACTGTTTCACCCTCCGACGCTGCTCGTGCCCATGGCGCGCCGGACCATCTCGACCAGCTGGTCGTCGGCGTCGCGACGACCGAGAGTAGCGGCTGCGGCCGCCATTTCCCGCATCCGGTCCGTGTCGTCGACCAGCGCACCGGCCTCGCTTGCCAGCCAGGACGGTGTCAACGACGCGTCGGGGACGAGAATCCCGCCGCCGGCCGCCACCGTCGGCTCGGCGTTGAACCGCTGCTCGCCGTTGCCGTGCGGCAGCGGCACATAGATCGCCGGCAGCCCCACCGCGGCCAGCTCCGCACAGGTGATGGCCCCGGCGCGGCAGATCGCGAGGTCGGCGGCCGCATAGGCGAGGTCCATCCGGTCGACGTAGGGCACCGGGACGTAGCCCTCGCGGCCGCGGTAGGCGCCGGCGTTCGCGGCACCGACGGCGTGCAGCACCTGGACGCCACGGCCGAGCAGGTCGTCGAGCGCGCCGTGGACGGCCTCGTTGATGCGGCGGGCGCCCTGGCTGCCGCCGAAGGCGAACACGGTGCGCCGCCGCGGGTCGAGACCGAAGAACGAGCACGCCTCGTCGCGGGCGGCGGCCCGGTCGAGGATGGCCACGGAGCGGCGCAGCGGGATGCCGATGTGCCGGGCGTGCGGCAGCGAGATGTCGGCGGCCGCGGTGGCGACGTGCTCGGTGAAACGTGCGCCGATGCGGTTGGCCAGGCCCGGCTTGGCGTTGGCCTCGTGCACGACGATGGGGGTGCCGAGGCGGCGCGCCGCCAGGTAGGCGGGCATGGAGACGTAGCCGCCGAAGCCGACCAGCGCCTCGGCGCGGTGTTCGCGCAGCACCGCCGCGGTGTCGCGGACGGCGGCGCGCACCCGCGCCGGCAGCCGCAGCAGGTCCGGCGTGGGCCGCCGCGGCAGCGGCACCGGCGGGATCAGCGCGAGCTCGTACCCACGCTCGGGCACCAGCCGCATCTCGAGGCCGCGTTCGGTGCCGAGCATCGTGACCTCGGCGTCCGGCTCGGCACGCAGCACCGCGTCGGCCGTCGCGAGCGCGGGCTCCACGTGCCCGGCGGTTCCGCCGCCGGCCAATACCACCCTCACCCGGTGGTCCTCCCTCGAAGTCTGCGTCGTTGCCGCCGCTCGCGGCGCGCACGTTTCCGGGCGGCGAGCGCCTCGCGCGCGCCGGGCTCCTCCTTGGCCAGCGTCATCAGCACGCCGACCGCGACGATGGCCACCACCACGGAGGCACCGCCGTAGGACACGAGCGGCAACGGTACGCCGACCACCGGGAAGACCGCGAGCACGCTGCCGAGGTTGATGACCGCCTGCACGATCAGCCAGCCGGTGATGCCGGCCGCGGCCAGCCTGGTGAACGTGTCGTGGGTGCGCATCGCGATCCGGATGCCGGCGTAGCCGAGCGTGAAGAACAGCATCAGCACGATCAGCGCGCCGGGCAGGCCGAGCTCCTCGCCGAGGATCGAGAAGATGAAGTCGGTGTGCGCCTCGGGCAGCTGGCCCCACTTCTGCTGGCTGGCGCCCAGGCCGGTCCCCCACCAGCCGCCGGTGGCGAACGCGTAGATCGAGTTCGCCGCCTGGTACCCGGTTCCGGAGAAGTCGGAGAACGGGTCGAGGAAGCCGGACACCCGCGACATCCGGTTGGCCGAGGCGGTGACGAAGTACGTGCCGACCAGCGCGACGCCACCCAGCGCCAGCGTGAACAGCCACGTCGGGACGCCCACGACCCACAGCAGCGTCAGCACGATCGCCATCAGGACCAGGGCCGTGCCCAGGTCGTGCTGTCCGATGGTCAGCGCGACGACCGCCGCAGACACCGGCACGAACGGGATCATCAGGTGCTTCCACTGCCGCAGCAGCTTCCCCTTGAGCGCGAAGACCTGGGCGCCCCAGATGATGAGGGCGAACTTGGCCGGCTCGGACGGCTGCAGTAGGAACGGCCCGCCGAAGTCGAGCCAGTTGCGGTTGCCGCCACGGCTGACCCCCAGCCCCGGGACGAACGTCATCGCCAGCAGCACCACGGCGACGATCACCATCGGCAGGCCGAGCCGGCGGATGAACCGCAGCGGTATCCGCGACGCCGCCCACGCGATGGGCAGCGCGACCAGCACCCACGCGAGCTGGCGCGCGAAGAAGTAGTACGAGTAGCCGAACTGCATCCGCGAGATGATGCTGGACGAGGAGAACACCATGACCAGGCCGAGCAGCAGCAGCATCCCCGCCGAGCCCAGCACCAGGTAGTACGACGCCGTCGGCCGGCGCAGCAGCCGCGCCACGGCGTCACGGGCCGCGGTCACCGCCGACCGCGCGGCCGCCCCGTCGGTGCCGGTGTCGTCGGCCGCGCGGTCGGCGCGGCTGGTCACTGCGCTGACTCGTCGCATCGCCGGACCCCTAAGCGTCGCGCCGGCGGCGTCGCACCGCCGCGGCGAAGGCCTCTCCCCGCGCGGAGTAGTCGGTGAACATGTCCATGGACGCGCACGCGGGAGCCAGCAGGACGGTGTCGCCCGCCTCGGCCATCCCGGCCGCGGCGTCGACGACGTTCGCCATGGTCTCGTCCACAGGTTGATTGTCGATGCCGGACATCGCTATCACCGGGACATCCGGTGCGTGTCGCGCCAGCGACTCCGCGATGCGTGCCTGGTCGGCGCCGATCAGCACGACGCCGCGCAGCCGGTCGCGGACCTGGCCGACGAGCTCGTCGAACTCGGCGCCCTTGGCCAGGCCGCCGGCGACCCACACCACCGGCTCGTAGGCCAGCAGGGACGCCGCCGCCGCGTGCGGGTTCGTCGCTTTGGAGTCGTCGACGTAGTCGACCCCGGCGATGGTCGCCACGGCCGCGATCCGGTGCGGGTCGGGCTCGAACGCCCGCAGCCCGTCGCGGACCGCGCTCTGCGCGACACCGGCCGAGCGTGCCAGCGCGGCCGCCGCGAGCGCGTTGGCCACGTTGTGCGGCGCCTGCGGGTACACGTCGGACACCGACGCCAGCTCCGCGGCCGACGTCTGCCGCTCGGCGACGAACGCCCGGTCGACCAGCACGTCCTCGACGACGCCCACCATGCCCACGTCGGGCACGCCGAGCGTGAAGCCGACGGCGCGGGCGCCCTCGGTCACGTCGGCGTCGCGGACCATCCGCTCGGTCGCGGGGTCGGCGGCGTTGTAGACGCAGGCGTGCTGCACACCGGTGAAGATGCGGGCCTTGTCGGCTTCGTACGCCTGCACCGAGCCGTGCCAGTCGAGGTGGTCCGGTGCGATGTTCAGCACGGCGGCCGAGTGCGCGGCCATGGTCCGCGTCCAGTGCAGCTGGTAGCTCGACAGCTCCACCGCGACGACGTCGTGCCCGGCCGGGTCGAGCACGGTGCCCACGATCGGGTCGCCGACGTTGCCCGCGGCCGCCGTGCGCAGGCCGGCCGCGCGCAGCATGGCCGCGAGCATCCGCACCGTCGTGGTCTTGCCGTTGGTGCCGGTCAGCACCAGCCACGGCGTCGCCGGGTCACGCAGCCGCCAGGCCAGCTCCACCTCGCCCCACACCGGCACGCCCGCGTCCGCGGCGGCACGCAGCAACGGCGCGTCCGGGCGCCAGCCGGGCGAGGTGACGACGAGGTCGGTGCCGGCCGGCAGCGCCGCCGTCGACCCCGCTCCGAGGCGCACGTCGACGTCGAGCATCGACAGGATCGTGCCGCGCTCGCGCTCGGCGTCGCCGTCGCGCTCGTCCACGACCGTCACCCGGGCGCCGAGCTGCATGAGCGCGTCGGCGGCCGCGTATCCGGACACGCCGAGCCCGGCGACGACGGCCGACACCTGCGGCCACGGGCTGGACCGGTCGGCACGGTCGAGCCACGGCACTGCCCCGGTCACGATCCGGCCACCCACTCGGCGTAGAAGACTCCGAGGCCGAGGACGACGAACATCCCGGCGATGATCCAGAACCGGATGACGATGGTCACCTCGGCCCAGCCCTTGAGCTCGAAGTGGTGCTGCAACGGCGCCATCCGGAACAGCCGTTTGCCGCCGGACAGTTTGAACCAGCCCACCTGCAGCATCACCGACAGCGTGATCAGCACGAACAGCCCGCCGAGCAGCACCAGCAGCAGCTCGGTGCGGGTGGTGATGGCCAGGCCGGCCAGCGCGCCGCCGAGGGCGAGCGAGCCGGTGTCGCCCATGAAGATCTTCGCCGGGGACGCGTTCCACCACAGGAACCCGAAACACGCACCCACCAGCGCCGCCGACACGACCGCGAGGTCCAGCGGGTCGCGTACCTCGTAACAGCTCGGCCCGGGCGCCACGCCACAGCTCTGGTTCAGCTGCCACACGCCGATGAGCGTGTACGCGCCGAACACCATCACCGCGGCGCCGGTGGCCAGCCCGTCCAGCCCGTCGGTCAGGTTCACCGCGTTGGAGAACCCGGAGATCATGAACAGCGCCCACAGAACGAACACGACCGCCGGCAGCACCCACGGCGTGTCCCGCAGCACCGACAGCGCCTGCGACGCGGGGGTGTAGCCCTGCCCGTCCGGGAAACGGATGGCCAGCACCGCGAAGATCACGGCGATCGCCACCTGGCCGGACATCTTCGCCCGGCTGCGCAGGCCGAGGCTGCGCTGTTTGGAGATCTTGATGTAGTCGTCCAGGAAGCCCACCACGCCCAGCCCGACCACCAGGAACAGCACCAGCGCGCCGGACACGCTGGGCATGGACAGCCGGACGAGGTGCGCCACCAGGTAGCCGAGCACCGCCGCGACGATGATCACCGCGCCGCCCATGGTGGGCGTCCCGCGCTTGGTGTGGTGACTGGTGGGGCCGTCGTCGCGGATCAACTGCCCGTAACCGCGTTTGACCAGCAGCCGGATCGCCAGCGGCGTGCCGAGGATCGAGGCGACGAGCCCGACGACCCCGGCGGTGAGGATCGAGATCACGAGGCGCCTCCCGCGTCGGCACCGCCTCGGCCGGTGGCCAGCCGGTCGCCGAGATGACGCAGTCCCGCGTCCCGTGAGGACTTCAGCAGCACCACGTCGCCGGCGCGCAGCTCACGCTCGAGCAGCTCGTACGCGGCGTCCGCGTCGGGCACCGCCACCGACTCGCCGTCCCAGGACCCCTCCAGCGACGCGCCCTGGTGCACGGCTCGCGCGCCCTTTCCGACAGCCACCAGCCGGGACACGTTCAACCGGACGGCGAGGCGGCCGATGGCGTCGTGCTCGGCAGCCGACGAGTCGCCCAGCTCGAGCATCTCGCCGACGACGGCCCAGGTGCGCCCCGCCTCGGCATCCGCCCGGGGCGCCATGGTGGCCAGCGTCTTCAACGCGGCCCGCATCGACTCCGGGTTCGCGTTGTACGCGTCGTTGACGACGGTCACGCCGTCGGGCCGCTCGGTGACCTCCATGCGCCAGCGCGACCGCGCCTGCGCGCGTCCCAGCCGCGCGGCGATCTCGCTCGCGGGCGTGCCGAGCGCATGCGCGACGCCGGCCACCGCCAGCGCGTTGCTCACCTGGTGCTCGCCGACCAGCCGCAGCGTCGTCTCGGCGCTGCCCTCCGGCGTGACCAGCGTGAACGAGGCGCACCCGGAGGGGCCCAGCCGGACGTCCTCGGCGCGGATGTCGGCGTGCACCGACTCGCCCACCATGAGCACCCGGGCGAGCGTCGCGTCGGCCATCCGGCGCACCACCTGGTCGTCGGCATTCAGCACGGCGGTGCCCTGCGCGGGCAGCGCGGTGACGAGCTCGGACTTGGCCCGGGCGATCGTCTCCCGGTCGCCGAACTCGCCCAGGTGCGCGCTGCCGACGTTGAGCACGACGCCGATGTCCGGCGCGGCGATGCCGCACAGGTAGTCGATGTGCCCGACGCCGCGCGCGCCCATCTCGACGACGAGCGTGCGCGTGGTGTCGTCGGCGCGCAGCACGGTCAGCGGCACGCCGACCTCGGTGTTGTAGGAGCCGGGCGGCGCCACCAGCGGACCCCGCGGCTCGAGGACCTGTGCCAGCAGGTCCTTGGTGGTGGTCTTGCCGGACGAGCCGGTCACCCCGACGACGGCGAGCCCCTGGGTCGCGTCGTCGCCCCGGCCGGCCTTCAGCCGGTCGACCACCGCCCGGGCGAGTGCGCCGAACGCGCGCTCGGTGTCGTCGACGAGCACCGCCGACACGCCGACCGGGCGGCTCGCCAGCACCGCGACGGCGCCGGCCTCGACGGCCGTGGCGGCGTAGTCGTGCCCGTCACGCTCCTCGCCGGCGCGGGCCACGAACACGCCCCCGGGCTCCACCTCGCGCGAGTCGACCACGACCGGACCGGTCACCTGCCGCCCCGGGTCGGGCACCGCGTCCAGGGTCCCGCCGGTGGCCGCGGCGAGCTCGGCCAGCGTCATCGCGATCACCGTCGGCTCACCTCACTCCGCCGGCGCAGCTCCGAACGGAGCACGTCTCGATCATCGAATGGGTGCACGGCGCCTGCGATCTCCTGCCCTTGTTCGTGCCCTTTGCCGAGGACGACGACCACGTCGCCCGCGTCCGCCGCCGCCACCGCCGCCCGGATCGCCTCGCGGCGCCCGCCGACCTCGACGATGTCGCCGGCGCGTGCGTGCGCTGCGCCGCGCGCACCCGCGAGCACCGCAGCCCGGACCACCGCGGGGTCCTCCGAGCGGGGGTTGTCGTCGGTGACCACCACGACGTCGGCTCCACGAGCCGCCGCGGCGCCCATGAGCGGCCGCTTGTCACGGTCGCGGTCACCGCCGGCGCCGACGACGACGATCAGCCGTCCGGCCGGCGGCAGTGACCGCAGGACATTGTCGACGGCATCGGGGCTGTGCGCGAAATCGACCACCCCGTGCGGCACCGACGGGTCCTCGACCTGCACCGGCTCCATGCGGCCGGGCACGCCGTCACAGCCCGCGACCCCCTCGACGGCGGCCTCCGGCCGCACCCCTCCCGTCAGCGCCATGACCACCGCCAGCGCGGCGTTGGTGACGTTGAAGTCCCCCGGGATCGGCACCCGCAGCCCGAGCCGCTGCCCGTCCGGGCCCGCCAGCACCGGGAGCGCGCCGTGGCGGTCGAGCGTCCAGTGCGGCTGCGCCGGCGCCGACTCGTGCCGGTCCCGGGACGGCGCGGCCACCGCCTCGTCCGCGACCCCCGCCGTCCCCTGAACGATCCGCGTCGTCGGGATCAGCTGCCGGGCGGCGAGCCGCCGCCCGAACTCGTCGTCGGTAACCACCACGCCCCGCTCGGCGTGCTCGGGCGTGAACAGCCGCGCCTTGGCCTCGAAGTAGTCCTCGATGTCCGGATGGAAGTCCAGGTGGTCCTGGGTGAGGTTGGTGAACCCCACCACGTCGAACACGACGCCGTCGACCCGCCCGAAAGCCATGGCGTGGCTGGACACCTCCATGGCGCACGCGGTGACGTCCTGCTCGCGCATCAGGGCCAGCAGCGCGTGCACGTCGGTGGCCTCGGGCGTCGTGCGTACGCTGTCGAGGCGTTCGCCGCCGATGCGGGTGCCCACCGTGCCGATCACACCGGTCCGGTGCCCGGCCGCGCGCAGCGCCGCCTCCACGAGATAGGTGGTGGTCGTCTTCCCGTTCGTCCCGGTGACGCCGAGCACGAGCAGGTCACGGGCGGGCTGGCCGTAGACGTGCGCGGCGACCGCGCCCATGCGCGCACGTGGGTCGTCGACGATCACGACGGGCACCGCTCCGGCCTGCGCGCCGGCGCCGGCCGCGTCCGCGGCGCCGGCGGGGTCGGTGATCACGGCGGCCGCCCCGGCACCGATCGCGGCGGCGGTGAACCGCGCTCCGTGCGTCTGTGCGCCGGGCAGCGCCATGTACAGGTCACCGGGCCGCACCTGGCGGGAGTCGTGCGTCACGCCGGTGACGACGGCGTCGCCGGCGTCCTCGGGCAGTCCCGTGGGGACGGGCAGTCGCGCCGCGGCGACGACCTCGGCGAGCCGGCGCGGCGCGACGTGACGGGGACGGAGTCCGGGACGATCGGGCACGACAGAGCAATCTACTCGGTCATTCGGCGAACAGTGGCACCTGCGGGGCCTCGGTGCCGGACGGTGCCACACCACCCTGCTCCAGTGCGAATCGCATGATGTCCGAGAACGCCGGGCCGGCCAGGCCGCCGCCGGAGTTGCCGTTCGTCGGCTCGAACAGCGACACCACGACGACGTACTGCGGGTCGTCCGCGGGCGCGAACCCCATGAACGACGAGTTGTAGTCGGCGTAGCAGCCGCACTCGGGGTCGACGCGCTGCGCGGTGCCGGTCTTGCCCGCGACCCGGTACCCCTCGACGCGCGCGGGCTCCCCGGTGCCGTCGTCGCCCATCACCGCCTCCATCATCCTCGTCACGTCGGCGGCGGTCTTCTCGCTGATCACCCGGCGGGTGGCACCGGGCTCGACGGGGGTCTGCTCGCCGTCGGGGCCGATGGTGGCGGCCACCAGCCGCGGATCCCCCCGGACGCCACCGTTGGCGATGGTCGCGTAGGCCGAGGCCATCTGCACCGCGCTCACCGAGACGCCCTGCCCGAACGCGATGTTGTCCCGGGTGAGATCCGACCAGTCCTCCGGCAGGATGCCGCCGGTCTCGGCGGGCAGGCCGAGGTCGGTCGGCTCGCCCAGTCCGAACTCTTCGAGGTAGTTGCGGAACGTGTCCTTGTCGAGATCCTCGGCGGCGAGCACGGTGCCGACGTTGCTGGACTTCGCGACGATCCCCGCCAGCGTCATCCGGTCGGCGCCGTGACCGTAGTAGTCGTGGATGGTCTCGCCGCTGCGCTCGATGTGGTCCGGCACCGTGTAGACGGTCGACGGGTCGGCCAGGCCCTCCTCGATCACGGCGGACATGGTCAGCGGCTTGAACACCGACCCGGGCTCGTACGCGTCCTCGACCGCCTTGTTGCCGCGGTGCTCCGCGTCGGTCTTGCCCGGCTCGTTCGGGTCCAACGCCGGGGTTCCGGCCATCGCCACGATCTCCTGCGTGTCGACGTCCATGACCACCGCCGCCCCGTCGGCCGCGCCGGCGTGCTCGACCGCCCCGGCCAGCGCCTGCTGGGTGAACCACTGCACGTCCCGGTCGATGGTCAGCCGCAGCCCGGTACCGGGAACCGGTTCCTGGACGTTGTTCTCCGCGCTCGTCGGGATCCGCTGCCCGGACGGGCTGTACTGGTACGACGCCTTGCCGTCGGTGCCGGCGAGGGTGGAGTTCATGGCCTGCTCGAGCCCGGTCAGACCGGTGCCGTCGGCGCCCAGCACACCGACGATGTTGCCGGCCACCTCCTCGGACGGGTAGTCGCGCGCGGCCGAGTCCTCCGGCGTGATGCCGGCCAGCCCGAGCGCCTTGATGTCACGCCAGGTGGCACCCGGTACGCCCTTCGCCAGGTAGATGAAGCGGTCGTCGCCGGTCAGGTCCTCCTGCAGCGTCCCGGCGTCGACGTCGAGCAGCTTCTCGAGCTGCAGGGCGTACGCGGCGGGATTGGTGACCTGCGTCTGGTCCACGACGACGTCGTAGGCCTCCGCGGTGTCGGCGAGCACGGCGCCGTCGCGGTCGACGATGTCGCCGCGCTCGGCCGGGATGGTGTTGATCTCGCGCCCGATGTCGCTGGCGGTGGCGGCGTAACTGGACGCGTCCAGGCCCTGCAGCTGGATCAGCCGGCCCCCGAACAGCGACAGCACCACGCACACGCCCACCAGCGCCACCCGCAGCCGCTTGCGCGGATCGGCGAGCTGAACCGGGCGCGGGGGCCGCTTCGGCTTCGGCGGCCGCTTCGGCTTCGGCGGCTGCTTCGGCTTCGGTGTCTGCCTGGGGCTCGACGCCGCCCTCGGCTTCGGCGCCTGCTTCGCTTTCGGCGCCTGCTTCGAACTCGACGCCTTCGGCCCGGATGCCGACTTCGGTCGCTGCGGCGCGGCCGCCGCCCGCGCGGTTCGGCTCGTCGCCGCCGACGGGCCGCGCCGGCTCGAGGTCGTGCCCGATGCCGGCGCACGCTCCGGAGTCCGGCGCTGTTTGGTCGTGCCGGACCGGCTGCCCCTGGCGGAGTCGGACGCGGTCTCCTGCCGTTCCGGGTCGCGGGCTCGCCGGCCGGATGTCGCGGAGCCGCCGGCCGACCGGCCACGCGCCGACGACGGACGGGTGCCGCCGGCAGGGCGTTTCGCCTTGGCCGCCCCCGACCCTGCGGACTTCCCGGTCGCCGGGCCAGCGGACTTGGCGGCCCCCTGACCTGCGGGCTTACCCGTCCGCGGACCAGCAGGCTTGCTCGTCCGCGGACCGGCCCCGGTCGTCCCCCCACGGCCGGAGTTCGCCGTCCCCGCGGCCTTGCCGGTGCGCGAACCCGGACCGCGACTCTGCGACGCCATCAGTTTCCACCCCCGGAGGCCTCCGCACCCGACGCTCCGGTGGATCCGGCGGACCCGGCGGCTCCGAGCTCCAGGAACACCGGATCGTCCGCCGGCACCATTCCGAGCCGCCGGGCCTGCTCGGCCAGCGCATCCGGCGCGGAACGCTCGGCGACCCGTTCGGCCAGCGTGGTCTGGCGGTCACGCAGTTCGGCGGTCTCCGCCTGCAGCTCCTCCAACTCGAACGAGCCCTGCTGCAGCGCCGTGTTCAGCAGCAGCAGTCCGATCAGCCCGACACCGAGCACCAGCAGCACCAGCACGACGAATGGCGCGCGCGGCATCCGGTTGGCTCCGGTCGGCACGCTGCGCAGTGTGGGCCGCCGGGGCGCGGACGAGCGCGCACGCTCGGTGGCCACGGCGCGTTCGGCGCTCATGCGGCACCTCCCGCGATGCGTTCCACGGCTCGCAGTCGCGCCGACGCCGCTCGCGGGTTGGCGGCGACCTCGTCCGCGGTGGGCTCGTCCGACCGGGTCAGCAGCTTCAGGATCGGCTTGTGCTCGGGCAGCTCGACGGGCAGCCCGAGCGGCGCCGTACTCGACGCGCCCGCGGCGAACGCCCGCTTGACCAGCCGGTCCTCCAGCGAGTGGTACGAGAGCACGACCGCACGGCCCCCGACGGCCAGCGCGTCGATGACCGCCGGTAGCGCCCGCTCCAACGTCGCCAGCTCGCCGTTGACCTCGATCCGCAGCGCCTGAAACGTCCGCTTCGCCGGGTGCCCGCCGGTGCGGCGGGCGGGTGCGGGCACCGTGTCCCGGACCAGCGCGACCAACCGGGCGCTGGTGGTGAAGGGCTCTCGTGCACGCTCTCGCACGACGGCACCGGCGATCCGTGCGGCGAAGCGCTCCTCGCCGTAGGCGCGCAGCACATGGGTCAGCGCCCGCGTGTCGTAGGTGTTCAGCACGTCCGCCGCGGTGATGCCCGAGGTGCGATCCATGCGCATGTCCAGCGGCGCGTCCCGGGAGTAGGCGAAGCCGCGTTCGGCCTCGTCGAGCTGCAGCGACGAGACACCAAGGTCGAGCAGGACGCCGTGGACCCGGTCGATGCCGAGCTCACCGAGAACCTCGGCGAGCTCGTCGTACACCGCGTGGACCGAGGTGAACCGGTCGCCGAAACGCCGCAACCGCACCCGCGAACGCTCCAACGCGTCCGGGTCCCGGTCGATGCCCACCAGCCGGGCGCCGGGGCTGCGCTCGAGGATGGCCTCGGCGTGCCCGCCCATGCCCAGGGTCGCGTCGACGACCACTCGCCCGTCCGCTTCCAGACTCGGCGCGAGTAGGTCGACGACCCGATCGAGCATCACCGGAACGTGTGCGGCGTCTTCGCCGCTGTGCTCGGTCATCGACACCCCCGTGTCTCGTGCCGCCCACGACGTCCGGGCACCGCGTCGGGACGTCGTGTCCGCGCCGTTCGTGTCAGCCACTGAGTCCGCCGCTCGCCGTCGATCGCGTCCGTCGCCTCTCGTCCGTTTCCCTCGGTGCTGTCCGTACGACCAGGTCCCCGCCCGCTCGGGCTTGCCAGCTCCGGCTGCTTGGCACCGGGGAAGGTGCGCCAACCAGCCATGAGCGGCCGGAGACCTCGCCGTACGCACATGCGAGACGTGCCCTGCGGCGGGTCAGAAGATCCCGGGCAACACCTCCTCCGAGATGTCGGCGAACATCGGCTCCTTCTCCGCCTGGTAGTCCTCCCAGGCCTGCTCGGACCAGATCTCCACCCGGGTCATGGCACCGACGACGGTGCACTCGCGCTCGAGGCCGGCGTACGTGCGCAGCCCCGGCGGGATGGTGATGCGGCCCTGCTTGTCCGGGACCTCGTCACTGGCGCCCGCGGCGAGCATGCGGGCGAAGTCCCGCGTGCCCTTGTGCGTGAACGGTGCCGCGCGCAACTGCTCGGTGAACCGCACGAACTCGGCGCGCGGCCACACGTAGAGGCAACGCTCCTGTCCGCGTGTGATCACGACACCCTCCGCCAGCTCGTCCCGGAACTTCGCCGGGAGGAACAGCCGGCCCTTGTCGTCCAGCCGGGGCGTGTGGGTGCCGAGAAACACGGCCCACCTCCCCGCTGTCCGAACGGATCCTCCGTGTCCCCACGGGCGAACCCATCAGACCGCCTGTACTCCATTGCCCGCCACTGTACTCCACTCTCCCCCACTTGCAACCACAATCGCCCCAGAAGCCCCCCATGGCGCTCCCCAGCGGACCTCCGGGAAGCACTCGACCCCGTTCACCCGGTGCGCACGTGATCGCCCGCGTCCCGACGCCGGAAGTGATCCGGTGCCCATCGGGTCGATCCGAGATGATCGATCCGCCGCCACCCGTCTCCTGATCGGCCACTGCCGGAGGCTGCGATGAGCAGGGAGCACGCACCCGAAACGGCGCGGAACCCCGCGATCACCGGAACCGGCGCGTGGTGCGCGCGCTCCGTGCCGACATAGGCTTCTCCGCAACAGCTCGAAGGTCCGGCAGCAACGTGTGAGTCGCGAGGCACGTCAGAATGGACGGGGTGGGGGTTGTGCCGAATGGTCGGCGACCAGCCGGGTACGCCTCAGTGAGGTCGGGGAGCAATTGGGAGGAAATGTGGCTGAACCGTTGACCAACAGCCGGCACCAAGCGGTACCGAGCCCTGATCATCCGGTGCCCGAACTGGCCCTCCCTGACCTCGCGGACACGACCAGCCGCATCCAGGCCGCCATCGGCTCGGTCATCGAGGGCAAGCCCGAAGTCACCCGGCTCGCGCTCACCGTGTTGCTGGCCGAGGGGCACATCCTCATCGAGGACGTGCCCGGGGTCGGCAAGACGATGCTGGCCAAGACCGTCGCGCGCGCGGTCGACTGCACGGTCCGCCGGATCCAGTTCACGCCCGACCTGATGCCCAGCGACGTCACCGGCGTCTCGGTGTTCAACCAGGAGACCCGCGAGTTCGAGTTCAAGCCCGGTGGGGTGTTCGCGAACATCGTCGTCGGCGACGAGATCAACCGGGCGTCACCCAAGACCCAGTCCTCGCTGCTCGAGTGCATGGAGGAGCACCAGGTCACCGTCGACGGCACGACCTATCCGCTCGAGGCGCCGTTCATGGTGGTCGCCACCCAGAACCCGATCGAGATGGAGGGCACTTACCCGCTGCCCGAGGCCCAGCGCGACCGGTTCATGATGCGGCTTTCCATGGGGTACCCGTCGACGGCCGACGAGATCGACATGATCGACACCCACGGCGCCAACCTCGGGCTCGATCCGCTCGAACCGGTCACCGACGCCGCCCACGTGCACAAGCTCATCCGGCTGGTCCGCGAGGTCTACGTCGCCGACGCCATCAAGGAGTACGCGGTCGCGATCACCGCCGCGACCCGGACGTCGCCGGACCTGCGCCTGGGCGCCTCCCCGCGCGCCACGCTGCACCTCGTCCGCGCGGCGAAGGCCTGGGCCGGTCTGGACGGGCGCGAGTACGTACTGCCCGACGACCTGCAGGCGCTGGCCGTGCCGGTGCTCTCGCACCGGCTGCTGCCGACGGCGGAGGCACAGATCGGCCGCCGCGACGCTGCCGACATCGTCGCGGGCATCGTCCAGCAGGTACCACAGCCGGATCCGTACGACGGAAGGTAGGGCGGCTGGGTGAACGACGCGTTGTCCGGATTGAGCCGACGCGGCTGGGTCTTCGTGACGATCGGCGCCGGCACGTTGCTCGCCGCGGTGCTCGCCGGCGAACGGGACCTGCTCCGTGCCGGAATTCTCCTGCTGCTGATCCCGCTGATCAGCCTGGTCGTCGCACTGCGCAGCCGGGTGCGGCTCAGCGCGACGCGCCACGTCGAGCCTCCGCGGGTCGGTGTCGGCGAGCCCGCCACCGTCCACCTGGAGATCTCCAACCGGGCACGTATCCCCACCGGCGTACTGCTCGTGGAGGACGGGATCCCGTTCACACTGGGCACACGGCCGCGGTTCGTTCTCGACCACGTCTGGTCGCGGTTCCGGCGGGACGTGACCTACACCGTCCGGCCGGTCGTGCGCGGCAAGTACGACGTCGGCCCGCTCACCGTCCGGGTCACCGACCCGTTCGGCATGGTGGAGCTCAACCGCGCGTTCAGCGACGTCGGAACGCTGATCGTCACCCCGCAGGTGCACCGGCTGCCGCCGGTACGTCTGGTCGGCGAGTGGAGCGGCAGTGGGGAGAGCCGCCCGCGCGCCATCGCGAGCGCCGGAGACGAGGACGCCACCATCCGCGCCTACCGCACCGGTGACGACATGCGGCGTGTCCACTGGCGCGCCACCGCGCACCACGGCGACCTCATGGTCCGCCGCGAGGAACAGCCGTGGCAGAGCCGCGCCAGCGTGCTGCTGGACACGCGCGCCGCCGGGCACGCCGGCGAGGGCGTGGACTCCTCACTCGAGTGGGCGGTCAGCGCGGCGGCGTCGGTCGGGGTGCACCTGTCCGAACGCGGCTACGCCGTCCGCCTGGCCACCGACCACGGGGCCGCCGTCTCCGCATCGTGGCACGACGCGGCCGCGGGCTCCGCCGACGCCCGGGTGTCCCTGCTCGACGCTCTCGCCGTGGTCACCCCGCAGCGAGACGCTTCCGTCGGACGCTGGCCCGACCTGCTCGCCGGAGCCGAGTCGGCGACCGGGCTGCTCGTCGCCGTCATCGGCCACCTCGACGAGCAGGAGGCGCACATCGTCGCCGGCATGCGCCACGGTTCCACGTCCGCGCTCGCGGTCGTCCTCGACACGATGTCGTGGACGTCGATGGCCGGCAGCGAGCGTGAACAGGTCCGGCTCACCCGCACCGTGCAGGCGCTGACCAGCGCGGGCTGGACCGTCATCACCGCGCGCCGCGGCGACCACGTCACCGGCCTGTGGGAGCGCCTCGGCCTGCAGGTCCCGGCGCCCGGCGAAACCGTCACCGACCAGGCCACGGAAGGGGCGGCATGAGCGGATACGCACAGGCACCGGCTTCCGGGCAGGGCGACGGTAGCGGCCCGACCGCACGCGGTCCGCTCCTCCGCGAGGGATCGCCGGCGCGTCCGGCCCTCGTCGCCGCCCTCGCGGCCCTGGTCTCGGTGCTGCCGCTGATGCACATCACCGAGACCAACTCCTGGCTCACCGCCGCCGCCGTGGCCGCCGCCGCCGTCGTGGGATGCGGTCATCTGCTACGGCGGCTGGGTGTGCCACGGCTGTTCCTGCCGGTGGTCCAGCTCGCGGTGCTGACGTTGTGGTGTGGCGTGCTCGTCGCCGGCGACGTCGCACTGCTGGGTTTCGTCCCGACGCCCGAATGGGCGACACGTCTGGTGGACGTGTTCAACGAGGGCACCGAGGTCATCACCACCTACGTCGCACCCGTCCCGGTTCCGCGTGGGCTGCTGCTGATGCTGGTCGGCGGCGCCGGGCTGGTGGCGCTGCTCGTCGACCTGATCGCGCTGTCGATGCGACGGGTGGCGCTGGCCGGCGTCCCGCTCGCCGCGTGCTACACCGTCGCCGCCAGCGTCACGCCCGAAGGGCTGGCGTGGTGGTGGTTCGTACCGCCGGCCGGCGCGTACCTGGCGCTGCTGATCTCGGAGGGACGCGGCCGGGTCGCGGCGTGGGGCCGTTCGGCGAGCCCGTCGGCGGCGCACTCCGGAATCCCCGAGACCGACTCGCTGGCCCGGAACGGCCGGCGCGTCAGTGCGGTCGCGCTGACCGTCGCGGTGGCCGTGCCAGGAACCGTCCCCGTGCTGACCGACGGCGTGCTCGGCGGCGGACGTGGCGGCGGGGGCGGTGGCGGGCAGACCATCCGCACCGACAATCCGATCGTCGACCTGCAGCGCAACCTGCAACGCCCCGAGAACGTCGACGTCCTGACCTACCGCTCGTCCGCCGACGAGCCGCAGTACATCCGCACCGTCGCGCTCGACGTGTTCGACGGCGAGGAGTGGAAGACGTCCCAGCGGCCGGTCCCCGACTCCGTCGACAGCGGACTGCCGCGCCCGCAGGGCCTGGAGATCTCCGAGGTCCGCGCCGTCGACTACGAGATCGAGGTCACCGACAACTACAGCTCGCGCTGGCTCCCGCTGCCGTATCCGCCGCGGGAGATCGACATCGAGGGCGACTGGCGCTACCACGCCGGGACGCTGGACGTCGTGTCACCGGACGACGACGTCCGGGGGATGAGCTACTCGGTGCGCGGGCTCACCATCGAGCCCAGCGTCGAGAGGCTGCGCTCGGCCGGCGAGCCCGGCGACGAGCTCGACCCTATGCTCGAACTGCCCGACGGGCTCCCAGACATCGTCACCGAGTACGCGCGCTCCGTCACCGACGGAGCCGAGACCGACTTCGGCCGCGCCGCGGCGCTGCAGGAATGGTTCCGCTCCGACGGCGGGTTCATCTACGACATCGAGTCACAGCCCGGGCACTCCGGCTCCGCGCTGGCGGACTTCCTGACCGACCGGCGCGGGTACTGCGAGCAGTTCGCCGCCAGCATGGCGCTCATGGCCCGCGCGCTCGGCATCCCCGCACGGGTCGCCGTCGGCTTCACCTCCGGCGACTACCAGGGCGACGCCACCTGGCTGGTCCGCGCCCACGATTCGCACGCCTGGCCGGAGCTCTACTTCGAGGGCGTCGGCTGGGTCCGGTTCGAGCCCACGCCCGCGCAGCGCTCCGGCATGCCGCCGGACTGGACCTTCGTCCCGGCCGAGACCCCGACGACGAGCCCGACGACCGCTCCTTCCGAGCCGGCCCCTCAGCCGTCGGCGTCGGAGCCCGGCACGACGCCCGAGGACGACCTGAACGCCGGCGCCGCCGGGGGTGGCGACACGCCCACGCCGCCATGGTTGCTCGTCCTCGTCGCGGTCGTGCTGGCGGCAGCCTTCTTCTGCACCCCGTGGCTGTATGCGCGGCTCGGCCGCGCGTGGAGGTGGCAGCAGGTCCCCGCCGACGACCCGGTGGCGGCGGCCGAGGCCGCCTGGACCGACCTGCGTGAAGCGGTGCTCGACTCGGGCATGGCCTGGGACCGCACCCGGACACCTCGGGTCATGGGCCGCCGGCTGGTGGTGGACGCCGAACTCGACGAGGACGACCGTGAGCCGCTGCGGCGGCTCGTCATCGCTGTCGAACAGGCCCGGTACGCGCCGGCCGCACCGCCCGTGCAGTCGTTGCGCTCCGACGCCGCTCAGGTGCGCCGGCGGCTGCTGGGCGCGGCGAGCGGCGCCGATCGTGTACGTGCGTTCCTCATGCCGGCCCGGTTGCGTGCCGCCGCGGCCGCCACGAGCCGTGCCCTGACGGACGGGTTCGACTGGCTGGACGTGGCCGGCGAGCGGACCCGCGTCGCCGTGAGCCGCCGGATGCCGCGCGCCGCACGGCAACGGGACTGAGAGCACGGCACCAGGCTGACCAGCGGGCACGTGGGCGCGAGAAGCTGACCGGCGGCGCGGCTGTGTGATCCGCGGCGTGGTGCACCTGACCACCCGCACAGCGTGGTGCTACCGGATCACCGCGGAGCGTCGTGCCACTGATCAGCGCGGTGAGCGCAGCGCCGTACGGTCAGGCCGTGTAGTAACCCCGGGTGACTACCCGGGGTGGTCGAGCCTTGGCGCGATGGCCAGGCGGTGGTTCACTGGCCGAAGCCGCGCTCGCGGCGGTCGCGCCACCGCTGTTCCATGCGCTCCATGAACGAACCGTTGTTCTTCGGCCGCTTACGGGCCTTGGGCCGGCGCTGGCGACGGCTGGACCCGGGGCTGATGTCCGGAATGTCAGCGGCGGCCTCGCCGGCGGAGTCGCCCTGGGGAACCCGCCGCCAGGACGTCACCCCATACCACGACGAGCCGAGCATGACGACGAACCCGGCCACGCCGAGCGGGATCACCTGAGCCACCGCGCCGGTCATGAGCATGACGATGCCGACGACGAAGATCAACCCGGCTATGACGGCACGGCGCCGATACCGCCGTCGTAGATCCGCACCTCGCATCGCTGTCGCGAACTTGGGATCCTCAGCGAGGAGCGCCTGCTCCATTTGCTCGAGCAGCCGCTGCTCATGATCGGAGAGTGGCACCGTTCCCCTCCAATGAACACGGAACAACAAAGGCACCTGCTGTAAAGACCAGCATATGTCGACGGGGCCATGGACGAAAGCCGAGCACGCTCACCCGGGCACAGTTCTCGTGCCGTCGTCACCGCGGCGCGCCAGGACGTGCAACGCGGCGGCCACGGCGCGAAACGCCGGCTCCCGAACGGCCGCCGCCTCGAGTTCGGCCAGCGCAGCGGCCTCTCCCGGGTCCTCGACCACGCTGCCGGCCACCAGGTCCGTCAGCACCCGAACACCGTGGACCTCGACGACGTCCAGGCCGGCGTCGTCCATCAGCGTCGCCAGGCCGATCTCGTCGAATCGGCGCGGCAACGGGTCGGACAGGCCCCACCGTCCGTGTGCGTCGTCGATCAGCCGCCGGGCGTCCGCGAAGTGCCCGGCCAGCGCCTTCGCGATGACCGCGGCGTGCCGCTGTGCCGCCACCACGCTGCACGCACCGCCACGCCGCAAGCAGGTGGCGACGTCGGCCAGTGCCGTCCGCGGCTCGTCCACGACCTCGAGGACACCGTGGCACAGCACGAGGTCGGCACTGTCACCGTCGATCACGGTCAGCAACCCGGCCGCGTCGGCCTGCACCCCGCGCACCGCCTCCGCCACTCCCGCGTCGGCGGCGCGGCGTTCGAGCGTGGCCAGCGCGTTCGGACTCGGATCGACCACAGTGACCCGATGGCCCAGCTCCGCCAGCGGCACGGCGAACGTCCCGCTGCCGCCGCCGAGGTCGACGACGTCGAGGCTACGGCCCCCGGTGACCTCCGCCAGCCGTGTGAGCTCGACGCCCAGCTGCTGCCAGATCATCTCGGTGCGCGGGTGGCGGCGCGCGTGATCGGTCATCATCGCCCTGACCTCGTCCTGCCGACGTTCACGACCGGCTCGACCGTTCCCAGATGTTCAGCCCCGCTTCGACCGCGTATCCGTCGATCTCGGCGAGCTCGTCGTCGGTGAACTCGAGCCGCTCCAACGCGCCGAGGCTGTCCTGCAACTGCTCGACGGTACGCGCCCCGATCAGCACCGACGTCACCCGCGCGTCACGCAGCGCCCAGGACAGCGCCAGCTGCGCCAGCGACTGCCCGCGACGGGAGGCGATCTGGTTCAGCGCACGGACCCTGGTCGTGACCTCGTCGGTGATCAGCGACGGCGCGAACGACCCGCCCTGCGCCGCACGCGAGTCCTGCGGGACACCGTTCAGGTACTTCCCGGTCAGCAGGCCCTGCGCGAGCGGCGAGAAGGCGATGACCCCGAGACCGTGATCGGCCGTGGTTTCCAGCAGGTCCGGCTCGATCCACCGGTTGAACATCGAGTACGACGGCTGGTGAATCGCCAGTGGGGTTCCCAGCTCGCGCATGATCCGCACGGCCTGTGCGGTGCGCTCGGCGGAGTACGAGGAGATGCCGGCGTACAGGGCACGACCGGAGCGCACCGCCGTGTCCAGGGCGCCCATCGTCTCTTCGAGCGGCGTGTCGGGGTCGACGCGGTGCGAGTAGAAGATGTCGACGTAGTCGAGGCCCATCCGCTCGAGCGACTCGTCCAGGCTCGCGAGGAGGTACTTGCGCGAACCCCAGTCGCCGTACGGTCCCGGCCACATGTCGTATCCCGCCTTCGTCGAGATGACGAGCTCGTTGCGGTACGGACGCAGATCCTCGGCGAAGATCCGGCCGAAGTTCTTCTCCGCCGACCCCGGAGGCGGACCGTAGTTGTTGGCCAGGTCGATGTGCGTGATGCCGCGGTCGATGGCGGTGCGGACGATCTCACGCTGGGTCGCCAGCGGCGTGGTGTCGCCGAAGTTCTGCCACAGGCCCAGCGACACGGCCGGCAGGTGCAGCCCCGTGGCGCCGATGCGGCGATAGTCCATCGTGTCGTAGCGCTGTTCGTCGGCCCGGTACGGCGCGTTCTGGTGGAGGTTCTTCGTCGGACGGTCTGCCATACGTGCGAACCTACCGGTTGTGCCCCGCTCGCGTACCAACACCCGGCCCCGCCCCGCGGACTACGCGGGCCGGCACCGGATCGACTCCGGCGAGGCCGAGCTCGTCGCCGACCGTGACGATCCGGGCGGCTGGTCGGTGCTGGTCAACGGTGCTCCGAGCTCGTACGTCCACCTCGACGACCCCACCCGCCTCGACTACGAGTACATGCAGTGGACCGGGCACGTCCTGGACGCGATCGGCGAAGCCGGAACGCCGGTACGGGCCGTCCACGTCGGCGGCGCCGCCTGCACGCTCGCCCGGTACGTCGCGGCTACGCGACCCGGGAGCAGGCAGACCGTCTTCGAGGTGGACGCGGCGCTGGTGACACTGATGCGACAGGCGTTCGCACTGCGTTCGGTGCCAGGGCTGCGCCTGCGCACCGGCGACGGCTTGCAGGGCCTGGCCGGGCTCGACGACGGTGGCGCCGACGTCGTCGTCCGGGACGCGTTCGACGGTGCCCGGGTGCCGCGGCATCTCACGACCGTGCGGTTCCATGCCGAAGTGGCCCGTGTCCTGACCGAGGACGGCGTGTACGTGGGCAACGTCGCGGACACCTCGGACGTACGCGAGTCCCGGGCCGAGGCGGCGGCCGCGGCGGCCGTGTTCGAGCAGGTCGCCCTGGTCGCGGAGCCCGGGCAGCTGCGCGGGCGCCGCTACGGCAACGTCGTCATCGTCGCCTCGCGCGCTCCCCTGCCCGAGGACGTGCTGGTCCGCCGCCTCGCCGGGGGTGCCGTCCGTGCCCGTTACGTCCCCCCGGATCGGGTCCGCGAACTCATCGCCGGGGTCCACCCCACCCCCGACCCGCCTGCGGAATGACCACGTTCACCATGGAATTCCATGCGTCACCACCCCTGCAGGCCTGGTGACGCAGGTACAAGCCTGGTGATGTGGCGACGCTCACCCGGAGCCGCCCATCGGACGTCACTTCAGGTGCGCCACCGCCTCCGGGCGAGCGGCGAGATACTCGCGCAACGTGACCGGGGCATGCCCGGCCAGGTCGTCGACGACGTCACTCACGACGTCCAGCTCGCCGGTCCCGATCGCGGCATACGACGTCACCCAGCCCTCGATCTCCCACGCCTCGGCGCCGCTGTCGGCGCGCGACGACCGGGCCTCGTCCATGCTCTCCGGCCGGTACACCACCTCACGCCCGGCGGCCTCGGACAACGCCTGCGCGGTCTCGTCGAGAGTCAGCGCCTCGCGGCCGGTGACGTCGTACGTCTGACCGTCGTGCACGTCATCGGTCAGGATCGCCGCCGCGACGTCAGCGATGTCGTCGCGGGCGACCCAGGCCACGCGACCGTCTCCCGCCGGTCCGCGGATCACACGGTCGGCGCCCGCCCAGGACGGCGCGAGGTCGAGGTACAGACTCGGCCGCAGGAACGTGAACGACACGCCGATCCCGCGGATGAACTCCTCGGTGTGCCAGTGGTCCCGGGCGAACGTGAAGGTCGCGTCGGACGCCGCTGCCAGGAACGAGGTGTAGACCACCCGGGACACACCCGCCGCGGCGGCCGCCCGCACCGCCGTGCGGTGCTGCTCGAGCCGGTCCGCCGCCTCGCTCGCCGACACGAGCAGCAGCGAGTCGACCCCGACGAGCGCAGCGCGCATCGCGTCGAAGTCGCCGTAGGCCGCCTCCTCGACGTCCGCGCCTTCGAGCTGCGGTGCCCGCGCCGCGTCGCGGACGACGAGGCGAAGGTCGTGCCGGTGCTCGGCCAGCCGCGCCGCCACCCGGCCGCCGAGGTGGCCGGTCGCTCCCGTGATCGCATACATGTGCCCATCGTCACCGACCCGATGGGTGTTGGCCACCGACTATGCCGAACCGCGGACGCATTGCTCCGCCGAGCAGGCGACGTTCGAGCGAACGTCGCCTGGTCAGGTGTTGTCGACAAGCACGCTTGCTCGTTCCCGGGGCATGCACGTCTCGAGATACATCCGCTGCCCTTCGACATACCGCCGCATCGACGGATCATCCGGGTCGGGAGACGTGCCGTCCCGCTCGGCCATGCGCCGCGCGGTCTCGGCGAAAGGCACGTCCAAGAAGATCGACCAGTCCCAACGGTCAACGAGCTGGTCTCTGTGCAGGAACATCCCCTCGACGATGACGACGCAGTCGGTCGGCATCTCCTCGACCGGGCCGTCAACAGGAGCATCCCGCCGGTGATCGAAGATCCGGCGGCGGACCCGACGGTCACCGTCGGGCCCGAGCGGATCCAAGACGTTCCGAACAAGACTGTCGAGATCGTAGGTGTCGCGGAAGAATCCCTCCGGGGAGTCCCGGCCGAGCGAGTAACGGGCGGCCCGCGGCGCCAGAAAGTCGTCTTCATGGACGACGAAGCACCGGCGTCCTGCACGCTCTACGGCGGCGGCGAGTTTCAGCGCGAAGGTCGTCTTTCCCGACCCATCCACACCGTCGACCGCCACCAGTCCGGGCCCGCTCAACACCGCGATGCTCTTCGCATACCGATCCAGCCGGTCCACGACCCGGACACTACCCGGGACGCGCCGGCGCAGCTTTCAGGTTTGGTCGGCTTCGCGCTGACTGGTTGTCGACCGGCCGCACCGAATCCGCGTTCTCCGATGCAACAGCCGCACATCCGACGCCTCCGTCGCACAGACATGCCGCCCGGGGCGCACGCACGAGAGGGGCTGTCGACCGTGGTCGACAGCCCCTCTCATCTGGGCCTTCTCATGCCGGCTCGGCGGAACCCGCTCTCAGCTGCAACCGCTGGTCGAGCCGCAGCCCTCGCAGACGTAGCAGCTTCCGGCCGGCCGCATCTTCGTGCCGCAGGTGAAGCAGAGCGGAGCGTCCGTGCTGGTGCCCTGGATCGCTTCGAGCAGCTCGGTCGACGTGTGTGCGTCCGACTGTGCGGGACGTTCCGTGGTCACCGGCTTCGGCGGTGCGGTGCCGTCGTCGGCCCTCGTCGTCTCCGTGCCACCGGCCGTGGCCGACTGTTGCTGCTCACCGTTGTCGTCGACCGGTGCGTACTCGCCGGTCTCGATCTGTTGCTTCCGCTCGGCCACCGTGTAGATGCCCAGCGCCGAGCGCTCCTCGAACGGCAGGTGGTCCAGCGCGAGCCGCCGGAAGATGTAGTCCACCACGCTCTGGGCCATCCGTACGTCCGGATCGTCGGTCATCCCCGACGGCTCGAAGCGCATGTTGGTGAACTTCTGGACGTACGTCTCGAGCGGCACACCGTGTTGCAGCGCGACCGACACGGCGATCGAGAACGCGTCCATGATGCCCGACAGCGTCGACCCCTGCTTGCCGAGCTTGAGGAACACCTCACCCAGTCCGTCGTCCGGGTAGGAACCCGCGGTCATGTACCCCTCGGCGCCGCCAACCGTGAACGACGTCGTCAGACTCGGACGGGACTTGGGCAGCCGCTTGCGGGTGGGGCGGTACTCGACGACGACTTCCTTGCTGTCCTGCGCCTTGGCGGTCTTGGAGGAGGCGTCCGACAGCGGCTGACCGACCTTGCAGTTGTCCCGGTAGACGGCCAGGGCCTTGAGCCCCAGCTTCCAACCCTGCAGGTAGACGTTCTCGATATCCTCGACCGTCGCCGCCTCCGGCATGTTGACGGTCTTGGAGATCGCGCCGGACAGGAACGGCTGGACCGCGGCCATCATGCGCACGTGGCCCATCGGCTGGATGGAGCGCGGCTGGCCGGCGGCGCAGTCGAACACCGAGTAGTGCTCCTGCCGAAGCCCCGGAGCGTCGACGACGTTGCCGTGCTCGGCGATGTACTCCACGATCGCCTCGATGGTCTCGCGCGCGTAGCCCAGCTTCTCCAGAGCCCGCGGAACCGTGTTGTTGACGATCTGCATCGACCCGCCGCCGACCAGCTTCTTGAATTTGACCAGCGAGAAGTCCGGCTCGATGCCGGTCGTGTCGCAGTCCATCATGAAGCCGATCGTCCCGGTTGGTGCGAGCAGCGACGCCTGTGCGTTGCGCCAGCCGTTCCGCTCGCCGATCCGGTTGCCCTGCGCCCAGACCTCCGTCGCGGCCTTGCGCACGTCCTCGTCCAGTGCGTGAACGGTCCGCAGGCTGTCGTTGGCGGCCGCGTGCTTGCGCATGACCCGCGCGTGAGCCTCGGCGTTGCGGGCGTAACCGTCGTACGGCCCGACGACGCCGGCCAGCTCCGCCGACCTCTTGTACGCCGCACCGGTCATCAGCGACGTGATGGCCGCCGACAGCGCCCGGCCGCCCTCCGAGTCGTAGGCGATCCCCGAGGCCATGAGCAGCGCACCGAGGTTGGCGTAGCCGATGCCGAGCTGGCGGTAGGCACGGGTGGTCTCGGTGATGGCGTCGGTCGGGAAGTCGGCGAAGCCGATCGAGATGTCCATGGCCGTGATGACCATCTCGACGGCCTTCGCGAAGGTCTCGCTGTCGAACCCGCCGTCGTCGCGCACGAACTTGAGCAGGTTCAGGCTGGCCAGGTTGCAGCTGGAGTTGTCCAGGCTCATGTACTCCGAGCACGGGTTCGACGCGGTGATGCGCCCCGTCTCGGGATTGGTGTGCCAGTCGTTGATCGTGTCGTCGTACTGCAGGCCGGGGTCGGCACACTGCCACGCCGCCTCGGCCATGCTGGTGAACAGCGAACGCGCGTCGACCGTGTCGAGCACCTCGCCGGTCAGGCGAGAGCGCAGGCCGAACTGTTCGCCCGCCTCGACCGCGCGCATGAACTCGTCGGAGACCCGCACCGAGTTGTTCGCGTTCTGGTACTGCACGGAGACGATGTCGCCGCCACCGAGGTCGACGTCGAACCCGGCGTCACGCAGCGCACGGATCTTGTGCTCTTCACGCGCCTTCGTCTGGACGAACTCCTCGATGTCCGGGTGGTCGACGTCCAGGACGACCATCTTCGCCGCCCGCCGGGTGGCACCGCCGGACTTGATGGTGCCGGCCGACGCGTCCGCACCTCGCATGAAGCTCACCGGCCCCGACGCGGTCCCGCCCGACGACAACAGCTCCTTGCTCGAACGGATGCGGGACAGGTTCAGCCCTGCGCCCGACCCGCCTTTGAAGATCATGCCCTCTTCGCGGTACCAGTTCAGGATCGAATCCATCGAGTCGTCGACGGACAGGATGAAGCAGGCCGAGACCTGCTGCGGCGCCGCCGTTCCGACGTTGAACCAGACCGGGGAGTTGAAGCTGAACACCTGGTGCAGCAGCATCCAGGTCAGCTCGTGCTCGAACACCTCCGCGTCGTCCGGCGTCGCGAAGTAGCCGTCGCGCTCACCCGCGTCGCGGTAGGTCTTGACCACCCGGTCGATCAGCTGCCGCAGGCTCCACTCCCGCGCGTCGGTGCCGACGGCTCCGCGGAAGTACTTCGTCGCCACGATGGTCGACGCGTTCAACGTCCAGGACTCGGGGAACTCCACGCCCTTCTGCTCGAAGACGGTCTCGCCGGTCTTCCAGTTCTGCTGGAACACGTCCCGCCGCTCCCAGGCCACCTCGTCATACGGGTGCACGCCAGGTGTCGTGAAGATCCGCTCGATGGTGAGTCCCCGTGCAGCCGCCTTGCCCTTCGACCGGCCGGCGCCCTTGCCACCGGATCCGCCTCGAGCCGGACCGCTCACCGTCTCTGTCATGAATTCTCCCTCGTCGTTCCCCCGCCCGGGAGGCCCGGGTGTTCGGCTCTACGTCCACTCCCACATCGCACCGGCCCGTGCCGACCGTGCATCCAGCTACGTCTCGGTCACCGTCAACGTGGAATCGGCGGCACGCTGCCCGCCTTTCGCGCCGGCGGAATCCGTGGTGTCCGGCGTTTCCCGCTGACGCAGCACCGCGATCTCGGCCTCGAAGTCCGCCAGGCTGTCGAAGTCGCGATAGACGCTCGCGAACCGCAGGTAGGCGACCTCGTCGAGGTCTCGCAACGGCGTCAGGATCGCCAGTCCGACTTCCTGGCTCGGGATCTCCGCACCCCCGGCGGCGCGGAACTGCTCCTCGACCCGCTGCGCGAGCCGGGCCAGGGCGTCCTCGCTGACTCCCCGTCCCTGGCATGCGCGGCGCACTCCCGCGATGACCTTTTCTCTGCTGAACGGCTCCGTCGCGCCGGAGCGCTTCACAACCGCCAGCGTCAACTGCTCCACGGTGGTGAATCGGCGGTCGCACGCCAGACACTGCCGCCGCCGGCGGATGACGGTGCCCTCGTCGGCGGTGCGGCTGTCGACGACCCGGCTGTCAGCGTGACGACAGAACGGACAGTGCACCGCGCATCTCCCCCTTTCGCGGCTCTGTGGACGACCTGGGGACAACCTGTGCACCCTCGACCACAACCTGTGGACGGCTTACAGCCATGTAACTACTAGATATAGGGGTAGCGTACGTCGCCACATCTCGAATATCAACCAACTTCGCGACAGCAGCGAGGCGGCGCGACATACCTGCAGGTCACCCGTCACGCCGGCAGCGGGCATCTCACGACCCCGGCGCGTCGGCTCGCGCCGGGTCGCGATCCGTCGATCGACGGGCTCACGGCACCGCCGGCAGGACGAGCCGATCCCCGGCGTGGATGTCACCCGCCGAGCGCAACTCGTTGAGCTCGACGATGGCCGTGACCACCTCGCGCGGATCGGCGCCGGGTGCGTACTCACCGGCGACCTCCCACAACGTGTCACCCGACCCGATGCGCACGGTCTCGCCGGCGGGTTCGACGGACGTCTCCGCCCACGGACGCGCGACGCCCAGCACCCCCGCAGCCACGAGAACGAGCCATGCGATCGCAAGCACCACCCGGCCGCGACGGGTGAGTCGCGCGCCATGCACCGTCGGCGGCGCGGAGCCGCCGCACTCCACCGGCAACGGCACGCCCGACGGGCGCCGCCGCGCGCCGGTACGCACTTGTGTCCGCACCGGCGCGGATCGCACCACCACACGAGCGTTCGTCTGCTCCGTCGGCTCGTACATCGTCGTCGCCATGCCCGACCCTCCTGTCAGCTATCCGCACAACAGTTCGATAGAACGGCTGTACGAAAAGTTGTACACCTGGGGTCCGACAAAGTCGAGACACCTTCGAACAGATGTTTGATCGTGTCGCATGGACAGACTAGTCTGTGTCATGTCCGTCGACCGTGTGCGGCGTTTTCGAACGCCGCGCCAGCCGGCGGGTCGTCCGCAGGTTCCCCTGAGCTGGAGGTGGCGTGGTGGCCATGCAAGGTGACAACGACAGCGACGCTGAAACCGAAGGCGCGTCGGTGCACTCGTTCCCCGAGACCCATGTGCATCCGGCCGACCTCACGGTCCGGCAACGCAAGGTGCTCGAGGTCATCCGCAACGCCGTGGGCCACCGCGGGTATCCGCCGAGCATGCGCGAGATCGGCCAGGCGGCCGGGCTGTCGAGCCCTTCCAGCGTGGCGCACCAGCTCAGTGTGCTCGAGGCGAAGGGTTACATCCGGCGCGATCCGCACCGTCCGCGCGCGCTCGAGGTCCTGCCTCCCGGGACGGCGCCCGGCGACGCCACGCACGAACCCGAGCCGCAGGCCCAGCCCCGGCCCGAGCCGTCGTACGTTCCGCTGGTGGGCCGCATCGCCGCGGGCGGTCCCGTGCTCGCCGAGCAGGCGGTCGAGGACGTGTTCCCGCTCCCCCGCGAACTCGTCGGCGAAGGCACGCTGTTCATGCTCCGTGTCGCCGGGGACTCCATGGTCGACGCCGCCATCTGCGACGGCGACTGGGTGGTGGTCCGGCAGCAACCGGTCGCCGAGAACGGCGAGATCATCGCCGCCATGATCGACAACGAAGCCACGGTCAAGACGTACCGCCGACGCGACGGGCACGTGTGGCTGCTACCGCACAACGAAGCCTACGAGCCCATTCCGGGCGACGACGCCGTCGTCCTCGGCAGGGTCGTGGCCGTCATGCGACGCATCTGAGCGGCGCGCCCGGCTCAGCCGGAACCGACTCGGCCGGGTGCCGGGCTGCGTCAGTCGTCCTTCGCGTCTGCCGCAGCCAGCCGTTGCAGCGCGCCGTTCACGACCTCCCGGTCGGTGGTGAACCACATGGGTGGCAACGACGCGCGCAGGTACCCGGAGTAACGAGCGGTCACCAGCCGCGGGTCGAGCACCGCCACCACGCCACGGTCGCTCGACCGGCGGATGAGCCGCCCCGACCCCTGCGCCAGCAACAGCGCCGCATGGTTCGCCGCCACCGTCATGAAGCCGTTACCACCAGACTCCTCGACCGCACGCTGGCGCGCCGAGCTCAGCGGCTCGTCCGGGCGCGGGAACGGCAGCCGGTCGATCACCACCAGTTGACACGACCCGCCAGGCACGTCCACGCCCTGCCACAGCGACAGCGTGCCGAACAGGCACGTCCGCTCATCGGCCGAGAACTCGCGCAGCAGCGTGGCCACGACGTCCTCTCCCTGGCACAGCACCGGCGTGTCCGGCAGCCGCTGTCGTACGGCTTCGGCAGCTTCCACCGCCGCGCGCCGCGACGAGAACAAGCCCAGGGTCCGCCCGCCGGCGGCCTGCATCAGCTCCACCAGCGCGTCGACGGCCTGTGGGCGCAGACCGTCGCGTCCGGGCGTCGGCAGGTCGCGGGCGACGTACAGGATCGCCTGCTTGCCGTAGTCGAACGGCGAGCCGACGTCCAGCGAGCGCCATGCCGGTGCGTCCTCTCCGAGCAGGCCGAACGACCCCGCCGCGGCGTCGAACGATCCGCCCAGCTCGAGCGTCGCCGACGTCGCCACCACGGTCGTCTCACCGAACAGACGCTCACGGAGCAGGCCCGCCACCGACAGCGGGGCCACCCGTACGATCCGCCCCCCACGTTCACGGTCCTCGGTCCAGATCACGTCGGATCCGCTGTTCGCGGCCATCCGCTCGGCGGTACCGAACACGTCGTCGGCCATCGTCTTCGCCGCCCGCCGCGCCGCCTCGGCGTCGGCCGAGCGCTCCTCGCGTGAGGTCGCGGCGAACCCCGACTGCACCGCGCGTGCCGCGTCCCGCAGGTCGACGACCGCGCCCGCCAACCGTTCCGGGAGCGCGTCCAGCCGACCCTCCGGCGCCTCCGCCAGCGCCTGGCGGAGCCGTTCACCGGCGGTACGCAGCTCGTCGGCGTCACCGTCGTCGACGTGGGAGCGGACCCGGACCGCGGTCCGGTCCACCACGCCCGGCCACAGGTCCGCGGTCGCCACGCTGGTGACCCGCGCCGCCAGCTCGTGCCCCTCGTCCACGACCACGACGCGATGCTCCGGCAGAACGGGCACGCCCTCCAGCGCGTCGATGGCCAGCAGCGCGTGGTTCGTCACGACGACGTCGGCCTCGTCGGCGCGCGCTCGGGCCACTTCGGCGAAGCACTCCTGCCCGTACGGGCACCGGCTCGCGCCCAGGCATTCCCGTGCGTCGACGGAGACCTGCGCCCACGCGCGGTCGCTCACGCCAGGGTCCAGCCGGTCGCGGTCGCCGCTGCCGCCCGTCGATGCCTGTTCCTCCGCCCAGTCGCGCGCGCGGATGACGTCAGCACCGAGGCTGCCCGGCGACGCCTCGTCGGCGGCGACGAGCTCGCCCTGCTCGTCGGGGGCGCCGTCGCGCACCCGGTGCAGGCACGCGTAGTTCGCCCTCCCCTTGAGCGTGGCCCACCGCGGGCGTCGGCCCAGCAGCGGCTCGGCGGCATCGGCCAGGGCCGGCAGGTCGCGGTCCACCAGTTGCGCCTGAAGTGCCAGCGTGGCCGTCGCGACGATGACGGGGGTGTTGCTGGCGTCCGCGTGCAGCAACGCGGGCACCAGGTAGGCCAGCGACTTTCCGGTGCCGGTCCCCGCCTGCACCAGCAGGTGCTCGCCGGCATCGACGGCGTGGCCGACCGCTTCGGCCATCTCCACCTGGCCCGCACGCTGGGAACCTCCGACCGAGGTGACAGCGGCGGCCAGGAGCTTGTCGACGCTCACGTTGGCCTCAGTCACCCGTGTGACGGTACACGCTCGCGACGGCGCCGATGATCGTATCCACCCTCCCTTTCACGCCAGAGCCGCCACGTCACTAGGCCTGTGCACGCGTCACGAGGCCTGCAGGGGTGGTGACGCATGGAATTCCATGCGGGACGTGATCATTCCGGAGCGAGAGCGGGGGCGCGGGCAGGTCGGGTTCGCGCGTCGTGATGGAATGCAGCGGTATGACCTACGACGCGGTGCCGCTGATTCCCCGTGACGTCCTGTTCGGCAACCCGGACCGGATCTCTCCCACGCTCTCGCCGGACGGTACGCGGATCGGCTATGTCGCTCCCGAGGACGGCGTCCTCAACGTCTGGGTCGGCCCGGCCGACGATCCGTCTGCGGCACGGCCCGTCACGCACGACCGCGGCCGCGGCATCCGCATGTTCATGTTCTGCCACGACGACCGCACGCTGGTGTACCTGCAGGACACCGACGGCGACGAGGACTGGCGCATGTACGCGCTGGACCTGCGCACCGGTGAGGCCGCGCTCGTCACCCCGCAGACGGGCGTCACCGCCGGCATCCTGGAGCACAACCACTGGCACCCCACGACGATGCTGGTGGCGTTGAACGCCGACAACCCGGCGCTGCACGACATCTACCGCCTCGACCTCGAGACCCGCGAGCTGACCAAGGTCGAGACCAACCCCGGCTACGCCGGCTGGCTGGTCGACTCGGACCTGCGGGTCCGCGGCGGCGTGGCGATGACCGAGGACGGCGGCGCCGTGATCTACCGGCGCGGCGACGACGGCACCGACCACACCTGGTTCGACATCGGCGCCGACGACGTCGCCACGACCGACGTCGTCGGCTTCAGCCGTGACGGCTCCGCCGCCTACGTGCTGTCCAGCGTCGACGTCAACGCTGCCCGGCTGCTCCGCGTCGACCTCGCCACCGGCTCCGAGACCGTCCTGGCCGCCGATCCGTCGTACGACGTGGCCGGCGTGGCGATGCACCCCGAGACGCTCGAGCCGCAGGCCGTCACGTTCGTCAAGGAACGCAAGGAGTGGGTCTACCTCGACGAGTCGTTCGGCGCCGAGATCGACGAGCTGCGGTCCCGGCTGCACGGCGAGATCGGCCTGTCCCGCACGGTGCGTGACGACCGCACCTGGATGGTGCACGACATGCTCTCGGACGGCCCGGTCCGCTTCTACCGGTTCGACCGGGACTCGCGGACGCTGACGTACCTGTTCTCGCACCGGCCCGAGCTCGAGGAGTACGAGCTCGCCCCGATGGAGCCGTTCTCGTTCACCGCCCGCGACGGGCTGACCGTGCACGGATACCTGACGTTCCCGCGTGAGGCCGACCGCAGCGCCCTGCCGGCGGTGCTGAACGTGCACGGCGGCCCCTGGGCACGCGACACCTGGGGGTACAACCCGGAGGCACAGTGGTTCGCCAACCGCGGCTACGTCTGCGTGCAGGTCAACTTCCGCGGCTCCACCGGCTACGGCAAGGCGTTCGGCAACGCCGGCAACAAGCAGTGGGGCCGGACCATGCACACCGACCTGCTCGACGCCGTCGACCATCTCGTCGCGCTCGGGCACGTCGACCGTGACCGCGTCGGCATCTACGGCGGGTCGTACGGCGGTTACGCCGCGCTGGCCGGCGCCGCGTTCACGCCGGACGTGTTCCGCTGCGGCGTCGACCTCGTCGGGCCGTCCAACCTCCTCACCCTGCTGGCGTCGGTGCCGGAGTACTGGAAGCCGCAGATCGCGTTCATGCACAGCCGCGTCGGCAATCCGGACACCGAGGCGGACATGCTGTGGGAGCGTTCGCCGCTGTCGCAGGTCGACCAGATCCGGATACCGCTGCTGGTCGCCCAGGGCAAGAACGACCCGCGGGTGAAGGTCGCCGAAGCCGAGCAGATCGTGGCGGCGCTCGCCGACAAGGGCCTGGACCACGAGTACCTGCTGTTCGAGGACGAGGGTCACGGCCTGGCCAAGCCGGAGAACCGCGAACGCTTCTACGCCGCCGCCGAGTCGTTCCTCGCCGAGCACCTGGGTGGCCGGGTGCAGTAGCCCGGGACGATCACTCCCGCGCCGCGTAGGGGGCGAGGGCGGCGGCGAGGTCCTCGGGGACGTTCGCGCGCAGCCGGGTGCCGGCTGCCTCGTGGGTCAACGAGACGACCTCGCCGGCGGTGTGCACCCTGGAGACCAGTTCGCCGTGCTGGTACGGCACCAGCGCGTCCACCTCGACCGGCGGGTGCGGCAGCTCGCTCTCGACGATGGCACGCAGCTTGTCGACACCGTCGCCGGAACGCGCCGACACCGTGACGGCGTGCGGCTCGTGACGCAGCAGCCGCGCCAGCGCCATCGGATCGGCCGCATCGGCCTTGTTGACGGCGACGACCTCGGGGATGTCGCCCGCACCGATGTCGGCGAGCACCCCGCGGACCGCGCTGAGCTGTCCCTCGGGGTCGGGATGCGAGCCATCGACGACGTGCACCAGCACATCGGCCTCGGCGACCTCCTCGAGCGTCGAGCGGAACGACTCGACCAGCTCGTGCGGGAGGTGCCGGACGAACCCGACGGTGTCGGCCAGCGTGTAGACGCGTCCGTCGCCGGTCTGGGCACGGCGCACCGTGGGGTCGAGAGTCGCGAACAGCGCGTCCTCGACCAGGACTCCGGCGCCCGTGAGCCGATTGAGCAGCGACGATTTGCCGGCGTTGGTGTAGCCGACGATGGACACCGCCGGGACGGCGTGCCGGCGGCGGTCGGCCCGCTTGGTCTCGCGGGACTTGCGCATGCCGGCGAGGTCACGGCGCAGGCGGGACATCCGCGCGTGGATGCGCCGCCGGTCGGTCTCGAGCTTGGTCTCGCCGGGCCCGCGGGTGCCCACGCCGCCGCCGGCGCCCCCGGCACGGCCGCCGGCCTGCCGGGAGAGGCTGCCGCCCCACCCGCGCAGACGCTGGGACATGTACTCGAGCTGCGCCAGCTCGACCTGTGCCTTGCCCTCGCGGCTCTGCGCGTGCTGCGCGAAGATGTCGAGAATCACCATGGTCCGGTCGACGACCTTGATGCCGACCCGGTCCTCGAGGTTGCGCAGCTGGGACGCGGACAGCTCGCCGTCGCACACGACCGTGTCGGCCCCGGTGGTCAGCACCACGTCGCGCAGCTCGTCGACCTTGCCGGAACCGATGAACGTGGCCGGGTCGGGCTTCTGCCGACGCTGGATCAGCCCCTCGAGCACCTGCGAGCCCGCGGTGGACGTCAGGGCGGCCAGCTCGGCGAGCGAGGTCTCGGCGCCGTCGGCCGAACCGTCGGACCAGACGCCCACCAGGACCACGCGCTCAAGGCGCAGCCTCCGGTACTCGACCTCGGTGACGTCCTCGAGCTCGGTCGAAAGCCCTGCTACGCGGCGCAGGGAGTGCCGTTCGTCGAGTTCGAACTCGCCGGTGGTGCCGGCGTCGTTCTCCTCACCTCCGACCTCGACGTCCGGTGGCGCGACCGTGATGTCAGCGTAGGGATCGTACGTGGAGGTCGGACGTGGAGTGATGGTCATACACCTGCCTTGTCGGAGTGCGGGCGACGGTCGCCGCCCTCGTGACCGCCACGATCGCACGTCCCGCCGACAACGTCACCCGGGTTTCGCGGCCGTCGCGGTCTACTACCGACCGTAGCTCGCTCCGGTGGACGCGGCCCACCGCAGTCTGGCCGCGGCGCGCAGGGTCGCGGCCCGGCGCTCGGCCTTCCCGGACTCCCGCTCGCGCGCGCGGCGCGAGGCTTCTCGGAGTACGGCTTCGCGTCGTTGCATCTGCGTCATGCTCATGCACCGCCTCTCATCGGTGTACACACCCGTCGATGGGTGCCCACACTCGGCACGCAAGGCCCGCTCCCCGGCGATCAGGTTCGTTCGCGGCTCCCGACGTCGTACTCCCTACTACTGAAGAAGACGTCCATGATGACGCGCAGGATGCTGTGACTTACCTCACGATTCGGTATCGACCGTGCCGCGCACGCCCAGCACCGCCGGCCCGGTCAGCAGGAGCTCGCCGTCCGGGCGCTCGGTCACACTGAGCTGACCACCGGGAACGTCGACGGCGTAGGTCGATCCCGCGCCGACGCCGTCGCGGCGCATGGCCGCCCACGCCGCCGCGCAGACACCGGTGCCGCACGAGCGCGTCTCGCCCACCCCGCGCTCCCACACCCGCAGCGCGATGTGCCGGGGGCCGCGGTCGACGACGAACTCCACGTTGGCCGACTCCGGGAACACCGCCGCCGGACGCACCTGCGGAGGCTCGGTCAGCAGGCCGGCGGCCGCGACGTCGTCGACGAAGACGACGGCATGCGGGTTCGGGACCCACACCGGCGTGGCCGGCCAGGTGTTCCCGCCCACCGCGACGAACGACATCTGCCGGGTGGACGCGGGCTTGGCGTGGCCCATCTCGACGGTGAACGTGCCGTCGGGCTCCGCGTGCACGGTACGCACGCCACCTCGGGTCGCGATCGACAGCATCGGCCCGTCGGCCAGGCCCGACTCCCACAAGTAGCGCGCCATGACCCGCACGCCGTTGCCGCACATCTCGGCGACCGACCCGTCGGCGTTGCGGTAGTCCATGAACCACTCGACGTCGTCGAGGTCCTCGTGGCCCGGAACCCGGGCCGCCGGCACCACGCGGATCACCCCGTCCGCCCCGAGGCCGGCGTGCCGGTCGGCGATCCGGCGGGTGAACGCCTCGTCGAGTTGCTCACCCAGGGTCGCGTCCGTGTCCGGAATCAGGAGGAAGTCGTTCTGCGTCCCGTGCCCTTTGACGAATCGGATGCTCGTCGCTTCTGCACTCACGACGGTCGATGGTAGGACAGGGCGCGTTCGGGTAGGTCGGCGGCGTCGTACGGCAGCCACGCCACCCGCTCGTCCTTGCCGAACCAGGCGTGCTGGCGGCGCGCGAACCGGCGGGTGGCCTGCACGGTCCGCGCCTGGGCCTCCCGCTCCGAGCACTCGCCGGCCAGGTAGGCGAGCACCTGCGCGTAGCCCAGCGCGCGGCTGGCCGTGGGCCCCGACCGCAGTCCCGCTGCCTCGAGACGCCGCACCTCGTCCACCAGCCCCTGTTCCCACATCCGTTGCACCCTGGCGTCGATGCGCTGGTCCAGGACGTCCCTGGGCACGTCCAGGCCGATCTGCACGACGTGGCCGTAGACGTAGCGCCGCGGCGGCAGCGACGCGGTGAACGGCCGTCCGGTCAGCTCGATGACCTCCAGCGCCCGCACGACGCGCCGGGCGTTCGTGGGCAGGATCGCCGCCGCGGCCGCGGAGTCGACCTCGCGCAGCCGGGTGTGCATCGCCTCCACGCCGACCTCGGCGAGCTCGGACTCGAGTCGAGCGCGCACCTCGGGGTCGGTTCCCGGGAAGTCGAACTGGTCGAGCACCGCACGCACGTACAGTGCGCTTCCCCCGACGAGCACCGGGACGACGCCGCGGGCCCGGCAGTCCTCGATCGCCGCACGGGCGAGCCCCTGGAACTCCGCGACCGTCGACGGCCGGGTCACGTCGTACAGGTCGAGCAGGTGATGCGGCACGCCCCGGCGCTGCTGCGGCGTGAGCTTCGCGGTGCCGATGTCCATGCCGCGGTAGATCTGCATCGAATCGGCGTTGACGACCTCGCCGCCGAGCCGGACGGCCAGTTCGACCGCGAGGTCGCTCTTGCCCGCGGCCGTCGGGCCGACGACGGCGGTGACGGGAATCTCATGGCCGGCACTCACACCCGGCAGTCTCGCACCCGGGGGCCGCCGGCGGCGCGGTCAGGGCTGCTGACCCGGCTGCGCCAGCCCCGACTCGTAGGCCAGCACGACCAGCTGGACGCGGTCACGAGCGCCGGTCTTCGTCAGCGCACGTCCGATGTGCGTCTTGACCGTGGCCGGCGACAGGAACAGCCGCTGCGCGATCTCTTCGTTGGACAGCCCGACGGCCAGCAGGGCCGTCACCTCGCGCTCGCGCGTGGTCAGCTCGTCGAGTGCGTCGCCGCGCGCTCCCGGCCGCGACCGCGAGGCGTACTCCGCGACCAGCCTCCGGGTCGCCCCGGGGGACAGCAGCGCGTCACCGGCCGCCAGGACGCGTACCGCGCGCAGCAGCTCGTCCGGCTCGAGGTCCTTGGCGAGAAATCCGCTGGCGCCGGCGACGAGCGCGGCGAACACGTACTCGTCGATCTCGAACGTGGTCAGCATCGCCACCCTGGTCGCCGACAGCGCGGGGTCGGCGGTGATCTGCTCGGTGGCGCGGATGCCGTCGACGCCCGGCATCCGGATGTCCATCAGCACCACGTCGGGACGGTGCCGGCGCACCAGGTCGACCGCCTCCGCGCCGTCGCCGGCCTCGCCCACCACCTCGGTCCCGGGGTCGGAGGCGAGCAGCGCCGCGAACCCGGCCCGCACCAGGACCTGGTCGTCGGCCAGCGCCACCCGGACCGGGTTCGGTTCACCGGACACGCCCGTCACCGTCCACTCCGCTCCCCTGTCGGCCGCCGGCTCGACCGGCACCGCCCGCGCCCACGTCCGCCTCCCGGTCGTCGTCCGTTCCCGTGCGGGTCGCCGGTACCCACGCCCGCACCGCGCAGCCGCCGCCCGCCCGAGGGCCGACCGACAGCTCCCCACCCAGCACCTGCACCCGTTCGCGCATGCCCCGCATGCCGTTACCCGCCACCGGGGCGACGTCGACGCCGCTGCCACGGTCGAGGACGGCCAGGTCGAGCCGGTCTCCGGACCAGTCGAGCTCGATACGCACCGACGAGCTCCCGGAGTGCCGGATGGCGTTCGTGACCGCTTCCTGCACCACCCGGTACGCGGCGTGCGCGACCGTCGACGGCAACCGTGCCGGCGGGTCGGCGGCCAGCAGCCCGGACCGGGCCAGCTCGACGTCCAGCCCGGACGACTCCGCCTGCGCGGCCAGGTCGTCGAACGCGCGCATGTCCGGGGCCGGCAGCCGCGGCGGATCGGTGTCACCGCGCAGGACGCCGAGAGTCTGTTTCAGCTCGCCCAGCGCCTCCGCGCTGACCTGCCGGATGGTCCCGAGCGTGTCGAAGGCGCGGTCCACGTCGGAGCGCAGGTGCAGGGCGATGCCCGCCTGGACGTTGATCACCGAGATGCTGTGTGCGACGACGTCGTGCAGCTCGCGTGCGATGGCCAGCCGCTCGTCGCTGGCGCGCCGCCGTTGTTCCTCCAGGTGCTGGCGCCACTGTTCGGCCTGTCGCTCGCGGCGTGCCCGGCCGAACTCGGCGCCGAGCAGGACCACCAGCAGCCAGCCGACGTGCCCGCCCAGGAACCCCGCCGAGAGGACCGTGTCGGTGCCCAGCACCAGCTCCACCGCGACGTAGGCGGCCAGCCCGGCCGCGCCGAGCAGCCACGCCCACCGCCGTTCGCCGCGCCACACCGCGCTGACCATGCCGACGGCCATGGCCAGGAACGCCGGCCCCTCGTTCCCCAGCGCGAAGTACACGATCATCGGGACGATCGTCGCCACCAGCACGAGGCCGGGACCGCGGTCGCGCCAGAGCAGCGGCACCGCCGAGGCGACCAGCAGGGCGTAGGCCACGACGTCCAGCCCGGAGCCGTCCATCCGCGCGACCATCGTGCAGCCGGCCGCCTGGACGACGGCGGTGGCCGCGGCGACCAGCACGTTCTTGCGTTGCAACGCGTCAACCACCTCCGGCCGGCTGCCCGCTGCGGTCAGCGGATCTCGAAGTTCGCCATCATGGCCATGTCCTCGTGCTCGAGGTTGTGGCAGTGGAAAACGTATCGTCCCGGGTAGGCGTCGAACCGGACCAGGATCCGGGCCCGTTCACCCTCGACCAGGTCGATGGTGTCCTTCCAGCCCGCGTCGGTGGGTTTCGGGTCCTCCTCCTCGCGCGAGAGTACCTTGAACGGCACGACGTGCAGGTGTATCGGATGCGCCGGGTCGCTGTGCAGCTCCCAGATCTCGGTGGAGCCGGCGACGGGGTCGGCGTCCATCCGCTCCGGGTCGAACAGCTCGCCGTTGACCGTCCACATCTCGACGCCGTCGCGCTCTCCGGCCCGCTCGAAACTGAACGTCCTGGTGATCGTGGCGTCGGCCTCGTGCAGGCTCTCGAACTCGGCCATGTCGGCCAGCCGCTCGGGCACCCGTGCCGCGGCGCCGTCGCCCGGGCCGGTGACCCGGAACCGCAGCACCTGCTCGGTGGGCCCGTCGGCCAGCCGGTCCACCATCGTGATCTCGGTCCCCGGGGAATGCGCCGAGAAGTCGAGCAGGACGTCGAACCGTTCGGCCTGGGCGATCGGAATGCTGCGGTGGCGCACCGGCGCGCCCAGCAGACCGCCGTCGCTGCCGATCTGGACGAACGGCGCGTCGTTCTCGCCCTCGTCCTCGCCGTCGTCCCGGTCCAGCGCGAGCTCCATCCGCCGCGCGTTCGACGCGTTCAGGATGCGGAACCGGTACAGCGACGCGGACACGTCCAGCACCGGCCACGGGGCGCCGTTCACCAGCGTCACGTCGCCGAGGACGCCGTCCATGTACTCGTCGGTGACGCCGGGCTCGCCGGTCAACGACGGGTCGCGGGCCGGGTAGCGGAACGAGCCGTCCGCCGCGAACGAGCGGTCACAGATCATCAGCGCGACGTCGCGTTCGCCGGAGGGCAGTCCCAGCGCCTCCTCCTCGTCGTCGTGGACCAGGTGGAACCCGGCCAGCCCGCGCCACACGGCCGGTGCCGTGAAGTCCATCCGGTGGTCGTGGTACCAGAGGGTGGCGGCGCGCTGCTTCAGCGGATAGACGTAGTCGCGCACCCCGTGGCGCACGTCACCGACCATGTCCGCGTGGTGCCCGTAGGACCGCGCCGTCCCGCCGCCGGCCGGCAGCACGAGATCGATCGGATAGCCGTCGCTGTCGGCCGGCGTCCGGCCGCCGTGCAGGTGCGCCACCGTCGGGACCGGCAGCTCGTTGCGGTGCCGCACGACGGTGCGCCGCCCGGACCGGGACACCAGCGTCGGGCCAGGGAAGGTCCCTTCGTAGCCCCACACCCGCGTCGTCGTTCCGGGCACGATCTCCTGCTGCCCCACGCGCTGGACGATCTCGTAGTAGTCGGTCGTCTCGTCCTGGTGGCTCGGCGCGAGCACCGGCGGGGTCGGCAGCGGCACCCGGAACGGTTCCGGCAGCTCCAGCTCGCTTTCCAGCAGCACGCCGGTGACGCCGCCGACCTCGGACAGCGAGCAGCTCGCGGCCGGCGCCGCGACGAGCAGCCCGCCGGCCGCCTGCAGGAACCGCCGTCGCGAGAGCGTCACGCCACGGGTCCCGGCTGCTGCGGGCGGGTCCCGGCCAGGCGCGCGGTCAGCCCCATGATCGCCAGCCCGTTGAGAGCGTGCAGGCCTCCGAACCACGCGTCCGTGTCGTCGCCGAGCGTGGCCAGCACCATCTGCAGGACGGCGAGCACCGGAAGCAGCACCGCCAGCGCCGTCGCCGTCCGGCTCGGGCGCGCGACCAGCATAACGATCAGCAGCAGGATGCAGGCCGCGGCGATGGCGTAGCCCAGCGAGCGATGCGGGTCCAGGCTCGCGCCGAACGCGCCGAGGCCGGCGAAGACGAACTGCACCGCGATGGCGGCGAGGGTGGCGACGGCGAGTACCCGGAACACGGCGAGCGCCGTGCTGCGCACCCTGCCCGGGTGAGCCGCTGGGGCGGGGTCGGTCGTGGCGGTGTCACTCATGTGCTGCCTCTCTGCCTGGTCTCGGTGTTCACCAGGGCGAAGAGCGCCTCGACGGCCCGCGCGTGCTCCGGATGCCGCATGACCGGCCGGAGCACCAGGTCGTCCGCGAGCCCGCGCAGCTGCTGCGAGACCACGCCGAGCTCGTGCTCGCCGAGGTCCGGCCGGCGGCGGCGCAACCGGTCCAACTCCGCGTCGACGACCTCCGCGCAGCGCGCGTCCAGCGACGCGAGCACGTGCCGCGCCGTCACGAACGTCTCCGGATGAGTCGCCGCTCGTCCGGAGTCGTGCCGCCCCAGACGCCGTCGGCCTCGCCGACGCGCAGCGCCCAGTCCAGGCAGGCCCGGCGCACCGGGCAGCGGCCGCACACCTCGAGGGCGCGACGCTCCTGCTCCGTTCCGGGTCCGGCCGGACCGACCGGGAAGAACAGCTCCGGGTCGAGATCGCGGCACGCCGCGTCCTCGGCCCACCGACCGTGCAGCATCGAGGCCCCCTCTCGCCCGTGCGGCCGGGTCGGCCGCACGACTACGAGGCTCCCGTAACAGGACCGGGGCACGCGTCGTCCGGACGCCGTGCGTTCGGGTACGCCGATCGACGTAGTCGGCTACCCTCGCCGGCGTAGAGGGCGGGACGCGGGGGCGGTCAGGGACGCGAAACGGCCCGGCACGAGGGTGTGTGTCACCTCGCGCCGGGCCGTGGTCTCGCGTGCCGTGTCGCCGGTCAGGCCACCGCCGGAACCGGGACAGGGCTGTCGGCGAGCCCGAGCCGGTCGACGATCTCGCGTGTCGCGGTCGACCGGTTCAGGGTGTAGAAGTGCAGCCCGAGGACGTCCTCCGCGAGCAGCCGCTCGCAGATCTTCGTCACCGCGTCGATGCCCGCGGCCCGGAAGCCCTCGGGATCGTCCTCGAAGCGCTCCAGGCGGCGCAGCAACTCCGGCGGCGCGTCGACGCCGGACAGCTCGATCGACTTGGCCAGCGTCTTCTTCGTCGTCAGTGGCATGACGCCCGGAAGCATCGGGACGTCGCAGCCCCGGGCGGCCAGCCGGTCACGCAGCCGGAGAAAGTACTCCGGCTCGAAGAACAGCTGCGCCACCGCGAAGTGCGCGCCGGCACGGATCTTGCCGACCAGGTGCTCCGTGTCGGTCTCGAGATCCGGCGACCGCGGGTGCCCGTGCGGGAACGCCGCGACGCCGATGGTGAACTCTCCGCACGCCGAGACCATCTCGACCATCTCGTCGGCGTACATGATGCCCTCGGGGTGCGGAACCCACTCGCCCGCCGGGTCGCCGGGAGGGTCTCCCCGGATCACCAGGACGTTGCGGATGCCGTTCTCGGCGTACCACCCGACGACGTTGCGCAGCTCCGCCTTGGAGTGGCCCACCCCGGTCAGGTGGGCCACCGGGGCCAGCGTGGTCTCGTCGGCGATGCGCTTGGTCGTGCGGATGGTCCGCCCCCGGCTCGACCCGCCGGCGCCGTACGTCACCGACACGAACGCCGGATCGAGCGGCTCGAGCTGGCGCACCGCCTTCCACAGCGCCGCCTCGTCCGTGTCGTCGTCCCTCGGCGGGAAGAATTCCACGGAGAAGACCGGGCGACGTTCGTTCAGCCGTTCGACGACCGTGGACACCGTGACTCCTCCCTGCCGTTCGGGGACGCGACCTGCACGAGGATGCGATCAGTAGCGGTAGTGGTCCGGCTTGTACGGGCCCTCGACCGGGACGCCGAGGTACTCGGCCTGGTCCTTGCTCATCTCGGTCAGCTTGCCGCCCAGGGCCTCGAGGTGCACACGCGCGACCTTCTCGTCGAGGTGCTTCGGCAGCAGGTAGACCTGACGCTCGTACTCGCCGGGCTTGGTGAACAGCTCGATCTGCGCGATGGTCTGGTCGGAGAACGAGTTGGACATCACGAACGACGGGTGCCCCGTCGCGTTGCCCAGGTTCAGCAGCCGGCCCTCGGACAACACGATGATCGAGTGCCCGTCCG
>NZ_PYGE01000007.1 GCF_003014555.1 Haloactinopolyspora alba
GCCTCCATTCCGAACCCGGAAGCTAAGCCCTTCAGCGCCGATGGTACTGCCCTGGAAACGGGGTGGGAGAGTAGGTCACCGCCGGAACACACCTGAACTGCGCCCCACAACCTGGGCGGCGACATCGATCGCTGCGGGTTGTGGGGCGCAGTCGTATCTCGCCCCGGCCGTTCCTGGGGAATCCCGCACGACCTGAACGCCACCGAACACGGCGGAAGCTGACGGGCCACCGGTGGGCCCGGATCACACCGGGTGCGGTGGACCGGGAAGAATGGCGTGCGTCAGGCTGAACACGAGGAGGATCATCGATGGCTGGGCGCGACGGCTCCGGGGGACCGAGATCGTCGGATGAGAACGGCGACGCCGGCGGGGACCGCCGCGATCGGCGTGAGCGCCCGGGCGGAGGTGACCGGTCTCGGGACGAGAACGACCGCGCACGTGGTGGCGGAGCGCGAGGCGATCGCTCGCCCCGCGCCGGAAGTGGCTCGGGCAACGATCGGAACAGTGGCGCCGGCGGTCGAGGTGAGCAAGGCGGAAGTGAGCGCCGCGGGCGCGGAGATCAGGGGCGCCCCGGTGGTGGCGGCCGGCCGGGACGCTCCGGCGGTGCGGGCCGTTCCGGTGCGTCGAGCGGTTCGGGTGGTTCGGGCCGCTCAGGCGGGTCCGATCGCTCGGGTGGATCGGGTGGCCGGTCCGGTGGTGGCGACCGGCCGGGACGCTCCGGCGGTGCGGGCGGTCCGGGTGGTGGTCGGTCCGGCGGAGGTGGCACCGGCGCCCGGTCGGGCGAGCGGCCCGGCCGGGACGAGCAGCGGCCGAAGGCGTCGGGAACGGCGAAGGCGAAGCAGCCGGATCCGGCGGTCGATGAGGACGTCACGGGGCGCGAGCTGGACCACGAGATCCGCGCCGAGCTGAGCGGGCTGTCCGCCCCGGCCGCAGCGAGTGTCGCGCGGCATCTGGTCATGGCGCAGCGGCTGCTGGAGGACGAGCCGGAACGTGCGTGCGAGCACGCGATGGCCGCGCGCCGCCGCGCGGGCCGGATCGGCGTGGTCCGCGAGGCGGCCGGTGTGGCGGCGTACATGGCTGAGCGGTACTCGGATGCGCTCGCCGAGCTGCGTGCGGCGCGTCGGATGACCGGTTCGGCGGAGTACCTGCCGATGATGGCGGACGCGGAGCGGGGAATGGGACGTCCGCAGCGCGCGCTCGACCTGTCGCACGATCCGGCGGTCGTCGGGCTGGACACGGCTGGGCGCGTCGAGATGTTGATCGTCGCCGCGGGGGCGCGGCGTGACATGGGTGAGCACGAGGCGGCCGCAGCGGCTCTGCAGGTTCCCGAGCTGCGCTCGTCGTCCGACGAGGAATGGGTGCTCCGGCTGCGCTACGCGTACGCCGAGGCGTTGCTGGGCGCAGGCCGCGAACGTGAGGCCCGCCGGTGGTTCGCTCGGGCGGCCGACGCCGATGTGGAGGGGATGACCGACGCCGCGGACCGGGTCATCGAGCTGGGGGCCGACGAGACGGACTGATCGCGGTGACGCGTCCGTCGCCTCGGTGTCCACAGGCGCCTGACCAGCGGCGCGTTGTCCACAGATTGGGCTCGGCCCAGCGCGGACGGACCGCATCGGATCGGATGATGAGGGCTCCGATCCAACCGCGAGAGGGAGCTGTCCATCGATGACGACGACATCCGTGCCGGTGGCAGAGCACCGCAACGAGGTACGGCTCGTCGGCCGAGTGGCCGCCGAGCCCAGTGTCACCATGCTGCCGAGCGGTGACGAGCTGGTCACCGCGCGTCTCGTGGTGCAACGTCCGCGTCCGCCGGCGGGACGGGGCAAGCGACGCCAGGTCGACACGGTGATGTGCGCGGCCTGGTCTTCGCTGCTGCGACGGCGATTGCGCATCTGGAATCCGGGCGACACCGTGGAAGTGACGGGAGCGTTGCGACGACGGTTCTGGCGGGGAGAGTCCGGCTCGCGCAGCCGATTCGAGATCGAGGTCGCGACGGCGTGCCGGCTGGCGCGGGCACCGGTGCCGGCGTCAGAAGAGGACGAGACCTGATGCGGTCGTGACGCGGCCGCCCGCACCGTGGGCCGCCGATCGGATCAGCCCGGCTGCCGCGCGGCGACATCCGGGTGGCCGAGCAGGCGCATCAGGATCCCGGTCCACGGTTTGGGGGCGAACGACGTCGACTTGCGGGGCATCCGTACGCCGCGCCGCGCCAGGTCGAGAACGTCGGTCAGGGCAGGCGGACGGACGATCACGGCGACGCCGCCCGCCCGCGAGGCCGCCGCCAGGGCGTCCTGGTCCTCGTGGTGGTAGCGCACGCGTTCGTCCGCGTCGTCGACCCCCCACAGCCACGACAGCACGACGTCGGTCATGACGGCGGCGTCCATGCGCCGCCATCCCTCGGGCCGATCGTGCGGGAACGCCCGGTCGAGCAGCTCCGGGTGCGGGTCGCGTAACAGCATTCGCCGCTCGTCGTCGCCGATGACGAAGGCGGTGCCGGTCTGCTCGGCCAGCACTGCGGCGACGTCGTGCGTGCCGAGGTCCACGGTGTCGAACCACGGTTGCGCCGCCGACGCGGCGGCACTCGGGGTCAGACCGGCCACGCTGCGGTGAACGCCGCGCAGCTGCAGCGGATGCTGGCGCGCATCCACCAGCATCGCCAGGCCGAGGCCGGCTTCCTCGGTGGCCGATGCCGCCGCCACCTGCTGGTACGCGGCGAACCGGTGGTGACCGTCGACGATCAGGGCCGACCGCGCGGCCAGGTCGCCGGCAATGGCGGCCTGCGCCGACGTGTCGTCGATACGCCACACTCGGTGCGTCTCGCCGGTGCCGACCGCCACCTCCCTGTCCGGTGCGCCGGCAGCGACGTCGTCCACGATGCGGCTCGCGGGCCCGCCGCCGTCGTAGGTCAGCAGGATCGGCTCGAACTGCGCCCGGGTGGCCAGCATCAGAGCGGACCGGTCGGCGACCGGTCCGGGAAAGGTGTTCTCGTGTGCGAGCACGGGCCCGTCCAGCCCGACACCACCGACCAGCCCGAGGGCCCGGTGCCCTGCGGCGCGGTGCTCGTAGACGTACAGCGCGGGCGCGTGATCGGTGCGCAGCGTGTGGTCGGCGAGCCACCGGTGCAGCTCGGCCGCGGCGAGGCGGTAGCGCTCCGCGTCGGGCGCACCGCCGTGCGCGGTGTCGCCGGCCCTGTCGCGGGGAAGGGTGAGGTGCACGATGTTGCGCGGGTCGGCCCGCTCGTACCGGCGCCGGGTATCGGCGTTGATGACGTCGTACGGCGGACATATCACCCGGGCGAGGTCCGTCTCGGGGGCGTAGGTCGTGGCGCGGAACGGCAGCAGGCGCAACCGCGGCGTGTCGTCGCTCACGACCGGCATGCTACGCACTGCCGGGGCGCGTCCGTCCACCTGGGAGAATGGACCGTGTGTTTGCGCTGACCCGAACCTACGACGTCGCCCTGCTCGATCTCGACGGGGTGGTCTACGTCGGAGAGCGCGCGGTCCCGCACGCGGCCGAAGCCCTGGTGGCCGCCCGCGACGACGGGATGCGCCTGGCCTTCGTGACCAACAACGCCTCACGCCCGGCCGAGACGGTCGCCGCGCACCTCAGCGACATCGGTGTCGCAGCGGCGCCGGAGGAGGTCGTGACGTCGGCGCAGGCCGCTGCGCGGGTCCTGGCCGAGCGGCTGTCCGCGGGCGCACGTGTGCTGGTGGTCGGTGGCGAAGGACTCGAGGTCGCGCTGCGGGAGCGGGGCCTCGAACCGGTCGGTTCGGCCGACGACGGGCCCGAAGCGGTGGCGCAGGGGTTCTCGCCCGACATCGGGTGGCGTGCGCTGGCCGAGGGGACCTACGCCGTCGCGTCCGGCGCTCTGTGGGTGGCCACCAACGTCGACGCCACGATCCCGACCACTCGCGGGCGCGCCCCTGGCAACGGGACCCTGGTGTCGGCCGTCGGCCGGGCCAGCGGTCGCGAGCCGGTCGTGGCCGGCAAGCCGGAGCCGCCGATGCATCGTGAGGCGATCCTGCGCACCGGAGCCCGCCGACCGCTGGTCGTGGGTGACCGTCTCGACACCGACATCGAGGGTGCGGAGCGCGCCGGTGTCGACAGCCTGCTGGTGCTCACCGGGGTGACCGACCCGGTCGAGCTGGTGCTGTCCCCGGCCGGGCTGCGCCCGACGTACCTGGGCGCCGACCTGAGGGCTCTGCACGAGCCACCGGATCGGCTGGTGGTGGAGCCCGGCCGGAGCAGCCACGGCCCGTGGAAGGCAGCCGTCGAAGGCGGCCGGCTGCGACTGTGGCGTGACGAGCCCGCGGCCGGTACGTCCGCGCCGGAGCTCGACGCCGTCCGTGCCGCTTGCGGCGCGGCCTGGGCGGCGGACGGCGTCGAGCCCGCGTCGGTCCGCGATGCGTTCGCCGCGGCGAACTGGGCAGTGGCGTGACGACGGGCCGCGCCGTGTCGGATCGCCGCGCCGTGTCGGTCGGGCGTACTAGCGTTACGCCCATGTGGGAGGACAGTGGTGCCGCCTCGCCGGAGTCGACGGGTGACGGTCAGGTCGACCAGGCGCTCCTGGACCTGCAGCGGCTGCAGGAGCTGCCGGTTCACGACCATGCCACGATCATCGAGGGTGTCCATCGTGTCCTGCAGGAGCGTCTCGGCGCGGGCGATCAGCCGACGGCGGACCCTCCGGCCGGCCGGCCCGAGACGTCCGCACGCTCGGAACCGGCGTCCGCGCCCTCCGAGCCGGCCGCCGGCGGGGAAGGCTGATCGGCCGGTGCCGGCTCGACGACGTCTCGATCAGGAGCTGGTCCGCCGCGGCTTGGCCCGGTCGCGCGAGCACGCCGCAGCGTTGGTGGCCGACGGGCGCGTCAAACTCGGCGGGCGCCCGGCGGCCAAGGTCGCCACCCAGGTGAGCACGGCGGAGCCGGTGCTGGTCACCGAGCCCGCGACAGGTGAGGAGTACGTCTCGCGGGGCGGGCACAAGCTCGCGGGGGCGCTCGACGCGTTCGCCGACCGCGGCCCGCGCGTCGCCGGGCGCAGGTGTCTCGACGCCGGGGCGTCCACCGGCGGGTTCACCGACGTGCTGCTGCGCCGTGGCGCCGCGTCGGTGGTCGCGGTCGACGTCGGCTACGGCCAGCTGGCATGGTCGCTGCGTTCGGACCAGCGGGTCGAGGTGCTGGACCGGACCAATGTGCGCGATCTCACCGCGGAGTCCGTGCACCCGCCGGTGGAGCTCGTGGTCGGCGACCTGTCGTTCATCTCGCTGCGGCTGGTGCTCGCCCCGCTGCTGACGGTGTGCGCGGCACGGGCCGACCTGATCCTGATGGTCAAGCCGCAGTTCGAGGTCGGGCGCGAGAGCGTCGGCAAGGGGGGCGTGGTGCGCGACCCGGCGCTGCGTGCCGAGGCGGTGTCCAGGGTCGCGCAGGCGGGCTCGGAGCACGGCCTGGGCGTGGCCGGGGTGACCGCGAGCCCGCTGCCGGGGCCGTCGGGCAACGTGGAGTACTTCCTCTGGATGCGTGCGGGAGCTCCGGACGCCGACGCGGACGACATTCGGCAGGCGGTGGAGGAGGGCCCCTCGTGAGCAGAACTGTCCTGCTGGTCACCCACACCGGCCGGGAAGAGGCCCGGCACGTCGCGAAGGAGGCCGTGCACCGGCTGCGTGAGGCGGGCATCGCGGTGCGGGTGATGTCCGACGAACAGGCCGAGCTGGACATCGACGGTCTGGTCGGCGCCGACGGCGACGTCGTCGAGGAGGGCGACCCGCAGGCCGCCAACGGCTGCGAGCTGGTGGTGGTGCTGGGCGGCGACGGGACCATCCTCCGCGGTGCCGAGGTGGCGCGACCGTCCGGCACGCCGATCCTGGGCGTCAACCTCGGCCACGTCGGTTTCCTGGCGGAGTCCGAGCGTGACGACCTCGGGTACACGGTCGACCACATCGTCCGGCGCAGTTACGCGGTCGAGGAACGGATGACGGTCGACGTCGTCGTGCGGCAGAACGGCCGGATCATCGCCGAGGGCTGGGCGCTCAACGACGTCAGCGTCGAGAAGGCGAGCCGTGAACGGATGCTCGACCTCGTGGCCGAGATCGATGGCCGCGCGCTGTCGCGCTGGGGGTGCGACGGTGTCGTCATGGCCACCCCCACCGGCTCCACGGCCTACGCGTTCAGCGCCGGCGGGCCGGTGGTGTGGCCCGACCTCGAGGCGTTGCTCATGGTCCCCATCAGCGCGCACGCGCTGTTCGCCCGCCCGATGGTGGTCTCGCCGTCGTCGTCGCTGGCCGTCACCGTCCAGCCGAGCACCCCCGGCGCGGTGCTGTGGTGCGACGGGCGGCGCGCGGTCGAGCTGCCCGCGGGGGCGCGGGTCGAGGTGCGCCGCGGCGCCCGGCCGGTCCGGCTCGCGCGGCTGCACGAGGCGCCGTTCACCGACCGGCTGGTGGCGAAGTTCGCGCTTCCGGTCGAGGGCTGGCGCGGGGCACGGACGTGAGGGGCGGCCGCGCGCCGGGCTCGGTCGTGCGGTGCGCGCGGCGCCTAGACTGGCGCGGTCGGCGGAGGAGTGGTGTCGTGCGTAGGGTGAACTGTCGTGCTTGAAGAGATCCGCATCCGTGGGCTCGGTGTCATCGACGACGCACAGCTGGAGTTCGGGTCCGGGCTGACCGTCGTCACCGGTGAGACCGGCGCGGGCAAGACCATGGTCCTCACCGGGCTCGGGCTGCTCATGGGCGGGCGCGCCGATGCCGGCGCGGTCCGCGCGGGCGTGGAGCGCGCCGTGGTCGAGGGCCGGGTGAGCCTCGGCACCGGCGACGCCGCCGAGCGCGCCGCCGAGCGCGCGGCGGAGGCCGGCGCCGAGCTCGAGGACGGCGAGCTCCTGCTCAGCCGTACCGTGCTGGCCGGTGGCCGCTCGCGAGCGCACGTCGGGGGACGAGGCGCGCCGGTGAGCCTGCTGGGCGAGCTGGCCGACGACCTCGTCGCCGTGCACGGCCAGAGCGACCAGCAGCGCCTGCTGCGTGCCTCCCGGCAGCTGAACGCCCTCGACCGCTACGCTGGTGACGCCGTCGCCGTCCCGTTCGCCGAGTATTCCGTGCGCTACGCGCGGCTGCGCGCCGTCGAGTCCGAACTGGACGAGGTGACGTCGCAGGCACGTGAACGCGTCCGCGAGGCCGAGCAGCTGCGTCAGGGCCTGGAAGAGATCGAGTCGGTCGACCCGCAGCCGGGCGAGGACGCCGCGCTGCAGGCCGAAGAGGAACGGCTGGGCCACGCCGACGCGCTGCGCACGGCTGCCGAGTCGGCCCACCAGTGCCTGTCGGCCGACGACACGGTCTCCGACCAGACCGACGCGACGAACCTGCTGGCCCTGGCGCGACATGCCCTGGACGGCGAACGCGACCACGACCCGGACCTGGCCTCGCTGGCCGACCGGCTCGCCGAGGCGGCGTATCTCGTCGGTGACGTCGCCGCCGACCTCGCCTCCTACGCCTCGAGCGTCGACACCGACCCGGAACGTCTCGCGGCGGTGCAGCAGCGTCGAGCCACCCTGACGGCGCTGACCCGCAAGTACGGCGACGACATCGACGAGGTGCTGCGCTGGGCGCAGACCGGCTCGCAGCGGCTGCTCGAGCTCGACGGCGACGACGAGCGGGTGGCGGCGCTGCGCGAGGAGCGCGAGACGCTGCGCGCCGAGCTCGGCGAGCTCGCGGCCACCATCACCGGTGCCCGTACCGACGCCGCCGCCCGCTTCGCCGAGGACGTCGGCGCCGAGCTGACGGCGCTGGCCATGCCGCACGCGCGCATCGTCGTCGACGTGCGCCCGCGCGACGAGCTCACGGCCACCGGCGCCGACGAGGTCGAGATCCTGTTCAGTGCCCACCACGGCGCGCAGCCGCGCTCACTCGACAAGGGCGCCTCGGGGGGCGAGCTGTCCCGGCTGATGCTCGCCGTCGAGGTGGTGTTCGCCGGTGCCGACCCGGTGCCGACGTTCGTGTTCGACGAGGTCGACGCCGGCGTCGGCGGCAAGGCGGCGGTCGAGGTCGGCAGCCGGCTGGCGAAGCTCGCCCGGCACGCCCAGGTGTTGGTGGTGACGCACCTGCCGCAGGTGGCCGCGTTCGCCGACCGGCACCTGAAGGTCGTCAAGGCCGACGACGGGCGGGTGACCACCAGCGGTGTCGAGGTCCTGGACGAGTCCGGTCGCGTGGGCGAGCTGTCCCGGATGCTCGCCGGTCTCGAGGACTCCGCCAGCGCGCGTGCGCACGCCGAGGAGCTGCTGGCGACCGCTGCGGCGTCGAAGGACGCCGCAGCGGTCTGACCGAGTCGGGGCGCGTTCTCGATGCCGGAACGGGCCGGGTGGCGCGGCGTTCCCCACGCGCAACACGCCAGGACCGATGCGGCGCAGCGGAGTCGAACATGGCAGGATTCGCCCAGTGAGGATGTCCACGTTGCGCCGCCGCCGACCCGATGACCTTCCCGGGGTCACGGGGGTCGTGCGGCTCGATCACCGCACGAAGAACCTCACCAAGAGACTGAAGCCCGGCGAGATCGGCGTCATCGACCATCTCGACCTCGACCGGGTCAGCGCCGAGGCGCTGGTGGCGTGCGAGGCCGGGGCGGTGGTGAACGTCCGGCCGTCGGTGAGCGGACGTTACCCCAATCTCGGGCCCGACATCATCGTCCAGGCCGGTATCCCGCTCGTCGACGACGTCGGCCCGGACCTGTTCAGCACCGTGCACGAGGGTGAGCGGCTCCGCGTCAACGGCGACACCATCTACCGCGACGGCAGCGACGGCTCCGAGGTCGTCGGCACCGGCATCCGGCACGATCACGACAGTCTCGCCACCCTGATGGGCGCCGCCCGCGAAGGGCTCTCCTCGCAGCTCGAGGCGTTCGCCGCGAACACCATGGAGTTCCTCAAGCGGGAACGCGAGCTGCTGCTCGACGGTGTCGGCGTGCCGCAGATCCGCTCCGACCTCGAGGGCCGCCACGTCCTCATCGTCGTCCGCGGGTACGACTACAAGGAGGACCTCACGGCGCTGCGGCCGTACATCCGGGAGTACAACCCGGTGCTCATCGGCGTCGACGGGGGAGCGGACGCGCTGCTTGAGGTCGGGCTCAGCCCGGACATGATCGTCGGCGACATGGACTCCGTCTCCGACGACGCGTTGTCCAGTGGCGCCGAGCTCGTCGTGCACGCCTACCGCGACGGGCGCGCCCCCGGGCTCGGCCGGCTGGAGCGGATGGGCCTGTCCGGTGTCCCGTTCGAGGCCACGGGCACCAGCGAGGACATCGCCATGCTGCTGGCCGACGACAAGGGCGCCACGCTGATCGTCGCCGTGGGCACCCACGCGACGCTCGTCGAGTTCCTGGACAAGGGCCGCTCCGGCATGGCCAGCACGTTCCTGACCCGGCTGCGCGTCGGCAGCAAGCTCGTCGACGCCAAGGGGGTCAGCCGGCTCTACCACAGCCGGATCCCGGCCTGGATGCTCGCGATCTTCGTGATCGCCGGCATCGCGGCGGTGGCTGCGGCGCTGTACTCCACCCCGACGGGCAGCGCCTATCTCGACATCTTCGGTTCGTGGTGGGACCGTTTCTACTTCTGGGTGCAAGGACTTTTCTGACGTGATCGACTTTCGATATCACCTGGTCTCGATCATCGCCGTGTTCTTCGCGCTGGCCGCCGGAATCGTGCTCGGTGCGGGACCGCTCGGCGAGACCGTGGACGACACGCTGGCCGACCAGACCGCGACGCTGCGCGACGAGAACCGCCAACTGCGCGAGGACCTCGCCCAGAGCAAGGCCGACCAGGAGTACCAGGAACGTTTCGTCGACGCGGTGACACCGCGGCTGGTCAACGGCGAGCTCGAGGGAAGCAACGTCGCGGTCGTGGCGCTTCCGGGCGCGGAGGACGAGACCGTGACGGCAGTGCGTGACGTGCTGACGAGCGCGGGCGCGACGGCCGAGCTGACGGTGCGTATCGAGCCGTCCTGGACCGACCCCGACTCCGAGGCGGTCCTGGACGAACTGGCCACCGAGCTGGTGTCCTCCGGCACCGAGCTGCCCGCGGACGCCGACGGCTTCGGTCGCGGTGCCACGGTGCTGGCCGCGGCGTTGATGGCGCCTCCGGTCGAGGAGGGCAGTCCGACGGGCGCGCACGAGACGGTCGACACCGCCACCGTCACCGCATTCGAGGAGTCCGAACTGATCCAGCTCGAGCAGGACGCGTCGGTGGCGCCGTCGATGGCGGTGCTGATCGCGGGGTCGGTCTCCGGCGACGACGCGGAACAGCGGCTGAACCGGCTGGCCGGCTTGTCGGCGCGGATCGACGCTGTCGGGCAGGGAGCCGTGGTGGCCGGTCCGGCGGCGATCGCCGAGAGCGGGCTGCTCTCCAGCATGCGTGACGGCGACGTCGCCGACGACGTCTCGACGGTCGACTCGGTCGACCTGCCCAGCGGCCGGGCGGCCGTGGTCTTCGCGCTGAGCGAGCAGGCGAGCGGCGAGACGGGCAACTACGGCGTCGTCGGCGAGACCGACGGGGTGCTGCCGCCCGTGCCGGACACCGCGCCGACCGACGGCGCGACCGGCTCCGCCGAGGGGAACGATGCCGGATGAGCCGGCGCGGACTCGCTGCGGCGGCTCTCGCCGCGGGAACGGCGGCCGCGGTCACGTGGGCGGTCGGCCGGGCGCTGGCGACCTCGCCGCCGGCCGGACGGCGGCGGTGGGAGCGGACGAACTTCCGCGGCTCCACCGTCACGCTGACCGGTGGGCCCGCGCTGGTCGCGGGTGTCACGGCCGGCGCCGCACTCGCTCCCGGCGTCCCGCGGCCGGTGCGGGCGGGCGCGGTGGGCAGCTGCGTCGCCGTGGGCGCGATCGGGCTGCTGGACGACCTGGCGCCGTCGTTCGACCCGGACGGCAGGTGGGGCCGGTTCGCCGGCGACGCCGGCAGCAAGGGCCTGCGCGGACACGTGCTGGCGTTGCGCGACGGCGAGGTCACCAGCGGCGTGCTCAAGATCGGCGTCATCGGCCTGGCCGGAGCGGCTGGAGCCGCCCTGGTCAGCGACAATGTGCCGGACGCCGTCATCGGCGGCGCCGCGGTGGCCGGGCACGCGAACGTGGTGAACCTGCTCGACCTGCGGCCCGGCCGGGCGAACAAGACCGCCTTGCTGCACGCGCCGCTGGTGCTGCGCGGGCCGGCGAAGGCGGTGGGCGCCGCGGCACTCGCCGGGTCGGTGGCCAGCCTGCCGGACGACCTCGGTGAGCGGACGATGATGGGCGACTGCGGCGCGAACACGCTTGGCGCGCTGCTCGGCCTGGCGATGGTGGCACGCGAGGGGCGCACCGCGCGATTGGTGCACCTGGGCGTCGTCACCGGGCTCACACTGCTCAGCGAGAAGGTGAGCTTCACCCGGGTCATCGAGAGCACGCCGGTCCTGCGTGAACTGGACGGCCTCGGCCGCAGGCCGTAGCGCCGTGAGCGCGCGACGCGTCGCCGCGGGGGCGGCGACCGGAATCGCCGGGGGAGCCGCGCTGATCGCCGCGATCAGCGTGGTGGCGCGGGTGGTCGGCTTCGGCCGGCAGCTCGTGTTCAACTCCCAGGTCGGGGTGACCCTGCTCGGCAGCGTCTACTCGACCGCGAACGCGATCCCGAACGTCGTCTTCGAGATCGTCGCCGGCGGCGCCCTCGCCAGCGTCGTCGTGCCGTTGCTCGCGGCGGCGGCGCAGCGCGGCGACACCGTGCACGTGCGGCAGACGGTGTCCGCGCTGCTGGGCTGGACGCTCGCGCTGCTGGTGCCGGTGGCGCTGCTGGGCGTGCTGGTCGCGGGGCCGTTGATCGAGCTGATGCTGCGCGGACAGGGCGGGTCGGCGGGTGTCGAGGCCGGCCGCTCGATGCTGGTGCTGTTCCTGCCGCAGATCCCGCTGTACGGCATCGCGGTCGTCACCGCGGGCACGCTGCAGGCACACCGGCGGTTCCTGGCCGCGGCGCTGGCGCCGGTGGTGTCGAGCGTGGTGGTCGCCGGGGCGTACCTGGTGTTCGGAACGACGTTCACCGGCGACGCCGACGACCTCGGCGACCTGACCCGGCAGGGTGAGCTGATCCTGGCCGGCGGCACCACGCTGGGCGTGCTGGCCCTGGCGCTGACCACGCTGCTGCCGATGCTGATGAAGGTCACCGGGCTGCGGCCGACACTGCGGTTCCCGCCCGGCATCGCGCGTCGCGCGGCGGCGCTGGCCGGAGCCGGCCTCGTCACGCTGCTCGCCCAGCAGATGGCGTACCTGACGTCCTACGTCACGTCGAACCAGCACGCCGGCGACGGCGGTGCGGTGACGTACCTGAACAGCTGGATGGTCTATCTGCTGCCGTACGCCGTTCTCGCGGTTCCGATCGCCACCGCGTCGTTCCCGCGGCTGGCGGAGTACGCCGAGGTGGACCGTGCCGCCTACGCGCGCACGCTCGCGGAGTCCACTCGCGCGGTGCTGATGGTGTCGACGGCCGGGGCGGCGGCGCTGATCGCGGCGGCGTGGCCGGTGGCCAGGTTCTTCGACGCCATCGACCAGGGAGACTCGGCGGCGCCGGCACGGATGGCGTGGGCGCTCGTGGCGTTCGCGCCGGGACTGATCGGCTACGGACTCATCGCGCATCTGGGCCGGGCGCTGTACGCCCGCCGCCGGGGACGCACGGCTGCCGCGGCGACCAGCACCGGATGGCTGCTGGTGGTGCTGCTCGCGGTGGTGCTGACCGCGCTCGTCCCGCAGGAAAAGGTCACCGCCGCGCTCGGGCTCGCGCACACGGCCGGCATGACCGTGGCCGGCGTGCTGCTGGTCGCCGGTGTGATCCGCGACTCCGGGCGGACGGCGACGACGGGCGTCGTGCGGGTGCTGGCCCTCGCGCTGCTGGCCGGTGCGGCCGGCGGCGCATGCGGGTGGCTGGTGGCCGGCGCCTTCCCGGCCGGCGGAGCCGGCACGCAGGTCGTCGCCGGTGTGGCGGCGGGGATGGTCGTGGCGACGGTGATGGCGGCGGTGCTCTGGGCGCTGATGCGCGGGGAGCTGACGGCTACGCTGAGGCGACGCCGTGCCGCTCCCGGGCACGAGCCCGGTGCGGGCGATACTCGGAGAGGGGAGAGCCGGTGAGGCTCACGATCGTGGTCGGCATGACGGCCGGTGGAGTCGGCGCGCACGTGCGTTCGCTCGTCGAACGGCTGGGAGCGCTGGGCGTGACCACCGGCGTGGCCGGTCCGGCCGAGACCGAGGAACGGTTCGGGTTCACTGCTGCGGGGGCGCGGTTCGTCCCGGTGGAGATCGGCAGCGCGCCGAACCCGCCGTCGGATCTGGCGGCCGTGCGGGCGCTGCGCCGGGCGTTCTCCGGCGCCGACGCGGTGCACGCGCACGGGTTCCGCGCGGCCGCGCTGTCGGGGCTGGCGCTGGGACGTCGCCGGCCCGGCCGGACACCGCTGCTGGCGACCTGGCACAACGCGGTTCTCGGCGGCGGGCCGCGCCGGCTGGTGCTCGGCGGTGTGGAACGGCTGGCGGCGCGCCGGGCCGACATCACCCTCGGCGTCTCGTCCGATCTCGTCCGCCGTGCCCGCGACCTGGGTGCCCCGCGGACCCGGATCGCCCCGGTGGCCGCTCCGGTTCCGCGGGCGCCGGAGCGTTCCCGTGAGGACGTCCGCGCGGAGCTGGGCGCCGGCGACCGGCCGCTGCTGGTGGCGGTGAACCGGCTGGCCGAGCAGAAGGGGTTGGACACGCTGCTCGCCGCCGCCGCGCGGTGGGGTGACCGCGATCCGGCGCCGCTGACCGTCGTCGCCGGCGACGGGCCCGAGCAGGACCGGCTGCAGCACGTCATCGACCGCGACGGGCTCGCCGTGCGGCTGCTGGGCCGCCGCGGTGACGTGCCGGACCTGCTGGCCGCGGCCGACCTCTACGTGCTGTCGTCGGTGTGGGAGGGCAGGCCGCTGGTGGTGCAGGAGGCGATGCTGGCGGGCCTGCCGGTGGTGGCGACGGCGGCCGGGGGTGTTCCCGAGCTGGTCGGTGACGGCGCCGAGGTCGTGCCGGTGGGCGACGACGCGGCGTTCGCGCGCGCGGTGTGCGGGCTGCTGGACGATCCGGCCCGCCGCGACGAGCAGCTGCAGCGGGCGCGAGAGCAGGTCGCGGGCTGGCCGGACGAGGACGACAACGCCCGGCTTGTCGCCGACCTGTGCCGAGAGCTCACCTCGCGCCGCGGGTGACGGGGTGGCCGGGGTGATCCCACCCTTGCCCGCGGCTCGCTCGTTCCTCGCTCGCCGATGCCCGTCCGCACCATGGATGGGACCACCACGGCCACCCCGCCCGTCCTGGCCGGTCGGCTCGCGGGCGAGGACGCAGAGCGCCCCCACCACCCAGCCGAATGCGGGCGAGCACGAGGGAGATTCCGCCCCGCCGGCCGCGAGTCCGGCGGGGCGGATGACCACCACGGGGGAAAGTGGCCGAAGACAAACGTACCTGATCAAGATCGTCATGCCACCGATTCGGCGATACTTCTCCGATGATCATCGGCACTTTCTCGTTGCCGCCGACGGAAGTGCCGGTGAGTCTCCGGGAGGAGACGGCCCGGGGTGGCGAGTTCGTGGCGCCGCGACGGTGCCGGCCTGTTAGGCTGAAGGTCCGTGGGGACACGGCCGGAGGATGACTCGTCGCCCGGCCCAGCCGACACCGGCCGAGGCGGACGCGCCGCCGAAGCCGCACTTGCAGCAGGCTCGACCGGTGCCGGACCGAGCCGAACGGACAGACCACGGGAGCCCTCCTTGGCGTTGCAGCCGACCACCCATGTGTTCGTCACCGGAGGCGTCGCCTCCTCACTCGGTAAGGGGCTCACCGCCTCCTCGTTGGGCAGTCTGCTGACCGCGCGCGGCCTGCGCGTGACCATGCAGAAGCTCGACCCCTACCTGAACGTCGACCCCGGGACCATGAACCCGTTCCAGCACGGCGAGGTCTTCGTCACCGAGGACGGCGCCGAGACCGACCTGGACGTGGGACATTACGAGCGGTTCCTCGACCGCGACCTGAACCGCTTCGCCAACGTCACCACCGGCCAGGTCTACTCCGACGTCATCGCGAAGGAGCGCCGTGGCGAGTACCTCGGCGACACCGTGCAGGTCATCCCGCACATCACGAACGAGATCAAGGACCGGATGCTCGGCATGGGCGTGCGTGACGTCGACGTGGTCATCCACGAGATCGGCGGCACCGTCGGCGACATCGAGTCGCTGCCGTTCCTCGAGGCCGCGCGGCAGGTCCGCCACGACGTCGGGCGCGAGCGCTGCTTCTTCCTGCACGTGTCGCTGGTGCCGTACCTCGCGCCGTCCGGTGAGCTGAAGACGAAGCCGACGCAGCACTCGGTCGCCGCGCTGCGCCAGGTCGGCATCTCGCCGGACGCCATCGTGTGCCGTTCCGACCGGCCCATCCCCGAGGGCGTGAAGCACAAGATCTCGCTGATGTGCGACGTCGACGCCGAGGCGGTGGTGGCCGCCGTCGACGCGCCGTCCATCTACGACATCCCGAAGGTCGTGCACTCCGAGGGCCTCGACGCGTACGTCGTCAAGCGCCTCGGACTGTCCTTCCGCGACGTCGACTGGCGGACCTGGGACGACCTGCTGCGGCGGGTGCACCATCCGCAGCACGAGGTGACCGTCGCGCTGGTCGGCAAGTACGTCGACCTGCCCGACGCCTATCTGTCGGTCACCGAGGCGCTGCGCGCCGGCGGGTTCGCGCGGGACGCGCGGGTGAGCATCCGCTGGGTCCCGTCCGACGAGTGCTCCACGCCCGAGGGTGCGGCGGCCCAGCTCGGCGACGTCGACGCGGTGTGCGTGCCGGGCGGCTTCGGCGTCAGGGGCATCGAGGGCAAGATCGGTGCCATCCACTACGCCCGTGAGCACGGCATCCCGACCCTGGGGCTGTGCCTGGGCCTGCAGTGCATGGTCATCGAGTACGCACGCGCCGAAGCCGGTCTCGAACAGGCCAGCTCGTCGGAGTTCGACCCGGACACCCCGGCGGCCGTCATCGCGACCATGGAGGACCAGAAGGGCATCGTCGCGGGTGAGGGCGACCTCGGCGGCACCATGCGGCTGGGCTCGTACCCGGCGTTGCTTGGCGAGGGCACGGTGGTGCGCGAGCTCTACGGCACCGAGCGGGTGACCGAGCGGCACCGGCACCGTTACGAGGTCAACAACGACCATCGGGACGCGCTGGTGAAGGCCGGTCTGATGGTCTCGGGCACCTCACCGGACGCGACGCTGGTCGAGTTCGTGGAGCTGCCGCGCGAGACGCATCCCTTCTTCGTCGGCACCCAGGCCCATCCCGAGCTGAAGTCGCGCCCCACCCGCGCGCATCCGCTGTTCTCGGGCCTGGTCGCGGCGGCGGTGCAGCGCCAGCAGGAGACCCGGCTACCGGTCGACGTCCGTCCCGCTTCCTGAGCGCACGGCGTCGACCAGCCGGACCCGGACCTGCTCGAGCAGCTCCGGGTCCGGCATCGGCAGCCCGGTCAGAGCGCTCAGGTACAGCCCGTCGCCCACCAGCCGGACGATCTCGGCGTCCACCGGGTCGCCGATGTGCTCGTGCAGGATCTCCGCCCAGCGCACGAAGCAGTAGATGATCAGCCGGCGGGCCTCGTCGCTGGCGACGTCGTTGGTCCGCAGCGCGGCGAGCAGCGACCAGAACAGCGCGCTGTCCGACGAGTCCGGCACCGACGTGCGCAGGAAGAAGCTGACGACGTCGCCGGAGGCCACGGCCTGTTCGAACTCCGCTTCGGCGGCCTCGGCCAGGCGCCGGGCGAGGGCGGTGATCAGCGCTTCCTTGGTCGGGAAGTGGTACAGCAGGCCGCCCTTCGACACCCCGGCGACATCGGCGACCGCCTCGAGCGTCACGGCGTGCGGACCGTGGTCGATCAGGGTCCGCTGTAGCGCGTCGAGGATCCGTTCTCGGGACGAGGGACGTGGCACGGAAATCAGTGGCCCTTTCGCGGCGTTAACTGTACCGTCTGGACGGTTCATTTTATCGCTGGAGTGTGTCGATGACGATGACGACGACCGTACGGGACCGCGAGCGGGCGGGCCCGAAGGAATGGGCTGCGCTGGTCGTTCTGCTGTTGCCGGTGCTGTTGATCTCCGTCGACATGACCGTCCTGAGCTTCGCCGTGCCGCACCTGACCGAGGACCTCGCGCCCAGCGGCACGCAACTGCTGTGGATCGTGGACGTCTACGGCTTCCTGATCGCGGGACTGCTGGTCACGATGGGCACGCTCGGCGACCGGATCGGGCGGCGCCGGCTGTTGCTGGCCGGTGCGGCGGCTTTCGGCGTAGCCTCGGCCCTGGCGGCGTACGCGTCCGACCCCGCGGTGCTGATCGCGGCGCGCGCCCTGCTGGGCATCGCCGGCGCCACGCTGATGCCGTCGACGCTGTCGCTGATCCGCAACATCTTCCTGGACATCCGCCAGCGGACCCTGGCCATCGCCATCTGGGCGACGATGTTCTCCGTCGGGTCCGCGGCCGGCCCGCTGGTCGGCGGCTGGATGCTCGAGCACTTCTGGTGGGGCTCGGTGTTCCTGGTGAACCTGCCCGTGATGGCGCTGCTGCTGGTGCTGGCGCCGCTGGTGGTGCCGGAGTCGCGGGACCCGGACCCGGGCCGCTACGACCTGGCGAGCGCGGGCCTGTCGCTGGTGGCGATGCTGCTCGCGATCTACGGCATCAAGAACCTGGTCACCGACGGCTTCGCCCCGGTGGCGACGGTCACCCTGGTGGCCGGCGTGTTCGTGGGCGCGGTGTTCGTCCGCCGGCAGCGCCGCCTGCCGGTTCCGCTGCTGGACCTGCGGCTGTTCGGGAATCCCGCGTTCAGCGCGTCGATCATCACGAACCTGCTGACGACGTTCGCGATCGTGGGGGCGCTGTTCTTCGTCACGCAGTACCTGCAGCTCGTCCTCGGCATGTCGCCGCTGTCCGCGGGCCTGCTGCTGGTGCCCGGCCTGGCGCTGGCCGTCGTCAGCGGGTTGACCGCGGTTCCGCTGATGCGGCGGGTCCGGGCGGCGTGGCTGGTGTTCGTCAGCCTGCTGACGGTGGCCGTGGGGTACTCGCTGATGACGCTCGTGGACGACGGCTCCGGCTCGACCGTCGTGCTGCTGGCGTTCCTGCTGGTCGGTGGCGGTGTGGGCCTGGTGCAGACGATCACGAACAACCTGATCATGAACACCGTCGACCCCACGAAGGCCGGAGCCGCGGCGGCGGTCTCGGAGACCGCGTACGAGGTCGGCGGCGGGACCGGCGTCGCGATCCTGGGCAGCGTGCTGTCGGCGGTCTACGCCGGCGGGCTGACGGCGGTCGACGGCATCGGCGGCGACGCGATGGAGCACGCACGCGAAACCATCGGCGGCGCGATGAGCGTGGCCGAGCGGACCGGCGGCGAGGCCGGGACCTCGCTGCAGACGGCGGCCGGCGCCGCGTTCACGGACGCGGTGCACGTCACCAGCGTGATCGGTGCCGTGGTGGTGGCGCTCGCGGCCGTGCAGGTCTTCGTCGTCCTGCGCCGCACCCCGTCGAAGTGACGGACGGCCGCACCGTGATGGTGGTGCGTTCACCCGCGCAACAGCACCGGTAGATGCTCCACCATCCCGAGGAACACGCCCTAGGCTGGCCGGAATGAGCGAGAGTTTGGCAGATCAGCCGGAAAGCTGGCCGGTCACGGCGTCCGACACCGGGTTCACCGGCGGCGTGGTGTCGGTGCGCAGCGACACGATCCGCTCACCGGTCGACGACGGCGAGTTCGTGCGTGACGTCGTCGAGCACCCCGGCGCGGTGGCCGTGGTCGCGCTCGACGACGACGCACGGGTACTGGTCGTGCGCCAGTACCGGCATCCGGTGCGGCTGCGACCGGTCGAGCTGCCGGCCGGTCTGCGCGACGTCGACGACGAGCCACCGCGGCTCACGGCCGAGCGGGAACTGTACGAGGAAGGACACGTCCGTGCGCGCGACTGGAACGTCCTCGTCGACCTGCTGCCGTCGCCGGGGATGACCGACGAGGCCATCCGGGTGTTCCTCGCGCGCGGCATCACCGCGTTGCCCGAGGACGAGCGGTACAGCGGCCATCACGAGGAGGCAGACCTGGACGTCGACTGGGTCGCGTTGCCCGAGCTCGTGGAGGCGGTCCTCGCCGGACGGGTGCAGAACGCCACCCTGTGCGCCGGCGTGCTGGCGGCGTGGGCGGTGCACGTCGGCGGCCCGGCGGAGCGCGGCTACGGCGAGCTGCGCCCTGCCGACGCGCCGTGGGCGAGCGGCGCGAGGTCCGGCGACTGACGACAGCGACCCGCGTGCACCCCGCGCCACGCCGGTGCTCCGGGTCGGCTGATCGGACCGCCCGTCCGGCGCGAGCCGGCGGAAGATGCCGGGACTAGACTCAGCCCGCCGCCCACCGCGGGGTCGGCCGCCCGACAGCGTCGTCGGGTCGAGTTCGAAGGGTTGGACAGCCTTGCTGGTCGGTATTCCCACCGAAGTCAAGAACAACGAGTTCCGCGTCGCGATCACACCCGCGGGTGTGCACGAGTTCGTCCGCCACGGACACGAGGTGCTGGTGCAGGCCGGTGCCGGCATCGGTTCGGCGGTCCCCGACGAGGAGTACCGCTCCGCCGGCGCGCGGATCGTTCCCACGGCCGACGACGTCTGGGGATCCGCCGAGCTGGTCTGCAAGGTCAAGGAACCGGTCGCCGAGGAGTTCGGCCGGATGCGCCGCGGGCAGGTGCTGTTCACGTACCTGCACCTTGCCGCGTCGCGCGAGTGCACGCAGGCGCTGCTGGACGCCGGCGTCACCTCGATCGCCTACGAGACGGTCGAGACGGCCACCGGTCACCTGCCGCTGCTGGCGCCGATGAGCGAGGTCGCCGGGCGGATGGCCACGCAGGTCGGCGCGCACGTGCTGGAACGCGCCCAGGGCGGCCGGGGCATCCTGCTCGGCGGCGTGCCCGGCGTGAAGTCGGCGAAGGTCGTCGTCATCGGCGCCGGCGCCTCGGGCATGAACGCGGCCACCATCGCCATGGGGATGCAGGCCGACGTGTGGGTGCTGGACAAGGACGTGTCGAAGCTGCGGCAGGTCGAAGAGCTCTATGGCGGGCGGGCACAGACCATCACCTCGAACCTGTTCGAGGTCGAGAGCGCGGTGCTCGACGCCGACCTGGTCATCGGAGCCGTGCTCGTGCCCGGAGCGAAGGCGCCGACGCTGGTCTCCGACGACCTGGTGGCGCGCATGCGTCCCGGAAGCGTCCTCGTCGACGTCGCCATCGACCAGGGCGGATGCTTCGAGAGCTCACGTCCCACCACACACGACGCGCCCACGTTCGCGGTTCACGACTCGATCTTCTACTGTGTGGCCAACATGCCGGGAGCCGTACCGCACACGTCGACGTACGCGTTGACGAACGTCACGCTGCCGTACGCCGTCGAGCTGGCCGACCGTGGCTGGCGTGACGCCGTCCGCGCCGATCCGGCGCTGGCCAAGGGGGTGAACACGCACGACGGCTCCATCACGTACGAGCCGGTGGCCTACGCGCACGACCTGCCGTCGACGCCCGTCGACGAGGTGCTGCGTTAGACGTCCGGCAGGGTCACCGGCTCCTGGTGCCGGGCCGTACCTGGAGCGATCGAGGAGCCGGGACCGATGGACATGACCGACACCGCGATCGACAGCGCGGTCCGCGGCTACCTGGACCACCTGTCCGTCGAACGTGGTCTCGCGCCGAACACGCTGGCGTCGTACCGGCGCGACCTGCGTCGGTACGGCGACTTCCTGCGCCGCCGCGAGCTGCGCGAGCCCCGCGAGATCGGCGAGGAGCACGTCGCCGCGTTCGTGCGCAGCCTGCGTGAGGGCGACGGCGAGCGAGCGGGGCTGGTGGCCAGCTCCGCGGCCCGTGCCGTCGTGGCGGTGCGCGGGTTCCACCGGTTCCTGCTGCGCGAGGGACTCACCGAAACCGACGCCGCCGTGACCGTCCGCCCGCCGACGCCGCCGCGCAGGCTGCCCAAGGCGATCCCGCTGGCGGACGTGGAACGGCTCCTGGGGGCGGCCTCGACCGGCGACGGACCGCGAGCGTTGCGCGACCGTGCGCTGCTCGAGCTGCTGTACGGATCCGGTGCGCGGATCTCCGAGGCGGTCGGGCTCGACTGCGACGACCTCGACCCCGAGACCGGGACGGTGTTGCTGCGCGGCAAGGGCGGCAAGGACCGCATCGTGCCGCTGGGCAGCTACGCGCGCGAGGCCGTCGACGCGTACCTGATCCGTGCCCGCCCGGCGCTGGTGGCGACCGGGCGCGGCGGCCCGGCGCTGTTCCTCAACGCCCGCGGCGGCCGGCTGTCGCGGCAGAGCGCCTGGTCGGTGCTGCGTGCGGCGGCGGGCCGCGCGGGACTTTCGACCACGGTCACCCCGCACACGCTGCGGCACTCGTTCGCCACCCACCTGATCGAGGGCGGCGCGGACGTGCGGGTGGTCCAGGAACTGCTCGGGCACGCGTCGGTGACCACCACCCAGGTCTACACGCTGGTGACCGTCGACCAGCTCCGTGAGGTCTACGTCGCCGCGCACCCGCGTGCCCGCAGCTCCACGCCGTCGTAGCGCGGTAGGCTCACGCCCAGACACAGTGCAGAAGGCCATCACGACCATCGAGGAGCTCTGACCGACGTGGCACCCTCGAACCCGGAAGCCGCGACGGGTGCGCTGCCGTTCGAGTCCGAGCCGGAGCCGGACCTCGGGCCGACCCGTCGTCCCAAGGTCGACTTCGACAAGCCGGCTCCGCTGGACCGGCACGGCCCGGCCCGGGTGGTGGCCATGTGCAACCAGAAGGGCGGCGTCGGCAAGACCACCACCGTCATCAACCTGGGCGCGGCTCTCGCCGGCTACGGCCGCCGGGTGCTGCTCGTCGACTTCGACCCCCAGGGGGCGCTGTCGGTCGGGCTCGGGCTGGACGCGCACGACCTCGAGCTGTCCATCTACAACGTGCTGATGGACAACTCGCTGCGCTCGGCGGACATCCTGCAGAAGACGCCGGTCGACGGCATGGACCTGCTGCCGGCCAACATCGACCTGTCCGCCGCCGAGATCCAGCTCGTCACCGAGGTCGGGCGCGAACAGGCGCTGAACCGGATCCTCGCGCCGCTGGTGCCGCACTACGACGTCATCCTCATCGACTGCCAGCCGTCGCTGGGGTTGCTGACGGTCAACGCGCTGACCGCCTCCGACGGCGTCGTCGTCCCGCTCGAGTGCGAGTACTTCGCGTTGCGCGGGGTGGCGCTGCTCAAAGAGACCATCGAGAAGGTCCGCGACCGGCTCAATCCGCGGCTCGAGATCGAGGGCCTGCTGGCGACGATGTACGACTCCCGGACGGTGCACGGCCGCGAGGTGCTCTCGCGCCTGGTCGAGGCGTTCGGCGACCGGGTGTTCCACACGGTCATCGGCCGCACGGTGCGCTTTCCCGAGACCACCGTGGCCGGCACCCCCATCACCAGCTTCGCCCCGTCGTCACGGGGTGCCTCGGCCTACCGTCAGCTCGCCCGCGAGGTGCTCGCACGGTGGGAGACCGATCGCCGGTGACCGCGCCCGCAGCCGCGCCGGACGTGTTCGAGCCCGATCGTGACGACGAGGCCGGTCCGGCCTTCGAGGTGCACCTCTCCAACTTCGAGGGCCCGTTCGACCTGCTGCTGTCGCTGATCGCCAAGCACAAGCTCGACGTCACCGAGGTGGCGCTGTCGAAGGTCACCGACGAGTTCATCGCCTACATCTCGGCCGGCACCCGCAGCGGCGACGCGGACGGCTGGGACCTCGACGAGACCAGCGAGTTCCTGGTGGTGGCTTCGACACTGCTGGACCTCAAGGCGGCCCGGCTGCTGCCTCGCGGCGAGGTCGAGGACGAGGACGATCTCGCCCTGCTCGAGGCGCGCGACCTGCTGTTCGCGCGGCTGTTGCAGTACAAGGCGTTCAAGGAGATCGCCGGCGAGCTGTCGGTCCGGATGGCCGACGAGTCGCTGCGCCACCCCCGCGCCGTGGGGCTCGAGGAACGATTCGCCGGCCTGTTGCCGGAGGTCGTGGTGGGGCTGGGCCCGGAGGAGCTGGCGCGGCTGGCCGCGAAGGCGCTGACACCGAAGCCGGCGCCCACGGTGGCCACCGGCCACCTGCACCAGCCGCGCGTGAGCGTGCGCGACGAGGCCGTGGTCGTCGTCGACCGGCTGCGCCGCTCGGGGGTGCTGACGTTCCGCACCCTCGCCGCCGACTGCCCGTCCACGCTGCACGTGGTGGCGCGGTTCCTGTCCCTGCTGGAGCTCTACCGTGAGCGGTCGGTGTCGTTCGAGCAGGTGAGTGCGCTGGGTGAGCTGACGGTGCGCTGGACCGGCGACGACGATGACGACGGTTCGGTCCAGATCGGCGCGGAGTTCGACGAACACGAGATCGCGGCGGACGGAAGTGAGCGGGCGAGCGGGTGAGCGAGGAAGCGATGCCGGACGCGACGATGCCGGAGGCGACCATGCCCGACGACGGTCCGTCGCTGCGCGCGAGCGTCGAGGCGATCCTGCTGGTGGCCGACGAGCCGGTTGAGGAGGTCACGCTCGCGCAGGTGCTCGAGCGGCCGCGGCACGAGATCTCCGACGTCCTCGAGATGCTGTCGGACGAGTACTCCGCTCGTGGCCGCGGCTTCGAGCTGCGCCACGTGGCCGGTGGCTGGCGCTTCTACACCCGCCCGGAGTGCGCGGCCGTGGTCGAACGTTTCGTCCTCGACGGGCAGCAGGCGAAGCTGACCCAGGCGGCGCTCGAGACCCTCGCGGTGGTGGCCTACAAGCAGCCGGTGAGCCGCGCCCGGGTGTCGGCCGTCCGCGGCGTCAACTGCGACGGCGTGATGCGCACCCTGACGACGCGCGGGCTGGTCGAGGAGGCCGGGGCCGACCAGGAGTCCGGCGCGATGCTGTACCGGACGACGTCGTACTTCCTCGAGCGGCTGGGCCTGTCCTCCCTGGACGACCTGCCGCCGCTGGCGCCGTATCTGCCGGACGCGGACGCCGTGGACGACCAGCAGGAGTCGGTGCGGTGATGCCCCTTGATCCCGGGTACGGTGGGGCCGTGACCTGGGAGACCGGACCGTATGGCTGATGACGACCAGGGCGTGCGGCTGCAGAAGGTGCTCGCGGGTGCGGGCGCCGGCAGCCGTCGCGCCTGCGAAGAGCTGATCACCGCCGGGCGGGTGGAGGTCGACGGCCGCGTGGTGCGGACGCTGGGCACCCGCGTCGATCCGGCCGCGGTGGTGCTGAAGGTCGACGGCATGCGGGTGACCCCGGCCGACGCGGGCGCGGTGTACCTGGCGCTGAACAAACCCGCCGGTGTCGTCAGCTCGATGAACGACGCGCATGGGCGCCCCGATCTGCGCCGCTACACCAAGGGCCGGCGCGAGCGGTTGTTCCATGTCGGCAGGCTGGACACGGACACCGAGGGACTGCTGCTGCTCACCAACGACGGCGAGCTGGCGAACCGGCTGGCACATCCGAGCTACGAGGTGCTGAAGACCTACGTGGCCGAGGTGCCGGGCCCGGTGTCGCCGGGGCTGGCGCGGCGGCTGCGTGACGGTGTCGAGCTCGACGACGGACCGGTGACCGTGCACTCGTTCCGGGTGGTCGACCGGGCCGGACCACGGGTGATGGTCGAGGTGGTCCTGCACGAGGGACGCAAGCACATCGTGCGGCGGCTGCTCGACTCGGTCGGTCATCCGGTGCGGCAGCTGGTGCGCACCCATGTCGGTCCGGTGGCGCTCGGCGACCTGCGGCAGGGCAACGTCCGCGCACTCACCCAGCCCGAGATCGCCAAGCTCTACGACACCGTCGGCCTCTGACCGCTCCGCGCCGGAATGATCACGTTCACCATGGAATTCCATGCGTCACCACCCCTGCAGCCCTGGTGACGCGTACGAAAGCCTGGTGACGTACGAGGCACGGCGCCTCCGTGTTCGACGAGCCGGTACGGTGCTCTGTTGTGACAGTCCGAGCCGTACGTGGAGCGACCCAGCTCGACGTCGATGAAGCCGAACACCTGCTGAGCAGAACCGCCGAGCTGATGCGAGCCGTCCTCGACCGGAACTCGCTGGTCGCCGACGACGTCGTCAGCATCATCCTCACCGCCACGCCGGACCTGCGATCGGCGTTCCCCGCGGCGGCGGTACGCGCCATCGGTATCACCGACGTGCCGATGATCTGCGCGAAGGAGATCGACGTCGCCGGCGCCATGCCGCGGGTGGTCAGGCTGATGGCGCACATCGAGTCGGACCGACCGCGTGACCAGGTACGCCACGTCTATCTGCACGGCACGAACGTGCTCCGCGACGACATCGCCGAGGAACAGTGACGGCGGAGCGCAGTACGGTCCAGCCGGGCGACGCGGCCGCCGCGTTCCCCGCCGGCGTCCTGGTGGTGGGCACCGGCCTCGTCGGCACGTCGGTGGGGCTGGCACTGCGCCGCGTCGGCGCGGACGTGCGGCTGCGCGACGCCACGCCCGCGTTGGCCCGCGAGGCGGTGAGCCTCGGTGCCGGCCGCCTGGCCACGGCGGACGACCCGCCCGCGTCGCTCGCCGTCGCGGCGGTCCCGCCGGAAGCCGTGGGCGAGGTCGTCGGCGAGATCCTGAACAGCGGCGCGGCGGAGTACGTCACCGACGTCGCGAGCGTGAAGGCGCTGCCGGCCGCGCGGGTCGGCGAGCACGCCACCGATCCCGGCCGGTACGTCGGCAGTCACCCGATGGCCGGGCGTGAGGTCTCCGGTCCCGCGGCCGCGCTGCCGGACCTGTTCGAGGGCCGGCCATGGGTGCTGTGTCCCGACGACGGCACGCATCAGCAGGCGGTCACCCGCGCTCTGGCGCTGGCCCGGATGGTGGGCGCGGCACCGATCACGATGACCGCCGACGATCACGACGCCGCCGTCGCGCTGGTGTCGCACTCGCCACACGTCGTGGCGGCGCTGGTCGCCGCACGCTTCACCGCGGTCGCCGAGCAACAGGTCCGGCTCGCCGGCCCGGGCGTGGCCGACGTCACCCGGGTCGCCGGCGGTGACCCGGAGCTGTGGACGGAGATCCTCACCGCCAACGCCGGCGCGGTCAGCGCGGTGTTGCGAGGCCTGCGCGGTGACCTGGACCGGGTGCTGGAGGCGCTGGAGACGTCCGCCGACGACCGCCGGAACCTGCGTGACGTGCTGCGCAGCGGCGTGGACGGCAGAGCCCGACTGCCGGGCAAGCACGGGACGGCGCACACCGAGTTCGCCACGCTCGTGGTGGTCGTCGACGACCGTCCGGGCCAGCTCGCGGCGCTGTTCGCCGACGTCGGCACCGCCGAGGTCAACGTCGAGGACGTGCGCATCGACCACAGCCCCGGTCAGCCCGTGGGCCTGGTCGAACTCGACGTGCGTCCCGGCGCCGAGGACCAGCTGGGCGACGTCCTGCGCGGCCGCGGGTGGACGATCCGCGGGTGACGACGCCGGTCGGCGGGTGTGGACGTTACCCTTCTGGTCGTGTCTGCTCCCTCCGCCTCCTCGTCGCGGGACTCGTCGATCGGCTCGTCCGGCGGGGCGGGGTCGCGGCGCTCGCCCGGCCCCGTCGTCGCCATCGACGGACCGTCCGGCTCCGGCAAGTCCACCGTCGCCCGTCGCGTGGCCGCTGAGCTCGGCCTGCGCTATCTGGACACCGGTGCCATGTACCGCGCCGTGACGTGGTGGCTGCTCGAACACGACGTGGATCTGTCCGACACCGAACGGGTGGCGGCGCTGGCAGCACAGGCGCCCGTGCACGTCGGTCTCGACCCCGAGCACCCGACGGTGCGGGTGGGCGACGTGGACGTGGCGGCGGCGATCCGCGAGAGCCGGATCTCCGCGGCCGTGAGCGCGGTGGCCACGAATCTCGGCGTGCGCGACACCCTGGTGGCGCAGCAACAAGGCACCGCGAGGGAGGGCGGAGTCGTCATCGAGGGCCGCGACATCACCACGGTGGTGGCCCCGGACGCGCTCGTCCGCGTGCTGCTGACGGCCAGCGAAGAGGCACGGCTGGCCCGTCGCGCGCTCGACGTGCACGGGAGCGCGGACGACGACGCCGTACACGCCACCCGTGACCAGATCGTGCGCCGGGACGCCGACGATTCCACGGTCGCCAAGTTCCACCAGGCCGCCGACGGCGTCGACGTCGTCGATTCGTCGCACCTGTCGCTCGACGAGACCGTCGAGGTGGTGCTGGCCCTGGTCCGCCGCCGTTCGGGGGCTCAGGCGTGAACTCGGAGCCTGTGACGTTACCCACTCGCCGCGGCGCCGCCGCGGGCCGGTGGATCGCCACCGGGCTGTTGCGGACGTTGTGGTCGGTGCGGGTCGACGGCGCCGATCACGTTCCCGCGCACGGTCCGGTGATTCTCGCGCCGAACCACGCCGGGTTCATCGACGCTCCGCTGCTGATGGCCACCAGCCCGCGACCGGTCCACACGCTGGCGAAACGTGAACTGTTCCGCGGCCCGATGGGGTGGCTGCTGCGTGGTGTGGGCCAGATCCCGCTGGACCGCGACGATCCGGGCCGGGGCCTGCTCAAGGCCGGTGTGGGTGTCCTCGACGACGGGCGGGTGCTGGTCGTGTTCCCGGAAGGGACCCGCGGCTCCGGTGACTTCAGCGAGTTGCGCACCGGGCTCGCGTGGTTCGCGTTGCGGTCCGGCGCGCCGGTCGTGCCGGTGGTGTTCAGCGGGACCAGCAGCAGAGGTCGTACCCTTGGGGGAATGCCCGGCCTGCGGTCCAGGCTCGACGTGGTCTTCGGCCCCCCGGTGCACCTACCCTCCGGCGGCCGGACCCGCGCGGCCCTGGACGCGGCAACCGACCAACTGCGCGAGGCGCTGGTGGCGCACCGTCAGGCCGTGGCGGATACACGACCCGAGGAGCCCACGTGAGTGAACCGACCCAGTCCGAGTACGTCGACGCCACGGAGCGCGAGCCCGATGCCGGCCCGGCGCCCGTCGTCGCCGTGGTCGGCCGGCCGAACGTGGGCAAGTCGACCCTGGTCAACCGCATTCTCGGGCGTCGCGAGGCGGTCGTCGAGGACGTCCCGGGGGTGACCCGCGACCGGGTCGCCTACGACACCGTCTGGGCGGGGCACCCGTTCACGCTCCTGGACACCGGCGGGTGGGACCCGGACGGTCAGGGCATGCAGGCCAGCATCACCACGCAGGCCGAGCTCGCCGTCGCGGCGTCCGACGTGGTGGTGTTCGTGGTCGACGCGGTCGTGGGTGCCACCGACGACGACGACGCGGTGGTGCGCGTGTTGCGCCGATCCGGCAAGCCGGTGGTGCTGGTGGCGAACAAGGTCGACGGCTCGAGCCGCGAGGCCGACGCGGCCGCGTTGTGGAACCTGGCGCTGGGTGAGCCGCATCCGGTGTCCGCCCTGCACGGACGTGGCAGTGGCGACATGCTGGACGCGGTCGTCGAGGCGTTGCCGGAGGCGCCGCCGGAGTCGTTCGACGACGAGGACGCGGGCCCTCGGCGCATCGCGCTGCTCGGCAAGCCGAACGTCGGCAAGTCGAGCCTGCTCAACCGCCTCGCCGGAGAGGACCGCGTGGTGGTCGACGAGGTGGCGGGCACCACCGTCGACCCGATCGACGAGGTCATCGAGCTGGGGGAGCGGCCCTGGCGGTTCGTCGACACGGCCGGCATCCGGCGACGCGTGCACGAGGCCTCCGGCGCGGAGTACTTCGCGTCGCTGCGCACGGCGGCCGCGCTCGAGCGGTGCGAGGTCGCCGTCGTCCTGGTCGACGCCAGCGACCCGCTGACCGAGCAGGACCTGCGGATCATCTCGATGGTCGAGGAGTCCGGCCGCGCGCTGGTCCTGGCCTACAACAAGTGGGACCTGCTGGACGACGATCGCCGCGAGACGCTGGAGCGCGAGATCGACCGTCAGCTCGCGCACGTGCGGTGGGCGCCGCGGGTGAACGTCTCGGCGCGCACCGGATGGCACGTGGACCGGCTGGTGCGGGGGCTGGACACGGCGTTGGACGGCTGGGCCACGCGGGTGCCGACGTCGCGGCTGAACGGCTTCCTCGGCGAGCTGGTCGCGGGGCAGCCGCATCCGGTCCGCGGCGGCAAGCAGCCGCGCATCCTCTTCGCCACCCAGGCCGACATCAAGCCTCCGCGGTTCGTGCTGTTCACGACCGGTTTCCTCGAGGCGTCGTACCGGCGGTTCGTGGAGCGGCGGCTGCGTGAGGAGTTCGGCTTCCCCGGAACGCCCATCGAGATCTCGATGAAGGTCCGCGAGCGGCGCTCTCGCCGCTGAGCCGCCGCCTGCGATCGCGCTGTCCGCCCGCTGTTCGCCGCTGTTCGCGTGCTCGTGCCGCCGTCCCCTGGTGTGCTTTCGCGGCCATTGGGGTGAGGCGGGTACCTCGTGGCCGCGGTGCCGCGGTGGGCGGCCGGTAGTCACATGATCGTCTCCGACGCCGTCGAGCGACGTGACACGGCGCGGGTGACCACGTGGCTCGTCAGGGGTGAGCGAGCGCGCCCGGTTCGCCGGGATTGTGGAACGCTCCGGCGAGCCACGTCGCCGTCGTCGCAGTCCGCGGCGGCGGCTTCCGCATCGTCAGTCCAGTCATCAGTCCAGTCCTCTGTCCGGCGACGATCAGGTGACATCTCGTGCGTCCGAGCGGCTGGGGCGTCACCTGATCATCTGCTGTCCGGAACCTGGACATGATCAGGTGACGCCCGTGCGCTTCAGCTGGGCTGTCCCGTCACCTGATCGCTCCGGTGCGGGCGATCAGGTGCGAAGAACGCGATCAGGTGACGTCGTCGCGCGGTGCGGGTGGTGGGGGAGGTTCGTTGGTGCTATGGTTCATTAGTCAAGTAATGAACCAAGGAGCCAGCAGAGGGGGTGTCGATGTTCGACGAGCGCAGCCCGATCTACTTCCAGATCGCGGACGCCATCAAGAACGACATCCTCAGCGGAGAACTCGAGGCCGAGGACCAGGTCATGTCCACGAACCAGTACGCCGCGCACTTCCGGATCAACCCGGCCACAGCAGCGAAGGGATTCCAGCAGCTCGTCGACGAGGGCATCATCTACAAGCGCCGCGGCGTCGGCATGTTCGTGAGCCCGGACGCGCGAGCGAAGCTTCTCGAGCAGCGCCGGCAACGATTCTTCGCCGAGGTCGTCGAGCCGATGGTCGCCGAAGCGCACGTCATCGGCATCCCCCTCGAGCAGATCGTGGACCGCATCAACGCACTGAACGGGAAGGAGGACGCATGACCCTGGGAATCGACGTCCAGGGCCTGACGGTCCGGTTCGGCGACGTCACCGCCGTCGACGACCTGTCCGTGCGGCTGGCCGGCGGAAAGATCTACGGGCTGCTCGGGCGCAACGGCTCGGGGAAGACGACGCTCATGTCGGCGATCGCGGCGTTCCTTCAGGCCGATCGCGGGCGCGTTCTCGTCGACGGTGAGCAGCCGTACGAGAACCCCGCGGTCACCGAGCAGATCTGCCTCGTCCGCGACAGCGGCGACCTCGCCGACCAGGATTCCGCACGCGCCGCTCTGAAGCGGGCGGCGAAGTTCCGGCCGAACTGGGACGCCGAGTTCGCCGAGCGGTTGATCGAGTTGTTCCGGGTGCCCACGAGACGGGGTGTCGCCAGGATGTCTCGTGGCCAGCGCTCGGCGCTCGGCGTCACCGTCGGGCTGGCCTCACGGGCTCCGGTGACGATGCTGGACGAGTCGTACTTCGGCATGGACGCACCGTCGCGGTACGCGTTCTACGACGTACTGCTCGAGGACTACATCGAGCACCCGCGCACCATCGTCATCTCCACGCATCTGATCGAGGAGGTCACGCGCCTGTTCGAGGAGGTCGTGATCATCGACCAGGGCCGGCTCGTCGCGCACGACGAGACCGAGGCGCTGCGGATGCGCGGTGCGGCGGTGACCGGAGCAGTGTCCGCGGTCGAGGCGTTCACCGACGGCATGACCGTCCTCGCCGAACGGCGGCTCGGAGGGACGAAGTCGGTCACCGTCTTCGGGGCGATGGGCGCCGAGCAGCGGGCGCGAGCGTCGGAGTTCGACGTCGAGCTGGAGCCCGTCGCGTTGCAGGACCTGTTCGTGCACCTGACGAAGGAGGCGCCGAGGTGAGCTCGATCACGTACCGCAAGGCCGGGCTCGTCAGCCGGGACGTGTTGTGGGCGCTGCGGATCTCGGCGGGGTGGTTCGCGGCCATCGTCGTCGTCGTGTTCCTCGGCATCGGCGTGGGCATCGAACTCGCCGGCGGGCTCGACGGCTCGACGCCGAACAGCGTCTGGGAGACCTCCGCCTATGCGACGCGCTACTGGCCGATGGCGATGGGCATCATGCTCACGCCCTTCTACCTGCCCGTCTGCGTCGCCAGCGGAGTGACCCGGCGCAGTTTCGGGATCGGCGCGGCGCTGGTGGTGGCCGGGCTCGCCGCGGTGATGGCCGTCCTCGAGGGCGTCGGGTACATCGTGGAACACGGCCTGTACGCACTCGCCGACAGCACGCCGCAGTTCGAGTCGCCGCACCTGTTCGACTCCGGCCTGCACATCTGGGTGAGCATGCCGGAGGTGTGGATCACGGTGTGCGGCAACGTCGCCGCCGGCTGGCTGATCGGGTCGGTCTACTACCGGTGGGGCTGGCTGTGGCCGACGCTCGCGTTGCCGCTGCTCGTCGTTCCCACACTCGCGGTGGAAGCCGCGATGTCGGTCGGGTGGCCGGGCGACGTGATGATCGGCGTGCTGGGCGTCGACCGTGCGCCGCTCGGCGTCGCGATCCCGGCGTCGCTGGTGATCATCGCGCTGACCCTCTGGGGAACCCATCGCCTCGTCCGCACCACCGCCGTCCGGCCACGGCGCGCCTAGCCCGAACGTCAGGAGGAATCGACCCATGTCGATCATCGAAGTCGCGAACCTGCGCAAGACCTACGGCAGCACCGTCGCCGTCGACGACGTGTCGTTCCACGTCGAGGAGGGCGAGATCTTCGGCATCCTCGGCCCGAACGGTGCGGGCAAGACCACCACGGTCGAATGCATCGAGGGGCTGCGCCGCCCGGACGACGGCACGATCCGGGTGCTGGGGCTCGACCCCACCCGCGACCGCCTCGAACTGCGACTGAAGGTCGGCGCACAGTTGCAGGAGAGCGAGCTTCCGGAGAAGCTCTCGGTCCGCGAAGCGCTGGAGCTGTACGCGTCGTTCTACCCAGATCCGGCGGATCCGCAGGTGCTGATGACCGAGCTGGGCCTGGCCGGCAAGGCGGACACGAAGTTCGGCAAACTCTCCGGCGGTCAGCGCCAGCGGCTGTCGATCGCCCTGGCGCTGATCGGCAACCCCAGCGTGGCGGTTCTGGACGAGCTGACCACCGGCCTCGATCCGCAGGCACGCCGGGACACGTGGCAGTTGGTGGAGAACATCCGCGCGCGTGGCGTGACGATCGTGCTGGTCACACATCTGATGGACGAGGCGCAGCGGCTGTGCGACCGGCTGGCGGTCATCGACGCCGGGCGTGTGGTGGCCGTGGACAGCCCCGCGGGGCTGGTCGACCGGGTCTCGGACGAGATGCGCGTGGCGTTCCGCCCCTCCGCGCCGCTGGACGTGTCGATCCTGGCCGACCTGCCGGAGGTGACCGAGGTCAGCCGCAACGGCGAGCACGTCGTGGTCACCGGCACCGGCGACCTGCTGTACCCGCTGGTGACGACGCTGGCTGCGCACGACGTCGCCGCCGTCGAGCTTCGCACCGAGCACGCCAACCTCGAGGACGCCTTCGTCACGCTGACCGGGCGTTCCTTCGACGAGGAACCGACCGCGGCCTGAGCCCGCACGAGGAGAGTCACGATGTCCACACTGACCACGATCACCGGGGTCGAGGCGAAGCTGTTCCTCCGCGACGCGACCGCGGCCATCATGACGTTCGCGTTGCCGGTGGGCCTGTTGGCCATCTTCGGTTCGATCGGCATGGGGGAGGGCGCCGACGCGCAGAACGTGCCCGAGTCGTTCGTCCCGGTGATGGCGCTGTCCCTGGCTGTGGCGATGCTGGGTCTGAGCGTGCTGCCCACCGTGCTGGGGACGTACCGCGAGAAGGGGATTCTGCGCAGGCTGTCGGTGACACCCGTCAACCCGGTGAACGTGCTGTCGGCGCAGCTGCTGGTCAACCTCGGTGCCGCGGTGGTCTCGTCGGCGGTCGTGCTGGTGCTGGCGGCGACCGCGTTCGGGCTGGGCAGTCCGCAGAACATCCCCGCGTTCGTCGTCGGGTTCGCGCTGACGGCCGCGGCACTGTTCTCGATCGGCCTGCTGGTCTCGGCCCTCGCCCCCTCCGGCAAATCGGCCACGTCCATCGGCATGCTGTTGTTCTTCCCCAGCATGTTCTTCGCCGGTGTCTGGACGCCGGGTGAGCTGATGCCCGACTGGGCCGAACCGGTACGCGAGGTCAGCCCGCTGGGCGCCGGAATGGAGGCGATGCAGGACGCGTGGGACGGTGGCTGGGGCGGTGCGGCCAACCTGGTCGCGCTGGTCGTGGCAGTCCTGGTGGCCGGCAGCCTCGGGGCACGATTCTTCCGCTGGGAGTGACGACGGCGTCGCCGGCCGGTGATCGGAGACGCCGGCTGGGCGGGTCGCGCACGCAGCGCCCCGGTGATTGTTCCGCGCCCCGGGGCGCCGTGTATGCTGCCTCCCGGCGGTGCACGGGCTGTGGCGCAGTTTGGTAGCGCACGTGACTGGGGGTCACGGGGTCGCAGGTTCAAATCCTGTCAGCCCGACACGTACACGATGCCCCGTTGGCCAAGGTCAACGGGGCATTCGCATGCCCGCCCGGCCAACACGACGCCTCGGCCGGTCACCCCTCCGCGCGGCCGGGGGCCGGATCGGAGTCGTCACCGGCCAGGCGGGTCTTCAGTTCGTCGCGTGACCGAAGGCCGAGCTTGCGGAGCGCGTTCGAGACGTGCGTCTCGACGGTCCGCGGGGAGACGAAGAGGTCCGCAGCGATCTCCCGGTTCGTTCTGCCGGCCGCGGCGAGTTCGGAGATCTCACGTTCGCGATCGGAGAGGTCGTGCCCGTGGGCGCGGCGTCCGCCCCGCCAGGGGTAGGGCACCGGGACCCCGAACCGGCGCATCGCACGAGTGACACGGGCGATGTCGCGGATGGCCGACATCGTGCCGTACGCGCGCAGGGCGCGCTCGAGGAGCGCGGGCCCGTCGTCGGAACCGGCCCCGGACCGCAGCACGCCGAGTCGCTCGGTGGCCTGTGCTTCCAGGTAGGGGAGACCGGCTTCGGCGAGCGTCCGTCTGGCCGACTCCATCAGCGCGTCCGCCCGGACGTCGTCGCCTTCGACGTGGGCCACGGCCGCCTGGCAGGTATGCAGCGCGGACATCGCCAGCGGAGCGTCCACCGCGTCCAGTCCTGCGGCGAGCTCCTCGGTGACCGTTCGGGCCCCGTCGGCGTCGCCGGAGGCTATCAAGGCGTCGACGAGGCACACGGCGGCTTCGGCGGCCCATACCCAGATGCCCTTGTGGCGAGCCACGTCGACGGCGGCGGAGGCTTCATGGACGCTGCCGTCGACGTCGTCGAGTGTCAGCAACAGGCGGGCTCGCGATGCGCGGGCGGGAATGAGCGGCCAGACAGCGCCGACCTCCTCGCAGTCGGCGATCAACGCGCGCAGCTGCGCCGCGGCATCGGTCGCGCTGCCACCGGCGGAGAGCATCTGGCCGTGCAACAACCGGCCGTCGAGCGACGTGGCACCGAACGCCGACGTGCGGCGGGCCAGCTCCTGAGCGCGCGCCGCCAGCCCGTCCCATCGTCCGGCGGCGTGGTCGACGAGGGCGGCGACGAGTTCGTTGACCTCGGTCACGCGGAGATACTCGGCACGTTCGGCGACCCGCCGACCATCGGCGAGCAGACTCTCGGCACGTTTCACATGACCGAGGTGCAAGGCGGCCTGGGCCCAGTTGGTGCACGCACGGGCGTGTTCGCGAGGGTGGGCACGCATGGTGTCGTCGTGGCGCATGTGTTCGACGAGCGGCCAGGCGTCGGGACGGCCCTGCTCCAACAGCAGGGAGGCCCGGGCGATCCGCACCGCGAGCTCGACGTCGGGGTGGCCGGTTCCGCGGGCGACCCGTTCGGCCTCGTCGCATCGCGCCGTGTGGTGCCCGATCGTCCGGTCGGCAACGGTCTCTGGCGCGGCCAGGGTGGCCAGCGCCCGGGCGTGGAGGTCGGGCCGGGTATGGAGGTCGTCGACGGCGCGCTCGATCTCCCGGTAGCCCTCGAGGGCCAGGCCGTGTTGGCGACGCAACCGGCCCAGGGCGAACCGGAGCTCGCCACGAACCGCCGACGAGAGCCCGTCAGAGGTGAGGAGCCGGGTGAGGATGGGCACGGCATCGGAATGAGCCAGTCCGTCGACCGCGGCGCGCCCCAGCTTGGTGGCCAGACGCAGCCTGTCGTCGATCGAGAGGTCCGGGACCTCGGTGGCCCGGAGGAGGAACACGGCGGCGGCCGCGTCGTTGCCGTGTCGGATGGCCTGGTCGGCCGCGATCTCGGCGTACCGGACGAAGTCGGCGCTCTGGCCGGCGCGGTCGTAGTGGTGGGCGATCCGAGCCGCCGCGAGCGGATCGTCGCCCTGTTCGAGGGCCTGGGCGACGCGCAGGTGCAGCCATCGACGGTTCGGCGCCGGTACCGCCTCGTAGACGATCTGCTGAGCCAGGACGTGGCGGAATCGGCTTTTCCCGTCCTGGTCGTGCAACAGCCCAGCGGCCTCGGCGGCGCCGAGGGCACCGGACACCTGTCGAGCGTCATGCCCGGTCACGTCGGTGAGCAGGGCCGGATCCACGCTCGGCCCGACGACGGCGGCCACGTCGACGATCTCGCGCGGCACCGGGTCGAGGGCGGCGAGGCGGTGCCGGACGACGTCGCGCAGCGCCGTGGACACCGACAGGGCGGCGAGCGCATCCGGACGGCTCGGGATGTCAGCGGGCGGAAGACGCTCGAGAAGGGTGCGGAGGACCTCCTCGACGACGAACGGTACGCCGCCGGTGGTCTCGAACAACGCCACCGCCGTCGGATCGGGGACGTCCTCGGCCAGGATGTGCCGGGCCAGCTCGCCGACCTCCGCGGCATCCAGCGGGGCGAGGCTGACGGACGACGCCGGCCCTTCCGGGGCGCGGGCGAACGCTTCGGCGACGGGGAGTGGGCCGTTCTCGGTGCGCGTGGTGACGACGACGGCGAGATCCGGCGGTTGGTGGGCGGCAAGAAACGCGAGAAAGTCGAAGGTGCCGCTCTCGGCCCAATGCAGGTCCTCGAGCACGAGTACCGCCGGTCCGAGGTGCCGGAGCAGCTCGACGGTGGCTCGGAAGATGCGGTACCGCGCGGCGGACTGGTCCGGCAGCGGGTCCGGGGGCGGGGGGAGTACATGCGCCAGTTCGGGCATCAGCGGCGCCAAGGCGCCGATCACCGGGCTCATTCCTGAAGAGTCGATCTGATCGACGTGGTGAGTGACGGCATCGAGGACGGGACCGAGCGGCAGGGGATCCTGCAGATGCTGGCAATGACCGATGAGGAAGCGGGTTCCGCCGAGGTCGGAGGCGACCAGTTCCCGGATCAGCCTGCTCTTACCGATCCCGGCCTCGCCGTCGACGATCACGAGAGACGGCGATGCGGCCACCGCCGACCGGACGCGTGAGAGTTCGGCCTCCCGCCCGACCAACACCGGCGACACTCCGGGCCGCGAACGGTGCGGTGCGAGGTCCCGAGGAATGGTCATCAACTCCCCTCCGGGGCCTGGCTGCGATCGGCAAAAGTCAGTGTAGGTCACGGATGTGGCCCGCAGCTTTGGTGCGTACCCTCGCTGACCACCTGTCCCGATCCTGATCCCGCGTCGGCGCTCACCGGCGTGACTCGAGAAGGTGCGATGCATTCAACGGGCACATCGATCCGGCGGTGATGGGCGCGCCGAGCGTGCGCACTGGCCGCGGCGGCGTCCGTGCTCGCGGTCGGAGCGCCAGTCGTGGCCTCGGCCGACGCCACGTATCGGTGGTACGGCGGGCGACCCGACCGCAGGTCGGTGGGATGGGCGCTCGACGAGCAAAGGTGGTTCGTGCTCGAGAATCCGGCTCCATGCGCGAAAAGCGGACGGATACGGCCCCGTTTCGGGGGTTGGTTCGTCCGGTTTTCGCGCATGGGACGCTCAGAACAGCGTCAGCCCGCCCGAGCGCATCCGCCGACGGGGTCACGGACGTGACAGGACCCCACACGCCGGTGCGTCGCGCACCGGCGTCCGCCCTCCGGGTTGCTGACCCTTCGACGAGACGGAATCCGCAGCCGGAGCGGCGCACGGGCCGTCGACGCGCAACCAGCCCGCCCACGGGTGAGGACGCAGAGCCGCAAAAGTCAGTGTCGGTCACGGATGTCGCCCGGAGCGTGGCGACGTACGGTCACTGACCACCTGTCCCGATCACCGTCCTGATCACGGTCGCCGTCGGCACTCACCGGCGTGACCCGAGGAGATGCGATGCAACCAGCGACACATCCGATCCGGCAGCGATGGGCGCGCCGATCCACGGCGCTGGCCGCCGCTGCCGCCGTCCTTGCGGCGATGGCACCGAGCGGGACCGCCACCGAGTCCGGTGCTGCCGAGTCCGGTGCTGCCGAGTCCGGCGGAGCCGAGTCCGGCGGAGCCGAGTCCGGCGCGCCCCACCTCAGCACGCCCGGCGGTGTCGAACTGGCCGAAGCCGCCGGGGTCGAGGTCACCGAGCCCGTCCAGGAAACGACGACCCGGCCGGACGCGGGCGAGACGGCAACGTACGTCGTCCAGATGGCGTTGGAGCCGGTCGTGACGTACGACGGCGACGTCGAGGGCCTGCCGGCGACGCGCCCGCGCGACGGGGAAAAGGTGGATCCGGCAGCGCCGAAGGTGGTCGACTACGCCGACCACCTGAAGGGCAGGCAACGTGCCGCGCTGGCGCAGGTCGACGCTGACGAACCGCTTTACCACTACGTGTACGCGTTCGACGGATTCGCCGCCGAGCTGACCGAGGCGCAGGCGGCGGATCTCACGGATCAGTCCGAGGTCGTGGCGGTGCGCAAGGACGAGCGGTACGAGGTGGACACGTCGTCCACCCCGTCGTTCCTGGGGCTCGACGACGGTGGGCTGTGGGACCAGCTCGGCGGACCGGACGGCGGGAAGCGTACGCCCGGAGCTGGTGAAGACGTGGTCATCGGCGTCATCGACAGCGGCATCTGGCCGGACGTCCGCAGCTTCTCCGACCGCGACGAGGACGGCAAGCTCGTGTACCAACCCCAGCCGGACGGGTTCCACGGCAGGTGCGAGTCCGCCGAGAAGGTGGGTGACGACTCGTGGGACGCCAACCTGTGCAACAACAAGTTGGTCGCCGCACGGCACTTCAACGCCGCATGGGGTGGTGACGAAGGGCTGGCCGAGCGGCGGCCGTGGGAGTTCGCCTCCCCGCGTGACTACAACGGCCACGGCACGCACACCGCGTCCACGGCCGGTGGCAACCACGACGTCGACGCCTCCGGGCCGGCTGAGTTGTTCGGTTCGATCAGCGGCATCGCGCCACGGGCCCGGATCGCGGCTTACAAGGCCCTGTGGTCCACCGAGGACGGGTCGACCGCCAACGGATATCTCTCCGACCTCGTGGCGGCGATCGACCAGGCGGTGGCCGACGGGGTGGACGTCATCAACTATTCCGTCTCGGGAACGAGTACCGACTTCCTGGATCCGGTCGAGCTGGCGTTCCTCAACGCCGCGGACGCGGGCGTGTTCGTCGCGGCGTCGGCCGGAAACTCGGGTCCGGGGGCGTCGACGGTGGCGCACCCCAGCCCGTGGGTGACGACGGTGGCGGCCGGGACGCACGATCGCGTGGCCTCCGCCGAGGCCACGCTCGGCAGCGGCGACGTTCTCGCGGGTGCATCCGTGGCGGCGTCGGCGGTCGGCCCGGCACCGTTGGTCGACGGCGCCGACGCCGGGCTGGACGGGGCCGACGCGACCGAGGCGGCGCGTTGCTACTCCGAGGCAGACAACGGCGGAGAACCGGTGCTGGATCCGGCGAAGGTCGAGGGATCGATCGTGCTGTGCGAGCGCGGTGGCGAGGTCGCCCGCGTGAACAAGAGTCAGGCGGTCGCCGACGCCGGCGGAATCGGCGTGATCCTGGTGAACTCCGCCCAGAACTCGCTCAATGCGGACTTCCACGTCGTTCCCACCGTGCACCTGGCCGACACGGAACTCGCTGATCTCCGGGCGTACGCGGCCACCGAGGGGGCGACGGCGACCCTGGGCGCGGCGACGATCGGCTCGGACGCCGAAGCACCGTACACGGCGTCGTTCTCCTCGCGCGGGCCGCTCAGGGCCGGTGGCGGCGACCTGCTGAAACCGGACGTGATCGCCCCGGGCCAGGACATCCTGGCCGCGGTGGCACCGCCCGGACACGATGGGAGGAAGTTCGGCCTGTCCAGCGGGACGTCGATGTCGGCCCCGCACGTCGCCGGGACGGCGGCGCTGCTGTCCGATCTGCATCCGGAATGGTCGCCGATGGCGATCAAGTCGGCGCTGATGACCACTGGATCGGACGTGCTCGACGGCGAGCCCACGGACCCGTCGGTGATCTTCAGTCAGGGCGCCGGTCACGTCGAACCCACGACCGCCGCCGATCCGGGCCTCGTCTACGACAGCGACTCCGACGACTGGCTGGCGTTCCTGTGCGGCGCCACCAGCGGCGTGGTGCAGAGCGTGTGTGACGACCTCGAGGAGGCCGGTCACTCGCTGGAGCCGACCGACCTCAACGTGCCGTCCATCGGGATCGGCCTGCTCAACGGCTCGGGGACGGTGACCCGTCAGGTCACCAACGTGAGTGGGGAAACCTCGACGTACACCGCGTCGGTCGACGGGCTCGACGGGTTCGACGTCGCTGTCGAGCCGAGTACTCTCACGCTCGATCCGGGTGAGACGGCGGAGTTCACGGTCACCTTCACCCATGTCGACGCCGAGCTTCTCGCCTATCGGGGCGGTCAGTTGACCTGGACCGACGGCACCCAGGACGTCCGTTCGCCGATCGTGCTCCGGGGGCGCGGTGCCGGCGAGGAGGACTGGGAGGCGCGGTACGACGGGCCGAGCAACTTCTTCGGTGACAGCGCCGACGGCGGCCGAGACCTGATCCTGCATCCCGACGGGGAGCGGCTGTACATGAGCGGGGTCAGCAATCCGCCGCTTCCGGGAACTCTGGTCTCCGACATGCTGACAGCGGCCTACGACCCCGAGACCGGCGACGAACTGTGGATGGTGCGCTACGACGGCTCTGACGGTGGATCGGACGAGCCGGGCGGGTTCGGCGTCAGCCCCGACGGCGAGGTCGTGTACGTCGCCGCCGCCAGCGGGGGCGATTTCGTCACGATCGCGTACGACGGAGCGACCGGCGAGGAGTTGTGGCTGACCCGGCTCGACGGGCCTGGCGCCGGCTCGGACGTCGTCAACGGGCTCGCCGTGGGTCCCGACGGTGAGACGGTGTACGTCACGGGATACCAGAACATGGGCGGGAACGAGCTGGACTACGCCACGGTCGCCTACGACGCGGCGACCGGTGACCAGCGATGGGTGTCCCACTACGACGACCCGGTGCAGGGCACTGATGACGCCCGCGACGTAGCCGTCAGCGCGGACGGCTCGACGGTGATCGTCACCGGCCAGAGCCGTGGTTTCGACACGGGCCTCACGGACTGGGGAACGGTGGCCTACGACGCCGCCACCGGTGCCGAGAAGTGGGAGGTGCTCCACAACGGCGACGCGGACAGCATCGACATCCCGAGCACGGTCGCCATCCAGGACGGCACGGTCGTGGTCGCGGGCTCCGTTCGCAACGACGACACCGCGACAGACTGGAACGTCGTCGGTTACGACCTCGCCACAGGGGAGCAGCGGTGGGCGTCCGAGTACGACGGTCCGGACAGCTACATCGACACGCCCCGGGCCCAGGCGTTCGGTCCGGACGGCGACGTGGTCGTGGTCACCGGTAACACCGAAGGCGAGGGCACCAACGGTGACTACACCACCATCGCCTACGACGTCGCCACCGGGGAGCAGCGGTGGGTGACCCGGCACAGCGGATCGGCGAACGGCCTGGACATCGCGTGGGACGTGGCCGTCACCGATGACGGCACGCACGCCGTCGTCACCGGGTACAGCGACGAGACCGATACGGAATACGACTACCTGACCATCGCCTACGACCTTGCCACCGGTGAGAAAGCATGGTCCACCCGGTACGACGCGACTACCGCCGGGGACGCCGGTAGCGCGGTGGTCGTCGACTCGGTCGCCGGTACCGGTCGGCGGGTCTTCGTCACCGGGCAGAGCTCCATCGCCACGAACCCGATGCGGGCCGGCAACGTCGACGCCACGACGTTGGCCTATTTCGATCCGTTCGGATAGGACCCTGGGTCGCCGGCCGGTGCGCCGGCCGGTGCGCCGGCCGGCGTCGGTGGCGGACAGAAGAGGCTCCGCGATCTGATCCGTGGGTGGTGATCGCGCCGATCACCGCGGGCGGGCGGGAGCGAACGTGATCAGCGCTGAATGGGGTGGTGCTGCCTGTGCTCGGCGCGCACGGTGTGGGACTGGTGTCGCTGTGGCGACGCGATGGTCACAGCGTGTCGTGCCCCTGGGTGCTGTAGCGACACGAAGTTCACACCGTGTCGTGCGCCAGCACGGCGCCTGTCCCGCAGGGCTGTGGATCACGGCGGTGTCCTTGCAGGTCACGAGCACCGCACGTTGTTCGCGCCCGCTCCGGCGGTTGCTCAGTGCGGTAAACAGGCCCCCATCACCCGGTGATCGTTGATGACCAGGGGGTGTGGAGGCACTATTCTAGCGCTAGAATAGAGCGATGGAACTCACGCCCGCCGAGCTGACCGTTCTGGGGCTCGTCATCGAGCGTCCTCAGCACGGCTACGACCTGGAGCAGGTCATAGAGCGACGCGGCGTGCGGCAGTGGACCGACATCGGGTTCTCCTCGATCTATTACCTGCTCGCCAAGCTGGAGAAGCGGGGCTTGCTCCATGTGCCCGCGGCTCCCGCCGCGGCGAAGTCCCGCCGGGTGTTCCACGCCACCGCTGCCGGCAAGGAGGTTGCGGCACGCGAGGCGCTGGCGCTCATCACCACGCCCCGACCGGCCGCGCACCCGTTGCTGGTCGGCCTCGCCAACCTGCCTCTGCTGCCGGAGCGGGAGTACGCGCAGGCGCTGCGTGCTCGGCTGGCGCAGATCGAGGCCCGTGTCGCCGAGGTTCAGGCGGCGCGGCGTGCGCAGCGCCCACTCCCGCTGCCGGCGCGTGAGGTGTTCTCGTACTCGTTGAGCCTCCTGGAGGCAGAAAGGCAGTGGCTCGCCGCGCGGGTCCAGGCGACCGATGACGGACAAGACTGACTTCAAGAAGACCCTCGACGGCTACCGGGCGCAACGAGGCGGGTTCCGGGCCCTGGACGTACCCGACACCGGGTACCTCATGGTCGACGGACACGGCGACCCGAACACGTCGCCCGCCTTCGCCGAGGCGATCGCGGCGCTCTACCCCGTCGCGTACAAGCTGAAGTTCGCCAGCAAGCGCGACCTGGGGCGTGACTACGTCGTCCCGCCGCTCGAGGGCCTGTGGTGGGCCGAGGACATGGACGCGTTCACGACCGCGCGGGACAAGTCACGGTGGGACTGGACGCTGATGCTCATGGTCCCGGACTGGATCGACCGGGCCATGATCACAGCCGCCGTCGAGCAGGCGGGGGCGAAGAACCGGCCGGCGCGGCTCGACGACGTCCGCGCGGAGACGCTCGCCGAGGGGCGGTGCGTGCAGACCCTGCACGTCGGCTCGTTCGACGACGAAGCCGACGTGCTCGCGCGGCTGCACCACGAGATCGTCCCCGGCCGAGGGTTGCGCATGACCGGCAAGCACCACGAGATCTACCTCAGCGACTTCCGCAGAGCCGCCCCCGGGAAGCAGCGGACCATCCTCCGGCAACCGGTCACAGCTGCCGCGGCATCGAGCGCGTCGTGACGGCGTCAGCGGTGCGGCGCTACCGGAGTGCCGGGGCGCCGGCTCCAGCACCACAGTGCCGTTGCGTCATCCAGCGGGGTGCTCGGTGCTCTCGCGCGCCAGGACGGTGTGCGGGGCGGTGAGCTCGGCGGCCGGGGTGTCGGGATCGGTGATCCTCGTCGTGATCCGCGCGACCGCGTGCTGTGCGATGAACGGTGTGTCCAGCGATACGGTGCTCAGGGTGGGGCGCGAGTAGCGGCCCTCCTCGATGTCGTCGACACCGACGATAGCGACGTCGTCGGGCACCTCCAAGCCCGCGTCGAACACCGCGCGCATCGCACCCATCGCGAGCAGGTCCGAGTAGCAGAAGATCGCGTCCGGGCGGTCGGGCAGGGCGAGCAGTTCACGCGCCGCGTGGTACCCGTCGGCCCGCCGGTAGTGCGCTGCCGGTTGCAGGTAGTCGCGTCGGGGTTCCAGGCCGGCGGCGCGCAGGGCACGCTCGTAGCCGGCGGTGCGCTGCTGCGGGGTCGCGTAGTTCTCTTCCGGCTGTGCCCCGATGGCCGCGATCCGGCTGCGCCCCAGCCCGATCAGATGGTCGGTGGCGTCCTGGGCGGCGCGGACGTTGTCGATGGCGACGTGGTCGTAACGTCCGTCGAATTCGTGTTCACCGAGCAGCACCAGCGGCATCGTGCTGCTGAGGTTCATCTCGAGGACTTCGGCGCGCGTGACCAGCGGGCTGAAGAGCACGCCGTCGAAGAGCATCGTGCGGTCGGCGCCGGTGAGCAGCCGCCGCTCCCGCTCGTGGTCGTGTCCGGTCTGGTCGATCATCACCCGGTAGCCGACGGCGGCGGCCGCGTCGATGACCTCGCGCGCCAGCTCCGCGAAGTACGGCACGTCGATCTCGGGGACGACCAGGGCCAGCACGCCGGTGCGCCCGGTCCGAAGCGTTTGGGCGACCGGGTTCGGGCGGTAGTCGAGCTCCTCGATGGCCGCGTGCACCCGTCTGCGCATCTGCTCGCTGACGTGCTGATACCCGCTCACGACGTTCGAGACCGTCCGGACCGAGACCTGTGCGCGCTGCGCAACATCACGCAGTGTCGCTGCCATGAACAACTCCCCACGTCGACGACGGCACAAGCATAGGGCTTGCAACGTTGGCAAACGACCGCTAGCGTTTGCGCACGTTGGAAAAGTCGGGGTGCGGATCGGTCGCGCCACCGCCTACCGGACGCACGAGGGAGTGCTCATGGACCAGCTCCACCCGCGTCGGCGCACGGCCCGGCCAGTCGGCGCCTGTCATCCCCGCCCGGTGGCCGCGGCGTTGGCTCTCGTGGCCGCCACGGCACTGGCCGCGTGCGGCCCGGAGATCACCCCCGGCGACGGCGGCGACGCGACGGCGCCGGCCGACGACCCGGACGTGCTCCAGGCGCCCACCGGCGACAGTCCCAGCGGCGAGATCACCATCTGGAGCCGCTCCGGCGACCTCTACAAGGTCTTCGACGCCGCAATCGACGACTTCAACCAGAAGTACCCCGACATCGAGGTCGACCACCGTGCGGTGGACATCGACGCCAAGTTGCAGAACACGCTGATCACCGGCACGGACGTGCCGGACGGGGTGTTCCTGGACGACGCCAAGGTCGCGGGCTTCGCCGAGCACCTGTGGGACCTCAGCGACGTGTTGCAGCCGTACGTGGACGACATCGCACCGCAGAAGGTGGACGTCAACTCGCTGGACGGCGGCATCTACGGCGTCCCGTTCGATCTCAACCCGGGCCTGCTCTACTACAACAAGACGGCACTGGAGAAGGTCGGCATCGACGCCACCCGGATCGAGACGTACGACGACCTGCTCGCGGCCGCACGTGAGTACAAGTCGGCGCGGCCCGACTCCGGGCCGATCCACCTCGAGCGCAGCGCCTTCCTCGCTCAGCTGCAGCTGGAGATGTACGCGAGCCAGTTGGGAACCAGCATCGCCGACGAGAACGGCGAACTGCGCCTGGACTCGCCGGAGTACGAGCGGATCCTCGGCTGGCTGGACACCGTCCGCACCGAAGGGCTGGGCACCCGCGCCGAGTACCTGACCCCCAGCGACATCGAGACGCTCGAATCCGGCCGGCAGGTGTTCTACCCGTGGGCGATCTGGTTCAGCTTCGCTCCCCAGCAGCTGCTGCCCGAGACGGCGGGGGACTGGCGCGCCATGCCGCTGCCCGCCTGGGAGGAAGGCGGGGCACGCGGCGGCGCGATGGGCGGCTCCTCGTTCGTCCTGCCGAAGGGAGGCGAGAGCTCCGAGCTCGCCTGGCTGTTCTACGAGTTCCTGATGTTCGACGAAGCCGGCTACACCGCGGTGTGGGGACCGAACGACATCTACCCGGGCGGACTGAACACGTCGATCCCGAGCTACCGGCCCGCCGCCGACGCCACCGAGCCGCTGTTCGATCCGGTCGACGCGCTGGGCGGACAGGACCTCTGGTCGGTCGCCGTCGAGGCCGGGCGGCAGATCCCCGGCGGCGCGCCGATCCCCGCGTGGTGGGCCGGCGCCGTCGACCACCTGGGCACGAACATGCAGCGGATGTTCGACGGAGAGCTCACCCCGCGGGACGTGATCGAGCGTTCCTCGGCCGACATCCAGAAGAACCTGGTCGAGCGCCAATGACGCCCGCCGCCCGCACCGAGCACCCACTGCTGAGGACGTCGCGTTGACACTCGCCGTCGACACGCAGGCATCGCCGTCCGCGTCGCCGTCGCCGAAGCGGCGCGCGAACCGGTCACGGTGGCGGCGTCAGCTCGCGCCGTACGTCTTCGTCCTGCCGTTCATCGCCATCTTCGCGGCGTTCGGCGTGTACCCGATGCTGTTCACGCTGCGGCTGAGCTTCACCGACTGGCGTGGGTCCGGAGCCGCCGAGTGGGTGGGCTGGGACAACTACACGTACCTGCTCGGCAACGAGGGCTTCTGGTCCTCGGTGAGCAACTCCGCGGTGCTGTGGCTGCTGATCATTCCCGTCCAGCTGCTGCTCGCCCTGGTCATCGCTGTGCTGCTGGACAACGCCAAACTCCGGCTGCGCAGCTTCTACCGCGTCGCGTTCCTGGTGCCGTTCGTCACGCCCCTGGTCGCCGTCGCGCAGATCTGGGTGGTGGTGTTCGACCAGGACTACGGCGCCGTCAACGCCATCCTCAACACGTTCGGGCTGCCGGACGTGGGCTGGCTGACCACGAGCCTGTGGGCCAAGCCCACGCTGGCACTGCTGTTCCTGTGGAAGACCACCGGCTTCATCGTGATCATCCTGCTGTCCGGCCTGCAGTCGATCGACGCGAACGTCTACGAGGCCGCCGACATCGACGGGGCGTCGCGGCTACGGCAGCTCGTGAACATCACGATCCCGCTGGTGCGGCGGACCCTGATGTTCTCGCTCGTGCTCCAGACGCTCGCGGTGTTCCAGATGTTCGCCGAACCGTTCGTCGTCACGGACGGCGGTCCGTACGGCTCCACCACGACGGCGGGGCTGCACCTGTACGAGCACATCAACCGTGGCGACCTGGGCACCGGAGCGGCGAACTCGTTCCTGCTGGTGATCATCGTGATGGCGCTCTCGCTGCTGTTCGTGCGGCTGTTACGAGCGGAGGACCGATGACGACCACGCTGCCCGGCTCCGCCGCACGCCCTCGCCCGCGCCGAGTGTCGCTGGTGACGGTGCGGTCGCAGATCTTCCTGCTGCTGCTGACTCTCGCCTTCCTGGCGCCGGTCGCCTGGGCGCTGCTCTCCGCGTTCAAGCCCGCCAACCGGATCATCAGCGACCCGTTGAGCTTCGACCCCACGTCCGCGACGCTCGACAACTTCACCAGGATGTTCGCCGACGTCCCGATCGGACAGGGGTTCCTGAACACCGCCGTGGTCCTGGTGTTCAAGGGCGCGATCACGCTGTTCTTCGCGCCGCTGGCCGCCTACGGCTTCGCCAAGTACACGTTCCCGCTCAAGAACATGCTGTTCGGCACCGTGCTGATCACGCTGATGCTGCCGACCATCGTGCTGATCATCCCGCTGCTGCTGCAGATGAAGGAGCTGGGCTGGGTCAACACCTACCAGGCGCTCATCCTCCCCGGGGCGGTGGACGCGTTCGCCGTCTTCTGGATGCGGCAGGTGATCGCCGCCGTACCGGACGAGCTTCTGGACGCCGCCCGCGTGGACGGCTGCCGCGAGTTCGCCCTCTTCCGCCGCGTCGTCCTGCCGGTGATCAAGCCCGCGCTAGCCGGCCTCGCCGTGCTGACGGTCATGAACATCTACAACGACTTCGTCTGGCCGGTGGTGGTCGCCAGCTCCGAGCGGATGGCGACGCTGCAGGTCGTCCTGTCGACGCTGGCGCAGAACATCACCGGCAACCGGATCGGCGCCGACTACGCCACCATCACCGGCGAGCTCCTCGCGGCCGCCTCCGTCGCTCTCGTCCCGTTGCTCGTCATCTTCGTCGCCCTGCAGCGGCACTTCATCAACGGCATCCTCGCCGGAAGTGTCAAGGGCTGAAATCTGCTACCGCGAAAGGGTCCCTCACCCATGACCTCTGCCGTCCCGCGCGCGGAGTACCCGCGTCCCGACCGCGACCGTTCGCAGCGCTGGCTGCCGCTCAACGGCGAGTGGAACTTCGAGTGCGCGCAAGGCACCTCGACGATCGTCGTCCCGTTCGCCTGGGAGACGGCCGCGTCCGGGGTCGGGCGGACCTGGCTCGAGGAGGCGACGTACCGCCGGCTGCTCACCGCGCCGGCCGGGTGGGCCGGGGCCAGGGTTTTCCTCTGTTTCGGCGCCGTGCACCACGAGACGCGGGTGACGCTCGACGGCGCCGCCGTCGGCTCGCACACCGGCGGGTACGAGCCGTTCGAGTTCGACGTCACCGAGCTGCTCACGCCGGGGGAGACGCACGAGCTGCGGGTGGACGTGCGCGCTCCGGCGGACAAGCGCGCGATCCCGCACGGCAAACAGCGTTCGATTCCCCGTGACGACTACGACGGCGTCTCGTTCACGCCGTCGTCGGGGATCTGGCAGAGCGTGTGGCTCGAGGCCCGCGGACGCACCTACCTCGACACGATCGCGGTGCGCGGCGACTCGCTGACCGGTTTCGACATCACCGCGCGGCTGGCCGGGGACGATCCCGCAGAGGCACCCGTGGTGGCTGAGATCGTCGACGGCTCGGCTCACGGCGAGCGGGTCCGGCTCGTGTCCGATGCCGACGGCCGCGTCCATGGCCGGCTCGACGTCGCCGAACCGCACCTGTGGAGCCCGGCGGATCCGCATCTGTACTCGCTCGAGTTCACTGTCGGCACGGGCGAGGCCGACCGGGTGACCGTGACCGGCGGCCTGCGGCGGTTCGAGGCGCTGGGCGAGCAGCTGTACCTGAACGGGGACCGGCTCTACGTGCGTGGTGTGCTCGACCAGGGCTACTGGCCCGGCACCGGCGTGACCGCCCCGGACGACGCCGCGCTGGTCCGCGATCTGGAGCTCGCCCGCGAGTGCGGGTACAACCTGGTGCGCAAGCACATCAAGCTCGAAGAACCTCGCTGGCTGCACCACGCCGACCGGACGGGGATGCTGGTGTGGGCCGAACCACCCGCACCCAGCCGGTACAGCGACGAGGCGGCGCTGGCGTTCGAGGCGCAGCTCGCGCCCATGGTCGACCGCGACGGCAACCATCCGTCGATCGTCGTCTGGGGCCTTTACAACGAGGAGTGGGGCCTCGACTGGGACATCCCCGGCACTCCCGCGCACGCGGCGGCGGCCGCACGGGCCTACGACGCGATGCGCCGGCTCGACCCGTCCCGCCCGATCGTCGAGAACTCCGGGTGGGCGCACGTCAAGACCGACCTCGTCGACTGGCATTACTACGACGACGACCCGGCGGCGTGGGCGGCCAACGTCGCCGCGCTGGCCGCCGGCTTTCGCGAGGACTTCCCCGTCAAGCTGGGACCGGACTTCGTCGTCGACAAGCCGCTGTACGGCAGCGCCCAGCACCCGCGCTCCGGGCTGCCTGTCCTGAACAGCGAGTACGGCGCGGGCTTCACCAGCCTCGAGCGCGCCTGGCAGCTGCGGTGGCAAACACAGGAACTGCGCCGGCACGACCGGTTCGCCGGCTACGTGTACACCGAGCTGACCGACGTCGAGCACGAGATGGCCGGTATCTTCGGCGCCGACCGCACGCGCAAGGACCTCGGCGGGCTGCGTCCGTGCGACGTGAACAGCGAGACCGTCCTGGTGGTCGACCTCGTCCCCGCCCACGCCGGCGCCGACATGCGCGTGCCCGACGCCCCGGTCACGCTCGACGTCCACGTCTCCCATCACGGGACGGGCGCGATCGCGGGACGCGTGCGCGCGGCATGGGCGCCACCGGGAACGCCCCTCGGTGCCGGCTGCCACGAGCTCGCGGCCGAGTCGGGAACGGTGAAGGCGGAGCCGTTCGTCCTCAGTGCGGCGACCCGTGTCGAGATCCCGCCGCCAGGGGCGGTGGCCTCGGCGCGTCTGCTCCTGTGGCTGGTCGACGACGCGGACGAGGTCGCGGCGCGGACGTTCCTCGACGCGGCGCCGATCGAGGTGCCGAACCGCTGACCGTCGCGGCCTTCGGTCCGTTTCGACGCCTCGGGACCGGCCCCGGTCCGCTGCCGTGTCCTCCGTGCGGAGGATCCGATCCACACCCTGGGTAGGGACCGGGCGGACGGTGTCACGCGGGCGCGGGTGAACGGGGTACCTTGGTTCGAAACACCGGGTGCGGACAGCGATGATGCGGGAGAGGCGGCGCCGTGGACGTCCAAGAGACGGGGGTGCAGACCAATCGGGTCCTGACGGTCCCGAACCTGCTTTCGGTCCTCCGGCTGCTCGGCGTCCCGCTGTTCCTGTGGCTGGTGCTCGTCGAGGAGGCGGACACCTGGGCCATCATCGTCCTCGCCGCCTCCGGGTTCACCGACTATCTCGACGGCAAACTGGCGCGACGCTGGAATCAGATCAGCCGGGTCGGTCAACTACTTGACCCGCTGGCCGATCGGTTGTACATCTTCACCACCATCGTCGCGCTGACGTTGCGCGAGGTCATCCCGTTGTGGTTCGCCATCCTGCTGGTCGGCCGGGACGTCGCGATGGCGGTGGTGGTGGCGTTCGTACGCGCCCGGCGCGGCATCACCGGACTGCCGGTGCACTTCCTGGGCAAGTCGGCGACGTTCTGCCTGCTGTACGCGTTCCCGCTGCTGCTGTGGGGGGACGGTGACGGGACGTTGCCGCTGCTGGCCCGGGTGTTCGGCTGGGCGTTCGCGATCTGGGGCGTCGCGTTGTACTGGTGGGCGGCGGCGCTGTACGTCATCCAGGCACGGAACGTGGTCCGTGAGGAAGGAGCGACATCGTGAGTGGGACGGCACCGGCGCGTGCGGTCCTGACACCGGGTCGTGCGAGCATGGGGCAGTGGTGACAGGGCAAGATTCCGGTACGCCCCCGCAACGGCGGCCGGACGAGTCGATGTCACTGCTCAACGACCTGTTCGCGAAACCGCTGGAGCCGGGGTACGAGGACGTCGCGGCTCGCCGGCGCGCGGCCGGTGAAGACCCGGCCAGCGTCGGACAGCTGCGCTTCTCGCCTGCCCTGATCCTCGGCACCGTCGCGCTGGGCCTGCTGCTGACCATGGCGGCGTTGCAGGTGCGAGCCACCGCCGACGTCGTCTCGGCCGAGCGGCAGAGCCTGATCGAGCGGATCCACGCCGAGGACGACAACGTGAGCCGGTTGCAGGAGACGGTCGCGTCGTTGGAGTCCGAGATCAGCGGTCTCGAGGCCTCGCTGCTCGAGAACTCGGCGGCTGGGCGACAATTGCGCGATGAGGTACGGCAGTTGCAGGCGCGCGCGGGGAGTATGGCGGTGACCGGACCCGGAGTGGTGGTCACCGTCGACAATGCGGAGAACCCGGAGAGCTACGAGGACCCGAACGACGCGCTCGTCCAGGACATCGACCTGCAGCAGGCCGTCAACGGGCTGTGGGCCGCCGGGGCCGAGGCCGTCAGCATCAACGGGCAGCGCATCACCGCGCTGACCGCCATCCGGCGGGTCGACAACGTCATGAAGATCAACTACCGTCCCACCCAGGCGCCGTACGAGATCACCGCGATCGGCGACTCGCGGTCGTTGCCCAGCGAGTTCGGCGACGGCACCGGCGCTTCGTGGTTGCGCTACTTCAGCTTGCCCTTCGACGTGCAGTCCGCGGAGTCGTTGACGGTTCCCGCCGGCAGCACCTCGCTGATCTACGCCAAGCCCGGGGAGGCCACGTGATCCCTCTGGCCGGAGTTCTGCTCGGCGTGCTCGCCGGGCTGGCGTTCGACGTGTCCGTCCCGCTCGAGCTGCAGCCGTACCTGCCCATCGCCATCGTCGCCGCGCTCGACGCGGTGTTCGGCGGAGTCCGCGCGGTGATGGAGGGCATCTTCAACGACAAGGTGTTCGTCGTCTCGTTCATCGCCAACGTGCTCATCGCCGCGTTCATCGTGTTCCTGGGTGACCAGCTCGGCGTCGGCTCGCAGCTGTCCACCGCGGTCATCGTGGTACTGGGCATCCGCATCTTCACCAACGTCGCGACCATCAGGCGGCTCGTGTTCCATGCCTGATCAGGAGCCGCGCACCGACGAGTCCACGACGGGCAGGAAACCGCCGCGGTTCACCCCCGCGGCGCCGTCGGGGCTGAAGCGGCTGTGGCGGGCGCTGAGCAAGCGCCCGGACACCGGGCACATCGGCGTCGGGCTGCTCGTCGGGCTGCTGGCGTTCGCCGCGGTCGTGCAGGTGCGAGCCGACGACGACGAAGCGCTGGCCAACGCGCGCCGCGACGACCTCGTGCAGATCCTGGACGGGCTGCGGCGGCAGTCCGAGCGCCTGGAGGACCAGGTCGCCAGCCTCGAAGCCGACCGGCGTGACCTCGTCAGCGGCGCCGACAGCGAAACGGACGCGCTCAAGCAGGCCCAGGAGCGCGCACGGGTCGTCGGAGTACTGGCCGGCACCGTCCCGGCCACCGGACCGGGCATCATCATGACCATCACCGACCCGGACCACCGGGTGAACTCGGTGCTGATGTACAGCGCGATCCAGGAGCTGCGCGACGCCGGCGCCGAGGCGATCCAGATCCTCGGCGACGGCAACGACTCGGCCGTGCGTGTGGTGCACGACACGTACTTCCTGGGACCGGAGGACGGAGCCATGAACATCGGCGGCACCATGGTCGAGCCGCCGTACAATGTCGTGGCCATCGGTGATCCCGGCACCCTGGCCGGGGCGATGTCGTTCACCAAGGGCATCGTCTCGCGCATCGAGGACCAGAAGGCACAGGCCACGGTGACCGAGTACAACGAGCTGACAGTGGACGTGTTGCACGAGCCGCAGCCCCATCAGTACGCTCGCCCGGCGCCGGAGGACGAGGACGATTGACCGGCGCTCCCAGTGATTCGCTCATGAATTCGACAACCGGCGTGTGCCGTGGAGGAGGCAGATTTCGTTGTATCCCGACGACCTGAGGTACACCTCGAAACACGAGTGGGTGCGTAGTCCCGGTGAGGCGGAGGGCAGCGTCCGCATCGGCATCACGCACTTCGCCCAGGAACAGTTGGGTGACATCGTCTACGTCCAGTTGCCCGCCGTCGGCGACGAGCTGACCGCCGACGACGTCTGCGGCGAGTTGGAGTCGACCAAGAGCGTCAGTGAGCTGTACGCGCCGGTCTCCGGCACGGTCGTGGCGCGCAACGACGATCTCGACGCCTCTCCGGAACAGGTCAACGCCGAGCCCTACGGCGCCGGATGGATGATCGAGATGATCCCGTCCGACGAGTCGGCGCTGGAGGGACTGCTGACCGCCGCGGACTATCGAGCGCAGGTCGAGGGGTGAGCGACGTGTGAGTCCGGCGAGCCGGCTCGTCGAGGCCAGTTGACCCCTGGCCGTGCCGGTCCTAGGTTGCCAGCATCCGTAAACTCTCAGGCGAAGGTCGAGGGTCACTCGACGACACCCGACTCGCCGACGACTCGAGCCACGGGAAGCCGTGGCGGGAGGCCATGCCGATGCCGTTCTGCACCCAGTGCGGTCACCAAAACCCGACCGATGCGAAGTTCTGCTCCCAGTGTGGGACGCCTCTGGTCACCGCCTCGCAGCCCGCGGAAGCGCCGGGTGACTCGACCAGCACCATGGCGACGGTCCGTGACGAGCCCGAACGGGGCGAGCGTGAGGACGGCAGCGACCTCGCCACGGCCGATCAGGCGGCCGTCGACGCGCTACCGGCAGGGAGTGCGCTGCTGGTGGTGCTGCGGGGTCCCAACGCGGGCAGCCGGTTCCTGCTCGACACCGACGTCGTCAGCGCCGGCCGGCACCCGGACTCGGACATCTTCCTCGACGACGTGACGGTGTCGCGCCGGCACGCCGAGTTCCGTCGTATGCCGGGCGGATTCGTCGTCTCCGACGTGGGTAGCCTGAACGGCACCTACGTCAATCGCGACCGGATCGACGAGGTTGTGTTGAACAACGGGGACGAAGTCCAGATCGGCAAGTATCGTCTTGTCTACTACTCCAGTCAGCAAGGGTTCGGAGGCGGACCGAGGTGAGCCCAGCCGAAGCACGTGCCCCCGGCGAGGCCGGTAGGGGCGCGGCGCGGCAGGCTCCGGAGACGATGAGCATCGGCGAAGTCCTGGCGCAGCTGCGCCAGGACTTTCCCGATGTGAGCATTTCCAAGATCCGGTTCCTCGAGACCGAAGGGCTGGTCGAGCCGCAGCGGTCGCCGTCGGGATACCGGCGGTTCACCGCCGACGACGTCGCGCGGCTGCGCTACGTGCTCACGGTCCAGCGCGACCACTACCTGCCGTTGCGGGTCATCAAGGAACAGCTCGAACAGCTCGACCGCGGCATGGAACTGGTGACCGAGGGCGCCAGCACGGTCACCCCGTACACCGCCGCCGGCCCGGCGTCCGACCCGAACGAGGTCGTGCTGTCTCGCTCGTCGCTGCTCGAGGCCGCAGCGATCACCGAGGAGCTGCTGGCCGAGCTCGAGTCCTACGGCCTGGTCAGCGCCGGTCGTGGCGGCACCTACGACGCCGAGGCGCTGATGGTCGCGCGCACCGTCGGCGAGCTGGCCGAGTTCGGGCTGCAGCCACGGCACCTGCGCGCGGTTCGTACCGCCGCCGAGCGCGAGGTCGACCTCGTCGAGCAGGTCGTGGCGCCGATGCGCAAGCAGCGCGGCGCCGACGCGCAGGGGCGCGCCGACGAGTCGGCCGATCAGGTGGCCCGCCTGACCGTGCGGCTGCACGCCGCCCTCGTCGAAGCCGGCATCCGCCGCGTCCGCTCTCGCTGACACCCGGATTGCGGAATGATCACGTTCCGCATGGAATTCCCTGCGTCACCACCCTTGCAGGCCTGGTGACGCATACGAAGTCCTGGTGATGGCCAACGGACCTCGCCGACGTCTCTGGCACCGGGGTCGCTCAGGAGTAGTGTGGAACCCGTGCATGAGCTTGACGTCGTGGGTGTACGTGTAGAGATGCCCTCCAACCAGCCGATCGTGCTGCTCCGCGAGGTCGGCGGGCAGCGGTACCTGCCCATCTGGATCGGCGCCGTGGAGGCGACGGCGATCGCCTTCGCCCAGCAGGGGGTGGTGCCACCGCGCCCGATGACGCACGACCTGTTCAAGGACGTGCTCGACACGGTCGGGGTCGATCTCGAGCAGGTGCGGATCACCGAAGTGCGCGACAACACTTACTACGCCGAGCTGGTGTTGTCGGGCGGGTACGAGGTCAGCTCGCGCCCGTCGGACTCGATCGCGCTCGCGTTGCGCACGGGGACGCCGATCTACGCTTCCGAGCCGCTGCTCGACGAGGCCGGAGTGCTGATGGCGGATCCGGACTCGGAGGAAGAGGAGGAAGACGAGGTGGCCCGGTTCCGGGAGTTCCTGGAACAGGTGACGCCGGAGGACTTCAGCTGACGCGGTGCCGGGCGGCGGGTGCCGGCTCCGTTTCGGCCTCGAGCTGAAGTTGAGCTTGAGAGTTGCCGCGTGTTGCGTTGACCCCTGTCGGGGGCGGGCCTAACGTCACTGATGTAACACTCGTGGGCCATCCCGGCGAGTGCACCGCCGTGGCGGGACGCCAGGGGATTGACGATGAAGGGGTCGGCGTGAGCGCAGACAGCACATCCGGGACGGGTACGGCGGGCGGGCCCGGACGGCCGGCGTCGACAGCGCCTGGCGGCGCGGGACATCTCACCCAGCAGGGGCTGCTGTTCGAAGGAATGGTCGGCCCGGTGCCCGAGGACGTCGGTTACCGCGGGCCCACGGCATGTAACGCCGCCGGGATCACGTACCGGCAGCTCGACTACTGGGCGCGGACCGGCCTCGTCGAACCCACCGTGCGCAACGCGACCGGCTCCGGCAGTCAGCGGCTGTACTCGTTCCAGGACATCCTGGTGCTGAAGATCGTCAAACGACTCCTCGACACCGGCGTCTCGTTGCAGCAGATCCGCCAGGCGGTGCAGCACCTGCGCGATCGTGGCGTGGAGGACCTCGCCGGCATCACCCTGATGAGTGACGGCGCCAGCGTTTACGAGTGCACGTCGGCCGACGAGGTCGTCGACCTCGTGCAGGGCGGGCAGGGCGTCTTCGGGATCGCGGTGGGCCGCGTCTGGCGCGAGATCGAGGCGAGTCTGCACGAGCTGCCGGCCGTCCGTGCCGACGAGGAGCCGCCCGAGCATCCGGGCGATCAGCTCGCGGCCCGCCGTCGTGCCCGCGCCGCGGGCGCATGATCCACGGCTGGCCCCCGTTCCCGGGCCACCACACCCGCCCGCCACGCCGGCTGGGAATGATCACGTCCCGCATGGAATTCCCTGCGTCACCACCCTTTCAGGCCTAGTGATGCGTGCAGAAGCCTCGTGATGTCGACGCCGGCCAAGCTGATGTATCCAACGTCAACGGTGCCGCGGCGACGTGGTGACGCGGCGGTTCCGCCGAGTGTCGAGCCGTCCCCGTGCCGTCCCACCGCTTTGCGGGAGCCGGGGTTCTGACGAGCAGCCGAGCCGTGGGTCCACCACTAGGCTTTTCCACGCATCACCAGGCCTGAAAGGGTGGTGACGCAGGGAATTCCATGCGGAACGTGATCATTCCCAGGGGAGCCGAACGGGAGCGGAGGGCTGTTCCTGGCGGAATCGGGTTATGCTGGGTAAGAGCCGTCGACTCTGGCCGGGAGAGTCTTCGTACGCGGGTACGAAGCGCCGAAGGGGCAACTTCCCCGTCAACCTCTCAGGCACCCAGGACCGGTCGGGCGAGGCCGCTCTGGAGTCGCCGACGGCGGCGACAACAGAGGGGGAGCACTCGCACCCGTGACCGAGGAGCTCCGTTCATGTTCCAACCGTTGGCTCAGACTTCCGGCGACGCGCCGTTCGTCGCGCGGCACGTCGGTCCGCGCGACGACGAGATCGCGAAGATGCTCGACGCGGTGGGTTACGAATCGCTCGACGCACTGGTCGACGCGGCCGTGCCACAGGCGATCCGCAGCATCGACGCCCTCGACCTGCCGCCCGCGAGCACCGAACTCGAGGCACTGGACGAGCTGCGCGCACTGTCGCGGCGGAACCAGCGCCAGACCCAGATGATCGGACTCGGGTACTCCGACACGATCACCCCGCAGGTGGTGCTGCGCCGGGTCCTCGAGAGCCCGGCCTGGTACACCGCCTACACGCCGTATCAGCCGGAGATCTCGCAGGGCCGGCTCGAGGCGCTGCTGAACTACCAGACGATGGTCGCCGACCTCTCCGGGTTGCCGACCGCCAACTCGAGCCTGCTCGACGAGTCGACGGCGGCCGCCGAGGCGATGACGCTGATGCGCCGCGCGGTGCGAGGCGAGGGCGGCGTGCTGGTCGTCGACGAGGACTGCCTGCCGCAGACCATCGCCGTCGTCCGGACGCGTGCCGAACCGCTCGGACTGTCCGTGCGGGTGGCCGACCTCGACGACGGTCTGCCGGACGGTGACGTGTTCGGCGTGCTCGTGCAGTATCCGGGCGCATCCGGCCGGGTCCGCGACCTGCGTACGATCACCGAGGAGGCGCACGAACGCGGCGCCCTGGTGACGGTCGCCGCCGATCTGCTGGCGATGACGCTGGTGACGCCGCCCGGTGAGCTCGGAGCCGACGTGGTCGTCGGTTCGTCGCAGCGGTTCGGCGTGCCGCTCGGTTACGGCGGCCCGCACGCCGGCTACATGGCTGTGCGCACCGGTCTCGAGCGCGGCCTGCCGGGCCGTCTCGTGGGCGTGTCGAAGGACGTGCACGGTGCGCCCGCCTACCGGCTCGCCCTGCAGACGCGAGAGCAGCACATCCGCCGCGAGAAGGCGACGTCGAACATCTGCACCGCGCAGGTCCTGCTGGCGGTGGTGGCCTCCATGTACGCGGTGTGGCACGGTCCGGACGGTCTGCGCGACATCGCCGGCCGGGTGCACCGGCAGGCGGCCGGGCTGGCCACGGCGTTGCGTGCCGGCGGCGTCGAGGTCGTGCACGACACGTTCTTCGACACCGTCCTGGCGCGGGTGCCCGGCCGTGCCGAGGCCGTCGCCGCCGACGCGGGCGAGCTCGGCGTGAACGTGGGCGTCGCCGGGACCGACCTGGTCCGGGTGGCGTGTGACGAGGTGACCACCGATGTCGACCTGCGGCGGGTGCTGAAGGCGTTCGGCATCGAGTCGCCGCAGCTGCCCACCGAGGCGGAGGCATTGCCGGCCGGGCTGCGTCGCGGCAGCGCCTACCTCACGCATCCGGTGTTCAACTCGCACCGGTCCGAGACGTCGATGCTGCGGTATCTGCGGCGGCTCTCGGACAAGGACTACGCGCTCGACCGCGGCATGATCCCGCTGGGTTCGTGCACCATGAAGCTGAACGCGGCGACCGAGATGGAGCCGATCACCTGGCCGGGCTTCGCCGGCATCCACCCGTTCGCGCCGGTCGAGCAGGCCGACGGCTACGTGGCCATGATCCGCCAGCTGGAGCAGTGGCTGGCCACGCTCACCGGCTACGACACCGTGTCCATTCAGCCGAACGCCGGGTCGCAGGGCGAGCTGGCGGGGTTGCTGGCCATCCGCGCCTACCATCGCGCCAACGGTGACGACCAGCGCGACGTGTGCCTGATCCCGTCCAGCGCGCACGGCACCAACGCCGCGTCGGCGGTGATGGCCGGGATGCGCGTGGTGGTGGTCGCCGCCGACGAGGACGGCGCGGTCGATCTGGACAGCCTGCAGGCGAAGATCGACGAGCACGGCGACCGGCTCGCGGCGATCATGGTGACCTACCCGTCCACGCACGGCGTGTACGAGGAGGGCATCACCGAGATCGCCCGGCGGGTGCACGAGGCTGGGGGACAGGTCTACGTCGACGGGGCGAACCTGAACGCGCTGCTCGGGCTGGCCAAGCCGGGTGAGTTCGGCGCCGACGTCAGTCACCTGAACCTGCACAAGACGTTCTGCATCCCGCACGGCGGCGGTGGTCCGGGCGTCGGGCCGATCGGGGTGCGCGCGCACCTGTCGCCGTACCTGCCGAACCATCCGATGCTGCCGGAGGCGGGCCCGGCCAGCGGCGTCGGGCCGATCTCCGGCGCTCCGTTCGGCTCGGCGTCGATCCTGCCGATCCCGTGGGCCTACATCCGGATGATGGGCCCGGAGGGGTTGAAGCTGGCGACGCAGACGGCGGTGCTGAACGCGAACTACGTGGCCGCGCGGCTGGCCGGGCACTTCCCGGTGCTGTACGCGGGCCGCAACGGGCTGGTCGCGCACGAGTGCATCGTCGACCTTCGGCAGCTGACGAAGTCCAGCGGCATCACGGTCGACGACGTCGCCAAACGGCTGATCGACTACGGCTTCCACGCTCCGACGATGTCGTTCCCGGTGGCGGGGACGCTCATGATCGAGCCGACCGAGTCGGAGGACAAGGCCGAGCTCGACCGGTTCTGCGACGCGATGATCGCCATCCGGGCCGAGGCGGACAAGGTCGCCGCCGGCGACTGGCCCGCCGACGACAACCCGCTGACCGGCGCGCCGCACACCGCGGAGTCGCTCATCGGCTCGTGGGAGCACCCGTACGAGCGCGAGACCGCCGTCTACCCGATCCGGTCGGTGCGCGGGGACAAGTACTGGCCTCCGGTGGGCCGCATCGACGGCGCGTACGGAGACCGGCACCTGGTCTGTTCCTGCCCGGCACCCGAGGCGTTCGAGTCCTGACACCGATGTGAAATGATCACGTTCTCCATGGAGTTCCAGCGCGTCACTACCCCTACAGGCCTGGTGACGCGCTGGAAAGCCTGGTGACGTGGTCGCTGCGACTCCGGCAGGAGGCGCGACGGGTCGTCGACGGCATCGCGCGGCCGACGACCCGTCGCGAAGCCCGAGCGGGTCAGGGGAACCCTGACCAAGGTCGGAGGGAGGGATCCGACTTCGGTGGCATGTGCCGGCTGATCGCCCCGCGTAGTGTCGGAAGTGACGTCAGTGGGGACGAAGGGCTCGGAGGGCATGGACGAAGCAATCATCGATCTGGCGCGCGACATCATGGGGTCGCCGTGGGTGTACACGGTCTTGTTCGCGATCGCCGCGATCGACGCGTTCTTCCCCGCGGTCCCCAGCGAGAGCCTCGTCATCACGGCGGGGGTCTTCGCCGCCAGTGGTGAGCCGACCCTGCTGTTCGTGATCATCGCCGGAGCGCTGGGAGCGTTCCTCGGCGACCACATCTCGTACACCATCGGCCGCACGGCCGGGACGCGGTTCCGGCATCGGTTCGAAGGCGGGAAACGGGCCGGCGCCACGTTCGGCTGGGCCGAGCGGATGCTCCGACAACGCGGCGGGCTGATCATCGTCGTCGCGCGTTACATCCCCGGTGGCCGCACGGCGGTGACGCTGACCGCGGGCACCGTCGAGTACCCGTTGCGCAAGTTCAGCCTGTTCGACGCCATCGCGGCGGCGTCCTGGGCCACCTACTCCGGGATGATCGGCTACCTCGGCGGCAAGGCGTTCGAGGAGAACCCGCTGTTGGGTCTCGCCGTCGGCCTCGGGGTGGCGCTGAGCATCACCGCGATCGTCGAGCTGGTGCGACACCAGCTGGCCAAGCGCCGTGCCCGCGCGGCCACGACGCCGGACGACCACCCGCAGGAACTGGTCTGAGCAGCACCTCGTTCGAGTCGCCGATGCTGCAGCAGGTCGGCACACTGGTGGCGCGCCGCACGACCGGTCTCCTCGCCGGGGCCGCGGGCGCACTGGTCCAGTTGGTGTTCGTGGCCGTCCTGGTGCTGGCGATGCTGCCCGTCATCCGGTGGCGCCGGCGGCGGGCGGCGTTGCTGCGCGCCGCCTGGCCGGGTACGCGTGCGCTGGCGGAGTGGGACCGGCGCCGGCTGGCGCGATGGTTCGCGGTCTCGGCCGCCGAGCCGGTGGAGCAGCGGCGGGTGGTGACGTTCCTCGCCCTGCGGTCGATGTCCGGCCTGCTGGCCGGCGCGATCCTGGGGCTGGTCTGCTGGGGTCTGGTCACTGTGTTCGTCATGCTCCGGTCCTGGCTGCTGGACGTTCCCGCCGACTACACCGAGGGTGCCGACCAGGTGACGACGGGGACGGTGCTGGTCGCGGTCCTCCCCGGCGCGGTGCTGCTGTACCTGGCGCTGCAGGGACTGGCCGGCGTGGTCGGCCTCGAGCGGCGCCTGGCGCACCACTACCTGGGACGCAGCCGGAACGAGCTGCTGCAGCGGCGGATCAGCGAACTCGCCGAGAGCCGCGCGGGTGTCGTCGACGTGGTCGACGCGGAACGCCGACGAATCGAGCGTGACCTGCACGACGGGGTCCAGCAACGGCTGGTCGCCCTGGGCGTGCTGCTGGGCCGCGCCCGTCGCGGCGCAGACGCCGAGCGCCGCGACGAGCTGCTGCGCGCGGCGCACGAGGAGACTCAGGCGGTTCTGGACGACCTGCGTCAGGTCGCGTGGCGCGTCTACCCGTCGGCGCTGGACACGCTGGGTCTGGAGGAGGCGCTGGCGGTGCTCGCGGCACGGCCGGGGGTTCCGGTCGAGGTCGAGTGCCACGACTGCGGGTCGCTGCCGGAGCCGATCGCGACGGCGGTGTACTTCGTCGTCTCCGAGACGGTGAACAACGCGGTGAAGCACGCCGCGGCGACCCGTGTCGACGTGGCCGTGCGCCGAGAGAACGGGTCGGTTCTGGCCCGGGTCTCCGACGACGGCGTCGGCGGGGCCGACCCGGACGGCGGCGGGCTGTCCGGGCTGCGTCGTCGCGTCGCCGGACAGGACGGCACGTTCGGCTTGGTGAGCCCGGCCGGCGGCCCCACCGTGGTGGAGGTGACGCTGCCGTGCGGGTGACGCTGGCCGAGGACGCGACGCTGCTGCGTGACGGTCTGGCCCGGTTGCTCGAGGACGAGGGGCACGAGGTCGTCGCCGCCGTCCGGGACGCGGATGCGCTGCTGGCCGCGGTCGAGGCCGACACGCCGGACGTCGTCGTGGCGGACGTGCGGATGCCGCCGACACACACCGACGAGGGCCTGCGGGCGGTGCTGGACATCCGCGCGAAACGGCCCGGGGTCGGCGTCCTGGTGCTGTCGCAGTACGTCGAGAAGCGCTACGCCGTCGAACTGTTCACCGCGCACACGGACGGGGTGGGTTACCTGCTGAAGGACCGGGTGGCCCACGTCGACGACTTCCTCGACGCGTTGGAGCGCGTCGGCACCGGGGGAGCGGCGTTCGACGCCGAGGTCGTGCGCCAGCTGATCGCCCGCAGCCGCCGGCCCGACCCGCTGGGCCGGCTGAGCCCGCGCGAGCGTGCCGTCCTGGAGTTGATGGCGCAGGGGCACACGAACGCGGGCGTGGCCGCCGCGATGCACCTGTCCACGAGCGCGGTCGAGAAGCACGTCAACACGATCTTCGACAAGCTCGATCTGCGCGACACCGACGGTTACAGCCGCCGCGTGCTCGCCGTGCTGCGCTACCTGGACTCGTGATCGGTGCGCCGGCGCCGGCCGGGCGCCGTGCGTTGCCCGGGTGCCGCGCGTCCGCGATCCCGGTTCCACCGGACGACGCCCGCGGTGACCGCTGCCAGAACCGCCGCGGCCACGACGGCGATGACGCCTTTCTGGAAGGTGCCGGAGTACTCCTCGACCCGGTGCCAGTTCTCGCCCAGCTGGTAACCGGCGAGGACGAAGACGGCGTTCCAGATCAGGCTGCCCAGTGTGGTGAGCACCAGGAACGACGGCAGTGACATCCGGGAGACCCCGGCGGGCACGGAGATGAAACTCCGGAAGATCGGGATCATCCGCCCGAAGAACACCGTTTTCGGGCCGTGCCGGTCGAACCATGCCTCGGTCCGGTCCACGTCCGTGATCTTGATCAACGGCAGCGCGGTCAGGATCGCCCGGGTGCGGTCGCGGCCGATGGCCGCACCCACGGCGTACCAGACGAGCGCGCCGACGACCGAACCCAGCGTCGTCCAGACGAGGGCAGCAGGCAGGCTCATGCCGCCGTGGCTGGCAGTGAATCCGGCGACGGGCAGGATGATCTCGCTGGGCAGCGGCGGGAAGACGTTCTCGGCGGCGATGGCGAGCCCGGCTCCGACGGCGCCCATCGACTCCATCAGGTCGACGGCCCAGCCGGCGAGCCCGGAGAGTTCGGCAGTGTCGGTCGTGGTCTGCGGGAGTGTCATGATCGCGACGCTAGGGTTCGGGCGGGTGCCGTGCCGATGGTGCCGGCCACCGGGACGGTTGCGGTTTCCCGCAGCCGCGGGGTGCGGACCTCCGCAACGCCCGGGGACCTGGCGCACCCGACCGAAAATGTTGATCACTCCGGCGTGCCGGTCCGGGATGGCCGCGTGGAGCGAGTAGCGTCCTTTGTCCGTAACGAGGTGAATCTGCCGAGACCGCCGAGGTGGTGAGTCCGTGTCACCCACCCAGCTGCGTTCGGCCGCCGCCGTGCTGGTTCTGGCCATCGCGGTCATCGCCGCAGCGGCGCACCGGGGCCCGGTGGACAGCGCCGCCGCGGGCGCGGCTGGTGCGGGGCCGGCCAAGACCGTGGAGGTGCCCGGCCCGTTCGTGCCGGCCGACGCCGGACCGTCCATGCCCGAGGTGGACTCGCTGGGTACCCGGCATCTGACCGGCCGTGCCGGCAAGACCGTCGCGCTGACGTTCGACGACGGGCCGCACCCGGGCCAGACGCCTCAGGTGCTGCGGATCCTGCGGGACTACGATGTCACGGCGACGTTCTGTGTCGTGGAACCGAACGTTCGGCGGCACCAGGACCTGGTCCGCGAGATCGTCGCCGACGGGCACACCCTGTGCAACCACACCGTCAGCCACGACTCCCGGCTTCCCGAACGTCCCGCCGGGCGCATCGACGACGAGATCGGCACCGTCGTGCGGGCGATCGACGACGTGGTGCCGGAGGCCGCCGTGCCGTTCTTCCGCGCACCCGGCGGGAACTTCGCGGCGAACGTGAACGCCGTCGCCGACGGTTACGGCGAGCAGCCGCTCGGGTGGAGCATCGACCCCGAGGACTGGCGCGACCAGACGACACGGCGCATCCGCGACGAGGTCATCCAGCGGATGCATCCGGGTGCGGTGGTGCTGCTGCACGACGGCGGCGGCGACAGGTCCGCGACGATCGCGGCGCTGCCGCGCATCATCGAGACGGTGCGTGCCGCCGGTTACGAGTTCGTGGTGCCCAGGGCGTGACCACGGCGCGGGCGGCGACCGGCACGGATGTGGCATCCTGAGTCCGGTGGGAGATCATCGGAGCTCGGCAGCAGGCAACTCGGTGGTTGCGGCGCTGCTACGCGCGCTCGGACAGGGTCTGTGGATGTTGCTGCCCGTCCTCAGTTTCACGATCCTCGCCTGGGTGCCGGCGGCGCAGGCCTGGTGGCGTGGGCGCAGCGCGGGCTGGCTGACGACCGCGGTCGGGCTGCTTCTCGCCTCCGTCGGCGTGCTGTACGGCATGGGCAGCGACCGCGACGGGGCCGGCTGGGGGCTGCTGCTTATCGGCAACGGGATCGGTGGGGTCGCCGCCGCCGTGATGGCGCGCCCGGTCGTGTTCAACAAGCGCGACGACACCGACCCGGCGATCAGGGGCGTGCTCCGCGACCGGGAACGGCGCACGCGTGCCCGTGAGATCGCCGAAAGCGATCCGTCGATGGCGCTGGAGCTGAACATCGGCCGCCCGGACGTGCCGGGCGCCTATGCCGATGGCGGCCTGATCGATCTCAACAACGCGAGCGCGGCGGGCATCGTGCGGGTGCTCGGCTGGACGACCACGACGGCCGAGCGGTTCGTCACCGAGCGGGACACCCGTCGCGGCTACGCGTCGCTGACCGAGATCGTCGCGTTGTCCGGGTTCGACCCCAGAACGTTCGACGGCCACGCCGACCGGATCGTGGTGCTGCCGTACCGGCCGCGGTGAGCTACGGCACGGGGGTGCCGAACACGGCGCCCGGGTCGTAGGCGGCCTTGACGGCGGCGAGGTGCTCGAGCACGTCCGGGGCGTACACCTCGGGCACGTGCGCGGCGGCGTCCGGTCCGGCCAGGAAGTTGGCGAACCGCCGTCCCGTCGACCAGGGCGCGATCCGGCTCCACAACCCGTCCGGCGCGGGCTGTTCCGCGCTCGACACCGTCGCCACGCTGAACGCTGCGTCACGGTGCCCGATCGCGTCGGGAAAGTCGGGGCGCCGCGCCAGTGCCCCGCCGAGGTGACGCAGCTCCGTCATGATCGGCGCTCCCTGAGCCCCGGCGCCGGCCTCGGCGAGGACGGCGTCCGCCGCCGATGCCGGCAGATCGCGTAGCATCAGGGAGTTCTCGCGGTAGGCCGACGGCTCGGTCGGATCGTCGTGCACGCGTGCGATCGCGCTGTAGGGCATCTCGTCGACGGTGTCCGCGACGATGCCGCCGGCAGCGCGCAGCGGCGCTACGAGCCCGGCACCCGCCTCGGCCGTGCCGGTGTAGGCGATGCGGATGTGTACGACGTATCGGCCGCGTAGGTGCGGAGGTATCGCCTCCACGTCCGGCAGGTGCATCAGGGCGAGCGACGAGTTCATGCTTTCGGGGACGGTTTCGGTCCACTGCCGCCACGTGTGCACCACCTCGGCGTCGGCGTCGCCGGTGAAGAACAGCCCACCGCCGTAAAGACGGCTGACCGGAACCAGCGCGATCTCCATCGAGGTCACCAGCCCGAAGCCGGCTTTTCCGCCGCCGCGCAGCGCCCGGAACAGGTCGGTCTCGGTGTCCGGCGACACGACGCGGGTCGCGCCGTCGGCCGTCACGAGCTCGAACCGGCGGGCATGGTCGGCGGCCCAGCCGTGGCTGCGGCCCAGGACCGGCAGGCCGCCGCCGAGGGTGTACGACACCGCGCCGACGAGCGGCGACGAGCCGTTCAGCGGCGCGAGCCCGTGCTCGGCGGCCCGGTCGATGACGTCCTGCCAGCGGACGCCGGCCTGCACCCGGGCGACGCGCCGACGCGGATCGACGGTGACGCGGTCCATCCGGCGGGTGGACACGAGCACGGCGCCGTCGGCCGCGACGGTCGCGCCGTGGCCGGCCGCCTGGACGGCGAGCGGGAGGCCGCGTGCGGCGGCGAACTCGACCGCGGCCACGGCGTCGGCCGTGCCGGTGGCGCCGACCACGACGGCGGGGTGGTGCCGGATCGACCGGTTGAAGCCGGCACGTTCGGTGTCGTAGCCCTTCTCGCCGGGGAGGTGGACGGGTCCGCGTACGCGCGCGGACAGCGGTGCGGTGTCGGCAGTGGACTGTGGGGTCGTCGTCATGGGTCCCAGTCCACCGGTGACCACGAGATCCAACCAGGGCCGATCTGTCCGTACAGTTATCACGAGGCGTGATGAACCGGGGTGGGCGATGGAGTTACGGCAGCTGGTCTACTTCGTCGCGGTCGCCGACGAGGGCGGGTTCGCCCGTGCGGCGCAGCGGCTGCACATCGTCCAGCCCGCCGTGAGCCAGCAGGTCCGCCGGCTGGAGCGCGAGCTGAACGTGCAGCTGTTCGACCGGTCGACCAGGCACGTCCGGCTGACGGCAGCGGGCGAGCGGCTGTTGCCCGAAGCGCGCGAGATCGTCGCGGGTACCGAGCGCGTCCGCCGGTTGGCCGCCGAGATCGCCCACGAGCAGGAAAGCGTGCTCCGCCTCTCGGCCGGCCCTGCGCTCGGTGAGGCCGCGCTGGCGGTGCTGGACCGGCTCCGGACGTCGGAGCCTCCGGTCCGGGTGCGGATGAGCAAACTGGGACTGGCCGAGCGCCTCGACGCGGTGCGTGCCGGCACCGCGCACGCCGCGCTGGTGCGCATCCTGGCGGCGGCTCCCGGCCTCGAGATGGTGCCGCTGTGGACGGAACCGCTCTACGTCGCGCTGCCGGCCACGCACCCGCTGGCAGCGGCGCCGGAGGTCGGCCTCGAGGACCTGGCCGAGATGCCGGTACGGCTCGCGCCCCGGGAACGGAACCCGCCGTTCGTCGACCTGATGCGCCGTGCGTTCCGGTCGGCGGGTATATCACCGCCGATGGGGCCGGAGTTCACGAACCTGCACGACACGCTCACCGACCTCGCGGAGGCCGGACCGTCGTGGACGGTCTTCTACCGCGTCGGCCAGCCGCCCGAGGTCACCGGCGTGGTGTATCGCGAGTTGGGCGAGCCGGCCGCGACGACGTACCTCGCCGTGCCGCCCGGCCCGCCCGCCGAGCCGGTGCGGCGGCTGCTCGACGCCGCGGCCTCGGCCGACCGGGCACAACGGCGATGACGACGCCGCCCGTGGTTGTGGCGATCCGCCGACGGTTCACCGCATCGTGAGCGTCGTCCGGTCCTCCACGGGCCGGGCGTCGTGACGAAAACGAAACCTCCCGCCCTCTTGACGGTTACCGGCCGGTGGTGGTTAAACGTATAACCATGACGCGCTCGAACCAATCGACGTCGCGGGACGTGGCGGCCCGTGCGGGCGTGTCGGTGGCGACCGTGTCGTACGTGATGAACGGGCGCACCGACCGCCGCATCCCGGCCGAGACGCGCGAGCGCGTCCTCGAGGCGGCCGAAGAGCTGGCGTACGCGCCCAACCGGTCGGCGCGCAGCCTGCGGCGTCGCCGCACCGAGCAGGTCTGCCTCGTCGTGGGTTCGATCGGCGTCCCCGCGTACGACCAGCTGGCTCGTGACGTGCATCTGCGCGCCGACGAGGCCGGCTACGGCGTCATCACGCTCGTGGTCGACTCCGCGGCACGCGCGGAGAAGGCCGTCGCACTGTTGCACCAGCGCATCGCCGACGGCGCCGTCGTCGCACCGAGCGTGCCGTATCTGTCGGAGGAGTCGCTGACCGGCATCGCGCGCAGCGGGCTGCCGCTGGTGGTGATGAGCAACACCGCGAAGCCGGACGGTTTCGACGTCGTACGAGCCCCGGAGGCAGCGGCCTGTACCCAGGCCCTCGATCATTTGTTCGGGAGCGGACGGCGGCGGATCGCCTTCATGGGCCACGAACACGAGCTCGACGACGATCCGCTGCCGTCCGAACGGTTGGACGCGTACCTGGACGCGCTCGACCGGCACGGCGCACCGCGGGACGGTTCGCTGATCGTCCGCGGCGCCAACGACCGGGTCGCGGCGTACCACGCCGCGACCGGCCTGCTCACCCGCGAAGACCGCCCGGACGCGATCTTCGCGGCGTCCGGGCGTGGTGCCGTCAGCGCCATCTGGGCGGCACGCGACGCGGACCTTTCCGTTCCCGACGACGTCGCGGTCCTGGGCTCCGGAAACCTGCCGGAGAGCCTGATCACGCGCCCCACGCTCAGCACCGTCGGCCCGGCCGACGCGGATGACTTCACCGAGGTCGCCCGTCTGTTGTTCGACCGCATCTCCGCCGGCGTCCCCGCCGAGGGACGCGAGATCACCGACCCGTGGTCGTACAACCACCGCGGTTCGACCTGACTCGCTTCCCGGCCTCGCCCTCCCGAAAGGAGAAAGACCGTGGCCATTCACACCCCCACACGTCGTGACCTTCTGCGCTGGACCGGCGGTGGCGCACTCGCCGGGCTGGCGGCACCGCTGCTCGGTAGTTGCGCCGGTGCGCCGGAAGAGGACTCCGGGAGCACGTCCGGCGGCGACGACGGCGGCGGTTCCGGTGGCGACTTCACCGTCTACTGGAACGCCGGGCACGCCTACGCCGCGTACGACAAGGTGATCGCGGAGTTCGAGGAGGCGCACGGCGTCACCGTGAGCTTCCAGAAGTACCAATGGGACGACCTGCGCACCCGGCTGCTGTCCGACTTCGCCTCCGGAACCGTGCCCGACCTCGTCGAGGAGCCCGGCGGCTGGGTGCAGGAGTTCGCCATCTCCGGTGACGCGGTATCGCTGCAGCAGTACGTCGACAGCGACGGCGCCGAGATGGGCTTCCCGGACGACTGGCAGCCCAGGACGATCTCGCGGAACTCCTACGAGGGCGAGGTCTACGGCATCCAGTTGCATCTGACCTGCATGATGCTGCTGTACAACCGCGGCATGTTCGACAGCGCCGGCGTGCAGCCGCCGACCGACTGGGGCAGCTTCCTCGACGTCGCCGAGAAGCTCACCGGCGACGGTGTCCACGGCTTCGCGATGAACCAGGACGACGGCTACGGCTGGCCGTGGCTGCTGCAGAACGGCGTGCGCTACTACGACCCGGACACCAAGGGGCTGCTCGTGCCCCACGACGCGGCGGCCGCCGCGCTGCAGTTCCAGGCCGACATGGCGCACAAACACGGAGTCTCGCCGGTCCCGACACCGGGCACCGACTACTCCGGGCCGCAGAAGCTGCTGTCGGCCGGGCGTGCGGCGATGATCATCACCGGGCCGTGGGACCTGCTGCCCATCGCCGAGACCAGCCCGGACCTCGATCTCGGCATCGCCCCGGCCCTGCACGAGGCGGAGCAGTCGACCGTGCAGGCGGGGACGAGCCTGTTCGTCCCGGCCAAGGCGAAGAGTCCCGACCTGGCCTGGGACTTCATCAAACGCATCACCGCGCTCGAGGTCGAGGTGGCCGCGACGAAGGAGGCCGGCATGCTCATGCCGCGGCTGTCCTGGGTCCAGGACCCCGTCGTCCAGGAGAACGAGCGGTACGCCGCGTTCGCCGAGGGGTTCGCCTACGCCGTCGACACCAGTGAGAAGCTCCGGCTCACCGGCAAGAGCGGCGAGATCAACGAGCAGCTGTTCCAGACGCTGTACCAGGACGTCGTCATGAACAACACGCCGGCCACGGAGGCGCTCGACAGGTTCCTGGCCGCTGGCCAGAAGGTGCTGGCGAGCTGAGGCGGATGAGACAGCTGACGACCGGACCGCCGCGCCGGCGTCGTCTGCGCGGACCGCTGGCGGTGTTCGCGCCGTCACTCAACCGGCGCTACGTGCTGACGGCCTACGCATTTCTCATACCGGCGTTCGCGTTCTTCGGGCTGATGTTCTATCTCCCCATCGCGAACATCATCACGAACTCGTTCAACACGGGCCCGCAGGCCAACCAGTTCGCCGGGCTCGAGAACTACACGCGGGCGTTCGAGGACGCGTCCGTGCAGAACTCGTTCACGGTCACGTTCATCTTCGGCGCCGCAACGACGATCGGCGCGATCGTCATCGGGCTCGCGCTGGCCCTGCTGCTCAACCAGCCGCTGCGGGGCCGGGTGGTGTTCCGTGCCGCGTTGCTGGTGCCGTATCTCACGTCCGTCGCGATCGTCGGGCTGCTGTGGCGCAACATCCTCGACCCGCAGCTGGGGATCCTGAACCGGCTGCTCATGGATCTGGGCCTGCCCACGCAGTCGTGGCTGAACACGCACCCGCTGGCGACGATCATCGCGGTCACGTTGTGGATGACGGTCGGCTACACGATGGTGCTGTTCCTGGCCGGGCTCCAGGGCATCCCGGAGCAGTACCACGAGGCCGCCACCGTGGACGGGGCGAGTCCGTGGCAGCGGTTCTGGCGCATCACGTTGCCGCTGCTGGCGCCGACGACACTGTTCGTGTCGGTGATGGCGGTGATCAGCGGCCTGCAGGCCTTCGGACAGGCCTACATCATCACCGGTGGCGGGCCGGCGAACGCGACGGATCTGTACATCTTCCACGTGTTCAACGTGGCGTTCACGTCCCGCGACTTCGGCTACGCGTCGGCGTTGTCGTTCCTGCTGTTCATCGTGATCGTGATCTTCACGGTGATCCAGCTGCGGGTCGGCCGGCGGAACGAGGTGCAGTACTGATGCGGCGCGGACCCACCATGACCGCCCGGATCGGCAGCTACGGCGTGCTCGGGGTGGTGGGCGCCATCACGGTGCTTCCCCTGTTGTACATGGGCGCGCTGTCGCTGCAGACCGAGGCGGAGACGCTGTCGGCGAACCCGGTGCTGTGGCCGGAGACCCCGCAGTTCGGCAACTACGCGGAGCTGTTCGAGCGCGCGCCGTTCGGTAACTTCATCATCAACAGCATCGTCGTCACCGGCGGCATCACCGTCGCCCACCTGGTCTTCGACCCGCTGGTGGGCTACGTGTTCGCGAAGTTCCGGTTCCCGCTGCGGAACACGCTGTTCATCGCGCTGCTGACAACGTTGATGATGCCACTGTTCGTGCGGATGATCCCGCTCTACGTGATGATGTCCAACCTGGGGTGGTTGAACAGCTATCAGGCGCTGATCGTGCCGTTCCTGATGGACGCGTTCGGCATCTTCCTGATGCGCCAGTTCATCCAGCCGATCCCGGACGACCTGATCCAGGCGGCACGGATCGACGGGGCCTCCGAGTTGCGGATCTACGCAAGGGTGATCCTGCCGCAGGTCAAGCCGGCTCTGGCGGTCCTGGGCCTGTTCACGTTCGTGTTCCAGTGGAACGAGTTCCTGTGGCCGCTCGTGGCGACCACGACCGAGGACATGCGAACGATTCCGGTCGGGCTGACGTTGTTCAACCAGGAATACTTCACCCTGTGGCACCTGACTGCGGCGGGTTCGGTGATCCTGTTCGTGCCGACGGTGTTGTTGTTCCTGTTCAGCCAGCGCTACTTCGTGCGTGGCATCACGTTGAGCGGGCTCAAGTGACGAACTACTGCAAAAGGGGGAAACCCGTATGGCTGCGGAGCCGGTTGACCATCCGAACGTGATCGTCGTGTTCACCGACCAGCAACGGTGGGACACGACCGGCGTCCACGGCAATCCGCTCGACCTGACACCGGAGTTCGACCGGCTCGCCCGGGCGGGCACCCATGCCGCGCAGGCGTTCACGCCGAACCCGGTGTGCGCGCCGGCCCGGGCCTCCATCCAGACCGGGCAGTACGGGACGGCCAACGGCTGCCATCGCAACGCGCTGAAGCTGCCGGGCGAGGCGCGCACGCTGGCGCATCACTTCGGCGACGCCGGCTACAGCACCGGCTACATCGGCAAGTGGCATCTCGCCGACACCGAGCCGGTGCCGCCCGAGCAGCGGGGCGGCTACGACAGCTGGCTGGGCGCCAACGTGCTGGAGTTCACCTCGGACGCGTACAAGACCGTGGTGTTCGACGAGGACTCCACACCGGTCATGCTCCCCGGCTACCGCTCGGACGCGCTGTTCGACGCGGCCATCCGGTTCGTCGGCGACCACTCCGGCGTCGGCGACGGCACGCGACGGCAGCCGTTCTACCTGTTCCTGTCGGTCATCGAGCCGCATCACCAGAACGAGATCGACGCGTACCCGGCGCCAGAGGGCTACGCCGAGCGATACGACGGCCGGTGGATGCCGCCCGACCTGGCCGCGCTGTCGGCCGAGGGCGGCACAGCCCACCAGCACATGGGCGGGTACTGCGGGCAGGTGCGCCGGGTGGACGAGGGCCTCGGGCGTCTGCTCGACGCGCTGCGCAGCCTCGACCTGCTCGACGACACCATCGTGGCGGTGACCTCCGACCACGGCTGCCACTTCAAGACCCGCAACAGCGAGTACAAGCGGTCCTGCCACGACGCGTCCATCCGGGTGCCGATGGCGCTGCGCGGGCCGGGGTTCGAACACGGCCGGCGCATCGACCGGCCGGTCAGTACCATCGACCTGCCGCCGACGCTGCTGGATGCCGCGGGCCTGACGGTCCCGGACGAGATGCAGGGACGCTCGTTCCTGCCGCTGGTGCGCGATCCCGCCGCGGCCTGGCGGGACGAGGTGCTCGTACAGGTCAGCGAGTCCGAGGTCGGTCGGGCGTTGCGGACGCCACGGTGGACGTACTACGTGGCCGCGCCGGAGGCGCATCCGTGGGACGACCCCGGTGCGGACCGCTACGTCGAGACCGCGTTGTACGACACGGTGAATGACCCGCACCAGCTGGTCAACCTGGCCGGACTGTCGTCGCATCGGCCGGTCGCCGACGAGCTGCGGGCGCGGCTGACGGCTCGCATGGTCGACGTGGGGGAGCGGGAGCCGGAGATCGAGCCGGCGGCGCCGGTCGCGACGTCGCCGCAGCGGCAGGTCGACCCGTACATCCACACCGCCGGCCTGAAACCGGAGCGGCTGGGACACCAGCCACCGCGCGGGCCCGCGGACGCCCGCTGATCGCACCTGATCAGCGGGCGGGGGTGCGCCGGCCGGCGCGGGCGGCGAAGTCGTCGAGCGCCGCCAGGACGTCGCCGCACTGCCAGAGCCGGGTACGCCGCTTCCCGGTGAACTCGGTGATGACGCCGGCCTCGGCCAGCTGCCGGATGGCACGGTGCGCGTTGGCCGACGTGGCGCCCAGATCGTGGCGGACGATGGCGGCGTTGATCACCGGCTGGCGCAGCAACAGGTCGGCGAGGCGCCAGGCGACGGCGTCGCGGCGGGCGTCGACGAGCCCGTTCCACCGCTCCCGCGCCGCGGTGAGGTCACGGACGAGCTGCCGGCCGTTGGCGATGGCGGTGAACGCGGCCTCGGCCATGGACGTCACGATCGGCGCGGGATCGCCGGCACGGTAGGCGGTGAGCGCGTCGAAGTATCCGTCGGTGTCGGTCAGCAGTCCGGCCGAGACCGGCACCGTCACATGGTCGGTCAGGTGCCGTGCACGCAGGATCGAGTGCACGAGCGCGCGGCCGGTGCGGCCGTTGCCGTCGGTGAACGGATGGATCGTCTCGAACTGCGCGTGCGCGACCGCGGCGTGCACGAGCACGGGGACGTCGTCACGCCGGACGAACTCGATCAGGTCGCCCATGGCCGCCGGCACGTGCCGGTGGTGCGGCGGGACGAACACCGCCTGATGAGGGCCGAAGTTGCTGCCGCCGATCCACACCTGCTGGCGGCGCCACCGGCCCGGCTCGTGATCGGGCTGGTGCTCCATGAGGGCGGCGTGCATGGCGAGCACCGCGTCGCCGTCCAGCCGGTCCGCGAGGTCGACAGCGGCACGCATCGCGTGCACGTTGGCGACGATCTGAGTGGCGTTCGAGCGTTCACCCTCGCCGAGCTCGGCGAGCGCGATCGCCCGTGCTCCCGAGGTGAGGTTCTCGATCTGCGACGACGACGTGGACTCCGACCGCAGCAGCAGCGCGCTGAACGGCGCCACGTCGGTGCCGAGCTCCGCGTCGAGCCGGGCGATCTCGATGGACGCCTCGTCGGCCATGGCGAGCACGGACGACGGCAGCGACACGTCCAGCGCGGCGATACGCGGCGGCACAGCGGCCTCGTAGTCGCCGGTGTGGCGGTCGCGCACACGGCGTGGCACGAGCTCGTCCGGCACCGTAGGGTGCCAGTTCAGCTGTTCCCACGTGAGCGCGGGCCATACCGGATCGGATGCCACGCCCCGACCATAGCATCCGAAAACCCCCGATCGAATGCTATTCACGGAGCCGGGGTGGGAGGTCAGGAGGCCTGCGACACCGACGACATGTTGAAATCGGGGACCCGCAGCGCCGGCATGGCCGTACGCGGGAAGTAGTCGCCCCACTCCCGGCTGAACGCGGGCACCGTCGCGCCGGCCCGCGAGAACCGGTCCAGCACCGCTATCGGGCTCTCGTTGAACCGGAAGTTGTTCACCGCGCCGACGACCTCACCGCCCTCGACGAGGTACACCCCGTCCCTGGTCAGCCCGGTCAGCAGCAGAGTCTGCGGGTCGACCGGGCGGATGTACCACAGGCACGTCAGCAGCAGTCCGCGGTCCATGCCGGCCGCCAGGTCCTCGACCCCGCCACCTGCCCCGCTGACCGTCAGCCCGAGGTTGTCCACGGGCGGCGTCGTCGCGAGCCCGGTGAGCCCGGCCGAGTGCCGGGTCTGCAGCAACGCCGACAGTTCGCCGTCGTCGATCCACTCGGTGGGCCGGACGGGCAGCCCGTTGTCGAACACGCTGGTCTCCGACGACGAGGCGTGGGCCAGTACGACAGGGGAGCACTCCATGCCGGGCGCCGACGGATCCGACCACAGCGACACCGGCCGCGACGAGATCTGCTCGCCCACCCGGGTCCCTTGGCCGGGCCGGGCGTAGACCGAGCGGCCCTCGTGTGCGTCGCGTGCGCCCATCATCCAGTACGCGAAGATCATCAGATCGGCGACGGCGGTGGGCGGCAGCACGGTGTCGTAGCGCCCGGCCGGAAGCTCGATCTGCCGCTCGGCCCAGCCGAGCCGACGCGTCAGTTCGGCGTCCAGTGCCGTGACGTCGATGTCGGACATGTCCCGCGAGGCCTGGCCGACCCATGCCGACCGCGTCCGGTCGCCGGACTTCCCGGTGATGCCGATGTGGCCTTCGGGCTGCTCGTGCCGCAGCCGCAACCCGGTGGACGAGCCCAGGTACGTGGTGCGCACGCCGTGTTCGACGTAGCCGTAGAGCAGCCGCCGTCCGTCGTCGGCGCGGCCGAACGCCTCGCCGAGCGCCGGAGCGATGTCACCGAAGACGCCGGGCGTGGTGCCGGCCGGCTCGTCCGCCCAGTCGGCCGCGGCGTCGCCGGTGACCAGCGGCTGCGCGTCGTCGGCCGGTCCGTTGTCGCGCGCGGCCTGCTCGGCGGCGCGGACCAGCGGTTCGAGGGCCTCGCTGGTCACCGCACTTCGCGCGACGACGCCGGAGGCGGTTCCGGTGCCGCCGCTGAGCGTCGCGATGACGGTGACGTCGCGGGCACGGGTGACACCGTTCGTGGTCAGGGCGTTGTTCGCCCAGCGCAGGTTGGCCGTGGACGTGTCGTCGACGAGCACCACCATGCCGTCGGCCTTGGACAGCTCGAGGCAGCGTTCGACGATCTCCTGCGGTGTCAGTGCGGTGCTCGTCATGGTCACTGACCACCTTCCGCAGCGGTGTTGAGGACGCGGATGTCACGGAACAGCGCCGACGGGCAACCGTGCGAGACCGGTGCGATCTGTCCCGGCTGCGCCTTGCCGCAGTTGAACGCCCCACCGAGACGGTAGGTCTGCGGGCCTCCGACGGCGGCCATGGACCCCCAGAAGTCGGTGGTCGTGGCCTGGTAGGCGACGTCGCGGACCTGTCCGTCGATCTCGCCGCCGCGGATGCGGTAGAAGCGCTGGCCGGTGAACTGGAAGTTGTACCGCTGCATGTCGATGGACCACGACTTGTCGCCGACGACGTAGATGCCGTCCTCGACCTGCGAGATCAGCTCGTCGGTGGACGGACCGCCGTCGGTGGGCTGCAGCGACACGTTGGCCATCCGCTGCACCGGAACGTGGCCGGGTGAGTCGGCGAAGGCGCAGCCGTTGGAACGGGTGGTGCCGAGCGCGCTGGCGTTGGCCGCGGCCATCGCGCGGTCCAGCTGGTAGCCGACGAGAGTGCCACCGCTGATGATGTCCCAGCTCTGTGTCTGCACACCTTCGTCGTCGTAGCCGATCGTGGACAGCCCGTGCGGCGTGGTGCGGTCGCCGGTGACGTGCATGATCGGCGAGCCGTAACGCAGCGTCCACAGCTGGTCCAGGGTGGCGAAGGAGGTGCCGGCGTAGTTGGCCTCGTAACCGAGGGCGCGGTCGAGCTCGGTGGCGTGCCCGACGGACTCGTGGATGGTCAGCCACAGGTTCGTCGGATCGATCACCAGGTCGTAGCTGTCCGGGTGGATGCTCGGCGCGGCGAACTTCTCCGCCAACAGCGGGCCGAGCTCGTCCAGCGCTGCGCCCCAGTCGACGACGCCGTCGGCACCGGTCGCGTACTCCCAGCCGCGGCCGGCGGGCGCGGCGAGGGTGCGCATGGTCTCGAACCGGCCGCTGTCGGCGTCGACCTTCAGCGCTTCGAACTCCGGGTGGATGCGCACTCGCTGCTGTGTGGTGACGGTGCCGTGGTTGTCGGCGTAGAAGGTGTTCTCCTGCACCTGCTGCAGCGTGGCGGTGACGTGGTCGACGGACGCCTGGGCGAGCACCCGCATCGACTGGCCGACCATCCGGTCGATCTTCTCGGAGTCGGGGACGGCGAACGGGTCGATGTCGTAGGCCGACACCCAGGTGACGTCCGGGTGGACCGGCTCCGCGGCCAGCTCCACGCGCGACGGGCTGAGCTCCCGTGACACCTTCGCGAGGTCGACGGCCTGCTCTGCGGTGCGGACCGCCACGTCCGGCGTCAGGTCGACCGCGGCAGCGAAGCCCCACGTGCCCTGGTGCAGGACACGGACGGCGAAGCCGACGTCCTCGCCGTCGCGGCTGCCCTCGAGCCTGCCGTCGCGGAAGCTCAGGTCCTGCGAGCGGATGCGCTCGAAGCGGAAGTCCGCGTGCTCGGCTCCCAGTTCGGTGGCGCGTTGCAGGGCGGCGTCGGCCAGCGATCGCATCGGCAGGGCCATGAATGCGGGATCGATCTCGTGCGGCACGGGGCGAGCCTAGACCAGCCGCCGACGCCACGTCATCGGGATGCCATCGAGAACGGGTCGAGCACACGTACCCCGGTGCGTTCGACGTCGCGGGTGTTGCGTGTGACCAGCGTGAGTCCGTGGCGCTCCGCGGTCGCGGCGATGAGCCCGTCGACGGTGGGGACAGGTTGTCCGGGGGACATCCGGCCCCACACCTCGGCGACAGCAGCATCGACAGCAAGCACACGGTCGGCGAAGTGTGACGTGATGTGCGCGAGCCACGTCGAGAGGCTCTCGGCCTGGCTGTGGTGGCCCCGCGCTCGGACCCGATCGACGCCGCGGTGCAACTCACCGACGGTCAGCGCGCTGATGAACAGGGCGGTGGCGGGGGCCCGCTGCCACCACTGCGCCAACCCCGGGTCGGGTCGGCGTTTGCGCACCTCGGAGGCGACGTTGGTGTCGAGGAGGAACGTCACGTCGTCCCCGTCAGGCCGACGTCTCTCGGCAGGTCCGCCGGACGTTCGGCGACGACGTCGTCGAAGACGGTGGAGGCATCGTCGTCCAGTGGCGCCGCCCCGGTCAGGGCAGCTTTGAAGTCGACCTCGACGTCCAGGCCGGTGAGCTCGCGGAAGTATGCGACGTCGACCACGACGGCCACCTCCTCTCCGTGACGGGTCACGAACTGTGGTCCTTCGTCTGTGGCTTGACGCAACAGTTCACTGAACCGCTGCTTGGCGTCCTGAACCGGCCACTGCATGTCCATCTAGACAGAATTCGCCGGTCCGCAACGGCAGTCCAGGGCGGACCTCTGCCGTCGATGACGAGCGTGGGATGATGCCGGACATGCTCAGATGGCTGACAGCGGGGGAGTCGCACGGCCCGGCGCTGGTCGCGATCCTCGAAGGTCTTCCGGCGGACGTCCAGGTCACGACGGCGGATCTCGCGGCGGCGCTGGCGCGGCGCCGGCTCGGGTACGGCCGTGGCGCGCGGATGAAGTTCGAGGCCGACGACGTCACGTTCGTCGGCGGGGTTCGGCACGGCGTGACCATGGGCGGCCCGGTCGCCGTGCAGGTGGGCAACACCGAGTGGCCGAAGTGGCAGCAGGTGATGTCCGCCGACCCCGTCGACCCCGAGGCGGTCGAGGGCATGGCCCGCAACGCGCCGTTGACGCGTCCCCGCCCGGGCCACGCGGACCTGGCGGGCATGCAGAAGTACGGCTTCGACGAGTCGCGCCCGGTGCTCGAGCGTGCGAGCGCACGAGAGACGGCGGCCCGGGTCGCGCTCGGCGCGGTGGCCGCGGCCTTCCTCCGGCAGGCGTACGACGTGCGGCTGGTGAGCCACACCGTCGAACTCGGGACGGTGGCCGTTCCCGCCGGTGCCCCGGTGCCCGCGCCCGACGACGTCGAGCGCCTCGACGCGGATCCGTTGCGCTGCATCGACGCGGAGACCAGCCAGGCCATGGTGGACGAGGTCGACACCGCGCGCCGCGAAGGCGACACGCTCGGTGGCGTCGTCGAGGTCGTCGTGCACGGCCTGCCGCCGGGCGTGGGCAGCTACGTCCACGGCGACCGCAAGCTGGACGCCCGGCTGGCCGGTGCGCTCATGGGCATCCAGGCCATCAAGGGCGTCGAGGTCGGCGACGGGTTCGGACTCGCCCGCACCCGCGGCTCCGCGGCGCAGGACGAGATCGAGCCGGCCGACGGCGGCGGCGTACGGCGCACGTCGGGTCGTTCCGGCGGCATCGAGGGCGGCATGTCCACCGGCGGGACGCTGCGCGTGCGGGCGGCGATGAAACCCATCTCGACGGTCCCGCGCTCGTTGCGGACCATCGACACCGCCACCGGCGAGGAGGCGCGGGCGCACCACCAGCGCTCCGACGTCTGCGCGGTGCCCGCGGCCGGCGTCGTGGCCGAGGCGATGACCGCGCTGGTCGTCGCACAACTGGCGCTGGAGAAGTTCGGCGGCGACTCCGTCACCGAGACCGCCCGCAACCTGCGCGCGTACGTCGAGTCGATCCCGCGGACGCTGGCGGTGCACCCATGAGCGGGGACGGGCCCGTCGTCGTCCTGGTCGGGCCGCCGGGAGCCGGCAAGACGACGGTCGGCAACGCGGTCGCGTCGACGCTGTCGGTCGGGTTCCGCGACACCGACGTGGACGTCGAGCAGGTAGCGGGCAAGAGCATCGCGGACATCTTCGTCGAGGACGGCGAACCGGTGTTCCGCGAGCTCGAGCGCACCGCGGTCGCAACGGCGCTGGCCGAGCACGACGGGGTGCTGGCGCTGGGCGGCGGCGCGGTGAGCGACGAGACGACGCGTTCGCTGCTGCGCGGTCACCGTGTGGTGTTCCTCGACGTCGGGCTTTCCGACGCCGTCGGCCGGGTGGGTTTCAACCGCGACCGCCCGTTGTTGCTGGACAGCCCACGTGCCCAGCTCAAGCGCCTGCTCGACGAGCGGCGTCCGGTCTACACCGAGGTCGCCTCCGTCACCGTCGACACCAGCGGGCGTGCGCCGGACGACGTCGCCGAGGAGGTCGTAGGGCATGCCCGATGAGCCGACCCGGATCCGGGTCGAGGGTGAGCAGCCGTACGACGTGGTCGTCGGCACGAATCTGCTGGGTGAGCTGCCGCGGTTGCTCGGACAGTCGGTCCAGCGGGTCGCGATCATCCATCCGGGGGCGCTACGCACGAGCGCCGACGTGGTCCGCGACGATCTGCGCGAGCAGGGTTTCGAGGCGCACGCGGTCGAGGTCCCCGACGCCGAGGACGCCAAGTCCGCCGAGGTGGCGGCATACTGCTGGTCGGTCCTGGGCCGTATCGGCATGACGCGGACCGATGCGATCGTCGGTGTCGGCGGCGGTGCGAGCACCGACCTGGCCGGCTTCGTCGCTGCGACCTGGCTGCGCGGGGTGCGCTGGATCCCGGTCCCGACGACGGTGCTCGGCATGGTCGACGCGGCCGTGGGCGGCAAGACCGGCATCAATACCGCGGAGGGCAAGAACCTCGTCGGCGCGTTCCATCCACCCGCCGCCGTGCTGTGCGACCTGGCCACCCTCGAGTCGCTGCCGCCGAACGAGTACGTCGCCGGCCTGGCCGAAGTGGTCAAGGCCGGCTTCATCGCCGACCCGGGCATCCTCGACATCGTGCAGGCCGATCCGGAGGGTGCGGCCCGGCCCGACGGCCCGTACGTGCGTGAGCTGGTGCAGCGATCCGTGCGGGTCAAGGCGGAGGTGGTCGGCGCGGACCTGCGCGAGTCCGGTCTGCGCGAGATCCTCAACTACGGGCACACGCTGGGCCACGCCGTCGAGAAGGTCGAGCGCTACAGCTGGCGGCACGGTGCGGCCGTCTCGGTCGGCATGGTCTTCGCCGCCGAGCTGGGCCGGCTGGCCGGCCGGCTCGACGACGCCACCGCCGACCGGCACCGCACCGTCCTGGAGGCGCTGGGCCTGCCGACGTCCTACTCCGCGGACGCGTGGCCACGGCTGCTGGAGGCGATGCGCGTGGACAAGAAGAGCCGCGGCGACCGGTTGCGGTTCGTCGTCCTGGACGCGCTGGGCAAGCCCGGCATCCTCGAGGCGCCGGACCCGCAACTGCTGACCGCCGCGTACGCCGAGGTCGGCACGTCAGCGTAGACGCGCGGTTCGGCGGCCGGCCGGGCTGAAGGCCGCCCGGTTCGGCCGCGGCGTAGAGTCGTGCACCGATGAGGCAGGTACTGGTGCTCAACGGTCCGAATCTCGGCCGGCTCGGTTCGCGCGAACCCGACGTCTACGGCGACACCACGCATGCCGGGCTCGCCGAGCGGTGCCGCCGACTCGGCGCGGAGCTGGGCCTGGACGTCGAGGTGCGCCAGACCGACGACGAGGCAGAGCTGGTGGGCTGGCTGCACGAGGCCGCCGACGATGCCACGCCGGTGGTTCTGAACCCGGCGGCGTTCACGCACTACTCGTATGCGCTGCGGGACGCGTGTGCGCAACTGCGCGCGCCGCTGGTCGAGGTGCACATCTCGAACCCGGCGGCTCGTGAGGTGTTCCGGCACACCAGCGTCGTCGCGGGGGTCGCGACCGGGACGGTCGCCGGGTTCGGGCCGGCGTCGTACGACCTCGCCCTGCGTGCGGTGGCGGACACGCCGAGCTGACCGGCGGGTCGGTGTCGCGGACGGCAGATGCGTGTCAGAGGGCGTCGAGGAAGCGCCGCGCCTCCTTCGTGTTCATGCCGGTCCGCTCCTTGAGCAGCCGGATGGCGGCGGTTCGGCGCAGCCGGTCCTGCACGACGAGCCGCCGCAGCGTGGCGAGCAGCTCGGCGTCGACGGGCGCGCGGTTGGCCTGCGCGGATTCGGGTTCGGGGGTGGCGGCCGGAGGCTCGGGTTCAGCGAACACCTGCCCGGCCTGGAGCGCGTAGACGACGGCGGTAGCCTGCGACATGGGCAGGCTCGCCTGCTTGTGCAGGTTCTTGGCGGCCTGTTCCGGGTTGCCGCGGGAAGCGACGTCGCGTGTCTCCTCCTGGAGTTCGCGGGTGAGACGGACGCCGGGAGGGGGAGTAGGCGGGGATGAGAACGTGGGTGCGTGTCGGGCGGTCGAGCTTCTCCGAGCGATCGCAAAGCTCATGACGAGGGCCAGGATGACAACGATGATCAGGCCGTAGCTGAGCATGATCAACATGCTAATCGAACGATGATCCATTGCGAAGCAGCAGTCTCATTTTTCGAAATAGTGATACTGTTACCGCAGGTCACAGCGGTGAAAGGATGGTACCCGTGCCGGAGATCCAGCAACAGCGCCGTCATGAACTCGTCGAGCAACTGCATCATGACAACATCGACACTATTCTAGTCACAAACCTGTTCAACATCCATTACCTGACGGGTTTGGCGAGTAGCAACGCGGCGCTGTTGGTGCGGTCGGACGGCGCGGCGGTGCTGGCGACGGACGGACGGTACGCGACCGCCGCGAGCGGGGCGGCGCCGGAGCTCGAGCTGATCGTCGAGCGGCAGGTCGCGCCGGTGCTGGCCGCACGGGCCGCCCGTGACGGGGCCGCGCGGCTCGGCGTCGAGGCACACGACGTCACGCTGGAGCGCGCCGAGTCGATCCGCGCGTCGCTGGCGGAGTCCGGCGCGTCGGGGGAGCCGCCCGAGCTGGTGCACTTCGGCCGTGGCGTCGAGCGGCTGCGGGCGGTCAAGGACGAGTCCGAGATCGCCGCGCTGAGGCAGGCGTGTGCCATCTCGTGCCGGGCGCTCGAGGACCTCTACGCCGCCGGCGGGTTCACCGGCCGCACGGAACGCGAGATCGCGCGCGATCTCGAATGGCGGATGTACGCGCACGGCGCGGACGGGGTGGCGTTCGAGACGATCGTCGCCGCGGGCCCGAACAGCGCCGTCCCGCACCACCGTCCGTCCGACCGGCCGGTGCAGCGCGGCGACCTGCTCAAGATCGACTTCGGTGCGGCGTACGGTGGCTACAACGCCGACTGCACCCGCACCTCGATGGTCGGCGCCGAGCCCGCGGACTGGCAACGCGAGATCTACGACATCGTCGCCAGTGCGCAGCGAGCCGGGCGTGCCGCGTTGACGGTGGGGGACGAATGCATCGGCGTGGACAACGCCAGCCGGGAGGTCATCGAGGCCGCGGGCTACGGCGAGCAGTTCGGTCACGGCACCGGCCACGGTGTAGGCTTGGAGGTGCACGAAGCGCCCACGCTGGGGTATTCGGCGACCGGTACACTGGCCGACCGCATGGCGGTGACCGTCGAGCCAGGGATCTACCTTCCGGGGCGTGGCGGTGTCCGCATCGAGGACACGTTGGTGGTTCGGGCCGCCGGCGGTCCCGACCTGCTCACAGAGACGACCAAGGACCTGCTCGTCCTCGACGTGTGAACGGTGCGTAGCCGGGCCGACGGCCCGGCCGGCCGAACGACGTCGTCCGGACGGCATCGACGACGAGAAGGCAACGTGGCGACGTGGCGACGACGAACGATCTGAAGAACGGCATCGTGCTCAACCTCGACGGCCAGCTGTGGAGCGTCGTGGAGTTCCAGCATGTCAAGCCGGGCAAGGGCGGCGCATTCGTGCGCACCAAGCTGAAGAACGTGCTCTCCGGCAAGGTGGTCGACAAGACCTTCAACGCCGGCGTCAAGGTCGACACCGCGAACGTCGACCGGCGGGAGATGACCTACCTCTACCGCGACGGCGACGAGTTCGTCTTCATGGACACCGACACCTACGACCAGATCCACGTGCCGGTCGAGACCGTCGGCGACGCGCAGAACTACCTGCTCGAGAACCGGAACGCGGTCGTGGGCCTGCACGACGGCGTCCCGCTGTTCGTGGAGCTGCCCGCGTCGGTCGTGCTGACCATCGACTACACCGAGCCCGGCGTGCAGGGCGACCGGTCCAGCGGCGGCAGCAAGCCGGCGACGCTGGAGACCGGCTACGAAGTCCAGGTGCCGCTGTTCATCACCACCGGCGAGAAGGTCAAGGTCGACACGCGCGACGGGTCGTACCTCGGCCGAGCCGGCTGACGGGCCGGCGTCGATGCCAGCGAGGAGCCGCGCGCGAAAGCGTGCGCTCGACATCCTGTACGAGTCCGACGTCCGCGGCCTGGGGCTGGGAGCGACGCTGGCGCATCGGATGGCGACGTCGGAACCGCCGCTGAACGAGTACACGGTCGCCCTGGTCGAGGGCGTCATCGCGCACCGGCAGCGCATCGACGAGCTGATCTCGACCTACTCCGAGAGCTGGACACTCGAGCGGATGCCGGCCATCGACCGCAACATCATCCGGGCCGGCATCTACGAGGTGCTCTATCGTGACGACATCCCCGACCCGGTGGCGCTCGACGAGGCAGCGTCACTGGCGGGGGAGCTGTCGACCGACGAGTCCCCGACGTTCGTCAACGGGCTGCTGAGCCGGATCGTGTCGCTCAAGCCCAGCCTCAGCGGATAGCCGCCGCGCCGTTCGTGCGGTGTGGGTGGTGGTGAGGTCTGCGCCCTCGCCCGCGGCTCGCTCGTTCCTCGCTCGCCGATGCCCGTCCGCACCATGGACGCAGACCTCACCACCACCCACGATCCGCGTTCGGCGTCACGGCCCGGCAGCTCACGTCACTGGCGGCGGGCCCGGCCGGCGAGGTTGTCGAAGATCTTGCCGCCGGTGTCGGCGACCCCGTTGGCCACGTCGCGCAACGTCCCGATGAGCGGGTCGGCGGTGCGGCTCCAGGCCTCCTGGTAGGACTTCGCGGCGTTGCGGACCTCGTCGCTGATGGACGCGTCGCGGTCGTCCGAGCGGCGCGGGTAGTCGCCGGCGAGGATCCGGCCGTACTCGCCCGACGTGGCCCACCGGTCGAGCTCGGCGAGGCGCACCACCGCGTGCGGGTGCGACCGGCCCAGCAGGCTGAGCAGCTTGATCAGCCCGTCGCGTGCGTCCTCGGCGGCGTCGTACTCGCGGGCCTGCTGCAGGAACGCGTCGACGCTCATGTTGCCGAGCCGCGAGCCGCCGGCCATCTTCATCAGCGAGCGCTTGGCCGCGTCGGGATCCTGCGCCGTCAGCAGGCCGGCGCGGTCGGAGGACAGTTCGGACTTGCGGTGCCACTCCTCGAGCGCGACGACGATGGCACGCAGCCCGACGTAGCCGAGCGGGATCCACGCGACACGCAGCGCGAGGTTCGTCAGCGCCAGCAGCAGCGTCCGGTAGACGGCGTGCCCGGAAAGGATGTGCCCGACCTCGTGCCCGATGGTGAACCGGCGTTCCTCGGCGTCGAGCAGGTCGAACATGCCGGTGCTGATGACGATGAACGGGTGGTCCGCCCCGATGGCCATCGCTCGCGGGTACGGATCGGAGACGACGTAGAGCTCCGGCGTCTCCGGCAGGTCGAGGATGTGCACGGCGTCGACGAGGTCCTGGTGCACGTCGCGGAACTGCTGCTCGCCGACGCGGACCGTGCCTGCGAGGAAGTGCAGGCGCAGGCTGCGTTCGGTGAACAGGCCGGACATCTTCTTGAGGACGGTGTCGAACCCGCGCAGCGACCGCAGTGCGACGAGGGCGCCGCGGTCGGCGGGGTGTTCGTAGGCGCGGGCGCTGATGTCGGGGAAGCGGATGCGGCTTCGGTCGGGCTCGGTCGTCATGCGGTCATCGTAGGCACGTCGCCGGGTTGGTGTCCCTGGCCGGAGCGGGGTGAATTCGGCCGGACCACGTGCACGCGCCGCCGGCAGGGATAGCCTGCGGTGTCCGATCAGCACATGGATGGAGTAGTGAACCGCATGACCGCGCGCGACGAGCCCGGACGGGTCTTCGACGGCTACGCCCGCCTCTACGGTCCGATTGCCGTGGCGGCGCTGGGCCTGGTGTTCATGCCGATCTTCGACGACCAGCGGGTCGACCTGGCGGACGGCACGATAGACCGGAGCTTCGGCACGCTCTGGGAGACCGCGGCGAGAGTCAACGGCGGCCCTGCCGTGCTGGGCATCGTACTGGCCCTGGTCCTGATGACGCTGTGCCTGGTCGCGACGTTCCGGCCGCGGTCGGCCGGGACACCGGCAGGCATCGCCGTCGTGTGCGTCCCGGTGATCGTCATGCTGATCACCAAGCCCAGAGCCGGTGACCCGGCTCCGGATCTCAGCGCCGCGGGCAGCGCCGCGCTGGCCGTCGTCGTGTTCACCGCCGTGCTGGCGACGACGCACGCGGCACACTACGCACGCTGGAGCCGCACGCAGGCACCGTCGGCCGTGGCGTCGTCGCCCGCCTGAGGTGTCGAGTTCACTCCGGCCATCACGAGGCTTCTGTACGCGTCACCAGGCTTGCAAGGGTGGTGACGCATGGAATTCCATGCGGGACGTGATCATTCGTGCTCAGTTGATCATGATGGTGGTGAGGGTGGCGGTGCCTTCGTAGCCGATCGTGGCGAGGTACGGGGTGCCGTCCCGCAGGCCGTCGTACTGGACGGTCACCGTGGACGGCTCACCTCGCCGGCCGGGGATCGGATCGGGCGTGACGGACATGGCGCCGCTGTGTCCGGACTCCGAGCCGACGGAGAACGTGCGCAGATCGAACTCGGCGGCGGACCCGTCCGCGCTTGAGAACATGTGCACCAGCACGCGGTACGTCCCGGGGCGCGGGGCGGTGAGGTCGACCCGTTCGCTGGTGGAGCCGGTCGCGCCCTCGACCGGCAGTTCCTTGCCGCCGGGACCGTAGAGGTACATGTCGTAGTCGGCGTGGGCGGCGCCGGAGACCAGGTCGAACCGGGCCGTCGTCGTGCCTTCGGGAACCTCGAACGTGACCACCTGCGACGAGGAGTTGCCCTCGGTGTCCGCCGGCTCGCCCGGTGTGAGCGAGCCCTCGGTGACCTCGCCCGGCGCGAGCCCGTGCGTGGTCAGGTCCACGTCGCCGTCGGAGCCGGGCACGACCTCGTAGCGGATCTCGCCGCTCGTGCCCGTTCCGGTGACCTCGGGTGGCGCGGCGACCGCGACCGGCCTGGCGACCACCGGGCTGCGGACGGTCGTGCCGCCGCCGCTCCAGGTCAGCTCCCCTTGGGCGTACGTGCCCAGCGGCGCCGTCTCGCGGTCGAGGACGATCTCGAACCGCTTCGTCTGGCCGGGTCTCGCGAAGTGGAGCACCGACGGGCGGACCCGGGCGTCGAAGCCGGGCACGTCGATCTCGGCGCGGTACAGCCCGGGTGTCACCGCGGTCACCTCGCGGGTGATCACCTGACGCCCGGCGAGCGCGCCCACCGCGACCGACGGCTGGTTCAGGTTCGACGGGTCGATCGGCTCGACGCCGTCGACACCGAGGTTCTCGCCGGTTCCTTCGAGGAACGACAGCCAGTCGTCCGGCCCGGCCTCGTAGACCAGCCCGGGGTCGAGGAACCGAGTGGGGTCGACGTTGCCGGCGCCGCGGCCGAACCGGTCCGCGTCGTTCTCGCCCTCCGTGGTCTTCACCTCGGAGGCGGTGGTCATGAGCGCGGACTTGACGGCCATCGCGGACCACTCGGGCCGCTCGGCACGCATCACGGCGGCGAGCCCGGCGACGTGCGGCGCGGCCATGGACGTGCCGGACAGGAAGTCGAAGTCGTTGCCGTTGTGCGGACCCGGAGCGACCGCGGCGAGCACGTCGACCCCCGGCGCGGCGACGTCCGGCTTGAGCACGTCACCGCCGTTCGCCTCCGCCGGGCCGCGGGAGGAGAACCCGGCGACGACGGGCAACGGCGTCGGCGGCAGGTCGGTCCGGTCACCAGGCAGCAGTGCGGCGGTCGCGTCCGGCCGCGACGTCGCGTAGGAGCGGATCGCGTCCGCGTCGCCCGCCGGCACGTGCGTCGTCGGGATGGTGTGCAGGTCGGCGTTGAGGCTGTCGGCCGGGTCCGTGTTGCCGAGCACCGTGCCCACTCCGCCGGCCCGCGCGACCTCGGCGGACTTGTCCACCCGGGGGTACTCGCCCCGGTCGCACAGCACCACGGCGGGCGCGGCCTCGGCGACCGCGGTCGCGTCCAGGGAATCGGGGGCGCACAGTGCGGCGTCGGCGGCGTCGACGCCCTGGGCGGGGATGTCGCCGGCGTAGAGCAGCCGCGAGCGTTCCGGCACCCCGGTGTCGTCGATCATGGCACCGCGGAAGCGCCGACCGTCGCCGAGTTCGACGGTGCCTTCGTAGCGCACGTGGGTGCTGGCGGCGACCGAGGTCAGCCACGGGCTGTTGTGCGCGACGGTGGACGGCTCCGGCCCACTGTTGCCCGCCGAGGCGGCCACGAAGACGTTCGCCGACGCCGCGGACAGGAACGCCAGCTCGACCGGGTCCATCACGGTGTCGGTCGCACCGGAGATCGAGTAGTTGATGACGTCGACGCCGTCCAGCACCGCCTGTTCGATCGCCGCGACCGAGTCCGAAGGGTAGCAGCCGCCGGTGGCCGCGTCGTCGTCCTGCCAGCAGACCTTGTAGGCGGCGATCTTCGCGCCCGGAGCCATGCCGGACCCGGAGCCGAACGAGCGGCCGTCGACACTCATCTCGACGTGGTGGTTGCCGGCGGCCGTCGCGGCGGTGTGGGTGCCGTGCCCGTCGCCGTCGCGGGCCGAGATCTGCTCGTGCTCACCGCGGTGCTCGGGGGCGACGTTAGTGACGAAGCCGTCCTCGAAGTAGCGCGCGGAGATCAGCTTGTCGTTGCACAGATCGGGGGTCCAGCCCTCGCCGGGCCGGCACGCGCCGGTGAACGTGTCGCCGTCCGCCTTGAGCATCGCCGTGCCGGTCTCGGACGTCCGGTACGGGCGGCCGACCTCACCGGTGCTGCCGTCGGGCAGCTCGTCGCCGGCGAACGACGGGTTCTCCGGCCAGATCCCGGTGTCGATGACACCGACGACGGTCCCGTGCCCGGCCCGGTCGCTGCCGCCGACGGACTCCCACAGGCCGTCGTCGCCGGTGAGTCCGAGGAACTCCGGCGAGTGCACGGTGTCGACCTTCCGCGGGACGTCCGCGACGACGGCGCGCACGCCGGGGGAGGCGCGCAACGTGCGGACCTGTTCGGCGCTGAGCCTGGCGGAGAAACCGTTGAGGGCGACGGTGTAGCGGTGCACCGGGCGGACCCCGACGTCGCGGGCGAGCGTGAGCTGACGGTCGCGCAGGTGTGCGCGGTAGTCGCGCACGGCCGCGGAGCTCGGGCGCAGCCGCTCACCCGCGGCGGGCGCGGTGCGGGCGAGCCCGGACACGCCGCCGCGGTAGCTCGCCGCGGGCTGCCCCTCGAGGACGACGATGTAGCCGCCCGCGTCGGCCCGCTGCCCATCGATCGGCTGCGCGTCGATCGGGTGCGCGTCGATCGGGTGCGCGTCGATCGGGCCGGACGGCGCCTTCGGGGCCGTGGGCACCGCGAACGCGACACCTCCCGCCGTCGCCGCCGCGAGAGATGCGGCGGCCGCTGCCGAGAGCAGCCTGGCGCGGCCACGACGCGGGGTGCTGACCATCGTCACGTGCTCGTCCTCTCGCAGGTGGTCGTACGGTGGACCCCACGACGTGACCGGATCCATGGGAAATCGTGGGCGGATGCCGACCAAGATCCTGTTCTGTGGCGAACCGGCCGGTCAAGCGTCTTGATCGGTTTTGGGTCGTTCGGCCGAGGCGTCCGAAACAGGGGTGACATCTGTCATGACGCCGGGACTCGCCGGTCATCGGAACCGATGACGTGATCCACGGGTCGTGGTCTCCGGTGGCGCTCACCATGGACACGACGGCAGAAGACGAGAAGGGGGGACCCGGATGGACGACGTCATCGAGGTGTCCGAACTACGGCGCAGCTACGGCGGCGAGTTCGACGCGGTCCGCGGCGTGACGTTCTCGGTACGGCGCGGCGAGCTGTTCGCGCTGCTGGGTACGAACGGCGCGGGCAAGACGTCCACGCTCGAGGTGATCGAAGGGCTCGCGCCGCCGAGTGGTGGCGGGGCCCGGGTGCTGGGGCACGACCCGTACCGCGAACGGGCGAGCGTGCGCCCGCGCATCGGGGTCATGCTGCAGCAGGGCGGATTCCCGGGCGACCTGACGGTCCGGGAGACTGCGGCGATGTGGGCGGGCACGCTGTCGGCGCCACGCCCGGTTGCCGACGCGCTCGAGATGGTGGTGCTGGACGCGCGCGCGGACGTGGCGGTCAAGCAGCTCTCCGGCGGGGAACGGCGCCGCCTCGACCTGGCGATGGCGCTGCTCGGCCGCCCGGAGGTGCTCTTCCTGGACGAGCCGACCACCGGCCTGGACCCGGAGAGCCGCCGCAACACCTGGACGCTGGTCAGGCGGCTGCTGGACGACGGCACCACGGTGCTGCTGACCACGCACTACCTGGACGAGGCGGAGGAACTCGCCGACCGGCTGGCCATCATGCACCACGGCCGGATCGTGCGCACCGGGACGGTCGCCGAGGTCGTCGCGGCACAGCCGTCGACCATCACGTTCGAGCGCGACGCCCCCGGCGCTCCGCCGCTGCCGGAGCTGCCCGGCGCGCTGGTCGTCGACGACGGGCGGGCGGTGACCGTGCACACCGACACGCTGCAGGAGACGCTGACCGACGTGATGCTGTGGGCGCGTCACCACGAAGTCGTACTGGATCAGCTCTCGGCACGCACGGCGTCGCTCGAGCAGGCGTTCCTGGCGGTCGCCAGTGAGAACACGTCCGAGCTGGCAGAGGAGGCTGCGGCATGAGCGAGCTCACCACGACCGCGGCGCCGCCGGCCGGCGGCCCCGCCGCATGGATGGCGTCGGCGCGACGTGCGCGGGCGCTCGCGGGAGCGGAGCTGCGGCTGCTGTGGCGCAACCGCACCGCGATGTTCACCGCGCTCGCGCTGCCGATCGCGATGGTCGCACTGCTCGGCAACATCGGCGTCGACCAGTACACCGGCATGGGCGTGGGCACTGTGCTGGTCACCATCATGATCGGCTTCGTGCTGCTGTTCGTCGTCTACTACAACCTCGTCACCGCCTACGTGGCGCGGCGCGAGGAGCTCGTGCTCAAGCGGTTGCGGGTCGGTGAGGCGACGGACGCCGAGATCCTGGCGGGAACCGCCCTGCCGTCCCTTGCGGTCGCATTCGCCCAGATCGTGCTGGTCACGGCCGGTGTGGCGATCGTGGTGGGCATCGAGGCCCCGGTGAACGTGCTGCTCGCGCTTCTGGGGTTCGTGCTCGGTGTGGTCGTGTTCGTCCTGCTCGCGGGCGCGTCGACGGCGTTCACCCGCAACGTCGAGATGGCCCAGGTCAGCACCCTGCCGGTGCTCATGGTCTGCATGGTCCTCTCCGGGATGCTCACGCCGGTGCACGAGCTGCCGGACTGGCTCGCCGACGTCGCGCGGTTCCTGCCGATGACGCCGGTGATCGATCTCACGAACCTCGGCCTCGCGGGTCTCGCCCCGGACGGAACGTCGGTGGACTTCGCGGAGAGTTTCGGCGCGGCGGCGCTGCCGACGGCCGTCGCGATCGGCTGGATCGTGGTCGGCGCCTGGGCGTTGCGGCGCTGGTTCCGCTGGGAGCCGCGCGGGTGAGGGCTCCATGAGAGGCTGCTGCCCGTGTCGGCGCTGAGCGGGTGGTGGGTCGAGCGCAGCGATCCGCAGCGGTTCGACCTCTACACCCGCGGCACGCTCTACGCCTTGACCGCGTTCGAGGTGTTGCTGGCCGCGCTCGTCTACGCGCAGTCCCTCCAGGTCCGGACACCTGGCCTCGTGGCCTTCCTCGGTCTGGCGGCGGTGCACGCCGCAGTGGGGATCCGCGTTCTGCACGGGGGGATGGACTGGTATCTCGGTCGACGATCGTGGCCGCGGTCCGCGGCGGTCGTCCTCGGCCTGGTCACCGTCCTGGGCTGGGCGTCGTCGGTCTGGGCGTTCGGCCCGATCGACGACGACCAGCCGCCGGACGGCTCCGGTTCGGCCGGGCTCGGGCTCATGCTGTTCACTTGCTACGCCGTGGTGGCGTTCACGCCACGGCTGCGCACTTCGGTATTGATGCCGATCTTCGCCGGGGCGGTGGTGTGGGTCGCGGCGGCGTCGGTCGCGCTCGGCTATCCGGGCGGGCCGGCCTTCGCACTTGGCTTCTCGACTGCGCTGGCGCTGGTGAGCGGAGGTTCGGCTTATCGGGGTTCGGTCTGGATGCTGGGTGTCGTGTGGGAGCTGGACCGCTCCCGGCAGACCCAGGCGCAGCTGGCCGTCGCGGAGGAACGGCTGCGCTTCGCCCGGGACCTGCACGACGTCCTCGGCCGCAACCTGTCCGTCATCGCGCTGAAGAGTGAGCTCGCTGCCCAGTTGACGCGGCGCGGCCGCGACGAGGCCGAAGCCGAGATGCTCGAGGTCCGCGACGTCGCCCAGGAGTCGCTGCGGGAGGTCCGCGAGGTCGTACGCGGATACCGGTCCGCGGACCTGGCCACCGAGCTGGCCGGCGCCCGGTCGGTGCTGCGCTCGGCGGGGGTCGACACCCGCGTCGTGGGCGACGCCGCCGCGCTGGCGCCCGGCGTGCAGCCCGTTCTCGGCTGGGTGACCCGTGAGGGGACCACGAACGTGCTCCGGCACAGCGACGCGAGCAGCTGCGTGATCACGGTCACCGAGGACGCCGGTACCGCGACGTTGGTCATGGAGAACGACGGGGTGTCGGCCGCAGGCGGCGGCCGGGACGGGTCCGGGCTGTCCGGGCTGGAGGAGCGGCTGCAGCACATGGGCGGCGGGCTGGAAACCACGCGCCCGGACGGCGGCCGGTTCCGGCTGGCCGCGTGGGTGCCGGGTCATGCCGGGCATGCCGACGACGAGGAGGAACCGTCGTGACCGAGCCGATCACGGTGCTGCTGGCCGAGGACGAACACCTGATCCGCTCGGCGCTGCGTGCCCTGTTGTCCCTCGAGGACGGCGTCGACGTCGTCGCCGAGGCGGCGACCGGTGACGAGGCGCTGGCCATGGCGCGGGCGCACAGCCCGGACGTCGCCGTCCTCGACCTGCAGCTTCCCGACCTCGACGGCATCGCCGTCGCGGAGGCGATCCGGGACGCCCTGCCCGGATGCCGCACCATGATCGTCACCAGCCACGGCCGGCCGGGCTACCTCAAGCGGGCGCTGGCGAGCGGGGTCGGCGGGTTCCTGCCGAAGACGGTCTCGGCCCAGGTGCTCGCCGACGCCGTCCGGACGGTGCACGGCGGCGGGCGCTACGTCGACCCGGAGCTCGCCGCGGAGGCGATCGGCGCGGGTGACAGCCCGTTGACCGCGCGCGAGTCCGACGTCCTCGAGTTGGCCGCCGAGGGCGCGCCGGTGGACGAGATCGCGGCGCGGGCCGCCCTGACACCGGGAACGGTGCGCAACTACCTGTCGTCGGCCGCCTCCAAGCTCAGCGCCGCCAACCGGCACGAAGCCGTCCACATCGCGCGCAAGCACGGCTGGATCTGACCTCGCCCGCCGCGGCAGCGATTCCTTTCGCCGCGTGCGCGAGTCGATACTCGTACCAGGCGTGCGTAGTGGCGGAGGTACATCCATGACCGTGGGGGACGACGAGTTCCGGACCGCGACGGACGGGTTCCGGCGGGAGCTGCTGGCGTACTGCTACCGCGTCCTCGGATCGGTGCATGACGCGGAGGACACCGTGCAGGAGGTGTACCTGCGGGCGTGGCGTTCGTACGACGGGTTCGAGGGCCGGTCGTCAGTGCGGGTCTGGCTGTATCGGATCGCGACCAACGCGTGCCTGACGGCGCTGTCGCGGCGCGAGCGACGCCCGCTGCCGTCCGGGCTGGGCGCACCGGGACACGTCTCCGACGTCCCGGCCACGCTGGACGGAACGGACCTGTCGTGGCTGGAGCCGTTCCCGGACGCACTGCTGGGCGGCGTGGCCGCCACCGACGGTGACCCGGCGGCCGTCGTCGCGACCCGCGACAGCGTGCGGCTGGCGCTGGTGGCCGCGTTGCAGCAGCTGCCCGCCCGGCAGCGGGTGGTGCTGATTCTTCGTGACGTCCTGGCGTGGAGCGCACCCGAGGTCGCGGGGTTCCTGGGCACCACGACGGCGGCGGTCAAGAGCGCGCTGCAACGCGCCCGCGCCCAGCTCGACGTGGCCGCCCCGCGTGCGGACGACGTGGTCGAACCGGCCGAGACCGAGACGCGCGTGCTGTTGGACCGGTACATGACGGCGTTCCACAGCGCCGACATCGACGGGCTGATGCGGCTGCTGCGCGACGACGTCGAGATCGAGATGCCGCCGTTGCGCGCCTGGCTGAGCGGCCGGGACTCCGCGGCCGAGTTCTTCGGCACGCGGGTGTTCGACGGGGCCGGCCGGTACCTGATGGTGCCGACGCGGGCCAACGGCACGGTCGCGGCGGCGGCCTACGGCGTCGACGGCGACGGCATCGCCCACGCGCACGGCATCCACGTGCTGACGGCGCGAGCCGCAGGGATCGCCCGGATCACCGCGTTCCTCGATCCCGGCCTGTTCGAGGTGTTCGGTCTTCCCGTGACCGCCGCCACCGATTCCATCCGGCCGTCCGGCGGGTCTGCATGAGTGTCATCGACACGCAGACCGATCGGAGCGACTCGTGCGGATCGACAACGGAGGAATCAGGACACCCCCACGGCGGACGTGGACACTGCTGTTGGCGTCCCTGGGCGCGTTCCTGGCCTCGCTGGACGTGGTGGTCGTCGCCACCGCGCTGCCGGTGCTCCGCGCCGACCTCGGCGCGGACCTCGCCGACCTGGAATGGACACTCAACGCGTACAACCTCGCCTTCGCCTGCCTGATCCTGACCGGAGCCGCGTTGGGCGACCGGTTCGGCCGCCGGCGGACGTACGTGACCGGCGTGGGCGTGTTCGTGGCCGCGTCGGGCGCCGCCGCGTTGTCGTCGTCGGCCGGCGAGCTCATTGCCGCCCGGGTGTTCCAGGGCGCCGGCGCCGCGCTCGTGCTGCCGTTGACGCTGACGTTGATCAGCGACATCTTCCCGGCGGCGAAACGGGCGGCGGCGATCGGGATCTGGGGCGGCGTGAGCGGGCTGGGCGTCGCGATCGGCCCGGTGCTCGGCGGCGCCATCACCGAGGGCATCTCGTGGCAGTGGATCTTCTGGATCAACGTCCCCGTCGGTGTCGTCGTCATGGTGTTGTCGGCCGCGTTGCTGCGTGAGAGTCACGGCCCGCGCCCGCAGCTGGACATCCGCGGGATGTTGTCGGCCGCGTCCGGGCTGTTCCTGCTGACCTGGGCGGCAGTGCGCGCGCCGGAGATCGGCTGGGGCAGCGCCGAGGTGGTGACGGCGCTGGTCGCCGGCTCCGTCGTCATGGTCGGGTTCGTCCAGTGGGAGCAGCGGGCGACGTTCCCGATGCTGCCGCTGGGGTACCTGCGGCGCCGGGGATTCGCCGGCGGCAACGGCGTGATCTTCTTCCAGTTCCTGTCGCTCGTCGGGGCGCTGTTCATGATCGCCCAGCTGTTCCAGACCGGGCTGGGGTACTCGCCGTTGGACGCAGGGCTGCGGATCCTGGTCTGGACGGCGATGCCGATGGTCGGTGCGCCGATCGCCGGGCTGTTGTCCGGGCGGTTCGGCACCCGCCCGCTGATGCTCCTCGGCCTGGTGCTGCAGTCCGCCGGGCTGGCGTGGGTGGCGCTGGTCGCCGAGGTCGGCATGGGTTATCCGACGCTGGTGCCGCCGCTCGTGGTGGCCGGCGTCGGCATCTCGATGATCTTCGGGACGTCCGCGACGACAGCGGTGGCGGCGGTCCCGCTGGAGGACTCCGGCGTCGCGGCCGGCACCAACAGTGCCCTGCGCGAGGTGGGGGCCGTGTTCGGTGTCGCGATCGTCGGTGCGGTGTTCGCCGCGAACGGCAGCTACGCGTCGGCGTCGTCGTTCCTGGACGGGTTCGTGCCGGCCGTGTGGACCGCGGCCGGGCTCGCGGCCCTGGGCATCGTGGTGGCGTTCGTCGTGCCCGGCCGGTCCGTGGACGCCGCCGAGGCGGCAGCGGCCCCCGGCGACGACGCCGTCGGCGCCAGGGTCTGAGCCGGGTCGTGGTCGGGAATCCGCATATAGAACCGCGGGAGCATTGACATCTTCCATGATTAAAAGTACAAACTATGTAAGTTGGTGGCGAAAGTGCGAAAGATAATGTGTTTTCGGGCATGACGTCACTCGCGATCGGATGGTCGGTTGATCGCGCGAAGCCGTCCTGACAGAACCAACGGGCAGTGCCGCCGCGCGGCTCGACGCGCTGCGGCCGCGTCCGCTCACATCGAGTCGAGGGGTAGACGATGGTTCGTCAGCGACCACCCAACATCGTGCTGGCCGTTGTCGACGATCTGGGAATCGGTGATCTCGGAACGTACGGTGGAGAGCTCATCCGTACCCGGACCGTCGACCGCCTCGCACGCACCGGAGTGACCTGCTCGGCGATGTACGCCGCCGCGGCGACGGACACGCCTTCCCGGGCGGGCATCGTCACCGGCAGATTCGGTGCGCGGTTCGGGCTTCCCGCGTCCCTGCGGCCCGGCGCGACTGCCGGTCTGCCCACCGGCGTGCCCACCGTCGCCTCCGGCCTGCAGGCCGCCGGATACGCGACAGGGCTGTTCGGGCAGTGGCGACTGGGGTCCGGTCGGGGTCAGCACCCGCTGGACATGGGATTCGATCGCTTCGCCGGAACGCTGTACGGCAGTGACGTCTCGCCGCTGGGCTGGTACGAGGACCGCGCCGAGGTCGAGGCCGGCATCGACATCGGGTCGACGACCCGTCGGATCACCTCTTCGGCGCAGGACTTCCTGCACGGTCTCGGTTCCCGCCGACAGCGTGAGAATCCGTTCCTCATGGTGTTGTCGTATCTCGTCCCGCATGCGCCTTTCCGGGTGGATCCGGAGTACGCGAGGTCGTCGCGCGCGGGCTCGTACGGTGATGTCGTCGAAGCGGTCGATGATCAGCTCGGTGAGCTGCTTCGTGAGATCCGCCGCCGGCAAGGCCGCCGCGAAGACACGCTGGTCATCTTCACCAGCGACAACGGTCCGCGGTACGAGGGCAGCAACCACGGCCTTCGGGGCCGCAAGCCGGAGGTGATGGACGGCGCCATGCTCGTGCCGTTCGTCGCGGCCTGGCTCCGAGGCGGACGTGGCAGGACCGACGGCACGCCCCGGTCGCTGCTCGATCTCGCGCCGACGTTGTGGAGTGTCGCCGGCGCGACTCCGCCGGGGGACGTCGACGGCGCGGACATGTCCGCGTTGTTCGACGGGGGTACACCTGCACGGGGGCCGGTGTACCTGTACTACAACGAGTGGCTGAACGCCGTGCGCAGTGAACGTTGGAAACTGCACGTCGCGTACGGCAACGACGCACGCGCCTACATGCCGGCGTTGTACGACGTGGCGCGCGATCCTCGTGAGTCGGTCAACATCGCCGAACTGTTTCCCGACGTCGTCGCCGACCTCACGACGCAGCTCGAAGAGACGCGAGCGGACGTGACCGCCGGTGTGACGTCAGGAGCCGCTGGAGGAACGACATGACAACGCATGATGTCGACCGACGGACCGTCCTCAAAGGCGCCGGTGTCGCCGGCGCCGCCACGGTAGCCGGTGGCGTGTTCGGCGGGTCCGGCTCCGCGCTCGCTCAGTCAGGGGGCGCAGAGGGGCAGCTGCCCGCGAGCAAGCCGAACTTCGTGTTCATCATGACTGACGACCAGGGGTACGGCGACCTCAGCAGCTACGGCGCGACCTTGACGCGCACCCCGAACATCGACGGCATCGCCCGGCGCGGGATCGCGTTCCGCGAGCACTATGCCGGCAGCCCCGTGTGCACACCGTCCCGAGCCGCGCTGCTCACCGGCGCGTGGGCGCCCCGTGTCGACATGCCGAACGTCGTTGGGCCGGGGAGCAGTGAAGGTATCTCCGAACAGGAGACACTGCTGCCCGAGTACCTGAAACAGGCCGGTTACGCGACGGCGTTGTTCGGCAAGTGGCATCTGGGTGACCAGCCACGGCACCACCCCATGGAGCACGGCTTCGACCGCTGGTACGGCATTCCCTATTCGAACGACTACCCGACGATTCCGGTGTACGACGACCACGAGGTGGTGACCGAGATCGTCTATCCCGGGGCGCTCACGCCCGACCCGGGGCCCGGCGACGACCAGGACTGGCTCACGACGGCTCTGTTCGAGAAGGCTTTCGAGTGGATCGACGACCACGCCGACGAGCCGTTCTTCTGCTACATCCCCACCTCCCAGCCGCATGAGCCGCTCGCGTCGGAATACGACGAAAGCCCCGGCGGCCCACACGGCAGCTCCATCGAGGAGATCGACCAGTTCGTCGGCCGGCTCCTGGAGCAGCTCGACGAGCTCGGCATCCGACACAATACCTGTATCGTCCTGACCAGCGACAACGGACCATGGTGGGTGGGTGACACGGGTGGCATGTACGGTCGCAAGAGCGAGACTTACGAAGGCGGCATCAAGGTGCCCTTCGTGATGGAGTGGCCTGCGATGATGCGCCGGTCCGGCGTCGACTACGAGCGGCCGACGTGTCACATCGACATCCTGCCGACTTTCTGCGCTGCTGTCGGCGTGCCTCTCGATCCGGACAGGGTCATCGACGGGCAGAACATTCTCCCCGCGATTCGGACGGGCAGACCCATGGAACACGTCGACATCGCCTACTACCGGGGAAACACGTTGAACGCGATCCGCCACGGCGACTGGAAGTTGCACGTGCGCCGTGAGAGCAACCTGGGCCGGTTCACCGGTCGGCTGGACTGGGACGCGACCGAGGAGATGCCCCAACTGTTCGACCTGAGCCGCGATCCCGGGGAGCACTACGACCTGTCCGATCACTACCCCGAACTGACCGCGCGGCTGCAGACGAGGCTCTCGGACTTCGACGCGAGCCTGAAGGCGGATCACGCCGCCCATTACGGCTAGTACCGCGCTGAACCGATCTCCACCGCTGGAGGCCTCCAGCGGTGGAGATCATTTGACCCGACGGGCCATGCCGCCATGTCCTCGCGTCGACAATCAAGTGGCAAAGCGTCGTTGTCGGAAAGGGGACATGAGGGGCAACAGTTGCCACTCATGTCATCCTTTCGAACACAAGGACAGCACGTCCGACTCGGCCGGGAACCGGCGACGACAGGCGACCGTCAGACGTCGCGGTGCCACCGCGATGCCGTGCCCGGCCGGATACGACCGGAAGATCACGATCTACAGCTGGAGTAAAGCGTGCTACGATTGCTACGGAGGTGGTGGTCGTGACGCGGACCATTCCGCATCGTGAACTGCGGAACAACAGCAGTGCGGTCCTTCGGGACGTCCAGGCCGGTGAGAGCATCGAGATCAGCAATCACGGCGAGGTCGTCGCCGTGCTCGTGCCCCCCGAGCGCCGATCGCGATCACTACCATTCCGAGAGGCGAGGGTTACGGGCGGCTTCAGCGAGTTGCCCCGGGTGCGTCGAGAGAGCTCTGTCCAGGAAGCACTCGACGATCTCCGGGGGGATCGTTGACGGTCTACGTCGAGACATCGGCGGCCGCCAAGCTCCTCGTCGATGAGCAGGAGTCCTCCGCGCTCGCCGCGTTCCTCGACGGACTCGGACCGAACGACGCGCTGGTGTCGAGCGTGCTGCTGGAGACCGAACTGCGGCGTCTCGCTGTCCGGGAGAACCTGAGCCAGGCGCATGTCACGGATCTGCTCGATCGGTTCGATCTTTACGACATGGACCGCGCCGTGTTCGTGGAAGCGGGGCTGCTGTCCGGCGCACATCTGCGCAGTCTGGATGCGCTGCACATCGCCGTGGCGGTGCGCGTCGAGGCCGCGGTGATGGTCGCCTATGACGTTCGGCAGACGGAGGCGGCGCGTGCCGCCGGGCTGCGTGTGATCGGGCCGACAGCCGCCGCGCCGGAATCCACGTCGCCACGCTGATAGGCTCGGCCTCGACCGACGTCCTTTAAGTCCCGTCCGGTGAGGCGGGGAAGGGGGTCCAACGAGTCATGTCTCGTGACCTGAGCAGTCCGCGGGAGGTGCTCGACGGCGACGACGTCGCCCGGGCGCTGACCCGCATGGCCCACGAGGTCGTGGAGCGCAACAAGGGCGCATCCGACCTCGTCGTTCTCGGCATCCCCAAACGCGGCGTCCCGCTGGCGCGGCGGCTGGCCGAGCGCATCACCGCCGTCGAGGGCGTCGAGGTGCCCGTCGGCGCCATCGACCCGACTATGTACCGCGACGACCTGCGGCTGCGCCCAGCGCGGGCGCTCGAGCCGACGGACATCCCGGCCGGTGGCGTGGACGACAAGACGGTGGTCCTCGTCGACGACGTGCTGTTCTCCGGGCGCACCATCCGCGCGGCGCTCACCGCGCTCGACGACATCGGCCGCCCGCGCACGGTGCGCCTGGTGGTCCTGGTCGACCGGGGGCACCGGCAGCTGCCGATCCGCGCCGACCACGTCGGCAAGAACATCCCCACGGCGATGCACGAGACCGTGCGGGTACTGCTGTCCGACATCGACGGGCAGGACGCGGTGCTGCTCGGCAGCACCGGCGCCGAGACCGAAGCGGAGGCCGCGCCGTGATCCGTCACCTGCTTTCCACCGCCGACCTGTCCCGCGACGACGCGACGCTCGTGCTCGACACCGCGGAAGAGATGGCCGGGCTGACCGAGGGCCGGTCGGTGAAGAAGCTGCCCGCGCTGCGCGGACGTACGGTCGTCAACCTGTTCTTCGAGGACTCCACCCGCACCCGCACCTCGTTCGAGCTGGCCGCGAAACGGCTGTCCGCCGACGTGGTGAACTTCTCCGCGAAGGGCTCGAGCCTGTCGAAGGGCGAGAGTCTCAAGGACACCGCGCTGACACTCGAGGCCATGGGCGCCGACGGGGTCGTCGTCCGGCACTCGGCCAGCGGCGCGCCGTACCGGCTGGCGACGTCCGGGTGGATCAACGCGAACGTGCTCAACGCCGGAGACGGCACGCACGAGCATCCCACTCAGGCGCTGCTGGACGCGTTCACGCTGCGCCGCCACCTCGGTGAGCTGGCCGGGCGGCACGTGGTGATCGTCGGCGACGTGCTGCACGGGCGGGTGGCGCGCAGCAACGTCCTGCTGCTGGCGACCCTCGGCGCGCGGGTCACGCTGGTCGCGCCGCCGACGCTGCTGCCGATGGGGGTCGAGCAGTGGCCGTGCACGGTGTCGTACGATCTCGACGCGGTGCTGCCGGACGCCGACGCGGTCATGATGCTTCGGGTGCAGCGCGAGCGGATGCACGACGCCTACTTCCCGTCGGCACGCGAGTACAGCCGCCGCTACGGGCTGGACGCGCGCCGTTTCGCCCGGCTGGCCGACGACGCCGTCGTGCTGCATCCGGGCCCGATGAACCGTGGCATGGAGATCACCGCCGACGTCGCCGACAGCGACCGCTCGGTCATCGTCGAGCAGGTGACCAACGGGGTGTACGTGCGGATGGCGGTGCTGTACCTGATGCTGGCCGGAGCGGCGAACGACGGAGCGAGGGACGAGCGTAGGAGCGAGCGCGACGAGGTAGGTGGAGCGGCGAACGACGGAGCGAGGGACGAGCGTAGGAGCGAGCGCGACCAGGCAGATCCAAGTGCGCAGGAGGAAACCACATGAGCGCCGAACCGATCCTGATCACCGGCGCGCGTGTGCTGGACGGCGAGCCGGCCGACCTGCTGCTGCGTGACGGGCGCATCGCCGCGGTCGGCGCGGGCCTCGACGCGGCGGACGCGCGCGTCGTCGACGGCACCGGGCTGGTCGCGCTGCCGGGACTGGTGGATCTGCACACGCACCTGCGTGAGCCCGGACGCGAGGACGCCGAGACCGTTGAGACTGGCACGCTCGCGGCCGCGCGCGGCGGGTTCACCGCGGTGCACGCGATGGCGAACACCGACCCGGTGGCCGACACCGCCGGCGTGGTCGAGCAGGTGTGGCGGCTGGGGCGCGAGTCCGGGCACGCGGACGTGCGCCCGGTCGGCGCGGTGACGGTCGGGCTCGGCGGTGAGCAGCTGGCCGAGCTCGGCGCGATGGCCGATTCGGCCGCGGGTGTGCGTGTGTTCTCCGACGACGGCGTGTGCGTGTCCGACGCGATGCTGATGCGGCGCGCGCTCGAGTACGTGAAGGCTTTCGACGGCGTCGTCGCCCAGCATGCACAGGAGCCGCGGCTGACCGAGGGCGCGCAGATGAACGAGGGCGAGCTGTCCGGGCGGCTGGGACTGCGCGGCTGGCCGCGGGTCGCCGAGGAGGCCATCGTCGCCCGGGACGTGCTGCTGGCCGCGCATGTCGGCTCGCGGGTGCACATCTGCCATCTGTCCACCCGCGGGTCGGTGGAGATCGTCCGACTGGCGAAGGAACGCGGCATGCCGGTCACCGCGGAGGTGACGCCGCACCACCTGTTGCTCACCGACGAGCTCGCCACGACGTACGACCCGCTGTACAAGGTCAACCCGCCGTTGCGTACCGCGGACGACGTCGCCGCGGTACGTGAGGCGCTCGCCGACGGCACCATCGACGTCGTCGCGACCGATCACGCGCCGCACCCGGTCGAGGACAAGGACTGCGAGTGGGACGTCGCCGCGTTCGGCATGCTCGGGCTCGAGACGGCGCTCGCGGTGGTGCAGCACACGATGGTCGACACCGGCCTGCTCGACTGGGCGGGCGTCGCCGAGCGGATGTCGTACGCGCCGGCGCGGATCGGGCGCTGCGACACCGGTGACGGCGGCGCCCACGGCCGTCCGCTGGCGGAGGGCGAACCGGCGAACGTCGTCCTGGTCGACCCGTCGGCGTCCGGGACGGTCGACCCGCGCGCGTCGTCGTCGTTGTCACGGAACACGCCGTACGCGGGCATGAAGCTTCCCGGAGCCGTCGTGGCGACGTTCCTGCGCGGACGGGCGACGTTCGGCGGCGACGCCGCGGCCGGAGGAGTGTCGTGAACACCGCTACCGCCGTCGCGGTCCTGCTGGTGGTGCTGCTGGGCGGCTACGGGCTGATGTGGCGCGGCTGGCGGCGCCGGGCGGGCCGGCACGGTGACCTGCCGCCGCTGCCGGAGGCGTGGCCGGTGGCCGACGACGGCGTCGAGGCCGCGTACCTGGGCACCACGGTCTCGGGCACCTGGCTGGACCGGGTCGGTGCGTTCGGGCTGGGCGTCCGTGGCGCGGCGACCGTCCACGTCGGCGGCGACGGCGTGCTGCTCGCACGGCGCGACGACGCGCCCGTGCCGATCCCGGCCACCGCGCTGCGTGGCGTGCGTGCCGACCGGGCCGGCGGCGGCCGCGCTGTACGGCGGAACGAATACCTGATCATCACGTGGGAGCACGGCGGGCTGTTGCTGGACACCGCCGTGCGCCCACGCCACCGCGATGACATGCGGCGGCTCCTGCACACCGTGGAGCCCGTCGCCGAAGGGGGAACCGGATGACCACGCGCACCCCGGCGCTGCTCGTGCTCGAGGACGGGCGCACGTTCCGAGGCGAGTCCTACGGCGCTCGCGGCGAGACGTTCGGAGAGGCGGTCTTCGCCACGGGCATGACCGGTTACCAGGAGACGTTGACCGACCCGTCGTACCACCGTCAGGTGGTGGTGCAGACGGCGCCGCACATCGGCAACACCGGTGTCAACGACGAGGACCCGGAGTCCGGGCGGATCTGGGTCGCCGGCTACGTCGTCCGCGAACCCGCGCGACGGCCGTCGTCCTGGCGATCGCGCCGCTCGCTGGCCGAGGAGCTCAGCGCCCAGGACGTCGTCGGCATCAGCGGCGTGGACACCCGCGCGCTCACCCGGCACCTGCGTGAGCGCGGCGCGATGCGCGTCGGCGTGTCCAGCGTCGAGACCGATCCGGAGGCGCTGCGCGAGCGGGTGCTCGCCAGCCCGCCGATGGTCGGCGCCGACCTGGCCGCCGAGGTCAGCACGGCCGAGCCGTACGTGGTGCCGGCCGAGGGCGAGCGGCGGTTCACCGTCGTGGCCCTGGACCTCGGCATCAAGACGATGACGCCGCGGCGGATGGCCGAGCGGGGTATGGAAGTACACGTGGTGCGCGCCGACACACCGCTGGACGACGTCCTCGCGCTGAATCCCGACGGGCTGTTCATGTCGAACGGCCCGGGTGACCCGGCCACCACCGACGGGCCGGTCGAGGTGCTGCGCGGCGCGCTGGAGCGCCGGCTGCCGTTCTTCGGCATCTGCTTCGGCAACCAGGTCTTCGGCCGGGCGCTGGGCTTCGGGACGTACAAGCTGGGCTACGGGCACCGCGGCATCAACCAGCCGGTCCAGGACCGCGGCACCGGCAAGGTCGAAGTGACGGCGCACAATCATGGTTTCGCCGTCGATGCGCCGCTGGATCGCCCTGCTGACACGGCGTTCGGCCGGGCCGAGGTCAGCCACGTGTGCCTCAACGACGACGTCGTCGAAGGACTGGCGCTGCACGATGCCGGCGGTCGGCTGAGCGCCTTCTCGGTGCAGTACCACCCGGAGGCCGCGGCCGGGCCGCACGACGCGGCATACCTGTTCGACCGGTTCGCCGACGTGATGTCGGCATCGGAGGGGACGTCGAAGGGGAACGGAGTGCGGGCACATGCCTAGGCGCAGCGACATCCAGAGCGTGCTGGTCATCGGCTCCGGGCCGATCGTCATCGGCCAGGCCTGCGAGTTCGACTACTCGGGCACCCAGGCCTGCCGGGTGCTGCGCGCCGAGGGCCTGCGAGTGGTGCTGGTCAACAGCAACCCGGCGACCATCATGACCGACCCGGACATCGCCGACGCCACCTACGTCGAGCCGATCACGCCGGAGTTCGTCGAGAAGGTCATCGCCACCGAGCGCCCGGACGCGCTGCTGGCCACGCTCGGCGGGCAGACCGCGCTGAACGCCGCGGTGGCGCTGCACGACGGCGGCGTGCTGCAGCGTTACGGCGTCGAGCTGATCGGTGCGTCCATCGAGGCCATCGAGCGTGGCGAGAATCGCGAGTCGTTCAAGGCGATCGTCGACGAGGTGGGCGGCGAGACGGCGCGTTCGGCGATCTGCCACTCGATGGACGACTGTCTCGCCGCGGTGGACAAGCTGGGGTACCCGGTGATCGTGCGGCCGTCGTTCACGATGGGCGGTGCCGGCTCCGGAATGGCCTTCGACGAGGACGACCTGCGCCGCATCGCCGGTACCGGACTCGACGCGTCACCGACGACCGAGGTGCTGCTCGAGGAGTCCATCCTCGGCTGGAAGGAGTACGAGCTCGAGGTCATGCGCGACGGCGCGGACAACGTCGTGATCGTGTGCTCCATCGAGAACGTCGATCCGATGGGCGTGCACACCGGCGACTCCGTCACGGTGGCGCCGGCCATGACGCTCACCGACCGCGAGTACCAGCGGATGCGCGACCAGGCGATCGACGTCATCCGCGCCGTCGGCGTCGACACCGGGGGCTGCAACATCCAGTTTGCCGTCAACCCGGCGGACGGACGCATGATCATCATCGAGATGAACCCGCGGGTGTCCCGCTCGTCCGCGTTGGCGTCCAAGGCCACGGGGTTCCCGATCGCCAAGATCGCGGCGAAGGTGGCGATGGGCTACACCCTGGACGAGATCGGCAACGACATCACCGGCGAGACACCGGCGTCGTTCGAGCCGACGCTCGACTACGTCGTCGTGAAGGCGCCCCGGTTCGCCTTCGAGAAGTTCCCGGCTGCCGACACCACGCTGACCACGCACATGAAGAGCGTGGGCGAGGCGATGGCCATCGGGCGCAACTTCACCGAGGCGCTGCAGAAGGCGCTGCGGTCGCTGGAGAAGCCGGACGCTCCGCTTGACTTCGTCGCGCCGCCGGGCGACGCCGCAGAGCTGGTCGAGAAGGTCCGCCGCGCCTACGACGGGCGCCTCGGCGACGTCGTCGCGGCGTTGCGGGCCGGTGCCCCGGCCGAGCAGCTGCACGACGCCACCGGGATCGACCCGTGGTTCCTCGACCAACTGGTGCTGCTGACCGAGGTCGCCGCCGACGTGCGGGACGCGGCGCAGCTCACTCCGGAGCTGCTGCGCCTGGCCAAGCGGCACGGGTTCTCCGACGCCCAGCTGGCGGCGCTGCGGTCCACCTCCGCCGACGTCGTGCGCGGTGTGCGGCACGCGCTGGGCGTGCGCCCGGTGTACAAGACCGTGGACACCTGTGCCGCGGAGTTCGCCGCGCGGACGCCGTACCACTACTCGTCGTACGACGAGGAGACCGAGGTGCGTCCGCGGGAGCGGCCCGCCGTGATCATTCTCGGTAGCGGGCCGAACCGGATCGGCCAGGGCATCGAGTTCGACTACTCGTGTGTGCACGCCGCGTTGGCGTTGCACGACACGGGTTACGAGACCGTGATGGTCAACTGCAACCCGGAGACCGTCTCCACCGACTACGACACCTCCGACCGGCTGTACTTCGAGCCGCTGACTCTCGAGGACGTGCTCGAGGTCGTGCACGCCGAGCAGCAGGCCGGCCCGGTCGCCGGCGTCGTGGTGCAGCTCGGCGGGCAGACGCCGCTGGGTCTGGCACGCGCCCTCGGCGAGGCCGGCGTGCCCATCGTCGGCACCACACCCGAGGCCATCGACCTGGCGGAGGAGCGCGGGGCCTTCGGCCGGGTGCTGCAGGCGGCCGGGCTGCCGGCGCCGAAGCACGGCACGGCGGGCTCGCAGGCCGAGGCGAAGGCCATCGCGGCGGACATCGGCTACCCGGTGCTGGTCCGTCCGTCCTACGTGCTCGGCGGACGTGGCATGGAGATCGTCTACGACGAGGAGTCGCTGGCCGACTACATCGGCCGCGCCACCGAGGCGAGCCCCGAACACCCGGTGCTGGTGGACCGGTTCCTCGACGACGCGGTGGAGATCGATGTCGACGCGCTGTTCGACGGCGAGGAGCTCTACCTCGGTGGTGTCATGGAGCACATCGAGGAGGCCGGCATCCACTCCGGCGACTCCGCGTGCGCGCTGCCGCCGACCACGCTCGGCCACGACGAACTGGTGCAGGTCCGCGACTCGACCCTGGCGATCGCGCGCGGGGTGGGCGTGCGCGGACTGCTGAACGTCCAGTACGCGCTGGCCGGCGACATCCTGTACGTGCTGGAGGCGAACCCGCGCGCCTCGCGGACGGCGCCGTTCGTCTCGAAGGCCACCGGAGTGCCGATGGCAAAGGCCGCCGCCCGCGTCATGCTCGGCGCGTCGATCGGCGAGCTGCGTACCGAGGGCCTGCTGCCGTCCAGCGGCGACTGCGTCGACCTGCCGGCCGACGCGCCGGTGGCGGTCAAGGAAGCCGTGATGCCGTTCAACCGGTTCCGGATGCCGAACGGGCGCACGGTCGACACCCTGCTGGGTCCCGAGATGCGCTCGACCGGTGAGGTCATGGGCATCGACCAGCTGTTCGGCACGGCGTTCGCGAAGTCGCAGACGGCGGCGTTCGGGGCGTTGCCCGCGGCGGGGACGGTGTTCGTGTCGCTGGCCAATCGGGACAAGCGGCACATGATCTTCCCCGTCAAACGGCTGGCCGATCTCGGCTTCACCATCCTCGCCACGGACGGGACCGCCGAGGTGCTGCGCCGCAACGGCGTCGCCTCCGAGGTGGTGCGCAAACGCTGGGTGGGCCACGAGGCCGACGGCACGCCGACGATCATCGGCCGGATCCTGGCCGGCGACGTCGACCTGATCATCAACACCCCCAGCGGCACCACCACGGGCGGCAGCCCGCGCGCCGACGGCTACGAGATCCGCACCGCCGCCATCCAGGCGAACATCCCCTGCATCACCACCACCCAGGGGCTCGCGGCGGCCGTGCAGGGCATCGAGGCCGGGCGGACCGGCTCGCCGGGCGTGCGGTCGCTGCAGTCGTGGGCGGAGGTCGTGCGTGCCGGGGACCTGACCGCGTGAGCGCCTACCAGCGGCTGTTCGACCGGGCGCTGTCCCGCGTCGACGCCGAGACGGCGCACCGGGTGGGCTTCGGTGGTATGCGAGCGGCGGCGCGGGTGCCGGGGCTGGCGCGGCGCGGGCACCGCCGGCTCGCCCCGGGCGGTGCCGGCGGTGTCGAGGCCCTCGGCCTGCACGTCCCGGGCCCGCTGGGCGTCGCGGCCGGTTTCGACAAGAACGCGACGGGCATCGACGCGCTCGGCGCTCTCGGCTTCGCGTTCGTCGAGGTGGGCACGGTCACCGCCCAGCCGCAGCCGGGCAACCCGCGGCCACGGCTGCACCGGCTGGTCGCCGACCGCGCCGTCGTCAACCGGATGGGGTTCAACAACGACGGCGCCGCCGCGGTCGCGGCACGGCTGGCCCGGCGCCGTCGTCGCCGGCACGCCCTGCCGGTGGTGGTCGGGGTGAACATCGGCAAGTCGAAGGCGGTGCCCGAGCAGCGCGCCTTCGCCGACTACGAGGCCAGCACCCGGCTGCTGGCGCCGTACGCCGACTACCTGGTCGTGAACGTGAGCTCGCCGAACACGCCGGGCCTGCGCGACCTGCAGGCGGTCGAACGCCTTGGCCCGCTGCTGCGTGCCGTGCGCCGTCAGGCCGACGAGGTCACCACCCGCCGGGTGCCGCTGCTGGTGAAGATCGCCCCCGACCTGGATGACGACGACGTTGTCGCGGTCGCCGGGCTGGCGGTCGAGCTGGGCCTGGACGGGATCATCGCGACCAACACGACCGTGCGCCGCGACGGGCTGCGCTCGGATGCCTCCGCGGTCGCGGCCGCCGGCGCCGGCGGGCTGTCCGGCGCGCCGCTGCGTGAACGGTCGCTGCAGGTCCTGCGGCTGCTGCACGACGCGGCGGGCGAGCGGCTGACCCTGATCTCGGCCGGAGGCGTTTGGACGGCCGATGACGTCGACGAGCGGCTTCGGGCCGGGGCGAGCCTGGTCCAGGCCTACACGGCGTTCGTGTACGAGGGCCCGTCCTGGCCGTCGCGGGTGCAGCGGGAACGCGCACATTGACCGGAGACGGGGGAGTGCCGATGACGTTCGGAGAGCGGCTGTGGGCGGCCATGGACCGCCGCGGGGCGCTGTGCGTGGGGATCGACCCGCACCCGTCGCTGCTGCACGACTGGGGTCTGGACGACGACGTGGCGGGCCTGGACCGGTTCGCGATGTCGGTGGTCGATGCGCTGGCGGGTGAGGTCGCCGTCCTGAAGCCGCAGTCGGCGTTCTTCGAACGGCACGGCTCGCGCGGAGTCGCCGTGCTCGAGCGGACGGTCGCCGCCGCGCGTGCGGCCGGGGCGCTGGTGCTCATGGACGCCAAGCGCGGCGACATCGGCTCGACCGTGCAGGCCTACGCGGACGCCTACCTCGACCCGGCGTCGCCGTTGTGCGCGGACGCCGTCACGGCCGCGCCGTACCTCGGTTTCGGGTCGCTGAGCCCGCTGGTCGACACCGCCCTGGCGCACGGCAACGGCGTGTTCGTGCTGGCCCTGACCTCGAACCCGGAGGGTGGCGAGGTCCAGCGGGCCGTGGGCGCCGACGGCCGCACGGTCGCCGGCACGGTCCTGGACCACGTCCGTGCGGTCAATGCGCGGACCCCCGGGTGGGGCAGCGTCGGCTGCGTCGTCGGAGCGACCATCGATCCGGTGGACGAGGACCTCGACGTCGGCGGGCCGCTGCTCGCGCCGGGTCTCGGCGCTCAGGGTGCCGACCCGGCCGATCTCCGGCGGCTGTTCGGCAATGCTCTGACCTCGGTACTTCCCGCCGTTTCGCGGTCCGTCCTGGCCGCGGGACCGGATCCGGCGGCGCTCCGGCGCGCGGCCGAATCCACGCTCGACGCGGCAGTTCGAGGGGCGGGCGAGGGCCCGTCCGGCCGTGATCAGGGCTAATCTGACGACATGCGACACGACACGCGGGACTCCTTGCGCCGGGCGCCGTTCCGGACAGGTACCGTGGTTTGCGTTGCTGACCTGGCGGTTCAGTCGCTAGGTTCCTAGATGGTCCTCCGCGAACGCGGGAGGCCATGTCCGACATCCCTACAGACACAACAGAGGTGACCCGCTCGTGGCGCTCCCCAATTTGACTCCCGAACAGCGCGCGGCTGCGCTCGAGAAGGCCGCTGAGGCTCGCCGGGAGCGTGCGGAGGTCAAGAACCGCCTGAAGAACGCCGGCGCACGGCTCGGCGATGTGCTCAAAGAAGGCGAGACCAATGAGGTCATCGGCAAGATGAAGGTCTCTGCCCTGCTCGAGTCGATGCCCGGCGTCGGCAAGGTCCGGGCGAAGCAGATCATGGAAGAGATCGGCATCGCCGAGACACGCCGCGTGCGTGGTCTGGGGGCAAACCAGGCTGCCGCGCTGGTCGAGCGTTTCGGCGGTTGAGCCTGCACACGTCGAATCCGCGGTCGGCCCCCAGGGTCGTCGTCCTGTCGGGGCCGACCGCGGTCGGAAAGACGACCGTCGTCAAGAGGCTGCGCGCGGCGCACCCGGAGTTGTGGATCTCGGTGTCGACCACCACACGGCCCGCGCGGCCACGTGAGGTCGACGGGCAGCACTACCACTTCGTCGACGACGCCACGTTCGACCGCATGGTCGAGCAGGACGCGTTCCTCGAATGGGCGGTCGTACACCGCGAGGCTCGGTACGGCACCCCGCGAGCACCGGTCGAGGCCGCACTGGCCGAGGGCCGCTCGGTCCTGCTCGAGATCGACCTCCAGGGCGCCCGGCAGGTCCGCGAGACCGTCCCGGACGCGCTGTACGTCTTCCTGGCACCGCCGAGCTGGGAAGAGATGGTCCGGCGGCTGGTCGGGCGGGGCACCGAGTCCGAGGCGGAGCGGGAACGGCGGCTCGCGACCGCCCGCGAGGAACTCGCCGCCGAGTCCGAGTTCGACGTGACACTGGTGAATACCGAGGTCGAAGAGGTCTGCCGGAAGTTGGTAGACTTGATGAGTTCACCGCATCTCACTCATACGAGTGGCTCCCCATCAACCCGCCCGGAGGCATGAGCGTGTCCGGAACCCAAGGCGTTGCCGAGGGCATCACACACCCACCCATCGACGACCTGCTCGCGAAGACCGACTCGAAGTACAGCCTGGTCATCTACGCCGCCAAGCGTGCGCGACAGATCAACGCCTACTACTCGCAGCTCGGCGAGGGCCTGCTCGAGTACGTCGGCCCGCTGGTCGAGACGCACGTGCAGGAGAAGCCGCTTTCCATCGCCATGCGCGAGATCGAGGCCGGGCTGCTGACCGCCGAGCAGGTCGACCCGTCCGAGCTCACCCCGGCCGACGTGCGTCCCGGTACGCCGGCCACCTCGGTGGCCGTCGAGGCCATCGAAGACACGGACCTCGACGCCGACACCGAGCAGGAGTGAGCACACCGTCTGAGATCGTCCTCGGCGTCGGCGGCGGCATCGCCGCGTACAAGGTCGCCGAGGTCCTCAGGCGCCTCACCGAAGGGGGCCACGGCGTCACCGTCGTGCCCACCTCCGCGGCGCTGCGGTTCGTCGCAGCGCCGACGTGGGAGGCCCTGTCCGGGCGCCGTGTCTCCGCCGACGTCTTCGACGACGTGCACGACGTCCCGCACGTGCGTATCGGCCGCCAGGCCGACCTCGTGCTGGTGGCGCCGGCGACCGCGGACCTGCTGGCCCGCGCCGCCGCCGGCCGCGCGGACGACCTGTTGACATCCGCTCTGCTCACCGCACGTGGGCCGGTGGTGTTCGTGCCGGCCATGCACACCGAGATGTGGGAGCACCCCGCCACCGTCGCCAACGTCGAGACGCTGCGAGCGCGCGGCGCGGTCGTCGTCGAGCCGGCCGTGGGCCGGTTGACCGGCGTCGACTCCGGCAAGGGGCGGCTGCCCGAACCGGACGAGATCGCCGGGCTCGCCGAGGACGTGCTCACCCACGGCGGTGAGCCCGACCTGGCGGGACGGCACGTCGTCGTGTCCGCCGGCGGTACCCGTGAGCACCTCGACCCGGTCCGGTTCCTCGGCAACCGCTCGTCCGGGCGGCAGGGCTACGCCCTCGCCCGCGCGGCCGCCGCCCGCGGCGCACGGGTGACGCTGGTGGCCGCGAACGTGACACTGGACGATCCCGCCGGCGTGGACGTCGTCCGGGTGACCTCCGCGGCAGAGCTCGGTGAGGCCATGGTGGCGGCGGCTGGTGCGGCCGACGCCGTCGTGATGGCCGCCGCGGTCGCGGACTTCCGGCCCGCGGCGTACGCGGACCAGAAGATCAAGAAGAGCGCGGACGACGCCGAAGCACCGGTCGTGCGGCTCGAACGTACGGGTGACGTGCTCGCTCACCTGGCTGCGCACCGCCCGCACGGCGGGCAGGTCGTCGTCGGATTCGCCGCCGAGACCGGCGACGACAGCGGCGACGTGCTGGAGCACGGCCGGGCGAAACTGGCGGCCAAGGGCTGCGACCTGCTGGTGGTGAACGAGGTCGGTGCCGACCGCGGGTTCGAGTCCGCGCAGAACGAGGCTGTGATCCTGGCCACCGACGGCACCGCTGTCCCGGTGCCGCACGGGCCGAAGTCGGCTCTGGCGCATGTGGTGTGGGACCTGGTCGGCGCCCGGCTGCCGAGCCCGTAGTTCACAGCCGGCCGGAAGGCCACCCGCGCGTGGCGGCGGGTCGACCGGCTACGTCCCCGCCAGCATCTTGACGACCGGCGCCATCGCGCGCATCGACGGCTCCAGCACGGTGACGTAGGAGAAGCCGAAGCGTTCCCTTGCCGCGCGCACCTGACCGGCGATCTCCTCCACCGTCCCCACCAGCAACGTCGGAAGCTCCAGCAGTTGGTCGGTGTCCAGATAGTCGAGGCCGAAGTCGCGGCGCGCGGCGTCCATGACGGCCCGCCGGTCGTCGGTGACGATCACCTGCTGGACGAGGATGTTCGCCTCGACGTCCGCGGCGCGTGCTCCCGCGGCCGCCCGGAAGTGCGCCACGCGATCGTCCAGCGTCTCGGCGCTGACCAGACGTAACGTGCCCGACGGCGCGTCGTCGGCGAGCGTGGCCCCGGTGAAGGCCACGACGTCGGCGTGCTCGGCGGCGAGGCGGAGCATGCGGTCGCCGTGCCCGCCCAGCAGCAGTGGCGGGCGCGGATCCTGCGCGGGGCGCGGCTGGTGCTCCGGATCGCGCAGCCGGGTGTCGACGTCACGGACCGCGGCGGCCAGCCGGTCGACCCTCGCCCCCGGCGACTCCCACGGCAGCCCGGCCGTCTCGAACTCGTCGCGCACGTAACCCGTGCCGAGACCGAGCTCGAAGCGTCCTCCGCTGATCTGGTCGAGCGTGGCGACCTCGCGGGCGAGCAGCGCCGGGTTCCAGAACGCGGCGTTCAGCACGAACGTGCCCAGTCGTGCCCGCGTCGTGGCGCCGGCGGCAGCGGCCAGAGCCGGGAACGGCGCCGGCCCGCCGAGATGGTCGGGCACCAGGACGACGTCGTAGCCGAGCTGCTCCGCTTCGCGGCACGTGGCCGCCCATGCCTGGCCGGAGTGCACGGACCTGAGGTTGACACCGAACCGGAACGGCTTCTCGGGCAGCATGACGGCACCGTCTCCACTCCTGGGCTGACGACGGAAACGATCTCAACCTAACCGACGCCGGCGCTGGACCGGAATACTCGCGCCGTCCGATCTCGTGCGGGCCGGGCCATCGCCTACAGTGTCTGTTCAGTCCATATCTCAGTCTCGTCCAGTTCCGTCATCGAGTGCGGCGCAAGGGAGCTCACCGTGTCTCGTCGTCTGTTCACCTCGGAGTCCGTCACCGAGGGCCACCCCGACAAGATCTGCGACCAGATCAGCGACGCCGTGCTGGACGCGCTGCTCAAGGACGACCCGGCGAGTCGGGTGGCCGTCGAGACGTTGGTCACCACCGGGCAGGTGCACGTGGCCGGCGAGGTGACCACCGCGACCTACGCGGACATCCCCGAGATCGTGCGCGATGCGATCCTGGGCATCGGCTACGATTCGTCCACGAAGGGCTTCGACGGTCAGTCCTGCGGCGTGTCGGTGTCCATCGGCGCGCAGTCGCGCGACATCGCCCAGGGCGTCGAGACGGCCTACGAGCACCGCGTCGAGGGCGTCGAGGACCCGCTGGACCTGCAGGGGGCCGGCGATCAGGGGCTGATGTTCGGCTACGCCTGCGATGACACGCCCGAACTGATGCCGTTGCCGATCATCGTCGCGCATCGGCTGTCCGAGCGGCTGGCACAGGTGCGCAAGACCGGCACCGTCCCGTATCTGCGTCCCGACGGCAAGACCCAGGTGACCATCGAGTACGACGGCGATCAGCCGGTGCGGCTGGACACGGTCGTCGTCTCCACCCAGCACGCGGGCGACGTCGACCTCGACCAGCTGCTGACACCGGACGTGCGCGCGCACGTGGTCGAGCCGGTGCTGCAGAACTTCGAGCTCGATCACCACGACTACCGGCTGCTGGTCAACCCGACCGGGCGGTTCGAGATCGGCGGCCCGATGGGCGACGCCGGGCTGACCGGGCGCAAGATCATCATCGACACGTACGGCGGCATGGCCCGCCACGGCGGCGGCGCCTTCAGCGGCAAGGACCCGTCGAAGGTCGACCGGTCCGCGGCGTACGCGATGCGCTGGGTCGCGAAGAACGTCGTGGCCGCCGGCCTGGCGCGCCGCTGCGAGGTGCAGGTCGCCTACGTCATCGGCAAGGCCGAACCGGTCGGGCTGTTCCTCGAGTGCTTCGGAACCGAGCGGGTCCCGGTGCAGACCATCGAGCGGGCGGTGGACGCGGTGTTCGACCTGCGTCCCGCGGCGATCATCGCCGACCTCGACCTGCTGCGCCCGATCTACGCGCAGACCGCGGCGTACGGGCACTTCGGCCGCGAGCTGCCGGACTTCACGTGGGAACGCACGGACCGCATCGAGGCACTGCAGTCCGCCGCCGGCTGACGCGGTCTCGTCACCTGATCGTCGTTTGGTCACCTGATCTTCCCGGAAGTCGCGATCAGGTGACCCGGAAGCGGTCCGGCAGCGGTCAACTGGCACCTGATCATGTCCGCAATGTGGACTGCGAACGATCAGGTGCCAGAGCAGCGTTCAGGCGGCGAGATCTGTCACCTGATCCACAACGGCAAGGCCCGCCAGGCGGACGGGCAGTCGCAGCCGTGCGGTAGAAACGCCCTGTGAGCGGAGCGGAGCCCGAACAGCCGGCACTGATGGCGGCGCCCGGACGCCGGCGTACCCGTTCCCGCACCCCTGAACCACTGGCCGACGAGCTGCCGGTCGCACGGGTGCTGGTGGACGTCCCGCTGCCGCACCTGGACCGGCCGTTCGACTACGTCGTGCCGAGTTCGATGGCCGACGACGCCGTGCCCGGCGCCCGCGTGGCCGTACGGTTCGCCGGCGCCGACCACAACGGATTCGTGCTGGAACGCGTCGCGGAAAGCGAGCACGAGGGAAGCCTCGCCCGACTGCGCCGGGTCGTGTCGAGCGAGCCGGTTCTGACCCCGGAGGTGGCCCGGCTGGCACGGACGGTCGCCGACCGCTACGCGGGGACCGTGGCCGACGTCCTGCGCCTCGCGGTGCCGCCACGGCACGCCACCACCGAGCGTCGCCCGTCGCCCGCCCGCCCCGCCCCGCCCGAAGCGCCGCAGGCGGGCGGATGGAGCGGTCATGCCGGCGGGCAGGCGATGCTGGACGCGCTCGCCGCCGGGAAGGCGCCCCGGGCCGTCTGGAACCCGCCGCCGGGCGGCGACTGGCCGGATCTGACCGCGCGTGCCGTGGCGGCCACGCTCGCGGGCGGCCGCGGCGCGCTGGTCGTCGTTCCGGACGGACGTGACGCGGCGCGCGTGTCCGCTGCGCTGACCGCGCTGATCGGCGATGGCCACCACGTCGTGCTCGAGGCTGACGCCGGCCCGGCGAAGCGCTACCGCCGGTGGCTGGCGGCACTGCGAGGGTCGGCCGGCGCGGTCGTGGGGACGCGGTCGGCGGCGTTCGCGCCGGTGCGCGACCTCGGCCTGGTGTGCGTGTGGGACGACGGCGACGACCTGCACGCCGAGCCACGCGCGCCGTACCCGCACACCCGTGAGGTGCTGTTGCTGCGCGCCCACGACACCGGCGCCGCGGCACTGGTCGGCGGGTTCGCTCGCACGGCCGAGGCCGAGCTGCTGCTCACCACCGGTTGGGCACGCCCGCTCACTGCCGACCGCGCCGGCGTCCGCCGGTCGTCGCCGGTCGTGCGTACGGTGGGCGACGACTACGAACAGGCCCGCGACGAGGCCGCGCGCAGCGCCCGGCTGCCGTCCATGGCATGGCGCACCGTGCGCGACGGGCTGGCCAACGGCCCGGTGCTGGTCCAGGTGCCGCGGTCGGGATATCTGCCCGGCGTGGCCTGCGGCCGGTGCCGGGCGGCGGCGCGGTGCACCGCCTGCGCCGGTCCGCTGCGGCTCGGCCGCGCCGACGAGCCACCTCGTTGCGGGTGGTGCGCCACCGCGTACCCGTCGTGGCGCTGCCCGGAGTGCGGGCACACGACGCTGCGCGCCACGTCGGTGGGCGTCGGGCGCACGGCCGAGGAGCTGGGCCGCGTGTTCACCGGCACGCCGGTCGTGGTGTCGCGGGGTGACGGTGTGCGTGACGAGGTCGCGGCCGAGCCGGCGCTGGTGGTGGCGACACCTGGGGCGGAACCGCTCGCCGAGGGTGGTTACGCCGCGGCATTGCTTCTGGACGGGACGTCGATGCTGACCCGCCCGAGCCTGCGGGCGGCCGAGGAGGCGCTGCGGCGCTGGATGGGGGCGGTGGTGCTGGTGCGACCGGGACCGGACGGCGGCAACGTCGTCGTCGTGACCGATCCGTCGGCGCCGGCGGTCCAGGCGCTGGTGCGGTGGGACCCGGCCGGCTTCGCGGGGCGCGAGCTGGCCGAGCGGGCGGAGTTGCACCTGCCGCCGGCCGCGCGGGTGGCCGAGCTCACCGGAGCGGACGCGGACGTCACGGACCTGCTGGACCAGGTCGAGGTGCCCGAGGCCGCCGAGACGCTGGGGCCGGCGCCGACCGACGACGGCGTGCGCGTCGTCATCCGGGTGCCGCGCGGCTCGGGGACGGCGTTGGCGGCGGCACTGCGCGCGGCGGCCGGGGTGCGTTCGGCACGGCGGTCCGGCGGTCCGGTGCGGGTCCGGATCGACCCCGTCGACCTCGGCTGACGGCGTCGCGGCTGCCGCGCGCAGTGCCGGGGGCGTGCCGGGGCGCGGCGGGGCGCGGGGCGTGAGCCGTCACCAGGATCGTGCAGGCATCACCAGGCCTGCAGGGGTGGTGACGCATGGAATTCCATGGTGAACGTGATCATTCCACCAGGGAGCGGTAGTGGGCGACGGCGTCGGGCGGGGGACCGTCGTGGGCGATGCGTCCCTGGTCGAACACCAGCACCCGGTCCATGCGCTGGACTGCCTCGAGGTCGTGTGTGACGAGGATCACCCGCTGCGAGATGCGGGACAGCAGGTCGAGGACCCGGCGCGTGTTGCGCAGGTCCAGCAGGGTGGTGGGCTCGTCGCACACCAGGACCTTCGGCTCGGTGACCAGCACCGAACACAGCGCCAGCAGCTGCTTCTGGCCCCCGGACAGCAGATGCGCCGGGTGGTCGCGGTGCGAGGACAGGCCGAAGTCGGACAGCGCTTCGTCCACGACTTGCCGCGTGTCCGGCTTGCTCAGCCGCTGCGGGCGTAACCCGAACGCGACGTCCTCGGCCACGGTGGGCATGACGATCTGCGCATCCGGGTCGGTGAAGACGAATCCGACCCGTCGGCGGACTTCCGCGCCGTCGGAACGCGTGTCGAGCCCGTCGACCCGGACCGAGCCGTGCTGTGGCACGACGAGGCCGTTGAGCAGGCGTGCGAACGTCGACTTGCCGGAGCCGTTGGCGCCGATGACGCCGACGCGGTGTTCGGTGAGGGTGACGTCGACGTCGCGCAGGACCGTCCGGGACTCGAAGCTGTGCCGGACACCGCACACCTCGATCGTCATGCGCCCGAGCCTACGGTGACCGCGGCGTCGGCCGGTATCCGGCTTGACGGCGCCACGTAGACTGGGCACATGAACTCCGTGGCCGATTAAACACGCGCGTCGTGTCCGAAGCAGTACGACCGCACACCTTCAGACGACGCCACGGAGAATCCTCACCACATGATCACCGCAACTCAGGTCGAGCTGCGCGCGGGCGCGCGCATCCTGCTCGACGACGCGAGCTTTCGCATCAACCCCGGCGACAAGGTCGGGCTCGTCGGGCGCAACGGCGCCGGCAAGACGACGCTGACCCGCGTGCTGTCCGGCGAGGCGCAACCGGCCGACGGCAGCGTGTCGCGCACCGGCGACGTCGGCTACCTGCCCCAGGACCCGCGTACCGACGACCCCGAGGTCATCGCGCGTGACCGGATCCTGTCCGCGCGCGGGCTGGACCAGGTGGTGGCCGGGCTGCGCCGCGCCGAGAAGCAGATGGCCTCCAGCGACGCGGACGAGCACGAGAAGGGCATGCGCCGCTACGAGAAGCTCGAGGCGCAGTTCCTCGCGCTCGGCGGCTACGCGGTCGAGAGCGAGGCCGCGACCATCGGCGCCAGCCTGGGCCTCGACGACCGGGTGCTCGGCCAGCCGCTGCGCACGCTCTCGGGTGGCCAGCGCCGCCGCGTCGAGCTGGCGCGCATCCTGTTCTCCGACGCCGAGACTCTGCTGCTGGACGAGCCGACCAACCACCTGGACGCCGACTCGGTGCTGTGGCTGCGCGACTTCCTGCGCTCCTACCGGGGCGGCCTGGTCGTCATCAGCCACGATGTGGCGCTGCTCGACCACACCGTCAACCGGATCTTCCACCTGGACGCGAACCGGACCGCGCTCGACGTCTACAACGTCGGCTGGCAGGCCTACCTCGAGCAGCGCGAGACCGACGAGCGTCGGCGTCACCGCGAGCGCGCCAACGCCGAGAAGAAGGCCACGGCGCTCAAGGCGCAGGCCGACAAGATGCGCTACAAGGCCACCAAGGCCACGGCCGCACAGAACATGATCAAGCGCGCCGACCGGCTGCTGTCCGGGCTCGAGGAGCAGCGGCGCTCGGACAAGGTCGCCAAGTTGCGCTTCCCGGACCCGGCGCCGTGCGGCAAGACGCCGCTCACCGCTACCGGGCTGTCCAAGTCCTACGGCTCGCTCGAGGTATTCACCGACGTCGACCTCGCGATCGACCGGGGGAGCCGGGTCGTCGTGCTGGGCCTCAACGGCGCGGGAAAGACGACCCTGCTGCGGTTGCTGGCCGGCGTCGAGACGGCCGACACGGGCGTTGTGGAGCCCGGACACGGCCTTCGCCTGGGTTACTACGCCCAGGAGCACGAAACGCTCGACACGGCGCGCACAGTCTTCGAGAACATGCGCTCCGCGGCGCCGGACCTGCCGGCGCTGGAGGCGCGGCGCGTGCTCGGCTCGTTCCTGTTCTCCGGCGACGACGTCGACAAGCCGGCCTCGGTGTTGTCCGGTGGTGAGAAGACTCGCCTCGCGCTGGCGTCCCTGGTGGTCTCCAGCGCCAACGTCCTGCTGCTGGACGAGCCGACGAACAACCTCGACCCGGCCTCGCGCGAGGAGGTCCTGGGGGCGCTGCGGTCGTTCTCGGGCGCGATCGTGCTGGTCACACATGACGAAGGCGCCGTAGAGGCGCTCGGTCCCGAGCGCGTCGTCCTGTTGCCGGACGGGGCCGAGGATCTGTGGAACCCTGACTATGCCGAGCTCGTCTCACTGGCATAGAGGAGTCCGCCCGATCTGCTTTTTTGGGCGCCATCCGGACGTGATCTTGTCTTCGAGTGGCGAAAAACGGTAATGGGGCGGATCATTGTCCTCTGTCATGCAGGACAACGAAACGGGAGGACGCGTGGCCGAGAAGTTGGCAAAGGGCGCGCGGATCAGCGGGGGGCAGCGTGACAAGCTCGCCTCTGACCTGAAGAAGAAGTACGAAAGCGGTCGGAGTATCCGCGAGCTCGCGACCGAGACCGGGCGCTCGTATGGGTTCGTGCACCGGGTTCTATCGGAATCCGGGGCCAATCTCCGTGGCCGAGGAGGAGCCACACGAGGCAAGGCGAAGAAGAAGTCCTGACTCCAGCCCCCGCTGGTCGAGATGCCGGAGGAAGGGTGGCCTCCAGTACTCTCGCCTCGCTCCACCAACGCGAACCACACCTGTGTGCGTGGCCCCGGACGCGCACCACCGACCGGCACGGCCGGTGCGGTGGGTGCTCGCCGTCAACGGCGGGCTAGTCGTTGTCGGAGGGAGAATCGGGTACCGTCCCGATCCTCCGGGGCCGTCATTCTTCGCATGAAGTTGATCATCGACCAACGTAGTGCCCCGGCATTTCCGGCAAATCGCCGGTGTTGTCGGCGCTGTGGTGGCAGATCTCCGTTCATGTATTGCCGAGTTCCCGTGTGTCTTCACAACGGACACGGCGGGCAGCGTCTGTGGCGTTCGCGGCCGTAACGGCGTGAACGCCACAGCGCCGCTGCTCCGAGCCGGGAAATGATCAACGCTCACGCCGGCTATTCGCCGGGCTCACCCGGCTATTCGTCGGTGTGTGACCGGCGGTTCCGGGCACGTGCGGTCCGCACGCGGGCCGTCGTGGGCCGTGAGCGAACATGATCATGGAATTCCCCATTGCGGGAAGAAAGCTGCGCCCGCGCGTGTTGTCGGCCCTCGAAGTCGCCGGAGACGAGGAGGTCGACCACCGGTGTCGATGGGGCCGATGGGCGGTGCGTGGGTGGCGTCACGGTCGTTCCAGCGCGACCGTGACGTGACCGATCAACGGCTGTCGCGCGGCACGACCAAGCGCGTGATCAGCTACGCGCGGCCGTACCGATGGCAGCTGGCGATCTTCCTCGCGACCACCGTGCTGTCGGCCGCATCCGCGGCGGCGGTGCCGCTGCTGCTCAAGGTCGTCATCGACGACGGCGTGACCCAGGGCGCGCGCGGCGTCGTCGTGTGGGGAGCCTCCGCGGTGGCCGCCCTCGCAGTGCTGGACGCCGGCCTGGGGCTGATCAGCCGGTGGATGTCGGCACGGGTCGGCGAGGGGCTCATCTACGACCTGCGCCGGCAGGTGTTCGACCACGTCCAGCGGCAGCCGATCGCGTTCTTCACCCGCACCCAGACCGGATCACTGGTGTCCCGGCTGAATAGCGACGTGGTGGGCGCTCAGCAAGCATTCACCGGCACGCTGTCGCAGGTCGTCAGCAACGCCGTCACACTCGTTCTCGCGCTCGGCGCGATGATCGTGCTGTCGTGGCAGATCACCCTCGTGGTGCTGGTGCTGGTTCCGCTGTTCCTGCTGCCCGCGCGCATCATCGGCCGCAAGCTGGCCGACATCACGCGCCAGTCGATGCAGCTCAACGCGGAGATGAGCCAGACGATGACCGAGCGTTTCAACGTCTCGGGGGCGCTGCTGGTGAAGATCTTCGGCCGGTACCGCACCGAGAACGAGGAGTTCTCCGAATCCGCGCGCCGGGTGCGCGACATCGGCGTGGTCCAGGCGTTGTACGCGCGGTACTTCTTCCTGGGCCTGACCTTCCTGGCGTCGCTGGCCACCGCCGTGGTGTACGGCGTCGGCGGCTGGATGGCCGTCGACGGCACGCTGCAGGTCGGCACGCTGGTCGCGCTGGCCGCTCTGCTCACGCGGCTGTACGGGCCGCTGACGGCGCTGTCCAACGTCCAGGTCGATGTCATGACGGCGCTGGTCAGCTTCGAGCGGGTGTTCGAGGTCCTGGACCTGAAGCCGATGGTGCGCGACGAGCCCGGGGCGAGGCCGATGCCGCGGACGTCCGAGCAGCTGTCCGTCGAGTTCGACGACGTCGAGTTCAGCTATCCCACCAACGACGACGTGTCGCTGGCGTCGCTGGAGTCGATCGCGCGTCCCGCGGCCACCGAGCCCGAGCGGGTGCTGCGCGGGGTCTCGTTCCGCGTCGACCCGGGCCGGATGGTGGCGCTGGTCGGTGCCTCGGGCGCCGGCAAGTCGACCATCACGCACCTGGTGTCGCGGCTGTACGACCCGACGTCGGGCACCGTCCGCATCGGCGAGACGGACCTGCGGCAGGTGACACTGGAGTCGTTGCACGACGCGGTCGGCGTCGTGACCCAGGACGCACACATGTTCCACGACACCATCCGGACCAATCTGCGCTACGCCAGCCCCGAGGCCACCGACGAACAGCTGCGCTCGGCACTGGAGTCGGCACAGATCGGGCGGCTGGTCGAGTCGCTGCCGGACGGGCTCGACACGATCGTGGGCGACCGCGGCTACCGGCTGTCCGGTGGCGAGAAACAGCGACTGGCCATCGCCAGGCTGCTGCTCAAGGCACCCCAGGTGGTGGTGCTCGACGAGGCGACCGCGCACCTGGACTCCGAGTCCGAGGTCGCGGTCCAGAAGGCGCTGCGCACAGCGCTGCGCGGACGGACGTCTCTGGTCATCGCGCACCGGTTGTCGACGATCCGCGACGCCGACACCATCCTCGTCGTCGACCACGGCCGGATCGTCGAACGGGGTACCCACGACGAACTGCTCGCCGCGGGGGGCCACTACGCTGAGCTGTACACCACCCAGTTCGCCGGTCAGCACGACCGGGTCGTGGTGGACTGAGAGCGGGCGGCCGCGGTCGTCGACGGCGGCCCCGCGGGCGTGTCGACGGGTCTTCGAGAGGAGCGGCGAGCGGATGCGAGCGGTACGAGCGATGCGGGCGGGCGGGCCAGAGGTGCTCGAGGTCGCCGAACTGGACCAGCCGTCTCCCGGACCGGGCGACGTGCTCGTCGAGGTCGCCGCGGCAGGCGTGAACTTCATCGACACGTACCGGCGCTCGGGCGTGTACCCGATGTCCTACCCGCACACCGTGGGCACCGAGGGTGCGGGCGTCGTCACCCGGGTCGGTGCGGACGTGACGGGCGTCGGCGTCGGAGACCGGGTGGCCTGGGCGAGCGCGGAGGGCAGCTACGCGGAGTACCAGGTGGTGCCGGCGGCCCAGGTGGTCCCGGTGCCGGACGAGCTCGACCTCAGCACCGCCGCTGCCGCACTTCTGCAGGGCATCACCGCCCACTTCCTGGTGAACTCGACGTACCGGGTGGGCGCGGACGACGACGTGCTGGTACACGCCGCCGCCGGCGGGGTCGGGCTGCTGGTCGTCCAGCTGGCGCACGCGCGCGGCGCCACCGTGATCGGCACCGTGTCCACCGCGGACAAGGAACGCCGTGCACGCGCGGCCGGTGCCGATCACGTGATCCGCTACACCGAGGTGGACGACGTCGCGGGCGAGGTCCGGGCGCTCACCGCGGGCCGGGGCGTGACGGTCGCCTACGACGGTGTCGGGCGCGACACCTTCGACGCCTCGCTGGCCGCCCTGCGCCGCCGCGGCATGCTCGTGCTGTTCGGCGGCTCCAGCGGGCAGGTGCAGCCGCTGGACCCGCAGCGCCTCAACCGCGGTGGATCGTTGTATCTCACCCGCCCGACCATCGGCGACTACATGGCCGACCGCGACGAGCTGCTGCACCGCGCGGGCGAGGTGTTCGGCGCGCTGATCGACGGCCGGTTGACGGTCACCGTGGCCGGTCACTTCACGTTCGAGAAGGCGGCCGACGCGCACAGCGCGCTCGAGGGCAGACACACGAGCGGCAAGCTCGTCATGGTGCCACAGGGATGAACACAGGCCCGAGCGCCGACGGCTACCGGCTCGAGTGGCTGACGAGCTTCCTGGCCGTGGTCGACCACGGCGGGTTCGCCGCGGCGGCCGAGCACACGTTCCGGTCCCAGCCGCGGGTCAGCACGCATGTCGCGGATCTGGAGCGGCGGCTCGGCGCCGTGCTGTTCGACCGTCGCGAGCGCCCGGTGCGGCTGACCGAGGCGGGGGTGGCGTTCCTGGCGCACGCCCGCGCGATCCAGCGTGAGCTGGAGGCGGGCGTGTCGGCGGTGCAGTCGGTCCTGGGGCTGCTGCGCGGACACGTACGGGTGGCCTGTTTCCCCAGCGCCGCGGCCGCGATGATGCCCAGGGCGATCATCGAGTTCGAACGGCTGCACGCGAACATCACCGTGTCCCTGGTCGAGGGCGACACGCTGAACATCGGCGAGGCCCTCTACGCCGGCGAGGCGGAGCTCGCCCTGCGGCCGGTGAACCCGCCGGCACGCGAGCACTCCCTCGAGTGGCACGTCCTGTGGGAGGAGCCGCTGGTGGCGGTGGTGGCCCGGGACGACGAACTGGCGACGGCCGAGCGGTTGACGTTGTTCGAGCTGAGCCGCCGCCCGCTGATCACCATCGGAAGCGGCCAGGAACATCAGGAGCACGCGTTCGAGGTGCACACGGCGCTCGCCGATGCGGGGCTGTCGCCGCGGATCCCGGTCCAGACCAACCAGCCGCAGACGCTCGTCGCGATGGCCCGCGCCGGACTGGGCGTCGGCATCACGAACCTGCTGGCGGCCTCGGTCTCCGACACCGAGGGCGTGGTGGTGGTGCCGCTGCGCGACGTCGTGCCGCACCGCGAGGTGGGTGTGTTCTGGGACACCAGCCGCCCGATGCAGCCCGCGACCCGCGCGTTCCTGGACCTGCTGTTGCAGATGCCGGTGCCCGAGCCGGTCGAGCTGTATCAGCGGCGCGAGCTCACCGGCCCCGGCTGCGGCCGCTGATCGTGTGCGCCCGCGGACCGGCTCATGGTCAGCCGGGCTGGTGGGCGGGTCAGGCGATGCTCAGCGACAGCTCGCCTGCCAGCCGGTCGGCCACCCGCCGCTGCGGTATCGAGTTCACCGCGCCCAGACCCTGCACCACGTGTGCGGCCGCGGCGGATCCGAGCAGCGCCGCCGCGGCGGGGGAGCGGCCCTCGACCGTGGCCACGGCGAACGCGGCGTTGAACGTGTCGCCGGCACCGGTCGGGTCCACGGCGCGCACGTCCAGGGCCGGCACCCGCGTGTAGTCGGCGGCCGAGGCGACCACGGCCCCGGCCGAGCCCATCTTGAGCACCGCGAGCGGGGCCCCCAGCTCCAGCAGTTCCATGGCGATGTCGTACGGGTCGTCACGTCCGGTGAGCAGTCTGCCCTCCTCGAGGTTGGGCATGACGACGTCACACATTGCCGCCGTGTAGCGGGTGACGGCCCGGGCCTCGTGCAGTGGCCACAGCTTCGGCCGGATGTTGGGGTCGTAGGTGACGATCGTGTCCGCGGCCCGGGCCCGCTCGACGGCCTGGAAGACGGCGTCGCACGCGGAGCGGCCGATGGCCTGGGTGATCCCGGTGACGTGGAGCAGCCGCGCCCGCTCGACCCACCCGTCGGGGATGTGCTCCGGGCACAGCTGCGCGGCGGCGGAGCCGTCCCGCCGGTAGACGAACTCCGCGGCCGAGCCGTCCCGGACGATGAAGTACAGGCCGGTCGGGTGCTCCGGGTCGGTCGCCACCCGGGACGCGTCGACGCCCTCGTCGCGCCACAGGTCCAGCAGCATCCTGCCGAACCTGTCGTCGCCGACGCGGGTGAGGTACCCGGCGCGGCCGTCGAGACGCGCGGTGGCGATCGCGAAGTTCGAGCTGTCGCCACCGAACCCGATGCTGTACAGGGCTCCGGATCGCGGGCCTCCGACGGCCTCCGCATTGAACTCGACGAGGGGCTCGCCGAAGGACACGATCTCTGCCACGGTCTCCACTCCTCCGTGCGTGGCCGGACGTCGGATGCGGACGTCAGATGCGGCCGTACCGCGCCATGCCCTCGGCCAGTGAACCGGTCTCGAGGATGAGCTTGGTCTGCTGGCGTTCCTTCTCCTCGATCTCCCGGGCGGTGGCGAGCGTCTCGTCGACGTGGGCGGCGGGAACGGCGACGACGCCGTCGCTGTCGCCGACGATCAGGTCACCTGGGGTGATGCGCACCCCTCCGCAGGTCACGGGCACGTTCGACTCGACCGTGCGGAACCTGCCGACGGTGGTGGCAGGGGTGGTGGAGCGGGCGAAGACGGTGAAGTCGAAGTCGCGGCCGATCTCCTCGACGTCCCGGACCCCGGCGTCGAGGACCGCCCCGGCGAGCTTGTTCGCCACCGCGCCGGCGGTCATGAGACCGCCCCAGACGGCGACCTCACTGGCTCCGTCGACGTCGATGACGACCACCGAGCCGGGCACCGCGGCATCGATGAGATCGAGGGCGAGCGTCGGCGGCTCGGCCTGGTCGGTCGGCTCCTCGCGTACGGTGACGGCCGGCCCGACGATCTTGTGGCCGACGCGCAGGCGGATCTGCGAGGACAGGAATCCCTGCACGCCGAGGGACTGCAGTGCGTCGCAGACCGACGCGGTGGTGACGGCGCGGTACCCGTCGATGGTGTCCTGGCTGTACGTGGTCATACTCGTGGTTCTCCTCTAGAGGTCGATGTCGAGTTCGGGCAGGTCGAGCGGGCCGAGGTGGTCGACCCAGTAGATGCGGGCGATGGAGTCGACGTCGTCGGGCGCGACCTCGCGCAGTTCGACGGTGTTGTCCTCGACACCGGCCACACGCCCGAACTCCTGCAGTTCGAGCGTGTGGAAGCGTTCCGGCGGAAAGTCGAGGGTGACGGCGACGCTGACAGGGGCATCGGCTTCGGAGGCCTGCTCGATCTCGGGGTCGATCTTGCCGCCGGCGGCCAGCGTGAGGTAAAGCTGCCAGCCCAGCCAGGCGACGAGCAGGACGATGAGGGTCCGGCCGCCTGTGCTGCGGATCGCCTTGGCGAGCAGGGTCACGGCGCCACCTCCGCGCCCTCGACGCCGAGCATGCCCATCAGCTCACGGCGGATGGACACGAAGTCCTCGTTCGTGTGCATGTCCGTCCAGGAGCGCGGCCGCTCGATCGGGATCCGGATGTCGGCCTGGACCTGGCTCGGACGGGTCGACAGCACGATGACGCGGTCGGACATGAACACGGCCTCGTCGACGTCGTGCGTGACGAACAGCACCGTCGTGCGGCGCAGGTCCCAGATCCGCAGCACCTCCTGCTGCAGGACCCGCCTGGTCTGCGCGTCGACACTGGCGAACGGCTCGTCCATCAGCATGATCGACGGCTCCGTCGCCAGCACCCGCGCGACGGCGGCGCGCTGGCGCATGCCGCCGGACAACTCGTGCGGGAACTTCCGCTCGAACCCCGACAGCCCGACGAGGTCGATCATCTCCTGCGCGGTGGCCTGTCGCTCGGCCTTGCCGACGCCGTTCATCTTCAGCCCGAAGGCCACGTTGGCCAGGACGGTCTTCCAGGGGAACAGCGCGAAGTCCTGGAACACCACGCCGCGGTCCGGTCCCGGGCCCGCGACGGGCACCCCCTCCAGCTGCACGGCGCCGCCGGTCGCCTCGACGAACCCGGCCACGATGTTCAGCACCGTGGTCTTGCCGCATCCGCTGGGCCCGATCAGCGAGACGAACTCGCCCGCGGGGATGGTGAACGAGACGTCGTCGATCGCGACGGTGTGCTCGTTCGTGTAGACGTCCGTGTAGACCTGGTTGAGCCGGTCCACCGTCAGGAAACTCATCGGCCGATTCCTTCCACGAGCCCCCAGCGCTCCACCGTCTCCTTCTCGAGCGGAGCGAGGACGAGGGCGTCGGTCATGTACCAGAGCACGCCGAGCACCGCCATGCCGACGAAGACGTGCGAGACGTCGCCCTGCCGACGGGCGTCGAACATCATGAAGCCGACACCGCTGGTGCCGATGATGATCTCGGCGGCGATCAGTGCCCGCCATCCGTAGCCGAGTCCGGTGCGTACGCCGCTGGACAGGCCCGGCAGCGCACCCGGGACGTAGACCTCCCAGAACATCCGCCAGCGGGAGGCGCCCAGGCTGGACGCCGCGCGCAGCAGGTTCGTCGGGATCGCGTCCAGGCCGGCGACGATGCTGATGATCAGCGGGAACACGACCGTGTAGACGATCACGACGGTGACCGACGTGAGGCTGAACCCGAACCAGATGATCACGATCGGTAGCCAGGCGATGTCGCCGATCGCCTGGAAGAACAGCAGCAGCGGCCAGCTGAACCGGCGCGCGTGCCGGTTCAGCCCGATCAGGAAACCCAGCGCCACGCCGACCAGCAGGCCGACGCCGGTTCCGACGGCCAGCCGGGTCAGCGAGTCCACGATGTACGCGGGCAGGATCCCGCGCTGGACCGACGTGAGCAGGCTGTCGGCGACGGTGGCCGGGCCGACGAAGAACGCGCTCGGGAACACGCCGAGTTCGGCGACGACCGCCCAGACCGCGATGACCACGGCGAACGGGAACAGCGTCGTGACCAGCGGGCGGCGGCGCAGCGCCCGCCAGCGTGCGGCCGCGGAGGTGCCCGTCCTGCGCGGCGGGTCCGGTCGGGAGGTCTTCGCTGTCGTCTGCACGCTCATGCCCGCGCCTTCCGTTCACCCGACCAGCGCTGGATCGTCCGGCGCTCGAAGGGGGCCAGCAACAACCGGTCCATGACCAGCCAGAGCACGCCGATGAGGATCATCATCAGGATGATCACGTCGGTCTCGTAGTACTGCCGGGCGAGGAACAGCGTGTACCCGAGCCCGGTGCTCGTCGCGATGATCTCGGCGGCGATCAGCCCGCGCCAGGCGAACCCGAGACCGACGCGCAGCCCGGTGACGATGTTGGGCAGCGCACCGGGCAGGTAGACCTCCCAGAACATCTGCCACCGGGACGCGCCGAGGCTGCGCGCGGCGCGCAGCAACGACGTTCCCGTCTGGCGCACCCCGAGCATCGAGTTGTAGACGATCGCGAAGAACACGGCGTTGAACACCACGAAGACGACGGCGCCGTTGCCGTAGCCCAGCCACAGCGTCGCCAGCGGGATCCACGCGATTCCGGCCAGCGCCACCGAGAATCGCAGTAGTGGCGAGAAGAACGTCGACAGCGCGGCGCTCATCCCCATCAGCAGCCCGGCCGGCACTCCGACCGCGACCGCGATGCCGGCGCCGAGGAACACCCGGCCCAGGCTGGACAGCACGTGCGGGATCAGTTCCCCGGCCGCCGTCTGGTCGACCAGGGCCGACCAGACGGCGGGCGCGGAGGGGAACGTCCGCGGTGAGACGTCCAGCGCCGGTATCGCGACCAGCCAGGCCGCGAGCAGCACGACGAACGGGCTCAGGAACCACGCGGCCGATTCGACCCGAGCGCGGGTCCGGATCTTGTGCGTCATCGTCAACGGACGACTCCTCGCATCTTCACAGGTGGTACGGGGTCCGGGGCCGCGTCAGCTCCAGATCCGGTCCCAGGACTTGTTCTCGTTCCACTCGTCGGACTTGGGGAAGAGCTTGGTGCCCTTCTTCAGGAACTTCTTGGCGGCGTCCAGATTCAGGTCGACGCCGAGTCCCGGCCGGTCGGTGAGGGTGTAGAAGCCGTCCTTCATCAGCGGCTTGTCCATCCCGTCGACGAGGTCGTCCCAGCCGTCGACGTCCCAGGCGTGGTACTCCTGAGCCTGGAAACCGTTGGTCGCGGCGGCGATGTGCGCGGACGCGATGGCACCGATGGGTGAGCCGGCATAGTGCAGCATCGTCGCGATGTGGTTGCGTTCGGCGTAGTCGCCGATGCGTTTGGTCTCCAGGATGCCGCCGGCGGTCGCCGGGTCGGGGTGGATGAGCTCGACCATGCCGTCGTCGATGATCTTCTGGAAGGCGTCGAACCCGTACATGTCCTCGCCGGTCATCGTCGGCACGTTGACGCTCTCGGTGATCTGGCGCCAGTCGTCGTGGTAGAACCACGGCACCAGGTCCTCCTGGTAGGCCAGGTGGAACTCCTGGAACCGGTTGGTCAGCCGGATCGCGGTGTCCACCCCGAAGTGGCCGGTGTGGTCCATGCCCAGCGGGATGTCGTAGCCGATGGCGTTGCGGACGGCGGCCACGTACTTCGCCATCTCGTCCAGGCCCTTGTCGGTGATCTGCACCTGGGTGAAGGCGTGCTCGGTCATGCCGTAGCTCTTCGGGTCGCCGTTGTACTGGCCGAGGTCACCGCCCCACAGGCTCTCGCCGACGATCGTGCCGGGGATGTCCTTGACGATGGACAGGCCGAGATCCATCTTGAGGAAGGTGACGCCGGCGTCGACGCGTTCCTTCATCCGGGCGGCGTACTCTTCGGGGTCCTCGGACTCGGTGGCGTCGGTGTAGACGCGGACCTTGTTGCGATACTGACCGCCGAGCATCGCGTACACGGGCACGCCGTACGCCTTGCCGGCGAGGTCCCACAGCGCCATCTCGACCCCGGACACGCCGCCGCCCTGCCGGCCGTGCCCGCCGAACTGCGCGATCCGCTTGAACAGCATCTCGACGTTGCACGGGTTCTCGCCGAGCAGCCGGCTCTTGAGCATCAGCGCGTACCGCGGGTCGGCGTCGTCGCGCACCTCGCCCCAGCCGGTGATGCCCTGGTTGGTGTCGATGCGCACGATCGGGCTGGTGAACGGTACGCCTTCCAGCACGGCGATGCGCAGGTCGGTGATCTTCAGCTGCGACGGCTTCGAGGCGCGGCTGACGTTCTGGGTGGCGTGGGCGACGCGGTCGTCGATCGGCAGCGACGAGGCGGCGGCGAGGCTCACGCCACCGGCGCCCACCGCGGCGGCGGACTTGATGAACGAACGCCGCCCGGAGCGGCGGCCGTCGGGCCGTACGACCTGTTCGTGCTGTTCGGGGGTGCTGGACATGCTGACTCCTTCCATCGGGGGGAACGGAAAAGCAGTCGGTCGGTTCAGCTTCCGCACTGCCGCGCGGACGGATCGAACGAGAAGTCCTCGGTGACCTCGGCGCTCTCGGGAATGGGAGGAAGGTCTTCGAACAGCTCGGGTGACTCGGAGACGACCTCGTTGATGGCCGCGGGTTCGAAAACCGACGCCGGATCGAACGTGTCGTCGATCGATCCGAGGTCGTGCAATGTTGTCATCGCGGAATTCAGCGCGGCGTAGTTGCACGCCGATATCCGCGGGTCGAGTTGTTGGATGTTGTGCTGCATCGCCTCTTTGGCGATCGCGGGGTCGAGATTGGACAGCCAACGTGAGGCGACACCGGCGGCGTCGTCGGGATTCTTACGCATCCACTGGTCCGCGGCGGCACGTGCGGTGAGGAAGCGCTTGACGAGGTCCGGGTGCTGCTCGGCCCACTCGCGCTCGGCGACGAGGTAACCGATGAAGCCGATGTAGCCGCCGCCGCGGGTGACCTCGTAGGCGCCTTCGACCTGCTGCTCGATCAGCAACGGCCACGGGTCCCAGACGATGGCCGCGTCGATGCCGCTGGTCTGCAGGGCCACACCCATGTCGGGTGGCGCGGTGTTGACGATCTCGACGTCCTCCGGAGTCATCCCGTGCTCCTTCAGGGCGGCGAGCAGGTAGAGATGGTTGATCGAACCCACCGCGACACCGACTTTCTTGCCGGCCAGCGTCGACAGATCGTCTTCCTTGATGCCCGAGTCCGCGCGGGCCATGACCGCCATCGTCTCGTCGATGCCCAGCTGGGACGCGCTTCCGGTGTAGTTGCCGAGGATCACGTAGTCGGCACCGCTGAGCACGGCGCCGATCAGCGGCGTGCCGACCTGGGCGATGTCGATCTGCCCGGTGTCGAGGGCGTTGAGCATGTCCACGCCGGTGGCGAAAGGCTCCTGGACCTCGACCCGGACGCCGGCGGCCTCGAAGTATCCCTTGTCCAGCGCCGCCGGCAGGCCGATCTGGTCGATGGCGCCGACCATGCCGGCCGAGATCTGCGCTTCGCCTTCCGCGGTGGCTCCGCCGCCACTACTGCCGCCGCCGCTGTCGTCGTCGGAGCCGCCGCACGATGTCAGCGCGGCGCACACCGCGAGCGCCGCGGTGGCGCCGGCAACGGCGCGTCGTGTTGAGAGCATGACTGTCCCACCTCTTCTCAAGGCATGAATCGAGCGTGGTGATCGGTGTCCGTCAGTCGCACGAATGCGTTGGCGCTTTGACGTTGCCAGGACATTAACCAGCGCCGATCCGGCGGTGAAGGGCGGATGTGGAATGTGTCCTATTCAGGACCCGGATACTGCCTGCTCGGCGGCGGAACGAACGCGGCCGGCGGCGCGGTAATTCGGTATTCGAATTCGGATCGTGCGCAATGTGTCGCCCCCGTGATCGTCGGGCGGTTGTCGGTCACGGGACCGGACAAGTGCCCACGATCACGGGGCGACGGCGTGGAACTCAGGCGTGCCCGGTCGCGGGGCCGGGCATCTCGGCGATCAGATAGGCCGCCGTCACCAGCGGGATGTGGCTCAGCGCCTGCGGGAAGTTCCCCACCATCCGGCCGGTCCGCGGGTCGTACTCCTCCGCCAGCAGGCCCAGGTCGTTGCGCAGCGACAGGAGCCGTTCGAACAGCTCACGGGCGCGTTCCGGCCGCCCGGTCAGGTGCAGCGCCTCCACCATCCAGAACGAGCAGGCCAGGAACGCGCCCTCGTCGCCGGGCAGGCCGTCGACGCCGTCGCCGCGGTAACGCAGCAGCAGGCCCGAGTCGACGGACAGCTCCCGCTCGACGGCGTCGACGGTGCCGATCACCCGCGGGTCGTCCGGGGGCAGGAACCCGACGATCGGGATCTGCAGGAGCGCGGCGTCCAGCGTCGGCTCACCGTAGGACTGGGTGAACGTCGACCGCTCGGAGTCGTAGCCGTACTTCGTGACCTCCGACAGGATCGTGGCGCGCATCGCCCGCCACCGGTCGATGTCGCCGCGCATCTGGTTCTGCTGCAGGGTCTGCACCGCGCGGTCCGCGGCGACCCAGGCCATCACCTTCGAGTGCACGAAGTGCCGGCGAGGCCCGCGGACCTCCCACAGCCCTTCGTCCGGCTCCTGCCACGCCTTCTCGAGGTGCTCGAGCAGCTTCTCCTGCAGTGCCCACGCATGCTGCTCGAGGGGCAGGCCGTGCTGGCGGGCACGGGCGAGCGTGTCCAGCACCTCGCCGTACACGTCGATCTGCAGCTGTTCGGCGGCGGCGTTGCCGACCCGTACCGGGCTCGAGCCCTCGTAGCCGCCGAGCCAGTCCAGCTCGTACTCCGCCAGCCGTCGCTCGCCGGCGAGGCCGTACATGATCTGCAGCTCGCCGGGGTTGCCGCCGATGGCGCGCAGCAGCCAGTCGCGCCACTCGCGCGCCTCGTCGACGTAGCCGCTGCGGATCAGCGCGTCCAGCGTGAACGCGGAGTCGCGTAGCCAGCAGTACCGGTAGTCCCAGTTGCGCACGCCGCCGATGTCCTCCGGCAGCGAGGTGGTCGGCGCGGCGACGATGCCCCCGGTGGGGGCGAAGGTGAGTGCCTTGAGCGTCAGCAGCGACCGGATCACCGCGTCGCGGTACGGCCCCTGGTAGGTGCACCGCGACGCCCACTCGTTCCAGAACGCCTCGGTCGTGTCGAGGGCGTGGCGGGGGTCGACCGGCGCCGCCGGCGGCTCGTGCGACGGCGACCAGGCGAGCACGAACGCGACTCTCTCGCCCTCGTTGACGATGAAGTCCGAATGGGTGGTCAGCGCCCGTCCGTACGTCGGGACGTCGCAGTGCAGGGCCACCGAGTCGGGACCGGCGACACCGACGATCATCCCGTCCTTACGGTGCATCCACGGCACCGACCGCCCGTAGTCGAAGCGCAGCCGCAGCTCGCTGTGCATGGCCACGCGCCCGGAAATGCCCTCGACGATGCGCACCAGGTCGTGCTGGCCGCTGCTGGGCGGCATCAGGTCGGTGACCTTCACGCTGCCGTCCGGGGTGTCCCAGACGTGCTCGAGGATCAGCGTTTCGCCGCGGTACCAGCGGCGATCCGCCTGGCCGGCGCCGGTGGGCGCCATCCGCCAGTAGCCGTGCTTCTCGGTGCCGAGCAGGGCGGCGAAGCAGGCGGCGGAGTCGAAGCGCGGCAGGCAGAGCCAGTCGATGGTTCCGTCGCGGTCGACGAGCGCGGCGGTGTGCAGGTCGCCGATGATCCCGTGGTCCTCGATCAGCCCAGTCATGTCACCTGTCTACCTGGTCGCGGCCTCCACCGTGTGCACGTGCGGCAGGTTCGCCGGCCGCGTGGTCGCCGGAGTCTTCCCCGGGTCCCGAGCTGTCGCCGTGGCCGGGCTCGGCCGCCGCCTCGGCGCGGCCGCGGGCCTCGGCGCGCACCAGTAGCACGTACCCGCTGACGCCGACGACGGCGAACAGGAACCACTGCACCGCGTACGACAGGTGCGGCCCGGACTCGGTCTCCGGCGCCGGGATGGTGCGCAGCTCGCCGGAGCCGGCGGGATCCTGCGCGGTCCGCTCGATCCACGCGCCGTACAGCGGGTACGGCATCGTCTCGGCGATGCCCGCGATGTCGACGTAACGGATGTCCCCGCGTGCGGCGTCGCCGCCGGTACCCTGGCCCGTTTCGCTCGTCCGCGCCCGTCCGGTCACGGTGACCCGCCCCTCGGGAGGCGGCGGAATGGGCACTTCGTCGTCGCGGGTGCCTTCGGACGCGACGTAACCGCGGTCGACCAGGACCGCGTTCCCGTCGTCGGTCACCAGCGGCGTCAGCGCGTGCACGCCGGGCACGCCGTTCACCGGACGCAGCCGCAGGATCAGTGCGTTGTCGGTGTCGTAGCGTCCGGTGACCTGGACCGTGCGCCACTGGTCGTCGTCGGCGAGGGCGGCGCCGGGCGCGGCGAGCCGGTCGATCGGCACCGCGTCGTCGTCGACGTTCGCCTCGACGACGTCGTTGTGCGCGGTGCGCTGCTCGTTGCGGTCGAGCTGCCAGATCCCCAGCCGGACGCACACGAGCACCAGGAGTATCCCGGCGATGGTGCGAACCAGCCACCGGCGGCTGGCCAGGAACCTGTACACGCTGCCGACCGTAGTCGCCGCGTCAGCACGCGTGCCGACAGGGGTCGCAGAATGGTCGTAGGGTGGTGGTGTGTTGGTAGACCGGTTCGGGCGTATCGCCACTGACCTGCGTGTGTCTCTGACCGATCGGTGCAACCTGAGATGCACGTACTGCATGCCGGAGGAAGGGCTCGCCTGGCTGCCTCGCGAGTCGCTGCTCACCGACGACGAGGTCGTGCGGCTGGTGCGCATCGGTGTGGAGCGCCTCGGCATCCGCGAGGTCCGCTTCACCGGCGGCGAGCCGCTGCTGCGCCGGGGCCTGGTGGACATCGTCACCGAATGCGCCGCGCTGCGGCCACGGCCGGAGCTGTCGTTGACCACCAACGCGGTCGGCCTCGCCCGCGTCGCCGAGACGCTGGCGACCGCCGGGCTCGACCGCGTCAACGGCTCGATCGACACGCTGAGCCACGAGCGGTTCGAGACGATGACGCACCGGCGCCGCCTCGACGACGTGCTGGAAGGGCTGGCCGCGGCGCGTGCCGCCGGACTCGAGCCGGTGAAGATCAACGCGGTGCTGATGCGCGGCATCAACGACGACGAGGCGCCCGACCTGCTGACCTGGGCGCTGGAGCAGGGCTACGAGCTGCGCTTCATCGAGCAGATGCCGCTGGACGCCCAGCACGGGTGGGACCGGGCGGCCATGGTGACCGCGGACGAGATCCTGACCTCGCTGCGGACGAGGTACACGCTCAGCCCGATCGGCGACGTCGAGCGCGGCAGCGCGCCGGCCGAGACGTGGCTGGTCGACGGCGGCCCGCAGCGGGTGGGTGTCATCGGGTCGGTGACCCGGCCGTTTTGTGGTTCGTGTGACCGGACCCGGCTCACCGCCGAGGGCGAGATCCGCAACTGCCTGTTCGCCCGGCACGAGTCCGACCTGCGGACGCCGCTGCGCGCCGGCGCGGACGACGCCGAGCTCGCGTCGCGCTGGGAGATGGCGATGGCCAGCAAAGCTGCTGGTCACGGCATCGACGACGAGGGTTTCCTGCAGCCGACGCGGCCGATGTCGGCGATCGGTGGCTGAGCCGAGACGCACGTGAATCGCCGGGCACCCACGGCGCCCGGCGAGAGATGACGACGTCGGGCAGCCACGGGGGAAGCCGCCCGACGTCGCCGGTACGCGTCGCACCGACGGGGGAATACGGAACGCGCGCGATGGGGAGTATTGCACGCGAGCAGACGTCTCCGGAAGAGCCTCCTACTCATTGATTCGATCATCGCGGGTCCGTGCGGCAGGTAGCTCTGCGCGGGGTTTCGGCGGCACCGGAGACAGCTCGCCCGAGGCCGGACGGCGGGTCGCGTTCGCGACGACGACGGCGACGTAGGGCAGGACGACAGCCCCGACGATAAAGATCCAACGTAGCCATCCGTCGGTCACGACAGCCAGCGGCAGGCAGGCGATGCGGATTCCCATCATGATCAGGTAGCGCCGCTGCCGCCCGGACACGTCGGTGCTGTTACCGGCGGCGGCCGTGGTGACCGAAGGCACCGGATCGTCCCTCCGGTGTCGGCTCGGGCCGTTCGCACCGCTCACCTTCCAACCGTAGGCCAGAATCGCTGGAGTGAAACATCCGCAGTCCGGGTTTTGCGCGACGAAGGAGGAACCATGAACCGCACTTATCGAGTGAGCGAGATCGTCGGCACGTCGACCGACAGCGTCGACGACGCGGTACGCAACGGCATCGGACGCGCCGCCCAGACGCTGCGGCACCTCGACTGGTTCGAGGTGACCGAGATCCGCGGACAGATCGTCGACGGCGAGGTCGAGCACTTCCAGGTCGGCATGAAGGTCGGTTTCCGCCTCGAAGACGCGTGAGGGGAGGTTGTGCCCGTGCGCGCTGTCCTCGCCCGCGGCTCGCTCGTTCCTCGCTCGCCGATGCCCGACCGAACCCTGGCCGTCGCAGGCGGGCGCAACCTCTCCGGGTCTGTTGGAGGCAGCGGCGGGGCGACTGGCGGGATCCGGTAGCGTCGACGCGGTCCGCCTATGAGAGGAGCTGCGAAGGTGAGTCGCTCGGTTCTGGTGACCGGCGGAAACCGCGGCATCGGCCTGGCCATAGCCCGCTCGTTCGCCGAAGCAGGCGACGCCGTCACCGTCACCCATCGTGGCGGTGAGCCCCCTTCCGGGCTGTCCGGCGTGCGCTGCGACGTGACCGACATGAGCTCGGTCGAGTCGGCTTTCGACGAGGTCGAGTCCACCCAGGGGCCGGTGGAGGTGCTCGTCGCCAACGCCGGCATCACCCGCGACACGTTGTTGCTGCGCATGGGTGAGGACGAGTTCACCGACGTCGTCGACACCAACCTGACCGGCGCGTTCCGGGTCGCCAAGCGCGCGGCCAAGGGGATGTTGCGTGCGCGTCGCGGGCGGGTGGTGTTCATCTCCAGCGTGGTGGGGTTGCTCGGCTCGCCCGGGCAGGTCAACTACGCCGCCAGCAAGGCCGGGCTCGTCGGCATGGCCCGTTCCATGGCTCGCGAGCTGGGCAGCCGCGGCATCACCGCGAACGTCGTCGCGCCGGGGTTCGTGGAGTCGGACATGACCGACGAACTGTCCGACGAGCGGCGCGAGCAGATCCTGGCGGAAGTGCCGCTGGGACGCTACGCCTCGGCCGACGAGGTGGCCCGGGTCGTGCGCTGGGTCGCCAGCGACGACGCGGCGTACGTGACCGGCGCGATCATCCCGGTCGACGGCGGTCTGGGCATGGGACATTGACGGACGAGAGCGCAGGAGAGCCGAACATGAGCGAGCCGACCGTACCGGGCGGGCGCATCCTCGAGGGCAAACGGATCCTGGTCACGGGCGTGCTGACGGACTCGTCGTTCGCCTTTCACACAGCACGGCTCGCCCAGCTGGCCGGCGCCACCGTGGTGGTCACCGGGTTCGGCCGGATGAGCCTGGTCGAGCGGATCGCGAAGCGGCTGCCGCACGAGGCGCCGGTGCTGGAGCTCGACGTCCAGGACGACACGCACCTGGACAGCCTGGCCGAGCGGGTCGGCGAGCATGTCGACGGGCTCGACGGCGTCGTGCACTCGATCGCGTTCGCGCCGACCACCGCGCTCGGCGGGGCGTTCCTGGACACGACGTTCGACGACGTGTCGACGGCGATGCAGGTGTCGGCGTACTCGCTGAAGTCGCTCACGACGGCCACCCTGCCGTTGATGCCGTCGGGCGGTTCCGTCGTCGGGATGGACTTCGACGCCCAGGTGGCCTGGCCCGGCTACGACTGGATGGGTGTCGCGAAGGCCGGCCTGGAGGCGACGACGCGGTACCTGGCGAAGTACCTGGGGGAGCGGCATGTCCGGGTGAACCTGGTGTCGGCCGGGCCGGTGAAGACGATGGCCGCCCGCTCGATCCCGGGGTTCGACCAGTTCGAGGGGGTCTGGGACGAGCGCGCCCCGCTGGGGTGGGACCTCGGCGACCCGGAGCCCGCCGCGCGCGGCGTCGTGGCGTTGCTGTCGGACTGGTTCCCCAAGACGACCGGCGAGATCGTCCACGTCGACGGCGGCGTGCACGCGATGGGTGCGTGAGGCACCCTCTTCCCATGATCATCGGCACTTTCCCGGCCACACGGCCGGAAAGTGCCGATGATCATCGGGAGCGGTCGGTGGCGAGCTCGATCAGCCTGGCCAGCGCCGTGTGCCCGTCCGCGGTGACCTGCGCCGTGTCCAGCGCCGTGTACGCCTCCGCGACGAGCTCGGCCACCCGCGCCTCGACTCTGGCCAGCGCGTCGGTGCGCACCAGCACGTCGCACAGCCGCTCGATGCCGTCGGGGTCGAGAGCCGGGTCGCCGAGCAGGCGCTCGACCAGCTCCGTCTGCGCGGTATCGGCGCGTTCCAGCGCGTACGCGACCAGCACGGTCCGTTTGCCCTCGCGCAGGTCGTCGCCCGCGGGTTTACCGGTACGGTCCGGGTCGCCGAAGACGCCGAGGATGTCGTCACGCAGCTGGAACGCCTCGCCCAGCGCGGCACCGTAGCGGTGCAGCGGCGCCAGCGCGGCGTCGTCGGCGCCTGCCAGGCACGCGCCGATGGTCAGCGGATGCTCGACGGAGTAGCGCGCCGCCTTGTACCTGATCACGGTGCGGGCGCGCTCGGCCTGACCGTGCGGGCGGCTCGCGCCGCTGGCCTGCTCGAGAACGTCCAGGTACTGGCCGGAGCCGACCTCGGTGCGCATCCGGTTGAACACCGTGCGGGCACGGCGTAAGCCGGCCGCATCGACAGCCGCGGAGTCGAACAGCTCGTCGCTCCACCCGAGCAGCAGGTCACCCAGCAGGACGGCGGCCGCGGCGCCGAAGGCGTCCGGGGCGCCGCGCCACCCGTCGTCACGGTGCACCCCGGCGAAGCGCCGGTGTGCCGACGGTTCGCCGCGCCGCGTGTCGGAGCCGTCGATGACGTCGTCGTGCACCAGCGCGGAGGCCTGGAACAGCTCCAGCGCGGCCGCCGCGGTCAGCACCGCGTCGTCGTCCGGAGCGCCTCCGACCGCGCGCCAGCCCCAGTAGCAGAAGGTCGGGCGCAGCCGTTTGCCGCCGCGGAGCAGCCTGGCCCCGGTGTCGAGCAGGACCACCGCGTCGGCGCTCACCTGGTGCACCAGGGCGCGTTGCCGTTCGAGGAACTGCTCGATGACACGGTCGACGCGCGGTCGGACGTCGTCCACCGGGTGCGTCGGCCGGGGAGAGGCGGCGGTATCCACGGTGGTCAGGCTAAGCGGTCCGGTCGGCGGCCGTCGTGCGCCCTCCGGGCCCTCCGGTGGCGGGACATCTCAGCCGGCTCCGAGCGCGGCGTCGATGTCGTCGAGGATCCGGTGCGCACCGCGGTATGTCGAGCTGCCCCAGACGTCGTAATCCGCATGGTGGACATCGCCGCGCTGCGCGGCGCCGAGGTTGCGCCAGAGCCCGGACGAGGTGATCTGGTCGCGGGCGCCGGTGTTGTCGTCGTTGGCCATGGTGAAGATCACGTCGGCGTCCGTGCGCGGGATCAGCTCGAGGCTGATCTCGATGAAGTCGCGGTCCGGATCCGGTTCGAGGTGACCCTCCGGGCGGGCGAAGCCGACGTCGTCGACCACCTGTCCGGGGAATGACCGCGGCGTCTCGATCCGCAGCACGTCGGCGGCCTGCACGCGGACCAGCGAGACGGTGATCGCCGACGGGTCGCCGACGGACTCGCGGACCTGCCGCACGTGCTCGTCGTACTCGGCGACGATCTGGTCGGCTCGGTCGCCGGCGCGGAGCACCTCCGCGAGGTCGGTGAGGTGCGTGCGCCAGCTCTCGGTCCCGGCCCATTCCAGCGAGACGGTCGGCGCGATGCGGTCCAGGTCGTCGTAGGCCTCGGCGAAGCCGGCGACGTCGACGGAGAGGATCAGGTCCGGCTCGGCGGCCGCGAGCGCCTCGATGTCCGGCTCGCGGGTGCCGGCGACGATCTCGAGCTCGTCGGCCGGGTAGTCGTCCGGCAGGAACGGCCCGAGGTCGGCGCCGTCGGCCTCGCCCGCTCCGGTCGCGACCGGGTCGAAGCCGAGGTTGACGAGCGCCGACAGGGTCGGCCGCCACAGCACGGCGATGCGCTGCGGGTCGTCGGGAACCTCGGTCTCGCCTTGTGCGTGCTGGACGGTGTGGGTGTCGTCCGGTGACGAATCCGCGGCGGAGTCGTCGCCGCATCCGGCGGCCACGGCGGCCGTCGTGACCAGGGCGAGCAGGCCGGCGACGCGCCGCCGGAAGGACAGGGGCACGGACAGCGGCACGGAGAGGGGCACGGACATCGGCATGGCGGACCTCACGGGCTCGTGCGGGCTCGGACGCGACGGATCAGTGCGTGGGTGACTCCAGCGCGGCGCGGCGGCGGTCGGCGCGCACGTCGTCGCCGACGTACGGGCAGCCTCCGCAGAACTCTTGTGGCCGCTGCGCGGCGTCACGGGGGTGCAGGTCCTGTTCGAGGTACTTCAGGCAGCAGGTGCCCTTGACGGTGCTGACGGCGGTGCCGCCCGTCCAGGGGATCTCGAGCAGCCGGGGACGCCGCCTGACCGGGGCGCCGAGCGCGGCCAGCCGGTCGACGACGCCGTGCGTGCGCCGCCAGCACTCGTGTGGGTCGAGCCCGCCGAGGTTGGCGGCCAGTACCGCCGGTCCGGCCAGCCGGTCGGCGACCGCGCTCCACATGTTCGCCCTGCTGTAGCGGGCGAGGCGGGTGGCGGCCTCGATGACGGGCGTGAGCACCGTGTGCAGGCGGACCGCGATCAGTTCGGCCAGCGCGTCGTGGTCGAGGGGCACGGGGCCCGGGCGGCCGGTGACGTCGCGGCTGTCGCGGACCGGGTCGTCCGGACCGACCTCGACGGCGCCCGCGGGCAGCGCCAGCCGGTCGAACTGCTCACCGTCGAGGCGGACCGCGGCGTGTTCGTCGTCGATGGGAAGACCGCGGCCCTGCAACAGGTAGGCGGCCATCAGCGGAGTCGCCACGCTGCCGGTGAGCCGCAGGACCAGGTACGAGGCGGCGACCGTGCGATGCCCGCCCGCAGCGGCGGTCAGCCGGTCCAGCCAGGCGCCGACCTGGGCCTCGGTGACCGCGGACAGGGCGACCCAGCCGTCACCGTCGGGTGCGGCCGGGGTGAAGGCGAACGTGTCGTGCACGCGTCCGAGCTCGTGCGCGACGGCGACGAGCGCAGCGGGCGTGCTGTCCGTCCCGGGGCGCGGGAGGGCCGCGAGGTCGGCCGTGACGAGTGGCATGTACGGTCCAGACGATCAGGGAGCAGTGTGGGTTAGGTGTTACTAACCTAACGTCTACCATGTGGCGCGCGCGAGTCACCCCCGGGCGGTGGCCGTTATCCTGTTCGGATGGTTTTGGAGCAACTGCCCACATCACCGGACGCGGCACAGTCCGTCGGTGAGCTGTTGGCCTCAGGGGAACAGTCGTTCTCGTTCGAGTTCTTCGCCCCGAAGACCGAGGACGGTGAGACGACGTTCTGGCGGACCATCCGTGAGCTCGAGCGGCTCTCGCCGACCTTCGTGTCCGTGACCTACGGCGCGGGCGGAACGAGCAGAGAGAGCACCGTCCGCATCACCGACGGTCTCGCGCGTGAGACCACGTTGACCACGGTCGGGCACCTGACGGCTGTCAACCATTCGGTCGCCGAGCTGCGCCACGTCATCGGCGAGTACTGCGACGCGGGCATCCGCAACGTTCTCGCGCTGCGCGGCGACCCGCCGGGCGACCCCGGCGCCGAGTGGGTCAAACACCCGGAGGGGTTCGAGTACGCCGAAGAGCTGGTGCGCCTCATCCGCGAGATGGGCGACATCTGCGTGGGCGTCGCTGCGTTCCCGGAGAAGCACCCGCGTGCGCCAGACGTGGAGACCGACGCCAAGTTCCTGGTGCGCAAGTTCCGCGCCGGTGCCGAGTACGCCATCACCCAGATGTTCTTCCACGTCGAGGACTACCTGCGCATGCGCGACCGGGTCGCCGCGGCCGGGGGAGAGGCGCCGATCATCCCGGGGATCATGCCGGTGACGAACGTCCGCCAGATCGAGCGGTTCGCCACCCTGTCCGGCGCCGACTTCCCGGCCGACCTCGCCGAACGGCTGATGGCCGTCGAGCACGACCCGGAGGCCGTGCGCTCCATCGGCGTCGAGGTCGCCACCAAGCTGTGTGAGCGGCTGCTGGCCGAGGGGGTGCCGGGTCTGCACTTCATCACGCTGAACCGGTCGACGGCCGCCCGCGAGGTGTACGAGGCACTGGGACTCGCCAACCGCACCACCTGAGCCGGCGCCCGCCGGCCGCGGTGACGGCACGTTCCGCCCGAGGCCGCCGGAGACCACCCGCGGCGGTGGTCTCCGGCGCCCTCATGCGCGGCCGACGCGGTCGGCGACGAGGCCGGAGGAGATGACCCCCATCGGCACGCCGGGCCCGGGATGTGCGCCGGCCCCGGCGAGCAGCAGCCCGTCGACGCGTGTCGACGGGCCCGGGCGGCTCACGTAGGCCGGCGGGTCGCCGGAGCGCTCGCCGTGCACACGGCCCCCCGGAGCGCCGACGCGGTGCGCCCAGTCGTACGGCGTGCGCACCAGGAGCGGCGCGATCTCGGCGGCTGCGGGCCCCAGGGCTCCCGCGGCGACGGCGTGCCGGATCAGCGCCGCGGTGTGGCGGTCGGCGACGCCGGGAGCGGTCCAGTCGAGTGCTGCGCGTCCGGTGCCGTGCGGGGCGCAGTCGGCGTTGATCACCCAGATGACCTCCGGCCCGGCTGCGTCGCCGGCCCGGTGCACCGTCATGGCCGGGCGGTCTCCGGCGGGCGGCAGTACGACGCGGGCGCCGTCCTGCGCCCGGGGCCCGGCCGGCGCGCGGAGCACGACGCACAGGCACGAGCGCCCGGACGGGCGGCCCGGATCGCGGCGGAGCCCGGTCGCGAGGTCCGTCAGACTCCGTCGCGGATCGCGGAGCAGCGGCACCGGGACCAGTTCGCGCACCGCGGCGGGCTGGACGGCCGCCACCATGAGATCGGCGCCGAGCCGCTCGCCGTCCGCCAGCACGACAGCCGTCGCGCGCCGGCCGGAGCCGACGTCGATCGCCTGCACGGCCGTGTCGGTACGGACGCGGGCTCCGCGTTGTTCGGCCCGGTCCCGTAGGGCGTCCACGAGCCGGCCCGGTCCGCCGCGGACGGTCCAGGTGCCGAACGCCTGCTCGAGGTACGGCAGCACGGTGACGGACTCGGGGGCACCGGCTGGGTACTCGCCGACGGTCGTCGCGTGCCAGCCGAGCAGCGACCGCAGCCGGTCGTCATGCAGGTGCGCCGTGTACTCGTCGAGCGCCGCGACCCGGGTGCCGGCGCGCGCGGCGTAGCCCATGACACGCGGGCGCAGCGTGCGCCAGAGCGCGTCGCCGTGCCGGACGACGGAGTCCCACTCGGCGCCGGATCCAGCGCCGAGCGCGTCGTCGAACGCGCGCCTCGCCCCGGCACTCGTGGCGTTCGGCAGTTCCACCACCGAACCGTCGCCGAACAGCACCCGCATGGCCGGATCGGCCGGAACCAGGTCGAGTTCGCGCTCGAGGGGACGCCCGGTCGAGCGGAACAGCTCACGCACCGGGGCGGGAAGTGTGAACGCCGCGGGGCCGAGGTCGACGACCCCGCCGTCCAGCTCGACCCGGTCGATCTGGCCGCCGACCGTCGACGAGCGCTCGAGGACGGTGACGTCGTGGCGCAGGTCGGCCAGCCTGAGCGCGGTCGCGAGCCCGGCCAGGCCGGCTCCGATCACCACGACCTTCGCCACGTCGCGTCTCCCGCGGGCGCCGTCAGCCCGCGACGTCGACGGGTGTGCCGCCGGTGACCCGGACCAGCTCGTCGAACGTGGTCGCGAACACGGTGTGCGGATGACCGGCGGCCGCCCACACGCGGTCGTGCTCGGCCAGTCGGGTGTCGACGAACGTCCGGATCGGGGCCGGGTGGCCCACGGGCGCGACCCCGCCGATGGCCTGGTCGGTGTGCTCGCGGACGAACGCGGCGCCGGCGCGGCCTACCTGCACGGCACCGGCGGCTCGGGCCAGCGCCGCGGTGGGGGCGGACTCCGGCAGCACCGTGATCTCGCGGTCGACGCCCGCCGCGCGCAGTGCCGAGCGCACCTGGGCGACCTTGGGGTGGTTCGAGGTGTCCTGGGTCGAGCTGGTCACGGCAACCGAGCTTACCGTCCGACGTCATCGCAGCAGTTCTTCGGAGCGGTCCCAGAGCCGGCGGGCCAGGACGGCGTCGTCGGCCTGCCGGTTCGTGCGCTTCGCGGGCCGGCGCTTCTCGTAGTACGTGCCGGACTCCCACTCCACGCCGGGCCGGCTCTCGGCGAGCCAGGCCAGCTGGTCGGCGCCCTTCTCCGGGGTGGTCAGCATGGCGCGGGTGATGCGGTTGGTGGTGATGAACCTCATCAGCCGGCTCTCGGACCGGGTGCCGAAACTCGTCGCCACGTTGCCCGGGTGGAAGGCGGCGGCGGAGAGGCCGTGGGAGTGGTATCGGCGGTGCAGTTCCCTGGTGAACAGGATGTTCTCGAGCTTCGCCGCGTTGTAGACGCGTACCGGGCCGAAGTTCCGGTCGTGGTCGAGGTCGTCGACGTCGAGTGTGTCCGCCATGCGCGCGCCCACGCTCGAGGTCTGGATCACCGTCGCGTTGCTGGCGACGAGCGTGTCCGTCAGGAGCTTGGTGAGCAGGAACGGCGCCAGGTGGTTGATCTGGAAGGTCCGCTCGAAGCCGTCGGCGGTCTTGGCGCGATCGCCGAAGACACCGCCGGCGTTGTTGGCGAGCACGTCGATGCGCGGGTAGGCGGTGCTCAGTTCGCCGGCGAGCTCGCGGACGTCGTCGAGGCGCGTGAAATCGGCGACGTAGTGGTCCACGCCGATCTCGGCGGCGACGGCGCGGGTCTTCTGCGGCGAGCGGCCGACGATGGCGACGCGGTGGCCGTCCCGGTGGAGCATGCGGGCCGCTGCTGCGCCGATGCCGTCGCTGGCTCCGGTGACGACGATGGTCTTGCCCTCGGTCATTGGTCTTCCCCTCGTGGCTGAACCGACGCTTGCAGATGACAGCGTACGCCTAGGATGGCAGTTACTGTCATTCTGGACGGAGCCTGTTACTGTCTGGGCATCATGAGCGAGAAACAGCGCGATCTCCGGGAGCGCACCCGTCGGGCGGTGCGGAACGAGATCGCCGAGGCCGCCAACGAGCTGTTCGTCGAACGCGGCTTCGAGGCCACGACCATCGACGACATCGCCGCAGCCGTCGGCATGTCCCAGCGCAGCGTCTTCCGCTACTTCTCGTCCAAAGAGGAGGTCGTTCTCGGCAAGTTCGACCTCGTCGTGGACGACATGCTCGCCGCCCTGCGTGCGCGCCCGGCCGACGAGGCGGTCTGGACGTCGCTGCGCCGAGTGTTCGACGTGCTGACGTCCTTGGCGGAGATGCCGGGCAGCGTCCGGATGGTGGAGCCGATCCATCGAATGGTCTTCGAGACTCCCGTGCTGTTGGCCGGTTACCTGCAGAAGCTGCAGCACATGCAGGACGCTGTGGTCGCCGAACTGATGGATCGCGCCGAGGCGGCCGGCACGCCCTACGCCGCCGACGATCCGACGCCCCGCGCCCTCACCGCCGCGGCGTTCGGGTGTCTCGTGGCCGCGCAGCACTCCTGGCTCGCATCCGGCGCGCAGGGTTCGTTCACCGATGCCGTCGACCGCGCCATGGCCACCGTCGGCCCGCGCGCCTGACGTCCGCGCCGCATCGTGCCGGCGGCCGTGACGCGGCGCCGGATCTCGGCGCGCCGTCGGTGAGCGTTCGGTGTTGACGGGCTGTCGGTCCCGAGGTGTACAGTCTTCAGCGTATCGAACAAAAGTTCGAACGGCATGTTCGGAGGCGACGGTGACAGTTGAATTCCAGCAGGTCAGCAGGGCGACGCACGGTTCGGACGCGTCCCGGCCCGGGCGCTCGCGCCCACCGATGGGGCACGCCACGCTGGACCTGATCGATCAGGCGCGGGCGTGCCTGGCGGAGTCCGCGACGGCGGGCACGGCGAACGACCGGTTCGTCGCGGCGCACCTGGGCGCGCTGCGAGCGGCAGCGGCGGTGCTGGCCGCGCGGGCGCGGCCGGTCAACCCACGCCGCTCGGGGCGCAGCGCGCGGCGCGGCCACGGCCCGCGGAACGTGTGGGAGCTGCTCCCGGGGGTGGCGCCCGAGCTGTCCGAGTGGGCCGCGTTCTTCGCCGCCAACGCGGGGAAGCGGTCGGCGGCTCAGGCGGGGCTGCGCTCGGCGGTGACGGTCCGCGAGGCCGACGATCTGCTGCGCGACGCGGACGCGTTCCTCGGCCTCGTCTGCGTGCTGCTGGGCCTGCCGTATCAGGAGCCGGTGGACGTCTGCGTGGTCGCCACCGCGCACGAATGATCTGTTCCGGGAAGCGTGCGGGCCGGTTCGGTGTTGTACGTGGTGTCCGTGTCCACACGACGTCTGGAGCCTGGTCATGTCGAACGGCAGTGATCTGTACGAGTTCGTCGGTGAACTGCCCGAGCCGGAGTCGCCGGTCCTCGTCTACTGGTTCGACGGGTTCGTCGATGCAGGGAAGGCCGGCAAGGGTCTGATCGACCATCTGCTGGCGACCCTCGATCACGAGGTCGTCGCGCGGTTCGACGTGGACACGTTGATCGACTACCGCTCCCGCCGGCCGGAGATGCGCTTCGCCGACGGCGCGTTCCAGGAGTACGCCGCACCGGAGCTGACGCTTCGCCGGGTCCACGACGACACCGGGTCGTCGTTCCTGCTGCTGTCCGGTCCTGAGCCGGACGTGCGGTGGGAGGCGTTCGCCGCCGCCGTCATCGACCTGGTCGAACGGCTAGACGTCCGGTTGTCCGTCGGCGTGCAGGGCATTCCGAACCCGGTTCCGCACACCCGGCCGATCGGTGTGCTCTCGCACGCCACCCGGCCCGAGCTGCTCGACGGCAACGGCATGGTCGATGTCGAGCTGCGCGTTCCGGGAAACGTCTCGTCGCTGCTCGAGTACCGGCTGGGTAAGGCCGGGAAGGATGCCATCGGGCTGGTGGCGCGGGTGCCGCACTACCTCGCGGAGTCCGATTACCCGCAGGCGTCGCTGAGCCTGCTACGGGCGCTGAGCAGCGTCAGCGGGCTGTTGTTGCCGTCGGACGACCTCGTCGAGGCCTCGCGCCGTGCCGACGAGCTGGTGCAAGAGCAGGTCGAGGGCAACGAGCAGGTGGCGAAGGTCGTGCACGCGCTCGAGAGTCAGTACGACGCGTTCGCGGGCAGCGAGAGCCGGGGCAGCCTCATCGCCGAACAGCAGGCGGTGCCCAGCGCCGACGAGATCGGCGCGGAGCTCGAGCAGTTCCTCGCCGAGCTCAGCGACGGTGACGACGGCAGCTGACACCGGAACTCCGGCCGGCCGGGCCGGTGTCGCGGTGCCCGCGCTCAGCCGTCGTCCGGGCGGCCCCGGAGCCGTTTGGTCCGGCCGCGTTGCTTCTTGTGCTCCACACGGCGGGCACGGGCCGCGCGTGAGGGTTTCGTGGGGCGCCGTGGCGGCGGGGGCGGACGCAGCGCCTCGTCCAGGGTCCGCGCGAGCCGCGCCATCGCTGCCCGTCGGTTGCGCAGCTGCGAACGGTGCTCGGCGGCCACGATCGTCAGCACCCCGTCGTTGAGCCGCTCACCGAGGTGGGTACGGATCCGCTCACGCTCGGCCGCGCCCAGCACGCTCGAGGCCGACACGTCGAACGACAGCTCCACTCTCGAGTCAGTGGTGTTGACGTGCTGGCCTCCCGGACCACCGGAACGCGAGAAGCGCCAGGTCAGCTCCTCGTCAGGGATGACGATCGCGTCCCGCACCCGCACCGGAGCCATGTCGCGATTGTCGCTCACCGGCCGGGCGCGCGTGCCGGACGGGCCCGCGGCGGTGCGCGCGTGTCGTCGCCGATAGGCTCGAGGGGTGCGCCGAGATGCTGTGCCTTTCTACCGCGTGATGGCTTACATCACGGGGGTCTTCCTGCTCGTGCTGTGTGTGGCCATGGTCGTCCGCTACGGTCCCGCCGGCGACCCGACCATGAGCCACATCGTCTCGCCGATCCACGGCTGGTTCTACGTGATCTACCTGGTCGCCACGGGCATGCTGGTGTATCAGCGCAACTGGAAGCCGAGCTGGGCGGTGCTCATCGCGCTGGCCGGAACCATCCCGTTCGCATCGTTCGTGGCCGAGCGCTTCGTGGTCACGAAGGCGCGTGAGACACAGCGGGTGCGTTGATCTCGCGTTTGCGCGTCCGTACGCCCGAGCGCACGATCGACGCCCAGAACACGACTGCCGCGAGGCCGAAGACCCACCACTGCGCCCAGTAGGACAGGTTCTGCCACGGGCTGACGTCGCGGATCGGCGCCACCTCGTCGATGCCGAGCGGCTGCGGGGCCGCCGTGGGAGCGGGGCTCTCGGCGCCGAGCAGCAGGTATCCGCGCAACGCCGTCCGCTCCGGCACGCCGGCGCGCTCGGCGAGCCGCCCGGGCGCGATGTAGGCGACCTGGCCGGGCTCGAGCACCTGGCCGCGGCGGACCGTCGCGTGCTCAGAGGTCTCCGGCGGCAGCAGGTGACCCTCGACCGTGACCGGCCCCGGTGGTACCGCGGTTGCCGCGGCGCCGTCCGCGTCGTCGACCCAACCACGCAGGACGGGAACGACCATGCCGTCCTCGAGGCGCAACGGAGTGACGACGTACGAGCCCAGGACGTTGTCGTGCACCCGCCCCGGCACCAGGCGCTGCTGCTCGGCCAGGTACCGGCCCTCGGCGACGGCCGGCCGCTCGCGCGCGTCACCCAGCGGCTCGCCCGGCTGCGCGAGCTCGGACACCGCTACTGCGGGCTCGTCGCGGACGTCCTGGCGATCCCGGCTGTTCTCGTACACGCCGAACTGCCACCAGCCGAGGACGAGACACACCAGCAGGGCGATGATCATCACGGCATGCAGAGCCATCCACCGTGGCGTCAGCAGGAACCGGTACACGTGTTCACGGTATCCGGCAGGCACGCCGCAAATACGGCCGGATGGCCGACTGATCGGCTCGGCTCCGGCAGGTAAGCTTCGGACCAGACTCGTTCGGGGGCGGGCACAATCCACCAGCGGTGAAACGATCATGATGGAGAGAAGATCGAGATGAGCCGACCACACCCGCTGACCGTGATGAAAGAGTGGGAGTGGTCGCGTACGTGGGACGAGCAACAAGAGATCGTGGACCAGTCCCGTGCCGGCGGTGGCGCCTGGCTGCCGAACGTGGTCGAGACACGGCAATGGGGTGCGGTGCGCTGGACATCGGGCCGTCCTGCTCACGCGTCCGAGTCGGGCCAAGCGGTGCCCGAGACGTTCGCGGTGTTGCGCCCAGGTCTGGACGACCCGGTCCTGCGTGAGCGCCTACCCGAGGTGCTGCGCGACCCGCCGCCGTTGTTCCAGGTCGCCGGTATCGGTGCGCGTCGGCACCAGCTGCTCGGCGCGGCGCCGGGCGCCGTCGTGGGCGCCGCCCTGCTGGGTGTGCTGATCGGCGTGCTCGGCCTCGGCGCGGTCGGGGTCGTCGTGGGCGTGCTGTTGGGCCTCGTCCTCGGCGCCGTCGGCGGCGCGGCCGTGGCGCAGTACCTGCACGACCGTGACCGGTCCGCGGTGTTGAAGGACGGCGAGCGCGTGCGGGTCGTCACCGGCCGTTACGCGCCGACGTCGTGGGCCAGGCTGGTCGAGGCGACGACCGGCCTGGAACGCGCGTCGGCGGGCAGCGACGGACCGGACGACCAGGCGGCGGAGGCCGTGCAGACCGCGCTGTGGGAGGCGGCAGGGCTGCTGCTCAGCTCGTCGGACCACACCGGCGTCGAGGTGCTTGCCGACGGCATGGAGCGGCTGGCGCAGGCCCACCGCGGCTGACCACCGGCTGTGCGGGGCCGGGTGGTCACGGCGTCGTGCCGGCAGGGCGCAGGATGGCGTGTACGGCGCCGACGGTGTCGGCCTCGGCCGGCGGCTTGTCGGTGCGGTGGCGCAGCACGCGCGCGAAACGCAGCGCCATGCCCGCGGGGTACCGCGGTGACGTCTGCACGCCGTCGAAGGCCACCTCGACCAGCAACTCCGGCCGGACGCTGACGACCGGTTGCTGCGTCGAGCCCTCGGCGAGCTCCTGGAGCCGTCGCGTCTGCCAGTCGAGCATGGCGTCGGTCAGGCCCTTGAACGTCTTGCCGAGCATGACGTAGCCGCCCTCGGGACCGTAGTCACCGGCGGGGTCCCGTGCGCCGAGATGCAGGTTGGACAGCCATCCGCGCCGCCGGCCGTGGCCCCACTCGGCGGCGAGGACCACGAGGTCGAGGGTGTGCCGCGGCTTGACCTTGAGCCAGCCCGCGCCCCGGCGGCCCGCCTCGTACGGCGCCGACAACGACTTCACGATGACGCCCTCGTGACCGCGGGCCAGCGCACGGTCGAAGAACGCGCGCGCCTCGTCCGGCTCGGCGGTGACGACGCGCGGCACGACGTGCGCCTCGGGCACCACGCCGGCCATCGCGGCCCAGCGCCGCGGACCGAGCTCGCCGATCAGGTCGGTGCCGTCCAGGTGCAGGCAGTCGAAGACGTAGACCGCCAGCGGCACTTCCTGCCGGGCGCGTTCGACGGCGGTCCGGCTGCTGACCCGTGCCGAGGTGCGCTGGAACGGCAGCGGCCGGCCGTCCCGGTCGAGAGCGATGGTCTCGCCGTCGAGGACCACGGACTCGACGGGCAGCGCGAGCGCCGCTTCGACGATCTCGGGCACCTGCGCGGTGATGTCGTCGAGAGTGCGGCTGTACACGGTGACGTCGCGACCGCGGCGGTGGATCTGCACCCGCACGCCGTCGAGCTTCCACTCGACCGCGGCCTCGCCGGTCCGGGTGAGCGCCTCGTCGATGTCGGCGGCGGGCGCGGCGAGCATCGGACGTACCGGCGAGCCCACCGTGAGCCGGAACGCGGCCAGCCCCGCGGCTCCCTCGGCCAGCACCGCGCCGGCCACCGGCACCAGCGCACCGGCGACGGTCACCGCGCGGCGCACCTCGGCCGGATCCAGGTCCGCCGCCACGGCGACGGCTTCGGTGAGGACGCCGTCCGACGCGCCCTGCCGCAGCTCACCGCTGACCAGCCCGGCCAGTAGCCGTTGCTCGGCGGGGGTGGCCCGGGTAAGCAGCGCCCGGAAGCGCTCGCGCCGCCGGGTCGTGGACCCGGGGCCGGACAGTTGGGCGAGCTCGGCGAACTCGGCATCGACCTCGAGCACGTCCAACCCGGCCTCGGAGGCGGGAGGCGGCATCTCGCGCAGAGCCGCGTACCCCAGACCGGTGCGGCGTTGGCGCAGCTCACCGCTGAGGTAGCTGGTGACGACCGGCGCTTCGTCCGGCCCGGCGCGGCGCAGGCACTCGGACAGGGTGCGGATCTTGGCCAGCCGGCCGGAGACCTCGGCCACCGCGACGGACGTGTCGGCGACATCGTTCAGGAGCACGACAGCCAGTGTGCCCGGTCGCACCGACAGACGTCGCCGCCCCGGCGACCGCGCGATGGCGGCCGGCCGGGGCGGCGGAGCGACGGACGGGCCGGATCAGGTGGTCTCGGTGTCACTGCCCAGGGTCACCTGAGCGGTCTGCTCCTCACCGTCGCGCAGGTACGTCAGCGTCACCTCGTCGCCGGGACGGTACGTGCGGATCGCGGCGATCAGCGAGGTCGCGCTGTTGACCGGCCGGTCGTCGACCGCGGTCACGATGTCACCCTCCTGCAGGCCGGCCTCGTCGCCGCCGCTGCCCGGGTTGACCGACGCGATGTAGGCGCCGCGGGTGTCCTGCGGGTTGTTGACACCGACACCGATCCGCGCGTGCGTGGCCTCCTGGCCGTCCAGCAGCTGCTCGACGATCGGCTTGGCCTGGTCGATCGGGATGGAGAAGCCCAGGCCGATCGAGCCGGAGCTCTGCCCGGCCGTGGCGATGGCGCTGTTGATGCCGATGACCTCGCCGTTCATGTTGACCAGCGGCCCGCCGGAGTTTCCGGGGTTGATCGGCGCGTCGGTCTGGATCGCGTTGATGACCGAGTTCGTGCCGGACTGTTGCTGCTGCTGACCGGCGACGACCGGACGGTTCATCGCCGACACGATCCCGCTGGTGACGGTGCCGTCCAGGCCCAGCGGCGAACCGATCGCGACGACCTGTTGGCCGACGCCGAGGTCGGCCGAGCTGCCGAGCTCGGCCGGGGTGAGGCCGGAGACCCCCTGCGCCTTGATGACGGCGAGGTCCGTCAGCGGGTCGGTGCCGACGACCTCTGCCTCGGCGGTCGTGTTGTCGGCGAACGTCACCTGCAGCGCGCCGCCGCCCTGCGCGGCCGCCGCGACGACGTGGTTGTTCGTCAGGATCTCGCCGTCGGAGGAGATGACCACGCCGGTGCCGCCGGCCTGGCCCATCTGGCTACGCACCGAGATCGACACGACGCTGGGCAGCACCTGGTCGGCGACCTGCTGCACGTCCGATCCGGTGGCGGCGGGCTGGCCGTTGGCGCTGTCGTCGTCGTTGCTGCCGCCCGCCTCGCCGTCCGTCCCGACGTCGAGATCGCTGCGTTCGGCGTTCGACGGGGCCGTCTCGGCCTCGTCGTCGACGAGCTGGGTCACGCCGGCTCCGGCGCCGCCGCCGAGGATCGCTCCGATGGCGAGTCCGGCGAGGACCAGCCGGCCGCGGCCCTTGCGGCGGGGTTCCGGCGCTGTGGTGGTGCCGCTGCCGCCGGGCGGTGGCGTGGCCACCCCGAACACACTCGTGTCCGAGGGCGGTGCGGCGCCGCCGGAAGCCGCGCCGCCGGTCGCTGTGCCGCTTCCGTCCGCGGCGGACCCGGTGGGCGTCGTCGCGGAGGACTCGCCGGTGGCGGGCTGCTCACGCGTGGGTTCGGCACCCGTCGTGTCCGCCTCACCCGCGGGCGGTGTTTCCTGCCCGGCGCTCGTCCACGGACCCGGGCGACCCGCGGGCGAGCCCGCCGGTGTCGACCAGCCGGTCCCGCCGGTGTTCGTGGCCGGCGGTGGAGGCGTGGGCCCCGGTGTCGGTGGCGAAGCCGGACGGTCGTTGCGGCCTGTGTCGTTCGTGTCGTCGCTCATGCCCCTACACTGCCCCCATACGCTGAGAGAACACTGAAATTCAGTCAAGAGCAGACGAAGAAGCTGCTGGCAGGCGCATCGTCAGCCGGGCTCCGCCCGACGGCGACCGGCCGGCGTCCACGCTGCCGCCGTGCCGTTCCGCCGTCGCCTTGACGATGGCCAGCCCGAGCCCGGAACCGGGGAGACCACGGGCCTCGGTGGAACGGTAGAAGCGGTCGAAGACGCGGTCGACGTCCGTCTCGGCGATACCGGGACCCTCGTCGCTGACGTCGAGGGCGCCGTCGCGCAGCGTGACCGTCACAGTGCCGTGCGGCGGACTGAACTTCGCGGCGTTGTCCAGCAGGTTCGTGGCAGCACGTTCGAGCTGGGTCGCGTCGCCGTCGACGGGCGACGAGTGCAGGTCGGCGGAGAACGCGACGTCCGGCGCCCGCCGGCGCACCCGCTCCAGGGCGTCGCGGACCACGTCGGCGAGGTCGATCCGCTCGGCGGCCGCGGCGGGCGGATCCTCGCGAGAGAGCTCGACGAGGTCGCCGACCAGCTGGGTGAGCTCGACCGCCTGGGCACGGGTGTCTGTGATCAGCTGGGCGCGGTCGTCGGCGGACATCCCGCCGCTGGCCTCGCTCTGCGCCAGCAGGTCGAGGTTGGTGCGCATGCTGGTCAGCGGCGTCTTCAACTCGTGCCCGGCGTCGGCGACCAGCCGCGACTGGCGCAGCCGGGCCTCGCGCAGCGCCACCAGCATCGCGTTGAAGGCGTGCGCCAGGCGGGCGATCTCGTCGCTGCCGGTCACCTCGATCGGTTCGAGCTCGCCGGTCTCGGCGACGTGCTCGGCGGCGTCGGTGAGCCGCCGCACCGGGCGCAGGCCGCCGCGGGCGATCGACATGCCGGCCCAGGCCGCCAGTACGATGCCGACACCGCCGGCGATGATGGACACGGTGCGCAGCCGGGCCAGGACCTCCTCGGTCTGCTCGGTCGGCTGGGCGAGAACGAGCGCGAAGTCGGGGGCGGCCGGAACGGCGACCACCCGGAACGAACCTCCGTCGAGTTCGACGGTTCGCACGCTCTCGGCCGACCGGCCCTTGGCCACCGCCAGCTCCGGGTCGCCCATCGGCGGCGTGCTGGCCTCGTTGGCCGCGAACGGCTGACCGTCGGCGCGGAGCAGGCCGATGCGCAGGTCGGCGGCGAGGATCGCCTCGGCGGGCTGCTGCACCAGCATCGCGGGGTCACCGAACGGGGTCGACACCGCCTGCTCGGCGCGATCCAGCAGGCTTTCGTCGACGCTGTCGGTGAGCTGGGCCGACACCGTCAGATAAGCGGCGAGCGCGGTCAGCGTGACGGCCAGCCCGACGCCGAATGCCGCGAGCGCGCCGACCCGGGTGCGCAGCGAAAGACGCCCGACATAGCGCGAGACCCCGCCGCCGACGCGGCCACCGACGGGCCGGCCGGAGTCACCGTCCGCATCGGTGTCGTCGTCTGACCGGCCGGCCGTCGAGCCGTCATCGGGACGAGTCCCGGACCCGGCGGGATGCGGCGCGGCGTCCGGTGGCGGCGGAACGGGTGGGACGTTCCGCTGGTCACGGTCGGTCGTGTCACTCACGGTGGATCCTCGCGCGCGACGTATCCGACGCCCCGCACGGTGTGGATCAGCCGGGGCTCGCCGGCGTCCTCGGTCTTGCGGCGCAGGTACCCGATGTACACCTCGAGGGAGTTCGCCGTGGTGGGGAAGTCGTACCCCCAGACCTCCTCGAGGATCCGGTCCCGGGTCAGCACCTGGCGCGGGTGCTTGAGCAACAGTTCGAGCAGGGCGAACTCGGTGCGCGTCAGGCGGATGCTCCGCGAACCCCTGGTGACGTCGCGGGTGTCGGGGTCGAGGCTCAGATCGCCCATGCGCAGTTCGTGCGACGGTGTGCCGTCCTCGGACGGCGTCGCCCGGCGCAGCAGCGCCCGCAGCCGGGCCAGCAGCTCCTCGAGCGCGAACGGCTTCGGCAGGTAGTCGTCAGCGCCGGCGTCGAGCCCGGAGACGCGGTCGGAGACCTCGTCGCGCGCGGTGAGCATCAGGATCGGCAGGTCGTTGCCGGCCGCACGCAGTGCCCGGCAGGCCGCCAGCCCGTCCATGCGCGGCATCATGATGTCGAGGACGACGGCGTCCGGCGTGGCGGCCGTGATCGACTGGAGCGCTTCCTCCCCGTCGGTGGCCAGCTCGACCTGGTACCCGTTGAACGTCAGCGACCGGCGCAGCGACTCGCGCACGCTCGGGTCGTCGTCGGCGACAAGTACTCGCATGCTCTCAGTGTGCCCGCGCGATGTGAGAAACGCCTGAGAGCCACTCCTCCTGCGGGGAAATGATCACGCTCCGCATGGAATTCCATGCGGAACGTGATCATTCCGAAAGGGCTTGGGGGTGGGGGCGGGCTGGGGAGAGTGCGGGGTCGTCGGCGGCGAACGTGCGCACCGGGCCGGGCGGTGTGCCGGCGGTCTCGAACCGGACGGTGACCCGGCCGAGTCCGCTGCCCCAGACCCAGCCCGGGCCGTGCTCGTCGTGCACGACGTCCATGCCGGGCACCCACGCCTGCGTCTCGTGCAGGAGTTCGCCGACCCGGACGTCACCGGCACGGTCACCGTCGCTCGGCACCGCGTCGGCCGGCGCGTCCTCGCCCGACGCCCCGTCGGTGCGCACGCCGACGAACCCGCCGGCGGACCGCTCGCCGGGGTCCTCGGCGGCCTCCGGCTCGGTGCCGAACAGATCGTCCTGGACCCAGTCGGACAGTCCGGAGACGCCGACGCCGAGCAGCCGGACACCACCGGTGACGTCGATCTCCGACAGCAGGCGGGACGCGACGCGCGACACGGTGCGCGGGTCGTCGGTGGGAGCGGGCAACGTGGCCGATCGCGACAGCGTCGTGAAGTCGTGGAGCCGGGTCTTGAGCGTAATGGTCCGCCCGGAGTGCCCGGATGCGTTCATCCGCTCGGCCAGCTTCTCGGCCAGCCGCGTGACCAGCGCCGCCAGCAGCGTCGGGTCGGTGACGTCACGATCGAAGGTGTCCTCGACGCTGATGGATTTCGATTCGCGCTCGGTGCTGACCGCCCGCTCGTCGCGGGCCCGCGCCAGCCGGTGCAGCATGCCTCCGTGTGCAGCGCCGACCAGGTCGACGAGGTCGGGCTCGGTGATACGGGCCAGGTCGCCCACCGTCTTCACCCCCAGCCGCGCCAGCCGAGCCGCCGTGGCCGGACCGACGCCGGGCAGCGCGCGCACGCTCAGCGGGTGCAGCACGTCGAGCTCGGCGCCGGGCTCGATGACGACCATGCCGTCGGGCTTGGCCTGTTCCGAGGCGATCTTCGCCATGAGTTTCGACGACGCCACGCCGACGCTGGCGGTGACGCCGGTACGTGCGCGGATGGTGGCGCGCAGGTCGTCGGCGAGCTTGCGGACCGGGCCGGGGGAGAGGTCGGGCAGGTCGCTGCCGCCGAGGTCGACGAACGCCTCGTCGAGCGAGAGCGGCTCGAGCAGCGGCGAGATCGCGCGCAACTGGTCCATGACGAACTCGCTGACCTCGCGGTAGACGGCGAACCTGCCGGCCAGGTACGCCGCGTGCGGGCAGCGCGCCCGGGCCTCGCTCATCGACATGGCAGAGCGGACACCGAACGTGCGCGCCTCGTAGGAGGCGGTGGACACCACCCCGCGCGGGCCGATACCGCCGACGATGACCGGCCGACCGCGCAGCGACGGCTTGTCGCGCTGTTCGACCGATGCGAAGAACGCGTCCAGGTCGAGGTGGAGGACGCGCATGACCAGATGGTCCCACAAGGCACCGACACCGCCAGGGCAGCGCGAGGCCGCCCGCGCTGCGAGTACGGCGAATGGCCGCTGCGCGGGTCCGGTGGCGCCGTGTTGCGGTAGCGTTGCGCCGCGACCTGACACGAGCACGACATCCGTGCGGCAGGAGCCGGCGGGTGCGAGAGAAGGATGCGATGACCGCGATCGTCGTGGGGTACGTTCCGAAGCCCGAGGGCCGCGCGGCGCTGCGGCGCGCCGCCGAGGAGTCGAAGCTCCGCGGCGCGCGCCTGGTCGTGATCAACTCGGCCCATGGAGGACGCGACCACGACGGCGAGGAGGCCGCGCGCGCCGACGCCGAACTCGAACAGGCCCGTGGCCAGCTCGCCGAGGCGGGCGTCGAGGCCGAGGTGCGCCAGCTGGTCCGCGGTATGGACGTGGCGGAGGATCTGATCTCGGTGGCCGAGGAGACCGGCGCCGACTTCATCGTCATCGGGCTCCGGCGCCGCAGCCCGGTCGGAAAACTGATCTTGGGGAGCAATGCTCAACGTATCCTGTTGGACGCGCCGTGCCCGGTCCTGGCCGTCAAGGCCGAGGACCTGGGCTGATCGAAGGACGTGCGGATCATGACGACGCTGTACCTGGCGGGCGACGCCGACGCCGACGCGCTGCTGGCCCGCGATCCGTTCGCGCTGCTGGTCGGGATGCTGCTGGACCAGCAGGTGCCGATGGAGAAGGCGTTTGCCGGCCCGGCGGTCATCGTGTCGCGGCTCGGAACCGAGACGCTCGACCCGGCCGTGGTCGTCGACCGCGACCCGGACGAGTTCGCCGAGCTGGTCTCACGTACGCCTGCCGTGCACCGGTTCCCGGGCGCGATGGCGGGCCGGATCCAGAAGCTGGCCTCGTACGTCGTCGAGGAGTACGACGGTGACGCCGCCGCCATCTGGACCGGTGCGCACACGGGCGCGGAACTGCTGCGCCGGTTGAAGGCGCTGCCGGGGTTCGGCGCGCAGAAGGCGGCCATTCTGGTCGCGCTGCTCGGCAAGCAGTTCGACGTGCGGCCGGACGGCTGGCGCGAAGCGGCGGGTGCTTACGGCGAGGAGGGCGCCAGCCGCTCGGTGGCCGACGTGGTCGACGACGAGTCGCTGGCGCGTGTCCGGGCTACCAAGCGCGAGGCCAAACGCGCCGCGAAGGCCTAGGGGACCGATGCGGCCGGCGGACGCGCAACGGCTGCTCGGCGCGCTGGCGGGGGTCGACGCCCCGGTGGGTTTCGCGGTCTTCGATGCGGAGCACCGTTATCTGGCGGTGAACGCGGCGCTGGCCGAGCGTTCCGGGCGCAGCATCGCCGAACACCTCGGCCGGACCCCGTCCGAGGTCCTGCCGGACGCGCTCGCGGCCCACACCGACGAGATGATCGAGCGGGTGCTGCGCACCGGCGAGTCCGTGGAGGCCGAGGAACCGCCCGTTCCGGACGCTCCGAACGCCTACCACCTGCACTCGTCCTGGTACCTCGTCGACGAGGGCCGCGGGCGGGAGGTGGCGATGTTCGTCGTCGACGACACCAGCCATCAGCGCGCCATCTCGTCGCTGCGGCGCAGCCGCGCGCGCAACGTGCGGTTGCTGGAGGTCTCGGACGTCCTGTCCCGCGCTGTGGCCGTGGAGGAGGTCGCCGAGGCGGTCGAGGACATCGGCCGCCGGAGCGTGGGCGCGCTGCGCACCGGTGTCACGTTGATCGGGCAGCGCGGCCCGTACGCGGTGCGGGCGCGGCCGGCCGGCGATCAGGTCCAGGACTGGCCCGAGGACGCCGTCTCGCCGGTGGCCGAGGTGATGCGGACGGGCTGGCCGATGTTCGTCTCGGGTGCCGCGCACGTCCGCGACGATTTCCCCGACCCGCGGTTCCGCGCGTTCCTGGACGCCACGGACGAGCGGGCCTGGGCCGTGCTGCCGCTGACCGTGGACGGTGAGCACGTCGGCGCGGTCCGGTTCGCCTTCGCCGAGGAGCGTGAGTTCGACAGCGACGTGTGCCGGTTCCTGCGCGCGGTCGCGCAGCAGTGCTCGCTCGCGTTCGCCCGCGCCCGGCTGTTCGAGCGGGAACGTACGGCCGCCGTGTCGCTCAGCCAGGGGTTGCTGCCGCGGAGCCTGCCGTCCGTTCCCGGCGTGGAGCTCGAGGCACGCAGCAGGTCGGACGTGGGCTCCGAGATGGGTGAGGACGCGGTCGGTGGCGATTGGTACGACGCGTTCGTGCTACCCGACGGCGCTCTGGGTCTGGCGCTCGGTGACGTCATGGGCCACGGTGTGGCGGCGGCGGCCGAGATGGGCCAGATGCGGTCGGCGCTGAGGGCGCTCGCGCTGACCGACCCGGACCCCGCGGCGGTCCTGCACGGGCTCGATCGGCTGGTGGAGCGCGACGACGTCATCGAGATGCTCACGGTCGTCTACGCGCTGGTCGATCCGTCGTCGGGTGTGGTCTCGGTCGGAGACGCCGGGCACCTGCCGCTGATCCGGATCCCGGCCGCGGGCGAGGTCGAGCTGGTCGACGTGCACGCGGGCACGACACCGGTGGGTGTGGCCGAGCCGCGGTCGTCCCAGTCGGTGCGGCTGTCGCCGGGTGACGTCCTGATCGCGTTCACCGACGGACTGATCGAGAGCCGCCGCCGGTCACTGGAGGACGGGTTCACCCAGCTCCTGCGGTTCCTGGAGGACCAGCGTGGCGCTCCGCTGGGCCAACTGCTGGACACCGTCATCGAACGGATGCGAGTCGACGAGTCGACGGACGACGTCACCGTTCTCGCGCTACGGTGGGCCGGTCGATGAGCCTTGCTCGTCGCGGCAGCAGCACGCGTTCTGGAGTGAACGGGAAGCAACACCTGTGCCAGAATGTTGTGCTGCCGTCGAGCTGCCTTCTTACGAGCCGCTGTCACTCACAACGAACATCGAGAGGTCGTACGTGTCGTCGAGCCCGTCTAGCACCAAGCACGCCCAGATCCTCGAACTTCCGCCGGTTCAGGAGCTCGTGACGCGGGGGCTGGAGTCCGGCTCGGTTACGGCCGAGGACGTCCGCAGTGCTTGCGGGGCCGCCAACCTGCCGATGAAAGAGAGCAGGTTCGTTGTCGAGCATTTGAAGTCGACCGGTATTACCGTCGAGGTAGCTGCTGCGGACTCACGGGGTCCGCGTAAGCGAGTGGCCGCTGCGACGTCCTCACGGTCCGGCGCCGTGGCCACCGCGGCGGCAGGCAACAAGTCCAAGCCGGCGGCCAAGAAGGGCGAAGGATCTGTGAACACGGCGGTGAAGAAGGCGAGTACCGAGGTCGACTCGGACGAGGCCGGCTTCTCAGAAGCGGCTGCTGAAGCGGTTCCCAAGACGTCGCGGTCGAAGAAGAAGGGCAGCAAGGCGGCCAAGCCCGTCGAGGGCAACGGCGTCGTCCCGACCGACATCGACCCCGACCCTCGTGAGCTGGCCGCAGAGGAGGCCCGGGCCGAGGACGAGGGATTCGTGCTGTCGGAGGACGACGACACCGACGAGCCCGAACAGCAGGTGGCCGTCGCCGGCGCCACCGCCGACCCGGTCAAGGACTACCTGAAGCAGATCGGCAAGGTCCCGCTGCTCAACGCCGGCGAGGAGGTCGAGCTCGCCAAGCGCATCGAGGCCGGCCTGTTCGCCGAGGAGAAGCTGGCCACCGAGTCCGAGTCCATGCAGGCCCGGTATCGCGAAGAGCTGGGCTGGATCGCCGAGGACGGGCGCCGGGCCAAGAACCACCTGCTCGAGGCGAACCTGCGGCTGGTGGTCTCGCTGGCGAAGCGCTACACCGGCCGCGGGATGCTCTTCCTCGACCTCATCCAGGAGGGGAACCTGGGTCTGATCCGGGCGGTCGAGAAGTTCGACTACACCAAGGGCTTCAAGTTCTCCACCTACGCGACGTGGTGGATCCGGCAGGCCATCACCCGGGCCATGGCCGACCAGGCGCGCACCATCCGCATCCCGGTGCACATGGTCGAGGTCATCAACAAGCTGGCCCGGGTGCAGCGGCAGATGCTGCAGGACCTCGGCCGCGAGCCCACGCCGGACGAGCTGGCCACCGAGTTGGACATGACGCCGGAGAAGGTCGTCGAGGTCCAGAAGTACGGCCGCGAGCCGATCTCGTTGCACACCCCGCTCGGCGAGGACGGCGACAGCGAGTTCGGTGACCTGATCGAGGACTCCGAGGCCATCGTGCCGGCCGAGGCGGTGTCGTTCACGCTGCTGCAGGAGCAGTTGCACGCGGTGCTGGACACGCTGTCCGAGCGTGAGGCCGGGGTGGTGTCCATGCGCTTCGGGCTCACCGACGGCCAGCCGAAGACCCTGGACGAGATCGGCAAGGTCTACGGCGTCACCCGGGAGCGCATCCGGCAGATAGAGAGCAAGACCATGAGCAAGCTGCGGCACCCGTCGCGTTCGCAGGTGCTGCGCGACTATCTGGACTGATCGCGCGTCCGCCCCGTAGCGGACACGCAGATGGTGGGCGGTTTACTGGTGTCATGACGCCAGTGAACCGCCCACCATCTGTTCTGCTCCCGTACCACCTGGACGAGCACCGGCCCGGGCTGGACGTCCCGGTGCCGCCCGACGTGACCGTCACCGCCGCGCTACCCGCCGGCGACGCCTGGCAGCGGATGGCGGTGCTGTACGAGCAGGTCGCGGCCACGGTGCGGACCGAGGCGGCCGGGGGCCGCACCGTCGTGGTCCAGTCGGGCGACTGCACCACCTCGCTCGGTGTCGTGGCGGGGTTGCAACGGGCCGGCCACGACCCGTCGATCGTGTGGTTCGACGCGCACGGCGACGTCCAGACACTGGAGACGACGGAGTCGGGCTATCTCGGCGGCATCCCGCTGCGGCTGCTGACCGGGTACCGCCCGGAGCTCGTCGCCGACGCGCTCGGGTTGACGCCCGTCGCCGAAGACCGGGTGGTGCTGGCCGGAGCCCGTGACCTCGACCCGCCCGAGCGCGAGTACCTGGAGTCGTCGGCCCTACGGCGCTGCGCGGTCGACGAACTGGACGCCGACCGGGTTCCCGACGGGCCGATCTACCTGCACGTCGATCTCGACGTCGTGGACGCCGCCGAACTGCCGGGTCTGCTGTTCCCGGTGCCGGACGGTCCTTCGGCGGACGATCTCGCGGCGGCGCTGGGGCGGGTGGCGGACACCGGCCGGGTGGCCGCGGTGGGTGTGGGCTGCACGTGGGACCCGGGGCACGGCGCGGCCGAGCGCGTCCGTGCCGTCCTGGAGCCGGTGCTCGCGCGGACGGAGCCCTAGACTGGTGGCGTGTCGTCCTCGGGTCAGGTGACGCCGCGCCGCGAGATCCCGCCGGCGGTCGCGGCGATGGTGCCGGTCTTCGTCATGGTGCTGCTCATGTGGGCGCAAGAGATCGTCGACCTGGTGCCGGGCGTCGACCTCGACCAGTACGGCATCCGTCCCCGTGAGGGCGAGGGCCTGCCGGGCGTGCTGGCCGCGCCGTTCCTGCACGGCGGGTTCGACCATCTGATCGCGAACACCGGCGCGTTCCTGGTTCTCGGGCTGCTCATCGCGGTCACGACCCGGCGGTACCCGGCAGTGACCATCGGCGTGGCGTTGCTCGGTGGGCTGGCGACGTGGCTCGTCGCGGGGGAGAACACGGTGCACATCGGCGCCAGCGGACTCGTGTACGGGTACGCGGCGTTCCTGGTCGCGTGGGGTGTGCTGACCCGCAGGGTGCTCAGCGTGGTCGTGGCGACCGTGGTGGTGCTGATGTACGGCAGTATCGCGTTGGGGGTGCTGCCCGTCCAGCCCGGCGTCTCGTGGCAGGGGCATCTGTTCGGCGCGCTCACCGGCGTGCTGATGGCCTTCGTGCTGCGAGGCCGGCAGGAGCGAGGCCAGGGCGGCACCGACCGCCGGTGAGTGTGAACCGGTCACGGACACGGTCGAACACGCCGTGCCCGTGACCGGGAAGTCACGTGGCGGTGGTCAGTCGTCGACGGGCTCCGGCTTCTCGTGCAGGCGGCTCGTCTCGTCGTGCCACTCCAGAGCGATCGGGCGGAGCTTGGGCTCGTGCCGACGTCCGTGGTGGCCGCAGAAGAGGAGCTCGCCCTCGCTGAGCACGACGCGGATGTATGCCTGGGCGCCGCAGCTGTCGCAGCGGTCGATGGCTTTCAAGGGGCTGGTAGCGAGAGCAGTGGTCACGTCGCATACCTTCCTGTTCGGTGGGCCACCGGGTTCTTACGGTGGTCGTTTCCTGCATCCGTACCAACATGAAATCACCCTCAACGTTTCCCGCGACGCGGGCGCGGCCTGGTTCGCTCTGCGCGTAACGGCCACCGTGTGAGGCTGCTCACGCCGGGTGGGGCGGTGCGTGGGCACGGCCTGCCGAGCCGTAGGCGTGGCTGCCGTGCTTCGTCGCGCTCCGGGCATAGTGTGGCAGCGCTGACGTTCGTCATGTGTATCAGGAGGAGGGCGCCGAGCCGTGACCGCTGAAACGGCCGAGACACGTCTACCCGGCGGGACCGCCGCGGCCCGCGCCGGAAGTGCGAAGCGCGGGGACTACACCGCGCGGCACCTCTCGGTTCTCGAAGGGCTGGAGGCCGTACGCAAGCGGCCGGGCATGTACATCGGCTCCACCGACTCCCGCGGGCTCATGCACTGCCTGTGGGAGGTCATCGACAACGCGGTCGACGAGGCGCTCGGCGGCTACTGCGACCGGGTCGAGGTCATCCTCCGCGCCGACGGCTCGGCCGAGGTCATCGACAACGGCCGTGGCATCCCCGTGGACATGCACACCAAGTCCGGCCTGTCCGGTGTCGAGGTCGTCTTCACCAAGCTGCACGCGGGCGGGAAGTTCGGCGGCGGGTCGTACGCGGCCACCGGCGGCCTGCACGGCGTCGGAGCCAGCGTCGTGAACGGGCTGTCGGCCCGGCTGGACGTCGAGGTCGACAAGGACGGTCGGACCCACGCGATGTCGTTCCGCCGCGGCGAGCCCGGCACCTACGACGGCGACGGTCCCGACGCGCCGTTCACCCCGTTCACCGACCATTCCGAGCTGCGCGTCACCGGCCGGGTCGCCAAGCGGGTCACCGGCACCCGGGTGCGGTTCTTCGCCGACCGGCAGATCTTCCTCGGCGAGGCCGGTTACGACTGGGACGACATCATCTCCCGTGCCCGCCAGACCTCGTACCTGATTCCGGGACTCGAACTGGTGGTCCGCGACGAGCGCGGCGACGAGACGGTCGAGGAGACGTTCCGCCACGACGGAGGCATCAGCGAGTTCGTCGACTACCTCAGCCCGGGTGCCGCGGTGACGGACGTGCTGCGGCTCACCGGCTCGGACACCTTCCGCGAGACCGTCCCGGTGCTGGACGAGGACGGCCAGCTCGTGTCGAAGGACACGGAGCGCACGTGCACCGTCGACGTGGCCCTGCGGTGGGACACCGGCTACGACAACGCGTCGCGGTCGTTCGTCAACGTGGTCGCCACGCCGAAGGGCGGCACCCACGTCACGGGCTTCGAGCAGGGCCTGTTGAAGACGATGCGCGATCAGGTCAAGGCCAACGCGCGCCGGCTGAAGGCCGCGAACGACAAGATCGAGAAGGACGACGTCCTCGAGGGGCTCACGTCGGTGGTGACCGTCCGCCTCGACGAGCCACAGTTCGAGGGGCAGACGAAGGAGGTGCTGGGCACGGCGGCCGTGCGCGGCATCGTCGCCGGGGTCGTCGAGCGCGAGCTCAAGAGCATCCTGACCTCGACCAAGCGCGCGCAGAAGGCACAGGCCACGGCGCTGCTCGAGAAGGTCGTCGCCGCGGCGAAGGCGCGGGTGGCCGCCCGGCTGCACAAGGAGACCGTGCGGCGCAAGAACGCGCTCGAGACGAGCTCGCTGCCGACCAAGCTGGTCGACTGCCGTTCGGCCAACCTCGAGCGCTCCGAGTTGTTCGTCGTCGAGGGCGACTCCGCGCTCGGCACCGGGCGCTCGGCCCGCGACGCCGAACACCAGGCGCTGCTGCCCATCCGCGGCAAGATCCTGAACGTGCAGAAGGCCTCGGTCGGCGACATGCTCAAGAACGTCGAGTGTGCCGCCATCATCCAGGTGCTGGGCGCCGGCAGCGGGCGCAGCTTCGACATCGAGCAGAGCCGGTACGGCCGGGTCATCCTGATGACCGACGCCGACGTCGACGGCGCGCACATCCGCACGTTGCTGATCACCCTGTTCTTCCGGTACATGCGGCCGTTCGTCGAGGCCGGCCGGCTGTACGCCGCGATGCCCCCGTTGCACCGTGTCGAGATCGCGAACCCGAAAAAGGGTCAGGACAAGTACGTCTACACGTACACCGACGCCGACCTCGACCGCACGATGCGCGAGCTGGCGCGCAAGGGCGTGCGGGTCAAGGACACGCCGCAGCGTTACAAGGGACTCGGCGAGATGGACCCGGAGCAGCTGGCCGAGACGACCATGGACCCGCGGCACCGCCGGTTGCGGCGTATCAACGCCGCCGACGGCGAGGCCGCCGAGCGGATGTTCGAGCTGCTCATGGGCAACGACGTCGCACCACGCAAGGAGTTCATCATCGCCGGCGCCGCGGAGCTCGACCGGACGCGCATCGACGTGTGACATCCGTCCGGGAACCGCACAGGCCTGACCCGCAGCCGTTGTGGGTAAGGGCAGGTCGTGCGCGCGCCTCATCACCCGCCGCCGACCGCGGGGCCGACGGAGCCTGACCAGGGCGGCGGCCGATGATGGCGGTGCTGATCGCGGCGCATCTGGCCGCTGCGGCTCTCGCTCCGCTGCTGGCGGGACGGCTGCGCAGCCGGGTTTTCCTCGTGCTCGCGGTGGTGCCGGCGACGGCCTTCGCCTGGCTGGCCGCTCGCGGCGGCACCGTCGCCGGCCCGGACGCGCGATCGATCACCCAGTCCACGGCCTGGGTCGACTCGCTGGGCATGCAGCTGTCGTTCCGTCTCGGCACGCTGTCCTGGGTGATGGCGCTGCTCGTCACCGGGATCGGCGCGCTCGTGCTCGTCTACAGCGCCTACTACTTCCGCCCGGACGAGACCGGCCTGGGCCGCTTCTCCGGGCTGCTGACCGGTTTCGCGGGCACGATGCTGGGCTTGGTCCTCGCCGACGACCTGCTGTTGCTCTATGTCTTCTGGGAGCTCACGACCGTCTTCTCGTACCTGCTCATCGGGCACAACCCGGATCGCAGGGCGAACCGGCGAGCAGCCATGCAGGCGCTGATCGTGACCACGTTCGGCGGGCTGGCGATGCTGGTCGGTGTCGTGATCGTCGGGCAGGCCGCGGGGACGTACAGCATCTCCGGCGTGCTGGCCGACCCGCCGGCGGGCACGGCCGTCTCGGTCGCGGTCGTGCTGTTGCTGGTCGGCGCCGTGTCCAAGTCGGCGCTGGTCCCGTTCCACTTCTGGTTGCCCGCGGCGATGGCGGCTCCCACGCCGGTCAGCGCGTACCTGCACGCGGCCGCCATGGTCAAGGCGGGTGTGTACGTGGTGGCGCTGTTCGCTCCCGCGCTGGCCGGCGTGCTGCCGTGGCGGCCGCTGCTGCTGACGGTCGGCGTGGCCACGATGCTGCTGGGTGCGTGGCGTGCGTTGCGCCAGCACGACCTGAAACTGCTGCTCGCCTTCGGCACGGTCAGCCAGCTGGGGTTCCTCGTGGTGGTGCTCGGGGTCGGCACGCGCTCGGCCGCGCTGGCCGGTGTCGCGATGCTGGTCGCGCACGCGCTGTTCAAGGCGGCTCTGTTCCTGGTGGTCGGCATCGTCGACCACGGCGCGGGCACGAGAGATCTGCGCCTGCTCTCCGGCCTGCGGCGGCGGATGCCGGTGGCGTTCTGGGCCGCGGTCCTCGCGGCGGCGTCGATGGCCGGTGTTCCGCCCCTGGCGGGGTTCGTGGCGAAGGAATCGATCGTCAAGGCTTTCGTGGACGTCGCCCGGACCGGTGACGGCACGGGGATCCCTCCGGTGGCCGGCTGGACGGTCCTGGTCGGCTTGGTGGCGGGTTCGGCGTTGACCGTCGCCTACAGCGCTCGGTTCGTCTGGGGCGCCTTCGCCACCAAACCGGGGGTGAGCGAGCCGGCCGGGATTCACTCGCCTCCGGTGGGGTTCGCGGCCGCCCCGGCGTTGCTCGCCCTGGGCGGACTCGCGCTGGGATTCCTCGGTTCGGCGGAGACGCCCGCGCTGGCGCCCTACGCGGAGCACTATCCGGAAGGAGTGCACCACGCGTCGCTGGGCCTGTGGCACGGTCTCAACCTCGCGCTCGTGCTGTCCGCGGTCTCCCTGGCTGCCGGTGCGGTCATGTACTGGCAGCGCCACGCGGTCGCCCGGGCTCAACGTGGTCTGCGGGTCGGGTACGAAGCCGAGCACGGGTTCCGCAGGACGCTGCGTGTCGTCGACCGGGTCGCCGTGGAGGTCACGGGCGCGACGCAGCGCGGCTCGCTTCCGGTCTATCTCGTCGTCATCTTCGTCGTGGTGATCACCGTGCCGGGCACGGCGCTGCTCATGGCCGGCGTCGGGTCCGTAGACCTGTACGGCTGGGACAACCCCGCGCAACTGGCAGTCGGCGGCGTGCTGGTGGCCGCGGCGATCCTGACGGCGCGATCGGGTCGTCGGCTCAAAGCCGTGCTGCTGGCCGGCGTCACCGGTTACGGCATGGCGCTGCTGTTCATGATGCACGGTGCGCCGGATCTCGCGCTGACGCAGGTACTGGTCGAGACCGTCACGCTGGCCGTGTTCGTCCTGGTGTTGCGCAGTCTGCCGCCGCGGTTCTCCGAGCGGCCGCTGACCAGTACCCGATGGGGCAGGCTCGGCATCGGTGCGTTGGTCGGCGCGCTCATGGCGGGCTTCGCGCTCGTGGCCTCCGCTGCGCGGACCGCGGATCCGGTGTCCGAGACGTTCGCCGAGCGGGCGGAGGCCGAAGGCCGCGGCCACAACGTCGTGAACGTCATCCTCGTCGACATCCGCGCGTGGGACACCATGGGCGAGATCTCGGTTCTCGTCGTCGCGGCCACCGGGGTGGCGAGCCTGGTCTTCCTCATCACCGGCCGGACGGGTCGATGGCGCCCCGACGAGGCCATCGGCAGTGCCCTCGACAGCCATGCGTCGTCGCACCCTGACGGCGGGCGCCCCAGCTGGCTGCGGGCCGGCGGGACACTTCCGCCCGATCGTCGTTCGATCGTGTTCGAGGTGGTGACCCGGCTGGCGTTCCACATCATCGTCGTGTTCTCCGTCTACCTGCTCTTCTCCGGGCACAACATGCCCGGCGGCGGCTTCGCCGCCGGGCTGGTGGCGGGACTGGCGCTGATGATGCGCTACCTCGCGGGTGGCCGGCACGAACTGAACGACGCGGCGCCGGTCGACGCGGGCCTGGTGCTGGGTGTCGGGCTGTTCGTCGCGACCGGCACCGGCCTGGTCCCGCTGGCCGTCGGCGGTGCGGTACTGCAGAGCGCCGTGGTGGACCTGAGCGTCCCACTGCTCGGCCATGTGCATTTCACGACGTCGCTGTTCTTCGACGTCGGCGTCTACCTCGTCGTCGTCGGCCTGATGCTCGACGTCCTGCGGAGCCTGGGCAGCGGCGTGGACCGGCACGGCGACGAGAGCGCGGAGAACGGCCGGGACGAGGCCGACGAGCAACACGCCCAGCAGGAGCGGCTCGGGGAGACGAGATGAGCGTGAACGTCGTGCTGGTCGCCGTGGTGGGCACCTTGTTCGCCGTCGGCGTCTACCTTCTGCTCGAGCGCAGCCTCACCCGGGTGGTGCTGGGGCTCCTGTTGATCAGTAACGGCGTCAACGTGCTGTTCCTGATCGCCTCGGGCGGCGCCGGACAGCCGCCGATCGTCGGATCGAGTGCGCCAGAACGGATGAGCGACCCGCTGCCTCAGGCGCTCGTGCTCACCGCCATCGTCATCACGCTGGGCGTCACGGCGTTCCTGCTGGCCATGGCCTACCGCTCCTGGCAGCTCCACGAACACGACGAAGTCCAGGACGACGTCGAGGACGCACTGATCCGGCGGCGGGCGGAGCGCGACGAGGCGTCGTCCAGCTACGACGACAGCGCCGGCGGAACCCTCGACGAGCGCGGCGCCGACCCGGCCGGCGAGAGCACGCAGGACTCGCGGGACGGCGACGGCGCCCCGATCGGGCCGGAGGGGGAGACACCGTGAACGCTTCCGCACTGGTGCCGCTTCCGGTCATCCTGCCGTTGCTCGGGGCAGGGCTCGCGTTCGCCTTCGGCCGCTCGGCCCGGGCGCAGCGTGTCGTCAGCGTGGTGGTGCTGAGCGTGATCGTGGCCGTCGCCGCGGTCCTGCTGACGCGGGCCGACGCGCACGGGCCGCAGGTGATGCACCTCGGCGGCTGGCACGCGCCGATCGGCATCGCGCTGGTGGCCGACCGGGTCTCGGCGCTGATGCTGCTGGTCTCCGCCGTCGTCGCCCTGTGCGTGCTCGTGTACTCGCTGGGGCAAGGGGTGACGGAGTACGGGCCGGACACGCCGTTGTCCGTGTTCCATCCGACGTTCCTGGTCCTCATCGCGGGGGTGTCCAACGCGTTCCTGTCCGGGGACCTGTTCAACATCTACGTCGGGTTCGAGGTGCTGCTGGCCGCGAGTTACGTGCTGCTCACCCTCGGCGGCACCAGCGGGCGGATCAGAGCGGGAACGATCTACGTGATCGTCAGCCTGGTGTCCTCGGTCATCTTCCTCACCGCGATCGCGCTGATCTACGCGGCCACGGGGACGGTGAACCTGGCTCACCTGTCGGTGCGACTGGAGGACGTGCCGGACGGCATCCGGCTCGCCCTGCAGCTGATGTTGATGACCGGTTTCGCGGTCAAGGCCGCGGTGTTCCCGCTGTGGGCATGGCTCCCGGACAGCTATCCGACGGCTCCGGCGCCGGTGACCGCCGTGTTCGCGGGTCTGCTGACCAAGGTCGGCATCTACGCGATCATCCGCACCCAGACACTGCTGTTCCCCGGCAGCGAGATCTCCGGGCTGTTGATGTGGGCGGCGCTGCTGACGATGCTGATCGGTGTCCTGGGGGCCGTCGCGCAGACGGACGTCAAGCGGATGCTGTCGTTCACCCTGGTGAGCCATATCGGCTACATGGTGTTCGGGGTGGCGCTCTCCGGCGACGACGGGCTGTCCGCCGCGATGTTCTACGTCGTGCACCACATCACGATCCAGACCACGCTGTTCCTCGTGGTCGGGCTCATCGAACGCCGCGGCGGCAGCACCGCTCTGGACCGGCTCGGCGGGCTCGCGCGGAGCTCGCCGGTTCTCGCCGTGCTGTTCTTCGTTCCGGCCATGAACCTGGCGGGTATCCCGCCGTTCCCCGGGTTCCTCGGCAAGGTCGCGCTGATGCAGGCCGGTGTGGAGAATGCGAGCCCCATGGCCTACGTCCTGATCGCCGGAGCGGTCACCACGAGCCTGCTCACGCTCTACGCGATGGCGAAGGCCTGGAACCGCGCGTTCTGGCAGCCGCGGCCGGCCGAGGCCGACGGGTGGCACCGGGACGCCGAGGACGGTGCGGCCGACTCGACCGGTGCGGCGGGCGCTGCCGGCCCGGCGACGGACCTGCACCGCGGGCCCGTGTCGGTCGCCGAACCGGAGGCGGCCGAGCCGTCGCGGCCGCTACAGCTGGCCATGACCGGTCCGGCAGCGGCGCTCGTGCTGGTCGGGATCACGTTGTCGGTGGTGGCGGGGCCGTTGTTCGACCTGACCGATCGTGCCGCCGTGGATCTGCGCGAACGCGCTCCGTACGTGGAGGCGGTACTGCCGCAAGGAGGTGGACCGTGAGTGCCGAGTCCGTGGCCGGCCCGCGCCGGCATCGGTTCCGGTGGCCCTCGGTGCTGGTGCTGACCGCCGTGTGGGTGCTGTTGTGGGGCGAGCTGTCCGTCGCGAACGTCGTCTCCGGGTTGGCCGTCGCCAGCGTCGTCTTCGCGGTCTTCCCGCTGCCGCCGGTCGCCTTCGGCGGGCGGATACGCCCGATCGGCCTGGCTCGCCTGCTCGGGCGCTTCGCCGCCGATCTGGCGGTGGCCAGTGTCGAGGTCGCCGTCCTGGCGCTGCGGACCGGGCGCCGGCCGACGAGCGCGGTCATCCAGGTGGACCTGCGCAGCGACTCGGACCTGTACCTCGTGCTCACCGCCGAGCTGCTCACGCTCCTGCCCGGCAGCATCGTCATCGAGACGCGCCGGTCCACGAGCACGCTGTTCGTCCACCTGCTCGACGTGCGCAACGAGGCGGACATCGAGCGCACCCGCCGTCAGGCTCTGGAGCAGGAGGCACGCGTGATGCACGCGCTGGCCTCGTCCGCCGAGCTGGACGCCTACCGGCGTGCGAGCGAAGGAGCGAACGGATGAGCGCCGTCGCGTGGTCGAGCGCCGCACTGCTGACGGCAGCGGCGATCCTGGTGCTGGTCCGGGTGGCACGGGGGCCGAGCGTGCTCAACCGGGTCGTGGCGATGGAGGTGCTCGTCGTCATCGTCGTCAGCGGTTTCGGCGTGGAGGCGGCGGTCAACCGGCACGCGACGACGTTGCCGATCCTGGCGGTGGTCTCGCTGGTGGGCTTCGTCGGCGCGGTCAGTGTGGCGCGCTTCGCCGCGCCGGACGAGTGGGATGACCGAACGTGAACTGGCACCTGATCGCCGATGTCGTCGCCGGGGTCCTCCTGCTGGCCGGTGCGCTGCTGTCGTTGCTGGCCGCCGTCGGGTTGCTGCGCTTCCCGGACCTGCTGGCCCGGATGCACGCCGGGGCGAAGCCGCAGGTGCTGGGGCTGCTGCTGATCCTCGTCGCGGTGGGGTTACGGCTGCGCAGCCTGCACGACATCGGCCTGCTGCTGGTCATCGGGCTGGCGCAGCTGTTGATCGTGCCGGTCGCGGCGCACATGGTCGGGCGGTCCGCCTACCGTACGGGCGAGGTCGAGCGGGACGACCTGCTGACCGACGAGCTCTCCCCGGCGGTGGACGAGTCCGGGGACGACTAGGGCGTGTCCGCGCCCAGCTCGCGGACGAAGTAGCGCACCGACTTCTCGTGCCCGTCCAGCTCGGACCGGCCGACCTCGGCGAAGCCCATGGCCGCGTGGAACGCGTCGGACGCCGGGTTCGGCGGCTCGAGATTCACCTCCGCGCACAGCAGGGTGTGACCTTCGGCACCGGCGGCGGTGATCACGTCGTCGTAGAGCGTCCGCGCCAGCCCCTTGCCACGTGCGGCGGGCGAGACGACGACCCGGTCGACGTAGACGAACCGGTCGTAGCGGCGGCGGAACCAGCTGAAGTTCTGCCCGTCCGAGTCGCTGTCCTGGTCGAGGGCGATGACCATCGCGGCGGCGTCGTCCGCGACCCGCACCCGCCAGGCGATGCCCAGCAGAACGCGGAACTCGTCCGGCGTGAGCTCGGAGAGTTCGACGGCGTGGTCGTTGTTCAGCTTCAGCAGCGCGGGAACGTCGGCCGGCTGCGGTGGCCTGAGTAGGTGCGTCACTGGTCCAGGGTATGGAATCTCCACCGCGGTCGGCTCGTTGGCCCGGCATGACGGTTGACGTGGGACACAGTGGTGTGTGGGTCGGGCCGGGGGGCTGGCCCGACGACGGTGCCGCCGGCGACGAGGCGGCCGCGGAACTGGAGGAGCTCGGCTACCGGACGGTGTGGTTCGGCGGGTCTCCCGGCGACCTCCGCCGTCCGGAGCGGACGCTGTCGGCGACGTCCCGGCTGGTGGCCGCCACCGGGATCGTGAACGTGTGGGGCGACGACCCGGCCGACGTGGCGGCCGCGTTCCACCGGGTGAACGACGCGTACCCCGACCGGTTGCTGCTGGGCGTCGGCGCCGGGCACGCCACCTTCGTCGAGCAGGCCGGCGGCACGTACCGGCGTCCGTACAGCAAGGTGGCCGAGTACCTGTACGGCCTCGACGCGGCCGTGCGCCCGGTCCCGGCGCCCGCGCGTGCGGTGGCCGCGCTCGGCCCGCGCACGGTGGCGCTGGCGGGCGAGCGCAGCGCGGGCGCGCATCCGTACCTGGTGAACCCGGAGCACACCGCGACGGCACGAGAGATCCTCGGCGCCGGACCGCTGCTGGCTCCGGAGCAGAAGGTGGTCCTCGAGACCGACCGCGACCGGGCACGCGCCATCGCGACGCCCGCCCTGGAGTTCTACCTCGGTCTGCGCAACTACGTGGCCAACCTCCGCCGGCTCGGCTTCACCGAGGACGACGTCTCCGGCGGCGGCAGCGAGCGCCTGTTCGAGGCGCTGATCGCCTGGGGAGACGAGGACTCCGTCGTCCGGCGCGTGCGCGAACATCGGGACGCCGGTGCCGACCACGTCTGCGTCCAGGTGCTGACGGGACGGACGGGCCCTGACAGCCTGCCACACGAACAGTGGCGGCGACTGGCGCCGGCGCTGACCTGAGCCACGCGGCGGGACGCGTCACACCAGGTGCTCGAGCCGGCCGGTGTCCACGTCGTAGCGGAACCCGCCCACCGGGACTCCGGCCGGCAGGAACGGCCACGACCGCACCCGCTGGACGTCGTCGCGCAGCGTCGCCTCCTGGTCGGCGACGAGCCGGAAGTCGAGGCTGCGCACGTCGATGCCGGACTGCGCCTCGATGGTCGAGACGACCTCCTCGCGGGTGGCGCTGGCCATCTTGCACTTCGTGTGGGCCACCACCATCACCCGGGTGACACCCAGCAGGTGGGTGGCGAGTGCGAGCGTGCGCAGTACGTCCGACGTCACGCGGGCCCCCGCGTTGCGCATGATCTTCGCGTCACCGGGCTTCAGGCCGAGCATGTCCAGCGGTTCGATCCGCGAGTCCATGCAGGTGACGACCGCGAGACCGCGTCCGGCGACCGGCTCGAGGCCGCGCAGGGCGAACGTGCGGGCGTAGTCGGCGTTGGCGGCCAGCACGTCGCTGAACTGATCCGGGCTCTGATCGGGCGATTGATCGGGCATGGGCGGGCAGTCCTTCACACGGTCATGGTTCGGTGGTGGTGACCTCCGCCCGGTACGACACCGGGCGGGCGGCGTCCTTGCCGCAGGACTCGGGGCGGGCCGGCTCGAGGGTCGTCGCGCGGACGCTGACGCTCCACCGGCCGCCACCACGATGGCTGACGGTCGCCTGCCACGTGGCCGAGTCCAGAGCGTCCACTCTATCGACGGCCAGATCGTCGAGGCCGGCCGCACCCGTCACCCGGCGGACCTCCGCCTCGGCGGCCTGTCCGGGGCGCGAGTAGGTGCTGCGGCCGCGGTACCCGTCAGGCAGCAGCCGGCCCGCGCGGGCGTGCGAGACGACACGCTCGGCCGTGCCGGCGTCGAGCCGCCCGTGCACGACGCCGTGGGGGAGCAGCGCGGTGGTGGGCGCGAACCGGTGCCCGCCCAGGTGGGTGGTCTCCCAGACCCGGCCGACGACCCGGTCGCGCAGCTGCTGGACGAGCTGGCGGCCCTTGGTCGCGCAGCACACGTCGCGTCGCCCGTTCGTGCAGACCAACAGCAACGGGTGGGACTCGGCGCGCAGGAACGGCAGATGTGCGAGGACGGACTCGTGGTCGCCCTCCTCGACCGCGCGCCAGGGCAGCGCGCCCAGCGCCGCGGGCTCCGCGGTCCACCCGCCGAGCAGCCGGGTCGCGCCCGGCCGGGTCCAGGCCAGCCACACCCGGTGCGACACCGGTCCGCCGGTGTCGGCGTGCCGGCGGGGCCTGCGGACCAGCGCGACCCGGCCGCCGTGCGCGCCGGCGGCATCGTCGAGCTGCGCACCGAGCTCGGGATCGAGGTGCGACTGGGTGAGCGCCTTCGCGCCCCAGGGCCCCGACTGCTCGAGCACCAGCCACCAGGCGGCCACCGGGGCGGTGGCCGCGACCGGTTCGGCCAGCGCGGCGCTGGCGTCCGAGCAGGCCGTCAACGGTTCTCCTGTCCCGCTGCGACGCGGCGGTGCAGCAGTAGGGCCGCGGCGGCCGCCGCGGCGGCGCACACCGCCGCGCCGGCGAAGGTGGCGTGCAGCTGCGCCAGCACCGCGTCGCGCAGGGCGTCGTCGTAGGCCGGGCACGCGGTGGGGGAGTCGGGGCACAGGACCGCCGGCGACTCGATGCCGGCCTGGGCGTCGTACAGACGGCGCAGGCCGATCGCGGTCAGCGCCGCCAGCCCGGCCAGCATGCCGATCATCCGCGCGACCACGACCAGCGCGCTGGCGACACCGTGCGTGGCACGCGGCGTCGCGGCGAGCAGCGCGGCGTTGACGGGGGCGATGGCGAGCCCGAAGCCGAGCCCGGTGACGGCGAGCACGACGTCGTCGCCGACGCCGTCCAGCGACCCGGCGCCCCAGGTCGTCATGGCGGTCAGGCCGGCAGCGGCCACCACCATGCCCGCACCGGCCACCAGTGAGGCGGGCAGGCGCCGCACGAGCCAGCCGCCCGCGACGGCGCCGACCGGCAGCGCCACCAGGAAACGCAACAGCACCAGCGCGGCGTCGAACTGGTCGGCCCCGTCCAGGACGGTACGCGCGAGCACCGGCACGTCCACCACCACGGCGACCAGCGCGGCGCCGACCAGAAGACTCACCACGAGCGCGCCCCAGGCCGGGCGGGCGCGGACGGCGCCGGCGGGCACCAGCGGTGCCCGGGAGTGCCGCTGCCGCCATCCGAACGCCGCGAACGCGACCGCCGAGCCGAGCAGCAGCCACGGCGCGGCCGGCGACACCAGCCGGACCGCCGGGTCGGCCGTCGCGAAGGTCACGACGATGCCGCCCAGAGCCGCGCCGAGCAGAACCGCACCGGGCACGTCGGCGGCGCGCACGACCACCGGCGCCCGCCGCAGGTCCAGCAGCGGCCGCCGGGCGGTGAGCTCGCGCACGACGAACGCGGCCGCCGACGCGGCGGCGGTGAGTGCCAGCGGCGTGCTCCACGCACTCTGCCCGGCGAGCGGGACGAGCAGCTCGCCCCACGCCACGCTGCGCTCCAGCGCCGCCGGCCGAGTCAGGGCGACGGCCGCTGACACGAGTGCCACCAGTGCCAGTGCGGCCCCGGCCACGTCCGGCCGGCCGTCCGGCGATCCGGCGCGTGGCCGGACGCCACCGCCGGCCGCGCTCGCGGCCGTGTGCCGGCGGGCGACCGTTCCGAGCAGCAGGAGCGTTCCGGCGACGCCGTTGATCCAGAAGATCGCGCGCCAGTCCGACAGCGCCAGCACGCCGGCGCCGAACAGCGGCCCGAGCACGGACCCCAGCTCCTGGACGGCGCCGACCAGGCCCAGCGGCACGCCGCGCCGTTCCGGGGGCCACAGATCGGCCACCAGCGCCAACGTCACCGGAACCAGGGCGCCTCCGCCTGCGCCCTGCAGGAACCGGCCGGTCACCGCCGCGGCGAGTCCGTCCGACGAGGCGGTGACCAGCGAGCCGGCCGTGAAGACGAGCAGCGCCGCCGTCAGTACCGGTAGCCGTCCCACCACGTCGGAGACGCGGCCCACCAGCGGCAGCACGACGACGTAGCCGAGCAGGAACATCGAGACCAGCGGGACGGCGCGCTGCAGCTCGTCCGCGTCCAGCCCGACGCCGACCATCATCTCCGGCAGCGCCAGCACGATGACGTACGTGTCGGCGGCCGCGAGCAGCACGCCGACACCGCACAGCACCAGGACCGAGGTTCCGGCGCGGGTTCTCGTCGGCTCGGCCGGCTCCTCGGCCGGGACCGGCGGGCGCTGCCTATCCGGTGGGCGCACTGATCTCGGCCGGAGCGTCGTAGTCGTCGAGCCGGACGGTGTAGGTCTGCTCGCCACCCGGGTAGAAGGCGCCGGTGAGCGTCGCCCGCCGCAGCCGTCCGGACTCGGGGTCGAGCGCCCAGGTGGCCTGGATCTCGGCGCCCGGGTCGGAGATGGCGAGGATGCGGTCGACGGTCTTGCCCGGCAGCACGGACTCGACCTGGTCGTACACGTCGCCGTCGACGCGGACCTGCCCGGCGGAGGTGACGTCGCTGCCCGCGGTGAGCAGACTGCTGACCCCCTGTTCGGGGTCGATCAGCGCGCCGGGGTCGCCGAAGTCGATGTCGTCGGCGGTGATCTCCTCGTACCCGTCGGTCAGCGGCAGCTGCGCCCACAGCCGTCCGTCGACCGACACCACCGGGATGGTGGCGGGAAGGGCGCCGGAGCGGATGCGGATCTCGCCGTCGAACGAGTCGGGCGGGACCGCCACCCCTTCGGCGGCGACGACGACCGTGCCGGAGTCCGGCAGGTCGGAGCCGTCCACGGTGAACCGGACGCTGCTGGCCTCGTCCAGGAGCTGACCGGCGGACTCGAGTGCGGCCGCGGGGTCGGCGACGCCGTCACCGCCGTCGCCACCGCAGGAGGTGAGCGCAAGGACGACGGCGGCGCCCACGGGCAGGAGTGCGCGACGGCCTCTCGCGTGCATGGGATGCAGTCTGCCAGTCGACGCCCCGCGGCCGTGCCCCGCTCTCAGCTGGTTCCCAGGTTCGGGCCGACCGCGGCGATCGGCTGCTCGGCCGGCTCGCCGGAGCCGTCCCGGCGGCCCGTCGGCTCGGGCAGGCCGACCGGGACACCGCTGCCCGCGGCCGCACGCGCCGGCGCCGGGCCCGCCCAGGCCATGATCAGCGTGTCCTCGCCCTTGAGGAACCGGTGGCAGCGCACGCCGCCGGTGGCGCGGCCCTTGGCGGGGTACTCGTCGTACGGCGTGACCTTGACGGCGCCGGACTGGGTTCCCGGAAGCGCGTCGGACGAGCCGGACACGGTGACGACGCTGCCCTGCCGCTCCGGGTCGGCGGCGCCGAAGAAGACGACCCGTGCCCCCGCGGAGAGCTTGATTCCCGCGACGCCGCCGCCGGAGCGGCCCTGCGGGCGCACCAGGCCGGCGGAGAACCGCAGCAGCTGCGCGTCGGAGCTGATGAACACCAGGTCCTCCTCGCCGGTGCGCAGCTCGACCGCCCCGACGAGCCGGTCGCCGTCGTCGAGCCGGACGACCTCCCAGCTGTCCTTGTTCGACGGGTGGTCGGCCACGACCCGCTTGACCACACCGCGCTCGGTGCCGACGGCCAGCCCGGCCGAGTCGGGGTCGAAGGTCGTCAGGCACAAGACCTGCTCGTCCTGCTCGAGGTCGACGAACTCCTTGACCGGTGCGCCACCGGCCAGCGTCAGCGTGGCCGACGGCGGCAGCGACGGCAGGTCGAGCACCGACAGCCGCAGCACCCGCCCGGAGCTGGTCACCACGCCGACGTATCCGCGTGCGGTGGTCGGTGCGGTGGAGACGACGACGTCGTGCTTGGAGCGCTTGCCCCCGCCGGAGTCGGGGTCGTCGCCGGGCGTGCCGTCGTCGGCGGTACGGGCGAGCAGGCCGGACGACGAGAGCAGCACCCGGCACGGGTCGTCAGCGATCTCGAGGGAGCCGGCCGCGGCCTTCGGTGCCGCCTGCCCGGAGTCCTCGAGCAGGACGGTCCGCCGCGGCGTGGCGTGTTTGGCGCCGACCTCGGCGAGCTCGGCCGAGACCGCTTCGCGCAGCAGCGCGTCGTCCTCGAGCAGCGCGGTGAGCTCGGCGATGGTGCGGCGCAGGTCCTCGCCCTCCTTCTCCAGCTCGAGCCGGTCGTAGCGGGTGAGCCGGCGCAGCGGCGTGTCGAGGATGTAGCGCGCCTGCACGTCGCTGAGGTCGAAGATCGTCATCAGCCGTTCACGGGCGGCCGACGAGTCGTCGGAGGAGCGGATCACCGCGATGACCTCGTCGATGTCGAGCAGCGCGACCAGCAGCCCGTCGACCAGGTGCAGACGGTCGGCGGCCTTCGTGCGGCGGAACTCGCTGCGGCGGCGCACCACGTCGAGGCGGTGCTCGATGAACACCTCGAGCAGTTCCTTCAGCCCGAGCGTGCGCGGCTGGCCGTCGACCAGTGCCACGTTGTTGATGTTGAACGAGTCCTCGAGCGGGGTGAGCTTGTACAGCTGCTCGAGCACGGCTTCCGGCACGAAGCCGCTCTTGAGCTCGATGACCAGGCGCATGCTGGTGTTGCGGTCGGTGTAGTCGACGACGTCGGCGACACCGGCGAGCTTCTTGCTCTTGACCAGGTCGACGATGCGCTCGCGGATGCGCTCGGGCCCGACCATGTACGGCAGTTCGGTGATGACGATGCCCTTGCGGCGCGCGGTGATGTTCTCGATGCGCGCCGTGGCTCGGGTCCGGAACGCCCCGCGGCCGGTCTCGTAGGCCTCGCGGATGCCGCTGAGCCCGGCGATGCGCCCGCCGCTGGGCAGGTCCGGCCCCGGGACGAAGCGCATCAGGTCGTCCAGGGTGGCCTCCGGGTGCGCCAGCAGGTACCGGGTCGCCTCGACGACCTCGCCCAGGTTGTGCGGCGCCATGTTCGTGGCCATGCCGACGGCGATCCCGCTGGAGCCGTTGACCAGCAGGTTCGGGAACGCAGCCGGCAACACCTCCGGCTGTTCGAACTGGCCGTCGTAGTTCGGGACCATGTCGACGACGTTCTCGTCGAGCGAGGTGGTGAGCAGCATGGCCGGCTCGGCCATCCGGCACTCGGTGTACCGGTAGGCCGCCGGGCCGGCGTCGAGTGAGCCGAAGTTGCCGTGCCCGTCGACCAGCGGCACCCGCATCGCCCACGGCTGGGCCATCCGGACGATGGTGTCGTAGATGGCGCCGTCGCCGTGCGGATGCAGCTTGCCCATGACGTCACCGACGACGCGTCCGCACTTCACGTGCGGGCGGTCCGGGCGCAGGCCCATCTCGTTCATCTGGAACAGGATCCGGCGCTGGACCGGTTTCAGCCCGTCCCGTGCGTCCGGGATGGCCCGGGAGTAGATGACGGAGTAGGCGTACTCGAGGAAGCTGCCGCGCATCTCCTCGGAGACGTCGACATCCAGGATGGTCTCCTCGATGTCCTCTGGGGGTGGTGTGCTCGTCCGGCGTGCCATGGACGCCATTGTGGCGTCACCGGCGCCGGAAGTGTCGCACCGACCCGCTGTCCGGACGGCCCGCCGGTGGACGGGTCAGCGGGTCAGCTGGTCCGCGGCCGTGTCCGCGAGGGTGGGGTAGTCGAGGTAGCCGCGTTCGTCGCCGCCGTAGAACGTGCTGCGGTCGGGCGTGTTCAGCGGCGCCCCGTGACGGAGACGCTCGACGAGGTCGGGATTGGCCAGCGCCTGGCTGCCGACGGTCACGACGTCGGCGAGGCCGGCCGCGACGTCGTGCGCCCGGGTGTCCAGCTCGGCTCCGCCGCGGTTGAGCACGAGCGCGTTCGGCCAGAGCCTGCGCAACCGGCCGATCAGTTCCAGGTCGTGCCCGGCGACGTGCAGATACGCCAGATCCAGCGACGACAGGGCGGAGACCAGCGCGGGGTACAGGTCGGCGACGTCGTGTTCGGCGATGTCGTTGAACGGGTTGCCCGGCGAGATCCGGATACCGGTGCGGCCGGGCCCGATCTCGTCGGCGACGGCGGCGGCCACCTCGACGGCGAGCCGGATGCGGTTCGGGACGGAGCCCCCGTAGCGGTCGGCGCGCAGGTTGGCATTGCCGGACAGGAACTGGTGCAGCAGATAGCCGTTCGCCGCGTGGATCTCGACACCGTCCGCTCCGGCGGCGACAGCGGCGCGTGCGGCGGCACGGAACTCGCCGACCACGCCGCGTACCTCGTCGGTCGACAGTGCGCGGGGCTCCGGGATCGGCAGCATGCCGTCGCTGGTGAACATCCGGGCGTCCGGTGCGATCGCGGACGGCGCGACCGGCTGCCGCCCGTGCGGCGTGTTCCGCGGGTGCGCGACCCGGCCGACGTGCATCAACTGGATGACGATGCGCCCGCCCGCGGCGTGCACCGCGTCGGTCACCGCCCGCCAGCCGGCGGCCTGCCCGTCGGTGTGGATTCCCGGGGTGAGCAGGTAGCCCTGTCCGTCCTCGGACGGCTGGGTTCCCTCGGTGACGATCAGTGACATGCCGGCGCGCTGTGCGTAGTAGCGGACGTTCATCGCGCTCGGGGTCCCGTCCGGGTGCGAGCGGTCACGCGTCATCGGCGCCATCGCGAGCCGGTGCGGCAGTTCGAGATCGCCGACGCGCACCGGCTGCCAGAGCGGGTCGAAGGCGGCCGGGTCGGTCGAGGTCGACGGTTGGGTGGTGACGGTCATGGGGTGGTTCCTCCTGAACGGTGTGCAGGGTGTCGTGCGTTAGTGGTCAGAGCAGCTCGGTGCGGTACCGGGGGGCCAGCTGTGCGGCTCGTCCCGGTTCGCCGCCTGCTCGGCTTCGGTGAGCTCCGGTGGCGCGGTCGCGGTCCGGTCGACACGAGGAGCGATCCGCAGGAAGAACTCCTCCTGTCCCGCCGGTGTGCACATGCACGTCATCCGTGCCGGCTCGCCGGAGACGTTGCGGAAGTGATGTGGCGCGTTGGCCGGGATGTTCACCGTCTCGCCGGCGCTGACGTCGACGTCCTCACCGCGGAAGGTGAACCGGATCCGTCCGTGCAGGACCGTGAACATCTCCTCGAAGTCGTGCCGGTGCGGGGGAGGGCCGCCGCCCGGCGGTACGCGCATGTCGATCAGGCAGTACCGGCCGTCGGTCTGCTCGCCCGACAGCAGGATCGTGTAGATGTCACCGGCCAGTGCGATGTGTCGCAGGTCGTCCGATTCCGGGCGCACCACGGCGAGTTCGCGTCGCGGATCGTCCGGCGGGAGCGGTGATTGATCCGAGGGTTCCGGGAACGTGGGGTCGGTCATGAGCACTCCTCTCTCCGACAGGTCTGTGGGGACGGCTGCGCGGAAGCTTGGAGAATCTAAGCGGAAGATTTCATCCGCTTTTTGATGCTAGCCTCCCCGCGGTTGGTACGTCAACGGCTGACGAGTGACGCGCGACACGTACGCGAAGGAGTGACCATGCCCGCTCAACGCAAGCCCCGTCGTGATGCCGAGGCGAATCGCCAGCGGCTGCTCGCCGCGGCCTCGTCGGCGATGCTGCGGGAGGGCCGCAATGTTCCACTCGCCGACATCGCCGCCGAGGCAGGCGTCGGCGTCGGCACCTTCTACCGCCGCTATCCGGACCGTGACGCGCTGATGCGCGACCTCGAGCACCGCGCGTACGGACTGCTCGACGGTATCCTCGGCGACATCGAGAGCCGAGGCGGCAGCGGCCTGGACGCGATCGAGGGGTACCTGGTCGGCGCGTGCGCGATCAGCGACCAGCTGTTCCTGCCGCTGCACGGAGCGCCGCCGCTGATGACCGAGGAGGCCGTGGCGGCACGTCGCTCGATCAACCGGCGGCTGGAGACCTTCATCGAGAGCGGACGCGGCGACGGCACCATCCGTGCGGCCGTCAACGCCACCGACATCATCACGTTCACCGCACTGATCACGCAGCCGTTGTCCTACGGCCCGGACTGGAATCACATGGCGCGGCGTCAGATCGCGGTGTTTCTGAACGGACTGGCCACCGACGGTCCGACCGGTATCCCGGGGCCGGCGGTCGGCGCCACCGACGTCGAGGAGGCCTTCCAGCGCCGCGTCTGAGCGCGCGGAAATCTGCTCGCGGCCGTCCAGGGCTGGTGTGACACTGTGCCGATGATGTCGATCATTCAGAACATCGCTGTGGACTGCGCGAACCCCTACCGGCTGGCCGAGTTCTGGAGCCGGGTACTCGACCGGCCGATCCATCCGGACAACGAACCGAGCGACGACGAGGTGGGCGTCCAGCTCGGCGACGGCAGGGAGCTGTTGTTCGTCGAGGTTCCCGAGCCGAAGTCCGGGAAGAACCGGCTGCACCTGTGCCTGCGGCCGCAGCAGCTGCGCGAGGACGAGGTGCAGCGGCTGACCACGATGGGCGCGACCCTGGTGGCCGACCACCGCAACGCGGACGGCACCGGGTGGGCGGTACTGGGAGATCCGGAGGGCAACGAGTTCTGCGTGCTGCGCAGCGAGGAGGAGCTCGCGCGGACGTCGTGACCGGCCGCTACGTCGTCAGTCCGTCGAGGTGAGGACGAGAGCGACGGCGACCGCGACACCCGGAACGGCGATCAGCAGGGTCTTCAGCAACGGCCGGCGCTCGAGCAGCGACACCGCGCGCGGGTGGGTCCTCGCGAGCTCCTTCCCGGTGCTGACGCCACGCAAGACCTGCGGCGTCAGCCCGAGCGCGCGGAGCAGCCGCCGGTGGTCGTCCTCGAGCCAATGGGTGCCGCTGAGCCTGGCGACGCGCCGGCCGTCGCCGTCCAGCACGAACAGGTGCGGAAACGTCGGGCTCCGGGGGTGCGAACGCGGCATCGTCGCGGAGACGGCCGTCGTGACCGACCCCCGCGGCGTGCGGCGTCTGCGCAGCAGTCCGGTGGCGACGAGCTCGGTGGGCGTGACGACCACCGACGCGCGGCGGAAGTACAGCGACATCAGCCCGGAGCCGCCGGCGGCCAGCAGCAGTGCGAACAGGGTGCCGACGCCGCCACCACGGAGGAACAACACGACGGCGATCACGACGAGCATGGCCGTGGTGGCCCGGTAGGCCTGCAGGTAGCGCAGCATCGACGGCCGCAGGACCAGGTCGGCGCTGCGCTGCGGAGGGCCGGGCACTGCCGTGTTCATAGCGCGCCGACCCCCACCAGCACCGCCAGCAGCACGATCGTGGCGACGCCGATGCCGGCGCCGACGAGCATCATCCTGAACGGCTGCCGCTCGTCCCGCGACACGGTGCCCGGATACGCCTCGGCGAACTCACGCATGCCGAGCGGACGGTCGGGACTGGACACGGGCAGGCCGAGATGCTCGACCAGCCGGTCGACGTCGTCCGTCGCGTACCGATGGCCGCTGATCCGCAGCACCCCCTGCCCGTCGCCGTCCAGCACGAACACGGTGTCGACGATCGGTCCGCGCCCCGGGATCAGGACGGTACGCACGACCGACGCGGCTCGAGTGCGTGACACGTTGCGGCGACGCAACGGCCCGACGACGGCGATCTCGTCCGCGGTGACGACGATGCGCGAGCGGCTCGAAGCCGCGGCCAGCAGGGCCAGCCCCGCGGCCACGGCGGCCGCGGTCACGAGCGCGGCGGTGGCACCGTACACGGCGGCGAGGGCGACGAAGACGGCACCCAGCACCGTGGCGAGAATCAAGATCTCGCGTTGTTTGGACGGCGCGGGCCGGAGCACGAGGTCGCCGTGAGTGACCGCCATGCGGCCCGACCCTAGCGGCGACACGCACACCGGCGTGCTCCGGGGGACCGCCGGGATGCGATCACGGTCACACGCTCGGCCCGGGGCCGCCGCCGTACGGCTCGGTGGAGTCGGCCGCGGGGAGCCGCACGACGAACCGAGCGCCGGGAGCGGCGTCGTCGACGGTCAGGGTGCCGCCGTGTGCGTGGACGATCTCCCTGGCGATGGCCAGGCCCAGGCCGGTGCCGCCGGCGTCCCGGCCGCGTGCGTCGTCCAGGCGGGTGAACCGTTCGAAGATCCGTTCGCGGTCGGCCTCCGGCACCCCGGGGCCGTCGTCGGCGACAGCGACCGTCACGGTGCCGGTCTCCGCCCGCACGGTGACGGTGACCTGCTGCCTTGCGTGCCGGACCGCGTTGTCGACGAGGTTGCGGAGCACTCGGCGCAGCGAGTCGCGGTGGGCCGTCGTCCGGGCCGGCTCGGGCGCGTCGACGACGAGGCCGGCCCGGGGCTCGGGGATCGCGCCCACGACGTCGTCCACCAGCTCGTGCAGATCGACGACCTCGGCCTGGCGGACCGGACGCGGGTCGTCCAGGTGAGCCAGTACCAGCAGGTCGTCGACGAGCCTGGCCATGCGGGTGACCTCCGCGAGGGCGTCCTGCGCGGTCTCGCTCGGGTCGGCAGCCTCCGGGTGGTGCAGCGCGACCTCGAGCTCGGTCTGCAGGGCGGTGATCGGGCTGCGCAACTCGTGCGCGGCGTCGGCGACGAAGGCACGCTGCCGTTCCGAGGCGGCGTCGAGCCGGCCCAGCATGTCGTTGAGCGTCACGGCGAGCCGGGTCAGTTCGTCGTCGCCGGAGGGGACCGGGAGCCGCTGCTCACCGCCGCCGCCGGTGATGATGTCCGCCCCGGCGCGGAGCTCGTCCACCGGACGCAGCGCACGCCCGATGACCACCCAGCTCAGCAGTCCCAGTGCGGCCGTCAGGCCGGCGCCGCCGCCGACGACGCCGATGGCGGCGAACTGCACGCTGCGCTGGTGTTCGGTCAGCGGCACCGCGACGACGACGGTCTGCGGGTCTCCGGGCGGGCCGGCGGGCTCGCCGACGACCCGCAACTGCCCGGGCATGCCGAGCCGGCCGCCGTCCAGGTTCACCGCCTCGCCGGCGCGCAACGCGTCCAGATCGTCCTCGGTGACGATCGGGGTGAGCCGGTCGCCCCCCGGCGTGGACGCACGCACGCGGCCCTGGGCGTCGACGACCTGTGCGACCGCGGCGCCGAAGCTGGGCAGCGGATTGGTGACCTGGTCGGACTCCACCAGCGCGGCGATGTCGCGGCCGTGACCGTGCGCGGTGTCGTCGAGCGCACCCAACAGCGCCCGTTCCAGCGCGACCACCATGAGCACACCGGCGACCGCCAGGCCGGCGGCGGCGACGACCGTGGTGGCGAGCGTGACCCGGGCACGTAGCCCGAGGCGGCGAAGCAGCCTCATCCGCCGTCGCCGGCCAGCCGGTATCCGGAACCACGGACCGTCTGGACCGCGTTCCGGCCGAACGGTGTGTCGATCTTGCGGCGCAGGTAACCCACGTACACCTCGACGACGTTGGGGTCGCCATCGTAGTGCGCGTCCCACACGTGCTCGAGGATGTCGCGCTTGGACACCACCTCGTCGTTGTGCCGCATCAGGTACTCGAGGACGCCGAACTCGCGGGCCGTCAGCGTCACCGGAACGTCACCACGGCGCACCGTCCGCGCGCCCGGGTCGAGCTCGAGGTCGCCCGCCGTCAGCACGGACGGTCGTGCCGGAGCACCACGGCGCATCAGTGCCCGCAGCCGCGCCACCAGGACGACGTACGAAAACGGCTTGGTCAGGTAGTCGTCGGCGCCGACGTCGAGCCCGTCGGCCTGGTCGTACTCGCCGTCCTTGGCCGACAGCATGAGGATCGGCACCCAGTTGTCCTCGTCGCGCAGCGTCCGGCACACCATGTAGCCCGACAGCGACGGCAGCATGATGTCGAGAACGACGACGTCGTAGTCGTTCTCGCGGGCCAGGTGCAACCCGTCGAGACCGTCGGCGGCCAGCTCGACGGCGAACCCCTCGGCGGACAGGCCGCGCTTCAGCGCGCGGGCCAGCCCGCGCTCGTCCTCGACCACCAGTACGCGCATGCCCCAAGCTTGCCTCGTGTCCGTGACCGGCGCCGAGACTTCTCAGCGTCTTCACAGGCCGCCCGTCGCAGAGTGGGTGCCATCGAGCCGAACCGTGGCTCGAACGACGTACACGATCGTCAGGAGAACGACCATGCAAACCTCCATTCTCCGCCGCCCGGTGGTCAAATGGGCGCTGCCGTCAGGCGTGGCCGCCGTGGCGGTGGCGGCCGCCGCGGTCGGACCGGTGATCGCCGGCGCCGATTCCGAACTCCCAGAGCGTTCCGCCACGGAGCTGCTGGTCGAGCTGGCCGGGGCACGCGACGTGGCGTTCTCCGGCACCGTGGTCCAGTCGGCCGACCTGGGCCTGCCGGAGATCCCCGGTACGGGCGCGGCGGACGCCGGCTCCGCGTCCACCACGGCGCTGTCGTTGCTGACAGGGTCCACGTCCGCGCGCATCTGGTACTCCGACACCGAGAACTTCCGGGTGGCGCTGCAGGACGAGCTCGCCGAGACCGACTTCATCCGGAACGGCCAGGACGTCTGGTTCTGGAACAGCCAGCACGAGTCGGCGACGCACACCACCGTGTCCACCAAGGACTCCGAGCAGAAGATGACGCTGCCCGAGAACGCGCCCATGGGCACCCCGGGTGCGGCGGCGGCCATGGCGCTGCAGGCCATCGCGCCGACGACGGACGTGGCCGTGGACGGGACCGCCACGGTCGCCGGCCGCGACGCCTACGAACTGGTCGTCAGCCCGAAGGACGACAAGTCGCTGATCGGGTCGATCCGCCTCGCCGTCGACGGAGAGCACGGGCTTCCGCTGCGGGTGCGCATCCTCAGCAGCGAGGGCGGCGACCCCGTCTTCGAGATGGGCTTCACGTCCGTGACGTTCGGCGAGCCCGACGAGTCGGTGTACGACTTCAACCCGCCCGCCGGGACGGAGGTCGAAGAGGTCGACCCGCAGGAGCTGAAGCGGCAGTCGCCGCACGGCCCGAACGGGCACGGGAACGCGAACGCCGAGGACGTGCCCGCCCCGAGCGACGTGAGCGTCGTCGGCAGCGGATGGACCTCGGTGGCCGTGGTGCGCGACGTGCGCCTGGAGGACCTCACGAAATCGATGGACGGCAAGGCCCCGACGGTCGACGCGCTCCTCGGTGAGTTCGAGAAGGTGTCCGGGCCGTACGGGACCGGGCGCGCCATGAGCAACGACATCGTCTCGGCGCTGCTGCTCGACGACGGGCGGCTGCTGGTCGGCGCGGTGCCGCTCGAGGTGCTCGAGGACGCGGCCATGGATCCGCAGGCGGCCGCGTAGTAGGGGGCGCGGCCGGCCGCGATCCGGAGCGGCCGCGGGAGAACCGCGAGGTGCGGGTGGACGCCGACAGGTGTCCACCCGCACCTCGTTCGTGTCCTGGACTCGCACCGCGCCCCGTGCCCGCACGGTGCGGCGGTGGTGTCGGAATAGCGACAGCTACCTCACACCGTTCTGCCGGAGCGACACTGTCCTCACACCGTGCGTGTCCGGTGTGCGCGGGCCCTTCTCGCATTGATCATGGCCGTTCCCGCCCGTTCCCGATGATCGTGTTCGCTCGCGGACGCACAGCGAGCGGTGACGGTCATGCGGATCCGGCGACACGACCGAACCCGGACGGTCGAGGCGGGGGTCGTGTGTGAGCGGAAGCCGTCGTGTCTGGGTGACCAGCGTCAACTCGGGTCCTTCGTGGCGGCGATCATGAGACAACAACGGCGTGGGCGCGCACGGGTGAGCGCATGGGCCGCAGGGATCTCCGTGAACGTGATTCGCGGGCGGCGGGTGCAGGCCGGAGCCTTGCACCCACCGCCCGCGAAGCGGTGTCACCGGTGTGTCACGAGTGTGTCACCGGTGTGCGGTGATCAGCGGAACGCGTGCCCCGCGTCCTCGGCGGCGTCGGAGCCCGCGTCGGAGCGAGCCTCGATGTCCGCCTTGACCTCGGCCTTGCGTTCCTCGGCCGGGCCCATGGTGCGGCGCTGGCTCATGGTGCTGATCGCGGATTCGGCGCCGCAGTCCTCGGTGCCGCGGACCCGGTTGTTCTCCGCGACCGGCGCCGGGTCGTTGCCCGAGCAGGTCAGGTCGCCACGGACGACGTTGCCGGAGACGTACGACTCGGCGGTGTTGTCGGTGATGCTGAGGTTGCCGCCGAACACGTTGAAGCCGCAGCCCGACAGCGGAGCCGTCGCGCCGACCTGCAGGATGTCGCCGTTGCCGCTGAACGACGCGTCGCCGTCCACCTCGGAGAGGCAGAAGACGCTGCCCTGCGAGGCACCGGAGACCGACACGTTGCGCTCGACGACCGTGTCGTAGACGTCGGTCAGCGCGTCGCCCTCGGTGGTGAGGTTCCGGCTGACCCAGCCGCTCTCGAGGAACGTCTCGCCGTTCGTCGACGAGATGTTCCTGCTGTGCGTCGAACCGACGCTGTAGAAGAAGCCGGAGTCGGTGGCGTTGACGTTCCCGCCGACCGAGGTGTCCTCCACGTAGGCGCCGTAGGCGGTGGCGAGCCGGACGTTGCCGGTCACCTCCGAACCGATGACGTCGGCGAACCCGTTGTCACGGACACGGACTGTGCCGTTCACCGTGGCGTTGTCGAGCAGCAGGTCGGCGTCGGCGCGGACGATCGCGTTGCCGTCGATGGTGACGTTGGTGAGCTCACACGAGTCGCCCGAGCGGACGACGAGGTCACCGGGTACGGAGACGTCCGAGGCGACGCCGTCACAGAAGGTCGTGAGACCGGCCTGTGACGGAGCGGCGAACCCGAGTGCGACCAGCCCGGTGACCGCCGTGGTGACGGCGATGTTGCGGTAGCGCATGTGCGCTCCTCTCTGCGGATGAGGTGCGTGGATGACGCTTCTTCGCGCGCATCGCCCGAGGGCTCGCCGTTGGTTCCGAGCCTGTGGGCGGCGGCACGAAGTTTTCTCGGATCAGCACGGCTGCGACCTGGCGTGCTGATCGAATGCGAACGTGTCGACCCCCCTTACTCCCTGCTCGGAGATGCGTACGACGTGAACTCTTTCCGGGTTGTGACGATCATGTCAAGGTTTGGCCCGTATTTCGGGTGAGATGTCGCTCCGAGTTCGCCTTCGGGACACGGACACCGACGTGTGCAGTCTGCCGTGCCCGTCGCCGACTGGCCATGGCGGCGCGCGGAGCCTGTGGAAAACCGCCTCGGCGGACGGCCGGGCGACGCCGCGCTCAAGGGCGCAGCGACGAGCGCACGGGCTCGTTGCCGGCCGCCGAGCGGTACGCCGCGAGGGCCACCAGGGTGGCGGCCAGGCCGTCCGCACCGGTCACGGAGGGCGTACGGCCGGTGCGGACCACATCGACGAACTCGTCGATCATCCCCTGGTTGGCATCCGACCCCCACATCGGCCACGCCAACGGCCCCTGTGATCCGCCGTGGACCGTCAGGTGCTGGCCGAAGGCGTCGACGCCGATCGTGCCGTTCTCGCCGACGAGCTCCAGCGTGAGCCCGCCCCACGTGGGGTAGTCGTCGGGCCTGCTCCAGCTGGAGTCGATGGTCGCGAACACGCCGTCGGGATACGTGAGCATCACCAGCCCGCCGGTCTCGACGTTCACGGCGTCGCGGTGCAGGACGCGGTTGGTCGCCGCGTACACCTCGACCGGGTCGTGGCCCAGGTACCAGCGCAGCACGTCGGCGAGGTGGACGGTGTGGTCCATGACGGCGCCGCCCCCGGCCAGCACCGGGTCGGCGAACCAGGCGCCGTGCCTGATCGGCAGGACGCTCTGGTTCGTGCCCGAACACGCGTACACGTGCCCCAGCGCGCCGTCGGCGAGCAGACCGGCGGTCTCCCGCAACGGCGGGCTGAACCGCATCGGGAACGCCGTCATGAGCGGCACACCGGCCTCAGCGCAGACGGCGACGATCGCGCGCGCGTCGTCCTCGTTCGTGGCCAGCGGTTTCTCGCAGAGCACCGCGACACCTGCCGCCGCGGCCCGCTCCACGAGGCTGCGGTGGTGCACGGTCTCGGAGCAGACGACGACGGCGTCGACACCATCGTCCAGCAGCTGTTCCGGCGAGGCACGCCACGGGACGTCGTGTGCCTGTGCCCACCGGGTGCCGCGCTCGGCGTCGTCGTCGGTGACACCGGCGACCTCGACCCCGGCGGCCCGGAAGTTGGCGACGTAGGCGTCGGCGTGCACGTGTGCGCTGGACAGGAATCCGACTCTCATTCCATGACCTCCGTGCCCTCGGTGACCTCCGTGGCCTCCACGTCGGCGGGACGGCCGGTGGAGATCGACTGCCCGACCGCCGCCGCGATGCTCACCGCGGCGAGCGCGTCCTCGGCGGTGACCACCGGCTCGGCCGCACCACGCAGGACGTCGAGGAAGTGCCGTAGCTGGACCGTGTGCGGGGGCTCGGCGAGCGGGCTGGACGGCAGCGGCATCTGCGCGGACGGCGAGTTCGTGCGGACGTTCGGGCGCACCGGTGCGCTGCGGTCGGAGTCGAGCTCGAGGACGCCGCCGGTGCCGGCGATCTCGGCCCGGGTGCGGAACGTGGGCGGCGGGTGGGCCCACGACCCGTCGACGTGGCTGATGGCGCCGGAGGCGTGGCGCAGGATGGCCAGGACGTGGTCGGGAACGGAGCCGGCGTCGGCCTCGGCCCGGGAGGCGCGCACGCTGCGCGCGTACACCCCGACCACCTCGCCGGCGACCCAGCGTGCGTAGTCGAAGTCGTGCACCATCAGGTCGAAGTGCAGGCCGCCCGAGCGTGCCTCGTCCACGTACCAGCTCCCCGGCTGCTGCGGCTGGAACGTCGAGCGGGCCAGCCGGACGACCGCGGGCTCACCGACCGCCCCGTCGTCGACCGCCGCCTTGGCCGCCGCGTACTCGGGGAAGAACCGCACGACGTGCGCCGGCAGCAGCGCGACGCCCGCCTGGCGGCACGTCGTGATCATGTCGGCCGCCGCGGCCGGCGTGCGGGCCAGCGGCTTCTCGCAGACCACCGAGCGCCCGGCGCGGGCCGCGCGCACCGTGATCTCGTGGTGCACGTCCGTGGGCACGCACACGTCGACGACGTCCACCCGGTCGAGCAGCTCGTCCAGGTCGTCGCACGCGTGCATGCCGTACTCGCGCGCCAGCGGATCCGGCGAACCACCCGGGCCGGAGAGCACCGCCGTGAGCTCGGCGTCCGGGCAGGCCGCCCAGCCCGCCGCGTGCACGGACCCCATGAAGCCCGTGCCGACGATTCCGATCCGTGTTCGGTTCATTTGATCGCTCCCGAGGTCAGACCGCGGATGAACTGCCGCGAGAAGATGATGAACAGGGCCATCATCGGCAGCGCCGCCAGCGTCAGCACCGCCAGCACGGCGTTCCAGTCGGTGACGAACTGCCCGAGGAACAGCTGCGCGCCGAGCGTCACCGTCCGTGCGCTCTCGCCCGGCGTGAGGATCAGCGGGAACCAGAGGTCGTTCCAGATCGGCAGCATGGTGTACACGCCGATGGCGGCGAGCCCCGGACGCACCAGGGGAGCAGCGATGCGATACACGCGGTACTCACTCGCGCCGTCGATCCGGGCGGCGTCCTTCAGATCGCCGGGCACCTGTTTGAAGAACATCGTCAGGACGAACACCGCCAGCGGCAGCCCCATCGCGGTGTACACGAGCACCAGCCCGAACAGCGAGTTCACCAACCCGATGCGGACCATCAGGTCCAGGATGCCCACCGTGCCGAGGCGGATGGGGATCATGATCCCCAGCGCCATGTACAGCGACAGGGCCGTGATGCCGGCGAACCGGTACTCGGCGAGCGCGAACGCGGCCATCGAGCCCAGCAGCAGCACCAGGAAGATCGTGCTCACGGTCACGATGAAGCTGTTGAGGAAGTAGAGCTCGAACTGCGCCCGTTCGAAAACAGTCTGGAACCCGCTGACGTCGAACGTGTCGGGCGTGGGGATCGCGAACGGCTCGTCGAAGATCGCCTGGCGGGATTTGAAGGCGTTCATGACGATCAGCGCGATCGGCCCGCACGCCACGACGACGTAGGTGAGCAGGATGACGTGCGGAACCGCGGTGCCCGCGCGCGCCCGCAGCGGACGGCGCGCCGTCGGCCCGACGGCGACACCGCGCGTAGGGGTGTTCACAGCGTTCACACTGGGCTCCTCACAGTTGGTAGCTCTCGACGCGCCGCTGCCAGCCGTAGAAGTACAGGAGGACGCCGGCCAGGATGAGCAGGAACATCATGGTGGCCACGGTGGCGCCCATGGTGCTGGAGCCTTCCTGCAGCTGGAACCCGAAGAACGTGCGGAAGAAGAACGTCCCCATGATGTCCGATGCGAAGTCGGGCCCTGCCAGAGCGCCCTTGACGGTGTAGATGAGGTCGAAGGCGTTCATGTTCGCCACGTAGGTCACCACGGAGACGACGCCGACGGTCGGCAGCAACAGCGGGAACTTGACCCGCCAGAAGGTCGACCATCCGCCGGCTCCGTCGACCCTGGCCGCCTCGGTGAGCTCGTCGGGGATGCTGATGAGCACGGCGTAGAACAGGATCATCGGAATGCCGATGTACTGCCAGACCGACATCAGCGCCAGTGTCACCAGCGCGGTGCTCGACTGTCCCAGCAGCGGTGTGTCGACGAAGCCCCATATCGGGCTGATGATGAGCTGCCAGATGAATCCGACGATGACCACGCTCAACGTCGTCGGGATGAACAACAACGCCTGGTAGGTGGCGCGGCCTTTGAGCGCGGGTCCGGCCAGCAGCGCCGCCAGCAACAGCCCGATCGGATTCTGCACGAAGAAGTGCACGGCGAAGAACACCAGGTTGTTCCACACCGCGTTCCAGAACGCGGAGGCGAGCAGGTCGTCGGTGAGCAGGTGGACGAAGTTGTCGAAACCGACGAACACCTGCCCGCCGTCGCTGGGGGCGAACATGCTCAACCGCAGCGAGTCCAGCAGCGGGTAGACCATGAACACGGTGTAGATCGCCGCGGCGGGCGCGATGAAGACGAGGAGGTGTGTCCGGAAACGCCGCCGGCGAGGCGGTGCGGCCGGAGGCGTGGCGACCGCGTCCGCGCCCGTGGCGACGGTCGTGGTGCCGACCTCGTCCGGCGGCACCGAGTCCCGGAGTCGGCTCATGTGTGCTCCTTTGCGGCGGGAAACGAACCGGCGCCCTATTTCTGCTGTGGCTCGTACCAGCGCTCCAGGCCCTTCTGCGCCTCGGCGGCCGCCTGCTGGGGCTCGATGGTGCCGTTGAGCACCTGTGCGCTGAGGTCCCACAGCTGGTTCTCGAGGTTCGGCTCGCCGCGCGAGAGGATCTGGTACGAGTTACGGATCGTCGACTCGCACTCGTCGCGCCAGCTCAGGAACTCCTTGGCCAGCGGGTCCTGTACCTCGACGTCGTGGTCGGACATCGGGAAGAACCCGGGCAGCTCGTTGGCGTACAGCTCCGCGAACTCCGCCGAGGTGGTCCATTCGAGGAAGGTCCGGGCCGCTTCCGGGTGCTCGGTGGCGGCGTTCATGCCGACGCCGATGTCGGTGTGGTCGCTGACGTAGCAGGTGTCCTGTCCCTCTGGCGGCGGGGGAGGGAACGCCCCCATCTCGAAGTCGGCCTGCTCGTTGAACAGCGCGATCTCCCACGAGCCGGTCGGGTAGATCGCCCCGCGACCCAGGGTGAACATGTTCTGCGCGTCGGGGTAGGTGATCGACTCGTAGCCGTCGGGCAGATACTCCGACCAGGAGGCGAGCTCGGCGAACGCGTCGACGTACTGTGGGTCGTCGAAGCTCTCGCTGCCCTCGATCAGCGCCTTCCGGCCGGTCTCGCCCTTCCAGTAGTTCGGGCCGATGTTCTGCAGGCCCATGGTCGCGGCCTCCCACTGGTCCGCGGTGCCCATCACCAGCGGCGCGTACTCACCGTTCTGGGCGATCGTGTCGAGTACCTCGTGGAACTGCTCCTCGGTCTCGGGAGGCTCGATGCCGAGCTCGTCGAAGATCGCCTTGTTGTAGAGGAAGCCGTGGATCACCGACGCCATCGGGACGCAGTAGGTCTCCGAGCCGTCGTCGGTGGACCACGCGGTGCGCGCGATGTCGTCGAACGCGTCCATGCCGGGCAGATCGGTCACCGGCGCGAGGTGACCCTCGTCGTAGAGCCGCAGTGACACGTCGAACGGCCGACACGTGATCAGGTCGCCCGCCGTGCCGCCGGACAGCTTCGCGTCGAGCGCGGCGTCGTACTCGTCCGGAGCCGTGGGCCGGAACTCCACCCGGATGTCGGGGTGCTGCTCGTGGAAGGCCGGCAGGATGACGTCCTCCCAGATCGCGAGGTCGTCGTTGCGCCAGCTCTCCATGAGCAACGTGACCTGGTCGCCGCTGCCGCCGTCCGAGCCGTCGGAGCCGTCGTCGCCGGCGTTGTCCGTGTTCTCCCGCGGATCGACGCTTTCGCCGCATGCGGCCAGTAGCAGTAGGGCGGCGCCCGTGATCGGGACCAGCCGGCGGAGTCGTTTGGACATGGTTTCTCCTGTAGTCGTCGATCCTCGTACAGCGCTGCGCCCGGCGCCGGCCACCACCTGGCGGACCGGCGCCGGACGTCAGCTTTTCAGCGGGTCAGGCCATGGACCGCGCCCTGCGGTTGGCGGCGTTGCCACGTGCGACGTCACTGCGCGCCGCGGCGCTGATGACGGCGCCTCGTTCGTCGTTGCTGAGCACGCCGTCGGTCACCAGCTGGCCGGTCACCTCCCGTACATGCCTCACGAAGGCTCCGTGGTTCTTCCAGTCGCCGTCCTCGTGGATGAGGTCGTTGATAGTACAGCCGTCGTCAAGCGTGTGGTTGGTCACACCACTGTCGACGTCACCGACGACGACGGTGTCCCTCATGTCCGGGTCCGGGCATGCGTCGGGGTCCGGCTCGGCGATGGTGAACTCGACCGTTTGCAGGCTCTCCGTCCGACCCGCGACATCGGTCGAGCGGAACTCCACCACGTGCTCCCCGGCGCCCTCGACGGTGAACGGGGTGTCGTAGGTGGTGAACTCTTCGTCACCGGCCATCCGGTACTGCGTCTGCGCCACGCCGGAGGTCGCGTCGTCGGCTTCCAGCGTGACCGTCACCGGTCCGGTGAAGGCGCCGTCCGCCTGCTCGCCCGTCAGCGACGCCTCGGTGGCCGGGGCGGACTGATCGATCAAGAAGTCCATCTCCTCGATGCCGGTGTACACCGGCGGCTCACCGCTCGACGGAGTCACCTCGAACTTCGACACCATCCCGGTCCACGACGTGGGGTCGTCCGGGTTCGGGCGGTTCGAGTGCGGCGTGCAGTACACGTAGTACGTGCCCTGCTCCGTCGCCTCGTAGTAGAACGGATCGTCCTCCCAGTCGGATCCCAGCGGGCGCGACGCCAGCACCTCACCGTTCTCGTCGGTGATCACGACGTCGTGCGCGTAGCCGGGAACGTACTGGAACTTGATCGTGTCACCCTGCGTCACGCTGAACTCGGTCTCGCTGAACTCGAACCCGTTCTGCCCGACGAGGATCTCCTTCTCGGACGGCTCCTGCCCGCCGTCACCGGGCAGCATCGCCCGGTAGTCGATGTCGTAGACACCGTCCGCGTCGAACGTCACGGGCTCGGTCCAGGTGCGCCACCGGGACTCGTCGGTCCGCGTGCGCCACTGCAACTCCGCCGCGGGGTCGTTCGACTCCATCGACAGCGTGACCGGCGAGTTGTACCAGCCGTTGGAGCCGTCGGGTTCCGCCGGCTCCACCGACGCGTCGACGGTCAGCTCCGGATCGGTCTCGTGCTCGTTGATCCAGACGTTGCGGAACTCGACGCTCTCGCCGGGCGCCTGGCCCTCGGAGTGGTTCTGCAGGCCGACGAAGCCCTCGAGCGGGCGGGTGCCGTCGCCGGTGAAGGTGGTGACCTCGGTGCCGTTGAGCACCACCCGGTACTCCTGGCCGATCACCTCGATCTCCATCGTGTTCCACTCGCCGATGGGGTTGGTGGCCAGCGGCTCGGCCGGAGCGTAGTTGTAGATGGCGCCGGTCCGGGTCATCGGGTCGTCGGTGGCCTCGTAGATCTGGACCTCGTGACCCTCGTCGATCGTATTGGTCGGATCACCCTGGGGATCGGGGAAGCGGACGTACACGCCGGAGTTGTCGTCCGGGTTCTGGACCCGGAAGTCGACTCTCATCGTGTAGTCGGTGAACTTCTGCTGGTCGTACCAGAGCAGACCCATGCCGCCGTGCGGCTGGAGCAGCCCGCACTCGTCGATGTCGAACCCGCCGGGACCGGCCTGCGTCCAGCCGTCCAGCGTCTCGCCGTCGTACAGCGGCACGTAGCCTTCGGGCGGTGTCTGCGGCTCCGGGCACTGCGAGTCGCCGAGCTCCTTGACCCAGATGTCGCGGAAGAGCACGTTGTCCGACACCCGGTTGTTCTGGATCCCGACGTAGCCGGAGGTCAGGTCGCGGCCCGAGTCGGCCGGGTTCTCGTACTCGTTGACCAGCACGTCGTTGATCCACACCCGGACCATCGGGGCGTCGACCTCGATCTCCATCTCGTTCCACTCACCGGCGACGGTGGGGAACGACGTCGGCGCCTGGAAGGTGTAGACCGATCCGGTCTTGGCGCGGTCCGGGGCGTCCGGATAGCCGCCGGTGTCGTCGATCTGGATCTCGTAGCCCTGGTTCACCCCGATCCACGGGTCGTCGCCGGGATCCGGGAACCCGAAGAACACGCCGGAGTTGTCGTCCGCCGCGCGGGCCTTGAAGTCGACATGCAGCCGGTACGAGTCGAACTGCTCCTCGTGCCACAGCATCCCGAGCCCTTCCGGATCGCCGGTCGACTCGAGAGCACACGTGCCCTCGCGCGCCTCGTCCTCGACGATGGCGAATCCGCCCGGTCCGGCCTGGTTCCAGCCGTTCAGCGTTGAGCCGTCCCACAACGCCCGGTATCCCTCGTCGACCGCCGGCGTCTGACACACCGGGCCGCCGGTGTCCTCTCCGACGCACAGCGAGAAGTCGGTGAAGGTGGCCGTCAGCGGATTCGCGATCTCGTTCGGGCCGTGCGCGGCGAAGAAGCCGAACTCGGGGTTCTCGTACTGCGAGACCGGGGCGGGTCGCCCGACGTTGACCCACGACTCGCCGTCGCGTGAATACGCCGCGGAGACGTTCTCTCCGTCGCTGGTCAGCCGGATGGTCAGGGTCTGCGGCGCGTTCGTGATGGCGGGATTGTCGACGCCGCTCTCGTAACGGATCTCGCCGTTCTGGTGGAACAGGTACTCGAATCTTCCGTCGGCGTTGCTGCCGTACGCCGGGAAGAACGACGCCTTGGTGAAGTTCTGGTCGTCACCGTAGATGATGAACCCGGCTTGGTCGTGACGGACCGAATTCTCCGGCATCGTCACGGTGACCTCGGCTTCCCATCGCTCACCCGGAACCGGCTTCAGGATCATGTTCTGCGCGTTCGTGACGATGTTGTCGCTGAGATGATTGCTGATCATGTCGCCCTGCAGCATGTCGATCTCGAGCGCGCCGTCGGTCTGCCGGTAGCTGTCCGGGGCCTCGCGCACGATCGTCGGCCACATCTCGCGGTCGAGCTCGGTCCCGGCGAAGTCGTCGGTCACGCATTCACCGAGCGGGGGAGCGCTGCCCACGTAGTCGATCCGGTAGAGCCCGGCGTTCGGGCTGTCTCCGAACGAGCCGCCCTCCAGCACGTACAACGACCCGTCCGGGCCGAACGCGCCGTCCATCAGCCCCGACCACGTCTCGTTGGGCATGAAGTCGTTGATGGCCGTGATCTTCTCGTTCTCGTCGAGCTCGGCCGTCTTGACGTGGCCGCGGTGAAAGTCGAGAAGGAACCAGCGCCCGTCGTAGTGCTCCGGGAACTTGGTGTCGGACTCGAGGTTCTCGTCGTAGCGATACACCGGTCCGGACATCGGCCCACCGGCGCCGGTGCCCATGTTCAGGAACGGCTCGGGGATCGGGTTGACCTCACCGCTCGGCATCCCGGCCCAGGTGTCCGGCCAGTTGGCCCAGCTGCGCGGGTAGTAGATCGTCGCCGGCTTCACGGGCGGCAACTGCTCGAGCCCGGTGTTGTTCGGCGAGTTGTTGACCGGGCCGTTCTCGCAGTCGTAGAAGTCGCCGAGCGGCTCGTTCGTCTCGTAGTCCCACGGACGGTACGGGTAGTTGTTCCCGATACAGAACGGGTAGCCGAAGTTGGCCGGCTCCGACGTCACCATGTACTGGTCGAAACCCCAGGGGCCGCGCTCGGTCCATTCGCCCAGTCGGTTCGGGCCGTAGTTGCCGATGTGCAGCCGATCGGTGGCGGGGTCGATCGAGATGCGGAACGGGTTGCGGAACCCCATCGCGTAGATCTCCGGGCGCGTCTTGCCGCCGCCGGCCTCGTCTCCGGTGAACAGGTTGCCGTCCGGGACGGTGTAGGTGCCGTCCGGCTGCGGCGTGATCCGCAGCACCTTCCCGCGCAGATCGTTCGTGTTGCCCGACGTCCTGCGGTCGTCGTTGTACCAGTGGTCCGACCGGCTGTCGATCGGGGAGTACTGGTCGTTCAGGTCCGGCGTGGACTCGTCACCGGTGCTCAGATACAGGTTGCCCGCGGAGTCGAACTCGAGATCGCCCGCCACGTGGCAGCAGTTCGTCTTGTTGTACGGAACCTTCAACATGACGGTCTCGGACGACACGTCGAGCTGTCCGTTCTCGAACACGAACCGGGACAGGAAGTGGTTGTTCTCGTCCCGGCTGGTGTAATAGACGTACACCCAGCCGTTCGTGGCGAAGTCCGGGTCCAGCGCCAGCCCCAGGAGTCCGCCCTCCTGGTTCTTCGACCCTTCGATGTCAGGGTCCGACGGCAACGGGTGGTCGTCGAACACACTCAGCTCAGCCGCGACGGTCACCTCGCCGGTGTCCGGGTGATACACCCGGACCACGCCGTCGCGGCTGGTCATGAACACCCTGCCGTCGTCGGCCATGTCCATCGTCATGGGCTGCGGGACGTCGGGGGTCAGGAGCGTCTTCTCGAACTCGTCGTCCGCGGACTGCTCCGCGAACGTGGCGTTCTGGTCCTGGTCCTGTGGCGTGTCCACCGTCTGCGCGGTGGCCGGCGCGCTGACCATGACCGAGAACAGCAGGGCCAGGAACAAGAGCAACGATGCGGGTCTCTTGCCGAACATGGCTTCCTCCCGGGGATAGCCGGTTCTACGTGAATGATCACGGTGCCGAATCTGGTCACCGTGGCGTAGTAGTGAAAACTTCTTCACTTGCGTTCGGGGTGCAGAGGTGCCGAGGGGAGGGGTCGGGCTGGCCGCCTTCGGGCGCGTTGCCGGCGCTCGACGGCGTCGTCACCGAGCCGGAGGGGCTCGGCGCAGGAGTCGATCTCGGCTGTGACGGGCTCGGTTCACGAGCGCCGGCGCGACCATGGCGAGGACCGACAGGAAGGAACGGTTCGCTTGCCCGACATGAGCTCTCCTTGGGGTGTCGAGGATGTCGGCTGATCGACGAATCTCGTTTAGACTTACTAACGAAGCTTTCTTCAATATCTCTACTCGACATCACGGTGTCAAGGGGGCGTAGTGACCCAATCCGGACTCGGAGGCGGGCCGCACCTGCTTCGACTGATGAACTGCGCCGCGGTACTCCAAGCCATTCGGGACGCGGGGACGGCGCGGCTGACCGACGTCGTCCAGGCCACCGGCCTGTCCCGGCCGACCGTCACCGCCGCTGTGTCCACACTGATCGGTGACGGGTGGGTGGAGGAGACCGAGGCGCCCGAGAGTGACCTGCCGCGGATGGGGCGCCCGGCGCGGGTGGTGCGCTTCCGTGCCGACGCCCGCCACGTCCTCGGCATCGACGTCGGGCCGCACAAGGTGTACTGCGCGGTCGCGGACCTGAACGGCAACGTGGTGACCCACATCCGGCGCGACGTCGACGAGCCCGGCTCCTACGCCGCTCTGCTCGAGCACGTCGACTCCACGATGGACCTCGTGCTCGACGAGGCGGGTGTCGACCGCTCCTCGCTGGCGGCGGTCGGTATCGGCACTCCGGGCATCGTGGACGAATACCGCGGCGCCGTCGTGCAGGCGCCGTCGGTCCCCGGCTGGGACTCCCTGGAGCTCAGCCGCGCGCTACAGGACGGCATCCCCTGTCCGGTGCATGTCGAGAACGACGTGAACCTCGCCGTCGTCGCCGAGCGGTGGAACGGGCGGTGGGGCGACGCCGACGATCTCGTCCTCGTGCAGTGGGGCTACAGGGTCGGCGCGGCGGTGCTGATGCAGGGCAGGTTGCACCGTGGCGCACACGGTGCGGCCGGTGAGATCGGCTTCATCGACCTGGAGGAGGAGCCCCAGGGCGTCCAGGCAGAGGGACTGGGCCCGCTCGAGGCCACTGCGGGAACGTCGTGGATCTTCCGCCGAGCTCGTGAGCTGGGCGATCATACGAGCCGCGACGCCGTGACGGTGCTGAGCGCGGCGGCGCGCGGCGACCCGCTCGCCACCCGGGTGGTGGACGAGGCAGCCGCGCGATTCGCGCGCGGTCTGGCACCGTTCCTGGCCGCTATCGACCCCGAGTTGGTGGTCATCGGCGGCGGCATCACCCTCGCCGGCGAGACGATGCTGTCCGCGGTGCGCAGCCAGCTCGCCCGGCGGGCGCTCGTGGTTCCGCGGCTCGAGTTGTCGTCACTCGGCGACGACGCCGTCGCGCTGGGTGCCGTGCGGCTGGCCCTCGACCACGCCGAACGGCGGCTGCTGGACGCCTACTCGGCGCCGGACGCCAAGATGTGAGGGTCGTCGGCGAGGGGGCGCCGCGCCCCGGTGAGTGTGCGCTGCGCCTCGGCCAGCGTGTCGAGGATCTCGCGGCCGAAGGTGACGTCGTACGGGTGTGGCGGGTCGTGGAAGGTGGCCGTCGCCATCAACTCGGTGACGGCGAGGCCGGCCACCTCGACCACCGGCGTGCCGGACTCCGGCATTGCCGCCTGCCCGTCGCCGCCCCACACCCGTGCCCGGAATCCGCTTGCGGCTTCCGGTGCCGCCAGGGACACCGTGGCCACGCTCGACGCGCCGCCGGCGTGCGACAGGACGAGGTGCGTGGTGCCGAGCGGGTCGCCGTGCGCGGCGACCGCGGTCACCGGTCCGAGCGTGGCCACGAGCACCGACAACGCGTGCGGCCCGACGTCCCACAACCCCCCGTGCTCGAGTCGCCACGGTGTGGCGAACGGGCCGCCGTCGCGCTGCACCGAGCCGAGCAGCAGCGCACAGCCGCCCTCCCAGCCGAGCTCGGACTCCGCGCACGAGTCGAGCCAGGTCCGGATCTCGGGCCGGAACAGCTGGGTGAAGAAGACGACGCTGGCGACCCCCGCATCGTGCACGGCCGCCTCGAGCGTCCGGCCGGCCGGCGCCTCCAGGGCGATCGGCTTCTCGAGCAGGAGATGCTTGCCGGCCGTGGCGGCCCGGGTGGCCAGGTCGGCCTGGACGTCGGGCGGTACCGAGAACGCCACCGCGTCCACCTCGGCGAGGAAGGCGTCGTAGTTCTCGTTGCCCGTGTACGGCTGGGCGCCGGTCACGTCGGCCAGTTCGCGGGCACGGTCGGCGTCACGCCCCCAGACGGCGGTCAGCGACGCGCCCTCGGTGGCGACGATCGCGGGCGCATGCGTGACGTGGGCCCAGTAGCCGGTGCCGACGAGTCCGAATCGCATGACACGACACACTACGTGTCCGGACGGTGGTGACGCTCACCCGATACGGCGCCCCGGACGACTAGCCTGAGGCAGCGTGGACGGTGAAGCGGCGTACCCCGCGCACTGGGAGGCCGACGTCGTCCTGTCCGACGGCGCCACGGCCCACCTGCGGCCCATCGCGGCCGACGACGCGGACCGGCTGGTCGACTTCTACGCCCGGGTGAGCGACGAGTCGAAGTACTTCCGGTTCTTCGCGCCGTATCCGCGTCTGAGCAGCCGCGACGTCGACCACTTCACCCAGGTCGACCACGACGACAGGGTGGCCCTGATCCTGCTGGTCGGTGACGACATGATCGCGGTGGGCCGGTACGAACGGGTCGACAGCACCGACGCGGAGGTCTCGTTCCTCGTCGAGGACGGTCATCAGGGCCGCGGCGTGGGCAGTGTGCTGCTCGAGCACCTGGCGCAGGTCGCGCGGGAACGCGGTGTGCGCCGGTTCGTCGCGGACGTGCTGCCGACGAACCGCAGGATGGCCACGGTGTTCGCCGACGCCGGCTACACCGTCGAGAGCCGGTACGAGGACGGCGTGGTGCACGCTGAGTTCGAGATCGTGCCGACCGACGACTCGCTCGAGGTCATGGCCGCACGCGAGCACCGTGCCGAGGCCAGGTCGATCGAGCGGCTGCTGACACCGCGCTCGGTCGCGGTGGTCGGCGCCAGCCGCCGCCGCGACACCGTGGGCCAGACGCTGGTGCGCAACCTCGTGGCGGGCGGCTTCACCGGCCCGGTGTACGCCGTCAACCGCGAGGCGAGCGCCATCGCGGGGGTGCCGGCCTATCCGAGCGTTCGGGCCGTCCCGGACGACATCGATCTGGCGCTGGTGGCGGTGCCCGCCGACGCGGTCGAGGAGGTCGTTCTGGACTGCGCGACCAAGGGGGTGCGCGGGCTGGTCGTCGTGTCGGCCGGCTTCGCCGACACCGGCGAGGAGGCTGGGCGCGAGCGCCAGGCCGAGCTGGTCCGCACCGCGCGCGCACACGGGATGCGCATCGTCGGCCCGAACTGCCTGGGCATCGTCAACACCGACGCCGCCTACTCGTTGAACGCGACGCTCGCCGCGGTGGTGCCGCCGGCGGGCCGGGTGGGCTTCTTCTCCCAGTCCGGCGCGCTGGGCACCGCGATCCTCGGGGACGGCGCGGCGCGCGGGCTCGGCCTGTCGACGTTCGTCTCAGCGGGCAACCGCGCCGACGTCTCGGGCAACGACCTGTTGCAGTACTGGCGCGACGACCGGGCCACCGAAGTGGTGCTGCTCTATCTCGAGTCGCTGGGCAACCCCCGCAAGTTCGCCCGCATCTCGCGCCGGGTGGCGGCCGTCAAACCGGTCGTGGCGGTCAAGAGCGGCCGCTCGACACAGGGGGTCCCGCTGGGGCACACGGTGCGGCCCATCGAGGCGCCGCAGCCCGCGCTCGACGCGATGTTCCGCCAGTCGGGCGTGATCCGCGTGGACACGATCTCGGAGATGTTCGACGTCGCCCAGGTGCTGGCGTACCAGCCGCTGCCGGACGGTGACACCGTCGCCGTGCTCGGCAACTCGGGGGCGCTGTGCCTGCTCGCCGTCGACGCCGCCGTGAACGCGGGCCTCGACGTCCGCGGTGATCCGGTCCGCCTCGGTGCCGCCGCGAGCGCCGGGGACTACCGGGACGCGCTGGCCGAGCTGGTGGCCGACGCGGACGTCGACTCGATCCTGGTGGTGTTCGCGCCGGCGGTGGACGCCTCCAGCGGCGGCGACGTCGCGCACGCGATCGCGCAGATGGCGCGCACCTCGCCGAAGCCGGTCGTCACGACGTTCCTGGGCAGCAGGGGCGTGCCGGAGAGCCTGCGCGTCGTGGACGAGCACGGCGTGCCCGCACGCGGGTCCGTCCCGTCGTACCCGTCACCGGAGGAGGCGGTCCGCGCGCTGGGCCACGTGTCGACGTACGCGCGCTGGCGGCGACGCTCCCGCGGGACGGTGCCCGAGGTCGCGGGGTGCGATCCGGAGGCCGCCCGGCGGGTCGTGGCCGAGGCGTGGCGCGGCTCGGCGGAGTCCGGCACCGACCTCGACACCGAGCAGCTCGGCCGGCTGCTGTCCACGTACGGCGTCGACCTGCTGCCGATGATCCCGGCGGTGACGCTGGACGACGCGGTGGCCGCGGCCGACCGGCTGGGCGGCGAGGTGGTGCTCAAGGCGACCGCCGAGCACCTGCGGCACCGCCCCGACCTCGCCGACGTGTGGCGCAACATCGACACCGCCGACGAGCTCCGCGACGCGTGGCAGACGATGTCGTCGACGCTGGCCGATCCCGCCGAGGCCGGGTTCGTCGTCCAGCCGATGGCGCCGGGAGGCGTCCCCGTCGTCGTCCGGGCGCAGGAGGACCCGATGTTCGGGCCGGTGGTGTCGTTCGGCGTGTCCGGTGTGGCGACCGAGCTGCTGGGCGACCGGTCGTACCGGATACCGCCGCTGACCGACCGCGACTGCGCCGAGATGGTGCGCGAGATCAAGGCAGCGGCACTGCTGATGGGATACCACGGCGGTATCACCGCCGACCTGGCGGCGGTCGAGGACCTGCTGCACCGGATGTCCCGGCTGGTCGACGACGTCCCCGAGGTCCGGTCGGTGGAGCTGAACCCGGTGCTGGTCGCCGAGTCGGGACTGGCCGTCGTCAACGGCGCCGCGCGCGTCGCGCCGCCGTCCGGGCGGTCGGACTGGTATACCCGGAGGCTGCCGTGATGAGTCCGGGGTCGAGCGTGCAAGGATGGTGGACATGGCGGATACAGGTACGCGTGAGGGCCTTCGCCTGGCCATCCAGGAGGCGGGATATTACCCCGATCTCGTCGCCGACACGCTCGAGACGGCGCTGGCCGGCGAGGCGGTGACCTCCTACGTCGTTCATCACGAACCCCACTTCGACCGGGACGAGTTGCGCAGGCACGTCAGTGTGCTCGTTCTGACACCCACCCGGCTCGTGGTCGGGCACACCGACGAGTACCCGTCGGACGAGACGCATGACGTGCCGTACGCCACCACCTCCACCGAGGCGGTGCCGCTCGACCGCGTGTCGTCGGTGGTCGTGAGCCGCACGGTCACCGCTCCGGCGGCCTACCGCACCGGGACGCCGGCGCTGGACGTCGTGCTGACGGTCGGTTGGGGCGCCATGAGCCGCGTCGACATCGAGCCCGCCACCTGTGGCGATCCCGAGTGCGAGGCCGATCACGGCTACACCGGCGCGTTGACGTCCGACGACTTCACGTTGCGGGTGAGCCAGGCCGGCGAGGGCACCAACCGGGTCGAGGATCTGCTCACGTTCGCCCGCTCGCTGTCGGCGGCCACGGTCTCCGTACGGTGACGCGAGTGCCGCTGCTGCCTCGGTACGGTGAGGCCGCGCTGAGCGACCTGCTGCCGTCGGTGCTCGGCGCCCTCGGTGTCGCCGGCGAGAGCGACGTGCTGGGGCTGCCGCCGGCGCGGCAGTACTGTGTGCTGCTGATCGACGCGCTCGGCTGGCGGCTGCTGCAGGCGCATCCGGCGCAGGCGCCGTTCCTGTCGTCGCTGACCGGCCGGGCGATCACGGCCGGTGTCCCCACGACGACGGCGGTGAGTCTGGCCAGCCTCGGCACGGGGCTGCCGCCCGGGCGGCACGGCATCGTCGGCTACACCTCGCGCACACCGGGCGACACGGCACTGTTCAACGCGCTGCGCTGGGAGCCGCAACTCGACCCGGAGGCGTATCAGCCGCATCCGAGCCTGTTCCAGCGGGCGGCCCGTGCCGGCGTCGAGACCACGGTGGTGGGTGAGGGCAAGTTCCGCGAGTCCGGTCTCACCCGTGCCGCGATGCGCGGCCCGTTCCGGGTGGCCAACACGTTCGGCCAGCGGATCGCGGCGGCGGCCGACGCCGTCGCCGGTGCCGGCTCCGGCCTGGTGTACGTGTACGACGGCGACCTCGACTACACCGGCCACCAGCACGGATGCTCGTCGGCCGCGTGGCGGCACCAGCTGGCGATGACCGACCGATTCGTCGAGGAACTGTACGATCAGCTGCCCTCGGGCACGGCGCTGGTGGTCACCGGTGACCACGGGATGGTCGATGTCGACCCGGAACGGCGGGTGGACGTCGACGACGTGCCGGCACTGCGCGACGGCGTAGCGCTGGTGGCCGGTGAGGCCCGGTTCCGGCACGTCTACACCACGGACGCCTCCGCGGCCGAGGACGTCGCCGCGGCGTGGCGCGGGGTGCTGGGGGAGCGGGCGAGCGTGCTGACCCGCGGCGCCGCGGTCGAGGCCGGATGGTTCGGCGCGGTCGAGGGGCGCGTGCTCGAGCGGCTGGGCGACGTCGTGGTCAGCGTGGACGGTGACTGCGCTGTCGAGCGGCGCAGCGTGTTCCCCGTCGAGGGCAAGCTACGGGGCTTGCACGGGGCCTTGACAGAGGACGAACTTCTGGTGCCCTTGTTGGTCGGAGAGGCCTGAGTCCGTGGCGGATCTGCACTTCTTCACCGGGACCATGGACTGCGGAAAGTCGACGCTGGCGTTGCAGATGGACTACAACCACCGAAGACGCGGCCTGACCGGGCTGCTGCTCGCCTCGCACGACCGCGGCGGCGACGCCACCGTGTCCAGCCGGCTGGGCCTGTCGGCACGCGCGGTCGAGGTGGGCACCGACACCGACCTGTGGGGACTCGTCGTCGAACGACTGACGGCCGGGACCCGGGTCGACTACGTCATCTGCGACGAGGCCCAGTTCTACACGCCCGCGCAGATCGACGACCTCGGACGGGTCGCCGACGAGCTGGACACGCCGGTCTACGCGTTCGGCATCCTGACCGACTTCCGCACCCGGCTGTTCCCGGGCGCGGCGCGCCTGGTCGAGCTGGCCGACCGGATGGAGACCCTGCAGGTCGAGGCGTTGTGCTGGTGCGGGCGGCGGGCGACGCACAACGCCCGCACGGTCGACGGCGTCATGGTCACCGAGGGTCGGCAGGTGGTGGTCGGCGACACCGGCGACGACGGCAGGATCGGCTACGAGGTGCTGTGCCGGCACCATCACCGCCGCCGGATGACGGCCACCAGCGCGGGGGTGGCCGGAACAGGCAGCGACCCGTTGCCGTTCGCCGCCTCGTGAGACGGTGCTGATCAGACCGTGACCCAGCTGGTGACGATGGGCGCCCGCTGCGGGTCGTCGAAGCGGCAGCTGACCGAGAGCGGCCCGGGGGAGACCGGCGCCGCGCGGAAGCGGCCGTCGCCGTCGGCGTCCACGGTCACCACGCCGCCGGGATGGCGGACCTCCACCGTCGCCGCGGCCGGCGCGATGATCTGACCGATCAGCCGCCGGGAACGGCGTTCGTGACCGATCTCGAGAACCACGGTCGTGTCGCCGGAGGCGAAGGTCAGCAACTGCGGCGGCTCGGCGGCGCGCACGGCGGCGGCGGGTTCGGCCGTGGAGTCCGCGACCAGCTCCGCGAGCTGAGCGTCCGGGTCGCGCCAGCTCAGCAACGCTTTCGCCGCCTCGACGAGATGCGGTGGCGGCGCCTCGGTGACCTCGAGCACGGTGCGCAGGCGGTCTTCGAGCGGTTCCGCGGCGTCGGTCATGGTCTAGTCCCCCTTGGTCTGCCGGCCGGGCCGGGCATCGTCGCCGAGCAGACGGCGCAGATGCTGCAGGCAGCGTTTCCGGGTCGGGCCGATGCTTCCGACCGGCATGCCCAGGGCGTCCGCGACGTCCTCGTAGGCATCCTGCTCCGGTGCGGCCACCGTGAGCCGCAACACGTTCTGGCAACGTGCGGAGAGCTGGTCGAACGCACGCCGGACCTCGACGTGGTCCTCACGGGTGAGCAGCGCGTCCACGGGGCCCGGAGTCCCCGTGTCGGCGCCGGCGTGCTCCTCGACCGCGACGTCCGGGCGTTCCCGGTCGGTGCGCCGCAGTACCCGGAGGCATTCACGCCTGGCTGTGGTGACCAGCCAACCGGCCAGCCGGTCCGGCCGGTCGATCCGGTCGACGTTCTCGAGCAGCCGCAGCCAGGTGGCCTGGAAGGCGTCCTCCGCATCGCCGGTCCGGAGCTGATGGCTGCGCACCACCGTCCAGACCAGCGCCGAGTGCTGCTCGACCAGGCGGTCCCAGGCGTCCTGAACGCCGTCGGCCGCCTGCTTGACGAGCTCGCTGGTGGACGGATCACCCACGCCGACTCCCGGAGAACTGACACCACCGCCGGGACGGACGTAGGAAACCGGCAGAGGGCCGATGCGGCCCCGCCCGAGTATAGAACGTGCTCATGGGTGGCCGTCAGCGACGGGCCCGCGCCTCCGGGCACGACATGGTGTCGTGCGTCGCCTGCGCGCCCGTCGCCCCCCGTTGGTACGACCATCGCAACCTGCCCCCCTGACTCACAGACGGATCACGAGCGGTCGCCGTGTTCGCCTGCGTCGTTTGGCTGCGAGGATCTCGACGACGCGGTGCCTCGTCAGAGCCCGCCACCGGTCCGGATCGGCGCTCGCGCCGGGCACGGGCTGGATGGACACAGCGAAGCGTTGGTGAAGCACCGCTGCCTCCCTCGGTGTGCTCGGCGCGACCGGAGGTCTCCGGCCGACGGAACGCCCGTGGTGGCCACCGGGCGCTCACAGATACAGAGCAACCGATGCCGGCTCAGATACATCCGCGAGCCGGTTTTTTTCAGTCGTTCTTACGGCGGCCGAACATGATCTCGTCCCAGCTGGGCACACTGGGCCGGCGCGAGCGGCTGGAGCCGCTGGACTTGCGCTGGGGCGTGGACGCGGGCTGATCGGCCGTGGGCGCCAGGTCGGAGGTGTCGTCGGTCTCGACGTGGCTGGCGATGTCGCTGAGCCGGAGCCGCTCGCTGGTGGCTTCGTCGTCGGCGGTCTCGTCGGCGGGCGGGTCAGACCACAGCTCCGGCTCTCGCCGGCGCCGGTCCGCACGCGCGTTGCGCTGGTTACGGCGCGAACGCCGCGCTGCCGGGCTCGCCGTGCCCTGGTCCGGCTGGGTGTCGTCGGTGTCGTCGTCGTGCGCCTGTTCGGCACGCCGGGCCAGCTCGTGCACCGGAGCCGCCACCGGGGGCGGCACCACCGACAGCGGGTCGACCTCGGGCTCGTCCTCGACGGGCGACTCGACCACCGCGAGCCGGGGACCGGCCGGCTGCTCGGGCTCGTCGGTGGGGTCGGCGTCGACGGGTCCGTGGGCGACGGCGTCGACCTCGGGTGCGTTCAGCGGCGCCAGTCCGGCGATGACACGCCCGGGGTCGTCCTCGGGCTGCACCGATCGGCCGGACGGGTCGAACGAGAACAGCGCGGAGCCGTCCTCGCCGTCCCACGAGAACCGGACCAGCCAGCGGCCGTCGTCGCGCCGCCAGGCATCCCACTGCACCTGCTGTGGGTCGGTGCCGTGCGAGCTGGCGGTGGCGGCCGCGGCGGACTCGAGTGTCTGCGGAGGGCCGTCGCCGCCGAGACGGCGCACCGTGGCCTGGCGGGCGCGTTCGGCGACGTGCTGGCGTTCGCCGATGACGGGACCGGCGAACCGCTCCACCTTCTCGCGCGGCATGCCCGACACGGCCGCGACCGTGTCGACGGATTCTCCTGCCCGCACGCGCGCCTGGATGTCACGCGGACGTAGCTGGCTTTCGAGCTGGATATCCAACTGTCCCAACCTCGCTCGGTCGCCTCGGATCGCGGCGTGCAGGCGGTCGTCCACGCGCAACGCCAGCTGTTCGTCGCCGTACCCGCCGAGGATGAGATGCTCGCCGTCCTCACTGACGGCTACGAGCCGTAGTTCACGCATCTCATCACCTCCCACGCACGACTGGCACCATGGTCACCCGGGCGACGGTGTCCACAAAGCCGCCACGCCGCCGGAAATTGCCGGATGTCCAGGCCGTGCCGGGGTGTTCAGGGTCCGAGCACCCGGTCGAGGTACTGATTGGTCATGATCCTTTCCGGGTCGACGCGGTCTCGGACCGCGCGGAAATCGTGCAGTCTGTCGTAGTGATCAGAAAGATACGTGATGTCGCGCGTGTGCAGCTTGCCCCAGTGTGGTCGGCCGGCGTACGAGGTCCACAGCCGTTCCGCGGCGTCGAACCAGCCCCGGTAGTCGGTGCCGGGGTAGGCGTGGGTGGCGACGTACACGGTGTCCCGGGCATGTGCGGGGGAGAGCCACACGTCGTCGGCCGGAGCGGTACGGACCTCGACCGGGAACGCGATGCGCCACGGGCCGCCGGCGGTGAGCTCGCGCAACTCGCGTAGGGCCGGCACCGCCGCGGCCCTCGGCAGGGCGTACTCCATCTCGTGGAACCGCACCCGCCGGGTACTGGTGAACACCGCCGGCGCGTCGTCGACGGAGGAACGGCGCCCGATCAGCCGCGCGGCGGCGCGGTTCACCGCCGGGGTCACCCGCGGCACGGCCCTGGACAGCCGCTGCGTCAGCGCGACACCGGCGTTCTCGACCACCTCGTTCGACAGCCGGGCGGACAACCGGCCGGTCCTGGTGGGCCGTTCGTCGGTGCGGCGGTTGCGTTTGAGCTGGACCGCATCGGTGAACGGGAGCCAGTAGAACTCGACGTGCTCCTCGTCGGCGGCGAGGTCGTGGAAGGCGTCGAGGACGTCGTCGAGCCCGGCCCGCTCTTGGACGGCCCGTAGCCGGAACGCGGGCTCGACGTGGAAGGTCACCGCGGTGATGACGCCCAGGGCGCCGAGTCCGAGCCGCGCGGCGTGGAAGAGGTCGGCGCCGTCACCGTGGTCGTCCGCGGCCACGTCCGCCAGCGAACCGTCGGGCAGCACCATCCGTACCCGGCGCACGGCCGCGGCGAGCGCGGCACTGGCACGCCCGGTGCCGTGCGTGCCGGTCGAGACCGCTCCGGCGACCGTCTGGACGGCGACGTCGCCCATGTTCCTCAGCCCGTACCCGCGCACGGCGAGGGCGTCGTTGAGCTCGCGGATGGTCGTGCCGGCGGCGACGGTGGCCTCGGCGCCGCCGTCCGCGGCCGGTTCCAGCGCCAGCAGGCCGCGCAGCCGGTCCAGCAGCACGAGCACGCCGTCGGTGGCCGCCACCGGGGTGAAGCTGTGCCCGGCGCCGGCGGCCTTGACGCGCAGGTTGCGGCGCGCGGCGTCGGCGACGACGGCGGCGACCTCGTCCGCGTCCGCCGGCCGGACGACGCGCCGCGGGTCGCAGTGGACCGTGCGAGCCCAGTTACGCCACGTCACGTCGGGTCCTTCCGGGCGGCCGGCAGGGTGTGGCCGGCGCCGTCACCGCACCCTGCGCGCGCATGTCCGGAGCGAACTTGGCAGGATCGTGCGGGTGAGCGAAACGCGAAATCGCGTCGATCCGTACGACGCACTGCTCGTGGTCTCCTTCGGCGGGCCGGAGAGCGACGACGACGTCATGCCGTTCCTCGAGAACGTCACCCGGGGACGCGGAGTGCCCCGGGAGCGCCTCGAGGAGGTGGCCGAACACTACTACGAGTTCGGCGGCCGCAGCCCGATCAACGCCCAGAACCGGGCGCTGGTGGCCAACATCGAGCACCTGCTCGCCGAGATCGGCATCTCGATGCCCGTCTACTGGGGCAACCGGAACTGGGACCCGTACCTGGCCGACGAGCTCACGCGCATGCGCGACAACGGCATCGGCCGGGCGGCGGTGTTCATCACCAGCGCGTACGACTCCTACTCCGGGTGCAGGCAGTACCGGGAGGACCTGGCGGACGCGGTGGCGGCGGTCGGTCCGGGAGCGCCGCGTCTGGATCGGCTGCGGCACAGCTTCGACCACCCGGGATTCATCACGGCGAACGCCGACGGCGTCGTCGGCGCGCTGGGCGACCTGCCGGCGCAGCTGACCGGCCGGGCGCGGATCGTGTTCGTCACCCATTCGATCCCGGTGGCGATGGCCGAGACGTCCGGTCCGTCCGGCGGCGCCTACGTGGCCCAGCACGAGGCCGTCGCCGAGGCCGTCGCCGCGCAGGTGGCCGAGCGTACCGGCGTGCAGCGCCCGTTCGACCTCGTCTACTGCTCGCGCAGCGGACCGCCGGAGATGCCGTGGCTGGAGCCGGACGTCAACGACCACCTGGCGAGCCTGGCGGCGGACGGCGTCGAGGCGGTGATCCTGGCGCCGATCGGGTTCCTCTCCGACCACATGGAGGTCGCCTACGACCTCGACACCGAGGCGATCGCCACGGCCAAGGAGCTGGGTGTCGCGGCCGCGCGCGCGGCCACCGCCGGGACGCACCCGGACTTCGTCGCCACCGTCGTCGACCTGCTGACCGAACGGGCCGCCGTGGAGCGTGGTGAGGACGTCACCCGGGCGAGCGTGCTGTCGCTCGGGCCGGCGCCCGACGTCTGCCCCGCGGGCTGCTGCCCGAACCTCCGCGAGTCACGACCCGCCCTGTTCGGCGAGGACGCCCCACCCCACCCGTCGCCGTGAATGACCACGTTCACCATGGAATTCCATGCGTCACCACCCCTGCAGGCCTGGTGACGCGTGTACTCGCCTGGTGGTGTCCACCGATGAACCCGAGGAGTGCCCCGTGACGGTCGACCCCGCAGCCCTGCTGGCCCTCGCCGAGTCGACCGCGCGTGAGGCCGGCGCCATGGTGCATCGGCGCCGCGAGGCGGTCGAGCGCATGGACGTCGCCGCGACCAAGTCGACACCCACCGACGTCGTCACCGAGTCGGACACGGCCGCGGAGACGCTGATCCGCGAGCGCCTGCTGGCCGCTCGGCCCGACGACGGGATCCTCGGCGAGGAGGACGGGCACACGGCGGGCAGCTCGGGCGTCGACTGGGTGGTCGACCCGATCGACGGCACCGTGAACTACCTCTACGGCATGCCGCAGTACGCGGTGTCGATCGCCGCGCGCGCCGACGGAGTGGTGGTCGTCGGCGTGGTGCACAACCCGGCCAGTGGCGAGACCTGGACGGCGGTCCGCGGCGGTGGCGCCCACCTGGACGGCCGCGCGATCCGCGTCACGTCGTGCGACCGGCTCGACCTCGCCATGGTGGGCACCGGCTTCGGCTACGACGCGGACCGGCGGGCCCGGCAGGCCGCGGTGTTGCTCGACCTGGTGCCGGTCGTGCGCGACATCCGCCGTGCGGGAGCCGCGTCGCTGGACCTGTGCTGGGTGGCCACCGGCCGGCTGGACGCCTACTACGAACGCGGGCTGAAGGCGTGGGACATGGCCGCCGGCGCGCTGGTCGCTGAGGAGGCGGGCGCCGTCGTCACCGGGCTGCGGGGCACGGAAGCCGGCGAGGACCTGATGCTGGCGTGTACCCCCGGCGTGGTGGACGAGCTGCGTGCGCTGTTGGAACGCCTCGGTGCCGACCGCGACCTGAGCTGAGCGACGGGGTTTCCGGCCACCACTGGGCGAATGCACGCGTCACCAGGCCTGCAGGGGTGGTGACGCATGGAATTCCATGGTGAACGTGGTCATTTCCCGGCCGGCGTGGAGGTACCGCGGTCGGGGGTGAGCGCCTCGCGCCAGGAGACCTTGGCACCCATCCGCAGCACGGCGCCCTCGTAGATCCGGGCGGCCAGCGCCACCAGCAGCACGATCAGCAGCAGCATCGACCCGAGCGCCAGCCCGACCTCCCAGCCGGCGGCATCGCCGCGGGCCATCCGGATCGGCATGACCAGGGCGCTGAACGGCGGCAGCACGCTGACCACCCCGACCAGCGGACTGTCCGGGCTCATGAACGCGAGGAAGCTGGCGAAGTACGAGATCATCGTCAGCATCGTCACCGGCGTCGTGACGTTCTGCAGCTCCTCCTGACGCGAGATGCGCGCGGCCGCGGCGGCGGACAGGCACGAGTAGGCGGCGTAGCCCAGCACGAACCAGCCGAGCGACAGCAGCACCGGTGTCAGCATCGACGCGGTCAGCGTGACCATCCCCAGCCCGCCGGCCAGCGCCAGCCCCAGCGCGCCGATCACCATCAGCTGCACCAGTCCGAGCAGGCCGATGCCGACGATCTTGCCGGCCAGGAGCGCCCTGGCCGGGATGGCGGCCAGCATCACCTCGACGACCCGGCTCGACTTCTCCTCGACGACGCCCATGGCCACCCACATCGAGTACCCCATGAGCTGGCCGAACAGCACCATCGAGCCGAAGAACGCGACGACGCCGCGGGTGTTGCGCTCCTCCGCTTCGGGATCGAGCGTGACGGTGCCGAGCGTCGCGCCGTTCAGCGCCGCGGTCACCTCCTCCGGGTCGATGCCGGCCTCGGAGAGCGCCGCGCTGCCCTGGACCTGGCTGTAGGCGTTCTGCAGCACCGCTCGCAGCGAGTCGTCCAGGTCACGTTCCACATAGACGGAGTCGCCGTCGACGTAGGCGTCCAGGTCGCCGTCGGTGACGGCGCCACGTGCCTGCTCGGCGTCGGCGACGTCACCGAACTCGACCTCCACACCGGCGACGTCGGCCTGCTGCTGGACCGCGCTGCGCAGGGCCTGGTCGCCACCGAGCAGGCCGACGTCGAAACTGTCCTCGCCGACGTCGGTGAACCGCGGGAAGAGCGCGACGACGGCGATGATGCCGACGGTGACCGCGGTCGAGATGAAGAACGACCGGTCGCGCAGGCGCTGGCCGAACTCGCGGCGCGCCACCAGTGTCGCGGCGGCGCGAAAGGTCAGGGCGCGGCTCATCGGCTCTCCTCGGCATGGTCGCCGGCATGGGTGCCGGCATCGTCACCGGCGCCGTCGGTGACGGCCTCGCGGAACAGTTCAGTGAGCGTGGACCGCACCGGCGTGAACTGGCGTACCGGTCCGAGGGCGCGGGCGGTGTCGAGCGCCTTCTGGTCGTCGACGTCGGGTGCCAGCTCGACGAGCGCGTCCGGTGCGGAGCCGTCGACGACGGTGACCCCGGGCAGCCGGTCGCGCAGCTCGCCGACCCAGCCGGGCCCGGCGTCGACGTGGATCCGGTAACGGCGCGCCGCCTCGCCGCGCAACTGCTCGACGGTGCCGTCGGCGACCATCCGGCCGGCGCGGACGATGCCGACCGCGTCGCACAGCCGTTCGACGAGTTCGAGCTGGTGGCTGGAGAACACCACGGCGGCTCCGGCGTCGACCCGGGCGCGCAGGACCCCCGCCATCGCGTCGACGCCCATCGGGTCGAGGCCGCTGAACGGCTCGTCCAGCACGAGGACCGCGGGATCGTGGATGAGCGCGGCCGCGAGCTGCACGCGCTGCTGGTTGCCGAGCGACAGCGCCTCGACCCGGTCGCTCGCGCGTTCGCCGAGAGCGAGCATGTCGAGCAGGTCGCCGGCCGTCTGCCGTGCTGTGGTGCGCGCCACACCGTACAGCTGTGCGAGGTAGACGAGCTGATCGAACACCCGCATCTTCGGATAGAGGCCGCGCTCCTCGGGCATGTAACCGAACTCACGTCGCATGTCGCGGTCGACGGTGCGGCCCTGCCAGCGCACGGTGCCCGAATCGGGGGAGAGTACCCCCAGCACGATGCGCATCGCGGTGGTCTTCCCGGCGCCGTTCGTCCCGACGAACCCATACATCTGCCCTGGTCGGACCGTGAATGAGAGATCGTCGAGAGCGACCACGTCGCCGTATCGGCGCGAGAGCCGGTCGAGCTCGAGCATGCGGATCCTTCGTTTCGGCAGCGGGTCCGACGGCCAGCATCCCCCGTCCGGATGCGGACGTTCCTCATCCTTCGGGACGGTCCCGCGGTCACTCGGGAGGACGATACCGGCCACGTGTTGGCGGGTCGGTGTGCGGGAACGGGTCACCATCAGGCAGAATCTGCCGCTCGGAGCGGGCACAACCGCGGACGCTCGTGCGTTACGAAGGGGCACCGATTCGTCGGAACGATTCCGGCGACGCCACCGACGGACGACAAACGCGCCCAGTGAGGGGGATGGATCATGGCAACCGACTACGACGCACCACGCAAGACGGACGAGGAGATCTCCGAGGACTCGCTCGAGGAGCTGAAGAACCGGGGGATGGACAAGTCCTCCGGGATCGTCGACGTCGACGAGTCCGAGCTCAACGAGTCGATGGAGCTGCCTGGTGCGGACCTGTCGAACGAGGAGCTGGCAGTACGCGTACTGCCGCGGCAGGCGGACGAGTTCACCTGCTCGCAGTGCTTCCTCGTGCATCACCGCAGCCAGTTGGCGAAGGAGAAGAACGGGCAGCTCATCTGCCGCGACTGCGCAGCCTGACGCCCGACGTTCCCCTCATGCGGTGTGCTGACGCGCCGCCTCGAGAACGGCCGCGAGCCGATCGGGGCGGCGCGTCGTGACAAGCCAGTACGGAGTGGGGTCGTCGGGATCGTCGACCCCGACACGCACGACGGCGGGGGCGTAGCCGCGGATGACCGTGTAGGCCCTCGGGTCCAGCTCGGGTCCCCGGGCGGCGCGGGCGCGCTCGCCGTCGAGTGCCTCGACGGTGCCGACGTTCGCCAGCGGTATCCGTGCCCGCCCGACCGTCAGGGTGGTGTCGTCCACGGCGATGAGCGCTCTGCCGTAGGCGAACAGCAGCGCCGCCCCGAGCGCGAGCACCCCGAGGCCCACCGGCAGCGACACCGCCGGGCCATAGGCGTGGTGGTACACCATCCACACGGCCCCGGCCAGCGCCACGAGCAGGCCCCACCAGAGGACGGGCACCCACAGGCGCTCGCGATAGTTCGTCACCCACAGCAGGGTGCCACGGAAAGGCCCGCGCCGAACACACGGACCGAGCCGGTAGGGTCGGCGATCGTGAGCGGAGGTGTACACGTGAGCGAGCCGGTGGACGTGCTGATCACCCGCATCGACCCGGACGTGGCCCTGCCCGGCTACGCACACCCGGGCGACGCGGGCGCCGATCTCGTCACCACCACCGACGTGACCATCCCGCCGGGCGAGCGGGCGATGGTCGGCACGGGCATCGCCATCGCGCTGCCGGCGGGTTACGCTGCGTTCGTCCATCCGCGTTCCGGACTGGCCCACCGGCTGGGCGTGAGCATCACGAACACACCCGGCACGGTCGACGCCGGATATCGCGGCGAGATCCGGGTATCCCTCGTCAATCACGACCTGCGTGACGCGGTGACGTTCGCCCGTGGCGACCGGATCGCGCAGTTGGTCGTCCAACGGGTCGAACGGGTCCGTTTCCACGAGGTCGAGCGGCTTCCCGGGTCGGCCCGTGGCGACGGTGGACACGGGTCGACGGGAACGTCGTCGGCCCATCACGACGGAAGGAAGTAGACCAAAGTGTTCCGACGCCGGCGCCGAGGCGACGACGCATCGACACCCGCCGACCAGGGCCCGGACGAGAGCGCTGCGGCGGACGGCGAGCCCGCCCCGGACGCGGATTCGGCGGGGGACACCGACCGTACCGGTGGCCCGTACGACGCGTCCGAGGTCGACATGCAGGAGGCCCGCTCGGGCCGGATCGACCTCGGCGGTCTGCTCGTGCGCCCGGCGCCGGGGATGAAGCTGCAACTGCAGCTGGACAAGCGCACCGGCAACGGCACGAGCGTGTTGCTGAGCACCGACGAGGCCGCGGTCCAGCTGGTCGCGGTGGCGGCCCCGCGCAGCTCCGGAATGTGGGAGCAGACCCGGTTGCAGATCGGCGAGGACGCCAAGGGCCGGGGCGGGCGGTCCGAGGAGGCGAACGGGCCGTTCGGCACCGAGATGCGGGTGGTGGTGCCGGCTCAGTCGCAGGAGGGCAAGCAGGTCTTCCAGCCGTCGCGGGTGTCGGGTATCGACGGGCCGCGGTGGATGCTGCGCGCGACCTTCCTCGGCAAGGCCACCACGGACGCGTCGGTCTTCCAGCAGCTGGTCGACATCGTGCGCCAGACGGTGGTCGTGCGCGGCGAGGCCCCGATGGCGCCGGGTGACGTCATCACGCTGAAGCCTCCGGAGGGCGGCCAGGGCGAGGCGGAGACGTCGCAGGCCGGGCCCTCCGAGGACGGGCCGCTGCAGGCGTGACGTCCGCAGCCGGGACGGGTGGGCAGAACAGCTAGGCTGGGCGGTATGGGTGACAACGCCACGCGCCGCGGCTTCTGGGGAGCCGTGGCCCGGTGGGCGGCCTCGGACGCCGAGGTGGACGCCGAGGAGCTTCGTGACGACGCGCGCGAGGCCGGGTGCCAGTCGCTGGCCGAGGTTCCCGAGCGCTCGCGGGTGAAGGTCCGCGGCACGCTGCGGTCGGTCACGCTGCAGCCGCGGCAGGGAACGCCCGCGCTGGAGGCGGAGTTGTTCGACGGCTCCGACTCGGTGACACTGGTGTGGCTGGGCCGGCGCCGGATCGCGGGCATCAGCTGTGGCCGTCGGCTGACGGCGGTCGGCCGGGTGGCGACGCTCGACGGCCGGCGCGTCATGTTCAATCCGCGATACGAGCTGCAACCGTCCGGTACGGAATGACCTCGCCCGTCCGGGGCGGCACGAACCTCATCGACGAGCGAGAAGGCGAGCGGGACCGGACATCATGAGCCAGACCGAACCCGGCGATCAGCGCGGCCAGCAGCAGAGCTGGGTCGGTGCCATCGCGTCCGAGGACCGGTTCCGTCCGCAACACGCGCTGAGCCTGGGCGCACTGCTGGACGCCGGGCTGCCGCTCGCGCTGTTCACGGTGGTCTACGCGGTCGCGGGGCACAACCTGTCGCTGTCGCTGTGGGTGGCGCTGGGCTCCGGCGCGCTGCTGGCGGTGGTGCGGCTGTTCCGGCGTGAGCCGCTGCAGAACGTGGTCGCCGGCTTCGTCGGCCTCGGCATCGCCGCCTACCTGGCCCACCGGACCGGACAGGCCGAGGACGTCTTCCTGCCCGGGCTGCTGATCAACGTGGGATACGGGCTCGCGTACCTGGTGTCCATCGCGGTGCGCTGGCCGTTGCTGGGCGTGTTCGTGGGGCTGGTGACCGGTCAGGGCATGGCGTGGCGGCGCGACCCGGCGTTGCTGCGCGCGTTCACCAAGGCCAGCCTGCTGTGGGTGGCGCTGTTCGCCACCAGGCTGGCGGTGCAGGCGCCGCTGTACTTCGCCGGCGAGGAGCAGCTGGGCTGGCTCGCCGGCGCCCGGCTGGCCATGAGCTGGCCGCTGTTCCTGCTGGTGGTCTACCTGTCGTGGGTCATCATCCGGCCGGCGTACCGTGCGCACACCGAAGCGCAGACCGAGGCGGCGGCGGACTAACCCTCGTCGTGCGGCGACAGCAGCTGCCCGAGCTGGCGCTCGCGTTCCGGCGCCGCGACGAACAGCAGCTCGTCGCCGGCCTCCAGCGGCATGTCCGGCAGCGGACTGTGCACGTGCTTGCCGCGGATGATCGACACCAGCGACGTGTCCACCGGCCACGCGACGTCGGCGATGGCGGTTCCGACGATGGGGGAGTCGGTCGGCAGCGTCAGCTCGACGAGGTTCGCCTCGCCCTGCCGGAAACTGAACAGGCGCACCAGGTCGCCGACGCTGACGGCCTCCTCGACGAGGGCGCTCATGATGCGCGGCGTGGAGACGGCGACGTCGACGCCCCAGCTGTCGTTGAACAGCCACTCGTTGCCCGGATGGTTCACCCTGGCCACGACGCGCGGCACCCCGAACTCGGTCTTGGCCAGCAACGACACGACGAGGTTGACCTTGTCGTCGCCGGTGGCCGCGATGACGACGTTGCAGCGCTCCAGCGCCGCCTCCTCGAGCATGGACAGCTCGCAGGCGTCGGCGAGCAGCCACTCCGCCTCGGGCACACTGGCGGCCTTGATGGCGCGCGGCTCCTTGTCGACGAGCAGGACGTCGTGGTTGTTCGTGAGCAGCTCGGAGGCGATGGAGCGCCCGACGTTGCCGGCACCGGCGATGGCGACGCGCATCAGAGCTCGACCTCCGGATCGTTCGTGAAGATGCTCTCGACCTTCTCGAGGTCGTCGGTGCGGATCAGCACGTGGATCAGGTCGCCGTCCTGGATGACGGTGTCGGGACGCGGCAGCAGGCCGTCGCCGTAGCGGGTGATGAACGCGATCCGCGCGCCCGACGCCGCTTCGAGCGTCGTGGCCGGCTGACCGATCCACCCGGCGGCGACGTGAATCTCGGCGAGGTGGATGGTGCCGGACGGATCGACCCACTCGGTCTGTGCGCCCTCCGGGATGATCCGGCGCAGCATCTGGTCGGCGGTCCAGCGCACGGTGGCGACCGTGGGGATGCCGAGGCGCTGGTACACCTCGGCGCGGCCGGGGTCGTAGATGCGGGCGACGACGTTGTCGACGCCGAAGGTCTCGCGCGCGACCCGGGCGGCGAGAATGTTCGAGTTGTCACCGCTGCTGACGGCGGCGAACGCGTCGGCGCGCTCGATGCCCGCCTCGCGCAGCACGTCCCGGTCGAACCCCACGCCGGAGACGGTCGAGCCCTCGAACCCGGGCTGCAACCGGCGGAACGAGTCCGGGTTCTGGTCGACGACGGCGACCGTGTGATCGTGCGACTCCAGGCTGTGCGCCAGGGTCGAGCCGACCCGGCCGCATCCCATGATGACGACGTGCACCTGCGTCCTCTCCGCTTCGCCGAAGCCACGAGCGCTGTCGCCGACGACGTTACACGAGCGGACCGGCCGGAGCGTCGGTGCGACGGGTCCCTGCCCGACGGCCTAACATTGCGGACCGTGCCGAAGCTGGGCGACATCTCCAAACGTGTGCTCGTCGGTCGCAAGCTCGCCAGCGACCGACTGAGCCACACGTTGCTGCCCAAGCGCCTCGCGGTCCCGGTGTTCGCCAGCGACCCGCTGTCGTCGGTGAACTACGCCACCCAGGAGATCCTGGTCATCCTGACCCTGGGTGGGCTGACGTACCTGGTCTACACCCCGTGGGTGGCGGCGGTCGTCGTGCTGCTGCTGGTGACGGTGGTGGCGTCCTACCGTCAGCTGGTCCGGGCGTATCCGTCCGGTGGCGGTGACTTCGAGGTCGCCAGCACGAACCTCGGCCCCACGGCCGGGCTGGTCGTGGCCAGCGCGCTGCTCATCGACTACGTGCTCACCGTCGCCGTGTCGGTGTCGGCCGGCGTGGACAACCTGATCTCGGCCGTACCGCAGCTGGATCGATATCGCATCCCGATCGCGCTCGGCCTCGTGGTGTTCCTGGCGGCGATGAACCTGCGCGGGGTCCGCGAGAGCGGCAAGGCCTTCGCGATACCGGCGTACCTGTTCGTCGTCGGCATCGGCGCGATGATCGTGTGGGGCCTGGGGCAGACGCTCTTCGGTGAGGCGCCGCGCGCGGAGTCGGCGGACTACGACGTCGCCGCGGAGATGACCGATCTCGGCGGGGTCGCGGTCATGCTGCTGGTGTTGCGGGCGTTCGCGTCCGGCTGTACCGCGCTGACCGGCGTCGAGACCATCGCGAACGGGGTGCCGGCCTTCCGCAAGCCCAAGGGCAAGAACGCCGCGTCGGCGCTGGCGATCATGGGGACGTTGTCGATCAGCATGTTCGTCGGCATCACGGCGCTGGCCGTCGTGTCCGAGGTGCGCTACGTCGAGGACCCGTGCTCGCTGCAGGGGTTCGACTGCGAGACCCAGCCGCAGCGCACGGTGATCTCGCAGATCGCCCTGGCCGTGTTCGGCGACGAGAGCATCCCGTTCTACTACATTCAGGCGGTCGCCGCGCTGATCCTCATCCTGGCGGCGAACACGGCGTTCAACGGCTTCCCGCTGCTCGGGTCCGTCCTGGCGCAGCACCGGTACGCGCCACGGCAGCTGCACACCCGCGGCGACAAGCTGGTGTTCAGCAACGGCATCATCGTTCTGGCGCTGCTCGCCGGGGTGCTGATCGTGGTGTTCGACGCCTCGGTGACGCGGCTGATCCAGCTGTACATCGTCGGTGTGTTCACCGCGTTCACGCTCGGGCAGGCGGGCATGGTCCGGCACTGGAACCGGACCCTGACCACGACGCGAGACGTCTCGGAACGCCGGTCGATCATGCGCTCACGGGCGATCAACGCGTTCGGTGCGACGATGACCGGTGTCGTGCTGGTCGTGGTCACCATCACCAAGTTCACGCACGGCGCGTGGATCGTGCTGGCCACGATGCCGCTGCTGTTCGCGCTGATGCGCGGCATCCGCCGGCACTACGACACCGTCAGCGAGGAACTGGCCGTCGACGACTGGCCGTCGGAGTCGTTGCTGCCGTCGCGCGTGCACGCGGTCGTGCTGGTGTCGCGGCTGCACAAGCCGACGGTGCGGGCCATCGCGTACGCCCGGGCGGCACGGCCGGACATCATCGAGGCGATCACCGTCAACGTCGACGCCGACGACACCGCGACGCTGCTGGACGAGTGGGACCGGCGCGAGATCCCGGTGCCGCTGCGGGTGCTCGACTCGCCGTACCGTGAGATCGCGCGGCCGGTCATCGAGTACGTGCGGGCGATCCGGCGCGCCAGCCCGCGTGACGTCGTCACCGTCTACGTCCCCGAGTACGTCGTCGGGCGCTGGTGGGAGCGGCTGCTGCACAACCAGAGCGTGTTCTGGCTCAAGGGCCGGCTGCTGTTCACACCGGGGGTGATGGTGACGAGCGTTCCGTGGCAGCTGCATTCGTCGACGGACCAGGGGAGCAAGGGCGGCGCCCGCCCCGGGCCGGACCAGGGCGGTGGATCGAGCTGAGCAGGCCACAGCGGCGGGTCCGGGGCGAGGACCGGGCCGGCACCGAGATCGTGGTGGACGTGGGCGACGTGGCGCACGGCGGCGTCTGCGTCGCGCGGCACGAGGGACGCGTCGTGTTCGTCCGGCACGCGCTGCCGGGGGAGCGGGCGTGGGTGCGCGTCACCGAGGGCGGCAGCGACGACCCGTTCTGGCGCGCGGAGGCCATCGAGATCGTGACCGAGTCGCCGGACCGGGTGCAGCCGCCGTGTCCGTACGCGGTCCCCGGCGGCTGCGGCGGGTGCGACTGGCAGCACGCGGCTCCGCGGGCACAGCGCCGGTTCAAGGAGACGGTGGTGGCCGAGCAGCTGCGTCGCCTCGCCGGCATCGACATGCGGGTCGAGGTCGAGCCGGTGCCGGGTGACGCCGACGGGCTGGACTGGCGCACCCGCGTCACCTACGCCGTCGACGCGGACGGCCGCGCGGGGCTGCACCGGCACCGGTCCCACGACATCGTGCCGATCGAGCGCTGCCTCATCGCGCACCCGCGCGTCCGTGACGTGGGCGTGGAGGCGCGCGAGTGGCCGGACACCGAGTCGGTCGAGGTCGTCGCCGCGAGCGGCGGCCGGCTGGTGATCGCGGAATGTACGAGCCCGGAACCGGAGCCGCCGATCCTGGCCTCGGACGTGTCCGTCGCGGTGGCGGCCGACCGCGACGGAAGCCGCCTCCGCGCCCTGCACGGGCGGACCGAGGTGGTCGAGGAGGCCGCCGGCCGTCGCTGGCAGGTCACCGGCGGCGGCTTCTGGCAGGTCCATCCGGGCGCCGCGGACATCCTGGCCGCCGCCGTGCTGGACGCCCTGGACCCGCGCCCCGGCGAACGCGGGCTGGACCTGTACTGCGGGGTCGGGCTGTTCACCGGCGTCCTGGCCGGGCGGGTTGGCCCGGACGGCTGGGTCGTCGGCGTCGAGGGGTCGCGGCAGGCGGCGGACGACGCCGACTGGAACCTGCGCGACCTGCCGGGCGTCCGGGTGGAACGTGGCCGGGTCGACCGGACGCTGAACCGTGCCGACGTCGCGCCCGAGGTCGACGTGGTGGTCCTGGACCCGCCGCGAACCGGCGCGAAGGCGCGTGTCGTCGCTTCGATCGCCGCGAGGTCGCCGCGCGCCGTCGCGTACGTGGCCTGCGACCCGGCCGCGCTGGCCCGGGATGTGGCGATCTTCGCCGAGCACGGGTACACGCTGGCGGGGCTGCGCGCGTTCGACCTGTTCCCGATGACCCACCACGTGGAGTGCGTGGCGGTGCTGGAACCCACCGCGCAGCGGTGATCACGCGGCGTGTGCTTCGAGCGCCGCGACACAGGCACGCACCGGCGGGCTCTGGTTCCGGGTGAGCCAGGCCACGCTGATGTCGCGCCGGAGCGCGGGCGTGGTCGGGATCATGCGCACGCCCGGTGGGGCCACCGCCCCGGCCATCGCGGGGACCAGTGCCGCGGCCAGGTTCTGTTCGACGAGGGCGTACTGCGCGGTGTGCTCGGCGACGAAGTAGCGGACGTCGGGTTCGACGCCCCGGGCGCGCAGCGCCTGCACGAGCGCCTCGTGCGGCTCGGTTCCCGGTGGGCAGGTGGCCCACGCCGTGTCTGGCAGTTCGGCGAGGTCGACAGCCTCGTGGTGGTGACACGGATGACGCGTCGAGAGGGCCACCTTCGCCTCTTCGTCGACGAGCGTCCGCAGGGTCACGCCCTCCGGAATGACCAACGGCCGGTTGGCCCAGCTCTCGATGAGCAGAACGTCGAGAGCGCCGTCGAGCAGCCGCGGCATCAGGTCGACGACCTCACCGTCGGTGACGGTGGGCAGCAGCCGCGGGTGCCGGGTGGTGAGGTCGGCGAGGGCATGCGGCAGCAGCGTACGGACCGCGCTGGCCACACCACCGATGCGCAGCGGTCCGAGCACCTGATCGTCCAGGTCGCCGAGATCGGACTCGGCGGCCGCGAGTTGGCCGAGGACCTGTTCGGCGTGCCGGCTGAGCACCCGGCCGGCGTGTGTGAGCCGGACGCTGCGGCCGTGTGGTTCGAGCAGCGTGTGCCCGGCCTCCCGCTCCAGCTTGCCGAGCTGCTGTGACACCCCGGACGGGGTCATGTGCAGGGCCTGCGCCGCACGGGCGACGGAGCCGTGGGTGGCGACGGCGGCGAGCGCGCGGAGCCGGTCGAGACTGAACACATTAGCGAGACTACTGGGTACAGCCGAGAAATCGTTGCTTTTACTTCCGTGACGCGCCATGCACAGTGGAGTTCGTGACGCGAGACGACGGTTCGACGACCATGCGGCAGGAACCGAGCACCACCGTGCGGGCCCGGGTCGTGAGCCGTCCCGTCGTGCTGGCGGTGGCGGGCTCCGCCTGCATCTCGGCGTCGGCGGTGTTCATGAAGCAGTCCGGGACCAACGCCGGCACCGCGGCCTTCTTCCGGTGTGCGCTCGCGCTGCTCGTGCTGGTGCCGCTCGCCTGGCGAGAGCGGCACCGGCTCGACCCGCGGCAGCTGCGGCATCGGCTGATGGACGTCGGCGCCGGCGTCCTGCTCGGCGTGGACATGGTGTTCTGGGCGGCCAGCGTGCTCAACGTGGGCGCGTCGATCGCCACGGTGCTCATCAACGTCCAGGTCGTGGTGTTCCCGTTGCTGGCCCGGGTGGTGTCGGGCGCGAGGCTGTCGTGGCGGTTCGCGGTGACGGCGCCGCTGATGCTCGTCGGTGTCGCGCTCGCCAGCGGGGCCGTCGGCCGGCCCGAGCCGGGCAGCGACCCGGTGGCAGGCGTCACGTTCGGCATGATCGCCGGGGTCGCGTACGCGGGGTACCTGTTCCTGATGCGGCTCGGCGGCGGGCGTCAGCACACGGTGTCGCCGGTGTGCACGTCGACGGCGGCGGCCGCGGTGACGGCCGGCGTGCTGGGCGGACTCTGGACGGGCATCGACCTCGCGCCGGGGTGGCCGGCCATGGGCTGGCTGCTGACGCTGGCGATCGTCGGGCAGGTGGTGGCGTGGCTGCTCATCACGACCGCACTGCCGGCGCTGCCGGCCGACGTCGGCGCGGCGCTGCTGCTGTTGCAACCGGTGCTGGCGTTCGGGCTCGGTGTCGCGATCGGCGAACGTCCGACCTCGACGCAGGTCGCCGGCTGCGCGCTGGTGGTCGTCGTGGTCTGGTATCACAACCGGCTGCCCCGCCGGTCCGGCGTCAGTTATCCTGACCAGTGGTCCGACGACGGCTGCGTGCAGGGAGGTGAGGCTGCCATGAGCAGTGAACCTCCCAGTTATGCACGGCGGGACGCTCGAGCCGCGGGCAGCTGATGCCCGGCGGCGGGTGTCCTGCGCCTCCGACACCCTCGCGCCCGCGTCCGTTTTCGTTGGGAGAGACGCCATGCCGCCGCGTCGTCAACGTGCACTCCGTGTCATCCGTCCGGCCCTGCGCCGGCACAACACCCGCAACAACACCGGCGCCGCGGCCGCGGACACGCAGCCGGCCGAGTCCGACAACGGTCACCCCAGGTCCAGCATCATCGACGCCGCGCTGTACCGCGACGGCTATCGCGCGAGCACGCCCGGCTCGCTGGCCGAGACCTACCACGAACTGCGCGCGGACGCCGAGGCGATGGCCTGGATCGGGCTGTACCGGCCCAGCGACGCCGAGCTGATGTCGCTGGCCGAGGAGTTCGACCTGCACCCCTTGGCGGTCGAGGACGCCATGGAGGCGCACCAGCGGCCGAAGCTCGAACGCTACGGCGAGACCCTGTTCGTGGTGCTGCGCGCCGCGCGCTACCTCGACGCCTCCGAGCAGGTCGACTTCGGCGAGCTGCACCTGTTCGTCGGCCAGGACTTCGTCATCACCGTCCGGCACGGCGCGGCGCCGGACCTCTCGGCGGTGCGCCGCCGCATGGAGGACACCCCCGACCTGTTGCGGCTCGGGCCGGAGGCGGTGCTGTACGCGGTGCTGGACGCGGTCGTCGACGGCTACGTTCCGGTCATCGCCGGCGTCGAGAACGACGTCGACGAGATCGAGACGGAGGTGTTCGGCCGTGATCCGCGGGTGTCGCGGCGTATCTACGAGCTCTCGCGCGAGGTGCTCGAGTTCCAGCGGGCCACCCGGCCGCTGATCGGCATGATGCAGGGCCTGCAGGCAGGATTCGTGAAGTACGGCACGGACGAGGAGCTGCAGCGCTATCTGCGCGACGTCGCCGACCACGTGGCCGAGGTCACCGAGCGCGTCGACGGCTTCCGGCAGGTGCTGCAGGACATCCTCCGGGTCAACTCGACCCTCGTCACGCAGCAGCAGAACGAGGAGATGAAGGCGCTCACCGAGGCGAGCTTCGAACAGAACGAGGAGCTGAAGAAGATCTCCGCGTGGGCGGCGATCCTGTTCGCCCCGACCCTGGTGGGCACCATCTACGGCATGAACTTCACGCACATGCCGGAGGTGGACTGGTACTTCGGCTACCCGTTCGCGTTGTTCCTGATGGCCCTGGTGTGCGCGGGGCTGTTCGTGGTGTTCCGGCGACGCGGCTGGTTGTGACCGCCGGGCCGCGTGCAAAGCTGGAACCATGCGACTTCGGATCTTCACCGAGCCCCAGCAAGGGGCCAGCTACGACGACCAGCTCCGGGTGGCGAAGGCCACCGAGGCTCTCGGTTTCGACGCGTTCTTCCGCTCCGACCACTACCTGGCCATGGGCGCCGCCGACGGCCTGCCCGGGCCCACAGACTCGTGGGTCACCCTGGCGGGCCTGGCACGCGAGACGTCGCACATCCGGCTGGGCACCCTGGTGTCGTCGGCGACGTTCCGTCATCCCGGGCCGCTGGCGATCCAGGTGGCGCAGGTCGACGAGATGTCCGGCGGGCGGGTCGAGTTCGGCCTCGGCACCGGCTGGTACGACAGTGAGCACGCCGCGTACGGCATCCCGTTCCCTCCGAAGCGGTTCGGCCTGCTCGAGGAGCAGCTGGCGGTCGTCACCGGGCTGTGGAACACGCCCGTCGGCGAGCGCTTCTCGTTCTCCGGCGAGCACTACACGGTGACCGACTCGCCGGCGTTGCCGAAACCGGCCCAGCGGCCGCTGCCGTTGATCGTGGGCGGCAACGGCCCGCGGCGCACGCCAGCCTTGGCCGCGCAGTACGCGGCGGAGTACAACACGTCGTTCCCGCCCAAGGCGGAGATCGGGGACAGGTTCGCCGCGGTGCGCAAGGCGTGCGAGGACGCCGGTCGTGACCCGGACGAGCTGGTGTACTCGGCGGCGCTGGTGCTGGCGTGCGGCAAGGACGAGGCCGAGTTCGCGCGGCGTGCTGCCGCCATCGGTCGCGAGCCGGCGGAGCTGCGGGCCAACGGCCTGGCCGGTACGCCGCAGGAGGTGGTCGACGGCATCGGCGCGCTGAAGGAGCTCGGCGCCGGGCGCGTGTACCTGCAGGTGCTGGACCTGACCGATCTCGAGCACCTGGAGCTCGTGGCCGCGGAGGTGGCGCCGCACGTACAGCCTGCCGGCTGACCCGGCGGTTCACCCCGGCCGTCAGCTGCCGGGCTGGACGAGCCCGGTCTCGTAGGCGATGACGACGGCTTGCGCGCGGTCGCGCAGGTCGAGCTTGGTGAAGAGGCGCCCCACGTGGGTCTTGATGGTCTGCTCGGCCAGCACGAGCGATTCGGCGATCTCGGCGTTGGACATGCCGGCGGCGATGAGCTTGAGCACCTCCGTCTCGCGAGTGGTGAGGTCGCGCAGTTGGTCCGGTCGGGGCCGGTTGGCCTCCGGGCGGCGGGCGAACTCGGCGATGAGGGTGCGGGTGATCGACGGAGCCAGCAGGGCATCCCCGGCCGCGACGACCCGCACCGCGTGCACGAGATCGGCGGCTGGAGCGTCCTTGAGGAGGAAGCCGCTGGCCCCGGCGCGCAGCGCCTCGTACACGTAGTCGTCCAGGTCGAAGGTGGTGAGCATGACCACCCGTGGATGCCGCAGGCCCGGAGCACGCAGGATCCGCCGGGTGGCTTCGAGGCCGTCCAGCATCGGCATGCGCACGTCCATGAGCACGATGTCCGGAGCCAGGCGGCGGTTGGCGTCCACGGCGGCTGCGCCGTCGGCGGCGTCCCCGACGACGTCGATGTCGGGCTGGGCGGCCAGCAGCGCGCCGAACCCCTGCCGGACCATGGCCTGATCATCGACGATCAGTACCCGGGTGGGTGGCTCACTGCTCACGAGGGCTCCTCGACATGGAAGGGCAGGGTGGCTCGGACCTCGAAGCCGCCGCCGGGACGCGCATCGGTGGTCAACGTGCCGCCGACGACGTTCGCGCGTTCGCCCATGCCGATCAGGCCATGGCCGGGGCCTGCGGGCTCGACCGGCGTCGCCGGCGCGGCGTTGACGATCGTGAGCTCCAGGCCGGTCGAGGCGTAGACGATGGTCACGTCGACCTCCGCGCCGGGGGCGTGCCGGGCCGCGTTGGCCAGCGACTCCTGGACGATCCGGTAGGCCGACAGGCCGACCTGTGTGCCGACGGCCGTGGGTGAGCCGTCGATGCTCAGCCGTACCGGCACTCCGGAACGCGCCGCCGACTCGACCAGCTCGCCGACCTGGTCGAGGCCGGGCTGGGGCGCGTGCGTGACCTCGCGGTCCTCGCTGCGCAGGACTCCGAGCAGGCCGCGGATCTCCGTGAGTGCCTGGCGCGCGGACGTGCTGATGGCCGCGAACTCCTCCTGCGCCTGCGGCGGCAGCCCGCTGATCCGGTACGGAGCGCTCTCGGCCTGCACCACCACCATCGACATGTGATGGGCGACGACGTCGTGCAGGTCGCGGGCGATCCGCGCCCGCTCTTCGAGGACGGTACGGCGTGCCTTCTCCAACTCGCTGAGCTCGGTCTGGCGTTCGAGTTCGTGCCGGGCGCGCCGGCGCGAGCGGACGAGGTCGCCGATGATCGTGAACGCGGTCGCCACGACGAGCATGGTGATGGCGACTCCGGAGTCCACCGGGGCACCCGTCGCGATGACCATGACGGTGACGGCCCACACCCAGCCCGTCGTCCAGCGGTCGTGGCGGACGCTGACCAGGAACGTCGAGGCCAGCCAGACCCACTGGAAGATCACCGGCCAGGCACCCGGGTCGAGGCCGCCGCTCTGCGTGCCGATGACGGCGACGACGGCGGCGAGAACCGTGGCGAGCCGCCAGCCGAGCAGCGCGTACCGCCTGCTCAAGCCCACCGGTAGGGCGATGAGCGCGGCGAGGATCGGCAGCACGAGGTCGTGGACCACGAGCGTCTCGCGGATCGAGGCGGCCACCGCGATCCAGAACACGCCGAGGGCCAGCAGCCACGGGACGACGGCGCGCACCCGCTCCACCCACGGCGACGACGGCAGCAGACGATGGCCCAGGGGAGGCCCGGCCGGCGGTGAGGTCACCCAGTCGACGAACGCCTCCCGGAAGCCGCCGAGCAGTCTGGCCCTGACCTCGGTGAGCGAGACCGGAGGCGCCGCGTCGCCGGCCGGGTGGATCAGGCCGGCGGAGCGCACGAGCGTGCCGGCCAGCGCCACCACCGTCACCCCGACCGTCCAGCCCGCACGGAGATCGTCCGGCACGGAGACCGCGAAGAGCACGGCCGTGGCGAGGGCCGCGGCCACGGCCGTGGCCACCCGCAGGGACCGGGTCAGGTGCGGTGGCGGGCGCAGGGCCACCGCGAACAGCAGCGCCAGCAGCACCAGCCCGTGCACGGTCGGCCACGGCCATGGGTCGCCGTCCACGACCGGAAACGCTCGCGACACCAGCAGGGCGCCGCCCGCCGACAGCAGCCAGCCCAGTGCCGGACGGGTGGTGATCAGGCCGAACGGCACGGCCGCCAGGGCCGCCAGGATCGGCACGTCGAGCTCGGTGCGGGACTCCAGCACCTCGGAGACGCTCGGCAGGGCGACAGCGAACAGAGCGAGGCTGCCGATCCATGGCAGCCACTTCCGCGCCGTGATGACGGCGTCGCCCCGGTCGTCCACCCGCTCAGGTTAGGCGGTCGGCGGTCGTCTCGGCGTCACGCCACGGAGCTACGCCGCATTGGCTCCGGGGAGGGACGCCGGCCCGTGCCCGGTCCCCCGGGGGTGACAGCCGAAACGGCTCTGCGGTGCGACGACGTGCCGCGGCCGCGTCCATAGCGTCCGTCCTGGCCCGCCGGATCGCCCGGCCGGACGAGGAGGGGTGCCCCATGGTGTGGACGCGGTTGGGAGCCGTCGCCGCGGCGATCGCGGCGGCCTTCGTGCTGACCGGCGCCGGTCAGGTCTCGCCGGCCACGTCGGGGCCCGAGAACGCCGCTGCCGCGCGGGCCGTCGCCGTGTTGACCGGCCGCGCCGCCGGCGACGTGCCGGCGGTGATTCCGGCGGACTTCGCCGACGTCATGGGGTACGAACCCGTGACGGTGACGGACGCCGGCGGTGCGGTGCGGGTGCTTGATCCGTCGGGCGAGTGCTCCTCGCCCGTAGGAACCGCAGGCTACGACTTCGCGCAGGCCTGTCGCGTGCACGATTTCGGCTACGACCTCCTCAGGTATGCCGTCGAGCGCGGCGGCGAGCTGGGGCCTTGGGCGAGGATGGCCATCGACGACCAGTTTGGTGCCATGCTGCGGGCACGGTGCGACAGCGACGGCGGGGGAGCGCCCTGCCATGCCGCGGCGGCGCTCACGCTCGGCGCGGTGAAGATGAACTCCTGGCGGCAGGGATACGGTCAGCCGGGTGACGAGGACCCTGTCCCGTACATCGTCGCGGGCCTGCTGCTCGTGTCGGCGTGCGTCGGTCCGCCGCTCGTGCGCCGGCTCTGGGGTCTCGGATGAACGCTGGACGCGACCGCTTCGTGGATGCGCTGAGGGCGGCGAGCCTCGTGGCGGTAGCGGTGGGCCATTGGCTGATGGCCACCATGGTCGTGGTCGACGGCGAGGTACACGGGGCGAACGCCTTGGATTCGATCGCGGCGTTGCGGCCGGCGACGTGGCTCCTGCAGGTGATGCCGCTGTTCTTCATGGCCGGCGGATTCTCGAACGCGCTGGTGTGGCGCCGGACGGTGCGCCGAGGCGGCGGCTATACCGAGTTCGTGCGCAGCCGGGTGCACCGGCTGACGCGCCCGGCGATGGCCTTCGCGGTGATCACGCCGACCGTGCTGGGCCTCGCACTGCTCACCGGTCTGCCGGAGCAACAGGTCGGGCTGGTCGGCGAGTTGCTGGGCGGACCGCTGTGGTTCCTCGGCGTCTACGTCCTGGTGACGGCGCTGGCTCCGTTGATGCTGCGATGGCATGGACGTTCGCCGGTCGCGGCGGCCGTAGCCCTGGCGGTGGCGGCCGCGACCGTGGATGTGGTCCGGATGGAGGTGGCTGGCGGTGTCGGTTACCTGAACTTCGCGTTCGTGTGGCTGTTCGCGCAGCAGGTGGGGTTCTGGTACGTCGACGGCCGGCTCGCACGGGTGACGCGGAAGGTCGCGTGGATCGTCCTCGCGGCCGCGTGCGTGGCGCTGCTCGTGCTGACTGGATTGGGGCCGTACCCGGTCAGCATGGTCGGGCTGACCGGAGAGATGTCGAACATGGCGCCGCCGTCGGTGTGCCTGCTGGTGCTGGCGCTCGCGCAGGCGGCGGCATGCGTGCTGGCGCGTCCGCGCGTGAACGCGTGGCTGGAGCGGACACGGCCGTGGGCGGCGGTCGTGGCCTGCGGCTCCAGGGCCATGACGATCTACCTGTGGCATCTGCCGGTTCTCGTGGCGGCGTTCGCGATGATGCTCGCCGCCGGGGTCACGCCGCCCGCACCGGGGAGCACCACGTGGTGGCTCAGCAGGCCGGTCTGGGTCGTCGCACTGGCGGCGATGCTGGCTGCCGTGTCGATGCCGCTCGCGCGCTGGGAGCGCGCCGTGCCGGCACGGGGCGGTTCACCGGGGGGTGTCGCCGTGGCGTGCCTGGGTGTGGCGCTGGTGTCGCTGGGGCTGTTCGGCCTCACCCTCGGTGGTCTGGCCGATCCGGAGACGACCTGGCCCAGCGTCGCCGGCGTGTTGGCCGGGCGGGTGCTCGTCGGCACGGTGGGCGCGGCGTGCGGGTATCCGTCACAGGGTGACGGAAGCGCGCGAGACCGTGTATCTTGAGGTCAAGAGAGCTTGTCGTCCGCCGGTGCGTTAGGTGACCCTCAGCGGGTGTCGGGTCAGGCGAGTGGGCGACGATGTGTGACAGCGCCGCGGCCGATGATGGCCGCGATACGGCGGACGAGAGGTTGGGATCGAACGTGACCGGCAAGGACAGCTTCGGCGCCAAAGCGTCGCTTCAGGTGGGCAATGACACGTACGAGATCTACAGGCTCGCCGCCGCGGGCGACGTCGGACGCTTGCCGTACAGCCTGAAGGTCCTGCTGGAGAATTTGCTGCGCACGGAGGACGGCGTCAACATCACCGACGAGCACGTCCGCGCGCTGGTCGACTGGGACTCCACGGCACAGCCGGACACCGAGGTCCAGTTCACCCCCGGCCGCGTCGTCATGCAGGACTTCACCGGCGTGCCGTGCGTCGTCGACCTGGCGACCATGCGTGAGGCGATGAGCGCGCTCGGCGGCGACCCGGACCGGATCAATCCGCTGGCCCCGGCCGAGTTGGTCATCGACCACTCGGTGGTCGCCGACGTGTTCGGTGCGCCGGACTCGTTCACCCGCAACGTCGAGCTGGAGTACGGCCGCAACAAGGAGCGCTACCAGTTCCTCCGCTGGGGCCAGACCGCCTTCGACGACTTCAAGGTGGTGCCGCCGGGCACCGGCATCGTGCACCAGGTCAACATCGAGCACCTGGCCCGCACCGTGATGACACGGACGCAGAACGGCAAGACCGTCGCCTACCCGGACACGCTGGTCGGCACCGACAGTCACACGACGATGGTCAACGGCCTCGGCGTGGTCGGCTGGGGCGTCGGCGGCATCGAGGCCGAGGCGGCGATGCTGGGCCAGCCGGTCAGCATGCTGATCCCGCGGGTCGTCGGCTTCAAGCTGTCGGGCCGGCTGCCCGACGGCGCCACCGCGACCGACCTGGTGCTGACCATCACCGAGAAGCTTCGTGAGCACGGCGTCGTCGGCAAGTTCGTCGAGTTCTACGGCCCTGGCGTGTCCGAGGTGCCGCTGGCCAACCGGGCAACCATCGGCAACATGAGCCCCGAGTACGGCTCGACCATCGCGGTGTTCCCCATCGACGACGAGACGATCCGCTACATGCGCCTGACGGGACGCTCGGAGGAGCAGGTCGCGCTCGTCGAGGCGTACGCGAAGGAGCAGGGCATCTGGCACGACCCGGACGCCACGCCCGATTACTCTGAGTACCTCGAGCTCGACCTCGCCAGCGTCGTGCCGTCCATCGCCGGGCCGAAGCGTCCGCAGGACCGGGTGTCGCTGACCGACGCGAAGCCGGCGTTCCGCACCTCGTTGCACGACTACGTCGAGCACGAGGAGGTCCCGCACACCGATCTGGACGACGCGGTCGAGGAGACCTTCCCGGCCAGCGACCCGGTCGCGGTGCACCCCGGCAACGGTGGCGAGTCTCCGCACGAGCTGGTCAGCGCGGCCAGCGGCGCGGACGGTCGCGCCTCCGCGCCCACCCGGGTGACGCTCGACGACGGCACCGAGTGCGAGATCGACCACGGTGCGGTCGTCATCGCCGCGATCACCAGCTGCACCAACACGTCGAACCCGTCGGTCATGGTCGGCGCCGCGCTCGTCGCGAAGAAGGCCGTCGAGCGCGGCCTGGCGCGTAAGCCGTGGGTCAAGACGACGCTGGCGCCGGGTTCCAAGGTCGTCATGGACTACTACGACCGGGCCGGGCTGACGCCGTACCTCGAGAAGCTCGGCTTCCACCTGGTCGGCTACGGCTGCACCACCTGCATCGGCAACTCCGGGCCGCTGCCGGAGGCGGTGTCGGCCGCGGTCAACCAGAACGACCTGTCCGTCGTCTCGGTGCTGTCGGGCAACCGGAACTTCGAGGGCCGCATCAACCCGGACGTCAAGATGAACTACCTGGCCTCGCCGCCGCTGGTGGTGGCCTACGCGCTGGCCGGGTCGATGGACGTCGACATCACCACCGAGGCGCTGGGCACCGACGCCCAGGGCGAGCCGGTGTACCTCAGCGACCTGTGGCCGACGCCGGCCGAGATCGAGGAGGTCGTCGACTCCGCGATCGCCAGCGAGATGTTCACCCGCGACTACGCGGACGTGTTCGCCGGCGACGACCAGTGGCGCGCGCTGCCGACCCCGGAGGGCAACACGTTCCAGTGGGACCCGGAGTCGACCTACGTCCGGCGCCCGCCGTACTTCGAGGGGATGGGCGAGCAGCCCGAGCCCGTGCGGGACATCGCGGGAGCGCGGGTCCTGGCCAAGCTCGGTGACTCGGTGACCACCGACCACATCAGCCCGGCGGGCGCCATCAAGGCCGACTCGCCGGCGGGGGAGTACCTCGCGGCGCACGGTATCGCTCGCCGCGACTTCAACTCCTACGGGTCCCGCCGGGGCAACCACGAGGTGATGATCCGCGGGACGTTCGCGAACATCCGGCTGCGCAACCAGCTCGCGCCCGGTACCGAAGGCGGATTCACCCGCAACTTCGCCGGCGACGGCGAGGTCACGTCGATCTACGACGCCTCGGTCGCCTACGCCGAGGCCGGGACGCCGCTGGTCGTGCTGGCCGGCGAGGAGTACGGGTCGGGCTCGTCACGGGACTGGGCGGCCAAGGGTACGGCCCTGCTCGGGGTGCGCGCGGTACTGGCGCGGTCGTACGAGCGCATCCACCGGTCGAACCTCATCGGCATGGGGGTGCTTCCGTTGCAGTTCCCCGCGGGCGAGGACGCGGAGTCGCTCGGCCTGACCGGCGAGGAGACGTTCGACGTCACCGGGATCGAAGCGCTCAACTCCGGCGAGATCCCCGAGACCGTGCACGTCACGGCGTCGGGCCCCGGTGGCGTGGTGGAGTTCGACGCCACCGTGCGCATCGACACCCCCGGCGAGGCGGACTACTACCGGCACGGCGGCATCATGCAGTACGTGCTGCGCAGCCTGCTCTGAGCGAGCTCGGCCTCAGGTGTCGCCGTTCGCGTCCCGCGCGGCGACGTCCTCGCGGTCGCCGGCTCCGCGCCGGCGACCGCCCATGGCCAGCACGCCCACCAGCATGACGATCAGGGCGCCGGCACTGACCCAGAACCCGGTCTGCAGATCACCGGCGCCCACGTCCAGCTCGTCGTCGGTCAGTTGCATGACGGCCCACAGCACGATCGCCGCGGCGCCGACCAGCCACCCCAGCACCAGGATGAAGCGCGAGAGCAGCAGTGCGCCCAGCACGCCGAGGAGGCCGGTGACCACGAACGGCACGGCCATCGAGTTCCAGTACGACGACGCCTCGTCGACGACGTCGGCCTGATAGATCCGCTCCAGGGGCAGCTCCTGGGCCGGCCGATCGCCGGACCAGTCCAGGTACACGCCCGCCGCGGCGCCGAGTGCGCCGAGAGCGGCGACGACGGCGCCGGTCACACGTCGGCGAGTGACCACGGGAACCACCTCCCCCGACGAGGTCCCTTGTGATCACCATGCCACGCGAAACGCGGCGTTGCACGTCACTCCGGGGGTTCGTCGTCGAAGACGGACAGCGGCGCCTCGACCTCCTCGCGCCGCGGCCCCATGACCGCGATGCCGATGAGCAACAGCACCAGCCCGCCCACGCACAGCCAGCGGCCGTAGTCGAGCGTCGCGTCCGGCGGCGCCTGGTCGGTCGCTTGCCCGATCAGCCGCATGATCCACCACAGCGCGATCGTGGCGACACCGGTCAGCCAGGCCAGCCCCAGCAACAGGCGGGACCTGACCAGCCCGCCCAGCACGCCGACGGCGCCGAGCACCGCCAGCGGCGCCGCGACCGACTCCCAGTACCCGGACGCGACGCCGTCCTCGCCGGCGCGCACGAGCTGGGTGATGGGCAGCTCGTGCGGTGCGCGACCGTCGTACCAGCGCACGTAGGCGCTGCCGGCACACACGAGTGTCGCGGCCGCGCCCGTGATCGCCCCGATGGTCCGCCGTCCCAGCCGCATCGTCGTCGCTCCGTCCGCACTCGTGTGTCCCGGCCCCGGAAGGGTAGTGGGCCGGGTAGGCGAGCTCAACACGACGCGACGGAGGACACCTGGCACGTGATCACGCGGGGCCGGGCATCTACACTCGAGCTTCGGCACCTTTTGCGATGAGGAGGCGGCGTGGGAGTGCTCGACCGTATCACCGACCCGCGTGTGCTGCGGGGTCTCTCCGATGCCGAGCTGGAGTCGCTGGCGGCGGAGATCCGGGACCGGCTGGTGTCGACGGTCGCGCGTACCGGCGGGCATCTCGGGCCGAACCTCGGCGTGGTGGAGCTGACCATCGCGGCGCACCGGGTGTTCGACTCGCCCCGCGACCCGGTGGTCTTCGACACCGGGCACCAGGCGTACGTGCACAAGATGCTCACCGGCCGGCAGAACGATTTCGACCGGCTGAAGCAGGCCGGGGGCCTGTCCGGTTATCCCAGCCGCGCCGAGAGCGAGCACGACTGGGTCGAGAACTCGCACGCGTCCACCGCGCTGTCCTACGCCGACGGCATGGCCAAGGCGTTCGCAGTGCGCGGCGAGAGCGAGCGCACGGTCGTGGCCGTCATCGGCGACGGAGCGCTGACCGGCGGTATGGCCTGGGAGGCGATCAACAACATCGCCGACGGCCCGCAGACCGGGCCCGGGCGGCGCCCGCTGGTCATCGTGGTCAACGACAACGGGCGGTCGTATTCACCCACCGTCGGCGGCCTGGCCAAACGGCTGACCGGGCTGCGCACCGACCCGCGCTACGAGCAGGCCCTCGAGGTGGTCAAACGCACGCTCGGCCGCACCGCGCTGGTGGGCCAGCCGCTGTACGAGGCGCTGCACGGCGTGAAGAAGGGCCTCAAGGACCTGCTGGCGCCGCAGGGGATGTTCGAGGACCTCGGCCTGAAGTACATCGGCCCCATCGACGGGCACGACCGTGCGGTGGTCGAGCAGGCACTGATCCAGGCCAAGGGGTTCGGCGGGCCGGTGCTGGTGCACTGCCTGACGCAGAAGGGCTACGGCTACGAGCCGGCGCTGCGCGACGAGGTCGACCAGATGCACGGTCCCGGCCCGTTCGATCCGGCGACCGGGCGGCCGGCCGGCAGCCCGAGCCGGCAGTGGACGGACGTGTTCAGCGACACGATGGTCGCGGCGGGACGCGAACGGTCCGACGTGGTGGCGATCACGGCCGCGATGCTCGGGCCCACCGGCCTCGAGGCGTTCGCCCGCGCGTTCCCGGACCGCTGCTTCGACGTCGGCATCGCCGAACAGCACGCGACCACGTCGGCCACCGGAATGGCCATGGCCGGCCTGCACCCCGTCGTGGTCCTGTACGCGACGTTCCTGAACCGCGCGTTCGACCAGATCCTGATGGATTGCGCGCTGCACCGGGCCGGCGTGACGTTCGTGCTGGACCGGTCCGGGGTCACCGGCACCGACGGGCCGTCGCACAACGGCATGTGGGACATGTCGATCCTGCAGCCCGTACCCGGCCTGCGCATCGCGGCGCCGCGCGACGGCACACGGCTGCTCGAACAGTTCGCCGAGGCGCTGGACGTCGACGACGCACCCACGGTGGTGCGCTACCCGAAGGGCTCGGTGCCGCAGGACGTCGAGGCGCTCGAACGTGTCGGCGGGGTGGACGTGCTGACACGGGCGGAGACCGAGGACGTTCTGCTGGTCGCGGTGGGCGCGATGGCCGGTGCCGGCGTCGACGCGGCCGAGCGGCTGGACGCCCAGGGCGTCGGCGTCACGGTCGTGGACCCGCGGTGGGTCAAGCCGGTCGACGAGGCGCTGGTGGACCTCGCCCGGCGACATCGGCTGGTGGTCACGGTCGAGGACAACGGGCGTGTCGGCGGCGTCGGCTCGGCCGTCGCCCAGGTGCTGCGCGACGCCGGTGCGGACGTCCCGATCCGCGACTTCGGCATCCCGCAGCGGTTTCTCGACCACGCCAAGCGCGACGAGATCCTCGCCGACGTCGGGCTCACCGGGCAGGGTCTGGCGCGTGAGGTGTCCGGGCTCGTCGCGGCGCTGGACAGCGACACCGAGGCCGGGGACGACGCCACGTCGACGGTCCGGCCGTGAGCGAGTCCGCACCACCGCAGAACCGTCGCGGGCCGGACTGGCTGCGCGACGAGGCGATCATCGCCGGGCGGCTGCTGGTCATCGGCCTGGCGGTCGCCGCGGCGATCTGGCTGGCGATGCAGATCCAGTTCATCGCGGTGGCCGTCATGCTCGGTTTCGCCGAGGTGGCGCTGCTGTGGCCGCTGGCGCGATGGCTGCGGCGCAGGCGCGTCCCCGCGGTGCTGGCGGCGATGTTCTGCGTGCTGTTGTTCCTGGCGTTCTTCGCCGGGCTGGTGGTCTTCGTCATCACCGAGGTCGTCAACTCGTGGCCGTCGATGGTCCGTGCCATCACCGGCTCGGTGACCGAGATCAACGAATGGCTCGAGCAGGGCCCGTTCGGCATGGACACCCAGAACGTCCAGGACCTGCTGGACGACCTGCGGTCGAGGCTCGGTGACGTCCTGGGCAACATCACCAGCGCGGCCGCCACCGGGCTGTCGGTGGTCGGCAACTTCGTCACCGTCATCCTGATCGCGACGTTCTTCGCCATCTTCGCCCTGACCAGCGGCGACAAGTTGTGGAACCAGTTCCTGCAGGCGCTGGAGCCGCGGCACCGGGTGCCCGCGGACGCGTCGTTCCGGGCGGCGATGAAGACCGCCGGCAACTGGTTCTACGCCTCGACGATGACCGGCCTCGTCGACGGCACGCTCATCGGCATCGGGCTGCTGATCCTGGACGTCCCGCTGGCGGTGCCGATCGGCGCGCTGACGTTCCTGATGGCCTACGTCCCGCTGGTGGGGGCGACCCTCGCCGGTGCGGTGGCGGTGCTGGTGGCGCTGTTCTCCGGCGGCTTCGGCACGGCGGTGTGGGCGCTGGTCATCGTGATCGTGGTCCAGCAGGTCGAGGGCAACGTCCTGGCGCCGCTGCTGATGTCGCGGGCGCTGAACTTCCACCCGCTGATCGTGCTGGTGCTCACGACCGGTGCGGCGGCCGCGTTCGGCCTGGTCGGCCTGTTCCTGGCGGTCCCGGTGACCGGAGCGATCGCCTCCGCGGTGCTGGCGTGGAGGCGATCGAAACGGTCCCAGCGCGTCGTCGACGACATCGTCCTGCGGTAGCCGGCTTGCTCACGGCTGCTGCGGGCTGGCCACCCCCGGCGGCAGGAAGCGCGTGCCGGTGGTCTGCTCGGACGCGCCGCTGCGGTCGAGGTACGGCGTGATGCCGCCCAGGTGGAACGGCCAGCCCGCGCCGAGCAGCATGCACAGGTCGATGTCCTGCGCCTCGGCGACCACGCCCTCGTCGAGCATCAGCCGGATCTCCTGCGCCACGGCCGCCATCGCGCGGGCGCGGGCCTGCTCGGCGGTCAGCACCCGGTCGCCCTGCCAGAACAGCGCGGCCGTGTCGTCGTCGAGGTACGGCTGGCCCTGCTCGTTCCACGACCACAGCCCCGGTTTGCCGGCGTCGACGAGCCGGCGCAGGTTGTCCGAGACCGTGAACCGGTCGGGGAACGCCTCGTGCAGCGTCTCGTTGACGTGCAGGACGACGGCCGGGCCGACCAGCTGGAGCAGCACGAACGGCGACATCGGCAGGCCCAGGGGAGCGAGGGCCCGGTCGGCGACCTCCACCGGCGTGCCCTCGTCGGCCACCGCGTTGATCTCGCTCATCAGCCGGATCAGCACCCGGTTGACGACGAACCCCGGCGCGTCCTTCACCAGCACGCAGGACTTCTTCAGCGTCTTGCCGACGGCCAGCGCGGTGGCGAGCGTCTCGTCGTCGGTGCGCTCGGCCCGGACGACCTCGACCAGCGGGAGCACCGCGACCGGGTTGAAGAAGTGGAACCCGACGACACGCTCCGGGTGCCGCAGCTCGGTGGCCATCTCGCTGACCGACAGCGACGAGGTGTTGGTCGCCAGCACGCACGTCGGCTCGACGATCTCTTCGAGCTCGGCGAAGACCTGCTGCTTGATCTTCATCTCCTCGAAGACCGCCTCGATGACGAAGTCCGCGTCGGCGAACACGGACTTGTCGGTGGAGCCGGAGACCAGCGCCTTGAGGCGGTTGGCCTGGTCGGACGAGATGCGGCCCTTGCCGAGCAGCTTGTCGATCTCGGCGTGCACGTACCCGACCCCGCGCTCGACGCGTTCGGCGTCGAGGTCGGTCAGTACGACTGGGACCTCCAGCCGGCGGACGTAGAGCAGGGCGAGCTGGCTGGCCATCAGCCCGGCGCCGACGACGCCGACCTTCGTCACCGGCCGGGCCAGGTCACTGTCAGGAGCGCCGGCGGGCCGCTTGGCGCGGCGCTGGGTCAGGTCGAACGCGTAGACGCCGGAACGCAGCTCGTCACTCATGACCAGGTCGCCGAGCGCCTCGTCCTCGGCGGCGAACCCCTCGTCGCGGGTGGACGTGCGCGCTGCCGCGATCAGGTCGAGGGCGCGGTACGGCGCCGGCGCGGCCCCGTTCACCTTGGCGTCGGCGACCGCGCGCCCGCGGGTCACCGCCTGATCCCACGCCTCGGCGGTACGCGGCACGTCCGTGCGCTCGACCGTGACGTCCCCGCGCAGCACCTTCGCCGCCCACAGCAGCGACTGCTGCAGATAGTCGGCGCCCTCGAACGCGACGTCGGCGATCCCGAGCTCGGCCACCTGCGGGCCCTTGAGCATGCGGTTCTGGTTCAGGGCGTTCTCGATGACGACCGTGACCGCGGCGTCCGGGCCGATCAGGTGGGGCAGCAGCCAGGCGCCGCCCCACCCGGGGATCAGGCCCAGGAACACCTCGGGCAGCGCGATGCCCTGCGCCGCGCGGGAGATCGTACGGTACGTGCAGTTCAGCGCGACCTCGAGGCCCCCGCCGAGGGCCATGCCGTTGATGAAGCCGAAGGTGGGAACCGGCCCGTCGCCGAGCTTGCCGAAGACGCGGTGGCCCAGCCGGGCGAGCTGCACGGCCTGGTCACGCTCGGTCACCAGAGCCATGCCCTTGAGGTCGGCGCCCGCGGCGAGGATGAACGGCTTGCCGGTGACGGCGACGGCGACGACGCCCGGCTCGGCGTAGGCGGCGTCGATCGCGCGTTCGAGCTCGAGCAGGGACGCCGGGCCGAGCGTGTTCGGCTTGGTGTGGTCGGCGCCGTTGTCGAGCGTGATGAGCCCGGCCTTGCCCGCCCCCAGCGGGAGCTCGACGAAGCGCAGGTGGGCGCTGGTGACGACCTCGTCGGGAAAGAGCGAGTTGAAGTCCGTTCCGGCCATCAGGCAGCTGCCTCCTCGTACTCGGCGTGATGCGGGTTCTCCCAGACGACGGTGCCGCCCATGCCCAGGCCCACGCACATGGTGGTGACGCCGTAGCGCACCTCGGGGTGGTCCTCGAACTCGCGGGCCAGCTGGTTCATCAGGCGTACGCCCGAGGACGCCAGCGGATGGCCGACGGCGATGGCGCCGCCGTAGGGGTTGACCCGCGGGTCGTCGTCGGCGATGCCGTGGTGGTCCAGGAACGCCAGCACCTGGACGGCGAAGGCTTCGTTGATCTCGAACAGGCCGATGTCGTCCATGCCCAGCCCGGCCTTGGCGAGGGCCTTCTCGGTGGCCGGCAGCGGACCGGTGCCCATGAACTCGGGCTCGACGCCGGCGAAGGCGTACGAGATCATCCGCATTTTCGGCGCGAGGCCCAGTTCGGCGGCGGTGTCGGCGCCGGTGAGCATGGCCGCGGTGGCGCCGTCGTTCAGCCCGGCGGAGTTGCCGGCGGTGACGCGGCCGTGCGGGCGGAACGGGGTCTTCAGCTCGGCGAGGTCGGCGGCGGTGGTGCCCGGCCTGGGCGGCTCGTCGGCCGTGGCCAACCCCCAGCCGTGCTCGGTGCTGCGGGTGGCGACGGGCACCAGGTCCGGCTGGATCTTGCCGTCGGCGTAGGCCTTCGCCAGCTTCGCCTGGCTGGCCGCGGCGTACGCGTCGGCGCGTTCGCGGGTCAGGTGCGGGAACCGGTCGTGCAGGTTCTCCGCGGTGTTGCCCATGACCAGTGCGGACGGGTCGACGAGCTGCTCGGCGAGGAACCGCGGGTTCGGATCGACCCCGTCGCCCATCGGGTGGTGGCCCATGTGCTCGACGCCGCCGGCGACGACGACGTCGTAGGCGCCGACGGCGATGCCGCCCGCGGTGGTGGTCACCGCGGTCATGGCGCCGGCGCACATCCGGTCGATGGCGAAACCGGGCACGCTGCGCGGCAGCCCGGCCAGCACCGCGGCGCTGCGCCCGATGGTCAGCCCCTGGTCGCCGGTCTGCGTGGTCGCGGCCACGGCGACGTCGTCGACCCTGTCGGGCGGCAGGGAGGGGCTGCGGCGCATCAGCTCACGGATGCAGGAGACGACGAGGTCGTCGGCACGGGTCTCGTGGTACATCCCCTTCGGTCCGGCCTTGCCGAACGGGGTGCGGACGCCGTCGACGAAGACGACGTCGCGGACAGGCCTTGCGGGACGAGGCACCTGGCCCTCCTCGGTCGTGCGAGTGGGAACGTGGCACCGATGCTACTCGTCGGTAACCATGGTCGTGAAGCGGGTTCCGGTGACCCGGGTCACGTGCCCGGGCCGACGACGCGCAGCGCCTCCCGCCGCGACAACGCGGACAGCCGCCGTCCGGACCGGGCGACGAACGAGCGCACCCAGTCCGGGTCGGTGCGCGAGTGCTGGCGAAGCGCCCAGCCGATCGCTTTGCGCAGGAAGAAGTCGGGGTCGTCGACGGAGGCGAGCACGCACGAGGCCAGCAGTTCGACGTCGACGTCCTCGTTGGCCCCGACCTGGCAGATGACCGCGGCCCGGCGGCGCCACCGGTCGTGATCGCGGCTCCAGGCCAGGACGGCCGGGGTGACCGTGGCACGGTGTGCGGTGAGGACCGGTCCGACCGAGTGGATCGCGACGTCGTCGACGAGGTCCCACCACGCCCCGGTGACGATCATGTGCTCGAACAGCCCGAGTACGTCGGCGGAGCGCGCCCACGTCCGGTACGGCGGAGCCTGCGCCAGCTGGATCGCCGCGTAGCGCTCCTCACGGTGCTCGGCGCCGTCCCAGAGCTCGCGCACCGTGGCCTCCCAGCAGTGGGGATCGCCGAGGACACGCTGACGCAGCAGCGGGCGCAGGGCGCGCACACGGTCCGGCTTCGGCACCCCGAGGAACGGCATCTCGGACTTCATGTACGCGCGCATCGGCGCGGCCTTCGCGGGGTCGGCCGCCGTCCGCAGCGCCGCGCGGATGTCGGCCACGAGCTCGCTGTCCGCGGTGCTCACGGCGCCCACCGTAGACGGCCGGGCAGTCGGACGCGGTCAAATCCCGGGAGGGGAGGTGTGTGAGGCGGCGTGGAGGATAGGCTGATCAGCCACATGGCCGGATCGTACGACCTCATCGTCATCGGCGCGGGTCCCGCGGGGCTCGCCGCCTCGTGGCGCGCTGCCCAGCGCGGCATGAAGGTGGCCCTGCTCGAGCGCGCCGACCACGTCGGAGGGCTCGCCGCCTCGTTCGACGTCGTAGGTGTGCGCGTCGACCAGGGCTCGCACCGCCTCGACCCGCACGCTCCGCCGGAGCTGCTGACGGACCTGCGCGGCCTGCTCGGCGACGACCTGCAGCAACGCCGGCGCAGCAGCCGCATCCGGGTCGGGGACGAGTGGCTGAGCCTGCCGTTCCGCGCCGACGAGGTGAGCCGCCGGCTGCCCGCGTCGCTGCTGGCGCGGGTGGCCCGCGACTCCGCGTTGTCGGCGTTCCGCCGCGCGGAGTCGGACACCTACGCCGGGGTGGTCCGTTCCCGTGTCGGCTCCGCGCTGTACGACGCCGTGTACGGGCCGCTGGCGGAGAAGTTCTGGGGGATGTCCGGCGAGAACATCAGCGCCGAGCACGCCCGCCGGCACACTGCCCGGCTCGGCACCTGGCGGGTGGCCGCGCGGGCGCTGACGCGTGGCCGCCGCGGGCGCGCCGACGTCGGCGGCTACTACTACCCCCGCACCGGCTTCGGCGAGCTGGTCGAGACGCTGTCGTCGGCGGCCACCGACAGCGGCGTCGACATCCGCACCGAGGCCGAGGTGGACCGGGTCCGGGTCACCGAGGACGAGGTCGAGGTGACCACACAGGACGGCGACGCCATCACCGGCGGACTGGTGTTCTCGACGCTGCCGCTGCCGGTGCTCGCCCGCATCGCCCGCCCGGCTCCGTCGCTCACGTCGATCGAGTCGTCCGCGCGGCTGCGCTACCGCGCCATGATCCTGGTCTACGTCGTGCACCGGGGTGGACGGTGGACCCGGCACGACTCGCACGACATCCCGGACCCACGCACGCCGGTCGCGCGCATCTCCGAGCCGGTGAACTACCGCGACAACCCGGACGATCCGACCGACCGGACGGTGCTGTGCGCGGAGATCCCGTGCTCGATGACCGACGAGGTGTGGGGCCTGGACGACGAGTCGCTGGCCGACCTCGTCGACGAGACCCTGGGTCTGACCGGCCTGCCCGGTGTCGACCGGATGCACGTCGAGACGCGCCGGATCGGGCAGGTCTATCCGATCTACCGCGCCGGCTACGAGCGCGACTTCAGCGACGTGGACACCTGGGCGCGGATGATCCGCCGAGTGGTCACACTCGGGCGGCAGGGCCTTTTCGTCCTGGACAACATCGACCAGGCACTGCTCATGGCCTACGACGCCGTGGACGCGATCCGCGACGACGGCCGCTTCGACCGGTACGCGTGGACGGTCGCCCGCGAGCGGTTCCACCGCTCCACGGACCCGCCGGTCTAGGCGGCCGCGAACGCCTCGGCGACCGCGGCGGCGGTGAGCTGGATCTGCCACTCGCGCGCGCCCCGCTTGCGGAACGCCTCGGCCACCGCGTCCTCCGTCGGCGGGTCCGGCGGCTCCCACGCCGCGCGGCGCAGCGTGTCCGGCGTCAGCAGGTTCTCGACCGGCAACTCGTGGGCCTCGGCGATCTCGACCACGCTGGCTCGCGCGGCCGCGAGCCGGACCGCCGCGTCGGGCTGGCGGTTCGCCCAGGACCGCGGCGGAGGCGGGCCGTCGTACGGGGCGGTCTGCGGCGGAAGCTCGGCCTCCGGCAGCCGCCTGGCCTCGGACACCGCGGCGTACCAGCGGCCGGTCTCGCGGCGTTGCGCGCGGCCGCGGAACACCGGCATGGCCGCCAGCGCCTCCTGCGTGGTCGGCATGGTCAGCGCAGCGTCGATGATCGCGGCGTCGGGCAACACCCGGCCGGGGGAGAGGTCGCGCTGTTCGGCGAGCGAGTCGCGGGCGTACCACAGCGCCCGGACGACCGCGAGCCTGCGGCGGTCACGGATGCGGTGCAGGCCGGACGTGCGCCGCCACGGGTCCGTGCGCGGCTCCGGCGGGTCGGCGTTGACCAGTGCCGCGAACTCCTCGTGGGCCCACGCGAGCTTGCCCGCGGCGCGCAGCTGCTCCTCGAGCGCGTCGCGCAGCTCGATCAGCAGCTCGACGTCGAGCGCGGCGTAGCGCAGCCACTCGTCCGGCAGCGGGCGGGTGGACCAGTCGGCGGCGGAGTGGCCCTTCTCGAGCGCGAACCCCAGCACGCTGTCGACCAGCGGCCCCAGCCCCACCCGGGGAAGTCCGAGCAGCCGGCCGGCCAGCTCGGTGTCGAACAGCATCGTCGGGCGCATCCCCACCTCCGCCAGGCAGGCGAGGTCCTGGGACGCGGCGTGCAGCACCCATTCGGCGTCGGCGAGAGCGTCACCGAGGGGGGACAGATCGGGAACGCCGATGGGGTCGATCAGTGCGGTGCCCGAGCCGTTCCGGCGCAGCTGGATCAGATAGGCACGGTGTCCGTACCGGTAGCCCGACGCCCGTTCGGCGTCCACTGCCACCGGGCCGCCCGCGGAGCTGAACCGGCTCAGCACCGTGTCCAGCGCGGCTCGCTCGTCCACGATGTCGGGCAGACCGTCTCGTGGCGCGAGTAGGGGTGTGGAATCTTCCGACGTCAACGGCTCCGCCTCGTGCGCTTCTGCGGGATGGCAACGACCCCGGTGGGCAAGGGTACCAACCCTGCCGCGGTGGTCAGCGCATCGCCCCAGGCCAGCGCATGTGGCATCAGTTCGCCGTCGAGCGGGGTCCACGAGGCGCGGATCTCGATCTCGGCCGTGGCGGTCTCGTCGGCCATGCCGCCGAAACCCTCCGACGACACCCTGGTGACGGTGCCGCTGGGCGCGGTGAACGGCGCCGAGCGGTTGGTCAGGGCGTCGATCATCCAGCTCCAGCCGACGGCGGGGAGCAGCGGGTCGCTGCCCATCTCGAGCTCCAGGCTCGCGCGGACGTACGTGACCAGGCGAAACTCGCCGTGCCAGGCCTCCTGGCCCGCCGGGTCGTAGAGCAGAACGAGACGGCCGGTCGCGGTAGGGTCGTCATCGTCCGACTCGACGAAGACGTCCGCGCTCAACGCGTGCGTGTGCGGCGCCAGCCGCTTCGGTGCCGGTGTCTCCTCGAGGTGGACCTCGGGGCGGAACTGCGCCGAGTGCAACGTCTCCACCGCGTGCGCGAAAACACCCGACACCCCCGGCTGGAGGCCTTCGGTGCTCCTTGCCACAATCTGAAGACTAGGCCCGTTTGCCCGCGCCGTCAGCGAGCCACGCCCGGCGTGCGACGATCGGTGATGTGACCGTGACCTCCGAGCAGCACCCTACCGAGCCCTCCGGACCATCCAGCAGTCTGTTCGTCCGGGCCTGCCGTGGCGAGCGAGGCCCGCGCGCACCGGTCTGGTTCATGCGCCAGGCCGGCCGTTCACTGCCGGAGTACCGCCGTGTGCGCGAGGGCGTGCCGATGCTGGAGTCCTGCGCTCGCCCGGACATGGTCACCGAGATCACCATGCAGCCGGTGCGCCGCTACGGGGTGGACGCGGCGATCTTCTACTCCGACATCGTGGTGCCGCTCAAGGCGATCGGCGTCGACGTCGACGTGAAACCCGGCGTCGGTCCGGTGCTCGGCGCGCCGATCAGGTCGCGGGCCGACCTGGACCAGTTGCGCCCGCTCGAACCGGACGACGTGCGGTTCGTCGACGAGTCGGTGCGCGCGCTGGTCGACCAGCTCGGCGAGACGCCGCTGATCGGATTCGCCGGCGCCCCGTTCACGCTGGCCTCGTACCTGGTCGAAGGCGGGCCGTCGAAACACCACGAGGTCACCAAGGCGCTGATGCACAGCGACCCCGAGCTGTGGCACGACCTGCTGTCCAGGGTGGCCGCGATCTCCGCCGCTTTCCTCGGCGTCCAGGTGGCCGCCGGCGCGTCCGCGGTGCAGCTGTTCGACTCGTGGGCAGGCGCGCTGTCCGCGCGCGACTACGCTCGCGTCGTCCAGCCGTACAGCGCGCGGGTCCTGGACAGCGTCGGCACCGTGCCCCGCATCCACTTCGGCGTCGGGACCTCGGAGTTCCTGCCGCTGATGGCCGAGGCCGGCGCCGACGTCGTCGGCGTCGACTGGCGGCTGCCACTGGACGAGGCGGCACACCGGGTTCCCGGCAAGCCCGTGCAGGGCAACCTGGACCCGGCCCTGCTCGGCGCCGACCCGGCGGTGGTCGACGCCGAGGTCGACCGCATCCTGGCCGAGGGCCGCGGCGCCCCGGCGCACGTGTTCAACCTGGGCCACGGCGTGCTGCCCGACACCGACCCGGACGTCCTCGCGCGCGTCGTCGAACGGGTTCAGGCGGCCGGCGCCCCGGGCTGACGGCGCCGCCGCACGAGCACCAGTGCCGGATAGCCCACGGCCGCGGCCAGGACGGCGAATGGCAGGACGGCGCCGAGCGCGGTCAGCGCGAACGCGCCGGCCGACACGAAGGCGTCCCATCCGCCGCCGAGCCCGGCGAGAAAGCCGCGGTCGTCATCGCCCGGCGACTGCGCCGACGGGGCGTGCAGCTCGACGGTCACCGTGGCCAACGACGTCTGCTGGGCCAGCTGCTCCTGACGGGTCAGCAGCGCGTCCAGGTCGGCCTCGCGCTTGCTCAGCTCGCGTTCGACGGCGATGACGTCGGAGAGGTCGCCGGCTTCGTCCAGCAGCGTGCGCAGCCGCTCGATGCTCGCGCGCTGTGAAGTGACCCGTGACTCGGTGTCGACGACCTCCTGCGTGACGTCCTCGGCGCTGCGGGTGCGGTGGGTGACCTCGCCGAGCTCGGTGAGCCGCTCGAGCGCGGCGTCGAGATCGTCGGCCGGGACACGCAGCGTGAGCGTCGCGTGCTCGTCGCCCGTCCGGCGTTCGTCGGCGACCAGCCCGCCGGCGCCGGTCGCGATGTCGGCCGCCCGCTGCGCGGCCGCCGGGACGTCGTCGGCGCGGATGGACAGGTCCACCGTGTGGATGACGTGTCGCTGCGCCGCGGACATCGCGGCCTGATCGATGACACCGCCGGAGTCGTCCGACGAAGCCGCCTGTTCATCCGGCGCGGCTGCTTCGGGAGCCGCCTCACCCGAGCCTCCGGCGGCCGAGTCGGCGGTCTCGCTCTCCCCGCCGCTGCATCCGGCCAGGACCGCGAGCACGAGCGCCGCGGCGCCGATCGTCGTTCTTCTCATCGTGACCTCCCTCGACACCGGTGTGACGCCGGATCGTGGGTGGCGGTTGCGGCCGCGGCGGTCACGATCGGGACACGGAGCGGGCGGCGGGACGGTGTCTGGGATCCTGGGAGAGTGACAGCTGAGGATGCGGCCCCGCGGGTCGCGGTGGTCGGCGGCGGCATCAGCGGACTGGCGGCGGCGTGGTTCCTGCGCCGGGCGCTGGGCGAGACGGCGCAGATCGTCGTGTACGAGAAGCGCCGCGACGTCGGCGGGCACCTGCGCGTGGCCGAGGTCGCCGGCCACCCTGTCGACCAGGGAGCGGAGGCGCTGCTGGCGCGGCGGCCCGAGGCCCTCGAGCTGGCCGAGGCGGTGGGCCTGGCCGCCGACCTGGAGCACCCGGCGCAGCTCGGCGCCGGGTTGTGGATCGGTGCCGGCGTCCGCGCGATGCCGACGGGCACGGTCATGGGCGTGCCCGACGACCCGGTGCGCCTGGCCGGAGTGCTCGACGCCGCCGAGGTCGAGCAGGCGGCCGTGGCGGACCGCGGGGCCGGAATGCCCATCGACGGCGACGTCGCGGTCGGGAGGCTGGTGCGGTCCAGGTTCGGCGCCGCCGTCGCCGACCGGATGGTCGAGCCGATGCTGGGCGGCGTGTACTCCGGACACGCGGACGAGCTCTCGCTCGACGCGACGGTGCCGGCACTCGGCGAGGCCGCCCGGAGCGCGTCGTCGCTCGGGGCCGCGGTCGCAGCGGTGCGCTCGGGCGGTGCACGTGAACAACAGGCCGGCCCGGTGTTCGCGGGTGTTCGCGGCGGCGTGGGCCGGCTTCCGTCGGCCGTGGCGGCCGCCTCCGGCGCAACGGTGCGCACCGACGTGACCGTCCGCGAGCTGCACCGCACCCCGTCCGGCTGGCGGCTGGTGACCGGGCCGGTGCCGAGCCCTGCGACGGACGACGTCGACGCCGTCGTCGTCGCCACTCCGCCCGCGCCCGCGTCCAGGCTGCTCGCCGGGGCCGTGCCGGCCGCGGCGTCCGAGCTCGGCGGGATCGAGGCGGCCAGCATGGCGATCGTCACTCTCGCGGTGCCGCGCTCGGCGTTCGCGGCACCACCCAGCTCGTCGGGGTTCCTCGTGCCGCCTGCGCAAGGCCGGACGGTCAAGGCGGTGACCTACTCGTCGGTGAAGTGGCCGTGGCTGGGCCGCAGCAGCGGTGATCTCGTGCTGCTGCGTGCGTCGATCGGCCGGCATCGCGAGGTCGGCGAGCTGCAACGCGACGACGCCGAACTCGTCGACGCGGTCCGCGCCGACCTGCGCGAGGCCGCTGGGCTGACCGGGGACCCGGTCGACACCCGGGTGACACGGTGGGGCGGTGCTCTCCCGCAGTACGCCGTGGGCCACGTCGACCAGGTCGCACGGATCCGCGCGTCCGTCGCGGCCGTGCCGGGCTTGTCGGTGTGCGGCGCCGCGTACGACGGCGTGGGCGTCCCGGCGTGCATCGCCGCGTCCCGCGCCGCCGCGGACAGGGTCGCCGACGAGCTGGCGGGCGCTCGTGCCAGGATCGGGTCATGACCGACACCGCACCATCGGCCAAGGGCCGCAAGGCTCGCGAGCTGAACGACACCATCCGGTACACGATGTGGTCGGTGTTCCGCCTGCGCGAGCCGTTCGGAGACGCCGCCGCCCGCGACGCTGCCGGTGCCGAGGCCGAGAAGCTGTTTGCGACGCTGGCAGGCGAGGACGTCGTCGTCCGCGGGACCTACGAGCTCTCCGGGCTGCGGGCGGACGCCGACCTGCTGATCTGGTGGCACGCATCCGAGGTGGAGCAGTTGCAGTCGGCCTACCAGCGGTTCCGCAGGACCTCGCTGGGCACCCGGATGGATCCGGTGTGGTCGCAGACCGCACTGCACCGCCCGGCGGAGTTCAACAAGAGCCACATCCCGGCGTTCCTGGCCGACGAGGAGCCGCGCGGCTACGTCTGCGTGTATCCGTTCGTCCGCTCCTACGAGTGGTACCTGCTGCCGGACGACGAGCGGAAGGCGATGCTCGCCGAGCACGGGCAGATGGCGCGCGGCTACCCGGACGTGCGGGCCAACACGGTCGCATCGTTCGCGCTGGGCGACTACGAGTGGATGCTGGCCTTCGAGGCGGACGAGTTGCACCGCATCGTCGACCTGATGCGCCACCTGCGCGGCTCGGAGACACGCCGCCACGTCCGCGAGGAGGTGCCGTTCTACACCGGGCGTCGGCGGCCCGTCGCCGACCTGGTGGCCGCGCTGCCGTAGTCGGGGCGTGGTGTTCATCGTTGCTGGTGTCGTTCGACCTTGGCCCGGTTGCCGCAGGTCGCCATGGAACACCAGCGTCGCCGCCTGGTCGGTGACGGATCCAGGAACAGCCACGAACATCGCCCGCAGACACTGATCTGGGATCGTTGGTCGCCGGCCAGCAGTGTCCCGCTCGTCAGAGCCAGCCTCCGTGCGAGGACTCGCAGCCCTGTCTCCGCCACGTCGACGGCCCACGCCGGCCGGGTACGGAACCGCTCCGACAGCTCTGCGGCGCTGTAGGCCGTCATGATGTCGGACTTGACGCGGTCGCGGACCCGTGGCTCGCACCGGACGTTCTCGACACCGGCCACGAGGAACGCGTGCAGCGCTTCGCGCTGGGCACGCAGTTCCGCGAGCGCCTCGTTCGCCTGCGTCGGATGGCGTTCCGCACGAGCCAGCAAGAACTCTCGCTCGGCGCTGTCGAGCAGGTTGCCCGCGTGAGCCCAGTCGGCGGCGTCGGCGAACTCGCGCAGGTGCTCGACGTCCCGGTCCTTCGTGCGCCCGCCGACCGTGTTGACGAAGTCGAGTGCCGGGTGACCACCGAGGAAGGACTCGGGTGACCAGCTCGCCATGCTTCCCTCCAGCACAACGTCGACGCCGTGTTGACAGTCCAGTGTGGCTGCCACCACGATACTAACCAGATTTTCGATGAAAGGGGTTAGTTTTGCCTGAGGTGCTGACGCGCGGGTCGTGGGATGTGCCGGCCAGCTTCGACTTCCATGGACAGGAGGTCCGCCATGGCGCTGTGGGGGAGGGCGAGCCGTTGGTACTGCTGCACGGCACGCCCTTCTCGTCGGTGGTCTGGCGGCGTATCGCGCCGGAGTTGGCGCGGAACCGTCGGGTGTACTACTTCGACCTGCTCGGTTACGGCCGCTCCGAGAAGCGGGACGGCCAAGACGTCTCGCTGGCGGTACAGAATCAGGTGTTCACCGCGCTGCTGGACCACTGGAACGTGGACGTGCCGGACGTGGTCGCCCACGATTTCGGGGGAACCACCGCGTTGCGAACGCACCTGCTCGATGGGCGCGACTACAGATCCCTGACGCTGATCGACCCTGTTGCGCTCAGCCCGCACGGGTCCGCGCTCGTGCAGACCGCCAGGCGGCACCCGGACGCGCTCGCCGAGCTGCCCGGGTACATCCACGAGGCGATCCTGCGCGCCTACATTGCCGGCGCGGTACACCGCATGCTGACCGAGGACGAGATGAGCCGCTATCTGGAGCCCTGGCTGGGAGATCAAGGACAGGCCGCGTTCTATCGCCAGATCGCCCAGATGGACGATCGGCACACCGACGAGATCCAGGACCGCTACCACGAGGTTCGCTGTCCGGTGACGATCCTCTGGGGCGAGCACGACAACTGGGTCCCGGTCGACAGAGGTCACACCCTCGCCGGCCGCATCCCCGATGCCGGGTTGCGGACCGTCCCGGAGGCCGGCCACCTGCTTCCCGAGGATGCCCCCGAGGTCGTGGTGGCTACCGTGCTCGACTTCCTCACCCGCGGCGCGTGAGGTCGTTTCACTCACGGTCCGTCCGCGGATCAGAACGGTGCGGTCTCGGCTGGTTCGGCTGGCCGGTCGCGAGCGAGTCGTTTCACGAGCGGTCCGATGGTTTCGGGTTCGACGGGGTACTGGTGTCCGGCTGGGGTGGTCCACCAGGTGGTGCCGTGGGTGTCGGTGTGGATGCGGTAGCTGTGGTGGGTCTTGCCGAGGTGGTGTCCGG
>NZ_PYGE01000008.1 GCF_003014555.1 Haloactinopolyspora alba
CGAACCATCCGGACGCAACTCGAACTCACCACCAGGAGCCTGACTCCACCCCTGCAGCGACTCCGCCGTCCCATCGAAAATCGCCTCGTAGCCGGTGTGCTCGCTGGTGCCGATGATCGACCTGGCAGCGGCGCGGGAGATCGTGCCCTTGTCACGACCGCTGATCACGCCGTCCTGTTGCAACCGGCGGACCGTGTCGTTGACGTGCCGCACGAACGAGCCGTGGTTCGACCAGTTGCTCTCGTCGTCGATCAGGTTGTTGATCGTGCAGCCCTCACCGACGACGTGGTTCGGCACGCCGGTGTCGGTGTCGCCGATCCACACGTTGTCCCGGTCGTCCGGCACCATGCAGCCGACGTTGACCTCGACCTCGGTGGTCATCGTCTCGCCGTCGGCGTAGGTGACGGTGAGCGTGGCGGTGTAGGTGCCCACGGCCTCGTAGGTGTGCCGCGGGTTGGCCTCCTGCGACGTGGCGCCGTCGCCGAAGTCCCACTCGTAGGACACGCCGCCGGAGCGCTCGCCGTTGAAGGCCATCGTCAACGGCTTGTTCTGCACCGCCGTCGCGGACGCGGACGCCGTCGGCGTGGCCGGGCCACCGGTGTAGGTGATCCGGATCAGCTTCTGGTTGTCCGTCAGGCTGAAGAAGCCGCCGCCGTAGTCGAGCATGTACAGCGCGCCGTCCGGGCCGAACTTCGAGTCCATCATCCAGCTCTGCAGCTCGTTGCTGCCGCCGCCGGCGCGGATGATGTGCCGCAGGTCCTCGGCGAACAGCGGCGGAGCCGCGTCTTCGATACCGTTCGGGTCGGGCATCACCGCGACGCGGTTGTTCGGGTTGGTCTGGTCACCGATGAGCCACTTGTCCTCCCAGTACGACGGCCAAGCGACACCACTGTCGGTGTTCACCTCCGCACGGTGGTAGGTCGGGCCGCTCATGATCGCCTGGCCGCCGCCGCGCAGGTACGGCTGCGTGTAGGTGACGTCGTCCTCGTCGTAGGTCGGCACACCGCTACCGTCTTCACGGTCCGGATAGACGGGGCCGCCGCCGCCCGGCGAGTACCAGATCATGTTGTCCCGCGCGTCCGGGATGTCCACCAGTCCGGTGTTCCGCGGCGACGTGTTCTTCAGGTCGTCGCAGTCGTACCAGTTGGTCAGGATCGACGCGTCCTCGTTGCTCCGGTTGCGGTAGGGCTGCCGGTTGCCCATGCAGTACGGCCAGCCCTGGTTCCCGGCCGACGTGATGATCGTCGCGGTCTCGTACTTCGCTGGTCCCAGCTCGGGGTCCGGCGCGAACGCGTCCGGTCCGACCCAGGCCGCCTTGAGCCAGTCCGTCTCCGGGTCGATGCTCAGCGTGGAGATGTTGCGCACGCCCATCACGTAGATCTCCGGACGCGTCTTGTCACCCGGGTCCTCGGACTCGGGGAACAGGTTGCCCTCGGGGATCGTGTAGGTGCCGTCGTCCTCCGGGTGGATCCGCAGGATCTTCCCGTTCAGGTTGTTCGTGTTTCCGGAGGTGCGGCGCGCGTCCTGGAACGACACGCCCTTGTAGTCCTTGGTCCAGTTGTTGCCCGAGTAGCCGCTGGAGCCCCGCGACGAGTTGTTGTCGCCGGATCCGACGTACAGGTTGCCCTTGGAGTCGAAGTCCATGCCGCCGCCGGCGTGGCAGCAGCTGTGGATCTGGGTGTCCCACTGCAGTAGGTCCTTGCGGCTGGCCATGTCGATCGACTGGGTCTCGAAGTCGTAGGTCAGCCGGGAAACCGTGCGCTGACCGATCCGCTGTTCCTTGTCGATGGACTCGTAGGGCATCCACATGATGTAGATCCACCCGTTGTCCTGGAAGTCCGGGTCGAGCGTGATGCCGACCAGGCCCTCCTCGGTCTTGATGAGCTCGTCGCCGCTGCCGCGGTTGCCGAACACGTCGAGAGTGCTGAGGAGCTTGACGTCCTTGGTCTCGGGGTTCCACTGGTGGATCGTGCCGCAGCCGAGGCCGACGTTCTCGTCCTCCCAGTCCGGGATCGGCCCGGACGGGCAGGCGGCCTTGCCGATGTAGAAGACGGTGCCGTCGGGCGCGATGTCGAGCCCGTGCGGCTCACCGATCTGGTCCAGCTGGCCTTCCTTGTTCTCCGCGGTCAGTCGCTGGATCTCGTAGTTCGAGCCGATGGTGGCCTGGCAGTCGCCGCGGACCATGCCCGTCGTCCACTGGATCGCCCCCAGCAGGTGGCTGCGGAACTTCTCCTCGGCGTAACTGTCCGCGGTGCCGCCCATGCCGGTGTAGAACGACCGTCCGCCGTCATAGTCGCGGCACCACGAAATCGGGTGGAACGCGCCGTTGGCGCCCTCGCCCGGGTCGTAGGTCTTCTCCTGCACCTGCGCGATCGTGTGCACCTCGCCGATCGGGTTCGGCGACCAGTTGAGCCACTTGTCCGAGCGGGTCCAGTTCGTCGGCAGCCCGTCGTTCGCCGGGTGCTGGCGGTCGACCAGGCTGACGGTCGCCTCCTGCACCGGGATCTCGGGCGGCGGCTCAGTGGCGGCGCCGGCGAAGAACTGCAGCTCGGCCAGCTGGGTCAGGCCGTCACCGGCGTTGGCGGTGATGTCCAGCCGGTAGTACTGGAAGGCCTGGTCGTTCTCGAACTCGTAGTCCTTGGTCAGGAACCGGCCCGGGAAGTCCTGACCGCTGCGGGAGTCCAGGTCCGTCCAGGTCTGTCCGTCCGTCGAGCCCTGCAGGGTCCAGTCCTGCGGGTCGCGGCCGGCGAAGTCGTTGGCCGACGTGAGCGCGTACTGCGACACCGCTGCGGGCTCGGTGAGCTGCACGGTGATCGTCGCGGTCGGGTTGAACGTCAGCCACTTGGTGCCGTCGTCACCGTCGGCCAGGTTCGCCGCGACCTCGTTCGGCGGGTTCTCCCCAGTCGCGGTGACCTCGGCGACGTCCTCGGGGTCCGGCAGGCTGCCGACCGGCCGCGTGCCGATCAGGCCGGTGAACCACTCGGAGCGTTCCTGTGCCTTCGCGGCGTCACGGATCCCGAGGAACCCGCCGCCGTCCTCGATGTAGGCCTCGAGCGCGTCCTCCTGGCTCGCGTTCAGCCCGGCGCCGGCGGCGGACAGGAAGACGACGCCGCGGTAGTCGCTCAGGTTCTGCTTCGAGAACACCGACGGATCGGTGGACTCTTCGACGGCGAAACCGTGTTCGGCGCCGAGATCCTTGATCGCCTGGGTCGCCTGCCCGACGGGATCGTCCTGGTCGCCGGCCGCGCCGTGGTACACGAGCACGTTCACCGGGCTCGTGTCGGCCTTGCCCGCGGACTCACCGGACGACGTCCCGGAGTCCCCCGGCCGCTCGGGCCGCTCCGGCTGTCCCTGAGCCGGCAGCGCCGACAATCCGAGAGCGAGCGCCGCGCTGGTCGAGAACACCATCGCGCGCCGCCACGGTCTGGTTCGGATGCGCCCTGCGCCGTCCGAACGGAAGAGACGTCTGCGTCCCATCGCTACTCCTTCACTTCGTGGTGCGGCCCTTGCCCCGTGCCGTGGTTTCGGCCCATCCCCCGTGCTCGGCTGTAGCTGGTCTGCGGAGGTCTACTCGCCGTGGTTGTGGTAGCGGTCGATCGCTTCCTGAGCGCCCTCAGGCATGCTGCCGTCCTCGTTGCGGACCAGGAAGATCCCGGCCATCCCGTCGTCCGCGTGGACCTGAACGTGGCAGTGGTACATCCACGCGCCCGGGCCGACTCCTTCGCCCGCGATCACCTGGAAGCCGAACGAGCTGCCGGGGTTCAGGTCCTTGTTGTCGATCACCTGGCTGGGGTCGTTCGGGCCCTCCAGCAGGCCGGTGCGGTTGTCGGCCCAGCGGTGTGCGTGCAGGTGGAAGGTGTGGAACCAGTTGCTGCCGTGCCCGATGGCCAGGAACTCGACGCGCTCGCCGAGGTTGGCCTCCAGGATCGGCAGGTCGGGGGCGATCCTGTTGTTGACCGTCATTTCGTTGAACACGATCGTGAACTGCCGGTCCGGCAGCACGTCGCCCTTGCGGCGCACGATCAGGCCGCCGTAGAGGCCGCGGAGGATGCCTCCCGTCCCGTGCGGGGTGCCGTAGGCGTGGTCGTGGTAGTGCCAGTAGCCCGCACTGCCCGGCTGCCACGTGCGCCCCGGGCCCGGCGACTGCGTACGGGTGCGCCAGATGTACGTGCGGGTCTCGCCCGGCTCGTTGAACGAGTCGTTCAGCGGACTGCCGTCGGAGTCGACGTCGTAGTCCACTCCGTGCGGGTGGATGGACATCCGCACGCCGGTGTTGTTGACGAGCTCGATCTCGAGCGTGTCACCTTCCGTGATCTCGAGAAGCGGCCCGGGAACCGTGGCCTCGCCGGGGGCGAGGCCGTAGCCGAGATCGCCGTTGGGCAGCTCCTCGGCGTACATGGTGATCCGGTGAGTCTCGCCTCCTCCGGCGGCGCCGCGGCCGGGTGCGGTGTCCGGTGGCGCCGTGTCGGGAGGCGCAGCACCGGCGCTCGAAGCGACGGCAGGTACGGCGACGCCTGCGGCGGCGCCGGCCAACATGGAACGACGGGAAAGTTGAAGCCCCAGCCCGTTACTCCGAATGTGCTTGTCAACCATCGGGTCTCCATTCGGTCTTCCCGGCTGTGCCGCCGGGGAGAACAGCGGTCGGACGCGCGCCGATACGGAGGTGCACCGAGACGCCGGAACCGGTGCGGCAACGTTGTCGCACCTGCCGTACGGACCCAGCGGCCGTCAGTGACGCTCCATGTTGCGGCACATTAGGGGGACTTTTGCGCGCAAGTCAACCTAAAGTTTCATTTGTTTCAGCCAAATGACGGCGCTGGACCGTTAGAAGCGCTTACTCTTCTACGATCGCCATGTACGAAGGAGCGACGAGAACGGTCAGAAACGGCAGGTCATGACTCGGCACGTCACCCACGGACCGCACCCGGTGTCCGGAACGTCGGCGCTGTTCCAACTGCTGCGCGACGGCCGGCCGCGCACTCGCGCGGAGCTCGTCTCCGAGACGCGCCTGGCTCGATCGACCGTCTCCGAGCACCTCGAGACCCTGCTGGCGTCCGGGTTCCTGAAGCGAGCGGACACGGCACGCTCCACCGGCGGGCGCCCGCCGACCACGTTCGCCATCAACCACGCCGCACGCGCCGTGCTCGCCGTCGACATCGGCGTCACCCACGCGCACCTGGCCGTCACCGACCTCTCCGGGCGGATCCTCGTCGACGAGGAGCACGAACTGGACGTCTCGAGCGGTCCCGACACGGTGCTGGCGGACGTCTGCCACCGCGGACGCGCGCTCGTCCGGCGCTCGGGATACGGCGAGGACGAGCTGATCGGTGTCGGCGTCGGCCTGCCCGGACCGGTCGAGCACGCCACCGGGCGGCCGACCCGCCCGCCGCTGATGCCGGGCTGGGACGGCTTCGACGTCCCCGGCTTCGTTCATGAGCACCTGAGCGTACCCACACTCGTTGACAACGATGTCAACGTGATGACCGTGGGCGAACAACGGACCCAGTGGCCGGAGGTGCCGAACCTGCTGTACGTCAAGGTCGCCACCGGCATCGGCAGCGGCCTGATGACCGACGGCCACCTGCACCGGGGCGCACAGGGCGCCGCCGGCGACATGGGCCACGTCCAGGTGCCGCACAGCGCCGACGTCCCGTGCCACTGCGGGAACGTCGGCTGCCTCGAGGCGATCGCCGGCGGCGCCGCCCTCGCGGCACGCCTGAACACGCCGGACCTGCCCGTCACGACCAGCGCGGAGCTCGTCGAGCTCGCCCGCGGCGGCTCGGCCGGGGTGCTCAAGGCGTTGCGCCAGGCCGGACGCGACATCGGCGACGTCCTCGCGACCGCGGTGAGCCTGTTCAACCCGTCCGTGATCGTCATCGGCGGGTCGCTGTCGCAGGCGGGCGAGCAGCTGATCGCGGGCGTCCGCGAGGTCGTCTACCAGCGCTCGCTGCCACTGGCCACTCAGGACCTGCGGATCGTGCGCTCACGCGCCGGTGAGCGTGCCGGTGTCGTCGGCGCCGCCGTCATGGTGATCGACGATCTCCTCGCGCCGGCGAACATCGACTCACAGCTGTCCCGGGGCGGCGCCTCGGTGCCGTCGCGGTGAGCGTCAGTCCCGAAGGACGTCGGTCAGCGCCGCGTCGACCCGCGGCGTCAACGACTCGACGTACGTGCCGGTCAGGTGTGAGCCTTGACGGTACACGAGCGTGTTGCCGATGACCGGCGGGCAGGTGTCACCGGGGCAGATGTAGTCGCGCACGTCGACGGCGTCGATCCCTTCCGCCTGCTCGAGGGCCGGCAGCTGTGCCCTGGCCCCGCCGACGGTCTCCGCCCGTGCCCGCGAGAACCCGCAGGCGCCGAGATCGTCCTCGTGGGTGGCGACGCACTCCATGACGTCCAGGAGCGGGTTCGGGTTGTCGACCATGACGACGACCTCCGTCCCGGCGTCCTCGAGGCCCTCCCACGACTCGACGAGCCCGTCCACCATCGCCTCGGTCGCGTCGCCGTCGACACCGTAGGCCGACGATGCGACCTGCGACGTCAGCACGTAGTCGATGGTGTCGTCCTCGGTCAGCGCATCGAAACGGCGGTCGTTGTAGTCGGCGCACCAGTGGTTGGCCGCGTCCTCGTACTCGACGTCCACCCCGACCAGGGGGCAGGCGCTCTTCAGGTACGTCACCAGCCGCCAGCCGCGCTCGTCGGCGATGCGCTCCAAGGCGGGCAGCCACTGGTGCATCTTGGAGTCGCCGGCCACCGCGACGGTGGTCTCGGCGTCGCGAGGGCCGTAGGTGCACGACTCGAGGTCGGTGCCGACGATCGTGCTGATACAGGTCTCGCCGTCCAGGTCCGCGACGTCGTCGGGCGCGTCGAGTACCGCGGGCACCATGGCATCGACGCTGTCCGGCGGCTCGTACTCCGCAGGGTCGTCGGACAGTACCGCAGCACCCGCGGCCTCGCGCCCGTCGACCTCCGGCGTCTTCGGGATCGCGGTCGACACCGTGACCGCAGCTGCGACGCCGACCGCCGTGCACGCCACGCCCAGTACGCCGGCCCGCCACGGGAACCGGGCGAACGCCGGCGCGTGGTGGATGGGCGCCTCCACGAGGCGGTACGTCAGCCACGCCGGCACGGCGGAGAACCCCACGACGACGACGCCGATGGCCACCGGCAGCGTTCCGTCGTCCCCGCCCCACAGCACGGCCGCGCCGACCAGTAGCGGCCAGTGCCACAGGTACAGCGAGTACGACAGCGTGCCGATGTCGCGCATCGCGCCGGTGTCGAGCAGCGCTCCCGCCGGCGTGCGGTGCCCTGCCGTGCCCGCCGCCAGCACGGCAGCCGCACCCAGCGTGGGCACCAGGGCCGCCGCGCCGGGAAACGTCGTCCCGGAGTCGAAGCTCACCGCCGCGTACCCGATCGCGGCCAGGCCGAGCACGCCGAGCACCCGCGCCGTCACGGCCGGTATCCGGATCAGGCGGTGCGCCACGATCGCGAGCGCCGCACCGATGGCCAACTCCCACAGCCGTGTCGTGGAGACGAAGTACGCTCGTCCCGCGTTCACCTCGCTGAGGTAGATCGACCACAGCAGCGACGGCACGCCGATCGCGGCGATCCCGGCCAGCAGCACCTTGGTCAGCGGCAACCGGTACCGCCGCTGCACCCACAGCACCAGCAGGATCAGCACCGGCCAGACCACGTAGAACTGTTCCTCGACGGCCAGCGACCAGAAGTGCTGCACCACACTGGGCGCATCGTTCGCGGCCAGATAGTTCACGGACTGCTCGGCCAGCCGCCAGTTCACGACGTACAGCGCGCTGGTGCCGATGTCCCAGGCCGCCGACGACCACCGGGTCACCGGCAGCACGATGATGGTCACGGCCCCGACCGACCCCAGAACCACCGCCGTCGCCGGCAGCAGCCGCCGCGCGCGACGGGCCCAGAACCGCGACAGGCTCAGCCGCCCGGTGCGGCCGATCTCGCGGTCGATCAGTCCGGTGATCAGAAACCCGGAGATCACGAAGAACACGTCGACGCCGACGAATCCGCCGGTCAGGAACGGCACTCCGGCGTGGAAACCCAGCACCAGCATGACCGCGACGGCGCGCAGGCCCTGGATGTCGCCGCGGTAGCCGGCGGAGTCGGCGCCGGCCGGGGTGTGGCCGTCGGACACCGGCTGGGCCTCGGCCCGCGGGCTCGCCCCCGGAGGTGCCGGAGGAGGAGGCACGGGACGCGTCGCCGCGACAGGTGTGTCGTGCATCTGCCTAGTCCGTAACCCCGGGTCGACGAGCCTGCGCGTCCGTGTGCCTTTCGACGTATCGCAACAGTCTAGACGAGCGCTCGTGTCGCCCCCTGTGCCCGATGGCCGCGAACCCGCTAGATTGGCGCCCGGTCGCCGAGAGCCCGATCACGAGACCCGCCTACCGAGGACCGCCGAGAGCCGAGGACACGACGATGCCGGAGGATGGCGCGTACGAGAGATGGCCGGCGCTGTCGCACGCCACCGACTGGGGCGAGCACAGCGTCCAGCTGTTGGACGACTACCTCGCCATCGCGCGGCACCGTGGCGTCGCGACCCTCGAGCGCACGGCGTTGCGGACGAAGAGCTTCGCTGCCCGGCACCTGTTCGCCCACGCCGCCACCTCCGGTGCCGCCACGTATGCCGAGCTGGTCGACGCCGTCCGCGCCCATCGTGCTCGCGGCGGAGCCGGTGACCCGGAACTGCCGTGGCTCGACCCGGCGTGGGCGATTCCGCTGGCCCGGGTCGTCGGATTCCAGAACCTCGAATCCGACGACACCGACGTGGCGGTGGCGATCATGTCAGCGGTGCACGACGCCAGCGGGCTCGAGCCGTTCACGTCCGTGCACCAGAAGGCATACGCGGAACTACTCTACCAGGCCGGCGAGCACGCACGGCTGCGCACGTTACTGCGCAAGCTCACCGGGCTGCGTGAACACACCGCGCGGCATCTGCACGCCGACCTGCTCAACCCGTTCCGGTCCGGCAAGCCGGGGAGCCGGCGTCGCTGGCTGCGCTCGTTCAACCGGATCTTCCGCGGCGCCCGGCTCGAACCCGTGACGCTGCGCAGCCGCGGCGACACGCCGTTCGACCGGGTGGAGTGCGCGGCCGGACCACCGGTCGACGGCCCCCCGGTCACTGTCATCATGACGTCGTACCAGCCGGACGAGAGCCTCGTCACGTCTGTGCGCTCGATTCTCGCCCAGACGTGGCGCAACCTCGAACTGTTGATCGTCGACGACGCGTCCGGCGCGGAGTTCGACCCGCTGCTCGAGCGCTGTACCGCCCTCGACCCGCGCGTGCGGGTGATCCGTCAGCCCCTCAACGGTGGCACGTACCTGGCGCGTAACGCCGGACTGGACGCCGCCACCGGCACGTTCGTCACGTTCCAGGACTCGGACGACTGGTCGCATCCGCGTCGCGTCGAGCATCAGGTGCGGCCGCTGCTCGACGACCCGAACATGCTCGCCACCCGCAGCCTGTCGGTCCGGGTCAACGAGAATCTGGTGTTCAACCGTCCTGGGTACGAGCCGACACGGGCGAACGCGTCGTCGTTGATGTTCCGGCGCCGCGAGGCGATGGAGACGGTCGGCTACTTCGACTCCGTCCGCAAGGGCGCCGACACCGAGTATCACCGCCGCCTGATGCTGACCGCGCCGGAGTGCTGCCACGACGTGCCCGAGCCGCTCGCGCTGGTCCGGATGGCCGACGTGTCGCTGTCCCGCGCCGACTTCTCGTTCGGGTGGCATCACCCGGCCCGCCACGCCTACCAGACCACGTACGGGCACTGGCACGAACGCGTCGCCGCGGGCGACGACAGCTGCTACGTACCCAACGACGTGCGCGCCCGCGCCGTGCAGGCGCCGTCGCGCTTCGACCGGCACATCCCGGGGCGCCCGAACCGCTCGCAACATTACGACGTCGTCTTCCTCAGCGAATGGCGTCGCTACGGCGGTCCACAACGCTCCATGATGGAGGAGATCCGCGCGCTGACCGCCCGCGGCCTGCGCGTCGGAGTGGCGCACATGGAAGCGTTCCGGTTCATGACCTCGCGTGCCGATCCGCTGTGCACGCCGCTGCTCGAGTTGGTCGATCAGGGCGTGGTCGACCTGGTCCAGCTCGACCAGGGTGCGCGGATCTCGTTGCTGATCATCCGATACCCACCGGTGCTGCAGTTCCCGCCGTCCACGCCGACGGACATCCGGGTCGACCGAGCGCTGATCCTGGCGAACCAGGCGCCGTCCGAGCGTGACGGGTCCGACCTGCGCTACACCGTCCGGGCATGCGAGCAGACGGTCCGCCAGCTGTTCGGCGTCGAGTGCACGTGGGTGCCGCAGGGGCCCATCGTCCGCCGCGCCCTCGAGGACAGGGTGGCGGCGGAGCGCCTCGCCGGCTACGACATGCCCGGCATCCTCGACCTGGACGAGTGGGCCACCACCCGGGACCGGTTCCGCAGCGACCGGCCCGTGCTCGGCCGGCTCAGCCGCGACACCGCGATGAAGTGGCCGGACGACCAGGACGTGCTGTTCGACGTGTACCCGGACGACGACGAGTTCGACGTGCGCGTCATGGGCGGCAAGCACACGGTACGGCGCATCACCGGAAGTTCGGCGGTCCCGGACAACTGGCTCGTCTACGACCAGGACGAGATCCCGGCCCGCCAGTTCCTGTCCCAGCTGGACTTCTTCGTCTACTTCCACCACCCGCAGTGGCAGGAGGCGTTCGGCCGCACCATTCTCGAAGCGATCGCGACCGGGTGCGTGGCGATCCTCCCGCCGCACTTCCGCGACCTCTTCGGCGACGCCGCCGTCTACTGCGAGAGCACCGAGGTGCGCGACACCGTCCGCCGCTACTACAAGGACCAGGAGCGCTACCGCGAGCAGGTTCGGCGCGGGTACCGGTTCGTGCAGGAGACCTTCAGCCACGACGCCTACGCGCGTCTCGTCCGTGACATCGGCGCCGGCAGCAGTGGTCAGGCGCGGTAGCGCAGCACCAGCTGCCGCCCCTGCACCGGCGCCATCGTCTCCAGCCCGGGCAGGTCACGCTTCCACCGCGCCGCGCCACGGTCGTCCGCGGAGTCATCCACGACGATCAGCGCGTCCGCGGTCAGCCGTGCCCACAGTCCGTGCGGCGGGCGGCCGCCGCCGGGCACGCCGTCGGGGCCGACGACGACCATGTCGACGTCGTCGAGGCCCGCCATGACCTCGCCGGCACCCGTGCTCAGCGCCTCCGCGCCGACGACGCGGACGGTGACGAGGGCGTCGAGGCCGTGCGCGCCGACGGTCGCTCGGGTGCGCTCGGCACGCTCGGGCTCGTGGTCGAGCGAGACCAGGCGGCCGCTGCCCGCCTGCCGCAGAGCCGACCCGATCCAGGCCGTCGACGTGCCGCTGCCGAGCTCGACCACGACGGCAGGCTTCTCCCGCTCGACCAGGTCGACCACGGTCAGCAGGCCCGTCGGCGCCGTCGCGGCACGCTCGGACGCGGGCATCGGGGCGATCGGCCGTACCCGCTGGAACAGCTCGAGCAGCGCCTCGACCTCGCGGACCTGTTCGTTCGCGAGCGAGCGCGCCAACTGCGGCGACGTGGCCACCTGGGCCGACTCGGCACCGACGGCGTGGTCGACGTACCCGGCGACCGGCGCGGTCGCCCGCGCCGCGGCGCCGACGCGTAGTTCTCGCAGTGCGTCGACGGTCTCGGCGTGCCGGTCGGCCGCTTCGAGGCGCCCAGCCTCGATCGAGGCCATCAGCCGCCGGCTCAACGCGTCGAAGCGGCTGCGCGGCGTGGCGTCCGTGGAACCCCGCCCCCGGTCGTCCGTGCGCCGGCCTTCGGACGTCTGCTGCTTGATCCTGCGGGCGATCGGCCCGAGCCGCCGCCGGATGTCCAACAGCACGAGCAGCACGGCCAGGATCAGCACGCCGCCGGCCGCCATGGCCCATCGGGTCAGCCCACCGACCGCCGCGACCGCGACCGCGACCGCCAGAACGGCGCCGGAGGCGACCATGAGGTACTGCCTCCGCGTCTCCCCCAACGTGCGTGCCAGCCGCGACACCACCGCGCGCAAGCGCCCCGCTCGCCCCGGACCAGTCCCCACGACGGTTGCCTCCGATCTTTCCCCACCCAGACGACAGGCGTGACCCTACCCATCGCCCCTACTTGCCTCGGCAGAACTGCGAACTGCCAGGTCGGCGGGCTGCACCCCGAACCTGCCGCTGTTACGATTTGCCGGACTTTTCGTCGCCACGTTCGACAGTGCGGGAGGATACCGGTTGCGTCGGACGATGTCTGCCCTGGCCTCGGCCGGCCTGGTTCTCGCCTCCGCAACCGCCGTTACGGCCGAGGCGCGGGCCTCCGAGCGCGACCGGCGCGCGCCCGCCGCAGCGGCCGGCGACGTGGTGAGCGTGGCCGACCATCGGTCCGGGAACGACGACGCCGCGGCCATCGAGGCGGCGATCGCCGCCTCGGACACCGGCGACACGGTGTTCTTCCCGGCCGGGGAGTACGTCCTGGACCGGCCGTTCCGTTTCGCCTCGGACCGCACGTATCGCGGCGCCGACGGTGCCACCGTCCGCTCCGCCGACGCCGACGGGCTGACCATCGCGCACACCGCGGCGACACCGCTGCGCGACGTGACGATCCGCGGCCTGACGTTCGACAACGTCCGGATCACGCTGACCGGCACGGCGCGGTACAGCTCGTTCCGGAACGTCACCTTCCTGGGCTGCCGGTTCGAGGGCGGGCACGAGTCGGCGGAGTGGTCCGATCCCTACCTGCGCCTGACCTACACCGAGGGCGTCACCGTCGACTCCTGCGAGTTCCTGCGCTCGGCCGGACACGGAGGCCGCGGCGTCATGGCCCGCACGACCAGGCTGACGGTGATCAAGGACTCCTACTTCGGCACCACGCGCGACCTGACGCCCGGCGTGCCGTACGGGCACTTCCGCACCGCGATCAACATCTCCGGTTACGACACCGCACGGAAGGCGGGCAGCCAGGGCACGGTCGTCGACGGCAACGTCTGGCGGCGCACGCCGGACCCGCGAGTGCCGGCCGCGTGCGAGCAGTGCCAGGACCACGGCCTCTACGCGTGGGGCACCGACCGCCTGTTCGTGGTGGGCAACCACGCCGACGGGTGGGACACGACGGCGGCCGGCGGCGCACTGAAGCTGCGGAACCAGGAGGACACGTTCGTCCTGGGTAACTCGCTGTCGAGGTCCGGGATCCTCACCTACGTCTACGACAGCGACGACATGCCACGTCATCTCAGGCGGATGGTCATCCGCGGCAACACCATCGACGTCGCCCGCGGCCACCGTTGCCGCGGCGCCTACTGCGGCATCAGCTTCTGGCGCAACTTCACCGGGGACGGACGGTACGAGCAGGGCGTGCGCATCACCGGGAACAGGTTCACCGACGGTGGTTCCATCCGGATCTCCCGCGGACGCGGTTCCCGGTTCTGCGTCGAGGGCAACGCCAACGCCTCGGTCCGGCAGAGCGCCACCCGCGGAGTGCGCCGCGACTGCTCGCCGCCGCCAGCATGGACGCGGCCGCTGGCCGGCCTGCATCGGGGCGATTTCAACGGAGACGGCGCTGAGGACTTCGTGCACCACGTCCGGCCCGACGACGCCCGCGGCTACTGGCGCGCGCACCTGAGCGCAGGCGACGGCTTCACGTCGGCCCGCTGGCCCGCCGACCCGTACACGTCCGCGCGCACGTCGGCGTACGGCGTCCAGGTCGGGGACTTCGACGGCGACGGCTTGGACGACCTCACGTACGCGGGCTACTGCGGCGACCGGGTGCCCTGCTGGCGGATGCACCGCAGCACCGGAACACGCTTCGAGCCGGCCACCGAGTGGGGCGCGGACGTCTATCCCAGCGGTGAGACCCGCCGGTACGGATTCGCCGCCGGCGATTTCGACGGCGACGGCCGCGACGACCTGGTCGCACGCGGATACTGCGGCGACCGGGAGCCGTGCTGGCGGTTCCAGCTGAGCACCGGCTCCGGGTTCGCCGCCCACGACGCGGGAGGCGACGCACGGCTGGGCGACGGCCGCGTCACCTCCGAGTTCATGATCGGCGACTACGACGGCGACGGCCGCGACGACGTCGCCTACTTCGGCCGCTGCGGCGACGACGCCCGCACCCGGTGGCGGTTCCATCTGTCCGACGGCGACGGCTTCGACGTCCGCTGCTCGCCGTCGGCGACGCTGCACCCACGAGCGCCGAAGATGTCGCGCACGGCGGACGGGCGGTTCTGGCCGTCCGCCGTCGGTCGGGCACAGCTGCGCGACGGGACCCAGGCGCCGTCGCGCAAGTGACGCCCCGGCTAGCGCGGCACCGCGAGGACGTCCAGGAGCACGTCCTCCATCGTGACGCGGGCCAACTCGGCTCTCAGCGTCTCCTCGATGCCCCCGTAGATGTGCTGCATCGCCGGCCGGATGCCGTAGCCCACCACGCACCCCTGGTCCGGCGTGGCGCGGTGCATCGCGAACAGCGGACCGGGCTCCACCGCGTCGTACACGTCGAGCAGAGTGATCGACTCCAGCTCCCGCGTTAGCGACCAGCCGGCGCCCACGCCACGCCGGGACTCCACGAGCCCCGCCTTGCGTAGCTCGCCGAGCAGGCGCCTGATCACCACGGGGTTGGTGTTCGCGCTGGTTGCGATCTGCTCGGACGTGGCCACGTCGTGGCCCTGACGCTGGTAGAGGCCGATCCAGGCCAGCGTGTGAGCGGCGATGGTCAATCTGCTGTTGGCGCTCACGAACCCTCCCCTCGGCCGTAACGCGCCATGTTACAACGCCCTGTCGTAACAACAACAGTTGCGACATTATGTCGTAACAATTACAGTTACGACCACTGAATGATCGAACGACAAGGTGGGAAGAATGAACGAACCGCTCACTGGCAAGGTCGCCCTGGTCACCGGAGGATCCCGCGGATTGGGAGCCGCCACCGTCAGGCTCCTGGCCGAGCAGGGCGCCGACGTCGGGTTCACCTACGTCAGCTCGGAGAAGCAGGCACAGGCCGTGGTCGACGAGGTACGCGGCACGGGCGCGAAGGTCGCGGCCTTCCGGTCCGACCAGGCGGACACGAGCAGGGCGCCGGCGCTGATCGACGAGGTGGTCGCGTACTTCGGCGGCCTGGACATCCTCGTCAACAACGCGGCGATCTCGGTGGAGCAGGGCCGCACGGTGGACGATCCGGACGCCGACACGGCCGCGCTGGACCGCATGCACGCCACGAACTACCTCGGCGTGATCGCGATCATCCGTGCCGCCTCCCGGGTGCTGCGCGCCGACGGGCGCATCATCACGGTGAGCTCGGGATTCGGTACCCGGGTCGGCATCCCCGGCGTCGCCGACTACTCGGCGACCAAGTCCGGAATCGAGCGGTACACCACAGGCGTCGCTCGCGACCTCGGACCCCGGGGCATCACGGCCAACGTGGTGGAAGCCGGACTGATGGAGAGCGAGATGACAGCACCTCCCGAGATCCTCGAGGCGCTGCTCGGCCTGCTGTCGCTACAGCGGATGGGCCATCCGCGGGAGATCGCCGCCGCGATCGCCTTCCTGGCGAGCCCTGCCGCCTCGTACGTCACGGGCGCCGTGCTGGACGCCCACGGCGGGTACAACGCCTGACCCGAGGGCCAGTCCGTGACAGCCCGGGCTAAACCGCCCGGAGTGCGTCGGCGTCGAACCAGCTGCGCGGCACCGCCGTGCGGGCCGGTCCGGCGCCGACGATCCCGGGAGGCGGCACGAACCCGGGCCACTGATCGATGTCGCCGCGCACGAAGTACTCGACACCCGGATCCCAGGTGTGGCCCTCCGCGGCGCGGTACACCATGAGGCCGAGTCCGTGACCACGGTAGATCGAACCGCCGGAGTCGGTGACCGCGCGGGCGATCGCGGTGTCCAGGCCACGGTGGATCGGCCGCCACCCGCCGATCGAGCGCAACGTGTGCGCCGCGATCAGCAACGCCGCACCGGGCACCCGGTTGGCGAAGCGGTTGCCGCTGGTCTTGTGCCGCCGGATCGTCAGATCGAGCGCTTCGAGGTACATGAACTCGGCGCCGGCGCCGACCAGGTCGGCGCGGGAGTACTCGGCCGCGTGCACGAGGTCGGTGACGTGGTGACGGCTGTACCAGTCGTCGTCGTCCATCTTCAGCAGCAGATCGCCCGCGGCCATGGAGCACAGGTCGTTGAGCGCCTCGCCGAACGGCCGGTCCGCGTCGACCTCGGCGACCACAAGTGCTCCCCGGTGGGTGCGCTCGAGCTCGTGCACTCTGGGGTCGTCGCGCGAGAACCCGTGCAGGCCGAGTACGAGTTCGATCTCCGGCCAGTCCTGGCCGCCCACCTGCTCGGCGATCCGCGGCACGAGATCCGGCCGTCGGGTGGCGACGACCACCGACACCGCCGGCGGGGCCGGCGCCCAGAGCCCACTGCGGCGCGCGAGCGCCGCCCACCGGCGCCGGGCGCCGTGGCGCTCGAACGCCGCGCGGCGGATCGCCATGCAGTACGCCTCACGCCGGACCGGGTCGGTCAGCTCCTGCGCGGTCACCGACTCGAACGCGGCACCGAGCTCAGCGCCGACGAGCCGGCGCACCGTGTCGCTCAACTCGCCGACCAGCACCGGCAACGCCGCGCATGCCGCCTGGACCAGAAAGGCTGCATGCCGGACCGGTCCACCGTGAGCACGCGGGTCGTCGTGCACGACCCAGTAGCTGCGCGCGTGTTCCACGACCCGTTCGCTCAGGCCCGACCAGTCGTCGAACCATGCGCTCTCGCGGCCGCGGCCGTCGTCCAGAACCATCTGGCGGCGCTCGCCGCGGCGCACACATCGCAGCCGGGTCTCCGAGCGGGTCGGATCGCCGACGAACCCGATCGGACCGAGCGTGTCGGTGTCGACGGGCGGCACGACGTCCCGGGCGTGACTCGCGGTGACGAACCGTTCGATCTCCGGGCCCGGCGCGTCCACCAGGTCGGTCCAGTGTGGTTCGCGCGCCCGCGAGCCGACGTCGAGCACCTTCGGATGCCCGCCCTCGTCGCCGGAGGCCGAGCGGGCCAGCACGACGTCCACCGGACTCGGCTCACCGTCGGCGGGCTCCGGCGTACCCGCGGCGAGCAGACGGGCCGACGGGTCGCCGCAGGCCCACGTCATCGTCTCGCGCGCGTCGTCGGCCACCCCGATCCGCAGGCCGCCCGCCGGTCGCTTGAACAGCGTGGTCCCGCCGGCGAGGAACGCGGCGAGCGCGTCGCCCAGGGTGAGATAGCCCTTGAAGTGCACGGTCAGCCGCGCGTGCGGGACCGGCTTGCTGACAGCCTCGCGCTGGGCGGAGGTGACCGTACGCAGCCCGACCGGCGCCACCGGCAGCCGCAGCACGCCCGGGCGCGGATGGCCACCGACGACCAGCTCGAACGCCTTCGACCGGGTCGTCATGCTGGCCAGTTGCGGTAACACCGCTCGGAGCGCGGTCACCGAGTCGGCGACGACGAGCACCCGGCCCCAGGTGGCGTCGCCGAGCCACTCGTCCGGGAACGTTCCGGAGAAATCCACCACCGTGTCGCACTCACGGCCGCCCACGTGGTTCACGAGTGCATCGTCGGTCGCGACGAGCAGACCCAGTACGCTCACGGCCCCACATTCCCAACGGCTTCGGAGTCCGTCGAACGATACCCGAGCGTTGTCGCTAGAGTCTGGCACCGGTCACGCCACGTCACAGGAGAGCTCACATGATCACGACCCCGGTCCGTTCCGCCGCGGCGCGGAACGACTGGCGCAGTCTCGATCCGCGTCCACTCGGCAGCCCCGCACACACCCCCGTGTCGGTCAGCGTCGTCGTGCCCGCCCACGGCTGCCAGCCCGAACTGGACCTCACCCTGGCCGCACTGGCCGCGCAGAGCCATCCTGCGAGCCTGATCGGTGTCGTCGTGGTCGACGACCGTTCCGAGCCGCCGCTGACGCTGCCCGACCTGCGCCCCGAGAACACCGAGCTCGTCCGGGTGGAGGGCGGCGGCCACGGCTCCGGACGCGCCCGCGACATCGGCGCACGCCACGCCGAGGGCGACGTCGTGCTCTTCCTCGACGCGGACATCATCGCCGATCACCACCACCTCGAGGCGCACGCACGCTGGCACGAGATCACCGACGACGCTGTGGTCCTCGGGTTCCGCGACTTCGTGGACGTCACCGGAGTCACGCCGGCGGCGACGCACGACGCGGTCGGGCGCGACACGATGGCAAGTCTGGTCGACGGCCGTGAGCGCGAGCCGCATTCGTGGATCGAGCAGCTGCTCGAGAAGACGGACGACCTGCTCCACGACCGCGAGGACCTGTGGCGGGCCGTCGTCGGCGCGAGTGTCTCGACTCGGCGTGACTTCTACCAGGAGGTCGGCGGATTCGCGCACTTCCCGCGCCGGGGGATCGTCGACACCGAGTTCGGCTATCGGTGTTTCACCGGCGGCGGCCTCATCGTCCCGGAGCGCCACGCGCGCAGCCTGCATCAGGGCCAGCGGTCGTTCGCCACCCGCGGGCCCGAGATCGCCCAGCGCCGGGCGCCGCTGATCGCGAACCACATCGCCAACCCGCGGTACCGCACGCCGATCGGCGGGCGGCAGTGGGCCGTGCCGTACGTCCACGTCATCGTGCCGCCGAGCACCGCGCCGTTCATGACCGCGCGCTACACCGTCGACGACATCCTCGCCAACGATCACGACGACCTCACCGTCTCCGTCGTCGTCGATCCCGACGGTGACGACGCCGACCTCTACGCGGACTACTGGCAGGCAGACGGCCGGGTGCGTCTGGTCGAGCAGGCGCCGGCGTCCGGGTTCCCGAGTCCTGCGACGATGATCGTTCCGGTCGGTGCCCGGCTGACGAGCACCGCGGTCGGTTCGCTGCTGGACCGCCTGCGCACGTGGCGGCAGGGTCTGCTGAGCATCAGCGTGACCGGGGTCGACGCGCCGCTGGAGATGTGGGCGACGCGGGCGCTGAGCCGGGTGCGACGCGCCGATCCCGCGGCCGAGCGCCCGGTCCGCGAAACGGCGCGTGAGCTGTTCGGCGAGACCTGGGTCGCCGGCTCGGATCACGGCGTCGGAACCCGTTCAGGAGCCTCCGACCGGCACTTCAAGGACGGCAGGTTTCACGCGGGCCGGTAGGTCAGCATCGCCGCACGGTCGACCGGCTCGCCCTCGCGCGTCAGCCCGGGTGTCTGCGCCAGCCACGCCTCGGTCGCCTCCTGCTCCTCCGAGCGATCGACGTCGTCGACCACGATCTTCGCGCCTGGGGCGAGCACCGGGGCGAGAACAGGAACGGCCGGGTAGCGCGCTTGCGGCCCGCTGGAGCGCGGCGGCCCGTCGACCACCAGGAGCTCGATGTCCTTGATGTCTGCGACCGCGTCGCGGTCGTACCAGACGAAGCTCTCCCGCCCGAGCTCCAGGTCCGTCAACGCGGCCGTGCGCACCTCCGCGACCTCGCTGAGTCCGTGCTCGTCGAGCAGACGGCGGGTCTCGGCGGCGAAGCGTTCGTCGTGCTCCAGAGCGACCACACGCCCGGCGCCCAGGGCCCGTACCGCGTAGGCCAGCCACACCGTGGACGCGCCGCTGCCGCACTCCACGATCATCGCCGGGCGTTCGCGCTCGACCAGGTTCACCAGCCGGAGCAGCGTGGTCGGCTCCATGGCCCAGCCGCCGGTCTGCGGCAGTGGTGCCCGCGCATCGACCCGCTCCACGAGCTGGAGCAGCGCCTGGACCTGGCGCACCGGCTCGTACTCGAGCCTGGCGATGTGCTCACGGATCATCACCTGACGGCGTTTGCCGGCCTGCTCGGCCTCGTCGATCTTCGCCACCGTCGCGTCACGGACGTCGGTGACCGTCCCGCGGACACGGTCGACACCGTCGCGGACGTCGTCGCGGGCGCCCATCAGGTCGGCACGCACCCCGCCGAGATCTCCGCGCACGCCGATGATCTCCTCGTGCACCCGGCCGAACTCGTCCACCAACCGGACGTGCCGCTCGGCGGCCGCGAGGCGTTCCTGGGCGATTCCGGTCGCGGCCTTCTCTCCGGCCGCCTCGACCCGGTCGGCGGCGGCGGCGAAAGCGGTCGACAGCGAGCGCGCCGCCTCGTCGGCCGACGCCCCGACCTTGTCCGGGAGCTTCTTCAACCGGTTGATCTTCCCGGCATCGCGCGACTGCTGGCGCGCGACGTCGCGCAGGCGGCGGGCGACCTCACCCTGCCGCCGCCGGACGTCCATCAGGACGACGAAGATTCCGGCCAGCAGCAGCCCCAGCCCGCCGACGGCCAGGTCGGTGCTTCCGGCGAGTCCGGCGACAGCGACAAGGAGACCCAGCACCGCGGCCGCCGCGACGGCAGTGAGTTGACGGCTCGTCATGCCCAACACGAATCCTGCCCAACCTTCCACACTCGGCGTCGGCGTGAGACTACCGTTCGCTGTGGCGGCGCGGGCAACCGCTCGTGTCCGCTTTCCGCCGCCGGCGCCCTGCCGTGACACCATCGGCCCTGAGGAGCTTTCGCAGATGCGCGTGTTCGTGTTGTGTACGGGACGATGCGGCTCGGTGACGTTCATCGAGGCGTGTCAGCACATCGACAACTACACCGCCGGGCACGAGACCCGCTTCCGCGAGTACGGGCCGGCACGCTTCGACTACCCGGACGGGCACATCGAGGCGGACAACCGGCTGTCCTGGTTCCTCGGCGGCCTGGGCCGCGCCTTCGGCGCCGATCCGCTCTACGTGCACCTGCGCCGCGACCCCGAACAGGTGGCCCGCAGCTTCGTCGGCCGCTGGAACAAGGGACGGGCGAACATCATGGGCGCGTTCGGGCAGGCCGTGATCCCCGGGCCGTTCCCGCGCCCGGAAGAGCAGCGCCTCGACGTCGCCCGCTTCTACGTCGACACGGTCCGGACCAACATCGAAGCGTTCCTGGCCACCGTGCCGAACACGATGACCGTCGATCTCGAGCACGCGCCCGAACAGTTCCCCGAGTTCTGGCGGCGGATCGGGGCCGAGGGTGACCTCGACGCGGCGCTCGGCGAGTTCGAGCACCGTCACAACGCCGCCCCGGCCGCCGGTTGATCGGTCGGTGAGGACGTGGGCGTCGCCGACCGCCGCCGGCAGGGGTACCTTGGCCGATCCGCCCGGCACCGTGGCAGACTCTCTTCGTTAACGACCATGCATGTCTCGAGCAGCCGGAGATGAATCAGTGTCCGCAGACCTCGCGGTGATCGGGCTCGGCTATGTCGGCCTGCCGCTGGCCCAGGAAGCCAGCCGTGCCGGGCTGTCCGTGCTCGGCTTCGACGTCAGCACCACCGTCGTCGAAGGGCTGAACGCGGGACGCTCGCACGTTGACGACCTCACCGACGACGACATCGCGGCCATCCGCGCCGCGGGTTTCCGCGCCAGCACCGACGAGTCCGACCTCGACGACACCGACACCATCATCATCTGTGTGCCGACGCCGTTGTCCGAGGACGGCGGGCCGGACCTCGACGCCGTGATGGCCGCCGTGGCCACCGTGTCCCGGCACATCGGGCGGGGCAATCTCGTCGTACTCGAGTCCACGACCTATCCGGGCACCACCGACGAGGTCGTGCGCCCGATGCTCGAGGAGTCCGGGCTCGTCGCCGGTAGCGACTTCCACCTGGCGTTCTCGCCCGAGCGCATCGACCCGGGCAACGCCCAGTTCGGCATGCGCAACACCCCGAAGGTCATCGGCGGGCAGACGCGAGCGTGCACCGAGCGCGCCGCGGCGTTCTACCGCCGGTTCGTCGACACCGTCGTCGAGGCGCGGGGCACCCGCGAGGCCGAGACCGCGAAACTGCTCGAGAACACCTACCGGCACGTCAACATCGCGCTGGTCAACGAGATGGCCCGGTTCTGCCACGAACTCGGCATCGACCTGTGGGACGTCATCCGGCTGGCCAAGAGCAAGCCGTTCGGTTTCCAGGCCTTCTACCCCGGGCCGGGCGTCGGCGGGCACTGCATCCCGATCGATCCGAACTACCTCAGCCACAACGTCCGCAGCCGCCTGGGCTACCCGTTCCGCTTCGTCGAGCTGGCACAGGAGATCAACGCCACCATGCCGACGTACGTGGCGCAGCGGGTCCAGAACCTGCTGAACGTCGACGGCAAGGCGGTGAACGGTTCCACCGTGCTGCTGCTCGGCGTCACGTACAAGCCCGACATCGCCGACCAGCGCGAGTCGCCCGCGGTGCCGGTGGCGCGCCGGTTGCTGGCACTGGGCGCCAACCTGGTCTTCCACGACCCGCGGGTGCAGCAGTGGCACGTCGACGACAACGTCCTCGAGTGCGTCCCCGACCTCGAGACCGCGCTGACGCGTGCCGACCTGTCGGTGGTGCTGCAGGGACACGCCGAGTACGACGGCGACCTCATCGCGAAGTCGTCCCCACGGGTCTTCGACACCCGCGGCATCACCCCGAAGTCCGACACCGTGGAGCACATGTGACCACCGGTGGCACGCGCCACCGCCGCCGCGGCCACGGAGAGGGGTAGCCGGTCGTGGACATCCTCGTCGTCACGGTGGTGCACGACCCCGAGGATGCGCGGATCCGGCACCGGCAGATCCGCGCACTGCTCGACGCCGGGCACCGGGTGACCTACGCCGCGCCGTTCACCGCATACCAGCGTCCCGTACCGGACGACGTCGCCACTGTCGAGTTGCCCCGGGCACGCGGCAAGCGCCGCTTGGCCGCCGCCCGCGCGGCCCGGCGGCTGCTGCGCACACGCGGACGCTCGTTCGACGTGACGCTGCTCCACGACCCCGAACTGGTGGTCGCGGCCGCGGGCCTGCGCGTGCCCGGGCTGGTGTGGGACGTGCACGAGGACACCGCCGCGGCCGTCGAGATGAAGACGTGGCTGCCGTCCGCGCTGCGCCCGGCAGCCGCGCGGCTGATCCGCGTGGCCGAGCACTACGCCGAGCGCCGGATGCCGCTGCTGCTGGCGGAGGACTCCTACACCGAACGGTTCCGCGACCCGCACCCGATCGTGCACAACAGCGTCCTCGTCCCCGACTCCGCCGCACCGGCCGCCTCCCCCGAGCCCCGGGTCGTCTATCTCGGCCGGCTGACCCGCCCGCGCGGGGCGCTGGAGCTCGTCGAGCTGGGGCGGCGGCTGGCCCCGGACATCACCGTCGAGGTCATCGGACCGGCCGATGCGGACTGCCGCGACCCGCTGGCGGCCGCACACGACGAGGGCGTCCTGCGCTGGCACGGGTTCCTGCCCAACGACGACGCGCTGGCTCACCTGCCCGGCACGCTCGCCGGGTTGAGCCTGCTGCACGATCAGCCCAACTACGCGCGGTCGCGTCCCACCAAGATCATTGAGTACATGGCACACGGCGTGCCGGTGATCACCACACCGAACCCCAGCTCGGCGGAGCTGGTGGACCGGTACGGGTGCGGGCTGGTCGTGCCGTTCGGGGACGTCGCGGCCGCGGAGTCGCGGATCCGGGCGCTGGCCCGGGACGTCGAGTCGTACCACCGGTATTCCGCCGCCGGCCGGGCTGCCGCCCTGGAGAACTACAGCTGGTCGGCCGAGGCCGACACCTTCGTCCGCACCCTCGAGGAGTTCGCAGCTCACGCTGTACGCTGACCGCCGCGCCGATCGTAGTGTCGGTGCCGTGTCCGGATAGAGTTCGGTCTACCATCCGCCCGACGACGGAGATCGCAGATGTTGCGCGCCGTACGCTCGTTCTTAGGCTCCCGCTGGCCCGTTCTGGGCATGCTCGGCGCGGTCGCCGCCGCGCTTTTCGCGGTATGGGCCCTGATCGACGAAAGCAGCGTCACGCTCGCCGCCATCACGGCGCTGCTCGGCCTGACCCTCGTCAGTCTGGTCATGGTCGGGCGCATCGCCCGGGCCGCCGAGCACCGGGCCAAAGCGGTCGAGCACCGGGCCAAGGCAGTCGAGGCGCAACTGGAGAAGGTCGAGTCCGCCAACCGCACACAGGCGTCGTCCCTGGAGCAGATCAAGCAGGCGCAAGCCGATCCGAACGGCGGCCCGCTCGGCGCGATCGTCGGCGCGCAGCGTCTCGACGCCGCCGTGCGCCACGACGAGCTGGTGGACAGCATCGCCGAGCTCAGCAAGAAGCTGGACACCGTCCACAAGGGCGTCACGACGGGCTTCCACGACGCGTCGATCGCCTCCGAGGCGCAGATGTCGGAGCTGTCCGCGCTGAGCAACCTCTACACGATCTTCGAGCCGTCCGACGAGGTCCCGGTGCTGGGCGGGTTCGCGGCGACACCGCAGACCATCCTGCGGCTGACGTCCCTGGTCATGCATCTGCCCGAAGACGGGCTGGTGGTCGAGTGCGGCAGCGGCTCCTCCACCGTGTGGATGGCCTTCGCCTGCCGGCGCGCCGGGCACGGCCGGGTGGTCGCGCTCGAGCACGACGAACGTTACGCCGAGCAGACCCGGCAGGCTCTCGCCCGGCACAGGCTCGCGGAGTTCGCGGCGGTCCGGGTGGCGGAACTGGAGCCGTTCACACTCGACGAGACCACGTTCGACTGGTACGACCGCAAGCAGTGGGACGACCTCTCCGGTATCGACCTGCTGTTCGTCGACGGGCCCCCGGGCTCGATCGGGCCGCGCTCGCGCTATCCGGCGTTCCCGCTGCTCGCGCCGGCGCTCGCGGACGGCGCCGTGGTCGCGCTGGACGACATCCACCGGGACGCCGAGGCGCGCATCGGCGCCGACTGGCTCGCCGAGGGTGCCGACGGTGTGAGCCTGCACGACGGCGGAATGATCGGCCGCACGCGTCTGCTGACGGTCAACCGCGCCGAGGGTGACGACCGGGCCGAGGGTGACGACCGGGCTGAAAGCTGAGCACCGGACCGCGACCACTGCCGGGACCCGGCAGCGCGGCGCCGGAACCTTCAGGAGCGAGCGCGGCTCGTGTCGGCGCGGTAGCGCAGCCCGTCGACCAGGAGGTCGACCATGCGCCGGCTGTACGCGGCTCCCTTCTCGCTCGAGGGCAGGCACAGGTTGCCGACGGCCTCCAGGATGTCCTGGGCCTCGACGTCCGCGCGGACGTCGCCGGCGGCGTCCGCCGCGTCGAGCAGTGACCCGAGGGCGGGGCCGAGACGCCGCATGAAGTAGTCGGGCAGGTCGTCGAACGCCGGATCGCCCGAGTGCAGGGCTTTGACGAGCCCTCGTTTGGCCGCGAGGAACTCGGTGTAACGGTGCAGCCACTTCTCGAGCGCCACACCTGGCTCGTGCTCGGCCGCCAGCACCGGTGAAGCGTCGGCGCAGGCATCCACCTCGCGCTGAAACACGGCCTTGACCAGGTCCGATCGCTTCGGGAAGTGCCGGTACAGGGTTCCGACTCCGACGCCGGCCAGGTCGGCGATCTCCTTGGCGGGCGCATCCACGCCTGATGTTCCGAACACGGTCTTCGCCGCCTCGAGCAAGGACTCGATGTTGCGTCGCGCGTCTGCGCGCAGCGGACGCGGCGCATGTTCGGGCGCGACCGGACCCGTCGAGTCGGCTCCGGTCGTTGTTGTGCTGTCGGCCACGACACTCCTCCCCTTGCTAACCGGAATACTTTTCCGTATAGTTCTGGAAGAGCGTTCCGCTTATGTCCGAGCATACGGCACCACGGACACGCTCACCACACTCGCCCACCACGCCCAGACCCCGGGAGAACCCGCATGCAGTACCGCACCCTCGGCCGGACCGGCATCAAGGTCAGTCCCTACGCGCTCGGCGCCATGATGTTCGGCGCCGTCGGCAACCCCGACCACGACGACTCGATCAAGATCATCCACAAGGCTCTCGACGCGGGGATCAACGTCATCGACACCGCCGACGTGTACTCGCACGGCGAGTCGGAGGAGATCGTGGGCAAGGCCCTCAGCGGGCGCCGCGACGACGTCGTGCTCGCCACCAAGGCACGGCTCCCGATGGGCGAGGACCCGAACCACCAGGGCGCCTCCAGGCGCTGGCTGACGCGTGCCCTGGAAGACTCGCTGCGGCGCCTGCAGACCGACCACGTCGACCTGTTCCAGATGCAGCGCCCGGACCCCGACACCGACGTCGAGGAGACCCTCTCGGCGCTGACCGACCTGGTGCGCGCCGGCAAGGTCCGGGCTGTCGGCATCTCGTCGCTGCCCGCGTCGGACATCGTCCGGTCGCACTGGGTCGCCGAGCGGCGCGGCCTCACCCGGTTCCGCACCGAGCAGCCGCCGTACTCGATCCTCACCCGCGGCATCGAGCGCGAGGTACTGCCGGTGGCCCAGGAGTTCGGCATGGGCACCCTGGTGTACAGCCCGCTCGCCGGCGGCCTGCTGACCGGCCGGTACCGCAAGGACCAGCAGAACGCTACACACCGGTCCCAGTTCGGCTTCCAGCACCTGAAGGACGAGAGCCGGCTCGACGTGGTCGAGCAGCTCATCCCGGTGGCCCGGGACGCGGGCATGCCGCTGACCCACCTGGCCATGGCCTTCGCGATCGCCCATCCCGGCGTCACGTCCGCGATCGTCGGCCCGCGGACCATGGACCACCTGGACGACCTGCTCGCCGGCGTCGACGTCACGCTGACCGACGAGATGCTCGACCGCATCGACGAGATCGGCCCGCCGGGAACCGACGTCGGCCGGCTGGACATGGCCTACGACCCACCGGCCGTCACGCAGGCGCGGCTGCGCCGGCGCCCGGCCGACGAGCGCTCGGCCGCCTGAGCCCTGCCACTCACGCCGGTCCGGTCGACGGCTGCGCCGGACGGCTCGCGCTGTCCGCGGTCCGCGCCGCGAGCAGGGCGAGCCTTTCGGCCGAGGGCGATCCTGGTTGCGGCGTGTACAGCGCGACGTACTGGTCGGCCTCCTGCGGGATGACCAACGACTGGTACGACAGCTCGAACTCTCCGACCGCGTCGTGATGAACGCGCTTGGTGAACGCCCCCGGCCCGGAGAGTTGGTGTTCGGTCCAGTACGAGACGAACTCCGCTGAGCCGACGGTCAGCTCGTCGATCAGTGCGTGCACCGCCGTGTCCCCGGATCGTGTCGCCGCGGTCCGCAGACTCGACGCCAGCTCGCGGGCCGACTCCTCCCGGTCGAGGAACGTTCGATGCGACTCGGGCCGGAGGAAGAGCCATCTGGCGAGGTTGCGCCGGCTCGGCGGCATGTCCAGCAGCCCCTCGAGGAGCACGCCGGCCATCGTGTTGACGGCGAGCACGTCGAGCATCGAGTTGTGCACCAGCGCGGGAGTCGGGCGGAGCGCTTCGATCATCGAACGAGTCCGCGCCGACACCACCTGCGCCTGCGATCGAGGGCTGGACTTCGCGTCCGTACGGGTGAGTCTGCGCAGGTGTTCTCGTTCGATGTCGTCCAGCCGCAGCGCCGTCGCGAGCGCGTCGACGACCTGGTCGGACACGTTGCGCGCCCGTCCCTGCTCGAGGCGGGCGTAGTAGTCCACGCTGATCCCGGCGACGAGCGCGAGCTCCTCGCGGCGTAGCCCCGCGGTCCGGCGGCCGACGGCCTGCCAGTCCAGTCCGACGTCCGCGGGCTCCAACCGGGAACGGCGCGACCGGAGAAACTCCCGCAACTCGTCGGACCGGTCCATGTCCCCCAGTATGCGCGCGGCCGATGCAGCCGGGGCGCCGGAAACGGGTACTGCTGGACCCAGGTCCGGCGGACCCCGGGCCGCTGGACCGCGTCCGATCAGTGCCTCGCTTCGTGGTCGGCGGCGGCGTTGACTGTGCCGGGTGAGAGCAGCCCATCTCATCTCAGCGACGAAGGAGCTTCCGCATGACCACGACATTCGCCCTCATGTACACCTACACCGACGACGTGGCGCTTCAGGACGAACATCGCTCCGCCCACATCGACTACCTGCGCCGCCTCGTGGACGACGGCCTGCTGGTCGCGTCCGGCCCGTGGGGGCCCGACGACGCCCGCGGCGGCCTGCTGGTCTACCGCGCCGAGGACCGAGCGGCCGTGCAGGCGATCGTCGACGGCGACCCGTTCGTGACCAACGGCGTGGTCGCCGAGGCCCGGATCCGCGAGTGGGTGCCGCTGCTCGGTCCTGCCGCGGGCGCGTTGACCAGCCAGGCGTGACCGGCCACTCCGAGGGGCGGAGCGCACTCAGGGCGCCCGGGCCACGCGGCGTGCGGCCTCCACCACCGCCGCGCGCCGCCTGGCGTGCTCCTCCTCGGTGGGCTCCCCCGTGAACATCCGGGCGACCTGTGGCACCGCGGACCACCACCCGGCGAGCGACAGCACGAGAAAGATCAGGTGGTCCGCGTCGATCGACGTGGTGACCGCACCGCGACGTTGAGCGTCGCTGACGGCGGCGGACTTGGCCGCGTAGTACTCGCGGCGCAGCGCCTCGTCAGGGACCTCGCCGTCGAAGGCGAGTCCCTCCCAGCGCATCAGCCGGTTCAACTCCGGGCGCTCGCGGTGGTAGTCGTACACCCGGCCGGCGTAGTCGCCGACATCCACGGCCGCGAACGACTCCACCGGCACCGCCTGCGCGACCGTCGCGAGCTCGTCGCGCAGCACCCGGCGGAAGAGATCACGCTTGCCGCCGAAGTAGTTGTACACCCGCTCCTTGTTCGCGCCCGCGGTCGTCGCGATCCGCTCGATCGTGGTGCCGTCCGGCCCGTACCGGGCGAACTCGGACGCCGCCGCCTCCAGGATCCTGCGCTTGGTGCCTTCGGTGTCCCACGCCACTGGATCGAACCCCACTTCCAACGCAAGCGTTGCTCATCTGCCCGTACGGTACTACAGTCAAATCCAACCACAACGTTGGAGATGGTGTTCGATGTCCCAGACCGCAGAAGACGCCCGGCTCAGCCGCACAGCCGCCGGCACGGACCCACCGCCGGGCACAGGGACGGTCGCGCTGCTCGTGGCCACCGCGATGGTGGTGCTCACCCAGCTCTACGCCGCAATCCCGCTGCTCGGCCCCGTGGGCGAAGATCTCGGCGGCGACGTCACGTTCGCGCTCGCGTCCTGCTTCAGCCTCTGCTACGCCGTGGGCTTCCTGACCTGGGGGCCGCTCGCGGATCAGTACGGGCACAAGCGGGCGATGGCGATCGGTGTGTCGGTGCTCGCCGTGGCGACGATCGGCTGTGCATTCGCCCCGTCCACGGACTGGCTCGCCGTCTGGCGCGGCGTACAGGGCCTCGCGGCCGCCAGTTTCGCTCCGGCCGCCGTCGCCTATTTCGCGGAGGCGTTGCCACCGTCAAGGCGCCCGGCCGCCATCGGCGCGCTGTCGATCGCGCTCCTCGCGTCCGGGATCGTCGGCCAGGTGCTGGCCTCGTGGGCGGCGGTGACGGTCGGCTGGCCGTGGCTGTTCCTCGCAAGCGCGATCGCGTTGGCGGCCGCGGGCGCCGCGATCGCCCGTAGCGTGCGGCAACCGGCCCGGAACGCACCGCGCGGGCACGTCGGCCACCGGTTCGTGGCGGTCGCCCGGGTGGCAACCCGCCGGTCGGTGCAGTTGCTGTGCGCCGCGAACGCGACGTTGCTGCTGTCCTTCGTCGGCATGTACACCGCGCTGGGCCCGCATCTGGACACGCTCGGCCTGGACGAGTCCGGAGTCCTCTGGCTGCGGCTGGTGGGACTTCCCGGAATGTTCGCCGCGCTGTTCGCGGGCCGGCTCGCGCTGCGCTGGGGCACCGCCGGGGCGGCACGCATCGGGTTCACCGTCGCGGCTTACGGTCTTGCCGGTGAGGCCGTGATGTCAGGGTCGTTGGCCGGTGTGTGCGTGGCCAGCCTGGTCTTCGTCACCGGGGTGGCCATCGTCGTGCCGTCGATGCTGACGCTCTTCGTCGAGGCCGCGGCGCCGGACCGCGCGGGTGGCATCGGACTCAACGGATTCGTGATGTTCCTCGGCGCCAGCCTCGGCCCGATCGTCGCCACCGCGACCACGAACTTCACCGTCCTGCTGCTGGCCCTCGCCGGACTCCTGGCTGTGGCGGCATGGTGTATCGCCACAGCCACGAAGTTCGCACCGTCGGGTGCGCGGCCATGACTCGCGATCCGGGCGTGAGGTGGGCCCTTCCGCCTCGTGCGGTAGGACGTTCAACCGACCCGCGCAATGCCCTTCTCCGCCCGCAGCTTGTCGACCGTGTCGACCAGGGTCCCGGCCCGGGCGTCGAACGAGTGCTCCTGGCGAACCCGCTCCGACAGAGCCTCCCGCGCCGCGGCACGCTCAGGTGTCTCGGCGAGTTGGATTGCCACCGCCTCGGCCAGTTCGTCCGCTGTCCGGTAGGTAGGGATGACGTCACCGAAGACGTCGGCCACACCCGGCACATCGTCGGTGATGGCACGCGCTCCGCAGGCGGCCAGATCGAACAATCGGTTCGACAGCAACCCCTCGTCCTTCATGTCGTCCCAATGGTCGTTCAACACGACGCCTGCGGCGACATACGTGGCCGCCAACCGCTCGTTGGGCAGGTACTCCGCCTTCCACAAGCCCTCGGGCAGCAGGCCGTCCCAGCGCGCGCCGTACACTGCCGGGGCTATGCCGGCCTCGAGCGAGGCGGTCACCGACGCGCGACCGCGGCCCGCAAAGCCGCGGGCGTTGCCGACGAAGAGCACATCATGACGCCGGGTCTCGTCCGGCGCCACCGGACGGAACCGGTATCGGTCGGTGCACTGCAGCAACGGCTGGACGTCCGTGCCCATCTCGGTACGCAGGCGGTCGGCCAGACTCGCCGACGCAGCGAAAACCGCGTCGTACATGCCGAGTTCGCGTTTGGTGACCCGCTCCGGATGGCTGATGATCCAGGACAGGTTGATCTGTTGCGGATTCACCCGGTAGGCGCTCAAACCGCGTAGTACGAGCGTGACGTCGTCAAGCCGCGACGTTGGGCGGTACCAAGCGCGCTTCGCGTCGATCACCACTTCATGCCCCAGGCGCTCCAGTGCCTGCTTCAGCCCTATGGCGAAATGCCAGTCACCCCAGTTGAACCGGGTCGGCACGTCCTCGGCGCCGATCTTCAACGCCCACCGCAGCGGCCGCTGCGGCCGGTCGTGCACGACAATCGGGTCGAATCCCCAGTGCGTGTTAGCCGCGCCGTCGTACCCGATGATGGCGTACCCTCCGTCGCGCCACACCTGGATGTCGTCCTGCGGCACGGCGTCGCGCCACCGGCCGGTGAAGTGCTCCTGGTTGTCCACGGCCTGAAGCGCCGCCGAAGGCTTCCGCTTGCGCTGCGGCATGACCGAGAGCGCCACCACACTCTCTGCGACGTAGCGCAGCTCACCGCCGGTCTCGTGGGCCAGCCTGAGGCTGAGATCGGGGTTGTCCATGTCGTTGACGAACAACGGGTCGAAGCCGCGCACCCTGGTGAAGTCGGCCGCGCGCACCGCCATCACGTTCGACGACAGCGCCGCAGGGGCGGTCGAGCGCACCGCCTCGGGACCGTCACCCGGGAACTGGCGGTAGCGGTTGTGCGGTAGCGCTCCACGCGCGAACGACACTCCGGCGGACCACACGGTGCCGTCGACCGCCAGCAACCGAGGCTGCGTGGCCACGACGCCGGCGTCACGCAACGGCTCGACCAGCGGGCCGAGCCAGCCGGGTTCGACCCAGGTGTCGGGCGGGATGAACACGACCAGTTCCCCGCTCGAGTACGCGACCCCGACAGACTGTGCGAGCTCGCGCGAGATGCGCAGCGACAGGCGAACGACCCTCACCTGCGGGAAGCGCACCATCAGGTGCTGCAGCCGGATGGCCTCGGCTTCGTCCGTCTTGGCATCGATCACGACGATCTCGATGTCGCGCTCTGTCACCTCGAGCAGCCGTTCCACCGTTGCGGCGATGCTTCGGGCATCGGAAGGCGCGTGCACGATGACCGATACCGAGCCTGGCTGCCGCTCACCCAGCCCGGACGCGACGTTCTCCCAGTCGATCATGTGCTTGCCGAGGATGACGTAGCGGTAACCGAACAGCTCGTTGATGGTGATCCGGTCGCTGCGCTGTTCCCATGCGTTATAGCGAGTGGCAATGAATGGCGCATGGGCGAAATCGGTGACTTCGGACATCCGGACGAACAGATCCCAGTCGACATTTCGCCGCAGTTGTTCGTCGAACCCGCCGACCTCGTCGAGCAGGGATCGTTCGTGCAGCACGACGATGCAGTCGATGAAGTTGCGCTCCCGCAGCGCAGCTGAGTTGAACGGCAACGAGCGATACCCGCGCCGCCCGTTCTCCTTCTCTTCCACCAACTCCGAGGCCGCGTAGGCGAACCGGACCCGGCGTGTGCGAACGAAGGCGACCATGACCTCGAGGAAGTCAGGGAACCAGGTGTTGTCGGAGTCGAGGTAGGCGACGTAATCGCCGCGGATGCGCTCGAGCCCGGCGTTGCGGGCCACCGACACCCCGCCGGCGCGCTCCCGCCGCACCAGCTCGATGCGATCGTCGTCGAGGAAAGGCTCGAGCGCTTCCGCCGTGTCGTCGGTACTGCCGTCGTCGACGACGACGAGTTGCCAATTCGAGTAGGTCTGCGCGACTACCGACTCGATCGCGGCTACGACACCGCGAGCGCGGTCCTTGGTAGGGATGACCACGGACACCAGCGGCCGCTGCTCACCGTTGCGCCGGTACTCGTCGAGAACCTCGCGCTTGAATGCCTCCGCGGCGGAATGATCGAACGTCTCGCTGGTGCGGGGTAGACCTTCGTAGCCCTCGGTCTCGCGCAGCAACGCGCATGTCCGCCGGGTGAAGTCAGCAAGCGGTGGACCATCGACGTCGCCGAACCTCTTCCGGTAGGCGTCGTTGTCGAAGTCGGCACTCGGCCTCGCACCGGACTTCCACGCCACCGAGAGATAATGGCCGAGCGGCCCGCCACGGTACGCCGCGGCGTCGGGGTACTCGGCGACGTAGTACGTGGGGTCGAAGAGGGGATGCGGCGGGAGCCCGCGGGCGATCCCCCGGTTCACGTAGTGGATGAACGGAGCGACGTCCAGAGATCGCGGGGTCCGAGGGTGGTCGCGGTACCACGCAGAGCTGAAGCACGGGTTCGGCGATATGTCCGTACCGGCACCTACCGTCACGTAATGGTCGACGAGGTCAGTACCCGACGGGATCGAACCGTCGAACTGCTCCCGGTACCACTTGGGATCGAACAACCCACTCTGACGGATCGAGCTGACGATCCGGCGACGTCGAAGGACGTCATCGACATAACCCTTCGGCAATGCTCGCCGGGCCAGGCGCCGAAGCGTGGCCATGGGTGCCCTCATGCAACTCTCCTCGGAAACGACCGTGTACCCAGGTCCTTCCCGACCCAAGTGCACCGGTATCTTATAGCGTCTCGACCCCGACCGAACGTTCGTTGGCGACTTGGAGTTTCTCGATGCTGTGGTTGGTCACCGGCGCCGGCGGGATGCTCGGCCGGGACCTGTGCGCGATACTCGGCGAACGCGGCGAGGACGTCACCGCCGCCAGGCACGGTGAAATGGACATCACGGACGCTGCAACCGTCGACGCGGCCGTGCACGGGTACGACGTCGTCGTCAATGCCGCCGCCTACACCGACGTGGATGGGGCCGAACGCGATGTCGAGACCGCTCGGGCCGTGAACACCACCGGTGCTTCGCTGCTCGCCACCGCGTGCGCGCGCCACCGCGTCAGACTCGTACACATCTCCACCGACTACGTGTTCGACGGCATGGCCACCACCCCGTACCGCACGGACGCGCCGACGGCTCCGCGCTCGATCTACGGGCAGACCAAGCTCGCGGGCGAGCAGGCGGTGCTCGCGGACCATCCGAACGGCGCGACGGTCGTCCGCACGGCGTGGTTGTACGGCCGGCACGGCCGGAACTTCGTCACGACCATGGCGCGACTCGCTCGCGAACGCGACCATGTCGACGTCGTCACCGACCAGCGCGGCCAGCCCACGTGGTCGCATGACGTCGCCGTCCGCATCGCCGACCTCGTCGAGGCCGACGCGCCGACGGGGATCTACCATGCGACCAACACTGGACAGACTACCTGGTACGGCCTGGCCCGTGCCGTGTTCTCCCAACTCGGGCTCGATCCGGACAGAGTCCGCGAGACCACGACCGACAACTTCCCCAGCCTCGCTCCGCGGCCCGCCTACTCCGTGCTGGACCACGACGGATGGCGACGCGCCGGGCTCGGCCCGATGCGCGCGTGGGAGGCTGCGTTCGCCGCCGCGGCGCCGGTCGTGCTGGCCGACTTCTGATGGCGGGATCCGCCGGGCCTCCCGGAGCGTCGGCTATGGTTACGCGCATGTTCTTCCGGCGACGCCGTTCCACGCAGTCCGAGCCTGTTTTCGTTGGCGGGACCGGTCGCAGCGGAACCACCGTCATAGCACGGCTGATCGGGAAACACTCCAGATATCACCTGATCCCGATCGAGGCCCGGTTCCACTGCGAAGCCGGCGGACTGCCGAGCGTCATCGCAGGGAAGATGTCGATCGAGGACTTCCGCGATCGACTGGTCGGCCACTACTTCGAACGCACGGCCAGCAACGGCGGCAGCCGCGGTTTACACCTGGCCGACGTGCACCGTGAAGACATGGAGCGCGCCGTCGACAGGTTCGTCAAGAAGTTCGGGTCCGGCTCGAGCGCGGCCGCGCGTGACCTGATGTCCACGATCTTCGACCCCGTGGCCGAGCGTGCCGGGGCAACGGCGTGGGTCGAGATGACACCACCGAACGTCGAGCAGCAGGCACTGCTCGAGAGCATGTTCCCGTCGTCGAAGACGATCCACATCGTGCGTGACGGGCGTGACGTCGCCGTGTCCGTCGCATCGAAGCCGTGGGGCCCGAACGACCCGTTCAAGGCGCTGCAGTGGTGGGGCGAGCGGTTACGTGCCGCCGAGTTGAACGCCCCGTCAGACGGCTACACCCTTCTCGTGGGGTTCGAGGCGCTCATCGCCAACGACCGCGAGCGCCAGTTCGATCGGGTCTGCGAGTTCCTCGACATCACCCCGGAGGACACCATGCGCGAGTTCTTCGCCGAGTCCATGACGCCCACGCGCGCCAAGGTGGGCCGCTGGCGTGCGGACATACCCGAAGCCGAACACGAGCAGTTCGAGGAAACCTACCGTGCAGTAGTGGACAAGCTGCACGCCGACGGCGTGACCTCGGCCGCCGTCCTCTCGACCTGAGGGCGTACCGGGTTCGATCGTGCCGCTCGGGTTCAGCCCGCGAGGCTGCGGCGGTAGGCCCGCACGGTGTCGTGCCGCGGCAACAACCCCGAGGCCCGCGCCTGAGCCAGCGTCGGCGCCTGCCGGTCCTTCTCCGACAGGAACGGCGCGATCGGCGCACCGGTACGGTCGTGCGCCGGCCACTCGATGCCCAGCGCCGGGTCCAGCGGGTCGATACCGTGCTCGCGGCCCGGTGCGTACGGCGCCGAGCACAGGTAAGTCACCGCCGACGCGTCCGCCAGCGACATGAACGCGTGCCCGAGACCCTCGGAGACGTACACCGCCCGCCGGTCGACGTCGTCGAGCAGCACTGACGCCGTCAGCCCGAACGTGGGTGAGCCGACCCGGATGTCGACGACCACGTCCAGCACGGCGCCGCTCACACAGGTGACGTACTTCGCCTGGCTCGGCGGGACGTCGGCGAAATGCACGCCGCGCAGTACACCGGCGGCCGACACCGACACGTTCGTCTGCACCACGTCGAGACGGTGTCCCACGTACGGCTCCAGCAGGTCGCCGCGGAACGACTCGAGGAACGCTCCCCGGTCGTCGCTGAACACACGCGGTGTCACGGCCCAGGCGCCCTCGACCGGCAGCGCCTCGATCAGCGGTGCGTTCACGACGGGCCGACCTCCACCCGCTCGGTCTTCAGTAGTTCCACCAGGTAGTCACCGTAGCCGGACTTCGCCAGCCGGTCGCCGCGCTCGCGCAGCTGCTCGTCGTCGATGAACCCCATCCGCCAGGCCACCTCCTCCGGGCAGCCGATCTTCTGGCCCTGCCGGGCCTCGATCACCCGGACGTAGTCGCCCGCGGCCATCAGGGTGTCGAACGTCCCGGTGTCCAGCCACGCGGTACCGCGGGGAAGCACCTCGACGCCCAGCATGCCGCGCTCGAGGTAGGTCCGGTTGACGTCGGTGATCTCGTACTCCCCGCGGGCGGAGGGGCGCAGCCCGCGGGCGATCTCGACGACGTCGCTGTCGTAGAAGTACAGCCCCGGCACCGCGTAGCTGCTGCGCGGAACGGACGGCTTCTCCTCCAGGCTGATCGCCTGGCCCCACGCGTCGAACTCGACCACGCCGTAGGCCGTCGGGTCCGAGACGTGGTGCGCGAAGACCAGCCCGCCCTCGACGGTCGAGTACCGGCCGAGCTGGGTGCCGAGGCCCGCGCCGTAGAAGATGTTGTCACCCAGCACGAGCGCGACGTTGTCGTCACCGACGAAGTCGGCCCCGATCACGAACGCCTGCGCGAGCCCGTTCGGCGCCGGCTGTTCGGCGAACGACACCGACAGCCCGAACTGCGACCCGTCCCCCAGCAGCGCCTCGAACTGCGCCCGGTCCTGCGGCGTGGTGATGACGAGGATGTCGCGCACACCCGCGAGCATGAGCGTCGTCAGTGGATAGTAGATCATCGGCTTGTCGTACACCGGCAACAGTTGCTTGCTCACAGCGACGGTCAACGGATGCAGACGGGTGCCCGATCCTCCCGCCAGGATGATTCCTCGCATGAGCGCTTACGATAGCCGCGCGGAAACAGGACTATCGAGGAAGGGCTCGATGCGGGTTCTCGTCACCGGCGGAGCCGGTTTCATCGGATCGCACTACGTCCGTCAGGCGCTGTCCGACGCGTACCCCGGGCTGACCGACGCGGACGTCGTCGTCCTGGACAAGCTCACGTACGCGGGCAACCCGGCGAACCTCGCCCCGGTCGAGGACGATCCCCGCTACACGTTCGTCAAGGGCGACATCCTCGACACCGCGCTGGTCGACGAGCTCGTCTCGTCCTGCGACCAGGTGGTGCACTTCGCCGCCGAGAGCCACGTCGACCGGTCCATCGCCGGCGGCGCCGACTTCGTCCAGACCAACGTGGTGGGCACGCACACGCTGCTGGACGCGGCACGCCGGCACGGCGTCGACCGGTTCGTGCACGTGTCCACCGACGAGGTCTACGGCACCATCGAGTCCGGGTCGTGGACCGAGGACCACGTCCTCGAGCCGAACTCGCCGTACAGCGCCAGCAAGGCCAGCAGCGACCTGGTCGCGCTGGCCTACCACCGCACTCACGGCGTACCAGTCTCGGTCACCCGCTGTTCCAACAACTACGGCCCGTACCAGTACCCGGAGAAGGTCGTCCCGCTGTTCGTCACGAACCTGCTGGACGGCCTGCAGGTGCCGCTGTACGGCGACGGGCTCAACGTCCGCGACTGGCTGCACGTCGACGACCACTGCGCGGGCGTCGAGCTGGTCCGCGGCGGCGGCCGCTCCGGCGAGATCTACAACATCGGCGGCGGCCGCGAGCTGACGAACTCCGAGCTCACCGGCCTTCTGCTGGACGCGTGCGGCGTCGGCTGGGAGATGGTCCGCTACGTCGAGGACCGGCTCGCGCACGACCGCAGGTACTCCGTCGACGACGGCAAGATCCGGCGCGAGCTGGGCTACCGGCCACGGCAGACGTTCGAGGACGGCCTCGCCTCCACCGTGGCCTGGTACCGCGACCAGCGCGCCTGGTGGGAGCCGCTGAAGTCCGGCTCGACCCGCTGAACGACTGCAGCCGGTGACGCAGACTTGATCGCCTGCGGCTGTGGCCTGCTGCTGGGCGTCGCGGTACCTTGCTGTCATGGGAAGCATCCCCGAAGTCGACCGTGACCGCCTCGCCGAGATCTGCGAACGCTACGGCGTGGCCGAGCTCGACGTGTTCGGCTCGGTCGCACGCGGCGACGACACTCCGCAGAGCGATATCGACCTGCTCTACGTGCTGCGCCCGGATGCGAAGCTCGGCTGGGCGATCGAGGACCTCAACGACGAGCTCGACGAACTCTTCGGCCGCCACGTGGACCTGATCTCGAAGCGATACATCAATCGCCGCCTGCGCGCGAGCATTCTGGCCGAGGCCCGTCTCATGTACGCCGCCGCCTGATCGCCCCGTCCATGCAGCAGCGCGACGTACTCCACCTCGACAAGATGATCGAGGCCGCGGCGACGGCAATCCGCATCTGTGACGAGTCGAGCGTCGAAGAGCTCGAGTCCCACACCGACCGACGTGGTTCACTCTTCTGGAACTTCATGGTTCTCGGCGAGGCAGCGCGGCAAGTATCCGAGGAGGTGAAGTCTCGGTTCCCGGAACTTCAGTGGCGTCAGCCGATTCGGCTGCGGAATCGGGTCGTTCACGGCTACTGGGACGTCGACCTCGAGATTCTGCATCAGACTGCCACCGCGGCCCTCCCGGAGTTCAAGGCCGACATTCAGCGGATCCGCGACCTCCTGGATGCGGACACCTCCTCGGCAGATCGGGCCGAAGTCATCTGGCGGCCCGATCCGAGCCGGGTCGCCGCCAGCCGGATCAGCCGCTTCCGCGGGTGGCTGCGCGAGCGAGGTAGCACCGACACCGGCAGCTACGACGAGCTGTGGCGCTGGTCCGTCGACGAACCCGCCGCGTTCTGGGGTGCTGTGGCCGACTTCTTCGAGGTCGCGTTCCACGACCCGCCGGAGGCCGTGCTGCCCGAGCCGGTCATGCCCGGCACCCGATGGTTCCCCGGCGCCACCCTGAACTACGCCGAGCAGGCCCTGCGCGCCGGCGACGACACCGCGCTTGCCGTCGTGTACCGGCGTGAGGACGGACTGCGCCAGCAACTGACCTACGGGCAGCTCCGCCGGAGAGTCGCGGCGGCACGCGCCGGCCTCGCCGCGCACGGCGTCGGCCGCGGCGACCGGGTCGCGGCAGTCGTGCCGAACACCCCGGACGCGCTGGTCGCGTTCCTCGCCACCGCGAGCCTCGGCGCAGTGTGGTCGTCGTGCTCTCCGGACTTCGGCACGCGCGCCGTCGCCGACCGGTTCACCCAGATCGAGCCGACGGTACTCATCGCGGTCGACAGCTATCGGTACAACGGGCGCGTATTCGACGTGACCCCGACGGTCGACGCTCTGCGCGCGGAGCTTCCGTCGGTGAAGTCCACCATGATCATCGGCACTTCCCGGGCTATGTGGCCGGAAAGTGCCGATGATCATCGGACGGTGGGCTGGGCGGAGCTACTGCAGGACCACGACGGGGCACCCCTCGAGTTCACGCCGGTGCCGTTCGAGCACCCGCTGTGGGTGCTGTACTCGTCGGGCACGACCGGGCTGCCAAAAGGCATCGTGCACGGGCACGGCGGCATCGTCCTCGAGCACCTCAAGACCATGGCGCTGCACTTCGACGCGGGCCCGGGCGAGCGCTTCTTCTGGTACACCACCACCGGCTGGATGATGTGGAACTTCCTGGTCTCCGGCCTGCTCACCGGCTCGACCGTGGTGCTGTACGACGGCAGCCCGTCGCATCCGGACCTGCACGCGCTGTGGCGGATGGCTGCCGAGGAGGACGTGTCCGTGTTCGGCACCTCGGCGCCGTTCGTGCAGGCGTGCCTCAAGGACGACGTGACGCTGGACCCGGACGCGTTCGCGTCACTGCGCACCGTCGGATCGACCGGTGCGCCACTGACCGCGGACGGGTTCCGCTGGCTGGGAGCGCAGCTCGGTCCCGACGTCCAGATCGCCAGCTTCTCCGGGGGCACCGACCTGTGCACCGGATTCCTCGGGCCCGCTCCGGACGTTCCGGTGTGGCTGGGCGAGCTGTCCCGCCCCGCGCTCGGCGCCGCCGTCGCCGCCTACGACGAGCAGGGCCGGCCCGTCGCCGACGAGGTCGGCGAACTGGTGCTGACCCGGCCGATGCCCTCCATGCCGGTCGCGTTCTGGAACGACCCGGACGGTACCCGGCTGCATGACGCGTACTTCGCCGACTTCCCCGGGGTGTGGCGCCACGGCGACTGGGTCACCGCGACCGCACACGGCTCCGCCATCATCCACGGGCGCAGCGACTCCACCCTCAACCGCGGCGGCGTCCGGATGGGCACGGCCGAGTTCTACCGCGTCACCGAAGGACACCCCGGCGTCGACGACTCGCTGGTCATCGACACGTCCGGCCATGGGAACGGCGACGGCGAGCTGCTGTGCTTCCTGGTGCTCGCCGAGAGCGCCGCGCCGCAGGACGTCGAGGCCGACCTGCGACGCGCGTTACGCACCGAGCTGTCGCCGCGGCACGTGCCCGACCGGTTCCTCCGGGTCGACGCGGTACCCCGCACGCTGAACGGGAAGAAGTGCGAGGTGCCGGTGAAGAAGATCCTCGCCGGCGCCGACCCGGACACGGCCGTGAGCCGCGAGGCGTTGCGCAACCCGGACGCGCTCGACGAGTTCGTCGCGCTCGCCGACCGCGGCTAGACGATCCGGTTGTACCCGCCCCACCGCCCGGCCAGGCGCTGCTTGTTGATGAACCCGCCGCGGCCGTCGCCGCGGAACAACGCCAGTTCGTCACCGCGGCGGCCCACCAGGTCGGCGCGGCCGTCGTCGTCCACGTCCCCCGCGGCGACGAGCTGGTAGCGATCCCAGCCCGTCGAACCGATCAGCCGAGCCGGCCGGAACGCGCCGTCCCCGCGGCCCCGGTACAGCCACAGCGAGCCGTCCGAGCGACGCCGGGCCACGACGTCCGGGATGCGGTCACCGTTCCAGTCACCCACGACCATGATGGCGCTCATCCCGGCCCATCCGGTGCCGACGCGACGAGGCTGGGCGAAGGTGATGCCGTTCGCACGGCGCGGGTACAGCCACAGCGACCCGTCCGAACGCCGGCGAGCCAGCAGGTCGGGCCGGCCGTTGCCGTCGAAGTCCCCCGCACCGACGATCGCGTTGATGCCCTGCCAGCCCCAGCCGATCTGGCGCTTGGAACCGAGGTTTCCGTTGTCGGCACTCGGATACAGCCACAGCGAGCCATCGCTCTTCCGCCGGGCGACCAGGTCGTCGATGCCGTCGCCGTTCCAGTCGCCGGGCGTCGCCAGCCCGTCCATCCGGTGCCAGCCCGAGCCCGCCCGCCGGGGCGCGGCGTACCCGTCGCCGTTTCCCTTCGCCAGGTACAGCCTGCCGGCGCGCGTCGTGGCGAGCAACTCCGGGCGCCAGTTGACGTTGAGGTCACGTCCCGGAACCAGCTCCATGGCCGCTATGGTGCCCCGCCGGATCTGGTCCAGCCGCCGGTACAACTCGTGTCCGGGACAGGCCGTCGCCGAGACGTCCCGGTGCCCGGCGATCGCCGGCAGCCGGCCCTGCTCGTAGCGGACCCGTCGCCGCGGGTCGACGCGGTGCACGGCGAACTTCCAGCCGAACAGCTCCTGGTAAGCACGGCGCATGCGCATGGTCGGAACGGTGCCGGTGTACGTGCCGATGGCCGCCATCCCGAACGCCTGGTCGTTGTACCGGTACGTGTGCGCGCCGATGACCGGCCTGCCGATGCCGCCGTAACGGCCCTCCCAGATCCGTCCGAACCGGTCGACCAGGAAGTTGTACCCGATGTCTTTCCAGCCGCGGGACTGGACGTGGTAGCGGTAGATCGACCGGATGATGCGCGGCACCCGCGACCGGGAGTACCGCGACGTGTTCACTGTGTGGTGCACGAACGCGCCGCGGATCTCGCCGTAGTCCGGCGGGTCCCCCCGCAGGGACTCGTCGGCTCCCCACGCCGCACGCGACCGGATCCTCGGCCGCGGCACACGAGCACCTGCGACCGCCGCTCCCTGCGCCGCCTCCTGCGTCGACGCCGTGGGGGCGTCCGACACGCTCGCCGGGTCGTCGCCCGGCGCGACGAGGTCGAGGCGCAGGCTGTCCGGAACCGCTCCGTCGGGCGCGTCGACGCGCACCTGAACGGCGTCGGACCGCTCGACGATCAGCGGGTCGGTCCCGTGCCGCGTTCCCGGCTCGGTCGTGCCCGGCGTCGTCGGGCCGGACGCGGTCGGGCCGGACGCGTTCCCGGCGCCCTGGTCGGGCGTGTGGTTGGGGGCATGGTCCGCCCCGCCGGGCAGCTCGTACCACGACGACCACGTGCCCTCGCTTCGAGTTCGCACCCACGCGGTGATCTCGGCGTCGCCCTTCCAGGTGAGAGCGGCGAGCTCGAACGGCTCGACCTCGAGTTTCCGCGTGCGCACCACGGGCCGTCCGGCGTCCCGGGTCCTCGATCCGGTGTCGTCCCACGGAGCGGCCGGCATCGCGGGCAGATCGCCGAGACCTTCCGCCCGCGCCCGCAGGCCGACGGTCTGCAGCCCTTGGCCGGCCCGACGCGGCCCGGCCGTCGGCGTGGCCGGTGGCGGCGCCGTCGACGTGGCCGGTGGCGGCGCCGTCGGCGTGGCCGATGTCGGGGCTGTCGAACCGTGCGACACCGAGCCGTCCGGTGCGGTCGGCGTCCTCTCGGGTGCGCTCGGCGTCGTGGCCGGCGCCCCCTGCCCCGACGACGGCGTCGTGGCCGGCGCCCGGGTCTCGGAAGAATCCGGGGCCGTGCCGGAGGGGTCGGGCGCCGCCAGAGTCGGCGGTGCGCTCCCGAGCCCCGCGACGACCAAAGCCGTCACCAAGCCGCTCGGAATCACAGATCTGGTGCGCATGCCGACTCCCCTCTCCGCCGCGCCCGAGAAACACCATCAGTCTCACGCGTCACTCCTGTCCCGCACAACCCAGATGGTCCGTTTGTCCGACAGATGTGCCGGTTCGGTCCACGCATGAGCGGAAGCACACCGGGGTAGCCACGGCCCCTCGGGCGCCGGGGAACAACGGGGAGACAAGAGCCGGCGCCGCGCCGCCACGCACTCGTCGGACGCGGTCACGTGCCACACGGCGCGACAGGGGCCACGCACGCCGTCCACAGCCGGACGTGCAAGTTCGGCTCGCCGTCGTGGCCAGGATCGCTTCAGTAGCCGGGCTCGCCGTAGTGGCCGGGTTTCACGTCACGAGGCTTTCGCACGCGTCACGAGGCCTGCAGGGGTGGTGACGCAGGGAATTCCATGCGGGACGTGATCATTCCCGGGGAGGGAGGGTGAGGGTTAGAAGTCCTCCATCGAGTAGGCGTCCTCGCCGAACTTGAGGAACTTTCGGTACTCGGCGATGACCTCCTTCGGCTCGCCGTGCATCATCAGCCGGCCGTTGTGCATCCACACCGCGTCGTTGCACATGTCCTTGACGCTTCTGAGCGCATGGCTGACCAGGAACATCGTGCGCGCGTTGGCGGCGAGATCCTTCATCTTCGCCGCGGCCTTCTGCTTGAACGTGGCGTCGCCGGCGGACAGTGCCTCGTCGATGAGCAGGATGTCCGGGTCCATGTGTACGGCGACCGAGAACGCCAGTCGCTGGAACATGCCGGAGGAGTAGGTGCGCATCGGCATGTCGATGAACTCGCCCAGTTCGGCGAACTCGGCGATGTCCTCGTACCGCTCGTGGATCTCCTCGCGCGTCAGACCGCCCGCGAGCCCGCCGAGGATGACGTTGTCGCGGCCGGTGAGCTGATTGTTGAAGCCGACGCCGAGCGCGAGGAGGGTACTCACCCGACCATCCACCTCGATCCGGCCCTGGCTGGGCGGCAGAATGCCCGCGATCATCCGCATCAGCGTGGACTTGCCGGCGCCGTTCGCGCCGATGATGCCGACCGCGTTGCCGTGCGGCACCTCGAAGGAGACGTCCTGGACCGCCTCGACCTCCTTGACCGCCCGCTCACCTCGGCCCAGCCGCACCAACGCGGTCTTGAACGTCGGTGTCCGCTCGAACGTCGTGCGGTAGGTCAAGGAGACGTTCTCGACCTTGACGGCCGTGGCTACCGAATACTCGCTCACGGCCTGCACCTCAGAGACGGACGACAAACTCGCGCTCCTTCGACATGAAGAACAGCACACCGGTCACGATGGCGACCAGCGACCACGCCGCGCTGAAGATCAGCATGGGCGTGTCCGGCATGGAGGTGCGGACGAGGCTTTCGCTCCATCCTCCCAGCATCGAATACAACGGGTTGAGATACAGCAGCCAAGCCACATCGCCGAGCACCTCTTGTATTCGTGCCTGCCCTTCCCACGGGTACCACAGGATCGGCGAGGTGTAGAGCCAGAGCCGGACCATGTAGGGCAGGAAGCTCGCCGTGTCCCGGAAGTACACCTGCGCCGTGGCGAAGATCATTCCCATCCCGGCGCCGAACAAGGTCAGGGTGAGCACGAAGTACGGGGCCAGCAGCATCGTCCAGTCCCACGCCTGACCAGTCGCGATGTGCAGGACGAGGTACACGCCGAGGGTCGGCAGAAACCGGAAGAAGGCGGTACGGACCTCGGTCAACGGCAGCAGCAGCCGGGGGAACGACGTGTTCATCAGCAGTTTGCCGCCGCCGGTCACGCTGGACGCCCCGCTGCGCAGGATTCCGCCGAAGTACGTGAATGCGAATATGGACGCGACCAGATGAGCCAGGAAGTCCGAGTCGGCGGTGCCGCGGATGATGAACACCAGCGTGAAGTAGACCATCGCCAGCAGCAGCGGGTTGAGCACCAGCCAGATCTGGCCGAACACCGTCAGCGTGTTGGCCGCCCGCATGGATGTGCGCGACAGCTCGCGGATGAACTCGCGGCGCTGCCACAACGCACGGAAGTACTTGCCAAACCGTGGCAAGCCTGCCCGATGCGGCTCGTAGACGTGCGTCGACGAGGTGAAGTCCTCGTCGAGACGTGTGGCGTTCATGGGAGTTGAGCCTTTCTACTGCTGCCGTCGCTCGGGCCGCACACGGTTCCGCAGCCGGACCGGGTCAAGGGTAGACGACACGGCGCCGAATCCTCGCACCGACGGGCATGACCGTCCTCACTCCGCCGCCCCCTGCCAGCGTATCCGTGCAGGTCGGCGCTTTGCGCCCCGCGGTCCGGTGAGGAAGCCGACACCCCACGTCAGGTGCATCGTCGCGAGGACGGGCGGCAACCACGCGCGCGAGCGCACCGGCAGCCCACGACCGACGGCGAGCCCTGCCGCCAGCACCCCGGCGGCGTACCCGGCGGGAGCGAGCCAGCCGAGCGCGAGCCAGGCGGGAGCGCCCAGTGCCGCAGCCAGCCCGGTCACCGTGCCGCCGGCGACCGCGACCGTCACCACGGGGGCGGCCAGGTACCGCACCCCGGCCGTATCCGGGTAGCGGCGTACGACCTCGCGCCGCCACTGCCCGGTGGTGAGGAACTGCCGCGCCAGCGAACGCAGGTCCGGCCGGGGCCGGTAACTGACGGTGAGTTCGGGCGTGAACCAGACGGTGTGCCCGGCGGCACGGATGCGGTGGTTGAGTTCCCAGTCCTGGGCGCGCTGGAAGTGCTCGTCGAAGCCGCCCAGCGTGTCCAGCACGTCCCGGCGGAACGACCCTAGATAGACGGTGTCGGCCGGCCCCGCGCCGCCGCCCACGTGGAACCGCCCGCCACCGAGGCCGGCCCGCGACGTGTACGCCCGCGCCACGGCACGTTCGAAGTCGGTCTGCCCTTCGGCGTGCATGATGCCGCCGACGTTGGCCGCGCCCGTGCGCTCCAGCGTCTCGACCGCGGTACGCACGTACCCGTCCGACAGCACGCCGTGCCCGTCGACCCGGACGATGATGGGGTGCGAGGCGGCGCCGAGCGCGGCGTTGAGTCCGGCGGGGGTCCGGGCGGCGGGGTTCCTGACCGTGCGCACCCGCGGGTCGGCCGCGGCGATGTCGTGTGCGATCCGCTCCGTGCGGTCGGTCGACGGCCCGAGGGCGAGCACGAGCTCGACCTCGCCCGGGTAGTCCTGGGCCATCACGCCGGAGACCGCTTCGGCCAGGTGCCGCTCCTCGTTGAGCACCGGCATGATGACCGAGACGGCCGGCCAGGCGCCGTCGGATGCGGCAGGGCCCGGCCGCGCGGCGTCCGTTGCGGCGTTCCGGTCGGGATCCGTCTCGGCGTTCTCGGCGGCGTTCATGTCGGCGTTCTCGGCGGCGTTCATGTCGGCGAGAACATTACCCGCACCGAGATCACGCGATCGGCCACCCGCCGCGAATCGTCCGCTGCTCACTCGTACGAGCACACCGAGGAGACGCCGACCGGCTCGGACGCGTCCGAGCCCGAACCCTCTTCACCGCCGCTTCCGGCGTCGACGTCAGCGCCCTCGCCGGTGGCGTCGCCGTCCCCGGAACCGTCCGGCGAGGACGCGGAATTACCGTCGCCCGCGGCGCCGTCGCCCGCGGCGCCGTCGCCCGCCGACCCGGAGCCTCCGGATCCGTTCCCGTCACCGGTCTCGACGGCGCCGTCCAGGAACGCCTGCGTCTCGGCGGCGATCAGGTCGAAGTCGGGGTCGGCCGGCGCGATCAACGGCGGCACGAACTGCAGCGCCGTCATCTCCTGGTCCTTGGCCTTCAGACCGAGGTCGACAAGGTTGGTGAGGTCCTCGCGCGGGATGTCCGTGGTGATCATCGTCTTCGACGCCTCGGCGAGGTCGAGGAAGTTCGCCAGCAGGGTGCCCGGCTTCGCCTCCTTCAGCAACGCGCCGAGGACGCACCGCTGCCGGGCCATCCGGGCGTAGTCCGACGACCCCTCGCGGGACCGCGCGTACCACAGCGCGTGGTAGCCGTCAAGCTCCTGCAGGCCCGGCTCGAGAACGCGGCCCTTCTCGCCGATGGGCAACTCCTCCTCGACCCGGATGGTGATGCCGCCGATGGCGTTGATGATGTCGCGGAATCCGTCGAGGTCCACGGCGACGTAGTAGTGCACCGGGAGCCCGAGCGTCCCCTCGACGGCCTGCTTCACCGCCGTCGGCCCGGGGCCCGACGGCCCGGGGAACATGTCGGGGTGCTCCTCGCCGTACGTCCAGGTGGCGTTGAGCATGTAGTCGGAGCGCTCGCCCTCGCCGCTGAACCCGTCCGGGAACTGCTCGTCCGCCGGTGTGCCGTCGGGGAACCGCGCCTTCTCGAGGTTGCGGGGCAGGCTGATCACGGCGGGTTCGCCGGTGCGCACGTCGACCGAGACGAGGTTGATGCTGTCCGGGCGGACCCCGACCCGTCCGTCGCCGGCGTCCGCTCCGAGCAGCAGGATGTTCAGCCGCCCGTCACTGGCCGCGGCGACCTCTCCGGACGGGAACATCGCCACGACGGCGTCGTGTGCGGCCGTGGCGTACCGCGCGGCGACGACGAAGGGGGTCGCGACCATCGCGGCCAGCGCGAGCGTCGAGCCGACCATGATGAGCCGGTGCTTCTGGTTCAGCCCGGGCGGATGCCCGAGCCGCCAGGCGTCGACCAGCAGGCCGACCCAGCAGGCCGCGGCCCCGAAAGCCAGGATCTTGAAGGTGGTCAGCAGCCAGGGCCGCACCGCGAGCGTCGCCAGGTCCTCCAACGGCACCAGCCAGAGCACGAGCAGCGTCACCGCCGCCAGACCCGCCGCCGTCCAAAGAGCGATCTTGCCCGTCTTGCGGTGACCGGCGATGAACTGGGCACAACCCGGCGCGACGACGGACAGCCCGACGAGCGTCAACGACCGGCGGAACCGGGCCGCCTCCTCACGCTCGGCCCGCAGCGCGGCCGCCGGCCGGCGTCTGGCCGGCTGCCGCCGGGGACCCGGCGGCCTGGCCGCAGTACCCATGCACGTCCCCCACGATGCGTCGTCCGCGCGGGCGCCCCCGTAGCGCTCGCGTCGCCAGTATCACCGCCGAGGTCCGTGATCGCGTCTGCGGCACGCCGGACACCGCACGTCTCGTCCGTCACAACAGTCACACAGAACGCCGGATACCGCCACGTTGAACGACAAGGCGGGACATGGACGGAACCCGCGCACGGGTCGCCGCCACCGGACCGCGCCCTCAACTCTCCCGGGAGTGCTGGATCGCCTGCCGGCGCGCCAGACGGTGCGTCCGCCGGATCTCCGCCTCTGCGAAGCGCCTGCGGTCCTCCTCGGTCTCGGGCAGCACCGGCGGGACCGCACGCGGCGTACCGTCCTCGTTCAACGCCACGAACACCAGGTACGCGGTCGCCACCGCGGTGGGCGGGCGGACCTCGTTCCACGGCTCGGCCACCACACGGACGCCGACCTCCATCGAGGTCCGGCCGGTCCAGTTGACCCGGCCGTGAGCGTGCACGAGGTTGCCCACGTGCACCGGTTCGAGGAACGTCATCTCGTCCATCGTCGCGGTGACGGCCGGCCCGCCGCAGTGCCGCTGCGCGACCGCGCCGGCGACGTCGTCCACCAGCTTCATGACCACGCCACCGTGCACCGTGCCGAGCAGGTTCGTGTCCAGCGCGGTCATGATTCTCGAAAGGCTCGTCTGCGCCGCCGACGTGGGCCTGCCCTCGGGTGTCGTCATCGGGGTCAGCGTAGGCCAGGCGGGCGCCGCGCCGCCGGGACACGACCGCGTGCGAGGCACGAATCACCCGCGCCCCGGTATCGTCTTTGATGATGACGCGACCAGACGGCCCCGACGCACCTCCCCCGCCACCGGGTGAGGACGAGCACGGCGTCCAGGTACGGCGGACCACCTACCGATCGGGCCACGTGCCCGGCGTGTCGTACCGCGGCGGGCAGGCACACAGCCCTCGCGAGGACGACACCCCGGTCCCGCCCGCACAGGACGCGGCCGCCGCGTCCCCCCGCGGCACCAGCGTCATGCCGTCCGACGACGGCACCGACGCCGGTGCCGGCGCCCCGCCGGCGGAACCGCCCCCGCGCCGCCGCGGCGGCGACGAGCCGCCGAAGAAGCCGAAGCGCCGCAGGTCCGGCTTCGTCCGGTTCCTGCGCTGGCTCCTCATCATCCTGCTGGTCATCGTCATCGCGCTGCTGGTGCTGGCGTGGTACGTCTGGGGCCGCATCGACAAGGTCGACGCCATCCCGGACGACCACGGCGACGCACGCTCCGACGGCCAGGTGATTCTCCTGGTCGGCTCGGACAGTCGCGAGGAGCTCTCGGAGGGCGAGCAGTCCGAGCTGGGGACCGGCGACGCCTCGGGCCAGCGCACCGACACCATCATGCTGCTGCACGTGCCCGGCGACGGCGCACGGCCGGCCTTGATCAGCGTTCCGCGCGACTCCCTCGTCGACATCCCGGACGAGGGCGAGAACCGGGTCAACGCCGCCTTCGCCTTCGGCGGGGCGCCGCTGCTGGTCGAGACGCTGGAGCAGAACACGGGCGTCGCCATCGACGACTACGTGCAGATCGGCTTCGGCGGCTTCGCCGAGATCGTCGACGCGCTGGGCGGCGTCGAGATGTGCCTCGACGAGCCCGTCCAGGACGAGAAGGCGCACATCGACCTGCCTGCCGGGTGCCAGCAGCTGGAGGGCGCCCAGGCCCTCGGCTACGCCCGGGCCCGGCATTTCGACGGCGGATCCGACCTCGGCAGGGTGGAGCGTCAGCGTGAGCTCATCTCGTCGATCTCGGACAAGGCGCTGTCGGCCGGCACCCTGCTGAACCCGCTCGAGCTCGCCCGCACGTCGCTGGCAGGCGGCGACGCGCTCGTTCTGGACGAGGACACCGGCCCGTTCGACATGCTCAACTTCGTGCGCGCCATCGGAGCGGTGTCCAGCGGTTCCGGCGACACGCTCACCGTCCCGCTCGGGCGTGTCGGCAACACAGTCGACTGGGACGAGGAGCAGGCGGGCCGGCTGTGGACGGCGCTCCGTGACGGCACCGACATCCCCCAGGAGCTCCTCGAAGAGGAATGACCCGGACCCGCCGCGGGCGTGGACGGCTCCGCGCCCGGACGCGGGGGCGGCCCAGGCGGGACCGTCAGGGCTCGGCTCCGGGCATCGGCGAGCGAGGAACGAACGAACCGCGGGCGAAGACGGGCCCGCACGCGGCGGACGGCCCAGGTGGGGCCGTCAGGGTTCGGTCGGGCATCGGCGAGCGAGGAACGAGCGAGCCGCGGGCGAAGACGGGCCCACCTGGGCCGTCCGCCCGACCCGTTACGGCCGACCGAGGCCGTGGTACGTCCAGCCGGCCGTCCGCCACGCCCGCGCGTCCAGGCAGTTGCGCCCGTCCACGACCGCGCGTGCGCTGACCACCTCGGCCAGCTCGACCGGGTCGATCCGACGGTACTCGGGCCACTCGGTCAGGTGCAGCACGACATGGGCGCCACGGCACGCGTCGGTGACGGTGTCGGCGTACTCGAGCGTGGGATAGACCTGGCGCGCGTTCGCCATGGCCCGCGGGTCGTGGACCGCGACGTGCGCTCCCTCGAGGTGCAACTGCCCGGCCACGGACAGCGCCGGCGAGTCGCGCACGTCGTCCGACTGGGGTTTGAACGCGGCGCCCAGCACAGCGACCCTGCGGCCGGCCACGCTGCCGCCGGCCAGCTCGCGGGCGAGCTCGGCCACTCGCTCACGCCGGCGCAGGTTGATCGCGTCGATCTCGCCGAGGAAGCTCAGCGCGTGCGGAGCGCCGAGCTCACCCGCACGCGCCATGAACGCCCGGATGTCCTTCGGCAGGCAGCCACCGCCGAAGCCGAGACCGGCGTTGAGGAACTTGCGGCCGATGCGTTCGTCGTACCCGATGGCGTCGGCGAGCTTCGTCACGTCGGCCTCGGTGATCTCTGCCAGCTCAGCCATCGCGTTGATGAACGAGATCTTCGTCGCCAGGAAAGCGTTCGCCGCCGACTTGACCAGCTCGGCGGTGGCCAGGTCGGCGGTGACCACCGGGGTGCCGTCCGCGATGGCCGACGCGTACACGGAGCGCAGCTGCTGCTCGGCCTCGTCTGAGCTGACCCCGAACACGAGCCGGTCCGGGCGCAGCGTGTCCTCGACCGCGAAGCCTTCGCGCAGGAACTCCGGGTTCCAGGCCAGCTCGGCGCCGGACCCGATCGGCGCCAGCTTGACCAGCCGCTCGGCCAGCGGCACCGCCGTACCGACCGGGACCGTCGACTTGCCGACGACCAGGCATGGGCGTTCCAGGTGCGGCGCGAGCGCGTCGACGGCGGCATGGACGTAGGTCATGTCCGCCGCGAGCCCGTCGTGGCGCTGCGGTGTTCCCACGCACAGGAAGTGCACGTCCGCGTCGGCCGCCTCGGAGATGTCGGTGGTGAACCTGACCTGCCCCGACTCGGCGTGTTTGAGCAGCAGCTCGTCCAGGCCGGGCTCGTAGATCGGCGCCTCGCCGCGCGCCAACGCCGCGATCTTCGCCTCGTCGACGTCGACCGCGACGACGCTGTAGCCCAGTTCGGCCATCCCGACGGCGTGGACCGCACCGAGGTAACCGGTGCCGATGACGGAGATGCGCAGGGACACGACCCATTCCTTTGCTCAGACTGGCGAGAACACGGATGAGGGTACAAGCGCGCGCGTGTGCACCGCCACGGCCGGGCCGGGGTTGCCCCCTGCGCACTACTGGTGAGTAGCATCAGTCCATGGACGTCGACTTCGAGCCGTACCGGCTGTCCGAGGACCACGAGGCCATCCGCGCGGCCGTCCGGGAGCTGTGCACTGACAAGGTCGCGCCGCACGCCGCCGACATCGACGAGGCCAGCCGGTTCCCGCAGGAGTCGTACGACGCGCTGCGCGCCTCGGACTTCCACGCCCCGCACCTGCCCGAGGCCTACGGCGGCGCAGGCGCGGACGCGCTCGCCACCTGCCTCGTGATCGAGGAGGTCGCCCGCGCCTGCGCCTCGACGTCGCTCATCCCGGCGGTGAACAAGCTCGGCACCATGCCGCTGCTGCTGGCGGCCTCCGACGACCTCAAGGCGCGGTACCTGCCCGCGGTGGCCCGCGGCGAGGCGATGTTCTCGTACGGGCTGTCCGAACGAGAGGCCGGCTCGGACACCGCGTCCATGAGCACCCGCGCGGTCCGCGACGGCGACGACTGGGTGCTCGACGGGCAGAAGTCCTGGATCACCAACGCCGGCGTGTCGCGGTACTACACCGTGATGGCCGTCACCGATCCGGAGGCCGGATCGCGCGGCATCAGCGCTTTCGTGGTCGAGGACGGCGACGACGGCTTCACGTACAGCGCTCCGGAACGCAAGCTCGGCATCAAGGGGTCTCCGACGCGTGAGCTTCTTTTCGACCACTGCCGCATCCCCGGCGACCGGATCGTGGGCGAGCCCGGGCAGGGCTTGCGGATCGCGCTGCAGACGCTCGACCACACGCGCGTCACCATCGGCGCGCAGGCCGTCGGCATCGCCAGCGGTGCGCTCGCCGCGGCGACGGCGTACGTCCAGGAGCGCCAGCAGTTCGGCCGGCCGATCTCGGACTTCCAGGGCGTGCAGTTCATGCTGGCGGACATGGCGATGAGCATCGAGGCCGCCCGGCAGATGGTCTACCGCGCAGCGGCGGCGAGCGAGCGGGACGAGCCGCAGCTGTCGTTCCTCGGCGCGGCGGCCAAGTGTTACGCCTCCGACGTCGCGATGCAGGTCACCACCGATGCGGTCCAGCTGTTCGGCGGGTCCGGCTACACCCGCGACTACCCCGTCGAGCGGATGATGCGCGACGCCAAGATCACCCAGATCTACGAGGGCACCAACCAGATCCAGCGCCTCGTCATGGCCCGCCAACTGCTCAACGGACACGTCACCTTCTGAGCCTTCGCAACCGTCGTCGAACCCACGCCGTAGGTCGGCGGTCGCGCGTGCTCACGAGCTCCGACGTCAGATGAACACGAGCGCCACCACGGCAGCCGCCAGCAGGACGAACACGACGACGCGGCCCGCCCACGACTTCGGCAACCGGGACGACCGTTTCGAGGGAAAGGTCTCTCGCTCTGCCATGAACGCACGCGCGTTCCGCTCGTCCTTTGTCCGGAACATATGCCCGTTGCCACCAGTCATAGGGCACCTCCGAGTAGCCAGCCTAATCACCCGAGGGCGGTATGTGCACCGCGTCCGAGCCACATTCCGCACCGGCGACGGAATCCGTTTGCGCATCCGGTGCGCCGCCTGAAGGATTCCGGATGTGATCCACGATCTCTGGCCCACCTTCAGACTCACGATCTCGACTCCGCGGCTTCGGCTGCGACTGCCCAGGGAGGCCGAGCTGGGCGGGCTCGCGGAACTGGCCGGCCGCGGGATACACGACCCGTCCGAGCGCCCCTTCCTCACACCCTGGACGGACGGCACCGCAGCCGACCGGATCCGCATCGTGTTGCAGTCGCACTGGGACGAGCTTTCGACGTGGGAGGTCGACGACTGGAGTCTCGGACTGGGCGTCTTCGCCACGTCCGGCGAGCCTCTCGGCATGGTGACCCTTCGCGCCAAGGACTTCCCGGTGGTGCACGAAGTGGCGACGACGTCGTGGCTGGGCCTCGAGCACCACGGACAGGGGCTCGGAACCGAAGCTCGCCGGGGCCTGCTCACGCTCGCGTTCGATCATCTGGGCGCCGAAGCCGCCCGGACCGAGGTCTTCCAGGACAACCACGCTTCCCAGGGGGTGTCCCGCAAGCTCGGATACGAACACGACGGAATCTCGCGCGATGCGAGAGGATCCGAGGTGCTGATCTCGGATCGGCTTCGGCTGACCCGCTCACGCTGGGCGGACGTGCCGCACACCGACGTCGTGGTCGACGGTGTCGACGCGTGCCGGCACATGTTCGCCGGCTGACCACCCCGTCCAGTCACCTATTTGGACTCGATCCGCCCGGGTGGATCGGCGCTCTCCGACAACGCCTTGCGTGCCGCGGACCAGCCGAGGTCTTCGATGTCGAGTACGTGGCGCAGGTAGGCCCAGGTGAGCCGCTGGATCATGCTGACCCGTCCGGGGTCCTCGTCCGTCGTCTCCTTGACGTCGTAGCCGGCGATTCCGCCGAGCGAGTGCTCTGCCCCGAACACGGTGAGCAGGCTCTTGTCGCCGGGACTGAGGAAGTACGGCTCGGTGATCCAGCCCGGTCCGCGGACCGTCAGCGGGAGCTCGTCCCGGTCCCCCGCGATCACGAGCGCCGGCGTGGTCATGTCCGCGAAGTCCGGCGCCTTCAGCCATGGGAAGTTCTCGGTCGCGTACGGCGTCAGGTGGTCCCCGCCGGATCCGGCGGTGGCGAGCAGCAGCCCCGCCTTGACGCGTGAGTCGGACAGGTCCGCCGACGTCCCGCTCTCCGGGTCGAGGACGCGCATGCCCAGCAGAATGCCCGCCGTCTGGCCGCCGAAGGAGTGTCCGGCCGCCGCGATGCGGCTTCGATCGAGGCGCCCGCCGAGACCGGGAACGGCGGCTTCCAGGACGTCGAGTTCATCGAGGACGCGCTTCATGTCCTCGACGCGCAACCGCCAGAGCCGCGGAATGCGCGGATCGTCCGCGGCGAGGCCCACGGTCCTCGAGTCGAGATGCGTGGGCTGGATCACCACGAAGCCGTGAGCCGCCCAGAAGTCGGCCAGCGGGCCGTAGCCGTCCAACGACGAGCCGAAGCCGTGCGAGAAGACGACGACGGGCAGTCCGTGCCCACTCGTGGGCGCGGACACCCGCACCCGCAGGTCCTCACCACGGCCCGGCACCGGCAGCACCACCGGCTTCACCGAGACGACCGGTGTGGACGGGCCGACGGGCACGTCCGCGGTCGCCGTGTCTGTGTCGATCATCGGACGAGGTTCCTCTCGATTGGTCGTTGCATCCCGGGTCTGGCATCATTCGATAGAAGCGGGACACTGTCCCGCTTGACGATACGGGACACTGTCCCGTTTAGCAACGCCGGGAGTGGCGGAGAGAAAGGTCAGACGCGGTGAACGACAGTGATCCGGCCCCGGACCGCACGGCCCGGCCCAAGCGCGCCGACGCGCGCCGGAACGAGGAGACCCTGCTGGACGCAGCCGCCGCGGTCTTCGTCAGTTCGGGCGTCGAGGCTCCGATACGTGACATCGCGGCCGAGGCGGGCGTCGGGACGGCCACGATCTACCGTCACTTTCCGACGCGAGCGGATCTCATCATCGCCGTCTACCGGCACCAGGTCGAGGCCCTCGCCGAGGCGGGCCCGACCCTGCTGGCCACCAGCGAGACCCCGTACGCCGCACTGGGGCGATGGATCGATCTCTTCGTCGATTTCGTGGTCACCAAACAAGGGCTCGCCGCCGTGCTGCAGTCCGACGATCCCTGTTTCGACCCTCTGCACGCCTACTTCCTCGATCGGCTCGTGCCCGTGTGCACCGAACTGCTCGACGCAGCGACCGAATCCGGCGAGATCCGCGCCGATCTGGACGCCTACGAGCTCATGCGCGGCGTCGGGGGTATCTGCGCGGGCGGCGGCACGAATCTTCGCTACGACGCGCGCCGACTGGTCCGGCTCCTCGTCACGGGGCTGCACGTATGCCCGTGATCACAAACGTGCCCCGACCAGCTCAGTCGATGTTGTCGCGTTGACCGCCTGAGCGTAAGCAGTTGCTTCCTGTGTCACCCCCTCGAAATGCGGCCACGATCCTGTCCGTCGCGCTCTGAGCCGTCCTCGCCGGACTCGACGTCCCTGCGATCGAAGCGCTCAGGCGTCGGCCAGGACCGGGACCGGCCGACCCCGGTATCGGCCGCGAACCTGCGCGCCGCGCGTGCCCCAGCTGTTCGAGCGGAGCCTGAACAGGGCATGGATCATGGCCGGCCGCAGGACCACGAGATGGACGGCGACGAGCACGGGCGTGCCGAGCAGCCACGTGAGCCACCGCTCCCGCGCGAGCATGTGCGGCCGGCCGACGGCGTATTTGAGGTTGAGCAGCCAGCACGCCACCGTCCAGTAGGCCAGGAACTGCCACCTGACCTCCTGGCCGAGCAACGGCGCCGCGACCAGCGTCCATGCCAGGGACGCGGGGACGACGACGGACAGGATGAGGTGGAAACAAGCCCACAGCATCGGCCCGGTCGGCAGGTTGGCGACCTCCCACCGGGTGTAGTGCCAGTGTGACGACGACCAGCGGATGCGCTGGCGATAGAGCCCCTTGACGCTGGCGGGCATGTCGGTGTGCACCACCGCTTCCGGCACCGAGACGACCTTTCCGCGGAGCTGGGCGTAGTGCGTCAACCGGCGGTCGTCACCCTGGACCATCGCGGACGCGGTGTAGTCGTCGAGATTGTCCAGCACGACGTCGGCGCGGTAGATCGAGAGCGCACCCGAGCAGGTGGTGAGGCTGCCCATCCGGGAGCGTGCGGCCCGGTAGGTCAAGCAGATCGAGGCGATCTCCAGGTCGATCACTCTGGGCAGCCACGTGGATCGGTTACGAGTCAGCGGGAGCCCGGTGGCGGCTCGGACATCCTGGTCGGACATCGCCTGAAGCAAGCGCTGCACGGCGAACGCCGCCTCGACGTCGTCGAACTGACCGACGTCGCCACGGCACTAGGGGTCGGACTGACCGACATCCTCGATCGCGCCGGCATCCGTCACCGCTGATCACCCCCTCCGTCGGCAAGCTCACCCAGGGCGCGGCGAGCATCCCGCAGAGCGGCCAGCGCACCCGCCAGGTGCTCGCACGCGTCGTCCACCTCGGCCAGGATCGGCCCGAGGTTCTCAGGTACGTCCGGTTGCTCCACTGCACTCACCCCCCGTCACGCCCGGAACACTGCCGACAACCCCGGACACAACGCCACGAATCGGTCGGCACGACCCGTCCGCCTACACGCCGGCTCGACACCGACGCCGGGCGCGTCAGACGATTTAGATGTTGCGGCATGTATGTCACAACGTTTAGTGTTGCGACATCTAAATACCCACGTCGACGGAGGCAGCCGTGTACACGTCCCAGGACCGGCGGATCCACCACCGCAACGTCGTCGTCGGCCGCTTCGGCGGGGCCGAGCAGCTCCATCTGTCCGAGACCGTCAGCCCGGAACCACCTCCGGGACACACCCGGGTCCGCGTGCTCGCCGCCGGCGTCGGACTCACCGACGTGATGGCCCGCGACGGCGACTACATCCTGCAGCGCAAGACCCCGTTCACACCCGGCTACGAGCTCGCCGGCGAGGTCGTCGACCACGGCTCCGGGACCGGCGCCGCCGCGGCGGCGCTCCCACCCGGAACCACCGTCGCCGCCGCGCTGACGGCGATGGGCGCCTACGCCGAGTACGTCACGGTGCCGACGTGGCTGCTCGTTCCGCTGCCGGACGGGCTCGACCCCGTCGCCGCGGCGGGCGTGCCCCTGGACCACCTGACGGCGGTCAGCGTGCTGGACACCCATGCACGGGTCGAGGCCGGCGACCGGGTGCTCATCCAGGGCGCCAGCGGCGGCGTCGGCAGCGCCCTGAGCCGGCTGGGACGGCTGCGCGGCCTGCGGATGTACGGAACCGCGTCCGCGCCCGGCAGTGCGGACCGGCTCGCCGCCAACGGCGTCACCTTCATCGACTACCGGAGCCAGGACGTCGAGGCCACCGTGCGGGCGTTCGAGCCGGACGGACTCGACGCGGTCTTCGACCATCTCGGCGGGCAGAGCCTGCGGACCGGGTACCGGCTGCTCGGCCGCGGCGGGGTCCTGGTCAGCTACGCCTTCGCCGGACGTCCCGGGCACATGGTCGCCGACACGGTCCGCGGAGCGGCCCGGGTCACGCTGATGGGCCTGCGGCCCGGCCGGCGCACCGCCCTCACCATGGTTCCGAAGCAGATCCGCACCGACCACGACTGGTACCGCACGAACCTGCGACGCCTTCTCGAGCTGGCAGCCCGCGGCGAGATCGACGCGGCCCCGGCCGCGACGTTCCCGCTGGCCGACGCGGCACACGCGCACGCCGCACTCGAAAGCCGCGACATCTCGGGCAAGATCGTCCTGACGACCGACTGACACCATGGGAGCACGATGAACGACGTCGAGGAGCTTCGGTACCTGATCCTGGCGCTGCAGCGCGAAGGCAACCGACGGTTCGCTGCGGGCCTGCGTCCGCTCGACCTGACCCCTGCCCAGGGCGAGGCTCTCTCGTTGATCGCCACCCACGAGCCGATGACGCTGAACGGTCTCGGTGGCCTCCTGGTCTGCGACTCGGGCACGAACCCGAGCCGCATCGTCGACCGGCTAGCTGCCAGCGGTCTGGTCGAACGCGAGACCGACCCGGACGACCGCCGGCAGGTCCGGCTGACGGTGACGCCGCTCGGCCGTGATCGGGCCGCGCAGGTGCACGCTGTGGAGGACGAACTCGACGGGATGCTCGCCGAGCTCGTCGGAGACCAGCCGACGGAACCGGCACTGACGCTTCTGCGCAGTATGGCGGCGCACTTCCCGGCCGGACGCGCCCTGCAGCGGCGGCAGCAGCTCACCGCGCACTCCCCATGATCATCGGCACTTACCTGCCGTATGAGCGGCAAAGTGCCGATGATCATGGGGAATCGGCGGCCAGCAGGTCCGCGGCGGCCTCGGCGGTGACCCTGGACGCGCCGTGCGCCAGCACGTACCGCTCCCCCAGCACCTCGGCGGGCGTGTCCACACCGTGGTCGACGACCACCAGACCCGGCCGCTCCGCGCGCAGCCGGGAGACGGCGTCGACCTGCCACGGCTCGCGCCGCACCCCGCGCACGGCCACCACCACCGGCCGGTCCGGATGGGCGGCCACGGCACGCCGGACGTCCGGGCCGTCCGCGGTCACCGGCACGACCACCGTCCCGGCCACCCGCGCCGCCAGCGACGTGCCCACACCCCACGGGATCCGCCCGGCGGCGAAGGACAGCCGCTCCTGCAGCTCCAGCACCAGCGGCGAGCCGCCGAGGGCCACGTCACCGTGCGCCACGACCACCCGGCCGGCGGCCGTCGCCGCCGCGCCCCGGGCCAGCGGCGCGGGTGTCACGTCGCCGAGCCGGCGCCGCAGCGACCGGACCCGCGAGGCCGCCTCGGCCAGCCGGCGCTCAGGGAGACGCCCGGACCGGACCGCGTCGACCAGCGCCGTCACCATCGACTCGATCAGTTCCGGGCCGGTCGTGTCACCGCCGACGCACAACGCGTCCACCCCGGCCGACAGCGCCAGCACCGCCCCCTCGGCGTGCCCCACGGTGCGGCTGATGGCGTGCATGTCGAGGCCGTCGGTCATGACCACGCCGTCGTAACCCAGCTCGTCGCGGAGCACCCCGGTGATCACCGCGGGCGACAACGTGGCCGGCACGTCGTCCAGCGCCGGGACCCGGATGTGCGCCGTCATCACGACACCGGCACCGGCCTTGACCGCCGCCTCGAACGGGGGCAGCTCCCGCCCGCGGACGACGTCCAGCGGCTCGTCCAGCACCGGCACCGTCACATGGCTGTCCTCGGTGGTGCCGCCGTGCCCGGGGAAGTGCTTCGCGGTCGCCGCGACACCCTGGCTCTGTTGCCCGGTGACGAACGCGGCCACGTGCCTGGCCACCAGGTCGGCGTCGAACCCGAACGAACGCACGCCGATGACGGGGTTGTGCCGGTTGGCGTCGACGTCGGCGACCGGCGCGAAGTTCAGGTCCACCCCGCAGGCGCGCAGCCTGGACCCGAGCTCGGCAGCCACCTGCTCGGTCGCCGCCGGGTCGTCCAGGACCCCCAGCGCGGCGTTGCCCGGCAGCGACGACCCGTGCGCGACGTCCAGCCTGGTGACGTCGCCGCCCTCCTCGTCGACCGCGACCAGCAGGTCCGGGCCGGCGGCGTGCAGCGCGTCGGTGAGCGCGGCGACCCCGGCGTCACCGCGGTCGGGGTCGATGTTGCGGCCGAACAGGACGACGCCGCCCAGCCCTTCGGCGGCCATCCGGGCCAGCCACGCCGGCGGCGCGGTCCGCCCCTCGAACCCGGGGAACAGCGTCGCGAGTGCCAGACCGCGCAGGCGCGCGGGGTCGTGCCGGATGTGCGTCATGTCAGCCCTTCACCGCCCCCGACACCAGACCCGAGGTCATCCGGTGCTGGACGAACAGGAAGAAGATCATCACCGGTACGGCGATCAGTACGGAGCCCGCCATGATACCGGCCCAGTCACTGGCCCGGTTCGCCTCGGTGAACGTCCGCAGCCACAGCGGCAACGTCATCTGCTCCGGCCGGGTCATGATCACCAGTGCCAGCGTGAACTCGTTCCACGCCTGCAGGAACGCGTACACGCCGCTGGCGACCAGGCCCGGCGCGAGCAGCGGCAGCGTGATCCGGAAGAACGCCTGCGCGGGGCTGCACCCGTCCACCAGCGCGGCCTCCTCCAGCTCGCGCGGCACACCGTTCACGAACCCGCGCAGCATCCAGATGGTGAACGGGACGACGGCCGCGACGTACAGCAGCGACAGCCCGGCGACGCTGTTCAGCAGCTGCCACCCTTCGAGCAGCTTGAACTGCGAGATGAACAGCCCCTCCGCCGGGATCATCTGCACGATGAGCACCGCCAGCACGAAGCTCTTGCGGCCGCGGAACCGGAAGCGGGACAGCGCGAGCGCCGCCAGGAAGGCGAACAGCAGCGCCGCACCCACGGTCAGCAGGGTGACGGCCAGGCTGATCCGCAGGGTGCTGAGGAAGTCGCTGTCGAAGACCCGCGCGTACGCCGACAACGTGCCGCCGACCGGCACGAACGTCGGCGTCTCGCCGCGGATCCGGTTGATCGGGAGGAACGAGCTGTTGATCATCCAGTAGACCGGGAACGTCCACACCGCCGCGAGAACGAGGGCCAGGAGGTCGTAACCCCGACGGCGCCGCCGGCGCGGACGCACGGGGCGCCGGCCCGCGCCGGGTGCGGCCGGGCGTCCCGGCATGTCGGTGCGCTCTTCCACGGTGGTCGGCGTGCTCACAGGTCCTCCTCACGAACCAGGACACGGACGTAGTACAGGCTCAGCGCGACCGTGATCAGCAGCACGAACCATGACGCGGCCGCCGCCAGCCCGAACCTGCCCTCACCCAGGCCGAGCCGGTAGATGTAGGTGCCGATGAGGTTGGTGTCGCCGGTGATGCCACCGGCGTCCTGAAGCACGAAGATCTGCGTGAACACCTTGAGATCCCAGATGATCTGCAGCAGGCCGACGATCAGCAGCACCGGCCGGACCAGCGGGACGGTGACGGCGCGGAACCGCTGCCACGCCGTCGACCCGTCGATCTGCGCCGCCTCGTAGAGCTCGCCCGGCACCTGGGTGAGCCCCGCGTACACCGCGAAGGCGACGAACGGCACGCTCATCCACACCACGACGATCGTGGCCACCACGAAGAACGACAGCTGGTCGATCAGCCACGAATGGCCCGCGAACCCCTCCAGGCCGAGCCGGACCAGCACCCAGTTGACGACGCCGTACTGCGAGTCGAACAGCCACTGCCACACGGTCAGCGACGCCAGGTGCGGCATCGCCCACGCCAGCAGCAGCCCGATCTGCAGCACCAGCCGCGGCCCGCGCCCGATCACCGTCATCAGCACCGCCAGCGCGGTTCCGACGACCATCGTGACGGCGGCGTTGGCCAGGCAGAACGCGATCGACCGTGCGACGACGACCCACAGGTACGAGTCCGTCACCAGCTCGCGGTAGTTCTGCAGCCCGATCCATCGCGGGGGTTGCCCGAACTGCTGCGCCAGGCCGTACTCCTGGAAGGACATGACGGCCTGCCGGAACAGCGGGTACCCGAGCGCCGCCGCCAGCACCAGTAGGACCGGCACCAGGAGCAGGTACGGCGTCCACCGGCGGCGGCCCCGACGGCCGGGACTGGTGCCCCGGCGGCGTTCGGGAACGTCGGGCGCCGCCACGCGCACGTCCGACATCGCGTCAGTCGTTCAGCTGCTCGGTGATGGCGACGTCGGCCTCCGCGGCGAGCTGCTCGATGTCACCGCCGTTCGCGATCCCGACGAACAGGTCCTCGAGGATGCGTGCCCCCTCGACCGTCGCCCAGCCGGCCGCGGGCGGGGTGAGCTTCGCGTTGCTGACGGCGTCGATCGCGGCGCGCGCGAACTGGTCGTCACCGAGGCCTTCGGCCAGGGACACCTTCGCCGGAGTCAGGCCGTTCTCCGCGTACTGGCGCTGGAACTCGTCGCTGAGCATGAGCTCGACGAGGTTCCGGGCAAGCTCCTGGTTCGGCGAGTTGGCCGAGACCGCGATGTTCGAGCCGCCGAGCAGCACGGGCGCCGGCTCACCGTTGGAGCTGGGGAGGGCGAAGACGCCGACGTTCGGCACCATCTTCGGGCAGCCGATCTCCTCGTTGTCGATGCTCCCGATCATCCAGCCGGGCCGCAGCATCATGCCGATGTCACCGGCGCAGAACGGCACGTGCGCGTCCGCCTCGTTGCCGTCCTTGGGCGCACCGGAGGCCTCGGTGAACAGCCGCTGCACCAGCTCGAGACCTTCTTGCGACTCCGGGGTGGACAGTGCGCCGGACCACTGGCCGTCCTCGTTGACGGCGAACGCGCCGCCGGCGTCCCAGAGGAACGCGGCGCCGTCGCGCCAGTCCTGCCCCGGGAGCCAGAACCCGGAGAAGTTCTTGTTGCCGGCGTTGTCCTGCTTGAGAGTGACGGCGGCGTCGACGAACTGTTCCATCGTCGTGGGGACCTCGAGCCCGGACTCGGCGAACAGATCCTTGCGATAGAAGACGTAGGCCGAGCCCGCGTAGAGCGGAACGGCATAGGCCTTGCCGTCCACGCTGCCGGCGTTGACGAACGCGGGCAGCAGGTCGGTGCCACCGAGCTCGGGAACCATGTCGGAGATGTCGCTGAACGCCCCGGCGGTGGTGAACGTCGGTGCCTGAGTGTTGCCGACCTCCACGACGTCGGGCGTCTCGGACTCGCTGCCCAGCGACGTGGTGAGCCGGTCGACGAGGCCCTCCCACTGCTGCTCCTCGATGGTCAGCGTGGAGCCCGGGTTCTGCTTCTCGAACTCGGTGACCAGCCACTCGCGCATCGAGTCGGGCGTGTCGGGGCCGTTGAGCCACAGCCGGATGTCGGCGGGCTCCGGAGTTCCCCCGTCGCCGTCGGCGTTGGCCCCGGCGCTTTCGGTGTCGTTCTCGGCGTCGCCGCCACACGCGCTCAGCGCGAGCGCCGCGGCGGCGACGAGGGCAGTGGCGAGGCGGACTCTGTACACGGCGATCCTCCTGAGAACGGTGGGCATCCTGCCTACTGACAAGTTTCCTTCCAGTAATGGTCACCACTGTAAGGTTTGTTATCAGTCTTGCCGGTCACAGTTCCGTAACGAGACGTGTACCGTCGGACGATCAGGTGACGAGACGTGCAGCGCCCCCGCTGAATCGCCCCCATGCGGTCACCTGATCATCTCCACAAAATGGACACGAAACGATCAGGTGACCGCATGACGCCCTCAGGAGCCGATCCGTCACCTGATCGCCCCACGGCGTGGCCAACGCCAGCCTGAACCGCGCGAACGAAGGTGAGCTGGTCCGGGACCTGTCCACCGGCGACGATCCACAGGCGGGGGCCACGACAGCAGCAGCCGGTCAGTCGACCGTGAACAGCTCGTCGCGAGCCTGTTCCACCGCCCGGATGACGGCGCCGCGCAACACCGGGCCGTCAGCCACAGCCGTCGGCGCCACCTGCGGGTGCACGGGCGCGATGTGCCGGACGGCTTCGGCGACCATCGCGCACAGCCGCTCGCCGCCGGCCGCGCCGACCTCGCCCGTGACCACCACCAGCGCCGGGTCGACGACCGCACAGACCGACGCCACGCCCAGGGCCAGCCGCTCGACCAGCTCGTGCAGGAACCCCTCGGCGGCGTCTCCCCCGGCGAGAGCCGCCGCGACGGCCGCGGCCGCCCCGTCGGCGACGATGCCGTGCCGCGCGGCCAGCTCGGCGACCGCGCCGGCGCCGACCAGCGCCTGGAACGCGCCCTTCGCGGGCCGGTCCACGTCAGCGCGCGACGGGACTCCCGGCATCGGCAGGTACCCGATCTCGCCCGCGGCTCCGGTCGCGCCGCGATGCAGGTGGCCGCTGAGCACGACGGCGAGGCCGACGCCGCGCCCCACCCACAGCAGCACCATGTCGTCCACGTCGCGGGCCGCCCCCACCTCGCGCTCGGCCACGGCCGCGAGATTGACGTCGTTGTCGAACGTCACGCCACACCCGAGGTCGGCGGCGAGCGCCTGGCGCAGGCCACGATGCCACCCCGGCAGGTCGAAGGAGAGTTCGATGTCGCCGGTCTCGGGGTCCACGACACCCGGCATGCCGATCACGACGGCGTCGACGGCGTCGGCCACGACACCGCCCTCGCGCGCGACCGCGACGGTCGTGTCGTGGATGAGCTGCTTCGGGTCCGCCGACCCGCCCACGGCGCGTTCCACCCGGCCGACCACCGTGCCGGTGACGTCGGCCGCGGCGGCCGTGACCCGGTCCGGGCGCAGCTCGACGCCGACGCTGTACGAGCAGTCCGGCCGCAGCCCGTACAGCTCGGCGCTCGGACCGCGGCCGGTCGAGCGGCTCCCCACGACCTCCACCAGGCTCCGTTCCTGCAACCGAGCGAGCAACTGGGACGCGGTCACCTTCGACAGGCCGGTACGCTTGCCGAGCTCCACGCGGGTCATCGGTCCCTCGTGCAGCAGCAGGTCGAGCGCGCTGCGGTCGTTCATGGCACGCAGCAGGCTCGGGGTGCCAGGTCGTCGCGACACGTCAGACCCCCATTGGTAAGAGTCCTTCTGGAAAGAATTGCCAGTACCGTACCTCTTCCACGATTCCGTGGAAGAGAATTGCAGGCGTTCCGGGCTCCACGCCCGGTTGGACAACCCGCCCGCCGGTGATGGCATCCTGTCCCGCATGACCGGGGGGCACGAGCCGACGCTTGACCAGCTGGCCGGCGACGCCGCCGTGGTCCGGCTCTACCGTCAGGTGTTCGCGGTGCTGGCCCGCGAGTCCGGCGCGATGATCGCCGATGTCGATCTTCTCGACGTCGACGAGGCCATTCTGGACGCGTTCGCCGACGCCGGGCGCGATGGCCTCACGGTGGAGCAGGCCGTCGCCGCGTGCAGGCCGTTCGATCCGCAGCTCGTGGGCCGGCGGTTCGAGGTCCTGCGCGAGTACGGCGCCATCAGCAAGGTGGTCGACCGGCCCAACGAACGATTCCACCGGGCCGCGTTCGCGCCCTACGTCATGCTGCTGTTCCTGCGCCGGATGGCCGAGCGGGGCGGCCAGGCCGAGCTGCACCAGCTGCTGACCCTCGAACACGTGAACGTCCAGGCCACCGACGCCACGGCGGCGGTCGGGCGGACCTCGGTCAACAGGCTGACCAGAATCTTCCGTCACCTCGGCAACGAGCTGGCGATCCTGGCCGCCGGCAGCACCGCCGAGCAGCTGGGCGAGCACGCGCAGCTGCTCTGGGGCAACAAGTCGCTCATCACGCAGGCCGAGGAGGTACACGCGGTCGTCCTCGACCGATGGCCGGAGCTGGACGGCGAGTGCGCCACGCTGCGCATCGCCCTGGCCGCCTACGGCGACGCCGTCGAGTCGGCCGCGGGCCGGCTGATCGAACAGGCCGGGACGACCCGCGCGCTGGGCCTGTTGCCGGTGGAGTCGTGGCTGTCGTTCGCCCGCGGCTCCAGCACCGAGTCGCTGGCCGCGGTCCTGGACGGGTTCGTCTTCGACGCCCCCGCCCCCTGGTTCTCGCCGCATCAGCTGACCGAGGCCGTCGAGGACGGCCGGCACACCGGTCCGGTCCGCCAGCCACCGCCGCGGCCGGAGTCCGCCACCGCGGAGCCCGACCCGCAGCCGGTTCCCGCCGACGACCGCGAGCAGCTGCACGATCTCGCCGAGCGGCTGCTGGCCGACGCCCGGTCGGTCACCGTCACCGGCGTTCTGGACGGCACCGACGACTGGATGGCCGGACGCCGGATGCTCGCCGACCTGACCGCGATCCACCACCACCCGGACCTGCCGTACGCGCTGGCCTGGTCCGACGGCCTCCGGGTCGACGATGCCGGCAGCCCGTCGTGGGTGTCCGCCGGCACGTTCACCCGGGTGTCCGAGGACGAGGACGAGGACGAGCGATGAGCGACGACGACGCGTTGTGGTGGGCCAAGGTCCGCTCCGGCGGTCCGCAGCGGGTCACGCCGGACAGCGCCTATCCCGCGGGGATGACCCGGCTGGTCGAACCGGACGCCCGCGCGGTGTGGCTGCTGCCGGACCTGCCGGACAACGCCCGCCCGGACGTCCTGGAGGAGCTGGGCCTGTCCGGCTTCCCGGTCGACCAGCGCGGCGACACCGCGCGTGTGCTCGCGTCCTGCCTACGCTGCTGCTGGTCCGAACCGTCCGGTCCGATCTGGCCGGGCACGAGCGCGTCCCTCGACGACGTCGCGGCCTCGTTCCGCGCCATCACCGACACCCGCGACGACCGCGCCCGGCACGCCGCGCTGCTCGGCGCCGTGCGCAGGCTGGCGGCCTCGGGATGGGTGGGCTTCGACGAGGAACAGCGCACCGTCCGGCTCGGCCCGAGGGTCGCGGCCTGGAACGCCGCCGAACTGAGCACGCTGCGTGAGCTCTGGCGGTCGATGCCGTGACCGCGACCACCGACGGACAGCACCCCGTCTTCGGCCCGGTGCTGTCCGAGCTGAACGAGCGGCATCGTGACGAGGTGCTCACCGCGTTCGCCGCGGTCGAGCACGGCCGCGACCCGGTGCCGGAGGCCCAGCTGGCGGCGCTGCGCGACGCCACGCTCCGCCGGCACCTGCGCCGGCTGCTCGACCGGGTCGGGCGGACACTGGTGCAGGTCGGCAACGGACACTGGACGTCGGGTTACGCGGACGACGTCGCGGCACGGCTGTCCGCCGAGGGCTGGCAGCCGCTGCCGGCGATCGACCGTGCGGTCCTGGTGCTCGTGCTCGTCCATTCGGTGGCGATCCCGCGCAGCCAGGGGCTGCTCAGCGGCGACTCGTGGACGTCGGCGCACCCGACCTCCGCCGACGAGCTGGTGAGATACGCCCAGCTGCCGCGCGGCGAGATCCGTCCGGCGCTGCAGCGCCTCCGCGCGGCGGGCCTGGTGCAGTCCGCGCCGTGGCGCGGACGCGGGCCCGACACCGGCACCGCGTACCTGCCCGGGCCGGCGCTGAACCGGTTGACGCCGTCGGCCCGCCAGCGGCTCGAGCACCAGCTGATCCTCGCCGCGGCCCCGGAGAGTCCGCTGGCCGCGTCGATCCGGGCCAAGCAGGCGGCCTCGGAACACACGGATGGAGACCGATGAGCACAGCACGATCGGCCGCCGCCGGCACCACCGGCCCGTTCGACGTCGTGGGCGACCGGGTCCTGGTCGGCGTGCAGGTGGTGGACATCTCACGGCTGTCCACGCACCCGGTACCGGTGACCACGCAGGGCCTGGTGACCGTCGCGGGCCAAGGTCCGAAGGACTCCAACGGGGCGGGCAAGTCGTCGTTCATCGCCGCGCTCAGCCTGCTGCACGCCGACGAACAGTGGCGCCTGGCCAGCGGCGCCTCCGGTGCGGCCGAGCTGCTGTTCACCGCCGAGCTCGCCGCGCAGGAGAGCCGGTGGTCCAACGTCGACCGCGGGTACCTGATCGGCGTGTTCGCGATGCCGGGCGCGACGAGCGCCGAGGAGCTCGCCGACGACACGGTCACGGTGTGGCTGCGGATCAACCGCAAGGCGCCCTACATCGATCTGCGCTGGCACGACGGTCTGTACGTTCCGTACGGCGAGTCCGAGAGCGACCGCGCGGGCCGCGCCGACGAGATGTGGCGCTCGCTGCCCCGCAGCAACGGGCGCACCGACTTCCACGCGAACCAGCTGTCCAAGGTGCTGTTCGGTCAGCACGCACGGTGCGTGTCGTTCCTGTCCACCTCGGTCCGGTCCAGCCCGACCGCGAACCTGCTGGCCCAGCCGCTGAACGACCTCGCCCCGCAACGCATCTTCGACGCGATCGCCACGCTGACCGGCCTGGACCGTGAGCTCGACCACGAGCAGGTGCTGCGCTCCGCCGAGCACCGCCACCGTACGACCGTGCTCGACGCCGAGAAGGACCTCGCGGACTGGGAACGCGACATGGCCGTCGTCGAGGCCGGCATCGCGCGCCGGATCAAGGCCCGCGAGCTGCTCGACGAGGCCCGGCAGGCGTGGCGCTCACGGTGCGCACGGCACCTGCTCGACGGTGTCGAGCAGGCCCATCACCTGCGCTCGCGGCTGAACACGCTGAGTGAGTCGATCGACGAGATCCGTGCCGAGATCCAGGGCGTCGACGACCAGCTGGCCGCGCTCAGCGACGACGACGGTGCCGTGCGCCGTTTCGACGCCGCCCGCAAGGCCCGCCAGGAGCTGCTGGGCCGCGACCGCGAGCTCGACGCGGGCCACCAGGCGGCCACGCAGAACCTGGAACGCCTCACCACCCGGCTGCGCGAGCTGACCGACGCGGCGCGGACCACCGACGGCCGCGACGTCGAGACCGCCCGCGCCGAGGAGGCCGAGGCGAAAACCGCCCTGGAGGAGGCGATCGCCGCGCACGGCGTGGCCAAGGCCGCCGAGGCGCAGGCACGGACCGGCATCGCCGCCGCCGAGGCCGGTGACGACGTCGCCACGGAGCAGCGCGAGCGCCTGCGCGAGGCCGGTGTGCCCGCGGCCGCGCTCGTGGACGTGGTCGAGGTGGCGCCGGACGAGCGCGACAGCTGGGAGCCGCGGCTGACGCCGTACCGCCACGCGGTGGTCGTCGCCCGTGCCGACGCCGAGCGCGCCCGTGCCGCCCTGGCCGACCTGCCCGGTTCCGTCGTCGTGATGGCCGAGCCCGCGGGGGACGAGCCGGCCGCGGACGACGCCGCGACGGCCGACGGCGCGACGGAGACCCCCGCGACGTTCGACCTGTCGGCGTTCCTGGCCGCGGTCGCCCAGCGCTCGGGCGAGCAGGCGGTGGTCGACGGTGAGGCGGGGGTACTCGTCGTCGGCGGGTTCACCGAACCGATCACCGGGCGCGCGAGCCGGGTCGCCGCCGCCGAATCGGAGCACCGCGCACGCGTCGCCGCCGTCGAGGACGCGCGCGCCGCCCTGGACACCGCTCGTGCCGCTCTGGACACGGCCGAGTCGCGAACCCGCGCCGCCCGGGCCGCCGAGGAGGCCGACGCCGTCCGGTCCGAGATCGCCGAGCTGCGCGAGGCCAACGAACAGCGCCAGGCGCGCCGAGACGAGCTCGCGCCGAAGCTCGCCGAGGCGGAGGACGTCTACGCCCGCGAACTGGGCGTGCGCGACTCCCGCGACGAGCGCATCGCGGGCCTGCGCCAGACCCGCAAGCGCCTCGAGCACACGCTCTCCGAGCGCGAGGCCGAGATGTTCCGGCTCACCGAGGAGCGCGACGCGATCGGCCTGCTGGACCGCGAGAAGGCCTGGGGCGACACGCCGGAGGCGGCCGAACAGCATCTGAGCGAGCTGGGCGACGAGCAGAGCCGCACCACGGCGGAGTGGGACGAGTACGCCTGCCGGCTCACGAACGAGGTCGCCGTCGGGTGCTTCCCGCCGAGCACGCCGAACGACGAGATGACCGCCGAGCTGCGCGAGCTGCTGGTCACGCAGAACTGGCACGGCGGCAGCCTCGAGACCCGGGTCGGCCTCGTACAGCCGCTGCAGCGGGCGCTGCGCGCCCACCTCGACGACACCGAGGAGCACGACCAGCACCAGCGGCAGCAGATCACCGAGCAGCGCACCCGCCGCAGCAACGACCTCTCCGCCGCCCGGCTCGGCCTGGCTGAGGCCGAGCAGACCGCCCGGGCGCACCGTACGTCGCTGGCGTCGGGCATCAAGGCGATGCTCACGAAGGTGGGCGCCGAGTTCGACCGGCTCGACCAGGAGTACGGCGGGTACGGTGCGGGCCTGGACTTTCCCGAGCCGGAGCCGCCGGCCGAGCCGGACAAGCCGTGGCGCTGGACGGTCACGCCGAAGTGGCGGCGTGCCGAGGGCCAGCGGATGTCGGCGTACACGCTGCGCAGCAACACCGCGCAGATGGACGAGAAGGCGGTGAAGCTGGTCTGCGCGGCGGCCCTCGCCCGCGGCGGCGACCGCCCGCTGCTGCTGATCCTGGACGAGCTCGGACGCAACCTGGGCAAGCAGCACCGCCGGGAGGCGGTCGCGCTGTTCGAGCGCATCGGCAACGACCACAACATCACCGTCGTCGGGGCGCTGCAGGACGACATGGAGCGCTACGCCATCGAGGCGTCCGGCCTGTACGTCAAGCTGCGCCGCCGGTCGGACACCATGGCCTACAACGAGGAGCCGGTGATCGTCGGCGACGACGCCAACCGCGCCCGGGTGCAGCTGCTGCGCGACTGGCTGACGTCCTACCGCCCGGGCGACGTGGCACAGTTGGGTGGGTGAGACACGTCAACGACCCCGACACCATCCGCCGGCTGCTGACCACCCGGGCCACCTGGGCGGTCGTGGGACTGTCCGGCAACCGGACTCGCACCGCCTACGGCGTCTCGCAGTACGTCCGCGACGGCCTCGGCATGCGTGTCGTGCCGGTCAATCCCCGTGGCGAGGACGCGCTGGGGCTCACCGGCTACACCGACCTGGCGCAGGTGCCCGCTCCGGTCGACGTGGTGGACTGCTTCGTCAACAGTGAGCGCGTCGGCGCGGTGGTGGACGATGCCATCGCCGAGCGTGACCGGCTGGGCATCGGCGCGGTGTGGCTGCAGCTCGGTGTCATCGACGACGACGCCGCCGACCGTGCCCGCGCTGCCGGGCTCGACGTCGTCATGGACACCTGTCCCGCCATGGAGGGCCCGCGCCTCGGCCTGTGACGTCCCGGACGGCTCCTCAGCGGTGCCGTCCTCATGCGTCCAGCGGCGTCGCCTGCTGCCACAGCACCTCGAACGCCAGCTTCAGCGTCGCCGCCAGCGCCTCGTGGTACACGACGACGGTGGTCGCGGCGCCGGCGCCGTCCACGGCGTGCGGCATGTTGAACCCGACCGAGCGACCGTCCACCAGGGTCAGTTTCAGCGGCAGCTCGTCGGCCACCCGCACCTGCTCGCCACGGTCCGCGTACGCACGGACGACGGCGGCCATCACCGCGTCGTCGAACAGCGACCGTTCGTAGATCGCGCGCTGCACGACGCCCTCGACCACGCGGACGTCCTCCGGTTCCGGCGGCGCCAGGTACGGCGGACGCACCAGCGACAGGATCTCCGTCCGCGCCTCGGACCACAGCTGTTCGATCCGTTCCACCGCGTGCTCGCGATCGCGCAGCACCTCGACGTGGTCGCTGCGGTCGTCGCCGCCCTGCGCCGCGCGATGCCGCGCCAGCAGCTCGTCCACGACGTCGTCGGTGCGCTGTGTCAGCCGGTCCAGCTCCCGGCGGCGCACCGCCAGCAGAAGCTGCGCCACCCGGTCCGGCGGCTGCGCCCGGTAACGCACGCCGCTGCCGGGCACCTGGACGACGACGCCGCGCTCGGCCAGTGAGGCCAGCACGTCGTAGGCGCGCTGGCGCGGGATGGACGCGATGCGGGCGACGTCCGCGGGCGTCGCCTCCTGCCGCCCGATCAGCGCCACGTAGGCGCCCGCCTCGTACCGGGTCAGCCCCAGGTCGACGAGACCGGAGAGCTGGGATGTGATATCCACATTCATCACCCTACTGTCACCATTGACAGTGGTGACAGCTTCGTCTAGGTTCGCCGGATACCCGGAGCGGCAGCTTGACTCGTCTGTTCGGGAACACCGACCAGGTCAGTCACGAGGAGGCGCGTGATGTGTCTGCCGTCGCTCCGGCTCGGGCACATGATCACCAGTCCCCGGTCGTTCCCGCATCCCGCCGTACCGGCACCGGAGCCGATCGCACCGCGACCAGCGGCGAGCCGACCCCAGCTCGACCACCTCGACGTCCAGTGGGTCGTTCAGTAAGGAGTCACGATGTTGCGCCGTTCCCTGACGTTCTCCGCCGTGGCGGCACTCACCCTGGGGCTGGCCCAGGGTGCCGCCGCGGCGCCGCCGGATCCACCGTTCCCGGACACCCCCACCGAGGTCACCGACGTCGTCGAACGACAGCTCGACAAGGGACCGGTCATGGCGCTGGGCAGCGCCACCGAACGGCCCGAGCTCTATCTGGTGCGCCTGAAGGAACCGGCGGTCCCCAGTTACGACGGCGGCATCGACGGGATACCGGCCACGGCGCCCGAGGCCAGGGGAACCCAGCGGCTGGACGCCGACGCGGATGCGCCGCGGCAGTACCGCGAGCACCTCCGGCAGGAACAGGCCGAGCTGGTCACGGCCATCGGCGACGAGACCGGACGCAGCCCGGACGTCCGGCACACCTACACCGACGCCATGAACGGCATCGCCGTCGAACTGACCCGCGACGAGGCGCGCGCGGTCGCCGAGCTCCCCGGCGTCGCCGCCGTCCAGGTGGACGAACAGCGTGAGCTGCAGACCGACCACGGCCCGGACTGGATCGGCGCGCCCGCCCTGTGGGACGGGTCCGGCACACCCGGCGGAACCAGCGCCACCAAGGGCGAGGGCGTCGTGGTCGGCGTCCTCGACAGCGGCATCAACCCCGCCAACCCGTCGTTCGCCGACTCGGTGCCCGAAGCCGAAGGCGGCGACGGCTACGACCACACCAACCCGCTGGGCTCCGGCACGTACGTCGGTGTCTGCGACCCGGCGAACACCGACATCCACGTGCCCGACTTCGGCTGCAACGACAAGCTGATCGGCGCCTGGAGCTTCACCAGCGGCGAGCCGGGCAGTCCCTACGACGACAACGGCCACGGCTCGCACACCGCCAGCACCAGCGCCGGCAACCAGGTCGAGGCGACCACGTACAGCGCCCGCGGCACCGAGCACGAGTTCAGCGCCACCCGCACCATCTCCGGTGTCGCGCCGCACGCCAACCTGATCGCCTACGACGTGTGCACCACCGACGGCTGCTCGATCGCGGGCATCGTCGCGGCCATCGACCAGGCGATCGCCGACGGCGTCGACGTCATCAACTACTCCATCGGCAGCTCCTCGCCGTCGGCGGCGTGGACCGACCCGGACGCCGTCGGTTTCCTGAACGCCCGTGCCGCCGGCGTCCACGTCGCCACGTCCGCCGGTAACGACGGGCCGGGCGCGAACACCGTCGGCTCGCCGGCGGACGTCCCCTGGGTCACGTCGGTCGGCGCCGCCCAGCACGACCGGCAGTGGCAGGCCGAGATCAACGGCATCGCCGCCGACGGCGGCGAGACGCTTCCGGCCATCCGCGGCCTCGGCTTCAGCGCACCGACCGGGGGTGCGTTCGACCTCATCTACGCCGGTGACCTCGGCAGCCCGCTGTGCAAGGCCGACGGACTGGCCGGCCAGGACCTCACCGGGAAGATCGTCGTCTGCGACCGTGGCGAGATCGCCCGGGTCGCCAAGGGTGGCAACCTCGCCGCGCTGGGAGCCGAGGGCATGGTCCTGGCGAACGACGAGGCCAACGGCAGCTCACTGAACGCCGACGCGCACGAGCTGCCCGCCGTGCACATCACGCACGCGGACGGCGTCGCGTTGAAGGAGTGGATGGCCGGCGTCACCGGTGAGCAGGCCGCGCTGTCCGGCGGCATCGAGGTGATCTCGGACGAGCTCGGCGACGTCATGGCGGGCTTCTCCAGCCGCGGCCCGAACAACGCGCTCGACATCGTCTCCCCCAGCGTGACCGCGCCGGGCGTGGACATCCTCGCCGCCGGCGGCGCCGGCAACGAGGTCGCGTGGGAGTTCATCTCCGGCACGTCGATGGCCAGCCCGCACGTCGCAGGATCGTTCGCCCTGCTCAAAGGGGTGCACGGGGACGCGTGGAGCCCGGCCGAGGCGCAGTCCGCGCTGATGACCACCGCGCACACCGACGTCACCGACATCGACGGCACCGCCGCCGACTGGCACGACATGGGCTCCGGCCGCGTCGACCTGAACGTCGCGGCACGCGCGGGCCTGGTCATGGACGAGACCTACGCCGACTACGTCGCCGCCGACCCGGCCCAGGGCGGCGACGTCAAGACCCTGAACCTGCCCAGCATGGCGAACAGCCAGTGCCTGCAGACCTGCACGTTCACCCGCACCGTGACGGGCACCGCGACCGGCGCCGGCACGTGGGCCGCCAGCGCCGAGTCGACCACCGACGGCGTCACCGTCTCCGTCGAGCCTTCGACGTTCACCATCGCCGAGGGCGAGGACGTCGAACTGACCGTCACCGTCGACGTCACCGGCGCCGCGACCGAGGACTACCAGTACGCCACCGTGGTGCTGACCCCGCCGGACGGGTCGGCCGCGCCGCCGGCGCATCTGCCGGTCGCCGTGCTGCCGTCCACCGGGGTGCTCCCGGGCGAGATCTCGGTGGACACCCGCCGGGACGCGGGCTCGCAGGAGTCCGCGCCGATCGAGGCCATCGAGATCACCGATCTGACGACGAGTGTCGCGGGCCTGGTGCCGGCGGCCGAGGACGAGGTGTCGGTGCCTGAGGACTCCACCAACGACGACCCCTACGACGGCAACGGCACCCACACGACGCTGATCGAGGTGCCGGCGGACGGCGCACGGCTGATCGCGTCGCTGTCGGATGCCACCGCGCCGGACATGGACCTGTTCGTGGGCACCGGCAGCGAGCCGAGCGCCGCGACCGAGGTCTGCTCCAGCACCAGCTCGACGGCCGACGAGTTCTGTGACATCACCGACCCGGAGGCCGGGACCTGGTGGGTCGTGGCGCAGAACTGGGAGGCGTCCGCCGCCGGCGGCACCGACACGGTCACGCTCGGCACCGCCGTCGTCGGCGGCGACGCGGGCAACATGACCGTCGACGGGCCGCAGCAGCAGCCCATCGGCGAGCCGTTCACCATCCGCACCAGCTACGACGAGCCGGCCATGGAGGCCGGCCAGACCTGGTACGGCGCCGTCACCCTGGGCTCGAGCCCGGACTCACCGGGCGACATCGGCACGCTGCCGGTCACGGTGCACCGGCACGCCGACGACGTCACGAAGACCGCGTCCGTGGACACCGCTGCGCCGGGCGAGACCGTGACGTACACGCTCACGGTGCGACCCAACGTCACCCCGCGGGACCTGAGCTACACGATCAGCGACACCCTCCCCGAGGGCATGACCTACGTCGAGGGCTCGGCGACCGGCGGAGCGACCGTCACCGACGGCGTGCTCGAGTGGGAGGGCACCATGCCGACACCGGTCGGCGCCCCGGGCAGCTACGACATCACCACCAGCGCCGACGACGAGACCTGCGTCAACCCGTTCACCGGGACCGCCGGATACACGAACCTGGAGGAGTTCGGCATCCCGGCGAACGCGGGCATCAGCGGTGACGGCGTCGCCTACACCGCGTTCGCCGGTACCGGGTTCGGCTTCCACGGCGACCTGTACGACGGCCTCGGCTTCACCGACGACGGCTTCCTCTCGTACGACGTCGCCGCGAACTACGGCGGGCAGCCCGGCACACCGCAGTCGCTGCCCGATCCGGCACGGCCGAACAACGTCGCCGCCATGCTCTGGCAGGACATGCGCATCGACCACGACGCCGACGCCAACACCGGTGTCTCGCTGGCCACCGCCGGCGACCTGGCGATCGTCGAGTACGACGACGTCCGGCTCGCCGACGACCCGGACGGCACCCAGGGCACCTACGACGTCGAGGCGTTCGCCGTAGCGGGCAGCAGCGACCTGGTGTTCGCCTACGACAACGTCACCGGTCCGCTTTCCGGCCCGCTGACCGTCGGCACCGAGAACGCCGACGGCACCGCCGGCACCGCGCTGGTCGACAACGGCAGCGCCGAGGGTGTCATCACCGACGGGACCGTCGTGTGCGCCGACTACGCCGGCCCGGACCTCGAGCCGGTGCGGATCAGCTACGACGTCACCGTGGACGACGACGTCGCCGACGGCCGGGTGCTCACCAACGAGGCCGTGCACGTCACCGACAACCCCGGCGCGCAACCGGTCACGGCCGCGGCCGACGTCACGGTCGACACACCGGCGGTGACGGTCTCGGCCACGCAGGACGCCGTGGAGCCGGACACCGACGGCGTGGTCACCTTCACCCGGCCGGCCGGCGCCGCCGGAGGCGAGCTCACGGTGTCGTACTCGGTCACCGACAGCCGCTACACCCGGCCCGGGCGCGACTACGAGCCGCTGGACGGCGAGGTGACCTTCCCCGCCGGCGAGACCACGGTCACCGAGACCGTCGGGGTGATCGACCGCCGTGGACCGAGCCCACGGGAGCGCTCCGTCGAGATCACCGTCGATCCGGGCTCCGGATACCAGGTCGGCGACCCGGCGACCGCGTCGATCGGCATCGTCAGCGACGGCCGCGCCGGACGAGGCGGCCGCTGATCGAGTGATCGACCGACGCTGCTGAGCGGCGAGCCAGCAGACGCGACGACGGAACCGGCCGGCAGCCCTGGGGTCAGGGGTTGCCGGCCGGTTCCGTGTGTGCGGGGCGGTACGGAGCTCATGAATGTCGGTCATTCACGTGAACGCCCGCCATACGATGGACCAGTGACAGATGCGCAGTTCCAGCCGGTCAAGTCCGCCGACCGGACACTGGAGATCCTCGAGGTTCTCGCCGACGCCCCGGAGCGCATCGGCCTCGGCCACCTCGCCAGGACACTGTCGATACCGAAGAGCAGCCTGCACGGCATCCTGCGCACCATGGTGCGCAGAGGCTGGGTCGAGACCGATGATTCCGGCCAGCTCTTCGGCCTGGGTGTGCGTTCGCTGCTGGTCGGTGCCTCGTACGTGGACCGCGACGACGCCGTCACCCGGGCACAGCCACTGCTGGACTGGCTGAACGCTCAGGTCGGCGAGACCACGCACCTGGGGCGCCTGGACGGCTCCGACGTCGTCTACCTGGCCAAGCGCGAGTCGTCGCACCCGTTACGGATGTACTCCGCGATCGGACGCCGGCTGCCTGCGCACGCCACCGCGTTGGGCAAGGCCCTACTCGCCGCCCGCGACGATGGTGAGGTAGCAGACCTCCTGCCGGCGCGGCTGCCGACACTGACCCTCAACACCATCGGCGACCGCGACGATCTACTCGCCGAGCTCGACCGCATCCGTGCCGTCGGTTACGCCATCGACCGCGAGGAGAACAGCGAAGGCATCCGCTGCTTCGCGGTGAGTCTGCGCACCAGCCGCCCTCCGGTCGACGCCGTCAGTGTGTCGGCGCCGACGTTGCGCCTGGATACGCGGACCGAACAACGGATCATCGACGTGCTCGTTCAGGCCAACGAACGGCTCCTGTCACCGCGGACCTGACCCGCGCCGGAGCCGGAATTCAACGCACGGGCAGGGATTGACATTCCTGCACTTCTCTCCCACTGTTCATATACATGATGCTCGTACATCAATTTGAACGCCCGCGTTCCCTCGTTGCTCTGATCGCGACCGGCGTCACCGCACTCGCCGCAGCAGGCCCTGCGGCCACGTCCGCGGCAGCCCCTGAGCCGCCCGAGCCACTCCCCGTGCACGAAGTGACGGCGTCGAGCAGCGACGGCAACCTGCCGGAGAACACGATCGACGGTGACCTCACGACGCGTTGGTCGGCGAAGACGACGGACCCGGCGAACCCGGAATGGATCCGGTGGGACCTCGGCGAGGTTCGCACGGTGGGCTATGTGGGAATCGCCTGGCATCAGGGCGACCGGCGGACGTCGCAGTTCGACCTGCAGGTCTCCGACGACGGGTCCACCTGGACGACGGTCGTCGACGATGCGAGCAGCTCCGGCGGAACCACCGACCTCGAGCCGGTCGAACTCGGCGTCGCACCGGAGTCCGGCCTCGAAGCGCGGTACGTCCGCTATCTCGGCTACGGCAACAGCTCTGGCAACGACTGGAACTCCGTCAACGAGGTACGTGTGTACCCGCCCGATCCGGACGGCGCGGTAGTCGAGGAGCTGGCTTCGACGCTTCCCGAGCCGGATCCCGACGCGGAACCCTGGACAGCCCCAGGACTCGTCGAGCCCGGCGGCGAGCCGCACGTACTCACGCCGCCGGCTCCTGTGATCGGCCGCACGCTCGACGTGCTCGACTACGGCGCCGACCCGGCGGACGGCACCGGCGACGACGCCGCGGCGATCCGTGCCGCCATCTCGGCGGCGGAGCCGGGCGACGAGGTGTTCCTGCCGCCCGGCATCTACGACCTCGACACCACCGTCCCGGCCGATCCCACCACCAACATCGCCCTGCGCTCGGGCATCCATCTGCGGGGCGCGGGTACCGACGATACGATCCTGCGCTCGGCGCTGACACCCGAGACGTCGTCCGGCAAGGTGATCCGCGGCATGGGCGTCACCGACGTGATCATCTCGGACCTGACCGTCACGTCCACCTTCGACGGCCCGTTCTCCGACGACCCGGACGCCGCCGCGGGCGGTGGCCCCTCGTACGGCATCTTCGTGTCCAACCTCGGCATCCGGCCGAGCCTGCGCGTCGTTGTCGACGGCGTCACCGTGGAGCGCTACCAGCGGATGGGCGTGCGGATCGAGAAGAGCCGTGAGGTCGTGGTCCGCGGCTGCACCTTCCGCAACGCCACCAGCGTCGGCGACGGCGGTGCCGGCTACGGCGTGACGATACAGGGCACGCCCCTCGAGGACCGGTACGCCTACCCGGACGACTCGCGGCACAACATCGTCAAGAACAACACGTTCGAGGGCCCGTACCTCCGGCACGCGATCCTGCTCCAGTACTACACGCACAACAACCTCGTCGTGGGCAACCGGATCACCGGGACCGTCCTCGACGCGATCGACCTGCACGGCGAGGACGAGTACCTGAACGAGGTACGCGCCAACACGGTCGTGAGCAGCCGCGCCGCCGGCATCGCTCTGGGCAACACCGGCGGGACGGCCACCCAGCACGACGCGTCCGGCCCGGGCAACTGGATCCATGGCAACGTCCTGCAGGGCAACCGCGAAGGCGTCCTCGTGCATATCGGCTCCCCGGACACGCTGATCGAGGACAACGTGATCGTCCGCGGACACCGGTCGCCCGCCGAGGTGGGCATCGAGGTACGCAACGCCCCGGGGACCGTCGTCCGCTCCAACACGATCACCGGGAACCGCGCCGACGGGTTCTGGGGCGTCCGGCTGACCGAGGACCCCGGCGACGACGGCCACGCCGCCGGCATCCCCACCGACGTGCTGATCGAACGAAACGTCGTGGCGGCGAACACCAACGGGGTGCGGATCGACGCCGGCACCGGCATCGTCCTCGACGGCAACGTGGTGCGGGGCAACACCGACGAGCAACTGCGTATCGACGACAGCGCCGACGTCGTCGTCCGTTGACCTCAAGGGACCAACCCGGGGCGGCGCAACAGCCAGATCAGGACGACTGCCCACGAGGCGAAAACCGCCCAGGACAGGAGCGACCAACCGCCGGTCAGGCCGTAGAGGAATCCCCCACCGACGTTGCCGGCCACTCCGCCAACCGCGAGGGCGAGGCCGTGCACGCCGAAGTACGACGCCACACCGTTCTCGCGAGCATAATCTGCGACCACGGCGTTCATCACCGGCTGGGAGAGGATCTGCCCGACCGTGAAGACGGCCACGCCGGCGAACAGCCCGGCGGCCGAATCCCACACGCCCATCACCGCGAGCCCGCCGCCCAGCCCGGCGGCGCCGGTGGCCAGGATCCGGCCTGTGGGCCAGCGCCGCCGGGCCAGGCCGGTCAGCGGAACCATCAGGACGACCATCACGACCGCGGCCGAGGAGTAGACCACGCCGACGCCGACGGCATCCGGCAGCACGGAAGCCGCGCGCACCGGAACCGCGAGATACAGCTGCGAGATCAGCAACCAGATACCGGCCGCCAGCAGGCAGTACCGGACGAACGCACGATGAGCGACGACCGCCCGCAGCCGCACTCGTCGATTGCTGCCGGCACCGGACAGGCCACTCGGCAGCCCCGCCAGCGTGATGACGAAGGACATTCCGAACAGCGTCGCCGCGCCATAGCACACCCAACGGAACTCCAATGCCGACAGCAGTCCACCGACGACCGGCCCGAGCACGAAGCCGAGGTTCGACAGCGTCTCGCGGGTCGAGTACACGGTCACGTGATCCCGGCCACGAGCCAGAGCCGCGTACGCCGCGTAGCTCGCCGGATGGAACAGCGAGCCGCCGGCTCCGGTGAGCACGCATGCCACCGCCAGTGCGGGGACGCTGTCGGCCGCACCGAGCAGGGTGAATCCCGCCGCGCGTATCAGGACACCGACGGCGATCGCGCGGCGGTAGTCCATCCGGTCGGCGATCCACCCCGACCACGGCATGAGCCCCTGCTGCGCCGCGGTCCGCACCGCCGACAACGCTCCTACCACGGCCACCGACAGTGCGAGGTTCTCCAGCAGGTGATAGGCGAGCAAGGGGATCAGCATGAAGAACCCCAGCGCCATGGTGAAGGTGTCGGCGTAGAGAACCCAGAGGGCGCCCGGGATTCCGCGAATCCTGGCCCACGGCCACTCGGCCACTACGTCTGTGGACCACGGGTGACGCGCGCGGTCGCGAGGCCGAGCCAGACCGGCACCGACAGGCCGAAGAACGGCACGATCGTCGGCACCAGCACGCAGGTCAGCCCGAATGCCGCCACGATGACGACGAGGGCGGCGGAGGCCACCGGGCGCGCCGCCGCGAGCGCGACCGCTTCGGTCAACCACCGCCGCATCGACGCGTCGGGCCAACGCGCCGCGGCGACCGGGAGCATGACGATCACGAGGACGAACGCCGCGGCGAACGGCAGCATCGCCGTCGCGAGCAGGAACGCGACCGGCGCGTCCCGGCTGCCGAGGAACACGAGGTTGATGGTGAACACCGTGGCGACGGCTGTCGCCACGAGGCCGGCCGGCATCGTCCGGCGCCACGTCGCGGCGAACTCGCGCATCGTGGTGGTGAACACACGGTCGTCGCCGTCGGTGAGCCAACCGTGCATGGCCCGCCCGGCGGCCACCGATGCCGGCAACCAGGTCACGATCGGCAGCGCCAGCAGGAACGCCGCAACCCCGGCGAACGCCAGGTTGGCCGGATAGGCCAGCGCGGCCAGCACCCTGTGCTCCCAGCGGTTCCGGCGCGCGCCGTCAGGGGTCGCCACGGTCATCACGTCTTCGACTCCGACCGGGCCGCGAAGCCGTCACCGGCGATGTCGGCGACAGCGCCGAGCGCACCGGACGGATCCTTGCCGTCCAGGTCGATCGCGACCAGTTCGACGTCGCCGCCGCGCTCGACCTCGACCACCACCCGTCGTCCGTCCGAGTGCACCTCGATCTCCGACGGCTCGGCGTCGTCCCACGCCAACGGCTCGCCTACGGTCACGAACCGGACTTCCTCCGCCGGACCGGTGGCGCGGCGGAGCGTGTACTGGACCTTCTCGATGGCCAGGCTGGGGGTGCTCGACGTGGGGTTCGCCGCGATCGGTGTCTCCACGACGTCGGCGTGGGTCGTCGTCGGCTCGAGCGCGCTGACCCGCAGCCGGGCCGAGCCGGCGTCGGCCACCCACCGGCCGTCACCCACGTGCTCGGCACGGTGGTCGGTGTGCAGCAGCCAGGTCCACCGCCGCGGCACGCCCGCGGCGAGATCGTCCACCAGGATCAGCGTGCCGCGCGGCGACATGACCAGGTGCCGGTCCAGACGCCGGACATCGAGGGCCGCGTCGTACATCGACGCGGCCTCGCTCACGGCGTACACCCACCCGTCGCCGATCGTCGCCGTCCGGATCCGGGCGACGTGTTCGCGAGGCAGATCCTTGTACACGTGGTAACGGTCGTCATTGACGAAGCCGTGCCCGTCGACGAGCACCGCGTTGTGGTGCGCCGTGCGCTTGCGGTTCGAGTATCCCTCGTCGACGGCGAGGTACGAGCCGTGGCCCAACAGAACGAAGCTGCCGGCGTCGGGGTGATGATGGCCAGCATTGAGCGTGCTCCACCCTCTCTCGTCCGCCAACCGGTGCGACGTCTCCCACGCCTTGTGCCCGCCGCCCGGTGCGGCCTTGAACGACACCAGGCACGCCTGCGGGTCCCACGACGTCCGGCCCGCTACCAGGCCCAGGTCGGGGAAGACCCGGCCCAGCGGCAGCGACTCCGGACCGCGTGCGGGCACCGTCGGGTCGTACCAGAGCAGTTCCTGGTAGGCCTCCGGGCGCACCCCCGGCTTGACGCCGCTCTCGTACGCCTCCCGCCAGAAGAAGTCGCCGGCGACCCGCTCGGCCAGCCACTGTGCCTGCGGTATGCGGTACTCCGCGGCGAGCTTGTAGTACAACGCGACCGAGTGGCCGCTACGCCGGTCGTGACAGTCGCCGTGGTCGACGATCCGCTCGAGGTCGGGCGCGGCCTGGTAGAGGCGGTACCAGAAGGTCTCACGGAGGTAAGCGCTGCGAGGGAACCAGTCGATACCTTCGGCTGACTTCAGCACGTCGAGGTACGAGACGATCCACGGCACGCCGTAACGCCAATAGACGACCCCCTCGCAGTTGGAGCCGTCGTCAGGCAACAGGTCCAGGACGGTGGCGAAGTTCTGCTTGGCCCGCTCGGTCCACGCGTGAGCGGGCGGGTGGTCCGCTGCGAGGACGTAACCAGCCGTGGCGAGGCCCGCGTAACAGATCCAGTTGTGGTTCTGCCAGTACGACGCCGACCACCAGCTGCCCTCGGAGGCCACGGCGAAGTCGTACAGCCGGGTACCCTGCAGCACGAGCTTGTCGAACAGCGCATCGCGCTCGGCCGCGGGGAGGTCGGCTCCCGCCCAGGCGTAGGCCAGTGCCAGCCCGTGGCACAGCCAGCCGGCGTCGAGATCGTGATCGGGCATGTGCGCCTTGCCCCAGTGCGGGAACGACACCGGTGGCGCCAACCATCGCCGCAATTGCTCGAGATGATGCCGCTGTCCGGTCAGCCGGTACGCCAGAGCGAGGTTGGCCGCTACGGGACCGAAGTAGGTGATGCTGGCCCGCGGGTGTTCGGCCGGCGGCACCTCGCTGCGGTAACGATCACACTCGTCGAGCAGGCGACGGAACTGTCGCCCTCGCACCCCGGATGCCTCCTGGCGTAGCCGATCGAGACGTCCGGCGAGCAGCAGCGGCTGGGTACTCATGCGTCCTCCCGGGGGTACTCGTCGACATGTCCGCTCGCCCGTTGCACGCGCAGGCGGTCCGGCCGCGCTTCCAGGGCAGCGATCCGTTCGTCGACGCCCGGCCAGTAGGCGCTCACGAACGTGACGTCGGCGGCCGTGGCTGTCCAGTCCGCCGCGGCGAGGAACGCGGCAGGGTCGACCGAGGGCCCACGGCCGGGCACGACATCCAGCACCGCAGGTACGGACGCGGCATGGATGCCGGAAAGGGACGTGCCGCCGTTCGCAGACGCCCAGCGGGTCCGCCACCCGTCACCCATCGACCGCACGTCGAGGCGAGCGGCGGGCCGCGAGCCCAGAACGACCTTCTGCTCCTCTCCGGACTCCGTGCGCACCCGTACGACGTCGAGCAGATAGTCCTCGGTCATGATCAGCGACCGGCGTAGCATCACGCCGGGGAATGCGTCGTCGGCGCTGACCACGGCCCGCGCCGGCGGGGCGGCGTTCCACTCCTCGATCCGGCCGGTACATGATGCCTGGTCGGCGTCGCCGACCCGCACCGTCGGGTGAGCGAGCGTGCGAGCGTAATGCCCACGCCGCAGCGGACTGCCGTACGGCGGAACGCCGGGTGCGGGTTGCCATGGACCGTCCGGGCCGTACAGATAGAGCGCCAGCTTGTCCAGATGTCCGTGCGAACCACCGTGCGCCCCGGCGTCGACGACGGCTTGCCACGTGTCGTCCGGGTCGCGCAGCACGAGGATGCCGGCATCGGCGAAACGTACCGACCCCCGGTCCGGGGTGAGCGGGGGTCGTGGTGGCCCGGCGAACCACCCGTCCAACAGGTCCTCGAGTCCGTCGTGCGGCGCCGACAGCGCCCTCCGGGCGTGCCTCTCGACGCCGTCCAGGCCGGTGGACGTCCACAGCTGGCGCGCGAGCACACACACCTCGATCAGCTCGAGCAGGGCGCCGTCACGGCGGTACGGGCCGTCGTGAAGCACCGGCACATCCCCGTCGGGCGCGGCGAGCGACGACAGCACGCGCACCATTCCGGCCAGCCGATCGGCCACGTCGCGTGGCAGCGCAGCCGGTTCGACGCCGTGCAACGCGAGCAGATGGGCCCGGAGCACGAACACGTGGTAGTACGTGGCTGCTTCCCACTCCCAGCCATCGTCGCCAACCGCCGCCCGCAACTGCTCGAACCCGCCTTTCGTCCACGGCCTCGGGTCTTCCGGCTCGCCCAGTGCCCGCAGCGCCCGTGCCGCGGTGGCGCCGGCGCAGTCGAGCCATGCGGTGTAGTTGCTGCGCAGCTCACCACGTTCGTCGACGAGCAGCCGACGTGCGTCCGCGACCGTCGTCATCAGCTCGCGCAGCAGCGCGGTCACCGGTTCGTCGAGCCAGGCACGCGACGCTGGATCCGCCGCCAGGACGGCGACGGCGTCTGCGACCTGAACACCCCACAGCGCCTCGGTCAACGCCTGCGAGAACAGCTTTCCGCGCAGCATCCACGCCTCGGCCTGCCCACTCCACCCGGATCCGGCCACCTCCTCGTACAGCCGCGCGTAGGCGGTGAGCAGGTCGAGCGCACGGTCCAGGTCGCCGGGTTCCCGCGATGCCCGGTACCGCCGCGCACACAGCCGAAGCTCCCGCGCCCGCGCCTGATGGTCCAGAACCGCCCAGGCGGACGCGTAGCGTTGTCCGGTCAGCACACAGCCGTGCGGGCACGGATGACCTTCGGCGGTCGGTGGGCACAATTCCGTGCCGTGACTGGGGCAGACGTAGTCGTGCCACCAACCGCCGCGGGTCCAGGGGATCGAGGTCACCGGAACAACTGCCCTCCGTTGATGTCGACGACGTGCCCGGTCACGTACGACGAAAGCGGTGAGGCCAGGAACGCCACCACGCCCGCCACGTCACCTGGCGTCCCCTCGCGACCGAGCGGGATCCCGGCGACCATGCCGGGCCGTGCGTCGACCGGGGTGAACGTGTCATGAAATGCCGTCTGGCCGATGAAGCCCGGAGCAACGGCATTGACGGTCACGCCGTCGGGTGCAAGCTCCTTGGCCAGGCCGCGGCCGAAGCCGATGACGGCGGCCTTGGCCGCGGCGTACGCCACCGAGCCCTTGCCGCCACCGTTCTCGGCCGCCAGCGACGCCATCAGCACCACGCTCCCGGATTCGGAGCGGCGAAGGTGCGGAATCGCCGCACGGGTGATGGCGAATGTGCTGGTGACGTTGACATCCATCACCTCGGCCCAATGCTCGTCGGTCATGTCGGCCACCTCCGCCCGGCCGACGAGATGACCCGCATTGTTGACGACGACGTCCAGGCCGCCGAGCTCCTGCACCGCCCGCTCCACGACCTGCGTTCCCTGCCGCGCGTCGGTGAGATCGGCCGGCACCGACACGGCACGCCGGCCGTCGGCGACGAGCTCCTTGACGACGGCTTCGGCACCGTCCGCGCTCGACGCGTAGTGCACGGCGACGTCGGCGCCGCAACCACCCAGCGTTCGGGCGATCGCCGCGCCGATTCCACTGCCTCCGCCGGTGACGAGCGCGCGCCGTCCGGTCAAGTCGATCCGCATGAGTGTCCTCTCGATCGGGGTCATTTGATTCCGGCGTTCGCGAAGCCTTGGATGAAGTAGCGCTGAGCCACCAGGAACAGCAGGACCATCGGGACGGTGGCCAGCGTCGTCCCAGCCATCAGGTAGGCCCACGCAGTCGACTCCTGCTGCTGGAACACGGCCAAGCCGACCTGGATGACGCGCAGGTCGTCGCGCGTGGTGACCAGCAGCGGCCACAGGAAGTTGTTCCAGCTGTCCTGGAACGTCAGCAGGGCGACCGTCGCGATGGCGGGCTTGATCAACGGCGTGTAGACCTGCGCCCAGATCCGCAGCTCGCCCAGACCGTCGATCCGGGCCGCCTCCTCGAGCTCTCGTGGCAGCGAGAGGTAGAACTGCCGGAACAGAAAGATCGCGAACGGGCTCAACCCGCCCGGGATGAGCAGTGCCCACCAGGTGTTCAACCAGCCGCTACCGCCCTGACCGAGAATGTCGTTGCCACCGAAGAGCGGCATGAACTTCACGATCAAGAACTGTGGAACGATCTTCGTGTAGGTCGGGATCATCAGCATCGCGACGAAACCCATGAAAACGAACTCGCGGCCGCGGAACGGAATCCGCGCCAGCGCGTAACCGGCCATCGCCGCGAACACCAGCGTGATGCTGGTGTGCCCGGTGGCGATGATCAGGCTGTTGCGGAAGTACGTCCCGAACGGCGCCGCGTCCAGCGCATCGGTGTAGTTGCTCCAGACCCATTCGTCAGGCCAGAACGAAGGCGGGAAGGTCGCCAGGTCCTCGGGACTCTTCACCGAGGTCAGCACCATCCACAGGAACGGCACGATCATGGTGAAGGCACCGACGCCCAGCACGACGGTCAGGACGACGTTTCGGGCGCGTCCACGCTGGCGGGTCGTGGCCGGCCGACGCTCGGCGATACTCGTGTCCTCCGGTCGCGCTCGGCTCCTCGCTTGCTCCGCGGACGGTTCCGCTGCGCTCCGCCGGCCACTCCGCTCGCTCGTCCCCTCGCCGCTCGTATCCCCCGGTCGCGCTCGGCTCCTCGCTTGCTCCGCGGACGGCTCCGCTGCGCTCCGCCGGCCACTCCGCTCGCTCGTCCCCTCGCCGCTCATTGGTCGTCACCACCTGTCAACCGCCGGTTGATCACGGTGAGCACCAGCAGGAAAGCGAACAGCACCACCGACTGCGCACAAGCCAGACCCATCCGGAAGTCCTGGAACGCCGCACGGTAGACCTCGTAGGTCATCATCGTCGTCGCGTTCGCCGGACCGCCGTCGGTCAGTACATAGACCTGGTCGAACACCTGGAAAGCGCCGATGATCGACACGACGAAGACGAAGAACGTCGCCGGCTTCAGCATCGGCAACGTGATCGAAAAGAACTGCCGCACGCTGGACGCGCCGTCCAGTGACGCCGCCTCGTAGAGGTTCGGGTCGATGTTCTGCAACGCCGCCAGGTAGATCAGCATCTTCATGCCAATGCCCTGCCAGATGCCGACCAGGATCACCGACCACAGCGCCAGGTCCGGATCGTCCAGCCAGGCCTGGCTCGGCAGCCCGAAGAACGACAACACCGCATTGATCAGTCCGTACTGCGGGTTGTACATCCACAGCCAGACCATGGCGATCGCCACCGTCGCCGTTACCTGAGGCAGGAAGAACGTAGCCCGGAAAGCCGCCCGGAACCGGATCTTCTGGTTCAGGAACACCGCCACGACCACGGCGACGGCCATCGAGAACGGGACGGTGAAGAACGTGTAGACAACGGTGTTCCACGTGGCCTTGCGGAAGATGTCGTCGTTCCAGAGCTCGACGTAGTTGTCCAGACCGATGAACGACGGCGCCGAGAAGACCTCGTAATCGGTGAAGCTCAGGACGAACGTCGCGACGACCGGGATGGCGATCCACACGATGGTGTGGGCCACCGCCGGCATCACCATCAGCCAGCCGGCACGCCGCAACTTGCGTCCCGACGACCGCCGGCCACGGGCGGGTCGACGAGCCCGGTCCCGGACATCGCCGGCGGTCGTCTCGAGCGATTTCGTCGTCATGGACATCGACGTCAGCGGTCCATGGCCTCTTGTGCGGTCGCGGCGAGGTCGTCGAGAGCCTGCTGCGGAGTCTTCTCGCCGAGCAGCGCTGCCTCGATGGCCGGGGTGAACTCACCGCGGATCTCCAGCCACTGCGGCGGCCCGCCCTCGTTCTGCGCGTGTTCGAGGTTCTCCATCGCGAACTGGACCATCTTGTTCTGCCGGACGTACTCGCTGTCCAGCAACTCGGTCAGGGCCGGCACGTTGCCCCGCTGTTCGTTTGCAGCCAGTGCCGCTTCCGGGCTGGACAGGAACTCCAGCAGTGCTGCCGCCGCTTCCGGGTGCTCGGAGTTCGCCGACACGGTGGCGAGAGTGCCGCCGAAGAACATGCCAGGCTGCTCACCGTTGATCAGGAACGGCACCAGCTGGTCCGCCAGCTCTGGCGCGGACTCCTGCACCTGCAGCCACAGGTTGTTGTGCGCCAGGCCCATCGCCGCGCGCCCGTTGATCAGCGGATGCACCTGCGCGTCGGTACTGGAGAAACCGACGTCCTCGACCTTGTGCTCGTTGATGAGGTCGGTCATGAACTGCAGCGCCTCGACCGCCTCCGGCGAGTTGAACGTCGGCTCGGTGACATCATCGTTGAACAGGGACGCGCCGGACGAGAAGAGGAATACTTCGAACATCTGCCGCAGATCATGCGAAAGCATGTCGAACCCGGCGCGGGTTAGGGTGCCGTCCGCGTCGCGCTCGGTCAGCGCGATCGCGTACTCGCGCAGTTCCTCCCACGAACTCGGCGGCTTGTCGAATCCGGCCTCGGCGAGGATGTCCTTCCGGGCGACCGCGAAGCGCGTGTCCAACATGATCGGTACCGCGTAGACACCGCCGTCATACATGCCCGCCTGCACGATCTGCTCGGTGTAGGACTCCTTGAGCGATTCGCCGGTGATGCCGAACTCGGAGAGCTCACGCAGCACGCCCTTGTCGGCGAAACCCTCGATCCAGCCGACGCCCATCATCATCACGTCAGGGACCAGCCCACTGGCGACGGCCGTGGTGAGCTTCTCGTTCAGCGTGCCGTAGGTGGTGTAGTCCACGCTCACGCTCACATCGGGATACTGCTCGTAGAACTTCGGTAGAAGCTCCTCCTCCAGCAGTTTTTCGCCGTCGGTTCCTTCGTAGATGGGGGTGAGCAGAGTGATCTCGCCGCTCACCTCACCTTCGCCTCCGGCGCCGCCGGAAGCCTCGGAATCGTCACTGCCACAGGCGGCCGTGAACAGCGACAACGCGGCAACTGCCGCCAGCATCGCGCTGCCCGGTCGGTGTCTCCAGATCCTCATGTGCGCTGTGCTCCTTTCGCGGAGTCAACGGGCCAGGTTGCACGGCGGTCTCCGTGGGGGTTGGGCTGCCGTGTGGTGGTCTGGTGTAACGATGTACCGAAGATAGAGGCGACCTTCTGCGCCGTCAAGAGCATGAAATTTGGACTCTGGATACGCCAGGGACTAGTCTGACGGCGATATCACTTCATCGTTACACCGTGCGGCGTGACGAGGCGGGCATCGTACGAACACCGGAGCGAACCCATGGCAGAGGTCACCATCCAGCAGGTCGCGAAGGCGGCCGGGGTGTCGACCAGCACCGTGTCGAACCTGCTGAACGGCAGAGCCCACCGGATGTTGCCCGAGACCCGCGTTCGGGTCGAGAACACCATCGAACAGCTCGGGTACCGGCCCAACCGCGCGGCTCGTCAGCTCCGCACCGGGCGCACGCAGACCATCGGCCTGGTTGTGCCGTCCGTCGGCAATCCATTCTGGGGTTCGTTCGCGCGCCAACTCGAGTCGGCTGCTCTCGAGGAGGGCTACCACGTCCTGCTGTGCAACAGCGAGCGCGATCCGGACCGAGAACGCCGATACATCGAGGAGCTGTGGTCCGACGGCATCCGCGGCGTCGTCCTGTGCTCGTCCCTGCCATCCCTGGAGCACGTCGCGCCGGTGATGCAGCGCGGCCTACACCTCGTCGCCTTCGATCGCGCCGCGCAGGCCGACGATCCGGAGGCCCTCGTCAGCATCAGCATCGACAACGCTGTTGGGTCGCAACTGGCCACCGCACACCTCGCCGACCTGGGCCACCGGCGGCTCGCGTTCGTCTCCGGCGCACTTGGCAGCGTCAACCGCAAGGACCGCTACCGGGGGTTCGCGAACGCGCTGGAGCAGGCCGGCTTGTCCGTCGACAAGACGATCCTGTGGCCCGGCGCGTCGGACTGGCGCTTCGGCGACGTCGAGTCCGCCGAACTCGGCCGCAGGGCGGCGCATGAGCTGCTGTCCAGCGACACCCCGCCAACCGGAATCGTGGCGATCAACGACATGTGCGCGCTGGGCATATGCCGCGGCGTACGCGACGCCGGGCTGGAGGTCGGCACCGATGTCTCGGTGGTGGGCTTCGACGACATCGTCCTCGCCGACCTCTATGACCCGCCACTGACGACCGTCCGCCAGCCGATGACCGAAATGGCCGCGGCCGCGATCACTGAACTCAAGACCCGCGTCGAGGCTGGCGGCCCGACGCCTGGAAGGTCGCTGCTGCTGCGGCCCGAGCTGGTGGTTCGTTCCTCCACCTCGGCGCCTCGCAGCTGACGTAGCGACCGGCGTGTTCAGCCGCTCCAGCCGGCGGGCAGGACGATCGAGGCCGGCCGCGGCGATGGCCAGTCGCCCGGTCCCGGCTCGACCGCACCGACACCGGACACGTGCTTCCACCACCGGATCGGCTGCGCTCTGGCCGGGCTGTCCCGCAGCAGCGCAGCGAACCGGCCGGCCAGCTCAGCCCGGTCATGCGCGGCGAGATCCCAGCCGTAACGCACCACGTCCAACCCCAACCGGCGCAACCGCCACTCCCGCTCACCCTGCTTGGCGACGATCCGCGACGCGTCCGGACGGTTGTCGTACTTCACCGCACCATCGGCCTCGCTGACGACCCAGTGGTACGGCCACAACCCGTCCACCCGGAACTCCGGGCGCTCGGCACCGACCCAGGCGTTGGACACCGGCATCGGCAGATCGAACTCGATAGAGGTGAACCGGCCCAGCGTCTCGATCGGCGACTCCGCCAACGGATCCGCGTGCTCGGCGACCCACCGCGCCCGATGCACACCGGCCCAGCGCGCCATGTAGCCGACGGCGAGGTGCAGGTCGGCACCCGCACCCGCCGCCGCGTCCGCCACCACCAGCGCGTGCGGGATCGGGCTGGTCCGCGCCACCTCCGCCACCGCCCACTCCCGGCTCATCACACGCACCCGCCCGCGCCGCCGCGCCTGCCCGAGCGGAACCTCGACCGCACGGACGACGCCGTAGCAGGTCCGCTCGCCGTACTGGCGCAGCGCCTTGGAGCGCACCGCCTCCGGCAGCGCGGGCGGCACTCCCATCGTCGGCAGCTCCCAGGTCACGGCAGCAGACCATCCCGTGAGGAAGACGGGCGACTTCTGAGACATGGCAAAGGCACGGGCGCGGAGCCGGTAGCGATGCCACAACGAGGCGGCCGCGAATGCCTCACTCGAGGCGTAGCAGCCGGGCGACAGACGGGTCAGGAAGCCCGCTCGATGCAGCCGTCGCAACCGGCTGGGGTGCACACGGGCGGCTCCGGCGACAGCAGAAGTGACCACCCCGCCCTCGCGACCGAGGAGTTCGGCGATGTCGTACGGGATGGTGCGGATGCATCCGGGCATTCATGCAATGTGCGCCGCCCGTGCGACGTACGACAGGCCGCTCACCGGATCTGTGGACGAGTCACCCGGCATCGGCCGATCGAGCCGCTTCCTGTGGACAACGGACCCGTCGGGCGTGCCCGTCCCTCACCCGGCGTTGGTTGGCAGACCTCACCTCAGGGACCTGAACACACCTCGGTGAGAAAAACGACGCATCCGACACGAAAACCCGCGCCATCCGTCAGTTTTCTCACCAAGGTGCGCTCAGATCCCCACGGAACCGGCCAGAGGGAGGACGACCCACAAGCGGCCAGGACCGTCCTGGCGCGTACGGATCCGCCCCGAACGCCCCGCCGCCCCGGCCAGTGTCAGACGAGGCTGCCGCGGTTGGAGCGGCGCAGCAGCCAGGCCAGATACGGCGCGCCCACCAGCGCCACGACCAGACCCACCGGGATCTCCCGCGGCGCCAGCACACTGCGGCCCACCAGATCCGCGGCAACCACCAGGACCGCACCGAACATCGCAGCCACCGGGATCAACCGCCGATGCGACGGCCCCACCAGCGCCCGGGCCGTGTGAGGGGCAACCAGGCCGACGAACCCGACAGTGCCGACAGCCGACGCCGCACCAGCGGCCAGGACGGCACCACCGATCAACACGGTCAGCCGCATCCGCCCGAGCCCGAGACCCAGCGCACGCGGGGTGTCCTCGCCGTAGGCGAGCAGGTCCATCGACCGGCCCAGCGCTGCCAGCACGATGCCGACCAAGACGGGGACGACCAGCCAGCGCAGGTCCTCCACGCCGCGCCCGTACGTGCTGCCGGCCAGCCAGGTCAGCGCCCGGTTGACGGCCAGCTGGGCCTGCAGCGCCAGGACCGCGATCACCGCGGTCGCGAACGCGCCGACGCCGATGCCGACCAGCACCACCCTGGTCGGGTCGAGGCTCCATCCGCGCGCCTCCCGCCGCCCGGCGGCCGCCAGGAGCAGCACCATCGCGCCGACACCACCGGCGAGCGCCGCCAGCGGCAGCACCCACGCCGGTGCCTGCGGCGCGAGCATCAGCGCCGCCACCGCGCCGACACCGGAGCCGCCGGTGACTCCGATGATCGATGGCTCGGCGATGGGATTGTGCACCACGGCCTGGACCGCTACCCCGGCGACGGCCAGGCAGGCGCCGGCGGTGGCCGCGACGGCCATCCGGCCGAACCGTCCCTCGACCACGCCGTCGTCGGCGCCGCCGAGCCAGCCGGCCACCTGCGCCCAGGTCACGGTGACGTCGCCGACCTTCAGCGAGGCCAGGCCGGCCACGACCAGCAGCACCCCGCCACCCACCGCCAGCGGCACGAACGGCAGCCGCCGGCGCGCCACCACGGCCGCCTGGTCGTCGACGTTGCCGATGCGCATCCGCCGCGCCAGCAGGATGAAGATCGGGGCGCCGATCACAGCGGTGATCACGCCCGCGGGCAGTTCCCCGGTGCTGGCGCTGCGCAGGAACGACCGCGCCACGACGTCCGCGCCCAGCAGTAGCGCCGCCCCCAGCAGCGCCGCGGTGGGCAGCACGAACGCGTGCCGGAAGACACCCAGGAGCCGCACCGTGACCGGTGCGACCACACCGACGAAGGCGATCGGCCCCGCGACCGTCACCGCCACCGCCGCCGCGAGCACGGCCAGCCCGAGGGCGCTGAGCTTGACCCTGCCCACCCGTGCTCCCAGCGCCTGCGCGCCCTGGTCGCCGACCGCCAGCAGGTCCAGCGGGCGGACGAGCGTCACCGTCGCCGCGCCGACCGCCAGCAGGACGACGCCGAGCTGCAGCGCTCGCGTCGACGAGATGGCCGCGATGGATCCGTTGCCCCAGAAGAACAACCCCTGGGTGCTCTGCTCGAACAACACCAGCAACAGCGTGGCCAGCGACATCAGCGCCATCGTGATGGCGGTGCCGGCCAGCAGCACCCGGCCGCCGGACGTCAGTCCGCGCCGTCCGGCCAGCGCCCACACGGCCGCGGCCGAGACGAGCCCGCCGACGGTCGCGAGCCCGACCGAGCCGAACGCGCCCAGGTTCACGCCGGCGGCTGCCACCGCGACCACGGCCAGGTAGCCACCCGCGTTGACACCAAGGGTTTCCGGCGCGGCCAGCGGGTTGCGGGTGACCGCCTGGGCCAGCGCCCCGGACACGGCCAGCGCCGAGCCCGCGACCAGGCCGGTGAGCAGGCGCGGGAGCCGGCTCCCGGTGAAGATCGCACGGACCTCGTCGGACGCGTCGCCGGTCACGAGCCCGATCAGCTCGCCCCAGCCGATGCCCGAGCTGCCCTGGCCGACGTGGATGACCGCCACCACGAGCAGCACGGCCAGCGCACCGCACAGCAGCAGCGTCCCGCGCCCGCCCTGGCGCGGCGCCGGTTTCACAGCCCGAGCGCTGCGGAGACCTCGTCGAACACCGTCACGGCCGTGACCGGGCCGCCCCACAGCCAGGTGCCCGGGTCGATCGGGTGGACACGGTCGTTCTTGACGAACTCCAGGCCCTGGTAGACGGGGTTGTCCGCCAGCTTGCCGGTGAAGATGTTGTCGCCTTCCTGAGCGACGTAGATCAACGACGAGGACGGGTCGGCGTTCGTCAGCCCTTCGACGTCGGTGTCGGTGAGCCCGTAGTCGTCGGTCTTGCCGCTCCAGCCGTTCGTCATCCCGGCGCTCTCGAGCAGCTCCGAGGCCATCGTCGGCTTACCGAAGATGCGCACCGTCGCGGCGCCCTCGTAGGTGTAGCCCTGCGCCAGGACGAACGTCTTCGGCGCGTCCGACTCGGCCAGCGCGGTCTCGAACTTCTTCGTGCGCGCGTCGAGCTCTGCCAGGACGTCCTTGGCGGTGTCCTCGGTGTCGGTCAGCGTGGCGATGTTGGTGAACGTGTCGCGCATCGCCTGCAGCTGCCCGCCCTCCTGGCCGTAGAAGTCCGACGAGTACGTCGGCGCGATGTCCTGGAGGTCGGCGAGGTTTCCGGCGGAGCGGTCGTCGTCGGTGAGGATGAGGTCCGGCTCCAGCGCCCGGATCTGCTCGAGGCTCGGTTCCTGCCGGGTGCCGACGTCGACGACGTCGTCCGGCAGCTGCGGCCCGGCCGCGACCCAGGTCCCGTAGCCCTCGACGTCGGCGACGCCCACCGGCTCGACCCCGAGCGCCAGCAGGTCCTCGGCCAGCGACCACTCGAGCGCGACGACGTCGGTCGCGGGCTCGTCCAGACTGACCGGTCCGTGCAGCGTGTCGATGGACACGCCGCCGTCGCCCGCCCCGCCCGATCCGCCCGACGTCTCGGCGGTGGAGTCGTCGGAACCGCAGGCGGCGAGCAGCAGCGAGAGGCAGGCCGCACTCGCGGCGGCAGACGCAAGACGTCGCATGGTCGGATGGTCTCCTTCGTGATGAGCGTGCTGGTGGTGATGCAGGGGTGCGACAGATCGGCAACGCCGGGCGGGGTCAGCTCGCCATCGCGGCAGGCGCGGGCGATCCGTAGGGCAGGCAGGTGGGGCGGCCGGTCAGCGGATGCGCGACCACGTGGACGGGCAGGCCGAACGCGGTCTCGATCGTGGCGCCGGTCAGCACCTGATCGGGCGTGCCGGAAGCCAGGACGGTGCCGTCGGACAGCACGACGACCTGGTCGGCGTAGGCGGCCGCCTGGTTGAGGTCGTGCAGCACCAGGCCGACCGTGATGCCGTGCTCGTCGGCGAGGCTGCGCACCAGCGCGAGCACCTCGACCTGGTATCGCAGGTCCAGGTAGGTGGTGGGCTCGTCCAGCAACAGCACACCGGTCTGCTGGGCCAGCACCATGGCGATCCAGGCCCGTTGCCGCTCGCCGCCGGACAGCCCGTCGACGTGCCGTCCAGCGAACGCGGTGGTGCCGGTGACCTCCAGTGCCCAGTCGACGGCGTCGTGGTCGTGCGCGCGCACCCGGCCGAGAGCACCGCGATGGGCATAGCGGCCGTGGCCCACGAGCTCGCGCACCGTCAGCCCGGCGGGGATCGGTGAGCCCTGCGGCAGGAACGCCAGCCGGCGGGCCAGCTCACGTCCGCGCAGCCGGCCGGCGTCCTCGCCGTCGACGGTGACGGCGCCGGCCGTAGGGTCGTGCAGCCTGGCCAGGGTGCGCAGCAGCGTCGATTTGCCGGAGCCGTTCGGCCCGACCAGAACGGTCACTCCGCCGGGCGTGAGGTCGACGCTGACGTCGCGCAGCACCGGAGCGGAGTCGTATCCGGCATGGACGGAGTCGGCGACAAGCGTGGACGGCACGTTCGGCTCCCTGCTCGGCGACGGAAAAGCGTAAGGGATGCCTAATCTAACCCATTGGTGGCGACTCGCCCAACCCCCGGCCCGGCAGCCGGCCCGTGCTCAGCCGAGCCGGTCGCGCAGCGCCTCGCCCTTGGCACGAGCACCGGCGTCGAGGACCGACCGGAACGCGTCCATCCGTCCGCGCAGGTCAGCGTCGGAGGTGCCGAGAATCCGCGCGGCCAGCAACCCGGCGTTGCGCGCCCCACCCACCGACACCGTCGCCACCGGAACACCCGCCGGCATCTGCACGATCGACAGCAGCGAGTCCATGCCGTCGAGGTGCTTCAGCGGGACCGGCACCCCCACCACGGGCAGCGACGTCACCGCCGCCAGCATGCCGGGCAGGTGCGCCGCTCCCCCGGCGCCGGCGATCAGCACCCGCAGGCCGCGTTCGGCCGCGGACGAGCCGTAGTCCAGCATCGCCTGCGGCATCCGGTGCGCCGAGACCACGCCGACCTCGTGCGGCACGCCGAGCTCGTCGAGCGCGTCGCCGGCCGCGGACATCACCGGCCAGTCCGAGTCCGAGCCCATGACGATCCCGACCAGCGGCTGCCCGTCACCGCGCGCGGTGACCAGCTCGGTCGTGTCTCCCGGATCACTCATCGATCACTCCGCGGATGTAGTCGGCGGCGTGCCAGGCCCGCTCCCGCAGCACCGGAAGGTCGTCGCCGCAGGCGGTCACGTGCCCGACCTTGCGGCCCGGCCGCACGCCCTTGCCGTACCAGTGCACCCGCAGCTCCGGATCCCGGGCCATGACATGACGGTAGGTGGGATAGACGTCCGGCAGGTCACCGCCGAGGACGTTCACCATGACGGTGTACGGCGCGCGGGCGGCCGGGGAACCCAGCGGCAGGTCCAGAACCGCGCGCAGATGGTTCTCGAACTGGCTGGTCACCGCACCGTCGATGGTCCAGTGCGCGGAGTTGTGCGGCCGCATCGCCAGCTCGTTGACCAGCAGCCGCCCGTCCGTCGTCTCGAACATCTCGACCGCCAGCACACCGACGACGTCCAGCTCGGCGGCGACGGTCAGCGCGATGTGCTGAGCCCGGGCGGCGAGCTCGCCGTCCAGCCCGGGTGCCGGCGCCACGACCTCGACGCAGATCCCGTCGCGCTGCACGGACTCGACGACGGGATAGGCCACCGCCTGCCCGTGCGGCGAGCGGGCGATCACCGCGGACAGCTCACGTGCGTAGTCGACGTGTTCCTCGGCCAGCACCGGCACGCCCGCGCGGAACGGCTCGGCGACGGCCTCGGCCGGCGTGTCCGCGTCGACCGGCCAGACGCCCTTGCCGTCGTAACCGCCACGTGTGGTCTTGAGCACGATCCGCGGGCCGAGCTCGGCGACCGCCGCGGCGACGTCGTCCGGCCCGGTGACGACACGGTGTCTCGGGCAGGGCACGCCCAGTGCACCCAGCCGCGCCCGCATGACGCCCTTGTCCTGAGCGTGCAGCAATGCACCCGACCCCGGACGGACGGGGACGCCGGCGGTCTCCAGCGCGGTCAGGTGCTCTGGCGGCACGTGCTCGTGATCGAACGTCAGCACGTCACATCCGTCGGCGAAGGCACGCAGATCGGCGTACGACTTCTCGTCGGCCACCACCGGACCGTTGACCACCTGGGCCGCGGACTCCTGCGCCGAGGCGGCGAGCACCGACAACCGGACCCCGAGCGTCAGGGCGGCCGGTTGTGTCATCCGGGCAAGCTGCCCGCCGCCCACCATGCCGACCACGGGCCACGTCGCTTCGTCTCCCACGAGGGACGAGGGTACGTGACGGCCGTTGCCGGACCGTCGGCCAGTCCGGATGCCGCCAGCATCCGCGCAGGTCAACGCGCTGGCCCAGCGGCCAGTAGGACGAAAGTCGCATTGTGGCTTACCCTTGGCCGCGTGCTCGAGACCGCGCCGCCGCCGCGCCGCACCTCGCGACTGCTGGGTGCGGCGACGCGTGTTTGGTACGGCCTGCACCACCTGATCCGCGAGGCCACCAAATTCGCCACCGTGGGCGGCGTCGGCTTCGTCGTCGACCTGGTGATCTTCAACGCGCTGCTGTTCAGCGGCGCCGACGGCCGCGGGCCGCTGCACGACTCCCCGCTGTGGGCCAAGACCGTCTCGGTCGCCGCCGCCACCGCCGTGACCTTCACCGGCAACCGGCTGTGGACGTTCCGGCACCGCGCCCGTACCGGGCTGGCCCGCGAGTACTCGCTGTTCTTCCTGCTCAACGGGATCGGCCTCGGCATCGCGCTGGGGTGCCTCGGCTTCTCCCGCTACGTGCTGGGCCTGTCCGGCCCGCTCGCGGACAACATCGCGGCCAACGTGGTCGGACTCGGCCTCGGCACGCTGTTCCGGTTCTGGTCCTACCGCACGTGGGTGTTCCCGTCCCACGAGTCGCGCCGCCCGGCCACCGACTCGGCCTGAGGCAGCGGCGTCACGCCGAGGCCGTCGGCGCCGTGGTTCTGGTCCGGGGCCCGGCCCGCAGCACCTGCGACGGCAGCTGCCGCCCCATCAGACGCTCGGCCAGGCCGGCGACCTCGATCAGCGCTTCGAGGTCGACGCCGGTGTCGATGCCCATGTCCTCGAGCATGTACACGAGCTCCTCGGAGGCGATGTTGCCGGACGCCCCGGGTGCGTACGGGCAGCCGCCCAGCCCGCCCACCGACGCGTCGAAGTCGTCGACGCCGAGCTGCAGCGCCGCGTACACGTTCGCCAGCCCGGTGCCGCGGGTGTTGTGGAAGTGCAGGCCAAGGGGCATACCGGGCAGGGCCGATCGGGTTTCGCCGACCAGCCGCGTCACCCGCGTCGGGGTGGCCATGCCGGTCGTGTCGCCGTAGGCGAGCGAGTCGACGCCGGCCGCAGCACCACCGCGCGCCACCCGCAGCACCTGCTCGACGCTGACATCTCCCTCGTACGGGCATCCCCACGCCGTCGACACGATCAGTTGCAGCGTGGCACCGCCGGCGTGCACGAGCTCGGCGAGCTCGGCCAGCTCACCGACCGACTCGTCGGTGGAGCGATTGACGTTCGCCCGGTTGTGCGTGTCGGACGCCGACACCACCACCTCGAGGTCGGTGAACCCGGCGGCCAGGGCTCGCTGGGCTCCGCGCACGTTCGGCACGAGCGCCGAGTACGTGACGTCGGGTGCGACGGTGACCTGGCGCCAGACGTCGTCGGCGTCGGCCATTTGCGGAATGGCACGCGGGTGCACGAACGACACCGCCTCGATGCGGCGCACGCCGGTCCGCGACAGCGCGTCGATCAGCTCCACCTTGGCCGCGGTAGGGACGGGGTCCTCGCTCTGCAGGCCGTCGCGCGGGCCTACCTCGCGCATGCTCACCCGCTGCGGTAGCTCGTTCATCGTCACTCACCCGGCCAATCCGGACGCCTCTTCTCGTTGAACGCGGCGACCCCTTCCTTTCTATCCCCGCTGAACGCGGTGGTGCGCCATGCGGCGTCCTCGATCTCCAGCCCCGCCCGCAGATCTGCGTCGAACCCGAGGCGCATGGCGCGCTTGGAGCTGCGTACGCCGACGGGCGAGTGCGCGGCCACCGTGGCCGCCAGCTCGAGCGCGGTGTCCCGAGCCCCGCCCGGCGGCACCAGCCGGTCGGCGAGCCCCAGCCGGTACGCCTCCGCCGCGTCCATCCGCCGCGCGGTGAACACCAGGTCGGCGGCGCGCGACCACCCGAGTCTGCGGGTCAGCAGCTGGGTACCGCCCCCACCCGGGATGACGCCGACCGACACCTCCGGCAGCCCCAACGTCGCCGTCTCGTCCGCGACGATCAGGTCACAGGACAGCGCGAGCTCCAGGCCGCCGCCCAGCGCATGCCCGTGCACCGCGGCGACCGTCGGCACCGGCAGGTCGAGCACGCCGGTGAACGCCGCGCGGAACACCGGGCGCTGGCGGCGCAGACCGTCGTCGTCCAGCGTGTTGCGCTCCTTGAGGTCCGCGCCGACGCAGAACGCCCGGTCGGAGGCCGACGAGACGACGACGGCGCGCACGGTGGCGTCGTCGGCGAGCGTCGCGGTGGCCGCCGCGATGGCTCGGGCGTGCTCGGTGGAGATCGCGTTCAGCGCCTCGGCGCGGTCGAGGACCAGCTCGGCCACACCCGGCGCGTCGTCGGGCCGGAGGATCGTCACGCTGTTCACGCCGGGCAGCGTACGCCGATCACTCGGGGCCGGGTCCACGGCGTGTCCCCACTGCTCGTCGTGCCGGTTCCGCGCCCGTCGTGCCGTGGTCGCGCACCGGCCACGCACATAACGAATAGGTAACCCTCTTTCCAGTTGTTGACACAAAGAGTCACTGGCGGTGTGGTGTAACACGACAGCGCTCGCACATCTCGCTCCCGACAGAGGAGACGCTCATGCCCGGACCCTGTCGCCGCCCGCGCCGTGCACCGCTCGCCCGCGCCGCCGCCTCGGCATCCACCGCACTCGTCATGACGGCCGCCCTGCTGACCCAGGCCGCCCCCGCCTCCGCCGACCAGGTTCCGGTGGGCGCGGGCAGCTACACCACCGACCAGCCGGCCGGCACCAGCGGCCCGAGCGACCTGACCGGCGCCGCGGTCACCCCCAAGGTCACGCCGGACTTCGACCAGCCGGTCGCCACCAACGACTGGTGGTCGTCGCTGATCTTCCAGCGCTATCCGGACAACCCGTACGGCGAGAACCTGCACGCGCACCCGCTGACGTTCAAGGCGCGCGCGGGCGGACTCGAGATCGGGCACAGCCCGTCGCATCAGATCGTCGGCAACGCCAACAAGTACGAGTTCCCGCACCGGCCGGACCTCACTCTCGGCATCCAGGGGCTGAACGCCCCCAGCGCCCGGGTGGCCGGCTACAGCGACTGGACCGTCACCACCGACCTGTCCGACAGCACCCGCACCATGCGCGCGACCATCGGCCAAGGGCTCCCGTTCGCCTACGCCGACATCTCCGGCGGCCCGGCGACCGCGACGTTCACCTCGGCGCCGCAGGTGTGGCACGACGACGGCTCCACCGTCGGCGTGACGGTCGGGGACACACACTACGCGCTGTTCGCCCCGTCGGGAATCGCCTGGTCGCGTTCCGGCGAAACGTTCACCGCCGACGGCGCCGGGTACGTCTCCGTCGCCGTCCTCCCCGACCCCGCCGACCTGGCCACGTTCGAGCCGTACGCGTACTCGTTCGTCACCGGCAGTGAGCTGAGCTACGACTACGACCCGGCAGCCGCCACCCTCACCAGCCTCTACTCCGTCACCACCGAGGCGCGCGAGGGCACGGCCACCGGCACGCTGCTGGCGCTGTACCCGCACCAGTGGAAGGAGACCACCACCGGGCTGACCGGGCTGCGCTACGCCTCGCCGCGCGGGCCGATGCGGGTGGTCGAGGGCGGCCACTTCGTCACCGAGCTCACCACCCAGGGCATCCTGCCCAGCCTGCCGACCGTCGACTCCGCCGACCACGACCGGCTGCGGGCGCTCATCGACGCCGAGCTGAACGCCGACGACCCGTGGAAGGGCGCCGTCGACACCTACTGGACCGGCAAGGCGCTCGGCAGGCTCGCCCAGCTGGTGCCGATAGCCGACTCGATCGGATACACCGCCGGTCGCGACGGCCTGCTCGACCTGCTCGAGACCCGGATGGAGGACTGGCTGACCGCCGGCGGCGCGGGCGACGACGCCCGGTTCTACTACGACGCCACCTGGGACACCCTGATCGGCTACCCGTCCAGTTACGGCGCCGACCAGGAGCTCAACGACCACGACTTCCACTACGGCTACTTCGTCACAGCTGCTGCGACCATCGGGCGCTACCGCCCCGCGTGGATCTCCGACGACCAGTGGGGACCGATGGTCACCACCGTGCTCAAGGACGCCAACAATCCGGACCGCAGCGACACCCGGTTCCCGTGGCTACGCTCGTTCTCGCCGTACGCGGGACACGGGTGGGCGTCGGGGCACGCCGGATTCGCCGCCGGCAACAACCAGGAGTCGTCGTCGGAGGCGATGCACTTCGCCGCCAGCACCGCGGTACTCGGTTCACTGCTGGGCGACGAGCAGATCCGCGACCTCGGCGTGTACATGCACACCACGCAGGCCTCGGCGATGAGCCGGTACTGGCAGAACTCCGACGGCGACACGTTCCCGGCCGACTTCGCCCACGACGTGGTCGGCATGGTGTGGGGTGACGGCGGCGACTACCGCATCTGGTGGGACGGCAGCGACGAGGAGCACTACGGCATCAACTACCTGCCGATCACCGCCGGCTCCCTCTACCTGGGCTACGACCCGCAGCATGCCGCCGAGATGTACGCGTCGCTGGTCGAGCGCCTCGGGCGCGAGCCGCAGGTCTGGCGCGACATCCACTGGGCACAGCGCGCACTGTCGGACGGCGACGCGGCCCTGGCGGCGTTCGAGGCGCAGTGGCAGGACTACGAACCGGAGTCGGGCTCGTCCAAGGCGCACACGTACCAGTGGGTGTCCACGCTCGCCGAGGTGGGCCAGGTGGACACCTCCGTCACCGCGGACACGCCCCACTATGCCGTGTTCTCCGACGGCGCGACCCGCACCCACGTCGCGTTCAACGCCGGCGACGCCCCGCGCACCGTCACGTTCTCCGACGGCACCACGTTGTCCGTACCGCCGGGACAGCTGGCGACCTCGTCCGGCGCCGGCGGCGATCCCGGTGACCCGGGTGATCCCGGTGACCCCGGGGATCCGGGCAACGTCGGCGACGGCACGCTCCACCTGCGCGCCGACCACCTGTCGACACAGCAGCGCACCGTCGCGTCGACCGTCACCGTCCCCTCCGCCGACGGCGCCAACCACGACGGCACGCCGTACCGGCCCGTCGTCCTGGAGGCGACCGGACTCACCGGAACGCACACCGGCGACGGCACCGGCTTCACACTGCAGGTCGACTCCGGAGCGAACGTCGGCAACGCGGTCCAGGCGCGGGTGTCGTACGACCTGCAGGGCGACGGCACCTTCGATCGCGTGGAGACCTACGCCTACTTCGCCACGAACGACCTCCCGGGCTGGGAGGAGTACCGCGACGAGCAGGGGCTGCGGGACGCCTCGGGGTCGTGGGGCGATCTCGACAGCGGCACGGTCCGGCTGGAGCTCTGGAGCGCCATCGGGAACCAGACCAGCGACGTACTCGCCGACGCACCCGACGACCCGAGCTCGGTACTGTCGATCCCGTTCACGAGCTGATCGCTACTGCCCGTCCCCCATGATCATCGGCACTTTCCCGCCATATAGCCAGGAAAGTGCCGATGATCATGGGGAGGTGGCACCGATGTCCTTGGCGGCCTCGCTGACGTCCTTGGGCGTGTCGATGGCCCGCCAGTAACCCTCGATCGGGAACCCCGCGAGCCGGCGCTGCTTGGCCAGCAGCGGGAACGTACTGCGCTCGTGGTCGCCCACGCCAGGGAGCAGGTCCAGCATCTCGGCGGCGAACACGTAGATGCCGCCGTTGATCGGGTACGGCGACGGGGGCGCCTCGACGAAGTCGGCCACTCGCCCGAACTCGTCCACCTCGACCACGCCCCACGGCATCCGCGGCCGGGCCAGCCCGATGGTGGCCACCGCGTGCCGCTCCACGTGGTGCGCCGCCATGGCCTGCAGGTCGAAGCGGGTCCAGATGTCGCTGTTGAGCGCGAACCAGGTGTGCTCGGGCTCGGGCAGGTGCGAACCGGCGAACTTCAGCCCGCCACCGCGGCCAAGCGGTTCCTCTTCCACGACGACCCGCACGCGCAGCGGCTGACCGGCGGCGGCCAGATGGTCGGACAGGACATCGCTGAGATGCCCGGCGGACACGATGACGTCACGCACCCCGGCCTCGGCCAACCACTCGATCTGGTGGTCGATGATGCAGCGCCCGGCGATCTCGATCATGGCCTTGGGGACGGTGTCGGTGTACGGTCGCAGCCGCGAGCCCGTCCCACCGGCCAAGATCACTGCCTGTCGCACCGCCGCCGCGCTCGCCATGCCGCGGACCTTACCGGAATGCGATCGCCGCCGATCGATGCCGTCCCCGCCGCGCCCGGCGCATGGTGCGATCCGTCGTCAGCGGCGGGCGCTCACGGTGTACGTCGACACGGCGCCGAGCCCGCGCACCGTCGTCGGTGGCAGCGCACGCAGCGCGAAGCGCGTGTTGTCCGACAGCTCGTCGGCGGTCGCCTCGTCGACCATCACGGTGTTCCGTTCGGCCACCGCGGTCAGCCGGGCGGCCAGGTTCGTCGGCGTGCCGAACACGTCACCCAGCCGCGCGACGACGGGCCCGGTCGCGATGCCGACACGGATGTCCGGCAGCTCGGGGTTGTCGCCGATCTCCGCCACGAGCCGGCAGCCGATCTCCGCGGCGGTCTGCGGGCTCTCCGCGACGAAGACGACCTCGTCGCCCAGCGTCTTCACCACCCGGCCGCCACTGCCGAAGATGACGTCGTTCGTCGTGGCCTCGAACCGCTCGACCAGCTCGCCGAGGTCCTCGACACTGAGCCCGCGGGACAGCCGGGTGAACGACACCAGATCGGCGAATCCGACGGACGCGGGCGCCGCCAGCAGCGGAGCCTCCCCGATCCGCCCGATCGCGACCAGCCGGTTCACCGACGCGGCCAGCTTTCGGCGCCAAGCATAGATCAGCAGCCGTTCGAACTCCGGCAGCAGCTTCTGCGCCACCAGGTACCCGGAGGTGAGCCGGCTACCGGTGCCCTTGTTCCCGGCCTCGGCCTCCTCGACGATCTCGGCCAGCGTCTCGACGTGCCACTCGGCCAGCCGCCCGGTCATCCGGCCCAGCGCACGCACCATCTGCACGGCGGTGGCCTCGTCCACGACGCTGTCGCGGACCAGGTCGGCGACGGCTCGCAACGCCTCCATGTCCCACACGGTGAAGGCCTGCTCGTCGCCGACATCGGGGAATCCGAGCGCGCGCCAGTACCGCTGCGCCTCGGCGACGCTCAGCCCGGCGCCCTCGGCGACCTGCTCGCGGGTGTAACGGCGGGTGGCGCCGAGCAGCAGCCGTTCCAGTTCGTCGGGCGTGGGACGCCGCGACGGGTCAGGGGGAATGGTCACCGGGTTCCGTGCCGCCTCACTGCCGCTCGTCCTCGTCGTGCGCCTCACGCACCAGCTCGCTCAGCCGTAGCTTCACCTCGTACACCCGCGGGACGTCACGCAGCCGCACCTGCCCCTGCTCGCTGGCCGCCGAGACCACCAGTGTGCCGCACCGCAGGATGCGGTCGTTCAGGTTCCTCTCGTGGGCGACGTCGTTGATGACGCGCAGCGGGATGTCACGGCCGGTCCGGGTGAGGATGCCACGGCGGGTGAGCAGCCGTTCGCTGGTCACCGTGTAGGTCGTGGTCAACCAGGCCAGGAACGGCCACACGACCCACCCGATCAGGACGACGACGCCGACGACGAGGATCGCCCAGCGCCCGACGGTGCCTATCGTCTCGTCGTCGGGCAGCGCGCCCAGGCCGAACCCGATACCGGCGGCGAGCAGCAACAACACCACGACCGGCAGGATCAGCGCTTTGGCGTGCGTGCGCAGGTGGTAGATGACCTGCTCGTCGTCACTGAGGTACTTCTCCGCAAACCCCATGGGCGAATCCTGGCACGACGACGTGCCGATCGGGTGAACGACGGCGCTGCGACGTGGCTCTGACGCCGGTGGCGGGCTCAGCCGGCCGCGGCCGGGCGCAGATGCACGATGTCGCCGGCGCCCACGGCCGTCGTCGCACCCCCGGTGTCCAGCACCAGCCGCCCGAACTCGTCGATCTCGACCGCCCTGCCGGTCATGTCCCCGCCGGCGGGCAGTTCGACGCGGACGTCGCGCCCGAGAGTGTCACAGCGCTGCGCGTACGCTGCCGCCAGTCCGGCCGCGGGGTCACCGGCCGCGGCGTGCCAGTCCGTGTAGTGCTGTTCGAGGCTGCTGCTCACGCGGGCGACGACGTCCTCGCGGTCGATCTCGGTACCCGAGACGGCGTCAGCGCCGGAGACGGCTTTCACGTCGGCGCGGGCGAGCCGCAGCGACGTCGCACCGGCCGGCAACTGCTCCTCGGCCTGGGACAGGTTGATACCGACGCCGGCGACGGCGGCCGGCCCCAGTGGTGTGTCCACCCGCTCGACCAGGATCCCCGCCAGCTTCCGCCCGCCGGCCAGCACGTCGTTCGGCCATTTCAGCCGCACGTCGCGAGCACCGGCCGCGTCGACCGCGTCGACCACGGCGACCCCCATCAGCAGCGGAAGCCACGGCCACCGGACGACGGACACGTCGTCGGGCCGCAGCAGGAACGACATCGCGACAGACGCCCCCGCCGGTGCCTCCCAGCGCCGGTCCAGCCTGCCCCGCCCGGCGGTCTGATGATCCGCGACGACGAGCAGCCCTTCGGCCGTTCCGTCCCGGGCCGCCGCGGCGACGTCCGCGTTGGTCGACCCGGTACTCGCCACCCACCTCACCGACCACATGACGACACCTGATCACCATTTCTGCACCTGATCGTCCGAGCCGAGGTGATCAGGTGCAGAAGATCCGGGACGACGCAGACGTTCGCGCCAGCCGGACACCTGATCGCGTCTCGGAATTCGGACCGAAAACGATCAGGTGCACACCGCGCGCGAAATCGCGCCGATCTGTCACCTGATCGTCTACACGCCTCGACCGTCCGGCGCACGGCGGATCAGCCGGTGTTCTGCAGGCCGGCGGCCACGCCGTTGACGCTGATCTGCAGCAGCCGGCGCGTGGCCGCCTCGGCGTCCGAGCCCGCCTCGAGGTCGGTCTTGCGCAGCGTGTGCAACGCGCGCATCTGCAGGTAGGACAGCGCGTCGACGTACGGGTTACGCAGCGCGACCGCCCGGCCGAGCACACGGCGATCCTCCAGCAGCCTGCTGTGCCCGGTGACGTCGAGCACCCACTGCGTGGTGCGATCGTGCTCGTCGAGGATCCGCGCGGTCAGCTCCGGGCGGTCGCCGAGCGCCAGGTACCGGGCCGCGATGCGCCGGTCCGACTTCGCCAGCGACATCTCGGCGTTCTCCATCATGACCGTGAACAGTGGCCACTCCTCGTACGCGCGGCGCAGCCGGTCCAGGTCGCCGACCGCGGCCAGGCCGGACCCGAGGCCGTACCAGCCGGGCAGCGTCACGCGGGTCTGCGACCAGGAGAACACCCACGGGATGGCCCGCAGATCGTCCAGTGACGAGACGCTCAGCCCGCGCCGGGCCGGGCGCGAGCCCAGCGGCAGCGAACCGACCTCCTCCAGCGGGGTCACCCGAGCGAACCAGGCAGCGAACCCCTCGGAGTGCACCAGCGAGTGGTACGCCTCGCGAGCCGCCTCGTCCATCCGCTGGGCGACGTCTTCGAACTCCACGGCCGCCGCGGACGCGCGGTCCTCGACCTCGGGTGTGGACGCCAGCAGCACGGCGGAGGTGACCTGCTCGATGTGCCGGCGGGCGATGGCCGGGTCGCCGTAGCGGGCGAAGATGACCTCACCCTGCTCGGTCAGCTTGAACCGGCCGTCGACGGATCCGGGCGCCTGCGCCAGCACCGCCCGGTTGGCCGGGCCGCCGCCACGGCCCAGTGCGCCGCCGCGGCCGTGGAACATGGTCAGCGTGATGTCGTTGTCGGCGGCCCAGGTGGTCAGCCGGGCCTGGGCGTCGTAGAGCGCCAGCGTCGCGGACACCGGCCCGACGTCCTTGGCCGAGTCGGAATAGCCGAGCATGATCTCGTACCGGCGCCCGGTAGCGTCCAGCCGCGCTTGTACGTCCGGCAGTCCGAGAACGCCGTTCAGCACGTCCACGCAGGCGTCCAGATCGGCCCCGGTCTCGAACAGCGGCACCACGTCGATCTGCAGCTGCCTGCCGTCCAGCGCGTGCCGGGCCAGCTCGTACACCGCCGCGACGTCGTCGGCGGACTGGGTGAACGACACGACGTAGCGCCGACAGGCCTCGGGCCCGAACCGGGCCTGGATCTGGGCCATGACCCGCAGCGTCGCCAGGACTTCCTCGGTGGTCTCGGACCGCTCACCACCGGCGCGGATCTCGTCCAGCGCCTTGCGGTGCACGGCGCTGTGCTGGCGTACCTCCAGCTCGGCCAGGTGGAAGCCGAACGACTCGACCTGCCACACCAGGCCCTGCACCTCACCGTAGGCCTGCCGCGCGGCGCCGGCCTCGGCCAGACTGGCCTGGATGGTGCGCAGATCAGCCAGTAGCTCGGCCGCGGAACCGTACGACAGGTCGGCGTCGCGGCGCCGGGTGGCCGACACCCGCGCGGCGGTGTAGAGCAGCGCGATGCGATGCGGCTCGTTCGGCGAGCGCGACGCGGTCTCGGCGTACAGCTCGGGCTGGGCCGCCTCGGCGTCCTCGAGCACCCGGCGCAGCTCCGCCGACGGCGGCGTCGTCCCGGCGTCCAGGGTCAACGCGCGCCCCACCCGGGTGCAGGCGTTCTCCAGCGCGGACAGCACGTGGTCCGACTGGATCGCCATGGCCTGCCGGGTGATGGCGCTGGTCACGTGCGGGTTGCCGTCCCGGTCCCCGCCGATCCAGGAACCGAGCCGGACGAACGCGGGCACGCGCGGCGCGGCGACCGGCGCGTCGGCATCGGCCTCGGCGTCGGCGCCCTCGTGCCCGTCCCCGTGCTCGTTGCGGCGCAGCGCCATCTCGGCGCGGCGGTACACCTGCGGGACGACCTGGAACAGCACGTCGTCGAAGGCCGACATCGCGGTGCGGACCTCGTCCAGCGGGCCGGGGCGCTGCGCGCGCAGCGGAGCCGTGCGCCACAGCACGTCGATCTGCTCCAGCAGCATCCGCTGCGTCTCGTTGTCCTCGGACGCGCCGAGGCGCGGGTCGTCGCGCCGTTCGAGCAGGTTCGCGACCCGGCGGATCGCGGTGACGATGGCACGCCTGCGGGCCTCGGTGGGATGGGCGGTGAGCACCGGACGGAACTCGAGCCCGTCGAGCAGGTGCTCGGCGCGTTCGGCGCCGGCCAGCCGGGCCACCTCGCCGACGGCCTGCGCGACCGTTCCCGCCAGCGGACGGTCGGGACGGTCGCCGGCGCGCAGCGCACGCACCCGGTGATACTCCTCGGCAGCGTTGATCAGGTGGAAGTAGACGGTGAACGCACGAGCGACCTCTTCGGCGCGCTCCAGCGACCAGGACGCCACCAGGCTTTCAGCCTGCACCGCGGCATCGTCGGCCACGGTCCGGTCCTCGTGGTGCGAAGCGATGGTCAGCTCGCGCAGCCGCTCGACGTCCGCCAGCAGCGCGGGACCGCCGTACTCGCGCAGCACCTCGCCGAGTGCGTCACCGAGTCGGCGGACATCGCCACGCAGCTGCTCGGGCATCTCGAAGCGGGCAGCCTCGCGGGATCCGGTAGCAGTAGAGGGCATGCGCCCAGCCTAGTGACCAGGCCGCATGCCGGACAGCGTGCCTCACACTCCGAGACACCCACTCGCGATGCAAATGATCACGTTCCGCATGGAATTCCCTGCGTCACCACCCTTGTAGGCCTCGTGACGCACACACTCGCCTGGTGATGGCCGCGGACGCACGTGATCAAATGCGGCGCCGGCGGACGCCGGACCGTCACGCACAGCCGAGGACCAGCGATGACGCCACCCGAGACCGGTGGCTTAACCTGCTAGGCGACCATCCGACCGGAGGGATACATGACCGCCAACCAGGACGAGCCGGACATCCACACGACCGCGGGGAAGCTCGCCGACCTGCGCAACCGGATCGACGACGCAGTGCACGCCGGGTCCGAGCGGGCGGTCGAGAAGCAGCACGCCCGTGGCAAGAAGACCGCGCGAGAGCGGATCGAACTGCTGGTGGACGAGGGGTCGTTCGTCGAGTTCGACGAACTCGCGCGGCACCGGTCGACGGCGTTCGGCATGGAGGCGAACCGCCCGTACGGCGACGGCGTCGTCACCGGGTTCGGCACCGTCGACGGCCGCCAGATCGCGGTGTTCAGCCAGGACGTCACCGTCTTCGGCGGCAGCCTGGGCCAGGTGTACGGCGAGAAGATCGTCAAGATCATCGATTTCGCGCTGAAGACCGGTTGCCCGCTGATCGGCATCAACGAGGGCGGCGGCGCGCGCATCCAGGAAGGCGTCGTCTCGCTGGGCCTGTACGGCGAGATCTTCCGCCGCAACACGCACGCCTCGGGCGTCATCCCGCAGATCTCGCTGATCATGGGCGCCGCCGCCGGCGGGCACGTCTACTCCCCCGCGCTGACCGACTTCACCGTGATGGTCGACCAGACCTCGCAGATGTTCATCACCGGCCCGGACGTCATCAAGACGGTCACCGGCGAGGACGTCACGATGGAGGAACTCGGCGGCGCGCACACGCACAACACCCGCAGCGGCAACGCGCACTACATGGCCGGCGACGAGGACGACGCGATCGACTACGTCAAGGCGCTGCTGTCGTACCTGCCGCAGAACAACCTCGAGCCGGCACCGTCGTTCGACGACGCCGCTGCGGGCGTCGACGTCACCGACGACGACCTCGCTCTCGACACGCTGATCCCCGACAGCGCCAACCAGCCGTACGACATGCACCGGGTGATCGAGGCCGTCGTCGACACCACCGACGAGGGCGCAGCGGACTTCCTGGAGATCCAGCCGCTGTTCGCCACCAACATGGTCGTCGGGTTCGGCCGGGTGGACGGACGCGCCGTCGGCGTCGTGGCGAACCAGCCGATGCATCTGGCCGGGACGCTGGACATCGACGCGTCCGAGAAGGCCGCCCGGTTCGTGCGCACCTGCGATGCGTTCAACGTCCCGATCCTGACGTTCGTCGACGTGCCCGGTTTCCTCCCTGGGACCGACCAGGAGTTCAGCGGCATCATCCGCCGCGGCGCCAAGCTGATCTACGCCTACGCCGAGGCGACCGTGCCGCTGGTGACGATCATCACCCGCAAGGCCTACGGCGGTGCCTACGACGTCATGGGCTCGAAGCACCTGGGCGCTGACGTCAACCTGGCCTGGCCCACCGCGCAGATCGCCGTCATGGGCGCCCAGGGCGCGGTGAACATCCTGTACCGCCGGGACATCGCCGCGGCGCCCGAGCCGGAGGAACGCCGTGCCGAGCTCGTCACCGAGTACGAGGACACGCTTGCCAACCCGTACGTCGCGGCTGAGCGCGGCTACGTCGACGCGGTCATCACGCCGTCGCGGACCCGCCTGTCGATCGCCCAGGCCCTGCGCGCCCTGCAGACCAAGCGCGAGACCCTGCCCCCGAAGAAGCACGGCAACATCCCGCTCTGACGCCCGGACCGTTACCCTGGCTGTCGTGAGCGACGACGAACCGGTGCTGCGCGTTGTCAACGGCGCGCCGACGGACGACGAGCTGGCCGCCCTGGTCACCGTGGTGTCCGCCAGGGCACGAGCCGCCCGGCCGGCGACCGCCAGCCACCCTTCGACGTGGTCGGCGTACTGGAACTCGCACCGACCGCCGGTCACCCCCGGAGTCGACGCCTGGCGCCGCAGCGCGCTGCCGCGCTAGCCCGGCGCGCACGAGGCGAAAATCCGGATGCTCGCCGTGATTCCGGCGGCCTAGGGTCGGCCGGTGACCACTCCGCAGAACACCACTGCCGCCGCAGCGACCGCGCCCACCGTCGACGAGATCGCCGACGCCTACGTCGACGACTACGCCGCCCTCGACCCGTACATCGCCACTTACATCGGCGTCGACGGCCACGACGCCGAGGCCACCGACCTGTCGCCGGACGGGTTCGCCGAGCGCCGGGCCCTGGCCGAGCGCACCCTGCGCGCGCTCGACGGCGCGACGGCCCGGGACCACCGCGAACAGGTCGCCGCCGACGCGATGCGCGAGCGTCTCGGCCTCGACCTCGAGATGCACGACGCGGGACTCAATCGCGCGCTCAACGTCATCGAGAGCCCGATGCACTGGGTACGTGAGGTGTTCGACCTCATGCCCACCGACACCGCCGACCAGTGGGCGAACATCGCCACGCGGCTGCGCACCGTGCCGACCGCCCTGGAGCAGTACCGCCGGACCATCCGCGCCGACACCGACAGCGGCCACGCACCCGCGGTCCGGCAGGTCGTCGCGGTCTCGGAGCAGTGCCGGCGGCTGGCCGACGGGTTCTTCGCGGAGTTCGCCGCGTCCGGACCGGAGACGATGCGCGGCGAACTCGACGCGGGCGCCGCCGGCGCGGCCACCGCGTTCGCCGACTTCGGCCGGTTCCTCACCGACGAGATCGCGCCGCGGTCCGGCGAGCACGACGCCGTCGGCCGGGACGTCTACTCCGTCGCCTCCCGGTCTTTCCTGGGCGCCGAGGTCGACCTCGACGAGACCTACGAGTGGGGCGTGGACGAGCTCGCCCGGATCGAGGCCGAGATGGCCGACGTGGCGCAGCGCATCGTCCCCGGTGGTTCGGTCGACGACGCCGTCGCGGCGCTGGACGCCGAACCCGGCCGCGCCATCGCCGGCACCACCGCCCTGCAGGCGTGGATGCAGGAGCTCTCGGACCGGACGCTCGAGGCGCTCGGCGGCGTGCACTTCGACATCCCCGAGCCGCTCCGCCGGCTCGAGTGCCACATCGCCCCCACCCGAGAAGGCGGCGTCTACTACACGCCGCCCAGCGACGACTTCTCACGTCCCGGCCGGATGTGGTGGTCGGTACCCGAGGGCGTCGACGACTTCACCACCTGGCGCGAGACCACGACGGTGTTCCACGAGGGCGTCCCGGGGCATCACCTCCAGGTCGGCCAGGCGCTGCACCGTCGCGATCAACTGAACCGCTGGCAGCGGCTGCTGTCGTGGGTCTCGGGGCACGGCGAGGGCTGGGCGCTGTACGCCGAACGGCTGATGGCGGATCTCGGTTTCCTCGACGATCCCGGCGACCGGCTCGGCATGCTGGACGGGCAGCGGTTCCGCGCGGCGCGGGTCGTCGTCGACATCGGGGTCCACCTCGGCAAGGACGTGCCCGACTCGCTGGTGCGCGCGGACGGGCTCGCGCCGGGCCGGTGGACCCCGGATTCGGCGTTCACGTTCCTGCGGACGCACTGCCGCATGCCGGACGAGTCACTGCGGTTCGAACTCGATCGCTATCTCGGCTGGCCCGGTCAGGCGCCGTCGTACAAGGTCGGCGAACGGATCTGGCTCGCCGCCCGGGAGGACGCACGTCGCCGTCAGGGCGACTCGTTCGATCTCAAAGAGTTCCACCGGGCCGCGCTGGATCTCGGCTCGCTGGGCCTCGACCCGTTGCGGACGGCGCTCGCCCGGTTGTGACGCCGACGCACGGGTGTGACGCCGAAGTACGGGTGTGACACAGACCACGGAATACGACGCGGAATAGATCCCGAACCGTCCTGGTTGGCCACGTCGGCATGGTGAACATCTGGGGACTGACGAACCGCCTGCACGTCGATCTGCGACGGCAGGCGAGCGCGGCCTGTCCGGCGCGGTAGCCCCGCGCCCGGCACGACGCCGGGGCGCAGACGACTTCCGCCCGGCTTCATCCAGGACCGCACCGAAAGGCTTCCCCTCTCGTGTCCACTACCGCTGACGCGACAGCGACCGCGCCCGCACCCAGGCGAAAGCGCCTTCCCTCGTTCTCCGTCCAGGTCATCATCGGCCTCGTGCTCGGCGTCGCTCTCGGCCTCGTCGCCCGCTCCATGGGCCCCGTCGCCGACGGCACACCGAACTGGCTGACCAGCACGCTGGACACGGTCGGCGGACTGTTCGTCGACCTGCTGCGCACCGCCGTCATCCCGCTGGTGTTCACCGCGATCGTCGCCAGCATCGCGAACCTGCGCAACGTCACGAACGCCGCCCGCCTGGCCGGGCAGACGATCCTGTGGTTCGCCATCACCGCGCTGATCGCGGTGGGGATCGGCCTCACTCTCGGCCTGGTGATGCAACCGGGCGAGCACACGTCCGTCGCCGAGAACAGCGCCGCCGAGCCCGGCAGCACGGGTGACTGGTGGGCGTTCCTCACCGGCCTGGTCCCGACGAACTTCCTCGGGCTGGCCGCCGACACGTCGGTCGAGACCACCGGCGGCGGCACCGAAGCCACTACCGGGCTGAGCTTCAACGTTCTGCAGGTCATCGTCGTCGCCGCGGCCATCGGCATCGCGGCGCTCAAGCTCGGCGAGAAGGCCGAGCCGTTCCTGGCGTTCAACCGCTCGGCGCTGGCGATCATCCAGAAGGTGCTGTGGTGGATCATCCGGCTCGCGCCGATCGGCACCGCCGGCCTGCTCGGCTACGCCGTCGCCGACTACGGCTGGGACGCCATCGGCTCGCTCGGCCGGTTCACGCTGGCGATCTACGCCGGCCTGGTGCTTGTGCTGTTCGCGGTCTACCCGATCCTGCTGCGCGCGCACGGGCTGAACCCGTTGAAGTACTACGCGGGGGCGTGGCCGGCCATCCAGCTCGCGTTCGTGTCGCGCTCGTCGGTGGGGACGCTGCCGGTGACCGAGCAGGTCACCGAACGCAACCTCGGCGTCGCCCGGGAGTACGCCTCGTTCGCCGTCCCGTTCGGCGCGACGACGAAGATGGACGGTTGCGCCGCGATCTACCCGGCCGTGTCGGCGATCTTCGTCGCCCAGTTCTTCGGCATAGATCTCTCGATCACTGACTACCTGCTGATCGTGCTGGTGTCCGTGGTCGGCTCGGCCGCCACCGCGGGGACGACGGGCGCGACGGTGATGTTGACGCTGACCCTGTCGACGCTGGGCCTGCCACTGGCCGGCGTCGGTCTCCTGCTGGCCGTCGACCCGATCCTGGACATGGGCCGCACCGCGGTCAACGTCGCCGGTCAGGCACTGGTGCCGACGCTCGTCGCCAAGCGCGAAGGACTGCTGGACGTGGACGTCTACAACTCCAGGCACAGCGACGACGCGTTCACCGACGACGACGCACGCGAGGACGAGGAGCCGGCCCTGGCCCCGGCCTGACCGGCGTAGGCACAGGACGTGGACGGACGAGATCCGGGTGATCGTCACCGCCGCCGATCGCCGGCTCCGAGCGGTACGGCGCCGATCACTCGGATCCGTCTCACCGAAGAACCGACCACGAATGATCAATATTCGGTAACGTGAGGCGTCGTGATGCGCCTGCTCCTGGCTTCTCAGTCGCCCGCGCGACTCGCCACCCTCCGCGCCGCCGGCATCGAACCGGTGGTCCAGGTCTCCGGCGTGGACGAGGACGCCGTGCTCGACGAGGCGGTCGCGCGCCGCGGACCACTGCGTCCCGGCGAGATCCCGCTGCTGCTGGCCCGGGCGAAGGCCGAACAGGTCGCCGACCGCACGTTCACCGACATGGTGGTGCTCGGCTGCGACTCGCTGCTCGAGCTCGACGGCCAGGTGTACGGCAAGCCGTCCGGGCCGGACGACGCCGCCGCGCGCTGGCGGCTCATGCGCGGACGGTCCGGTGTGCTGCACACCGGGCACTGGGTGATCGATCTGCGCGAGTCCGGTGACGGCGGCAGCGGCGAGTCGTTCGGCGCCACCGCCACCACGACCGTGCACTTCGCCGACATCACCGACGCCGAGATCGACACCTACGTCGCCACCGGCGAGCCGCTGCGCGTCGCCGGTGCGTTCACCGTCGACGGACTCGGCGGCGCGTTCGTCACCGGCATCGAGGGAGACCACCACGCCGTCGTCGGCCTCTCACTGCCGCTGCTACGCACGCTACTGGCCGACATGGGCGTGTCGATCACCGACCTCTGGCGTGCCGATCCGGACCATGAGCCGCTGCGTCGCCGGGCCCGCCGGGCCGAACGCGGCGTGGACTCCGGACGCTGCGGGGCGTGACCGTTCGGGTACGGAGCGGTTCGGCCGTCACCAGCGCAGGATCGCGCCGACACCGTCCTCGAGCGGCACGGCGGCTTCGCCGTCGACCACCGTGACCGCGGCGCGCTCGCCGTGGGCGGCCTCGATCATCCGCTCACCCAGGAACGGCTCGACGTCGCCGGGCACGGTCTCCGTCGTGGCGGGGACGTAGCTGCCGTCGGGCATCCGCCGGCCGCGCCACTCGCCGTCGGAGGCGAGCAACAGGTGCGCCACCCGCGCCTCGCTCAGGGCGAGCAGCGTCTTGGGCAACCCACACGCGGCCGCGTTGCCGGAGTTCGCGTCGTCACAGGCCCGCCGCGCCAGCTCGGCACCCCGACGGCGGCGCGCCTGGGCCAACGCCGGCTGCACCATTTCGGCCAGCTTCGGCGCGGGCACGGCCCGGACCGGGTGCTCGAGCTCGACCACCGTGGGCGTGAACCCGGCGGGCAGCCCCTCGACCACCGCGTGCGTCAGGTTCGCCTCGCCGGTCACGACCACGTACTCCCAGCCGTACTCCGTCGCGAACGACGCCACGTCCGCACCGACCTGCCGGACACGCCGCAGCAGCCGGTCGCTCTCGCGCCGCTCGTACAGGTCGTGCTGCGGCGCGCTGTGCTGGGCGGCTCCCGGGTGGGCCGCCCGCGGGCCCTTCAGCTCCCGCGTCTCGGCACCCGGGTCGTAGCGCACGTTCGCCGGCTCGTACGTCGTCCCGAACCGGACGTCCACCAACCGCGTCATGTCCGCGCTCACCGCGACCACGCCGGCCGGACCACAGCTGCTCCACGCGCTGACCAGCGGCCACACGTGCGCCCGCGGGTCGAACACGACCCGGTTCACCAGCGGCGTCTGCAACGACACCCGTTCGGTGGCGCCGTCGGCGATGCCGGTGAACAGCGCGCGTCCCTGTCCCGGCTCGGACCGGTCGAGCAGCCAGTCGAGATCGTCGCGCAGGGAGTTCACCCGGTGCGCGAACGCCTGCCACTGCTCCCTCGAGCCGGTCGTCTTCAGCCCGTCCTTCAGCTGACCCAACTCGGACCTGAGCCGCTTCTGCCAAGCGGGATCCTGGGTGTGTTCCGCACGCGGGTCGGCATTCGCATAGATGGACAGCACGCCCATCTCGTCGTTCATCCCGGTCAGGTTCCGGAGCGTGGCCCTGCTCAGCGTCACGTCGACGACCCCCTCGACTCGAATGCGGTCATCCCCGACACTTCGAGGCTACGCCCACGCGTCACACCGGTGGGACGCCGTGACGCCGATCCGAGAAGTCCCGCTGTTTGCCCGACGCGGCGGCGAGCCTCGCGACAAGTTCCCCGCGCAGCGCCTCCGGGTCCACGATCGCATCGATGACCAGGTCGGAGGCGAGCCGCACGATGTCGATGTCCGCCTCGTACTCGTCGCGCAGGCCGGCCACGTAGGCGGCCCGTTCGGTCTCGTCCTCGATGGCGGCGATCTTGTTGAAGTAGACGGCGTTCACGGCCGCCTCGGGCCCCATCACCGCGATCTTCGCCGTCGGCAGGGCGAGGCACGCGTCGGGTCCGAACCCCGGCCCGCACATCGCGTACAGCCCGGCGCCGAAGGCCTTGCGGACGATCACCGACACCGTCGGGACGGTCGCCTCCGACACCGCGGTGATCATCTTGGCGCCGTGCCGGATGATCCCCTGCTGCTCGACCTGCGAGCCGATCATGAACCCCGGCACGTCGGCCAGGTAGACGAGCGGCACGTTGTACGCGTCGCACATCCAGATGAACCGGGCGGCCTTGTCGGCCGAGTCGACGAACAGGACGCCGCCCTTCACCGCGGGCTGGTTCGCCACGACCCCGACGACCTGGCCCTCCAGCAGCCCGAAGCCGATGACCAGCTCGGCGGCGAACTGCGGCTTGATCTCGAAGAACGAGCCGTCGTCCAGCAGCGCGTCGATGACGTCGTGGATGTCGTAGCCGACCGCGTCCTCGGCCGGAACCAGCTCGCGAGTGAACCGCGCCGCGGGCTCGCCACCGGCGTACGACGGCGGCGCCGCGCGCCAGGACCCGGGCAGGTACGAGAAGAAGGTCTTCGCCTGCTCGACGGCTTCGGCGTCGTCGGCCGCGAGGTTGTCGCCGCACCCGGACACGGTGGCGTGCATCCGCGCGCCGCCCATCTCTTCCAGCGTGACCTGCTCGCCGATGACCATCTCGGCCATCCGCGGCGACCCCAGGTACATCGACGCGTTGCCCTCGACCATCACCACCAGGTCGCAGAACGACGGGATGTACGCGCCTCCGGCGGCACTGGGGCCGAACAGACAGCAGATCTGCGGCACCTTGCCGGACAACGCCACCTGGTTGTGGAAGATCCGGCCCGCGCCACGCCGGCCCGGGAACAGGTCCACCTGGTCGGTGATGCGGGCGCCCGCGGAGTCGATGAACCAGAACACCGGTATCTCGTCGCGCAGCGCGGTCTCGGTGACGCGGATGATCTTCTCGACCGTCCGCGCGCCCCACGACCCGGCCTTGACGGTCGGGTCGTTCGCCACGACCAGCGCGGGACGGCCTTCGACCAGCCCGCGGCCGGTGACGACACCGTCGGCCGGGAGCCCGCCGGCCAGCGCGTTGGCCAGCTGGCCGTCCTCGACGAAGGTGCCCTCGTCGAACAGCAGGTCGAGGCGGTCGCGGACGTAGAGCTTGTGCTGCCGGTCCAGTTTGGCCGCGGCGTCGCCCGACGGCGACCGGGTCGCCTTCCGGGCAGCCTCCACGTCGGCGTAGTGGTCGCGCTCCACGCTCTGCCCCCTCTCGGCCGGACTCTTGATCATGCCCGGGCCGTCACTCGACGGGCAAGCCCAGCCCCCGCGCGAGGATCAGCCGCTGGATCTCGCTGGTCCCCTCACCGATCTCGAGGATCTTCGCATCGCGGTAGAAACGAGCGACCGGATACTCCTCCATGAACCCGTACCCGCCGTGGACCTGAGTCGCGGTTCGGGTGGCGGCCACGGCCGACTCGGTGGCGTACAGCTTCGCCGCCGCGGCGGCCTGCTTGACCTGGTCCTGCGGAGCGCCCGCGTCTCGAAGCGCCGCCGCCCGGTACGTCAGCAACCGTGCCGCGTCGGCCATCACCTGCAGGTCGGCGATCTGGAAGGCGACGCCCTGTTTCGTGCCGATGGGCGTCCCGAAGGCCGAACGGTCACCGGCGTAGGCGACCGAGGCGTCGACCATGGCCTGGATGCACCCGACGGCCAGCGCGGCGATGGCCACCCTGCCGTCGTCGAGCGCCGCGAGGAACTGCGCGAACCCGGCCCCCTGGCGTCCCAGCAGATGGTCGGCCGGCACCCGCGCGCCGTCGAACGTGAGCGGGTGCGTGTCCGAGGCGTGCCAGCCGAGCTTGTCGTACGCGGGCTCGACGATGAACCCGTCGGTGCCGGCCGGGACGATGATCGACGAGATCTCGGCGGACCCGTCCGCGTTCAGGCCGGTGCGGGCGGTGACGGTGACGCAGCTGGTCAGCTCGGTCCCCGAGTTGGTGATGAACTGCTTCGCGCCGTCGATGACCCAGCTGTCGCCGTCGCGGACGGCACGTGTCGCCGTCGCGGCGGCGTCGGAACCGGACCCGGGCTCGGTCAGCCCGAACGCGGCCAGGGCGCGGCCGGCGACCAGGTCAGGCAGCCACCGTTGCTTCTGCTCCTGCGTGCCGTAGTTCGCGATCGGGGCGATGCCGAGCCCGACGGCGGCCTCGAGCGTGATGCCCATGGACTGGTCGACGCGGCCGATCTCCTCGATGGCCACGCACAGACTCGTCAAGCCGGCCGCGGCGCCGCCGTACTCCTCCGGTGCGGTCAGCCCGAACAGGCCCAGCTCACCCATCGCCCGGACGGTGTCGACCGGGAACAGGTGCTCGCGGTCCCACTGGGCGGCGTGCGGCGCGATCTCGGCACGCGCGAAGTCGCGGACCACGCCGCGGAACTCCTCGTGCTCGTCAGACAGCTCGAACGTCATCGTCCTCGCTTCCCTCGTGGTGAGCCTGACGTTTACGTTAACGTAAGTACGGCTAAAGACGCGAGGTGGTCGGGTGCATCACCAGGCGTTCGTACGCGTCACCAGGCCTGTAAGGGTCGTGACGCATGGAATTCCATGGTGAACGTGATCATTTCCAGGGAGGACGGACGTGGGTGACGAGCGGACCTGGACGATCACGCAGCTGGCCGACGAGTACGGCATCACGCTGCGCACCATCCGCTTCTACGAGGAGCAGGGGCTGCTCACCCCGGCCCGGAACGGCGCGCACCGGGTGTTCCACGAGGGCGACCGGGTCCGGCTCGCGTTGGTGCTACGCGGCAAGCGGCTGGGGTTCGGCCTGGACGAGATCAAGAAGATCATCGGGATGTACGACGCCGAGCCCGGCGAGGCCGGACAGCTGCGCTACCTGCTCGACCAGATCGCGGTGCGCCGTGCCGAACTGGAGCAGCGTCGCAGGGACATCGACGCCACCCTGGCCGAGCTCGACGAGGTCGAGCGCCGCTGCCGCACCGACCTGGACGCGCTGCGGACGGACATGTCCGATCCGGCGTGATCCGCGCGCATCTCCCGGCGACAGCCCGGCGCCGGCCGGGTGCGGCCGCGACCACCGCGGACGCGAGCGGATGTTTAGACTCGCCCTGCAGTTCGAAGGAGGAATCGCGACGTGACCGTGGAAGACCGCCGGATCAGCAAGGTCCTCATCGCCAACCGTGGCGAGATCGCGGTCCGGGTGATCCGGGCCTGCCGCGACGCCGGGCTGGGCAGCGTCGCCGTCTACGCCGACGGCGACCGCGACGCACCGCACGCACGGCTGGCCGACGAGGCCTACGCCCTCGACGGCGAGACGAGCGCACAGACTTACCTGAACATCGCCAAGCTGCTCGACGTCGCCACACGAGCTGACGTCCACGCTGTTCATCCTGGTTACGGGTTCCTCGCCGAGAACGCCGAGTTCGCCCAGGCCGTCATCGACGCCGGGCTGATCTGGATCGGCCCGCCGCCGTCGGCCATCAACGCGCTCGGCGACAAGGTCAGCGCCCGCCACATCGCCGCGCGGGCGGGAGCTCCTCTGGTCGCGGGCACGTCCGACCCGGTCGCCGGCGCCGACGAGGTGGTGGCCTTCGCCGAGAAGCACGGACTGCCCATCGCGATCAAGGCGGCGTACGGCGGCGGCGGACGGGGACTCAAGGTGGCGCGGACCATGGACGAGGTTCCCGAGCTGTACGACTCCGCGGTGCGCGAGGCGGTCGCGTCGTTCGGCCGCGGCGAATGCTTCGTCGAGCGCTACCTCGACCGCCCGCGGCACGTGGAGACGCAGTGCCTCGCCGACCGGCACGGTGGGGTCGCCGTCGTCTCGACCCGGGACTGCTCGCTGCAACGCCGGCACCAGAAGCTGGTCGAGGAGGCCCCCGCGCCGTTCCTCACCGACGAGCAGAACGCCGAGCTGTACCGCGCCTCGAAGGCGATCATGCGCGAGGCCGGCTACGTCGGGGCGGGCACCTGCGAGTTCCTCGTCGGCGTCGACGGCACCATCTCGTTCCTCGAGGTGAACACGCGCCTGCAGGTGGAGCACCCGGTCACCGAGGAGGTCACGGGCATCGACCTGGTACGCGAGATGTTCCGCGTCGCCGAGGGCGAACCGCTGGGTTACGAGGACCCGCCGATCCGCGGGCACTCGCTGGAGTTCCGCATCAACGGCGAGGACCCCGGCCGCAACTTCCTGCCCACGCCGGGCACGGTCCGCACGTTCCGGACGCCGGCGGGGCCGGGTGTCCGCGTCGACGCGGGGGTCGACGCGGGTGACGTCATCGGGCAGAACTTCGACTCGTTGCTGGCCAAGCTGATCGTCACCGGGGCCGATCGGACACAGGCGGTGCAGCGCGCCCGCCGCGCCCTGGCGGAGTTCGAGGTCGACGGGCTCGCCACCGTGATCGGCTTCCACCGCGCCGTGCTCGACGACACCGCTTTCGTGCCCGACGACCCCGCCGCCACGTTCTCGGTGCACACACGCTGGATCGAGACCGAGTGGGTGAACACGGTCACGCCGTCGCCCGGAGGTGGCGCCCCCGATTCCGGTGAGCCCGCGCGCGAGCGCGTCACCGTCGAGGTCGGCGGCAAGCGGCTCGAGGTCGTGCTGCCCGGCGGGCTCGGCTCGGCCGGCGCCGCGCAGTCCTCGGCGCGCAAGCCGGTGCGACGGGCGCGCGGAAGCTCGGGGACGGGATCCGTCGGCGGCGACGCGCTCACCTCGCCGATGCAGGGGACGATCATCAAGGTCGCCGCCCAGGACGGGCAGCACGTCGAGGAGGGCGACGCCGTCGTCGTGCTCGAGGCGATGAAGATGGAGCAGCCGATCACGGCGCACAAGACCGGCACGATCACCGGGCTGACCGCAGACGTCGGCGCCACCATCAGCAACGGCACCGTCATCTGCACCATCGCCGACTGAGGCGGCACCGCCCGCGACGTGCTCCGGTCACGACACCGAGCTTCCACACTGTCGCCATAGCGACACCGAGCTTCCTTGGTGTCACGTTGGCGCCAGGGGCCCAGCCCGCACGATCGTGCGGGAAGAAACGACCGGCGCCAGCGTGTTCCGCCACCCGTAGACCAGGCCCGACCCCCTCCGAGAGGACGACATTCCCGATGCCCGCTCTGTCCGACAACGCACGCGACCTGTTCTCCCGCGCCATCCCGGGCTGGGCGACGGTGATCGACGACGACGGCGTGCCGCACAGCTCCGTCGTGTGGGTCGACGTCGACGGCGACGAGGTCCTGTTCAACACGGCGGTGGGCCGGGTCAAGGAGCGCTTCCTGCAGGACAACCCGACCGTCTCCGTCAGCGTGCTCAACCCGGAGCACGCGTGGCACTGGGCCAGCGTGAGCGGGCCGGCCAGTCTCAGCACCGATGACGGCGACCGGGTCATCGACAGCCTCGCGAAGAAGTATCTCGACGCCGACAGCTACCCGTTCCGTAAGGAGGGCGAGCAGCGCGTCACCGTGCGGGTGAAGGTCGACCGGCTGCTGGAGATCGCACCGGACGGCTCCTGACCGCCGCCCGTCACGCACCCGTTCCGGCCGGCGTGCTCGGCACCATGGCACGGCGGCCGGAACCGTGGATGATGGGTGTATGAGCGGAGCCTACGAGGAAGCGGCAGCCGAGCTCCGAGACTCAGGGCTCTACGTCTACCCGGCAGCCGAACGCGAACTCGCCGACGCCGGCGCACCGTTCGACACAGGTGCCCGAGCCGACGTGCGCCGCATGCTCTCGGGCGCCGAGACACCGATCTTCCTCGTCGTCGTCGCGCAGGACTTCGGACAGGAAGTCACGCTCCAGGGCGTGGCGAACGCCGTCGACGAACAGGGCACATACGTCGCCTATCGCTCCGACGGCCAGGCCACCGCCAGCTCGACCGTCCTCGACCGCGACGCCGCACGGGAAGCCGCGATCACCGCGTCCGAGCAGGCGTTCAACGTCTCGGAGTTCGTCGACGACCTCGTGCCCCGGCTCGAGTCCCTCGCGGACGAGGGCGCGGGAGACTCGGCCGATTCCACCGGCGGCGGCTGGGTGCCGCTGACCATCCTGCTGGCCGCCGGCGGCGGTGGGTTCCTGCTATACCGGCGCAACAAGCGCTCGAAAGAACGCGCCCAGCTCAAACAGGTCCGCGGCGCGCTGGAAGAGGACATCACCGCCTACGGCGAGCAGCTGTCGGCTCTCGACCTGGACGTGCAGACCACCTCCGCCGTCCCGGTGGAGGCCCGCGACGAGTACGGCCGCGCGCTCGACCTCTACGAGCGGGCGAAGGTGTTCTCCGACCGCGCCGAGAAGCCCACCGACCTGAAGCCGGTGACGCACGCGCTCGAGGAGGGACGCTGGCTGCTCGGCTGCGTCGACGCCCGGCTCAAGCACGAACCGCTGCCCGAGCGGCGGCTGCCGTGCTTCTTCGACCCCAGCCACGGCCCCTCCGCCGAGGACATCGAGTGGGCGCCTCCGGGCGGGACGGTCCGCACGGTGCCGGCGTGCGCGGCGGACGCGCTCCGGGTGAAGAACGGCGGCGACCCGAACATCCGGACGGTCCCGGTGGGCGACGACGAACGCCGGCCGTACTGGGACGCGGGTCCGGCATACAGCGGCTGGGCCGGCGGATACTTCGGCGGCTTCCTGCCCGGCATGCTCATGGGGACGATGCTCGGCTCGGCCATGGCCGACCCGGTCTATGTCGACGGCGGCATGGCCGATGCGGGGGCCGGGGGCGACGGCGGCGGCGACTTCGGCGGTGGTTTCGACGGCGGAGGATTCGGCGGAGGTTTCGACGGCGGGTTCTGAGACCGACCGGGTGTCAGGCAGACTCTCCTCATGCCGACGCCCGACTTCGTCCGCGAGTTGCGCAAGCACGTCGGCCACGACCTGTTGTGGCTGTCCGGCGTGACCGCCGTGATCTTCGACGACGACGGCCGGGTCCTGTTGCACCAGCGGTCGGACACCGGAACGTGGTCGCTGATCTCCGGCATCCTCGAGCCCGGCGAACAGCCCGCGCAGGCTGCGGCACGCGAGGCCTACGAGGAGACCGGCGTGCACGTGGTCGTCGAACGGGTCGCGAGCGTCGGCGCTGGCGAGCCGATGACCTACCCCAACGGCGACGTCGTCCAGTACCTCGACATCACCTTCCGGTGCCGCGCCGCCGGCGGCACCGCGCGGGTGAACGACGACGAATCGCTCGCGGTCGACTGGTTCCCGCCGGACGCACTGCCGCCGCTGCGGCCGGATCAGCACGGCAGACTCCGATCCGCCGCCGACCGCGACGCCGCCACCCGGTTCACGCCGCCGGCGGTGCACACCCACCGAGGATCAAGGAGCTGACACATGCCCACCGTTGTGCTCGTCGGCACGCTGGACACCAAGGGGCACGAGTACGCCTGGCTGCGCGACCGGATCCGCGACCTCGGGTGTGACGTGCTGACCGTCGACGCCGGGGTGCACGCCCCCGTCGGGACGGAACCCGACGTCAGCAACACCCAGGTCGCCCGGGCAGGTGGCGCGGATCTCAGCACGCTGCGCGCCGACGACGACCGCGGCTCGGCCGTCGCCGCCATGGGCGAGGGAGCCGCCGGCGTCCTCGCCCAGCTGCACGCCACCGGACGGCTCGACGGCGTGCTGGCGCTGGGAGGCAGCGGCGGATCGTCCATCGCCGCCCGCGCGGTCCGCGACCTGCCGATCGGCGTGCCGAAGCTGATCGTCTCCACCATGGCCGCCGGCGACGTCGGGCCCTACGTCGGCGCCAAGGACGTCGCGATGAGCTACAGCGTCGTCGACATCTCCGGGATCAACCGGCTCTCACGGCAGATCCTCGACAACGCGGCCGCTTCGGCGGCAGGCACCGCGCAGGCGTACGCGAGCCGGCCGCACACGGTCGAGGGCGACCGGCCGCTGGTGGCGGCGTCGATGTTCGGCGTCACGACCCCCGCGGTCGAGGCCGCCAGGGCGCGCCTCGAGGAGCTGGGCTACGAGGTGCTCGTCTTCCACGCCACCGGCGCCGGCGGCCGGGCGCTGGAGGGCCTGGCCGAGAGCGGGATGCTGGCCGGCGTGCTCGACCTCACCACCACCGAACTGGCCGACGACCTCGTCGGGGGTGTGCTCTCCGCCGGGCCGGACCGGCTCACCGCGGCGGGCCGGCGGAAGGTGCCGCAGGTGGTCGCGCCGGGTGCGCTGGACATGGTGAACTTCGGCCCGTCGGACACCGTGCCGCCGCAGTTCGCCGAGCGCAACCTCTACGTGCACAACCCGACGGTCACGTTGATGCGCACCACGCCGGACGAGATGGACGAGCTCGGCCGCCGGGTCGCCACGAAACTGGCCGCGGCCGACGGGCCCACCGCGATGTTCGTCCCGCTGCGCGGGGTCTCCGCACTCGACAGCGACGGGCAACCGTTCGCCGACCCGGAGGCGGACCGGCGATGCTTCGCCGCCCTGCGCGCCGGCCTGGAGTCGACGCGGGTCGAGTTGGTCGAGCTGGACCGGCACATCAACGACGAGTCGTTCGCCACCACGGCCGCCGACCGGTTGCACACGATGATCGAAGGAGCGCTCACATGACACGGAACGAGGTCCGCGCCCGGCTGCGCGACACAGTGTCCGCCGGCAAGCCCGTCGTCGGAGCCGGAGCCGGCACCGGGCTGTCCGCGAAGTGCGCCGAAGCCGGCGGCGTCGACCTGATCATCATCTACAACAGCGGGCGCTACCGGATGGCCGGCCGTGGTTCGCTCGCCGGGCTGCTGCCGTACGGCGACGCGAACCAGGTCGTCGTCGACATGGCCGCCGAGGTGCTGCCGGTCGTGCGGGACACACCGGTGCTGGCCGGTGTCTGCGGGACCGACCCGTTCCGGCTGATGCCGGTCTTCCTGGACGAGCTCGTCCGGATGGGCTTCGCGGGCGTGCAGAACTTCCCCACGGTCGGCCTGTACGACGGGGTGTTCCGGCAGAACCTCGAAGAGACCGGCATGGGCTACGACCTCGAGGTCGAGATGGTCCGGCTGGCCGCCCAGCGCGGCCTGCTCACCGCACCGTACGTGTTCGACGCCCAGCAGGCCGAGGAGATGGCCGCCGCGGGCGCGGACGTCCTGGTACCGCACGTGGGGCTGACCACGAAGGGCAGCATCGGCGCGAGCACCGCACTGACGCTGGACCAGGCCGCCGAACGGGTCCAGACCATGCGCGACGCCGCCGTCACCGTCAACCCCGAGATCCTCGTGCTGTGCCACGGCGGGCCGATCGCCGAGCCCGACGACGCCCAGTACGTGCTCGAGCGGACCGAGGGCGTCGTCGGGTTCTTCGGCGCGTCGTCCGTCGAGCGGCTTCCCACCGAGCTGGCGATCACCGCCCAAGTGGCGGCGTTCAAGAACCTGTCCTTCTGACCGAGTCCCGTCCCCGTACCCCGTGGAGGTCCACATGCACATCCGCCCGGACGACGTCGACACCGTGAGCTTCGGCTGGGGAACCATCAAGTGGTTCGTCACGCCGACGTCGGTCGAAGGCGCCGCCACCACCCAGGGCGAGGTCGTCATCCTGCCCGGTCAGGGGCACGAGCGCCATCACCACCCCGGCGCCGAGGAGTTGATCTACGTGGTGTCCGGCGAGGCGGAGCAGACGGTCGGCGACGGCGCGCCGTTCACCATCCGTGAGGGCGACGCCGTGCACATCCCGGCCGGGACGTTCCACTCCACCTTCAACCGGACCTGGCGGCAGCTGCGGCTCGTCGTGACCTACTCGCCCGGCGGCGAGGAGCGCGCGCTCGAGGCGGCGCCGGACTTCCAGCGCCACGATCCCGGCACCGGGCCGCAGTGGGAACGCTCGGGGACGACGGACACCGCGGTCGTCACCTGAGCCCCGAACGCCCGCGGGCGCATAGCGCAGTCGCCCTCAGTGGTGGTCCCCGCCGTCGGCGAAGGTCGTGTCGAAGGCGACGGACTCCCACGGCTCACTCCCGCCGGCGCAGCGCTGCTCCCCGGGGCACAGGCGCTGTTGTCCACCTGGCGCGACGCCCAGCGCGACCTGGCCAAGACTGTGGTCGACGCGAGCGCCACGGTGACCGTCGGCATCAGCACCGGGCTCGGCCGCGGGCTGCTGCCGGCGGTGCGGGCCAGGTTCGGCGCGGCCGCGCCCCGGGCCACCCTCCAGGTGCGCCAGGTCACCTGGACGGAACCGACCGGCGGGCTGGCGGGCCCGGAGCCGGACGCGGACGCGGCGTTCGTGTGGTTGCCGCTCGCCGCCCAGGAGACGATCGCCTTCGAGAGCCTGCTGGACGAACCGTTCCTGGCCCTGCCCGCCGAGGCCGGCGCCGCCCGCGACTTCTGGCTCGCCACCGACAGCCGTGGCGGCCGGCCGCCGGTGATCGGGGCCGAGATCGCGTCGACGGACGAGACCCGGGAGGCTCTCGTCGCCGGTCTCGGCGTCGCGCTGATGGCCGCCGGCAACGCTCCCCTGTTCCGCAGCGACGACATCGCCATCCGGCCCGTCACCGGTGTCCGCCCGAGCGAACTGGTCCTGGCCTGGCGGCGAAGCGACCGGCGACCGCTGTTACGTGCCCTGGTCGAGGCGACCCGCACGAGCCTGTCAGGTGGTAGATAACCGGCGGCGATCAACACAGGTATTGGACGCCCGAGCGGAGCGAACGCAGCGTTGCTGTCATGACCTCCACATCCGCAGGGCGGCTGACACCGATCGTGTTGCTGCTCACCGCCGCCTGTTCCACGTCTCCGGACAACGACACCGCCTCCCCCGCCGGCTCCGGGCCGTCCGTCGAATCGCCGGCGTCGCCCGGCACAGAACCGTCGTCGAGCAGGTCCGCCGACCTCGGTCGGCCGACGCTGTCGGACGGCGCGGCCGCCTACGTCCGCGCGGTGAACGACGGTGACCTCGAAGCGCTGGTGCGCTCCTACGACGCGCCGCCGGTGTCGGCCGTGCGGGTGCGGGCCGGTGTCAGTCGCGCAGGTGCAACCGGCGGGCGGCCTCGGCGATAGACCCGGACAGCGACGGATAGACGCTGAACGTCCGCGCGACCTGATCGACGGTCAGCGACGCCTCGACCGCCATCGAGATGGGATGGATCAGTTCGCTGGCCCGCGGGGCGACGACGACGCCGCCTGCGACGATGCCGGTGCCGCGGCGGCAGAACAGCTTGACGAACCCGTCCCGGATACCCTGCATCTTCGCTCGCGCGTTGGTGGCCAACGGCAACTTGACACCGACCGCGTCCAGCTCACCCGCGTCCACGGCGGCCTGGCTCCACCCGACGGTCGCGATCTCGGGGGCGGTGAACACGTTCGCGGCGACCGTCTTCAGGTTCAGCGGCGTGACCGCATCACCGAGCGCGTGCCACATCGCCGTGCGGCCCTGCATCGCCGCCACCGAGGCGAGCATGAGCACCCCGGTGACGTCGCCGGCCGCGTAGACACCGCGGGCCGACGCGCGCGACACCCGGTCGACGTCGACGTAACCGCGTTCGTCGAGCCGGACACCGCTCTCCTCGAGCCCGAGCCCTTCGGTGTTCGGGACCGAGCCGACCGCCATCAGGCAGTGCGAGCCCTCGACCGTGCTCCCGTCGGTGAGCGTCACCACGACGCCGTCGCCGTCCCGGCGCACCGACTCCGCGCGTGAACGCGACAGCACCGTCAGCCCGCGGCGGGCGAACACCTCCTGGAGCACGTAGGCCGCGTCCGCGTCCTCGCCGGGCAGCACCCGCTCCCGCGACGACACCAGCACGACGTCGGAGCCCAAGGCGTTGTATGCGCTGGCGAACTCCGCGCCGGTGACGCCGGAGCCGACCACGATCAGCCGTTCGGGCAGCTCGGTGAGGCCGTACACCTGCTCCCAGGACAGGATCCGCTCGCCGTCGGGTACTGCCTCCGGCAGGATCCGCGGCCGCGCACCGGTCGCGAGCAACGCCACGTCGGCCTCGAACTCGTGGCTGCCGCCGTCCGGCTCGTCGACGACGACGCGGTCGCCGGGCGCGAGCCGGCCACTGCCGCGGACGATGCGCACCCCCGCCTTCTCCACCGCGCTCGCCGTGTCCGCGGACTGCGCTTTCGCCAGCGACAGGACCCGCCGGTTCACCTGGGCCAGGTCGACGCCGACGCCCATTCCGCCGGCACGGGACTCGGCGCTGGGCACGACGCCCAGCTCGGCGGACTCGTCCATCTCGGTGACGATCTCCGCGGTGGCGATCAGCGTCTTGCTCGGCACGCAGTCGGTCAGGACGGCCGAACCGCCCACGCCGTCCCTGTCGATCAGCGTGACCTCCGCGCCGAGCTGGGCCGCCACCAGTGCAGCCTCGTAGCCGCCGGGACCGCCGCCGAGAATCGCCACACGTGTCACGCCCGCCATTGTGGCGCATCCGCGACACTCGCCGGGGCGCGGCCGGTGCACGGTGCGCCCACGGGACGTGAAACCCTGCTCCTCGTGTCGATGTCCGAGCCTGTCTCCGATGGACCGTCCCGGCCGACCGGCCCCGACCGGCGCCTGATCGGCTGGATGGCCGGGCTCGCGGGCGTCGTGCTGGCCGTCGACCAGCTCACGAAGTACTGGGCGGTGTCGGCCCTGTCCGGCAGGGACCCGATCGAGGTGATCGGCGAGCTCATCCAGTTGCGGCTGCTCTACAACTCCGGTGCCGCGTTCTCGATCGGCACCGACCTGACCGGACTGCTCACGCTCGTCGTGGTCGTGGTCGTCGGGGTCGTCATCCGCGTGTCGGCGAAGCTCGGGTCGCGCGGCTGGGCCGTCGCGTTCGGCCTGCTGCTCGGCGGAGCGTTCGGGAACCTCGTCGACCGGCTGTTCCGCGAGCCGGGCTTCCCCGAGGGGCACGTGGTCGACTTCATCGACTACGCGGGATTCTTCGTCGGCAACGTCGCCGACATCGCCATCACCGCAGCGGCCGTCGCGATCGCCCTGCTGACGCTGAAAGGCATCGGCGTGGACGGCCGGCGCCACCACGGGGACGACAAGCCGGAGCAGTGACGTCACGGTACAGTCCCGGCGTGGACGAGACGACGAGCACGACCGAGGACGCCGGAGCACAGGCACAGGCCGCCGCGGACCACATCGCCGCCGCGACCGGTGTCCAGCACCACGACGTCGCGCTGGTCCTCGGCTCCGGCTGGGGCGCGGCCGCCGATCTCGTCGGCGAGACGGTCGCGGAGCTACCCAGCTCGCAGATCCCCGGGTTCGCGGCGCCGTCGGTCGCCGGGCACGTCGGCACCGTCCGATCCGTGCGCATCGGCGACACCGGACGGCATGCGCTGGTACTCGGAGCCCGCACGCATCTCTACGAGGGACGCGGCGTGCGTGCCGTCGTGCACGGGGTGCGCACCGCCGCCGCTGCCGGGGCACGGACGCTGGTGCTCACCAACGGCTGCGGCGGGTTGCACGAGGAATGGCCGGCCGGCACACCGGTGCTGATCAGCGACCACATCAACCTGACGGCGACGTCACCGCTGGAGGGCGCGACGTTCGTCGACCTGACCGACCTCTACTCGGCCAGGCTGCGTGCCGTGGCCCGCGAGGTCGACCCGACGCTTGCCGAGGGCGTCTACGTCCAGTTCCGCGGCCCGCACTACGAGACTCCGGCCGAGGTGCGCTTCGCCGGCCGGATCGGCGGCGACCTGGTCGGCATGTCCACCGCGCTGGAGGCCGTCGCGGCACGCGAGGCCGGCCTCGAGATCCTGGGGCTGTCCCTGGTCACCAACCTCGCGGCCGGTGTCAGCGCCACCCCGCTGAGCCACCAGGAGGTCCTCGAGGCGGGCCGGGAGGCCGGCCCGCGGATCAGCGCCCTGCTCGCCGAGATCATCCCTCGTCTCGGCTGACGCCGCTGCCGGTGACGGCTCTGTCACCATGAGGGTCTGCCGAAGTCACGCGGGCGTGGCCCGTCCGCCGGGAGGTTATGGTGTCGATGCAGGACGTGATCGACCGAGCGCACGCCTGGCTCGCCGACGACCCCGACGCTGCGACCCGTGCCGAACTGCAAGGGCTGATCGACGACGCGGAGAACGGCGACAACGAAGCGCGCGCCGAGCTCAGTGACCGCTTCGCCGGGTTCCTCGAGTTCGGCACCGCCGGGCTGCGGGGCGCGCTCGGAGCCGGGCCGAACCGGATGAACCGCGCGGTGGTGATCCGCGCCGCGGCTGGTCTCGCCGGCTATCTGCGGGCCGCGCGCACCCCCGTCGACGGCGTCCGGCACCGCGTCGTCATCGGCTACGACGCCCGCTACGGCTCTCGCGCGTTCGCCGACGACACGGCCGCCGTCCTGACCGGAGCGGGCATGAAGGCGCTGGTGATGCCGCGCGAACTTCCGACGCCGTTGCTGGCGTTCGCGCTGCGCCACCTCGATGCCGACGCCGGCGTCATGGTCACCGCGAGCCACAACCCGCCGCAGGACAACGGCTACAAGGTCTACCTCGGCGGGCCGGACGGCGGATCGCAGATCGTGTCGCCGACCGACGCGGACATCACCGCGCACATCGAGGCCGTCCCCGGTGTCTCCGCCGTCGAGATGGCCCCGGACGGGTGGAGCGAGGTCGGCGCCGACGTCGTCGAGGCGTATCTGGAATCGGTGGCCGGGATCGTCGGCGAGGACCGCACCGGCGACGTCACCATCGTGCACACCGCACTGCACGGGGTCGGCGCGACGACGACGCTGGAAGCGCTGCGCCGCGCCGGGTTCGCCGACGTGCACACCGTCCCGGAGCAGGCCGACCCGGACCCGGACTTCCCGACGGTCAACTTCCCGAACCCGGAGGAGCCCGGCGCCGTCGACCTCGCCGTCGTGCTGGCCCAGGACATCAACGCCGACATCGTCATCGCCAACGATCCGGACGCCGACCGGTGTGCCGTCGCGCTGCCCGCACCGGACAGCACCGACACCTGGCGGATGCTGCACGGCGACGACGTCGGCGCACTGCTCGGTGAGCACCTGGCGGCCCGGGGACGCGACGGCGTGCTCGCCAACTCGATCGTCTCGTCGCGGCTGCTGGGCCGGATCGCGGCGGCGCACGGCCTGAAGCACACGGAGACGCTCACCGGGTTCAAGTGGATCTCGCGGGTGCCCGGCCTCACGTACGGCTACGAGGAGGCCCTCGGATACTGCGTGGCGCCCGACCTGGTACGCGACAAGGACGGTATCTCCGCGGCGGTCCTCGTGGCCGAGCTCGCCGCACGGGCCAAGGCGGCCGGCAGGACGCTGTGGGAGCTGCTGGACGAGCTGGCCGTACGGCACGGCCTGCACCTGACCGACCAGCTTTCCATGCGGGTCGACGACCTGTCGCTGATCACCGCGGCCATGACGCGGCTGCGACAGGCTCCGCCCGACCGGCTCGCCGGTTCGCTGGTGACGGCGGTGGACGACCTTGCCGACGGCGCAGGCGAGCTTCCGCCCACGGACGGGATGCGCCTGCTGACCGAGGACGGCGCCCGCGTCGTCGTACGCCCCAGCGGCACCGAGCCCAAGTTGAAGTGCTATCTCGAGGTGATCGTCGACGTCCGAGGCACGGTGACCGCCGCCCGGTCGATCGCCCGGCGTCGCCTCGACATGCTCCGCGCCGACGTGGCCGCCTCACTCGGCCTGTGAGCCGAGAGTCGTGGGCTCGGGTGGTATCTCGGCGTCGGCTGGGATCGACGTCCGATCGCCCGGATCGTGTCAAGGTCCACGGCCGCTGTGCCTGTGCGCTGCGCCTACGAACGTCGCCGGGGTACCTTTGCGGCTGCTGGTGCGGTGACAGCGTTCTCGCCGTCACCGCACCAGCGAGCTGACACTTGGCCCGTCTCCGGCCTCTGGCCGAGCGCGCCCGGCTCGCGCACTCCGCTATCGAACGCATCGAGAGGAACCGGTCGTCGCCGCGGTGGTCGGTCATCAACCGAGCCGTGGCCACGTGCGAACTGCGCTTCACCGTGCTGATGCCGGACGGCGGGGTGAGTGGTGGAACGCCGACGGTCGGCAGACGCGAATCGTCACGCTCGACGAATGCCCGCCGTACAGCTACCGCCACTGGTGGCGGACGCGGCACCACAGGACGGACCGCCTGGTTGGTTCCATGGCACCTAGACTCGGGAAGGTGACTGTGCTGTCCGCGCTCGATGATGCGCACCTCGCCGACGTGACCACGTCCGAGGCCTCCCTACGCCGGTTCCTGCACGGGTTGCCGGGCGTCGACGAGGTCGGGGCCGAGGCCCGTGCGGCCGGGCTGTCCACCCGGTCGATCAAGACCACGGCGAAGCAGTTCGCCATCGACCTCGCGATCTCGATGATCGACCTCACCACGCTCGAGGGTCAGGACACGCCGGGGAAGGTCCGTGCGCTGTGCGCCAAGGCGCTGCGCCCGGACCCCACCGACCGTGACGTGCCCCGGGTGGCGGCGGTGTGCGTCTACCCGGACCTCGTGGGCGTGGCCGCGGAGGCGCTGGCCGGCAGCGGGGTGAAGGTCGCCAGCGTCGCGACCGGGTTCCCGTCCGGCCGAACCAGCCTGGCGGTGAAGGAGGCCGACACCCGTGAGGCGGTGGCCGCCGGCGCCGACGAGGTCGACATGGTCATCGACCGTGGGGCCTTCCTCGCGGGCCACTACCGGCAGGTCTTCGACGAGATCGCCACCGTCAAGCAGGCGGCGGGGGCCGCGCACCTGAAGGTCATCCTCGAGACCGGCGAGCTGGCCACCTACGACAACGTCCGGCGCGCGTCCTGGTTGGCCATGCTCGCCGGGGCCGACTTCGTGAAGACCAGCACCGGCAAGGTCTCGCCGGCGGCGACGCTGCCGGTGACGCTGGTCATGCTCGAGGCGGTGCGCGACTTCCGTGACGCCAGCGGACGGCAGGTCGGCGTGAAGCCCGCCGGCGGCATCCGCACCAGCAAGGACGCCATCAAGTACCTCGTCGTGGTGAACGAGACCGCCGGCGAGGACTGGCTCGACCCCGACTGGTTCCGGATCGGCGCGTCCAGCCTGCTCAACGACCTGCTGATGCAGCGGCAGAAGCTGGCCACCGGGCGCTACGCCGGCCCGGACTACTTCACGCTCGACTAGCCTAGGGCCTCGGACTCCGCTTGACGGTCGAGCTCGGCAGGGCTCGTGCTGTGTCAACAGATCATCCCACACCGCCAAAGGAATCTGGTCCACGTGAGCGTCTACGCTGAGGAGCGTGACGAAACGACGCACCACGCTCGACCGAGGCGGCCTGATGCTTTCATGACGAAGTTCGAGTACGCGCCGGCGCCGGAGTCCAGCGCGATCGTCGACATCAAGAGCTCGTACGGCCTGTTCGTCGACGGCACGTTCGTCGACCCGGTCGACGGCACCTCGTTCAAGTCGGTGAACCCGGCCACCGAGGAGGTTCTCGCCGACGTCGCCGAAGCGGGCGCCGCGGACGTGAACCGTGCCGTCGCCGCCGCGCGCACCGCGTACGAGAACACCTGGTCGACGATGTCCGGGCGCGACCGCGGCAAGTACCTGTTCCGCATCGCCCGGCTCATCCAGGAGCGCTCGCGCGAGCTCGCGGTGCTCGAGTCCATCGACAACGGCAAGCCCATCCGCGAGTCCCGTGACGTGGACGTGCCGCTGGTGGCGTCGTTCTTCTTCTACTACGCCGGCTGGGCGGACAAGCTCCAGTACGCCGGAGCGGGCCCGGCGCCGCGGCCGTACGGTGTCGCCGCCCAGGTGATCCCGTGGAACTTCCCGTTGCTCATGCTGTCGTGGAAGATCGCGCCCGCGCTGGCGGCGGGCAACACCGTCGTCCTGAAGCCGGCCGAGACCACGCCGCTGACCGCGCTGCTGTTCGCCGAGATCTGCCAGCAGGCCGACCTCCCGCCCGGCGTCGTCAACATCATCACCGGGGCCGGCGACACCGGGCGGATGCTCGTCGAGCACGACGACGTCGACAAGGTCGCCTTCACCGGTTCCACCGACGTCGGCAAGGCCATCGCCCGCAGCGTCGCCGGCACCTCGAAGAAGGCGACCCTGGAGCTCGGCGGCAAGGCCGCCAACGTGGTGTTCGAGGACGCCGCGCTCGACCAGGCCGTCGAGGGCGTCGTCAACGGCATCTTCTTCAACCAGGGCCACGTCTGCTGCGCCGGTTCCCGGCTGCTGGTCCAGGAGTCCGTGTACGACGAGGTCCTCGACCGGCTCAAGCGCCGCGTCGGCACGCTGCGTCTCGGTGACCCGCTGGACAAGAACACCGACGTCGGCGCGATCAACTCCGCGGAGCAGCTGGCCCGCATCCGTGAGCTCTCCGACGTCGGCGAGACGGAGGGGGCCGAGCGGTGGTCACCGGCGTGCGAGCTTCCCGACCGCGGCTACTGGTTCCCGCCCACCCTGTTCACCGGGGTCTCGCAGGCACACCGCATCGCCCGTGAGGAGATCTTCGGTCCGGTGCTGTCCGTGCTGACGTTCCGCACCCCGGCCGAGGCGGTCGAGAAGGCCAACAACACGCCGTACGGGCTGTCGGCCGGTGTGTGGACCGAGAAGGGCTCGCGGATCCTGTGGATGTCGCAACAGCTACGCGCCGGCGTGGTCTGGGCGAACACGTTCAACAAGTTCGACCCGGCGTCGCCGTTCGGCGGGTACAAGGAATCCGGCTACGGCCGCGAGGGTGGCCGGCACGGCCTGCTGTCGTACCTGAACACGGAGGAGAAATGAGCGAGCGGCTGGCCGTGAAGAAGACCTACAAGCTCGCCATCGGCGGGAAGTTTCCGAGGTCGGAGTCCGGACGCTCCTACCAGGTCGCGGATTCGGCCGGCGAGTTCCTCGCGAACGCCGCTTGGGCGTCGCGCAAGGACGCACGAGACGCCGTGGCCGCCGCGCGCAAGGCGTTCCCCGGCTGGTCCGGCGCCACCGCCTACAACCGCGGGCAGGTGCTCTACCGGGTGGCCGAGGTCATGGAGGGCCGGCGCGCCCAGTTCGTCGACGAGGTCGCCCGCGGCGAGGGCCTCGCCCGCCAGCGCGCGGAGAAGGCGGTCGACGAGGCGATCGACCGCTGGGTCTGGTACGCGGGCTGGGCGGACAAGATCGCCCACGTCGTCGGCTCCAGCAACTCCGTCGCCGGGCCCTACTTCGACTTCTCGGTTCCCGAGCCCACGGGTGTCGTCGCGGTACTGGCGCCGCAGCGTTCGTCGCTGCTGGGGCTGGTGTCGGTGCTGGCGCCCGCCGTGGTCAGCGGCAACACCGTCGTGCTCGCCGCGTCGTACGAGCGGCCGCTGCCGGCCATCACACTCAGCGAGGTGCTGGCGACCTCCGACGTGCCCGGCGGCGTCGTGAACGTCCTCACCGGCCGGGTCGGCGACACCGCCCCCGCGCTGGCCTCGCACATGGACGTCAACGCGATCGACCTCGCCGGGGCCGCCGGCGACACCGAGCACGCCCACGAGCTGGAGCTCGCCGCCGCGGAGAATCTCAAGCGCGTCGTCCGCGCGCCCGGGGCCGAGCCCGACTGGACCGCCGAGCCCGGCCTCGAGCGCATCACCGCCCACCTGGAGACCAAGACCGTCTGGCATCCGGTCGGCATCTGACGCCACCGGCCGGGCAGATGGTCCCTGGCGGGGTGGTGGGGCGGTGCGCGTCCTCGCCCGCGGCTCGCTCGTTCCTCGCTCGCCGATGCCCGTCCGCACCATGGACGCACACCGCCTCACCACCCGTCCGGTCACGAGCCCTTCGCCGGGGGCGGTGGTGTCGCCGTCCCGGCACCGGGCGACCGCGGAGCGTCGAGCGCCGATCCCTCGCCCGCACCGTCCGGGGCCGGGTCGGCGGCGGGCGGCGTGGGCAGGTGCGAGCCGAACGGTGCGTCCAGTGTCGCTTCCCCGCACTCCCCGCGCTCGTCCACCTGGTAGGTGAGCCGCGGGTACACGTTCGTCCCCCACGGGTTCGTCACCACGAACGTCTCCTCCGGCAGTGCGCCCTCGTAGCACGGTTCCGATTCGGGGAGAACGATCGGGTTCCCGCTCTGGTCGTAGAGGCGCACGTTCTCGAGCAGGGCGCCGTCGGCGTCGTAGGCGAAGATGTTGTCGACCGGGAGCCCGTCCGGCCCGCCAAATCCGTCCTGGTACGGCTCGCCGTACGGGTACTCGTCCGTGTACGCGTCGTCCGCCACGGCGTCCAGGTACGCGTCCCGCTGCTGCACGTAGTCGAAGATCGCCAGCGCGACGACGGCGCCGCCGACCACGAGCGCGGCGTTCGCGCCGTACACGGCCAGCTGCCGCTGCCCGCCCACGCCGCTCGACTGGGTCAGCCGGCCGAAACGGATGGACACGGCCAGCGCCAGCAGGAACACCGCGGCGCCCAGCGGCAGTGACCCGAGATAGGCGGCCGCGGCACCGACCACAGCCGCTCGGGCCACCCACCACGCGGTCTGCAACGAGCCAAGGAACTCGATCGCGGGCTGGCCCCACGGCATCGCCCGGAGCTGACGCAGCGCCTCGTCCACCCGTCCCGCCCCAGGGAGGCGGCGCAACTCGTCCAGCGGCCGGACCTGCCCCAGCCCGAGGAACAGCACACATGCCGTGGCCGCGACGAAGGCGACCACGGCCGGCCCGGCGAACATGGCCGGCGCACCGCTGAGGCTGAACACCGTGTCGACCACCGCGATCGCCCCGAAACCGATGGTCGCGACGATGAACGCCGAGGCCATCACCCGGAGCAACCGGCGGCCGAACGCCGCACGCGACGGCTGCGCGACCGGCTCCGGTTCGGCGAGCCCGGCGGACGATCTCAGTTCCGCGGCGTACTCCGCCGGCGCACCCAGCCGGTCGACCAGCTCAGCGTGTGTCACCGCACCGTCGTACTCGGCGGCCACCTGGTCGAGATGCTCACGCACGTCCTCGACGATCTCGGCCGCCTCTTCGGGCGGCAGGTCGCCGAGCTCGTCGCGCACTGCCGCGACATAGGCCACCACGGCCGGGTGCGCAGTGCTCTGCGGATCGCTCACGCTGCCTCCGTTTCCTCGTCGACCAGGCCGGACATGACCCCCGCGAACTCGCGCCACGTCTTCGACGAGCGCCGGAGCATGTCGCGCCCCGTTCCGTTGACGCTGTAGTACTTGCGGTGCGGGCCGGTCTCGGACGGCACGACGTAGGTGGTCAACGCGCCGGCACGGTACAGCCGCCGGAGCGTCCCGTACACCGAGGCGTCGCCGACCTCGTCGAGGCCGGCGACCCGCAGGCGCCGGACCACGTCGTAGCCGTACCCGTCCTCGTCCCGCAGAACGGAGAGCACGGCGAGATCGAGCACACCCTTGAGAAGTTGGCTGGTGTCCATGGCGTCCCTCCTTTGCTGCGCGAGGGAGAGTATTCCGTTATGCGCAGTACCGCGCAACAACCGACACGTCGGGCGCGTCGCGCCAACCATCCACTGGCGTGCCACGTGGCCGCCGGCCATACCCTCGAAGACATGGCTGGCCGAACGGTTGCACACCGGCGACCGGCTCTGGTGCGGGTCGCGGCGAGCCTCGCGGCGGCCGGACTCGTCACCGTCGGGTGCGCCGGCGACGGGCGGGACGACACGGCCGCGCGGCCGACCGCACCCGGCGAGTCGACGACGCGGCCGCCGGACACCGGCCCGGCATCGCCCTCGACGACGCCCGCCACCACGTCCCCGTCTCCGCGCGCACCGGCGCCACCCGAGGCGTCGCCACCCGCCTCGTCTCGAACCTCCCCGTCTCCACCCGCCCCGGCGCCGGTCACTCTCGCGTTCGCCGGTGACATCCACTTCGAGGGTGAGCTGCGCGCCCGCCTGGACGACCCGGCCGACGCGCTCGCCCCCGCGAAACCGGCGCTGTCGGCCGCCGACCTGACCGTCGCCAACCTCGAGACGTCCATCGGCGACTCCGGGCGGCCGGCCGCGGACAAGCGGTACACCTTCCAGGCGCCGCCGTCCGCGCTGCGGGCTCTGGCGTCGGCCGGGGTGGACGTGGCGACGATGGCGAACAACCATGGGCTCGACTTCGGCGCCGCGGGCCTGGCCGACACCCTGGCGGCCGCCGACGACGCGCGAACCGGGGAGCCCGCGATCGACGTCGTCGGCATCGGCCGCGACACCGACGACGCCTTCGCCCCGGCACTGCACGAGGTGGGCGGCACGACGGTCGCCGTGCTCGGCGCGTCACTGCCGGACGACCCGACCGCGGATCCGACGGCGCACTGGGCGGCCACCGCGTCGTCGGGAGGCGTCGCGGTGGCGCTCGACCCCGCACGGCTGCTCGCCGCCGTCCGGCACGCACGCGACACGGCCGACGTCGTGGCCGTCTATCTGCACTGGGGCGTCCAGGGCGAGCGCTGCCCGAGCGACAGCCAGCGCGATCTTGCCTCTGCCCTCGCCGGCGCCGGCGCGGACGTCGTCGTCGGCAGCCATGCGCACCGCCTTCAGGGTGCCGGCACGCTCGACGGCACCTACGTCGCCTATGGCCTGGGCAACTTCGCCTGGTACACGCAGAGCCCGACGACGTCGCCCACCGGCGTGCTCACCGTCACGGCCGACGGCACCGGCGTCACCGACGCCACCTGGACGCCGGCGCGGATCGGCTCCGACGGACTGCCCGACTTCGTCACCGGTGCTGATGCCGAGCAGATGTCCGGCGATTTCGCGTCGCTGCGCTCATGCACCGATCTTCGGCCGTTGCCCGACCGGTGACGTCGGTGGACGAGGCCGGGCCCGCGAACTGCAACGGAACGTCAGTGGCGCCGAAGCCCTGAACCAGCGCAGACGGAGACTGTTGACCACCACGACCACAGCCGACATCGCCGTCACCGCTACCGCGGCCAGCGGGCTCAGCATTCCCGTCGCCGCCAACGGCAGGGCCGCGAAGTGGACCGCGAACGCCCAGAACTCGTTCGCCTTGACGATGGAAAGGATGCGCCGGAACAGCCGGACGGCCTCGGCGGCCGTCCGCAGGTCGCCGCGCACGAGCGTGACGTCCTGCTCCTCTGGCACCACGTCCGGGCACGTGCCGATGGACAGTCCCAGGTCGGATCCGGCCAGGGCCGCCGTGTCGTTCACACCATCGCCGACCATGGAGACCACCGCGCCGCGTTCGTGCAGGTGGGCGACCGGCTCGAGCTGTCCGGCCGGCAGCATCTCCGGCACGATCTCGTCGATGCCGACCTGTTCGGCCACCGACCACGGGGGCGACTCGTCGTCGCCAGTCAGCAGTACCGGGTTCAGACCGAGGTCACGCAGTTCGGCGACGGCTCGTGCCGCGGTCTCGTCGACGATGTCGGCGACGACGAGCACGCCGCGCGTGGCGCCGTCCCAGCCGACGAAGACAACCGTGTCACCCTCGTCTTCGGCACGCATCGTGACCTGTGCCAGGGACTCCGGAACGGATGACGCCGCCAGCGCTGCCGCGACCCGCAGTCGAGGTAGCGTCCCGCCACGACCACCGTGGTGAGGCCGCCGGCGGCGCCGAAGTAGATCGCCGGCTCGCCGTCGGTGCGCGGCACCGTGAGCTCGAACCCATGTGTCCCCGGCTCGCCGGCGGAGCCGAAAACGAGCATGTACACCGACCATCCGAGCGCGAGCCACGTGCCGAGGGACACGGGCACGTCCCGGGTGTAGACGTAGTGGCGCAGGTTCGTCCACGTGGTCCGGTGAATGTCCCAACCGCCCCAGAGCACGACCACCGCCGTCAATGCCAACGACAGCCATTGCCACGACGTGAACCGCAGGGCCGGGATCGTCGTCAGGGCCACGACCGGCAGGCTCAACAGCGCGCAGACGGCGGCCCGGCGCCGCGACGGTGTCGTCGCCGGGATCAGCGTCGTCGGTGGCGGACGAGGACGACGCCCCGGACGTGTCCGCATCCATGGTCGGTCATGATCGCACGAGTCGCGCAATGGCGTCGGAGGCCTCTTTGACCTTCTCGTCGGCCTCCGGCCCGCCGGAGCGCGCCGCCTCGAGCACGCAGTGACTGAGGTGCTCCTCGAGCAGCCCGAGCGCCACCGAGTGCAGCGCCTTGGTCATCGCCGAGACCTGGGTGAGGATGTCGATGCAGTACTTCTCGTCGTCCACCATCCGCTGCAGTCCCCGGGCCTGACCCTCGATGCGGCTCAGCCGCTTCAGGTAGTCGTCCTTGCGGTGGATGTAGCCGTGCGTGCCACCGTGCTCGTCGGCGTGCCGATCCAGCTGCGGCATGTCGTCCACGGTCAGCCCCTTCCTGGGTTCGTCGGATCGCGCCCCTCGAGTGTATACCCGGGGCGGGTATAGTCGGCCGTTCCGGACGCCTGCTCCGTGCGACAATTGTCTGTCGTGCGTCGAGTCGTTCTTCTCGCGGGTCCGTCCGGCAGTGGCAAGTCCCGGCTCGCCTGCGAAAGCGGGCTACCGGTGGTCAACCTCGACGACTTCTACCACGACGGCGACCACCCCGGCATGCCACGCGATCCCGACCTGGGCATCATCGACTGGGACGACCCGCGCGCCTGGGACGGTGAACGCGCCTGCGACACGCTCGCCGACCTGTGCCGGACCGGCACCGCCGAGATTCCCAGTTACGACATCAGCGTCGACAGCGCCACCGGCAGCCACACCGTCGACGTGGGCGCGGCCGCGGTGATCGTGGCCGAAGGGCTGTTCGCCGGCGAGATCGTCGCGGCGTGTCGAGAGCGCGGCATCCTGGCCGACGCCCTCGTCGTGCGCCGCAGCCCATGGAAGAACTTTCTCCGCCGGTTGGCACGCGACCTCGCCGAGCGCCGCAAACCACCGCTGACACTCGTACGCCGCGGCATCGGCCTGGCCCGGCGAGAGCGGGCGCTCGTCCGTCGTCAGCTGACGCTGGGCGCCCGGCCGGTCGGCGCCGACGGTGTCCGGGCCGCCATCAGGGCCGCAACCGAGGCGCCGTCCGGGATGCCCTGAACTCCGACCTCGGGGGACGGCCATCCACGAGTGGGATGAACGCCGCCGCGCACAGGTCTACCGTTGAACCATGAGCCTGAATCACTCGGGCCGACGGAACCTCGTCCGCCCCCGCGACGGAAAGATCATCGCCGGTGTGTGCGCCGGACTCGCACGGCGGTTCGGCACCACGACCACCACGATGCGCGTGATCTTCATCGCCTCGTGCATCCTGCCCGGCACCCAGGTGCTGGTCTACATCGCGCTGTGGATCATCATGCCGAAAGAGGGCGGCTGAGCCTCGCCCGATCAGGACGACGGCGCGCGCACGTGGGCGAACGCGCGGTTCGCGTTCAGCGCCGCGTACCCGGGCTTGACGACGTCGTTGATCAGCGCCAGGCGCTGGTCGAACGGGATGAACGCGCTCTTCAGGGCGTTCACCGTGAACCATTGGAAGTCGTCGAGGTCGTACCCGAACGCGTCGGTCAGCAGCGCGAACTCGTGCGACATGGACGTCCCGCTCATCAGCCGGTTGTCGGTGTTCACGGTGACCCGGAAGCGCAGCCTCGCCAGCAGGCCGAACGGGTGCTCGGCGATGGAGTCCGCCGCGCCGGTCTGGATGTTCGACGACGGACACAGCTCCAGCGGGACGCGCTTGTCGCGGACGTAGGCCGCCAGCCGTCCCAGCGTGGCCGTCCCGTCCGCGGCGACCGTCATGTCGTCGACGATGCGCACGCCGTGTCCCAGCCGATCCGCCCCGCACCACTGCAGCGCCTCCCAGATGGACGGCAACCCGAACGCCTCACCGGCGTGGATGGTGAAGTGCGCGTTCTCGCGCTGCAGGAACTCGAACGCGTCGAGATGCCGGGTAGGAGGGAACCCCGCTTCCGCCCCGGCGATGTCGAAGCCGACGACGCCGGCGTCACGGTGCTCCACGACGAGCTCGGCGATCTCGCGTGACCGGGCCGCCTGGCGCATCGCCGCCAGCAGCGAACCGACGCGGATCGGCCGGCCCGCCGCGGCCGCCCGCGACTCGCCGAGACGGAACCCCGCCTCCACCGCCTCGACGACCTCCTCCAGGTTCAGTCCGCCGGCGACGTGCAGCTCCGGCGCGTACTTCACCTCCGCGTAGACGACGCCGTCGGCGGCGAGGTCCTCGGCACACTCCGCCGCCACCCGGGTCAGCGCCTCCCTGGTCTGCATGATGCCGACCGTGTGCGCGAACGTCTCGAGGTAGCGCTCCAGCGACCCGGAATACGCCGAGTCGACGAACCACGACCGCAGGCTCTCGGCGTCTCCGGCCGGGAGCTCGTAACCGACGTCCGCCGCCAGCTCCAGCACCGTCTCGGGTCGCAGCCCGCCGTCGAGGTGGTCGTGCAACAAGACCTTCGGCGCCGTCGCGATCTCGTCCTGGGTGGGTGTCATGCTTCGACGCTACTCCGTGCGCGGGATAGCCTCGCGCTCGTGGTCCGCAGTGTCTACGTGGCGTCGGTCACCGGGGAGACCGGCAAGTCCACCGTCGCCCTCGGCGTCCTCGAAGCCTTGACCAGGCGGCTCGGACGCGTCGGCGTCTTCCGGCCGATCGTGCGCTCCGGACCCCGGCCGGACTACGTGCTCGAGCTGCTGCTCGAGCACGACGGCGTCGACCTGCCCTACGAGCTCTGCGCCGGCGTGACCTACGACGAGGTGCACGCCGACGCGGACGCAGCCATGAGCACCATCCTGGACCGTTACCGCGAGGTCGCCGCGCGTTGTGAGGCGGTCGTCGTGGTGGGCAGCGACTACACCGACGTGGACAGTCCCACCGAGTTCTCGTTCAACGCGCGCGTGGCGGCGAACCTCGGCGCTCCGGTGATCCTGGTGCTGAACGGCCGCGACCGCAGCGCCGACGACGTGCGCGCCGTCGCCGAGATGGCCACCACCGAACTGGCGGCCAACTACGGCACGCTCGTCGCCGTCGTCGCCAACCGGGTCCGGCCCGAACGCCTCGACGCCGTCCGCGCCGCGCTCCGCGACCACGGCACCGCGTACGCACTGCCGGAGAGGCCGCTGCTGTCCGCGCCCACGGTCGGCGACCTGCTCCACGCCTCCGGCGGCGAGCTGTTCCGCGGCGACCCCGCCCGCCTCGGGCGCGAGGCGGGCGGTCTCGTCGTCGCCGGCATGACCGTGCCGCACGTGCTGGACCGGCTGGTCGACGACGGCGTCGTCATCACCCCCGCCGACCGCACCGACGTCGTCCTCGGCGTGCTGACCGCGCACGCGTCGACGACCTTCCCGACACTGGCGGGCGTGGTCCTCAACGGCGGCTTCGAGCTGCCGCCGCAGATCGTCCAGGTGATCGACGGCCTCGACCTGGGCCTGCCGATCGTCACCGTGCCCGGCGACACGTTCCAGACGGCGACGACGCTGGCCGCGGTGCGCGGCCGGCTGACCCACGACTCGACCCGCAAGGTGCAGACCGCGCTCGCCCTGTTCGACGATCACGTCGACGCCGCGGAGCTGCTGGACCGCCTCGACGTCGCCCGCAGCGACGTCGTCACGCCGCTGATGTTCGAGCACGAGCTGATCGAGCGCGCCCGCGCCGGCCCCCGGCACGTCGTGCTGCCCGAGGCCGACGACGACCGCGTCCTGCAGGCGGCGGACACGGTTCTGCGCCGCGGCATCGCCGACGTCACCCTGCTGGGACGCCGCGACGACGTCGACGCCGCCGCCGTCCGGCTGGGGCTCGACCTCGACGCCGCGCAGGTGGTCGACCCGGCCGGCGCCGAACCCCGCGAACGTCTGGCCCGCGAGTACGCCGCCCTCCGTGAGCACAAGGGCGTCACCATGGAGGCCGCGCGCGAACAGGTCGCCGACGTGTCCTACTTCGCCACGCTGATGGTGCTGCTCGGCCTCGCCGACGCGATGGTGTCCGGTGCGGCGCACACCACCGCGCACACCATCCGCCCGTCGTTCGAGGTGGTGAAGACGGTCCCGGGCGTGTCGGTCGTGTCCAGCGTGTTCTTCATGTGCCTGCCCGACCGGGTGCTGGTCTACGGCGACTGCGCCGTCAACCCGGACCCGACCGCCGAGCAGCTGGCCGACATCGCGATCTCGTCGGCGAGCACGGCGGCCCAGTTCGGTGTCGAGCCGCGGATCGCGATGCTGTCGTACTCGACCGGTGAGTCCGGTTCCGGCTCGGACGTGGACAAGGTGCGCGAGGCCACCACGCTGGTACGCGACAGGCGACCGGACCTGTCGGTCGAGGGGCCGATCCAGTACGACGCCGCCGTCGACGCGAGTGTGGCCCGCACCAAGATGCCCGGCAGCGACGTCGCGGGCCGGGCCACCGTGTTCATCTTTCCCGACCTCAACACCGGCAACAACACCTACAAGGCGGTGCAGCGCAGCTCCGGTGCGGTGGCCGTGGGCCCGGTACTGCAGGGCCTGCGCCGCCCGGTCAACGACCTGTCCCGGGGCGCGTCGGTGCGCGACATCGTCACGACCATCGCGATCACGGCGATCCAGGCGCAGTCGGTCGCCGCGGCAGAGCACGAGAGCCCGACGTGACCCGGCGCCTAGCGCGCGGCGAGCGCGACGATGTCGGCGACCTGGCCACGGGCGACCTCGACATCCGGGGACGGGTACAGCCCGACGCTGCGGACACCGGCGCGTTCGAGCGCGTCGACGTGCTCGAACGCGTCGTCCATGGTGCCGATCGGAGCCAGCTCGGTCCACCACTGCGGCGGCATGCTCACCAGGCCGTCCAGCCCCTTCTCCGCATAGCGCGCCGCGAGGTCGTCGTAGAACGGCACGGCCGTGATCGCGGTGGTGGCCTCGTCCAGCACACGGGCCAGCCACGGCGCCATGATGCGGTAGGCCTCTTCGCGGTCACGCTGCACGCACAGCACACCGAAGGTGGCGACGTGGAAGTCGTCCGGCCGCCGGCCCGCCTGCTCCAGCGCCCAGCGGACGTACGCGGGCCCGGCCGGCTCGGCCAGCACGACTCCGCCGGCGACCCGGCCGGCCATCGCCAGCGAACGCGGACCGCGCACGCCCGCGAGCAGCGGCGGCGGGCTCGCCGGCGGCTGGTCCAGCTGGACGCCGTCGAGATCGACGTAGTGCCCGTGCGTGGTGACGTTCTCGCCCGCGAGCAGCCGGCCGACCGCGACCAGCACCTCTTCGAGCGAGGTGAGCGGCGAGGCCGGCCGCGCGCCCATCTGCGCCATCCACGTCTGCACGCCGTGTCCGATGCCCGGCAGCAGCCGCCCCGGAGCGAGACCGTCGAGCGTCGCGAACTCCATGGCCGTCACCGCGGGGTTGCGCGCGACCGCCGGCAGAATGCCGATACCGACCTCGAGTTGTTCGGTGACGGTCAGCGCCGAAGCTGCGAGACTGACCCCGGCGGTGTAGAAACAGTCCTCGATGACCCAGAGCTGACCTGCACCGCCCCGGTCGAGCGCTCGCGCCAGCTCCGTGACGAGCTGCGGCGGGAACGTCCGGTCGAAGCACAACCCGATCTGCATGCGGTTCGTAGGCATGGCGGCATGCTAGCCGCCCACACCGACAGCCCCTCACCGAACGGAACCTCCCGATGACCACGACCGTGCTCGTCCTGAACTGCGGATCGTCGTCGATCAAGTACCAGCTCGTCGACGTCGCCAACGGCAAGTCCCTGGCCAAGGGGGTGCTCGAGCGGATCGGCGAGCCGTCCGCGCGGTTGCGCCGCGACGACGCCGGCACGGGTGACCAGGATGGCCCGGGCAGCACGGACGGTACCGTCCAGGACGACGTCGCCGCCGCCGACCACGAGGCCGCGCTGGACGTGATCCTGCGCGCGCTCGAATCCGGAGAGCACCCGCTGTCCGAGGTCGAGCTCGCGGCGGTGGGCCACCGGGTGGTCCACGGCGGCGACCGCTTCGCCGAGCCTGTGCTGATCGACGACGACGTCGAGCACAGCATCGACGTGCTGTCGTCACTGGCGCCGCTGCACAACCCGCCGAACCTGGCCGGTGTCCGGGTGGCTCGCCGGGCGCTGCCGCACGTTCCGCACGTCGCCGTCTTCGACACCGCCTTCCACCAGACGCTGCCGCCGTCGGCGTACACGTATGCCCTGGAGTCGCGGACGGCGGCGGAGCACGGGGTGCGCCGCTACGGCTTCCACGGCACGTCGGTGTCCTACGTCAGCCGGGCCGCGGCACGGCTGATGGAACGCTCCGTCGAGGACCTCAACCTGATCGTGCTGCACCTGGGCAACGGCGCGTCGGCCACGGCCGTGCGCGGCGGGCGCTCCGTCGACACCTCGATGGGCCTGACACCGCTCGAAGGGCTGGTCATGGGCACCCGGACCGGCGACATCGACGCCGGAGTGCTGTCGCACCTGCGCCGTGAGGCAGGCCTGGGTATCGACGAGCTGGACGACCTGCTCAACCGGCAGAGCGGGCTGTTGGGCCTGGCCGGGGCCAACGACATGCGCGAGGTACACCGTCGCGCACGCGCCGGCGACGAGGACGCGCGGCTGGCTCGCGAGGTGTACTGCCACCGCGTCCGGCACTACGTCGGCGCGTACCTCGCCGTTCTCGGCCAGGCGCACGCGGTCGTCTTCACCGCCGGCGTGGGCGAGAACGACGCGTGGGTGCGCTCCCATTCGCTGTCCGGGCTGCGCCGCCTCGGCATCGAGGTCGACCACGTGCGGAACTCGTTCGCCGGCAGCCGCTCGCACATCATCTCGCCGGACGGGGCCGAGGTGGCGGTCCTGGTCGTGCCCACGGACGAGGAGTTCGAGATCGCCCGGCAGGCGCTGGACGTCGCCGCCGCCTGACGTCGCCGCCGCTCTACCAGCCCTGGTGACGCGTGCACGATCCTGGTGATGGCCCCGGGCGGCTTTCCATCCCGCGGACTGTTTCGGCAGACTGACCAGACACCCCCGAGGGACGACGTCTCACCGGCCCACGACGGCGACCGGGTTGTGCAGCGTGCCGACCCCGATGACGTCGACCACGACGACGTCGTCGGCGCGCAGCGTGAACTCCGCGCCCGGAACCAGCCCGGTGCCGGTCAGCAGCACCGCGCCGTCCGGGAAGTCCATGGCGCGGAACAGCCAGTCCGCGAGCTCGCCGAAGCTGCGCTTCATCGACGCGGTCGACGTCGTCCCCTCGAACACCGCGGCACCGTCGCGTTCGATGCGCAGCGACACCGGCAGCGGCTCGCCAACCTCCCAGGCCGGCACGATCCCCGGGCCCAGCGCGCACGACCGCTCGTACATCTTCGCCTGCGGCAGGTAGAGCGGGTTCTCGCCCTCGATGGAACGGCTGCTCATGTCGTTGCCGGGCACGTAGCCGACGAGCTCGCCGTAGCAGTTCAGGACCAGGCCGACCTCCGGCTCGGGCACGTCCCACCCGGAATCGGTGCGGACGCCGACCGCGGCACCGTCGGGAACCACCCGCTCCGGGACGGATTTGAAGAAGATCTCCGGACGGTCGGCGTCGTACACCCGCTGGTACATGTCCCCGTGGCCGGACTCCTCGGACCGCCCGTCCCGGCTGCGCAGATAGGTGACACCGGCGGCCCACACCTCCTGCCGGTCGACCGGAGCCAGTACGGCGGCGTCGCCGGCAGTGGCGCCAGGCACCGCGGCGTCGATCCGGGCACGTGCGTCGGTCACCGGCAGCCGCAACAGCTCGGCCAGCGAGAGGTCCAGCTCCGCGTCCACGCCGTCGCGCCGGACGACCCAGCGGGTGGAGCTTCCGTCACTCAGCCGCAGTAGTGTGCTCATGGGGCCTGCACGTTACTGCACCAGTTCGTCGAAGACGACGCCGTACAGGCGCGTCACCCGCAGTCTGATCACCAGACGCTCGTCGGCGACCATCTGCCGCAGGAACGCGTCCTCGTCGCCGGGATCGACCGGCATGCTCGTGGACGCCAGCAGCTCGCGTCCCGCCGCGTCGCCGGGTTCGGTGCTGACGTCGGAGAGCTCGGCCGTCCCTTCGGCGGTGGCGAACGCGAACAGCCCCGAGCCGTAGACGTGCAGGGCACTGCGCGGGTCGCGGCGCAGATGGCGGGTCTTGAGCCGCTTCGCGGTCGTCGAGAACCGCGCGATCCGCTCGGCGGGATCCCAGGTGTAGAGCATGGTGCTCAGATGCGGATGTCCGTCCGGTGTGTTCACGGCCAGCACGCCGGACCCGGCCGTTGCCACCATGTTCACGAGCTCGTCCTCGCTCGGCCGCCGTGGCGGCGGACCGGTGCCGGGCCCGTACCCGTTGTTGGTCATTGATCGTCTCCTTGGGGAATGGTTTGTAACAGCGACCATCATCCGTTCCTGGGTCGAGCATGGGAAGAGGGCACATGCGTGTTCCGTGGGCACATGCGTGTGACGCTCGAGGCCACGGCACCCGCCCCGGTGCCGGCCCCGGCCCTGGCTCCGGCACACGACCGTCCGGCACGACGACGCGTGCGCCGGCGTGGCAGGGTGGTCGGTGTGAGCGACGCATCGTCGGCGGCACGTGAGCCCGCGACCTGCTCGGCCAAGGGCTGCCGGGCGACGGCGGAGTACGCCGTCGTGTGGAACAACCCCAAGGTCCACACCCCCGAGCGTGAGAAGGTCTGGGCCGCCTGCGGCGAGCACCGGCAGTTCCTCGCCGACTTCCTGGAGATCCGCGGCTTCCTCCTGCGCGTCGACCCGTGGACGGCGTGAGCAGGTCGCGCGCATGCTGGTGGTGAGCCCCACCCTCGCGCGGAGGTGCTATTCGATGATCCACACGACCCCCTTCGGCGGCCCACCGGCGGGCCAGGAGATACCACCGCCGTCGCATCCGCGTCCGCCCTGGCATCCGTCGCCGCACCAGCCCGAACCCCCGGCGCCCGGCCCGACGGTGCCGAGCTGGGAGGAAGCCGTGCCGGCGCCGCCCGGGGACGACCTCACCGACCGGCTGCTGCAGCAGCGCATCGTGTACCTCGGCGGGGTTCTCGACACCGCGCTGGCCAACCGCGGTGCGAGCCAACTGCTCCTGCTCGACCGGCGCGACGACGCCCCGATCGAGCTCCATCTGACCTGCCGCGACAGCGAGCTCGACGCCTCTCTCGCACTCGCGGACACGGTCGAGACGGTCTCGGCGACGGTGAGCGTGTTCATGCACGGCACGGTCTGCGGGCCGGCCGTCGCGGTCGCGTGCGCCGGAGACGAACGCGTCGCGCATCACGGCACGACCATCGTGCTCTCGCAGCCGCGCGGCTCGGCCGACGGAACCGCCGACGAGCTCACCGTCCAAGCCCAGCAGCACGAACGCCAGTGCGCGCGCCTGCGCGACCTCGTCGCCACCACGACCGGCCGCGCTCCGGACGACGTCGGCGCCGACCTGCGTACCGGCCGCGTGCTCTCGGCCGAAGAAGCGCAGACCTACGGTCTGGTCGACCGGCTCCGCTGAGGACGCCGCCGCCCGGCCCGCGCCCGCGCACGGCATCGGTCACACGAAGCCGGTCACACGATGCGCTTCCAGCGCCACGGCCGCGGCCCGCCATGCCCGCGCAGGCACGCGACGCGCCGTGCGGCCTCGTCCCGCGCGGCGGCCCCGGTGGCGGCGTGCTGCAGCATGTACGAGCAGGCGCGCAGCTCGCGGATGTCGCGCAGCGTCGCGAACCCGGCCCACTGCGTGACGTCATGGCCGTACGCGATGCAGAACGCCTCGTACTCGCGCGCGTCCAACGTGCCGAACGACGTCAGCCGCACTGCCGTGGAGACGAGGTCCCACTCCGGCGGCCCCACCGAGAACCTCTCCAGATCCATCAGCCAGGGGGTGCCCTCGTCGTCCACGAGGACGTTCCCCACCCACGCGTCCCCGTGGACGACGCCGTGCGGCAAACCGGCCGGCAGCTCGGCATAGCGCCGCTCGAGGTCGTCGAGATACGCGAGCAGCCACGTCCGGTCCGCCGCGGAGATCGTCTCCGCCGAACCCAGCCGATCGCGCACCCGGACGAACGGCGCCAGCGGCGGCAGCCGGAACTCCTGCGGAGGCTGCAGCCCATGCAGCCTCCGCAGCACGGACGCGACGTGCAGGTGCTCACCGTCGTGGTGGGCGGGTAGCTCCCGCCAGAAGGTCACGGCGGTGCCGTCGACGTCGACCGGTTGCTCGATGCCGGGCACCACGCGGGCCGCTCGGAGCCCCGAGCGCTCCAGCCAACGGGCGACGCGGACCTCGGTGACGGCGGCGGGGGTCTGGCCGGCCCGGCTCACCCGTGCGATCACGCCGCCGGCGAGGCGGTACACGGCGTTCTCCGCCACCCGGATCCGCTCCGCACCCCGCACGTCCAGACCGGCGCGACGGCACGCGTGATCGAGGACCTGATCGAGGCCGTGCCGGGTCACGTCAAGGTGGCGGTGAGCCGGTGCCGCAGCTCGCCGACCTCGGCGAGGCCGCGATGCCTGCCGGCGTAGTCACGCAGCTCGGCGAGATCCATCGCGGCACGGCGGGAGTGCAGCCGGCCGGCGTCGTCGACCGCCACCAACCCCACCTGCGCCGCCTCGTGCGGATCGCCGGTGGCCATGGTCAGCGAGGCGAGCTTGGTCTGTGACATCGCTCGCGAGCGGGCGTACTCGGCGGTGTGCCCGTCGATCGCCGTCTTGAGCCTGTCGGCGGCGTCCGTGCTGTGCCCCTGGATACTCAGGTCGAACAACGCGTGCCCGGTGTCGCCGGCGTGCTGGGCGGCGTCGTAGTACGACATCCACGGCGGATCGTGGGACGGTTCGGCGTGCCCGAAGGCGTCGTCGGCGGCGCCGACGGCACGCAACGTCTCGTCGTAGCGGCCCATCTTCGCCAGTGCCCGGGCACGTGCGGTGTGCAGCATCGCCCGCTCGGAGCCCGTCAGCCGATCGGCACGGACGAGGGCCAGCTCGGCCCACGTCAGGCCCTCGTCCGGGTTGCCGCGCCAGATCTCCTGCCGCGCCAACGACGACAGCACCTTGGCCCGCAGGTGCCAGCTCTGTACCTCTTCGGAGCACGCGAGCGCGAACCGGAACGTCTGCCGCGCCTCGTCGTACGCGCAGGCGTCGAACGCCATGTGCGCCGTGGCATGTCCCAGCAGGCCGACGGCCTCGTGCACCTCGACGCGGACGTCGGCCGAGCTACGCGCGTTGAGCAACTGGGCGAACCAGCGCAGCTGCGCGTACGCGGCCTCGCGCACACCCGCACCCCCGTGGCTGTGCCCCCAGCTGACCAGCAGCTCGGCCGCGCCACGGACCTGTTCGACGTCGCCGGAGCCGACCCGCTGGGGTGCGTCGCTGGAGCGTAGCGGGGAGAGCATCTCCAGCAGCGCCGACGGTGAGGTCAGCGCGCCCACGCCGACGAACGCCGCGCGGAGGAACTCCTGGCGCTTCACGTCCGGCTCCGTCGCCGCCGTGGCGGCCGGCGGCTTTGCGGCAGCGGCCAGTCGTCGGGTGTTGACGAAACCGATCTCGCGGTCGGAGCCGACGCCCAGCACCGCTCGCAGTGCTTCGCGATAGGACGACTGCGGCCACCGGATGACGCCGCGCTCGAGCTTGCCGATGTAGTTGTCGTCCAGCTCGTGCACGCGTCCGGTGGACTCGAGCAGGTGTGCGTTGACCTGATCGGCCAGCTCCTGCCGAGACATCGGCACGCCCGGGACGTCCCGCGACGGCACGTTCTCTCGGGCTGTCCGTAGGTGATCGTTCGGTTCGCGCACCATGTCTCCACATATGCGGGGAAGACCATGGTGACATTGTCGAACTCGTACTGTCAGGAGATGGCCGAAATCCCGAACCATCCCCCGAATCCTCCCGCCTCACCACCCTGGCGATCACGGGTTTTCGGAGAAATGATCGTTTTACGAGTCATGGCCGGTGGCTTTTCTCCCGATTCGACACCGTTCATGGATGCCGTGACTTGAGGCGGGTTGCCGGTGATACCACCCCGATCCCGGCAACCCGCCGAGTTCAACCACGGGGACTTGGGGGTTCACGGATGCTTCGCCGCGATATCGAGTACGTTCTGACCTGGAACGCAGCGGAGCACAGCTGGGAGGCCCGGCCGATCCGGCGTGACGGCGAGTGGATCATCCGCCTCGACCCGGACGCCGATCAGGTCGACGCGCCACCCGGCCTCGTCGACCCGACCGCGACCGGCGACGACTGGTGAGCCTGCGACACTTTATGCCGAAATGTCCGATTCATTCGGGTGCTCACCACGGTCGAATGCCACCGCCAGCACTCGCTGTTGCACATGCATCCGGATTTTCAGCGTGCGCAGGAATGACGACATGCACATGCAGAAGGCCGGAGTTCACGTGCAGGCACGTGTGCATCACGCAGCCGGCCCCGGGCCGTCCTCACGACCGGCGAGACCGATCTCGAATGCCGGAACACAGACCGAGACGTATTCCGCCCCGCGCTCGCCGGCGACATAGCGGACCCGTTCCCCGGCAGGGGTCCGGACCGCCTCTCCGGCGGCGATCTCCGTGCTCCCGCCGTCGTGTTCGACCATCAGACTGCCGCTGATCACCAGCGTCACCTCGTCGAACCGTGGCGTCTGAGCCGGCTCGTCCCATCCCGGTGGTGCGCTCATGCGGGCGACGGAGACGTTCTCGTCGCCGCTCGACGCCCGCCCGACGTACTCGTCGATGATCTTGCCGCCCGGGACGGGCACGCGCTGTGGTGTCGTGATGTGGCTGATCATGAGCCGAGCGTAGTCGCCGTGGCCCCGTCGATCCGCCGGGCGTGCGCCGGGCGTCAGGAGACGCGGTCGACGACCAGCGGGAGCAGATCCGGCCGCGAGCCCGCGGGAGCAATCACGTACGCGCCGTCCAGAGCGTCGACGGCCCGCTGAATGCGCGCCGGTTCGTCGGTGTGCAGGGTGAGCAACGGCTCCCCGGAACGCACCACCGCACCGGGTTTGACGTGCATCCGGACCCCGGCCGCTGCCTGCACCGGCTCGTCCTGCCGACCGCGCCCCGCGCCCAGCCGCCATGCGGCGACCCCCACCTGGTACGCGTCGAGCGAGGCGAGGGTGCCGTCGGCGGGCGCGAGGATTGTGTGGGTCTCACGTGCCCGGGGCAGATCCGCGTCCGGATCGCCGCCCTGGCCGGCGATCATGCGACGCCACACGTCCATGGCCGTCCCGTCGCGCAGCGCGTCGGCGGGGTCCTTGGCTCCTCCCTGGCCGCTCACCTCCAGCATCTCGCGAGCCAGCCGGACGGTGAGCTCGACGACGTCGTCCGGGCCGCCGCCGCCGAGCACCTCGACGGCCTCGGCGACCTCGAGGGCGTTCCCCGCCGTCAGCCCGAGCGGCGTCGCCATGTTCGTCAGCAGCGCGACCGTCCGCACCCCGGCGTCGGTACCCAGCGCCACCATCGTCTCGGCCAGCTCACGCGCGGACTCGACGTCCTTCATGAACGCGCCCGACCCCACCTTGACGTCCAGGACGAGAGCCGCCGTACCCTCCGCGATCTTCTTGCTCATGATCGACGACGCGATCAGCGGAATCGACTCGACGGTTCCGGTGACGTCGCGCAGCGCGTACAACCGCTTGTCGGCGGGCGCCAGGTCGGCCCCGGCGGCGCAGACGACCGCGCCGGTGTCGCGCAGCACCGACAGCATCTCGTCCGGGGACAGCGACGCCCGCCAGCCGGGGATCGACTCGAGCTTATCGAGGGTCCCTCCGGTGTGCCCGAGCCCGCGCCCGGACAGTTGCGGCACAGCGGCGCCGCACGCCGCCACCGTCGGCGCCAGCGGCAGCGTGATCTTGTCGCCCACACCGCCGGTGGAGTGTTTGTCCGTGGTCGGCCGCTGCACGCCCGACCAGTCCATGCGGCGGCCGGTGCCGATCATGGCCTCGGTCCACCGGGCGATCTCGCGCCGCGACATGCCGTTCAGCAGGATCGCCATGGCCAGAGCGGACATCTGCTCGTCCGCCACGATGCCGCGCGTGTACGCGTCGACCACCCAGTCGATCTGCGCGTCCGGCAGCTCGGCGTGATCGCGTTTGGCCCGGATGACGTCGACCACGTCGAACGGCTCTGTCCCACTCGCGGCGTCGTTCATACGCCGATCATCCCGGATCGTTCTCCACCCGGCCATGCCGCCCCGCCCACCGCGCCGAGAATGATCACGTCCCGCATGGAATTCCCTGCGTCACCACCCCTGCAAGCCTCGTGACGCATGCGAACGCCTCGTGATGCACAAGCCCCAGCCCGGACGGGACGGACGCCGCCTCCGTCTCACCCCTCCCCGGCCACGAGCCGCACACCCAGCATGCGCAGCACATCGCCGATCGGGTTGCAGTACGTCAGCCCCAGCCCGTCCTCGCCCCCGCGCTCACTGCCCGCGAACAGCAACCCGACCCCCGAGCGACCGGCGACGTCGTACACCATCGAGCCGCTGTCACCACCGGCGGAGAACGCGCTGCCACCAATACCGCCGACCTCGATCTGGTTCTCGAAGTCCACGACACCGATCGGGTACTCGACGCCCACGTCGTCGACCTCGATGGCGGTCACACGTCCCCGGGTGGTTCCGGTCGTGCGGCCGACCTTCTCCACCTCCAGGTCGTCACGCACGTCCGACCAGCTGTCGAGCACGCCGCTCGGGTAGGCGGGCTCGATCTCCGAGCCCTCGGCGAGCTCAGCGGTCGCCGCGTCGACGACGTTCGTCCCGTCGGTGCGCAGCTCGATGACCTGTGACAGGGTGCCGACACGGTCCGCCGGGTCCGTGCCGCCGTCGGCCGCGCCGGGCTGCGTCACCGCGTCGCCGACCCGTGCCTGTCCGGAGTTCGCGAGTACGTGGTTGTTCGACAGGATCTGCAGGTCCGTACCGTCGCCGTCGGCGGACGTGACGAACGCGCCGAGCGTGCCGGCCGTGACGTCGACGTGCGCCACCGACAGGCCGGGCCGAAGCGGTCGCTGTCGACGCTGCAGCTCCGCCGGGTCCCATTGCAGTGCACGGACGATGCCGACGTCACGCACGTCGCACTCGTCGCCGGCGAGTTCCTGCCCGCGGACGGAGACGAAGTCAGTCAGTTCGGACCGACCGAACGAGCGGACGGCGACACCGTACGTGCCGGATCCGCGGACGCAGATGCCGACGGCCACGCCTCCGGACACGGTGCGCGGCTCGACCGGGACGGGACGCACCCGCGCTGCCTCCCGACGCAGTTCGGCTTTGATCTCACGTGCGCTCTCGAGGTGCATCCGCAGGTCCTCCGTGGGCTGGTCGGTCGTGGGGTGGCCATCACCAGGATTCCCACCGCATCACGAGGCTTACACGGGTGGTGACGCAGGGAATTCCATGGTCAACGTGATCATTCCACGGCGGCGACGGTCAGGAGGTGAGATCGTCGGGGCCGAACGCCTGGGGCAGGACCTCGTCCATGGTGAGCACACCGTGCGGAGTCTCGACCAGCAGCGTCGGCCCGCCGTGTTCCCACAACAGCTGCCGGCAGCGGCCGCACGGCATGACCACCCGGCGCTCGGCGCCGCCGACACAGGTGAACGCCACGAGCCGCCCACCACCACCGGCCACCAGCGACGACACCAGCCCGCACTCGGCGCACAGCGTCACCCCGTAGGACGCGTTCTCCACGTTGCAGCCGGTCACCACGCGCCTGTCGTCGACGAGCGCCGCAGCTCCGACCGGGAACGACGAGTACGGAACGTACGCGTGCGCAGCCGCCTCGGTGGCAGCCGCGCGCAGCGCATCCCAGTCGACGGTCATGACTTCACGTACGGCCGTCCGTCGGCGGCCGGAGCCCGCACCCGGCCCACCAGCCCGGCGACCGCGAAGATCGTCAGCACGTAGGGCAGCATCAGCATGAACTCGCCCGGGATGGGCGTGCCGATGATGCCGAGCACGCTCTGCAGGTTGTTCGCAAACCCGAACAGCAGGGCCGCGCCGAGCGCACCGATGGGGTTCCACCGGCCGAAGATCATCGCCGCCAACGCGATGAACCCCTGTCCTGCTGACATGTCCTGACTGAACGAACCGACGTTGCCGAGCGTGAAGAACGCACCGCCGAACCCGGCCACCATGCCGCCCAGCAGCACGTTACGGAAACGCGTCCGATTGACGTCGATCCCCAGGGTGTCGGCCGCCTCGGGGTGCTCGCCGACGGAACGCACCCGCAGCCCCCAGCGGCTGCGGAACAACGACACCTGGATGCCGATCACCGTGATGTACATGATGTACACGATGACCGTCTGGTTGAACATGACCGGGCCGAGCACCGGGATCTCACTGAGCAGCGGGATCCGCACGCGAGAAAGCGTGTCCGGGCTGTTCCATGTCGCGCTCTCGGGAGCCAGCAACTGGCTGTAGAAGAAGTTGGTCACGCCCAGCACCAGGACGTTGAGCACGACGCCGACGATGATCTGGTTGACGATGTACTTGATCGCGAACGTGGCCAGGACGAACGCCACCAGCAGACCGGCGACCACCGCGGCCACCAGCCCCGCCACGACGCTCCCGGTCAGGCTGGCCACCACCGCGGAGAGGAACGCGCCGGCCAGTAGTTGACCCTCGATGGCGATGTTGATGACCCCGGAACGCTCGCAGAGCAGGCCGGACATCGCCCCGAACACCAGCGGCACCGATAGCGCCAGCGCGCCTTGCAGCAAGCTCGTGAGCGAGATCTGCTCGCCGGCGACGGCCCACACCAGGAACGCCAGCACGAACGCGACGCCGAACATCACCGTCAACGACAACGGAACCTGTTGCCCGCGCCGCACCAGTGCGATCGCATACACCGCGATGGCCAGGCACAACGCGCTCAAAGCCAACGCCACCGGACGGGACGACAGCGCCAGTGGCTCGATCTGCCACGCGTCTGCCGAGGTGGAGACGCGGAACGTGCTGGTGCGGCCGGAGTCGCCGAGCAGTCCGAAGAACACGAACGCCACCAGGGCGAACACCACGAGCACGATCGGTGTCTTCCACCCGGGGCGAACCACGGTCTGCCGGCTCTCGTCCGGCGCGGCCTGGACTGTCTGGCTCACGAACCCCACCCCATCGACCGCGCGCCGACTCCGCCGGTGTCACGTACCCGGACCCGGAAGACTGTTCTGACCAGTGGTGGCGCCGCGATGAACAGCACGATCAGCGACTGGATCACCAGGATGATGTCGACCGACGTCCCGGTGCTCGCCTGCATGGTCACCGCACCGGCCCGTAGCGCCCCGAACAACAGGCCCGCCGCCACGGTCCCCCACGGGTTCGCCCGCCCGAGCAGCGCGACGGTGATCGCGTCGAATCCGATGCCCGAGGAGATGCCCGACGTGAGGTAGCGCTCGGTGCCGAGCACCTGCGCCACACCGGCCAGCCCGGCCAGCGCACCGGCGAGCACCATCACCAGGATGTACGCGCGGGCGACGGACATCCCCGCGGTGCGGGCCGCGTGCGGATTGGCGCCGACCGCGCGGAACTCGAATCCGACGGTGCTGCGCGACAACAGCCACCACACTCCGGCGGCAGCCGCGAAGACCAGGATGAACCCGAGGTGCAGCCGGGAACTGTCGAAGAAGGTCGGCAGCACGGCGCTGTCGTGCACTTGTGGGCTCACCGGGTTCGAGGCACCGGCGCGCTGGAACACGGAGGTGGTGAGCAGGTAGGCGATGAGGAACCGCGCGATGTAGTTCAACATGATCGTCACAATGACCTCGTGTGCACCGGTACGTGCCTTGAGGAAACCGACGATGCCTCCCCACAACGCGCCGCCGAGCATGCCGGCGGCCACACCGAGGACGAGGTGGATGCCGACCGGCAGGTCCATGCCGAACCCGACGTACCCGGCGAAAATGGCGCCGAGGATGATCTGCCCCTCGCCACCGATGTTGAACAGGCCGGCCCGGAACGCCAACGCGAAACCGAGCCCGGCGGCGATCAGCGGTGTCGCGTTGGTCAGCGTCTCGCCCAACGGCAGCAGCGCCCGTCCCACGGTGTACTCGCTGAAGTCGATGATCGACCCGGTGAACAGTGCCGAATAGGCGCCGCCGACGGCATCGCCGATCGCCGAGAACGTGTCGCTGGGCCGGTCGGTGAAGTAGCCCACCGAGTCCTGCACCTCGGGGTCGGACACCGCGATCAGGATCGCCCCGATGATCAACGCCAGCACCACCGACAGGAACGTGACCATGACGCTGCCGGTCGTCAGTTCACGGACGAAACGCTGGGTGAAGGGCTCCTCACCCTCCCGCTCGTCGGACGTTGTCTGCTGTTGCTCACTCATGAGGTCTCTCCACCCCGGCCACCGTCCTCACCGGCGGTCGCGTCGCTCGCGCGCCCGCCGTCCGTCCGCCCCACCGGCAGGTCGAGCGAGTCCGAATGCTCGACCTGGGTGGGGTGCGCCGACGCGACGGCCCCGGCCTCGTCCGCGGAGACGCCGGCCATCATCAAGCCGAGGACGTCCCGGTCGGTGTCGCCGGGCACGATCCCGACGACGCCGCCGCGATACATCACGACGATGCGGTCCGCGAGGGCGCTGATCTCGTCCAGCTCGGTCGACACGATGAGTACCGGGACCCCGCGGTCGCGCTCTTCGACGATGCGCTTGTGCACGAACTCGATCGAGCCGACGTCGAGTCCGCGCGTCGGCTGGGCCGCGATCAACAGCTCGAGCGGACGGGACATCTCCCGCGCCACCACGACCTTCTGCTGGTTTCCGCCGGACAGGGTCCCCGCGGGGGCCCTGACGCTCGAGGTGCGGATGTCGAACTCGGCGACCTGTCGTTCGGCGTTGCGGGCGACCTCCGAACCGTTGAGTGACAGTCCGCGGGCATACGGCCGGCGCCGGTACAGATCGAGCACGAGGTTCTCTGCCACGGAGAAGCCGGCCACCAGGCCGTCGACCGTGCGGTCCTCGGGAATGAAGCCCACCCCCGCGCGCAGGACTTGGTCGACACTGCGCCCGACGAGCTCTTGCCCGGCCAACCGGGCCGATCCGGTGACGTGCTCCTCCAGCCCGAGGATCGACTCCACGAGCTCGGTCTGTCCGTTGCCCTGCACCCCGGCGACAGCCACGATCTCGCCGGCGCGGACGTCGAACGAGACGTGGTCGACGGTGATGTTGGCTTGATCGTCGGCGACCGTCAGGCCGGACACGACGAACGACGCCGCGCCGGGCTCGGCCGGTTCCTTGTCCACGGTCAGGCTGACCGCGCGGCCCACCATCATGGACGCCAGCTCCGCCTCGGTCGCGTCCGGCTGTGCCTCGCCGACGACCGCCCCGCGACGGATGACCGTGATGCGATCGGCGATCGCGCGTACCTCACGCAGCTTGTGCGTGATGAAGACGATCGATGTGCCGTCGGCCTTGAGCTGGCGCATGATGGCCATCAGCTCGTCCGTCTCCTGCGGAGTCAGAACGGCCGTCGGCTCGTCCAGGATCAGCACGTCGGCGCGCCGGACGAGGGCCTTGATGATCTCGACTCGCTGTTGCACCCCGACCGGAAGGTCCTCGACGGTGGCGTCCGGCTCGACGTGGAACCCGTAGCGCTCGGAGATCTCGGTGACGTCGCGCCGGGCCGCCGCCATGTCGAGCAGCCCCCCGCGCCCGACGTGTTCTTGGCCGAGCATCACGTTCTCGGCGACGGTGAAGACCGGTACCAGCATGAAGTGCTGGTGGACCATGCCGATTCCTGCCGCCATCGCCTCACCCGGCCCGTCGAAGACGACCTCCGTGTCGTCGACGGTGATCTTGCCGTCGTCCGGCTGGTACAGGCCGTACAGCACGTTCATCAACGTGCTCTTCCCGGCGCCGTTCTCGCCGAGCAAGCAGTGGATCTCTCCGGGTTCAACCGTCAGATCGATGTGATCGTTGGCCACCAGCGGGCCGAATCGCTTGGTGATTCCCCGCAGCTCCAGCTTCAATCGACCGACCGCCTTCCTTGTGGTGCGAACTCCCGGTTCGCGGCATGTGCGGCTGGTGCCGTCAGTACCTCGCGCGACCGCGCCCCGACCGGCCGACGTGACCTGCTGCCGCGTCGGCCGGTCGGGGCGGGTGCGATCACCTAGAAGGCCGCAGGCGACTCGACGACCAGGTCACCGGAGATGATCTGCTCGCGGATCTGGTCGATCTCGTCCTTGGTCTCCTGTGAGATCTCGTCCTCGAACTCGTGGAACGGGGCCAGCCCGACACCGCCGTTCTCGAGCGTGCCGACGTACGGCTCGTTGCTGAAGTTGCCGTTCACCGTTTCTTCGACCGCAGCCTTGACGGCGTTGTCCATGCCCTTGAGCACGCTGGTCAGGATGACGTCCTTGAACTCGGGCGCGGACTCGAACCCATCGGAGTCGGCCCAGATCACGGCGACGTCGCCGGCCTGCTGCGCGGCGGTGGCGGCGTTGGCGGCCAGCGGCCCGGCCACCGGGTGCAGCACGTCGGCGCCCTGGCTGATCAGGTTGTCGCTGATCTGCTTCGCCAGCCCGGTGTTCTCGAAGTCGCCGACGAACTGGCCCTCCTGCGACTCCTTGTCCCAGCCGAGCACCTGCACGTTGGTGCCCTTCTGCTGGTTGTGGTACTGCACGCCGTCGTAGAAGCCGTCCATGAAGATGGTGACGGTGGGGAACTTGGCGCCACCCCAGGTGCCGACCTTGCCGGTCTTCGTGTACGCCGCGGCGGCGTAGCCGGCGAGGAACGCCGCCTCGTGCGTGTTGAACACGAGCGGCTTGACGTTGTCGATCTCGTAGACCTCGCTGTTCGCGTCCTTGTACTGGTAGTCGACGATCGCGAACTTCTCGTCCGGGTTGGCGTTCGCCGCCTGCTCGGTGGCCGCAGCCAACGCGAACCCCACGGTGACGATGATCGAGCAGTCCTGCTGCACCATCTCGCGCACGTTCGGTTCGTAGTCGGCCTCCGACTGCGACTCGGCGAAGCTCACCTCGCTGATGATGCCTTCTTCTTCGGCCTGCTGGAGTCCCTTGTACGAAGTCTCGTTGAAGGACTTGTCGTTGATGCCGCCCTCGTCCGAGACCATGCACCCCGTGGCGGCACTACCGGTGGCGCTGTCGCTGCCTTCGTCCTCTGGTGCCTCGCCACACGAGGCGGCGAACAGGGCCACCGCTCCGGCCACGGCGACGGAACGCGCTGCTGTCTTCACAAGTCCTCCATGCCCCCGAGACGTTCTCAGTATCGCCGCAGGATATCTGCGAATCTCAAGGACTGAACACCAGCACCACGCCCGCAACCGAGATGTGACCTACTCGCCGTCGAACCGCCGCCTCACGACCGGTCGAACAAGGTTTTGCCGTGCTGGTCAGCGCGCGCCCTGCACCAACGTCTGCACCTCGGCGACCGGAACGTTCACCGTCGTGGAGCGCTGCAGCGGGTCCAGCTCGCCGCCGACGGACTCGCCGTCGCCGGTCTCGCCCTCCCAGGTGGCGTTCCACTGCGTCGACGCCTCGACCGGGTACCCGTCGGGGAAGCCGACGGACGCGCGCGGGAACGAGACGGTGCAACCTGCGGCGTCGGACGAGCCGGGTGACCATTCGCGCAGCGCCACCTCGGGCGGACACTGCTGCGACCCACCCGGGTACGCCACGGACAGTCCGCCGGTCTCCGCGGTGACCTCGGCCCAGACACCCGTCCCGAGGACTTCGGCGCGGATGGTCCGGGTGCCCTCGGCCCCGCCGACCATCTCCGGGTCGGTCACCCAGAACCATGTCGGAATGTTCACGAAAGTGGCACCGACGGGACCACTGCCGTCGATCTTCGGGTTGCGCTCCACATCCGGCTCGTCGATGACCATCAGCTCACGCGCCTCGATCGCCAGCGTCTCCGGATCGACCGCGGGCTCCGGCGGCTCGCCGGCAACGAACGGCGCGTAAATCTGAGCGACCTCGTCACCGCGCTGTGGCGGGACGTCATGCACTTCTGGCGAACACGGCTTCACGTCTTTCGAGTTCGACGAGATTTGGTACCAGGTGATGTCCTCGCCTGCCTTCTCCCGCTTGATGGCGTCCTTGAACACCTGGGTGTCCGGGAACGCCAGCCTGCCCGAGGCGGCGTGACCGGAGAGATGCGGCAGAATGTCCTTGAACCACTCGTACACTGACTTCGGATCTGTCGCGTCGACCGGCGGATCTGCGACGTTACTCGGGATCGGCTCCCACCAGCACACCGGCGGCAACGAGACCTCGATGGTGCCGCCCGTCCCCGGCGCACCGTCGCCGCTGATCGTGACCTCGACGCCGACCTCGTAGCCGTTGCCGGTGCCCTCACCTCCGGTCCCGTCGTCGCGAGCCCCAGCCGGCAGCGGCGCGGCGACCGCCGCCGCGAGCGCGGCGGCCGACACAGACACGGCGATTCGGGCACTGCGGTGCATAACGGGACACCCATCCTTGATCGAGTCGCGCGCCGAGTTCGACGCTGAAAATAGCATCCGATATTGCGGACCGTCAGCCCCTTGTTCACGAACAGGACGCGTCGTCCTTCTCCTCCGAGTTCGACGCGAGCCAGTCGCCGTCCTTGCGGACCATCGTCAGCAGTTGCCGCTCGACCTCGTCGAGCTCCTCCGCCGCACCCGCGTTGTATTCCACCCAGTCGGTCATGGTGATGCAGATGTCCACTTCTGCGGTGTCGCCGTCGACCGAGACGTCCATCAGATCGATCGCGGTGGGTTCGCCCACGGTGACCCGGGCCCGCAACGGGGACTTCCGCCCGTAGCTCAGCAGCCCTTGCAACTGTTCACCGGTCGCGGTCTCACGGATCCTGGAGCGTTCCACGCCGGCGCCGAACAGCACCGCGTCCCAGCTGGCCATGAACTCCCCGGCGGCGTCGAGCACGGCCTTCTCCGCGGCCGTCGCGTCGTCGGGCACCTCGATCGGCAACTGCTCCGGCAGCTCGATGACGCTCGGCTCGCCGGGAACGAACGGCTGCGTGAACGACGGGTTCGGCTCCGTGGGTTCGGCAGGTTCCCCCGACCCCGTCGGTTCCCCAGGTTCGCCCGATGCGCCCGACGCCGCACCGGACGTCGGCTCATCCGACGCCGGCGGTGTCCCGGACGCGCCGCTCCCGTCCGACGTCTCCGCGGACAGCCCCGCAGGCTGGTCCGGCTCGGAGCAGCCTGCGACGACGGCACACACCGCGACGACGGCGCACACGTGCCCCAGTACACGTCTTTTCATGCAACGGCCCTCGCACCCGACACGACGTCTTCACACATGTCTTCCGACAGATTGGGGCACATCCTAGGGGCGACGAGCGGCCCGGATCACACCCCCGTCGGCGGCGTGTACACACCCCAGACGTCACGCAGCGCCGTGCACACCTCGCCCACCGTCGCGCGCGCGGCCAGCGCGTCGCGCATCGGATACAGCACGTTGTCCGTTCCCGACGCGGCCGCGCGCAGGGCATCCAAAGAGCGCTCGACGGCGTCGGAGTCGCGCCCGGAGCGCAGCGCCGCGAGCCGGTCGGTCTGGCCTCGCTCGATGGCGGGGTCCACCCGCAGCGGCTCGTAGGGCTCGTCGCCGTCGTCGGTGTACGCGTTGACGCCGACGACCGTGCGCTCGCCGGTGTCGATCTCTGTCGCGACGGCGTAGGCGGACTTCTCGATCTCGGTCTTCTGGAAGCCGCGTTCGATGCCGGCGACGGCGCCGCCCATCTCCTCCACCCGGTCCATCAGCTGCCGGATCGCGCCCTCGATCTCGTCGGTGAGCGACTCGACGGCGTACGACCCGGCGAACGGATCGACCGTCCTGGCCACGTCGGTCTCGTACGCCAGCACCTGCTGGGTCCGCAACGCCAGCCGTGCCGCCTTCTCCGTGGGCAGCGCGATGGCCTCGTCGTAGGAGTTCGTGTGCAGCGACTGGGTGCCGCCGAGCACGGCGGACAGTGCCTGCACCGCGACCCGCACCATGTTGACCTCGGGCTGCTGCGCGGTGAGTTGGACGCCCGCGGTCTGGGTGTGGAACCGCAGCATCTGCGACTTCGGGTCGGCCGCGCCGAACTCCTCGCGCATGACCTGCGCCCAGATCCGTCGCGCCGCCCGGAACTTGGCGACCTCTTCCAGCAACGTCGTCCGTGCGACGAAGAAGAACGACAGCCGCGGTGCGAACTCGTCGACGGCGAGCCCGGCGGACAACGCGGCTCGCACGTACTCGCGCGCGTTGGCCAGCGTGAACGCGACCTCCTGCGCAGGCGTCGCCCCCGCCTCGGCCATGTGGTAACCGGAGATGGAGATGGTGTTCCAGCGCGGCAGCTCAGCCCGGCAGTAGCCGAAGATGTCGCTGGTCAGCCGCAGCGACTCCGCGGGCGGATAGATGTAGGTCCCGCGCGCGACGTACTCCTTGAGCACGTCGTTCTGCACGGTCCCGGTCAGCTGGTCACCACGGACCCCCTGTTCGGCGCCGACCAGCTGGTACAGCAGCAACAGGAGCGCGGCGGGGGCGTTGATCGTCATCGACGTGGACACGTCCGACAGCGGGATGCCGTCGAACAGCCGCTCCATGTCGTCCAGCGAGTCGATGGCCACGCCCACCTTGCCGACCTCGCCGGAGGCCACCGTGGCGTCGGAGTCGAACCCCATCTGCGTCGGCAGGTCGAACGCGACGGACAGCCCACCGGTGCCGGCCTGGACGAGCTGGTGGTAGCGGCGATTGGACTCCTCGGCGGTGCCGAAGCCGGCGTACTGGCGCATCGTCCACGGCCTGCCGGTGTACATCGTCGGGTAGACACCGCGAGTGAACGGATACCCGCCCGGTTCGCCCAGCCGCTCGTCCTCGGGCCGGCCCGACCGGTGCTGCGGCCCGTACACGGGCTCGATGGGCAGCCCGGACTCCGTTCGGCTGGTCACGCGGAACCTCCTCGTCCTCGCTGCGGCCGCGTCGCCGAGAGCGCTGTGAGCGCGCCTGATCGGACGAGCGTGCCACCACGGTAGTGACTCACCGGTACCGCCGGGTGGTGACCAGGCAGGTGACTTTGTCCACACCCGGCGCTAGCCGAGCGGATGGACCGTCGTCTCCTGATCGGCCTGGACCACCAGGAACCGCTCGCCGCGGCCGACGCGCCTGCCCAGGGGCAACCGCTGCTTGCCCGGACCCAGCGGGCCGGTGAACGCCTCGAGGCGATGGACGCGGTACATCGGGTCCAGCCGGTACAGCGTGACGTCGAGGTTCGCCGCGCGGCGCAGGATGAGCACGATGCTGTTGTCGCCACGCTCGTAGGCCGCCGCGCCGACGATGCGGTTGTCCCGGTCCGGGGTGCCCACGGCCTCGCGCACCTGCGCCACCATCAGCTCCGGGATCGGGGCCAGCCCTTCGACCACCTTGAGCCGGGGGTTCTGCGCGCGCAGCGCGGTGACGATGCGGTCGCGCTTGGACCCGGTGAACGTCCGGCCGAGCGCCAGGACGTCGACGGACGCGCCGTCGATGCCGGTGGTGGCCCGGTCGACGTCGGTCTCCTCCCGGACGACCATGCCGACAGCGCGCAATGCCGTCCCCAGTTCGTCGAGAACCCGGACTCTCTTCCCGACGAGCAGTACCCGTGCAGGCGTTCCGATCTCCGTCGTCACCCGCTACTCCCTGTCGACACCCCGGTCACTTCGATCTTGAACGCTGCCGCCACCGGTGGGGACCGGGCATCTCTGATACTGAGACGTCGAACACCGGTGATCCACGAGCCGACGTCCGCACGTCACCCTCCATTCATGCCGGTCTCGCCACGACGCCACCGCGCCCGGCAACCGTGATGGTCATGCGGGTCGCGATCGTCACGGAGTCGTTCCTACCCCAGATCAACGGTGTCACGAACTCGGTGTGCCGCGTGGTCGAACAACTCACTCGCCGCGGGCACACGGTGCTGGTGGTGGCGCCCGGTGAGGGCGAGTCGAGCTACGCGGGCCAGCCCGTCGCACGCGTCGCCTCGTTCACCCTGCCCGGCAACGACGACAGCGTGGTCGGCCTGTCCACCCGGCGACGTGTCGCTCGGACACTGCGGGACTTCGCGCCCGACGTGGTGCACCTCGCCTCGCCGGTGTGGCTGGGCAAAGCGGGCATGAACGCGGCCGTGCGGCTCGGGCTGCCGACGGTGGCGGTGTTCCAGACCGACCTGGCCGGGTTCGCCCGCGGCTACCGACTGTGGCGCTCCATCGGTGACGACGCCATCTGGTCGTGGCTGCGGCGCATCCACGACCAGGCCGACGTCACGCTCGCACCCTCCACCGACACCGCCCGGCGGCTGGTCGAGCACGGCTTCCCACGGGTACGACGCTGGGGCCGCGGCGTCGATCTGGAGCGGTTCCATCCGGCGTACCGCGACGACGAGCTCCGTCGTGAGCTCGCGCCCGCAGGCGAGGCGCTGGTCGGCTACGTCGGACGGCTCGCCCCGGAGAAACGGGTCGGTGCGCTGACCGCGCTGCGTGACATGCCCGGCGCAGGGCTCGTCGTCGTCGGCGGCGGCCCCAGCGAGCCGGAGCTGCGCGCCGAACTGCCCGACGCCGCGTTCCTGGGCTTCCGGACCGGCGCGGACCTGTCCCGTGCCTACGCGAGCCTGGACGTCTTCGTGCACACAGGGCCGGCCGAGACGTTCTGCCAGGCCGTGCAGGAGGCGCTGTCGTCCGGCGTCCCGGTGGTGGCTCCGGACACGGGCGGGCCGGTCGACCTGGTCGACCACGGCACGTCCGGTTATCTCGTCGACCCGGACGACCCGGACGCATTGCGCACCGCCGTCGAGCGGATCACGTCGGACGCCCCACTACGCCGCGACATGGCGGCCGCGGCCCGCGGCTCGGTGCACCGCCGTTCCTGGGAAGCCACCTGCGACGAGCTGCTCGGCCACTACGACACCGCGATCGCCCAGCACGGCCAACTCGCCGCAGCGTGAGCGCAGAGTGAGGTCACCCTCAGTGACCGATGTCACCGCCCTCTCACCCGGCTGAACTGCCTATTCGTGACATCCACCACGGAGCTCTGCCGACGCCGTCAGTACGATGAACGCCGGCCGGGCAAGCATGCGCCGGCCGGCCCGGCTGGCCGCGCACCGCGTCCGCACCGGGCCGACATCGAGATCGGAAGGCAAGGCGAGAGTGCCCAAGGCACCGGCAGGCACGCTCTACCGCGGCCGTGAAGGCATGTGGTCGTGGGTGGCCCACAGGGTCACCGGGGTGGGCATCTTCTTCTTCCTGTTCGCGCACGTGCTCGACACCGCCCTGGTCCGGGTGTCGCCGGAGGCGTACAACGAGGTCATCGGCACGTACAAGAACCCGATCGTGGGCGTCATGGAGGTCGGCCTGGTCGGCGCCGTGCTGTTCCACGCGCTCAACGGGCTGCGGATCGTCCTGATCGACTTCTGGTCCGAGGGCCCGCGGCACCAGCGCCGGATGCTCGTCGGCGTCGGCGCGCTGTGGGTGGCGCTCATGGCGCCGTTCGTCGTCCGCCACCTCTCTCACGTGTTCGGGGGCTGATCCGCGCTCATGGCGATGCCGACCACTCCGTCCGTCCCGGCCCCCCGCACCCCGCGACGGCTGCGCGGGCGCACCAACACCGAGCTGTACGCGTGGATGTTCATGCGCGTGTCGGGCGTGCTGCTCGTCGTGCTGATCTTCGGGCACCTGTTCGTCAACCTGATGGTCGGCGACGGGATCAACGCTCTCGACTTCGCGTTCGTCGCCGGGAAGTGGGCCAGCCCGTTCTGGCAGATCTGGGACCTGATGATGCTGTGGCTGGCGATGATCCACGGCACCAACGGGCTGCGCACGATCATCAACGACTACGCCGAACGAGACCAGCTGCGGTTCTGGCTCAAGGTCGGGCTGTACACCGCCACGACCGTCACCATCGTGCTGGGCACCCTGGTGATCTTCACGTTCGACCCGTGCCCGCCGGACGCGGCCGCCGAGCTGCTGCCGTCGTTCTGCCCGGCTCCCTAGCCGCACTCGCTCCAAGGAAGGCTCGACCATGCAGACGCACCAGTACGACGTGGTGATCGTGGGTGCCGGCGGCGCCGGGATGCGCGCCGCCCTCGAATCGGGGAAACGCGTCCGTACGGCCGTGCTCACCAAGCTCTACCCCACCCGCTCGCACACCGGCGCGGCCCAGGGCGGCATGTGCGCCGCGCTGTCCAACGTCGAGGACGACAACTGGGAATGGCACACCTTCGACACCGTCAAGGGTGGTGACTTCCTCGTCGACCAGGACGCCGCCGAGGTGATGGCGAAGGAGGCCATCGACGCCGTCCTGGATCTCGAGAAGATGGGGCTGCCGTTCAACCGCACCCCGGACGGGATGATCGACCAGCGCCGGTTCGGCGGGCACACCCGCAAGCACGGTGAGGCGGCCGTCCGGCGGTCGTGCTACGCGGCCGACCGCACCGGGCACATGATCCTGCAGACGCTCTACCAGCAGTGCATCAAGCACGAGGTGTCGTTCTTCAACGAGTACTACGTGCTCGACCTGCTGTTCAACGAGGTCGACGGGGTCCGCCGCACCGCCGGCGTGGTCGCCTACGACCTCGCCACCGGCGAGACGCACGTCTTCCGCGCGAAGGCGGTGGTGTTCGCCACCGGCGGCGCCGGGAAGGTCTACAAGACCACGTCGAACGCTCACACGCTGACCGGCGACGGCATGGCCATCGCCTACCGGCGCGGGCTGCCGCTGGAGGACCTCGAGTTCTTCCAGTTCCACCCGACCGGTCTGGCCGGGCTCGGCATCCTGCTGTCCGAGGCCGCCCGCGGCGAGGGCGCCGTTCTGCGCAACGCGGCCGGCGAGAGATTCATGGAGACGTACGCGCCGACCCTGAAGGACCTGGCCCCACGCGACGTCGTCGCCCGGGCGATGGCCAACGAGGTCCGGCAGGGCCGCGGCGCCGGGCCGAACAGGGACTACGTGCTGCTCGACCTCACCCACCTCGAGCCGGCCCACATCGACGCGAAGCTCCCGGACATCACCGAGTTCGCCCGCACCTACCTGGGCGTGGAACCGTACACCGAGCCGGTGCCCGTCTTCCCGACGGCCCACTACGCGATGGGCGGGATGCCGACGACGGTGGACGCCGAGGTGCTGGCGGACAACGACCACGTGCTGCCCGGGCTGTACGCCGCGGGCGAGGTCGCCTGCGTCAGCGTGCACGGAGCCAACCGCCTGGGCACGAACTCGCTGCTGGACATCAACGTGTTCGGCCGGCGCGCCGGTATCGCCGCGGCGAAGTTCGTCGAACGCGCGCCCTGGGTGGAGCTGCCGGAATCGCCCGAGGCCGACACCGTCGCGCTGCTCGAGGGGATCCGCGAGCGTGAGAGCGGCGAGCGGGTCGCGGCGCTGCGGCGTGCGCTGCAGGAGACCATGGACGCCAACGCGCAGGTCTTCCGCTCCGAGGCGACGCTGAAGCAGGCGCTCGCCGACATCCACGCCCTGCGTGAGCGCTACGCGAACGTGTCCGTGCAGGACAAGGGCCGGCGGTTCAACACCGACCTGCTCGAGGCGGTGGAGCTGGGGTTCCTGCTCGAACTGGCCGAGGTGATCGTCACCGGCGCCCTGGAGCGCAAGGAGTCGCGCGGCGGGCACTTCCGCGAGGACTACCAGAATCGCGACGACGTCAACTACATGCGCCACACGATGGCCTACCGCACCGAGTCCTCCGACGGCGACGCCACGGTCCGATTGGACTTCAAGCCCGTCGTCGTCACCCGCTACCAGCCGATGGAGCGTAAGTTCTGATGGCGACCGCCACTGTCGAGCAAGCACCCGCCGCGGCCGACGCGGTGCCGTCGTTCCAGGTCACGATGCGGCTGCGCCGGTTCAACCCGGAGCAGGACACCGAGGCGCGCTGGGAAGACCACACCCTGACCATGTACGGCACCGACCGGGTGCTCGACGCGCTGCACAAGATCAAGTGGGAGATCGACGGGTCGCTGACGTTCCGGCGCTCGTGTGCGCACGGCATCTGCGGCTCGGACGCGATGCGGATCAACGGCCGGAACCGGCTGGCGTGCAAGACGCTGCTGAAGGACCTGCCGCTGGACAAGCCCGTCACCGTCGAGCCGATCAAGGGCCTGGCGGTGCTCAAGGACTTCGTGGTCGACATGGAGCCGTTCTTCGAGGCATACCGCTCGATCATGCCGTTCCTCGTCACCTCGGGGAACGATCCGTCGCGCGAGCGCCGCCAGTCGCCCGAGGACCGCGCCCGCTACGACGACACCACGAAGTGCATCATGTGCGCCGCCTGCACCTCGTCCTGCCCGGTGTACTGGACCGACGGCCAGTACTTCGGACCGCAGGCGATCGTCGGTGCGCACCGGTTCATCTTCGACTCCCGTGACGAGGGCGCCGAGCAGCGCCTCGAGATCCTCAACGACCGCGACGGCGTCTGGCGCTGCCGCACGACGTTCAACTGCACCGACGCCTGCCCCCGCGGCATCGAGGTCACCAAGGCGATCCAGGAGGTCAAACGCGCCCTCCTGTTCCGCCGCGGCTGACCGCCAACCCCTTCTCGGTCACCTGATCGTCGTTTTTTCACCTGATCATCACGGGTGCGGCGATCAGGTGACCGAGACAGCAGCCCTACGGGCGCGGCGCGTCACCTGATCATGTCCATATGGTGGGCGGAAAACGATCAGGTGACTGACCGGCGCCGGGAGACGCTCTCATGTCACCTGATCGTTTGGGAATGCCAACTCGCAGCTCGTGGATCAACCGTGAGAGTCGACGCCATCACGTCCGTGAGGGACCAGGCCATCCCCGCGCCATCAGCGCCCGCGTCAACGTCGTGCCCACGGACACTGACCGGTGACGGACCGCGTACGACGTGAAGCGCAGCAAGGTCCTGGAGCCCATGGCTATCTCGTTGGCACGGTCCAGATCAGCGTCCCAGAGTTCCACGCTCATGTGCGGCCGACCGTCGATCTCGGCCGCGAGTTCGAACTCGGCCCAATCGGCATCGAGATAACGGCGGCCGTCAGGGTGACGGAGCACACGTTGGCACGTCGGCTCGGGAAGATCGAATCGCCGGACGATGACGTCGAAGTCCCGTTCCGGCACGGACGCAAGGCCACCCTCGGCGTCCACGATAGCCTCGCTGATCAGGGCATGACGTCGACACGGTCCTCGCCGCGAAAGTGCCTCTTGCAGCCCAGCGGGCGTGACCAGCCTTTGCTGTACGCCCGCCAGAATGACAGCCCGAGTCATCCGCTCGGGGTCGTACCACGAGGCGGCATCCACCAGGCTCCTTGGTAGCCGCGTCCGGCGCGGCACCTTGAGCGGGTGGACGTCTTCCGACCACAAGATGCGCGAATAGTGAACTTCGACGCCTGACATCCTGGACCGGCGTGTGCCGCAAGGCTGCGTCACATGGATGACGGGTGATGTGAATCCGACCAGGCCGTCGAGTTCCGCCGCTGTCAAGCCCGACAGCGCCGAGCGCGGTGGGGATGCCTTCAGTGCCGCAAGTTGGCGTTGTTCCTGGTCGAGCGGCCCGTTGTGTGTCACGACGACGTCGCGACCAAGTTGCTGCCACCGGCCCGCGTTCAGCTCACGACGCACGAGAGGCACGATGTCCGGCGGGATCTCCCGACGGTGCAGAACACCTGCGTTCTCCTGGATCAGTCGCGAGAGGTGCTCGTGTGTGTGAACGGCGCTGTTGGCCCGGCTGGTCATGTCTGCCAGGTTCCGGAGGGAGGACGGTCGGCCGCTAGGTCCGCAGGCGGATCTGTGGATCGATCGCCTACCTCGACTTGCTTGTGGACGGCCGTCGGTATGACAAACGAACCGGGTCGAATCTTGATCAGGTGACAAATGACCGCCCGTGGGTCGCGGGATGTCACCTGATCATTTGCCATCCGTATGCCGGACATGATCAGGTGACATCCCGCTCGAGGTCTTCCCGGTCGCGGCAAACTTGCGTCACCTGATCGTCCGCTCACCGTCGATCAGGTGCACAAATGACGATCAGGTGACCTGAATGGCGAGTCACCCGGGCGCAGGTGTGCGCCCGAAGAACTCCACGATCAACCACCGAGGCAGAGGCAGGGCGCCCAGGGAGACCCCAGGGCCGGGACGGAGGCCCAGGGCCGGGACGGAGGCCTCGGGAGACTCGCGGGCTCCGGGACGGGCTCTCAGATCTTCTCGACGGGGGCGTAGCGCAGGAGCAGGGTCTTCAACCCGGACTCGCCGAAGTCGACCGTCGCCTGGGTCTGCTCACCACTGCCCGACGTGGCGATGACCGTGCCCAGGCCGAACGTGTCGTGGTTGACCTTGTCGCCGGTGGACAGGGCCGGCACCTCACGGGTCTGCCCGCCGCCGGCCGGACGGCGGCGGGGCGGGGGCGGCGTCCGCCATTTCGTCTGGTCGGCCTCGGTACGCTGCCACTCGACCAGCTCTTCGGGGATCTCGGGCAGGAACCGCGACGCCGGGTTGTGGCTCGGGGCGCCGAACGCGCTGCGCATGAGCGCGCGGGTGAGGTAGAGCCGCTCTTGTGCCCGGGTGATGCCGACGTAGGCCAGCCGGCGCTCCTCCTCCAGGTCGTGCGCGTCACCGCCGAGCGAGCGCTGATGCGGGAAGACGCCGTCCTCCATGCCGGCGAGGAACACCACCGGGAACTCCAGGCCCTTGGCGGTGTGCAGCGTCATCAGCGTGACGACGCCCTCGTGGTCGTCGCCCTCGGGAATCTCGTCGGCGTCGGCGACCAGGCTGACCTGTTCGAGGAACCCGGTCAGTGTCCGCTCGGCCTCTTCGCCGGCCTCGTACTCGCCGGCGACGGCGACCAGCTCGCGGATGTTGTCGACGCGGGTCTCGTCCTGCGGGTCGTCGGACTCGGACAGCTCGGTGAGATAGCCGGAGCGGTCCAGCGCCGCCTCGAGGATCTCGGCGGGCCCGGACTCGTTCTCGACCATGGACCGCAGGTCGTCGATGATCGCGACGAACGCCTCGATGGCCTTGACCGAACGCGCGGCGATGCCGGGAGCGTCGGCGGCCCGCCGTAACGCCTGCCAGAAGCTGATGCCGTCGCGCTGCGCCAGCGCCTCGACCGTCGCCTCCGCCCGGTCGCCGATGCCCCGCTTGGGCACGTTCAGGATGCGGCGCAGCGAGACGGTGTCGTCGGGGTTGGCCAGGAACCGCAGGTAGGCCAGCGCGTCGCGCACCTCGCGCCGCTCGTAGAAGCGGGTGCCGCCGACGACGCGGTACGGCAGCCCCACGCGGACGAAGATCTCTTCCAGCACACGCGACTGCGCGTTGGTGCGGTAGAAGACCGCCATGTCGCCGGGCTTGGCGAGGTCCTCGTCGTTCAGCCGGTCGATCTCGTCGGCGATGAACTGCGCCTCGGCGTGCTCGTCGTCGGCGACGTAACCGACGATCTTCGCGCCGGAGCCGCCCTCGCTCCACAGTCGCTTGGGCTTGCGGCCGGCGTTGCGGGAGATGACGGCGTTGGCCGCCGACAGGATGGTCTGGGTGGACCGGTAGTTCTGCTCGAGCAGGATGGTCGTGGCGTCCGGATAGTCGGACTCGAACTGCAGGATGTTGCGGATGGTCGCGCCACGGAAGGCGTAGATGGACTGGTCCGCGTCGCCCACCACGCACAGCTCCGCGGGCTCGACGGCGGCGGCGCCCGCGCCCGCGTCGCCGTCCCCCGATGACGGCACGGAGGCGTCGGCGGTCTTGCCGACGAGCTCGCGGATCAGCACGTACTGGGCGTGGTTGGTGTCCTGGTACTCGTCGACGAGGACGTGCCTGAACCGCCGCCGGTAGTTCTCGGCGACCTCGGGGAACGCCTGCAGGAGGTGAACCGTGGTCATGATGAGGTCGTCGAAGTCGAACGCGTTGGCCTCGGTCAGCCGGCGCTGGTACAGCTCGTACGCCTCGGCGAGCATCTTCGCCTTGTGCGACTCGGCCTGCGCCTTTGCCGTCTCGTAGTCGATCAGTTCGTTCTTGAAGTTGCTGACGGCGAAGCTGAACTGACGCGGCGGGTACTGCCGCGGGTCGAGGTCCAGCTCGCGGCAGACGAGGGTCATGAGCCGCTGGGAATCCGCCTGGTCGTAGATGGAGAACGACGACGTGTAACCGAACCGCTTCGCCTCACTGCGGAGGATGCGCACGCATGCGGAGTGGAACGTGGACACCCACATCGCCCGCGCCCGCCGGCCCACCAGTTCGGCGACCCGTTCCTTCATCTCGCCGGCGGCCTTGTTGGTGAACGTGATGGCGAGCACGGCCCCCGGATGCACGTCCCGCTGGCCCAGCAGGTAGGCGATACGCCTGGTGAGCACGCGGGTCTTGCCGGAACCGGCACCGGCGACGATGAGCAGCGGACCGCCCTCGTGGATCACCGCCTGCCGCTGCTGCGGGTTGAGACCGTCGAGGTACGACTCCGCACCGTCCGCGGGGCGTTTCGCCGCGTCGCCGGAGGCCGCGGACGTGGGCAGGCTGAGGTCGTCGGAAAGTGCGCTCATCGCGCACCAAGCCTATGCCTCCACACCGACAGCGTCAGGCCGGACAGCGTCCGCACGCCGCACCCGGCACGGACGGCCCGCAGCACCCGCCGGCGAGCACGCTCAGCCCCAGAACACGGCAACGACGACGTTGGCCAGCGTCAGTGCGAACACGGTGGCGTACAGCGCGCCGGCCACGGTGTCCTTGCGGCGGTTCACCCAGCACAGGACCGTGACGACCAGCGCGATCGCGAGCTTCACCCCGATCTTCGCGTGGTTGACGTCGATGTCCAGCGAACCGACCGCGTCGCCCATCCCGGCCATCGCGACACCGGTGACGAGCTGCGTCAACGCCCCGTGCACCATGGCGGCGTTGATCGTTCTGCCGTCGCGGGCCGACATCTGTACCATGGCTCCGCCCAGGAGGCTGGCGAGGCCGACGAAGTGCAGCACCAGGACGAGGTCGTAGACGTACTCCATGATCACCTTCCACACGACGGGGTGATCACACTACTACGGACTGTCGTACACGACGATGGCGGACTATAGTCCACGACGTGAGCACCACCCGCCGCGGAGCACTGACCGACCTCGAGGCCGTCACCGCCCTGGAGACCAGCCACGACACCATCCGCTGGCTCGGCGAGACCGGTCTGGAGTGGCACCGGCGCAGCTTCGCCGACCCGGACCAGGAACATCTCCTGGTCGAGCAGGACGGCAAGCCGGTCGGTTTCGCCGTCCTGTCCGGCCTGCTGCGGCGTGACCGCGTCGTCGAGATCCGCCGGGTGGTCGTCGGCGACGACATGCGCGGGCACGGGTACGGCAGGGTGCTGATCAACGCGGCCGTCGAGCGTGCCTACAACCAGTACGGCGCGTCCAAGGTCTGGTTGGACGTGAAGACGACCAACGTCCGCGCCCGCTCGCTGTACGAGTCCGAGTCGTTCGTCGCGACCCGCACCGTCCCCGGTGGAGCGATCGAGCCGGACGGCGCCGGGGGCGACCTGGTGGTCATGGTCCACCAGGCGGAGGAACCCGGCGCTCCGGACGCCGGCACGCGAGACGAAACGGCCGGCGCCGACGCACCGGCGGGCGACGCCTCGGCGGGCGACGCCTCGGCGGGCGACGCCTCGGCGGGCGACGCCTCGGTACGGCGGCCCTAGACCAGCCGCCGGTCGGCGGCCCAGCGGGTCAGCTCGTACCGGTTGGACAGCTGCAGCTTGCGCAGCACCGCCGACACGTGCGTCTCGACCGTCTTGACCGAGATGAACAGCTCCTTGGCGATCTCCTTGTAGGCGTACCCGCGCGCGATCAGCCGCAGCACCTCGCGCTCACGCTGGGTCAGCCGGTCGAGATCGTCGTCCACGCTCGGCGCCTCCGACCCGGCGAACGCGTCCAGCACGAAGCCGGCGAGCCGGGGCGAGAAAACCGCGTCACCGTCGGCGACCCGGCCGATGGCCGCGACGAGGTCGTCTCCGGTGATCGACTTGGTGACGTACCCCCGTGCGCCCGCCCGGATGGTGCCGATGACGTCCTCGGCCGCGTCCGAGACCGACAGCGCGAGGAAGCGCACGTCCGGCGCCGCCGCATGGACCTGGCGGATGACCTCCGCACCGCCGCCGCCCGGCAGGTGCACGTCCAGCAGCACGACCTCCGGGCGCTGCTCGGTCACGACGGTGACCGCCCCAGCGGTGTCCTCCGCCTCGCCCACGACGGTCACCGCGTCCGCGGACTGCGCGAGCTCCGCTCGCACGCCGGTGCGGAACATGGCGTGGTCGTCGACGAGGACGACCGACACCGGACCGGACCGACCGGACCCTTGCTCCTCTGGTGGTGTCTCACTCACGAGCTACTCCTCGTCGACAGTCTGACTTCGGTTCCTTCTCCGGGGGCGGAGCGGAAGGTGGCTTCGCCCCCGTGCCGCTGCATCCGGTCGATGATCGAGCGTCGCACACCCATACGGTCGTCGGGGATGGAGTCCGGGTCGAACCCGGCGCCCCGGTCACGCACGAACAGCTCCACGCCGTCCTCGCCCGCCTCGACGAAGATGTCGACCTTGTCCGCGCCGGAGTGCTTGGCAGCGTTCACCGTGGCCTCGCGAGCCGCTTTCAGGATGGCCCTGGCGGCGTCGTCGATCTCGGCGTCGCCCACGGTGACGACCTCCACCGGCACACCGAAGGCGTCCTCGACCTCGGCGGCCGTCTTGGTGAGCGCCGCCGCCAGCGACGATCCGTCGTCCACGAGGTCACTGTAGAGCCAGGACCGCAGGTCACGCTCCTGGCTACGGGCCAGGCGCACGACCGCGCGCGGGTCGTGCGCCTGCTTCTGGATCAGCGCCAGCGTCTGCAGCACCGAATCGTGCAGGTGCGAGGCCATGTCGGCGCGTTCCTGCGACACGATGCGCGCGCGCCGCTCGGACTCGAGGTTGCGCCACATCCGCCACAGCCACGGCCCGGTGATCAGTCCGATGCCGACCAGCACGACGATGAACCCGCCGAGCGCGTCGACCGTCGCGTCGAGCTGGCCCTGGCCGACCAGGAACACCACCACGCCGGCCACGACGACGCTGACGCCGGCGAGAATGCGCATGGCCGCGAGCCAGCCGCCGCCCCCGGTGACGGCCGCGAGCCACGGCACCGACGGCGACAGGACGGACAACCGCTGGCGCTCCTGCTCGTCGGCGGTGCGCCACACCATCGTCAGCCCGGCGGCGGCCAGCAGCAACGGGAAGAAGAGCCCGGGGCTGATACCGAGCGGCGTCTGCTGGACGAGCAGCCAGACCCCGCCGCCCAGCAGCACCAGCGCGGCCAGCTGTCCGAGGTCACCGGTGCGCTGGGCCAGCCGGCCACGCCGGCGCTTGCCCGACCTGGTGGCCGCGGCGACTCCGGCGGGCGAGGCGTCGTCGGCCTCGCGCTGGACGGTCTGGTCCAGCGGAGTGAAGATCCACAACGCGAGATAGAGGACGATGCCGAACCCGGACACGGCGCTCAGCAGGCTGAACATGATGCGGACGGTCAGCGGCTGGACCTTCAGCTGGGCGGCCAGGCCGACCGCCACGCCCGCGACCATCCGTCCGTCCGAGCGGCGCGCGAATGTCGGCGGCGCCGCCGGGTCCTCGTGGTGCGTCCCGGCCTGTCCGCGTCCGTCACCGCGGGCCGTTCGGTGCGCTCTCGCGTCGGACCCGGGCACGGTGTAGGGGTTGCCGGACTCCGGAGACTCGTCGTGGACGCCGGTCCCGTCCGGACGGGACGGATCCCCCGCCGTGCGGTCGCCGCCGGTGCCGTCCTCCGCGGTGCGCTCACCAGCGACGCCGTCCCCCGCCGCGCGCTCGCCGTCGTCGCGTCCGTCGCTCCCGGACCCGCGCAGGACCCGGCCTGCCCACCGGCGGGCAAGCCGAGGCGTCGGAACCGGGCTCATGCCCTCGATACTCACACGCGCGGACGCCCGGTGCCATGAGGGAGGCCCCCGAGTCGAATCCAGGACGAACTCCGGGTGTTCCCCGATGCACGCAGGTGAAACGCCGATGCATCATCGATGACATGACCGATCTACCGCCTCCCTCGCCGACGCAGCAGCCGCCGCGGGTGTCCGAGCAGTTCCGCTCACTGCGGCGCAGCCGGTCGGACCGCGTGGTCGCCGGCGTGCTCGGGGGGCTCGGCCGCAGGCTGGGCATCGACCCGGTCCTGCTGCGCATCACCACCGTCGTGCTGGCCATCTTCAGCGGCATCGGCGTGCTGCTCTACTCCGTGGCGTGGCTGCTCATACCGGCCGAGGACGAGGACGGCTCGGTTCTGGACCATGCGCTGGGCCGGCGCGAGGACCGGCGCTCCGGTTCGATTCCACTGGCGCTGGGCCTGACGCTGCTCGGGGTGGTCACGGCGTCCGGGATCATCGCGGGGTCCTGGGACAGCGGCGTGCTCCTGCTGCTCGCCGCCGCGGGCCTGTTCGCCCTGATCCGCCGGCGTGACGACGACGACGCGTCCGCCGGCGCCGCCACCCCGCCACCCGAGCAGGCAGGGTTCGGCGCCGCACCGGCAACCGGGCAGCCGGACCCGTCGGACGTCCGCCCGCCGGGCCTGGCCACCGAGCCCACGACCGGGTGGCGCCTGTCCGGTGCGGACGCGGCCCGCCCGGCCGCCGGGTCGCAGAGCGCGCCGTCCACGACCGGCCCGGTGGTGCCGGGCCACGACGCCGCCGCTGCGGACACGACACACCCGGACACGACCCCCGCGGAGACCGCGGACGCGAGCACCGCCGACGCGAGCACCGCCGACGCGAGCGCCGCCGACGCGAACACCGCCGCCCCGGAGCACGTCACGGCGGCACCGGCGAACGTCGGACCGTCCAGCGGCTGGCCGGAGGGACCGGACTGGGGCATCAGCCGGCAGCCGGTTCCCCCGCCCGAGCCTGCGCCCGCACCGGCGCCGAAGACACGCTCGACGCTCGGGCCGCTCACGTTCTGCAGCGCGATCGTCGCTGTCGGTGTCCTGGCCGTCCAGGACGTGTACTGGGCGGCCATTCCGGTGGCGGCGTACGTGGCGCTCCCGCTGGCCGTGGTCTCGGTCGGTCTGCTGGTCGGAACCTGGCGCGGCCGCTCGCGCGGGCTCATCGTGCTCGGGGTCCTGCTGACCATCATGCTGGTGCCCGCGACGTGGGCGTCGCAATGGGACATGAACGACCTCGGCTCCGACGAGATGGTCCGGTTCACCCGGCCCGAGCAGATACCCGACAACGTCATCACCCGCGGCGCGGGGACCGTCAACTACGACCTGTCCGACCTGGCACTGGCCGACGGCGAGTCCGTCACGCTGCAGGTCCAGCTGGGTGCCGGCGACATGACCGTCGTGGTTCCCCGGGACGCCGACGTCGACGTCACAGCGACGCTCGATGCGGGCGACATGGTCGTCTTCGGCAACTCGCAGGAAGGGGTCCAGCGGAGCATCGACACGATCAACCGGGGCCCGGACGGTCCCGGCGGCGGGACCATCACACTCGACCTCGAAGTAGGCCTGGGTGATCTCGAGGTGACCCGATGAAACGCCATGACACCGACGTCGTATCCCTCGTCTTCGGACTTCTGTTCCTTGGAGTGAGCGCCATGTGGCCGCTGATGCACTACGACGTCCTGGGCCTGTCCGGCCTCGAGGTCGCCGCACCCGTCCTGTTGGTCTCCATCGGCCTGGCCGGCCTGATGGCGTCGTTGAACAAGCTGCGCCGCGAGCGCGAACCGGACGACGCCGGGGTCTGACCCGCGAGGTACTCGGCGCGTGCGGCCAGTGCCGTGTCCGGATGGTCGCTGACGACACCGTCGACCCCGGCCGCGAAGAACGCGGCGTACTCGCCGGCGGCGTCGCCGTGGGCGCCCGGCTCGCTCCCCCGCCGGTGCTCGGCCGGCAGGAACGTGTTCTCGTTACGGAACGTCCAGGCGTGCACGGCCATACCGAGCTCGTGCGCGTCGCCGATCAGCCGACCGGGCCGCCCGAGCCGGCCCTCCGGGTCGCGTGGCAGCAGCAGCGACTTGTGCGCTCCCAGCACGGACGCGTACGACGACATCTCCCGCAGCCCGCCGGGGGTCAGCATGTCGGCGTACCGGCGGCCGTCGCTCGCGCGTTCCCATTCGTACGGCCGTCCGGCGATGTCGACACGCTGCACCAGCGTCAGCGACGACCGCCGGGCCAGCCGGCGCAGCACGGACGGCTCGAAACTCTCCACGAGGACGCGCACGCCCGCGCGCTCCAGCCGGAACCCCCGCAACGCGTCGAGTAGCGCGTCCTCGGGTTCCCGCCCCGCCTCGGCGAGGTCGGTCGCCCGTTTCAGCTCGACGTACAGCCCGACCGGACGGCCGCGCTCGCGTCCCGCCCGGATCGCCTCGTCGACGATCTCGTCGAACGTGGGGATCCGGAACCGGCCGTCGTAGGCCCGGTTGCGCGGACGCAAACCGGGGATGCGTTCGCGCATGGACAGCGTCTTGAGCTCCGCGACGGTGAAGTCGTCGACGAACCACCCGCACACCTCGCGGCCGGACACCGTCGCGGTCCGTCGCCGCGCCGCGAACTCGGGCCGGTCGGCCACGTCGGTGGACGCGGCGAGCTCAGCGTCGTGCCGGGCGACGAGGACACCGTCGGCGCTGAGCACGAGGTCCGGCTCGATGTAGTCGGCGCCCAGGTCGATCGCGAGCCGGTAAGCCGCGAGGGTGTGCTCGGGGCGGTAGCCACAAGCGCCGCGGTGCGCGACGACGACCGGTGCCGCGGGTCCTGTGGAGGTGCGGAACACGCTGGTCAGACTACGGAGCGACCGTGTCACAGCGGCCACCACGCCCCGAACGGGCCGTGACACGGCGCCGAACGGCGGTGCCGAACCAGGCACAACCGGCACGACAGCACGGGGGCGACCCTCAGCCGGCCGGTGCTCGCCTCACTCCCATTCGATGGTGCCGGGCGGCTTGCTCGTGACGTCGAGAACCACCCGGTTCACCTCGCCGACCTCGTTGGTGATGCGGGTGGAGATCCGCTCGATGAGCTCGTACGGCAGCCGCGACCAGTCCGCGGTCATGGCGTCCTCGCTGGACACCGGCCGCAGCACGATCGGGTGCCCGTAGGTGCGTCCGTCGCCCTGAACCCCGACCGAGTGCACGTCGGCGAGCAGCACGACCGGGAACTGCCACACGTCGCGGTCGAGCCCGGCCGCCGTCAACTCCGCGCGCGCGATGGCGTCGGCGCGGCGCAGCACCTCCAACCGGGCGTGATCGACCGAGCCGATGATCCGGATCGCCAGCCCGGGCCCGGGGAACGGCTGGCGCCACACGATCTCGGCCGGCAGCCCCAGCTGCTCGCCCACCGCACGGACCTCGTCCTTGAACAGGGTGCGCAGCGGCTCGATCAGGGTGAACTGGAGGTCCTCGGGGAGGCCGCCGACGTTGTGGTGGCTCTTGATGTTGGCCGCGCCCTCGCCACCGCCGGACTCGACGACGTCGGGGTAGAGGGTCCCCTGGACCAGGAACTCCACCGTGTCGCCCTCGGCGCCGGCCTTCGCGACGATGTCGCGTGCGGCGTGCTCGAAGACCCGGATGAACTCGCGCCCGATGATCTTGCGCTTCTCTTCCGGGTCGGAGACGCCCTTGAGCTCGGAAACGAACTGCTCCACGGCGTCGACGACGTGCAGGTCCACCCCGGTGGCGGCGACGTAGTCGCGCTCGACCTGCTCGGCCTCGCCCTCGCGCATCAGGCCGTGGTCGACGAAGACGCAGGTCAGCTTGTCGCCGACGGCCCGCTGCACCAGCGCGGCGGCGACGGCGGAGTCGACACCGCCGGACAGGCCGCAGATCACCTGCTTGTCGCCGGCGACCGCCCGGATCTTCTCCACGGTTTCTTCGACGATGTTCACCATGGTCCACGTGGGACGCGCCCCGGCGATGTCGTACAGGAAGCGCTCCAGCACCGCCTGGCCGTGCTCGGTGTGCAGCACCTCGGGATGCCACTGGACGCCGGCGTACCCGTGTTCGGGGTCCTCGAACGCGGCGACCGGCGTGCCGTCGGTGGCGGCGAGCACGTCGAACCCGCCCGGCGCCCGGGTGACCGAGTCGCCGTGGCTCATCCACACCGTCGCCCCGCTGTCCACGCCCTGCAGCAGCGTTCCGGGGCGGTCGACCTCGACGTACGTGCGGCCGTACTCGGACATCCCGGTGCGCGCGACCTGCCCTCCGAGTGCCGCGGCCATCGCCTGGAAGCCGTAACAGATACCGAACGTGGCGACACCGGTCTCGAACAGCCGCGGATCGACCGACGGCGCGTCGTCGGCGTAGACGCTGGCCGGCCCGCCGGAGAGGATGATGGCCTTCGGGTTCCGGGCGAGCATCTGCTCCACCGGCATGGTGTGCGGGACGATCTCGGAGTACACGCGGGCCTCGCGCACCCGGCGGGCGATCAGCTGCGCGTACTGGGCGCCGAAATCGACGACGAGGACTGTGTCATGTGAGGTGTCGACCACCCGCCTGAGCGTATCGGAGACCGCGCCGGCTGGCACATCCGCACGAGTGGCCTTCTCCGCCACGTCCCGGCACCCCGATCACCCTGCTCACGGCCTCGGCGGACGCGTGTCCACGCGGCGAAATTCAGGTGCGGCTGTCAGTACCGCTTCGTACCGTGGTCAACCGTGCGCCCCCTTCCACTGACCGACCCCGGCATTCCGGACATCCGCTCCCGGCCGCGGTTCCTCGCATGGATCGCGGCGCGGCAATGGCGCACGCTCGCGTTCGGCACCGTTTTCGGCATCACCTGGATGCTCGCCCAGGCACTGATGCCCTGGGCCATCGGGCACGGCATCGACGGCATCGTCGCCGACGACACCGAATCCACCTGGCGCTGGGCGGCGCTGGTCGGTGTTCTCGGTGTCACGCAGGCGTTGTCCGGCATGATGCGTCACCGCGCCGCGGTCCGGAACTGGCTGCACGCGGCGTTCCGCGTCATCCAGCTGGTCGGCCGGCAGAGCGCGCGCGGCGGACCGGCGGTGCCGGCGACCATGCCCACCGGCGAGATCGTTGCCACCGCGTCCAGCGACTCCATGCACATCGGGCACGCCATGGAGGTCACGCCGCGCTTCGCCGGGTCCGTGGTCTCGTACGTGGTGGTCTCGGTCATCGTGCTGCAGACCTCGGTCGCGCTCGGGCTGATGGTGCTCATCGGCGTCCCGCTGCTGGTCGTCGCCCTGGGGCCGCTGGTCCGCCCGCTTCAGCAACGCCAGCACGTCCAGCGCGAGGCGCTCGGCGACCTCACGGCGCTGGGCGCGGACACGGTCGGCGGGCTGCGGGTGCTGCGCGGCATCGGCGGCGAGAAAGTGTTCAACCGGCGCTACGCCGAACGCTCCGAGGCCGTCCGCGCATCCGGCGTGCGGGTCGCCAGCACGCAGGCGATGCTGGACGCGGTCCTGGTGCTGCTCCCGGGCATCTTCCTCGTGCTGCTCACCTGGGTCGGCGCCCGGCTGGTGCTGGACGGGACGGTGGAGCCCGGCGCGCTGGTCGCGCTGTACGGCTACGCCTTCTTCCTCGTGCTGCCGGTGCGCACGGCGGGCGAGATGGCCTTCGCGCTCACCCGCGCCGGTGTCGCGGCGCGCCGGGTGCTGCGGGTGCTGTCCGTCGAACGCGACGTCCGCGACGACGCCGATGCGGGAACGGACACCGGTGCGGGCAGCGACGACGACGGCAGGCCGCGACCCGCCGTCAACGGCGCCACGGTGTCCGGATCGCCGGTGACCGGCACCGACGCGGTAGCCACCGCCGCCGGCGAGCTCGCCGACCCGGCGACCGGCCTGCGGGCCGCTCCGGGTGAGCTGACCATGCTGGTGGCCGACGACGCGTCGTTCACCGCCGCGATCGCCGACCGGCTGGGCCGGCTGGTCCCCGAGGGCGGAGCGCTGCTCGACGGCGTCCCCGTCGACCGTCTCCCGCTGTCCGAGGTCCGCGGCCGGGTCGTCGTCAGCGAGCCGGAGCCGACGCTGTTCACCGGGACGCTGCGCAGCGGCCTCGACCCGCACGGCCGGCACGACGACGCCCGCCTCGTCGACGCGATGACCACCGCGTCGGCCGGCGACGTCCTCGAGACGCTGCGCGCCGGGCTCGACTCGCTGGTCGAGGAACGCGGCCGGTCGCTGTCGGGGGGCCAGCGCCAACGCGTCGCGCTCGCCCGCGTGCTGGTCAGCGACCCCGAGGTGCTCGTGCTCGTCGAACCGACCAGCGCGGTCGACGCGCACACCGAGGCCGCCGTCGCCGAACGCCTGCGGGCGGCGCGGGCCGGGCGCACCACCGTCGTCGTCACCGCGAGCCCGCTGCTGCTGTCCACCGCCGACACCGTCGTCTGGTTCGACCGGGGACGCGTCGCCGCCACCGGCACCCACGACGAACTGCTGGCCACCACACCCGCCTACCGCCGCACCGTCACCCGAGAGGAGGAACCCGCGTGAGCGCCCTGCCCGTGGCGTCCCCGGCCGAGGTTCGCGCCGAGGCACGCCGCCTGTTCCTGCGGCACCGCCGGCAGCTGTGCGCCGCGCTCGCGGTGCACGTCGTGGCGGCCGCCGCCGGGCTGGCCGGGCCGTTCCTGCTGGGCCGGATCATCGACAGCGTCACCCGGGACCCCTCCACCGGCCGGGTCGACCTGCTGGCGGCGCTGCTCGCGGGCTTCATCATCGTGCAGGCGCTGCTCACCCGGGTCGCCATCAACCGTTCACTGATCCTGGGTGAGCGGGTGTTCGCCGAGCTGCGAGAGACGTTCATCGCGCGCGTGCTGTCGCTGCCGCTGTCCACGGTCGAGCGCGCGGGTACCGGCGACCTGGTCGCGCGCACCACCGGCGACATCGACGCGATGTCGCGCACGGTCCGCTTCGCCATCCCCGAGATCCTGGTCGCCGTGGTCACGACCGTGCTGACGCTCGGCGCCGCGGTCGTCGCCGGGCCGCTGGTCGCTGTGGGGGCAATCGTCGGCCTGCCGCTGCTCTACGCCGGCACCCGCTGGTACCTCAACCGTGCCCGCGACGGGTACCTGTGGGAGCGGGCCGCGTACGCGACGCTCGACGGCACCGTCTCCGAGACCGTCGACGGCGCCCGCACCATCGAGGCGCTCGGGCTGAGCGAGGTCCGGGTCGCCCGCACCGACGACGACCTCCGCGAGGCCTACGCCGCCGAACGACGCACGCTGTTCCTGCGCACGGTCTGGTTCCCCACCGCGGAGATGGCGTACGTGCTGCCCGTCGTCGCCACCCTCGCCTGGGGTGCGTGGCTGGCCTCCGCCGGGCACGCCACGGCGGGGCAGGTCACGGCCGTCGTGCTGTACATGGTGCAGATCGTCGACCCGGTCGACCGGCTGGTGTCGTGGCTGGACGAGCTGCAGGTCGGCATGTCGTCGTTCGCGCGGGTCATCGGCGTCGCCGACGTGCCGCCGGACCGGCAGGCGTCCGGCGCCGAGCCCGACGGCGAGGACATCCGCGGCGACGACGTCCGGTACGCCTACGTCGAGGGACAGGACGTCCTGCACGGGGTTTCACTACGGCTGGCTCCGGGTGAACGGCTGGCGATGGTGGGCCCTTCCGGGGCCGGCAAGTCGACACTGGGGCGGCTGCTGGCCGGGATCCACCCGACGCGCACCGGCAGTGTCGACGTCGGGGGTGTGCCGCTGGTCGATCTCCCGGTCGACCAGTTGCGCCGCGAGGTCGTCCTGGTCACCCAGGAGCATCACGTGTTCGTGGGCACGCTGCGCGACAATCTCGCGCTGGCGGCTCCGTCGGCCTCCGACGACGAGCTGCGGCACGCGCTGGCCGCCGTCGACGCGCTGGACTGGGCCGACGCGTTGCCGGACGGCCTCGACACGGTGGTGGGTTCCGGCGGCCACGTGGTCGGCCCGGCGTTCGCACAGCAGATCGCGCTGGCGCGGATCGTCCTGGCCGACCCGCACACTCTGGTGCTGGACGAGGCGACGTCGCTGCTCGACCCCCGGGCCGCCCGGCACCTCGAGCGGTCACTGTCCGCGGTGTTGCGCGGACGTACCGTGATCGCCATCGCCCACCGGCTGCACACGGCGCACGACGCGGACCGGGTGGCGGTCGTCGAGGACGGCGTCATCTCCGAGCTCGGCAGCCACGACGAGCTCGTCGCGCGGCGCGGCGCGTACGCCGCCCTGTGGGAGTCGTGGCACGGCACGCCCGCGTCGGCCGAGGCCCGCTGACCGTTGCGGCGGGCCACGGGTTGCACTCCGCGCACATGGATGCAGAACGCTTGCGTGGGGCGCAGAATGCTCTCGACACAGAGGCTGCCGTCCTCACCCTCGACGAAGCCGCCTAGCAGGCACGGACCATAGCGGCGAGATCGTCGGTGACGGCCGATGACGTCACCGACACCATCGCACAGACACGTGCGGCACGCGGCGCGTGATCGTTCTCGACACCTCGGCGCTGGTCGAGTTCCTGGTCGGTGCGGACGCCGTCGCGGCGAAGGTGCGGGACGGCGTCCGGGGTGAGCAGCTCGCCGCGCCGCACGCAGTCGATCTGGAGTGCGCATCGACACTGCGCGACCTCGTTCTCGGCCGTAAGCTCCCTGCAGACGAGGGCGGACGAGCACTCGAGCTCCTTCGTTCGATGAACCTACGGCGCTACGACCAACGCCTGCTGCTCACCAGAGTGTGGGAACTACGGCACAACATGTGGCCCTACGACGCCGCATACGTCGCATTGGCTGAGAGCTTGAACGTCGACCTCGTGACGGTGGACGAGAAGCTCGCGACCACACCCGGCATCCGGTGCCATGTGCGCACCCTCCGCAACTGACGGCCCGGGGCGACGGTGATCGCGCCGTCCGTCAGTCGAGCAGGTCGTTCGCCGAACGCAGCACCGTCGGCGCGGTGAACGCCGCGGGGTCGAGCCCGTCCGGCGCCGTGACGAAGAACGACACCCGCTCCCCCGGCAACAGCGTCACCTTCATGTCGTCGACCCGGGCGTCCGGGTGCACCCTGTCGGCCAGCAGCGCGACGTCGCGCGTGAGGCCCCGCGCGGTGACGTGCACCCGGTATCCGCCGTCGACACGCTCGGCCCCGGCCCGTAGATCCGGGGAGCTCAGCTCGGAGTCGCGGTACTCGGCGAAGAACCACCACGCCCGCTCGCCGCCCAGGGTCGCCAGCACGAGCTCGCCGTTCACGTCGGCGACCGACGCGACATCACCGGGAACGTCCAGCGTGTCCGTGCTGCGGGCCGCGACGTCCACCGGAACCGTCACCGTGGCCAGTTCGGCGCCGTCGTAGGACAGCCGCCGCAGCACGACGTCGCCGGTCCACGCCTGCGGGGAGTCGTTGACGATCGCCAGGGCGAGGCCGTCGGCGCCGCTGCCCGTGCTCGCCGGCAGCGACGCGCCGCGCCCGGCAACCGGCAGCGGCGACCGCGGCTGCAGCGTCAGCAGCCGGTCCGCGTAGGCATGTTTCAACGCGTACAGCAGCGGTTTCGGACGACCGTCCCCGTCGACAGCGGACCACGACGTCACCGGCCAGCAGTCGTTCAGCTGCCACACCACGCTGCCGGCGCAGCGCGGACCCAACGAACGCAGATGCTCGACCGCGACGCCGACGGCCACCGCCTGGTTGAGCGACATCGCCCAGTGCCAGTCGTCCATGTCGTCGGGCAGCGGGAGGTGGCGCACGAGTCCGTCGGTGAGCTTGTCGTTGCCGTTCGACGCCTTCTGGTGCACGATCATGCCCGGCGATTCCGGGGTGAGCGGGTCGTCCGAGATCGCCCGCCGCAGCGTCGACCATGTCGGCGGCCCCTGCCAGCCGAACTCGGCCACGAACCTCGGCCGGTACGCCCGGTAGTCCGGGTAGTCGCGCTGGTTCCACAGGTCCCACAGATGCACCGCACCGTGGTCGGGATCGTTGGGGTGCACGTCCAGCGTCCCCGACCACGGACTGCCCGGGACGTACGGCCGCTGCGGGTCGAGCTCGGCCAACAGCCGCGGCAGCAGCTCCGTGTAGTAGCCCAGACCCCACGTCCGTCCGCGCAGCCGCGGCTCCCACCTCCAGTCGTGGAAACCCCAGATGTTCTCGTTGTTGCCGCACCAGAGCACGAGGCTCGGATGCGGCAGCAACCGGGTGACGTTGTCGCGCGCCTCGGCCTCCACCTCGCCGCGCAGCGGTTCCTCCTCCGCATAGGCCGCGCAGGCGAAGGGGAAGTCCTGCCAGGTCATGATGCCGAGCTCGTCGCAGCGGGAGTAGAAGTCGTCGGACTCGTAGAGGCCGCCGCCCCAGACCCGCACCAGGTTGACGTTCGCCCATTCGGCCTGGTCGAGCCGTTCGGCGTACTGCCGCGCGCTCACCCGGTGCACGAACGCGTCGTCGGGGATCCAGTTGGCGCCACGGACGAACACCGGCCGGTCGTTGACCACGACGACGAACGGCGTGCCCTGATCGTCCGGCGTCATGTCCAGCCGGACGGTCCGGAACCCCACCCGGCCCCGCCAGTCGTCGCTCACCCTCGCGCCGTCGCCGACGGTCACCGTGACGTCGTACAGAGGCTGTGCACCGTGACCACGAGGCCACCAGCGCCGTACCCCTGGGAGCTCGACCTCGGCGACGGCTTCGGACCGGCCGGATGCGACCCGGACGCGCCGCGTGACCCCGTCCACGTCGACCGCGACCTCGGCCTCGGCATCCGCACCGGCACCGGCCGCCGGGTCGCGCCCGGCCGCGTCATCGGCCCACTCCAACTCGACGCCGACCTCGACCCGCCCGGTGTCGTCCTCGTCGACCGTGGCCACCGGTCGTACAGCGGCCAGCCGCACACCCGACCACGCGTGCAGCGTCACCGGGCGCCAGATCCCCACGGTCGCGGCGTCGATGCCCCAGTCCCAGCCGAAGTTGCACGCCATCTTGCGGATCGCGTTGTACGGATGGTGGTTGGTGTGTGGGCGGTATCCGAGCGCCAGGCTCTGCCGGTCGGCGTGCTTGACCGGCGACGTGAACGCCGCCACGAGCTCGTTCTCGCCGGGGCGCAGGACGTCGTCGACCGGTAGCCGATAGGTGCGGTGCTGGTTCGCGGTACGCGCCAGCTCCCGGCCGTTCAGGGTGACGGTGGCCACCGTGTCCAAGCCCTCGAAGACGAGATCGTGGCGGTCGTGACCGTCCGGCGACCAGGTGAAGCGGGTGCGGTACTCCCAGTCGCACGATCCGATCCAGGCGAGCTTGCGCTCGTTGTCGTCCAGGAACGGGTCCGCGATGTCGCCGGCGGCCAGCAGATCGGTGTGCACGCACCCCGGAACCGTCGCGGGCACGTCCCGGCCCGCGAGCGGCCCGGGCACCGGGCCGCCCACCGGGCGCACCGTCCACCCGTCGTGCAGCCTGACTCGTCCGTCGATCGTTGCGCCGTTCGAGGTCACGTGATCGCTCCTGGGTCGGTCCGTCGTCGATGTACCGCTGCGAGAAGCCGCCGACACCATCGTCGGAGCACTTGACTTCGAGCACGCTCGAACTGACAAGTTACCGACATGACAGCAACCACACGCACACTGGGACGCAGCGTCATCGAGGTCAGTTCGCTCGGCATGGGTTGCTGGGCCGTCGGCGGGCCGTTCTGGGCGGGCACGAACCCGCTCGGCTGGGGTGAGGTCGACGACGACGAGTCGATCCGCACCGTCCGGCGCGCCCTCGATCTCGGCGTCACACTGTTCGACACCGCCGACGCCTACGGCACCGGGCACAGCGAGCGGATCCTCGGCCGCGCCCTCGCCGACCACCGCGACGACGTCGTCATCGCCACCAAGTGGGGCAACACCATCGACGAGGAGACGCGCCAGCTCACCGGCACCGACCCCACCCCCGAGTACCTGCACCGCGCCGTCGAGGGGTCGCTGCACCGGCTCGGCACCGACCACATCGACCTGTACGAGCTGCACCTGAACGACCTGCCGATCCCCCAGGCGGAAGAGCTGCTCGGCACGCTCGAAGAGCTCGTCGAGTCCGGCAAGCTGCGCTGGTACGGCTGGAGCACGGACTACGCCGACCGGGCGGGCGCGTGGGGGCGTGAGGGGCGGCACTGCACGGCCGTCCAGCACGCCTTCTCGGTGCTGCACGACGCGGCGGCGGTGCTCGAGGCGTGCGAGACGCACCAGCTCGCCAGCCTCAACCGGAGCCCGCTGGCGATGGGGCTGCTCACCGGCAAGTTCACCGCGTCGTCGACGCTCGGACCGGACGACGTCCGCGGTGTCGCCCCCGAGTGGCTCGCCTACTTCCGCGACGGCCGGCCGGCACCCGAGTGGCTGGAACCGATCGCCGCCGTCCGCGAGGTCCTGACCGGCTCGGGGCGCACCCTGGCCCAGGGCGCCCTCGCCTGGATCTGGGCGCGAAGCGACGTGACCATCCCGATCCCGGGCGCCAGGACGGTCGCTCAGGTCGAGGAGAACGCGGGCGCGATGGAACACGGCCCATTGTCTGCCGACGAGTTCGCCGAGGTGGAGCGGCTCCTGGCGCAGCTGCGCGACCAGCCGGTCACGGCGATGTGAGGCGCAGGGCGGTCGGGGCGCCGGGTGGCACGGCCGGCTCCCGCGGCGGGACCGGGTCGACCGGGCGGTACGTGGCGCCGAGCGGCGGACGAGGGTCCGCGTCGCCGTGGTTCGGCCAGAACGCCAAAGCCCGCTCGGCCTGCGCGGTGATGGTCAGCGACGGGTTCACCCCGAGGTTCGCCGAGATGGTCGAGCCGTCGACGATGTGCAGACCCGGATGCCCGTACACCCGGTGCCACGGGTCGACCACACCGTCGTCGGCCGTGGCGCCGATGGTGCACCCGCCGATGAAATGCGCGGTCATCGGCCGTCCGAACGGCTCACCGAGGGTCGCGCCGGCGACACCGTCCACCAGCGCGGCCATCCGGCGCACCGCGTCGTGCGCCACCGGGATCCACGTCGGGTTCGGCTCGCCGTGGCCCTGCCGCGAGGTCATCCGGCGGCGTCCGGTCAGGCGGCTCCGGCGGGTGTAGGTGGTGATCGAGTTGTCCCGCGTCTGCATCGCCAGCGCGATGACCGTCCGCTCGGACCAGTGCGCCGCGTCGTAGCGGTCGGCGAGGCCGCGCCGCTGCCGCCACATCTCGCGCGCCCACGCCCCGAGCCGCACGTGTGCGCCGTCGCCCTCGGTGAGCACCGTCTGCAACAGCGACATCGCGTTGCTGCCGTGCCCGTAGCGGACGGGTTCGATGTGCGTGTGCTCGTCGGGGTGGAACGACGAGGTGATGGCCGCACCCTCACTGAAGTCGTGCCGCCGGTCCGGTGCGATGGCGCCGAGGATCGATTCGGAGTTGGTGCGGGTGTGCACCCCGAGCTGGTCGGACAGGTGCGGCAGGTGGCCCTCGTCGCGCATCCGGTGCAGCAGCCGTTGAGTGCCGAGCGGGCCCGCGCTGAGCACCACCTGGTCGGCGGTGATGATCGTCGGCTGTGCCCCGGGCGCGTCGGTGCGACGGACCAGCGCCCCGTACCCCCCTGCCGGCAGCGGGCGCAACGAGCGCACCGTGGACAGTTCGTGGACCTGCGCGCCGGCCCGCTCGGCGAGGTAGAGGTAGTTCTTGGTGAGAGCGTTCTTGGCGTTGTGCCGGCAGCCGGTCATGCACTCGCCGCAGTGCAGGCAGCCGGCGCGGTCCGGTCCGGCACCGCCGAAGTACGGGTCGGGCACCGTCACACCCGGTTCACCGAAGAACACGCCCAGCGGCGCCCGGCGGAACGTGCCGCCCACGCCCATGTCGCTCGCGACCTGCTGGAACACGTGATCCGACGGGGACATCCGCGGATAGGTCGTGGCGCCGAGCATGCGCGTGGCCTGGTCCAGATGGGGAGCCAGCTCGGCACGCCAGTCGGTGATGCCGCTCCACGCGGAGTCGCGGTAGAAGGCGTCCGCCGGCTCGTACAACGTGTTGGCGTACACCAGCGAACCGCCGCCGACACCCGCCCCGGAGAGGATCACGCAGTCGCGCAACGTGTCGATGCGCTGGATGCCGTAGCACCGCAGCGCGGGCGCGAAAAGGAAGCGGCGCACGTCCCACGACGAGGCCGGCAGCGTGTCGTCGTCGAACCGTGCCCCCGCCTCGACCACGCCGACCCGGTAGCCCTTCTCGGTCAGCCGCAGCGCGGTGACGCTGCCGCCGAAGCCGGAGCCGATGACCAGGACGTCGTAGTGCAGCCTCACGGCCGCCCGGCCTTCCGCATCGCCCGCAGCGACCGCGTCATGAACTCGGCGAAGCCGCCGTGGTCCATGCCCGGCAGCGGGGTGATGCCGTGAGCGCGCTGCACCGCCACCGCCTGCGTGTCGGTGTAGCGCTCGATGCCGTCGCGGCCGTGCCGCCGGCCCAGCCCGGACGCGCCCAGGCCGCCGATGGGCAGGTCGTGGCTGCCCCACGCGGCCGCGTACCCCTCGTTGACGTTGACCATGCCCGACCGCAGTTGTCGCGCCACCCGCAGGCCACGCCGCAGGTCACGCGTCCACACCGACGCGTTCAGGCCGTACGCGGAGTCGTTCGCGGCGTCCACCGCCTCCTGGTCCGAGCCGACACCGTGCACGGCGACGACCGGCCCGAACGTCTCGTCGGTGGCGACGGGCATGCCCTGCCGGACGCCGTCGAGCACGGTGGGCTCGTAGAACCAGGGCCCCAGCTCCGGACGGGCGACGCCGCCGGTCAGCACCCGCGCGCCCCGGGCGACGGCGTCGTCGACGTGGGCGGTGACCCTGTCGAGCTGTTCCTGCGACGCGAGCGAGCCGACGTCGCAGGAATAGTCGAACGCGGGCCCGAGCCGCAGCGCCTGGACCCTGCTCACGAACCGGTCGAGGAACGAGTCGCGTACCGCGGCAGCGACGTAGACACGCTCCACCGACACGCACAGCTGACCGGCGTTCGAGAAACACGCGCGTACGGCGGACTCGGCCGCCCGGTCGACGTCGGCGTCCTCCAGGACGAGCATCGGGTTCTTGCCGCCGAGCTCGAGGGAAGCGCCGACGAGCCGCTCTCCGAGCCGGCTCGCGATGGTCCGGCCGGCCGCCGTGGACCCGGTGAACGAGACGTGGTCGGCGTGCTCGACGACCGCGCCGCCGATGGTGGGGCCGTCGCCGGTGACGATCTGCCACAGCGCTTCGGGCAGCCCCGCCTCGACCGCGAGCGACCGCGCGGCCAGCGCCGTCAGCACACCGCGCGAGTCCGGCTTGTGCACCACCGCGTTGCCGGCGACGAACGCCGGCAGACAGTCCGAGATGGCCAGCGTCAGCGGGTAGTTCCACGGCGAGATGACCCCGACGACACCCTTCGGCCGACGCATCTCGACCGCGCGGGTGAGGCCCGGGATCAGCCCCAGCCGCCGCCGGTCGCGCATCACCTGCGGGCCGCGGGCGGCGCAGTACCGTGCCGCGAGCGCGACGTCGGCGATCTCTTCGAACGCGTCCCGGCGTGCCTTGCCGGCCTCGGCCTGGACCAGGTCGGCGAGCTCGGACCGCCGGTCGAGGGCGAGGTCGTGGACGCGGCCGACGATGCGGGCGCGCTCGGCGACCGGGCGAGCCGCCCATCCGGCCGCCGCATCGCGCGCGGCGGCCGCGGCGGTGCGCACGTCCTCGGGCGTGGACAGCGGGAAGTCGGTGAACGCACGGCCGGTGAACGGGGCGACGGCGTCGGCCCGCTCCGCCCGGGGCGTCGCGACGACGCGATCGGTCAGCCGGTCGAGGGTCTGGCGGTCGACGACGTCGTCGACACTGACGGCCGTGATGCTCATCGTGCACAGCGTACGGTGTGGCGCCGACATCCGGGAGGGCTCGACGAGTGGGGCGCGGTCGGGCGGCACGCCAAGGCGCGGCCGCATCACGAGGCGTGTGCCTGCGTCACCAGGCCTGTACGGGTGGTGACGCAGGGAATTCCATGGTGAACGTGGTCGTTCCCGGCGGTCAGCGCAGGAGGGTGACCTCGACCCGCTGGAACTCCTTGACCTCGGTGTAGCCGGTCGTGGCCATGGCCCGGCGCAGCGCGCCGACCAGGTTCATCGAACCGTCCGGCAGGAACGACGGGCCGTCGACGATCTGCGCGAGCGAGGCGATGGTCCCGACCTCCATCCGTTCGCCGCGCGGCAGCTCGGCGTGGTGGGACTCCGAGCCCCAGTGCCAGCCGCGGCCCGGCGCCTCGACCGCCCTGGCCAGCGGCGAGCCCACCATCACCGCGTCGGACCCGCAGGCGATCGCCTTGGCGATGTCGCCGGAGCGCCCGATGGACCCGTCGGCGATGACGTGCACGTACCGGCCGCCGGACTCGTCGAGGTAGTCGCGCCGCGCCGCGGCGACGTCGGCGACGGCCGTGGCCATCGGCACCGTCACGCCGAGAACCGAGCGCGTCGTGTGCGACGAGCCGCCGCCGAACCCGACGAGCACGCCGGCCGCGCCGGTGCGCATCAGGTGCAGCGCCGCCTGGTACGTGGCGCAGCCGCCGACGATGACCGGGACGTCCAGCTCGTAGATGAACTGCTTGAGGTTCAGCGGCTCCGCGCGGCCGGACACGTGCTCCGCGGACACTGTGGTCCCCCGGATGACGACGATGTCGGCGCCGGACTCGACGACCGCCTGGTAGTAGCGCTTGACCCGCGGCGGCGACAGCGAGCCGGCGACGGTGACACCGGCGGCGCGGATCTCGCCGAGCCGCTGGGCGATCAGCTCTTCACGGACCGGCGCCGCGTAGATCTCCTGCAGCCGGTTGAGCGCCTTGCCCTCTTCCAGTCCGGCGATCTCCTCGAGCAGCGGCTCGGGATCCTCGTAACGGGTCCAGAGCCCCTCGAGGTCGAGAACGCCGAGGCCACCGGCCTTGCCGAGCGCGATGGCCGTCGCCGGGGACATCACCGAGTCCATCGGTGCCGCGACGATCGGTGTCTCGAACCGGTAGGCGTCGATCTGCCAGTGCGTCGACACCTCCTCGGGGTCGCGGGTGCGCCGCGACGGCACGATGGCCACGTCGTCGAACGAATACGCCTCGCGACCGCGCTTTCCGCGGCCTATCTCGATCTCCGCCACGCGGACCAGGCTATCGGAGGCCCCGGGCATCCGTGACCGGACGGTCGCCCGAGCCCGCTCCCGTCATCCGTCACCTGATCGTCGCTGTTTCACCTGATCATCGCTGCGACGGCGATCAGGTGTCGCCAGCAGCACATCACCGCAGCGTGTCGGTCCCGCACGTCACCTGATCATGTCCACGACCCGGACAGAAAACGATCAGGTGCAACATCGCGCGGAGAAGCAGCGCGTTCGTCACCTGATCATCAGAGGACGGTTCAGCGGCGGCCGGAGTAGTTGGGCGCCTCGACCGTCATCTGGATGTCGTGCGGGTGCGACTCCTTCAGCCCTGCGGACGTGATGCGCACGAACCGGCCCCGCTGCTGCAGCTCGGTGATGCCGCTCGCGCCGGTGTAGAACATCGACTGCCGCAGCCCGCCGATGAGCTGCTGGGTCACGCTGCCCAACGGTCCGCGGAACGGCACCTGGCCCTCGATGCCCTCGGGCACCAGCTCGTCGTCGGCGACGACGTCGGCCTGGAAGTAGCGGTCGCGCGACCCGGTGTCCGACGCCCCGCGCTTGCGCAGCGCGCCGAGCGAGCCCATGCCGCGGTAGGACTTGAACTGCTTGCCGTTGATGAAGATGAGCTCGCCGGGACTCTCCGCCACGCCCGCCAACAGCGAGCCGAGCATGACGGTGTCGGCGCCGGCGACGATGGCCTTGGCGATGTCGCCGGAGTACTGCAGCCCGCCGTCACCGATGACCGGGACACCGGCCGGCCGCGCCGCCTGGGCCGCCTCGTTGATCGCCGTGACCTGCGGCACGCCCACACCGGCGACCACGCGGGTGGTGCAGATGGAGCCCGGGCCGATGCCGACCTTGATGCCGTCGACCCCGGCGTCGACCAGCGCCTGCGCGCCCGCCCGGGTGGCGACGTTGCCGCCGATGACGTCGACGCCCGCGGCCTTCGGCTCGGCCTTGAGCTTGCCGACCATGTCGAGCAGGGCGCTGGTGTGCCCGTGCGCGGTGTCGACGACGAGGACGTCGGCGCCGGCGTCGATGAGCGTCATGGCCCGTTCCCACGCGTCGCCGAAGAACCCGACCGCCGCCGCCGACAGCAGGCGTCCCTCGGCGTCCTTGGTGGCGTTCGGGTACTCCTCGGACTTGACGAAGTCCTTGACGGTGATGAGCCCCTTGAGCCGGCCGTCGCCGTCGACCAGCGGCAGCTTCTCGATCTTGTGCTCGCCCAGCAGCGCGAACGCGTCGTCGGGCTTGATACCGACGGGCGCGGTGACCAGCGGCATCGGCGTCATGACGGAGCGGACGAGCCGGTGGTCGTACTCGGTGGCGGGGACGAAGCGGATGTCGCGGTTGGTGACGATGCCCATGAGGACGCCGGCGTCGTCGACCACCGGAAGCCCGGAGATGCGGTAGTGCCCGCACATCGCGTCCATCTCGGCCAGCGTGGCGTCGGGGCCGATGGTGACCGGATCGGTGACCATGCCGGACTCGGACCGTTTGACCAGGTCGACCTGCCGGGCCTGCTCGTCGATGGAGACGCTGCGGTGCAGCACCCCGAGCCCGCCCTGCCTCGCCATGGCGATGGCCATGCGCGACTCGGTGACGGTGTCCATGGCGCTGGACAGCAGCGGCACGCTGACGGTGACGTTGCGCGACACCTTGGACGTGGTGTCGGCCTCGCTGGGAATGACGTCGGACTCGGCGGGCAGAAGCAGCACGTCGTCGAAGGTGAGCCCGAGAGGCGCGAGCGTCTCGGGCATGCCGGACTGCATGGGGTCCATGACACGATCCTGAGTGGTCGTCGGTGGCGGTGGGCCAATCGTATGGCCTGCCAGCGCAACGCTTCCACCGCATGCCCACATTCCACGGCACGCGGCCGGGCTTCGCCGGCCGTGGCGCCCCGGCAATGGCTTCCCGGCCGTGGCTTCCCGGCCGTGGCTTCCCGGCCGTGGCTCCCCCGGCGGGAGCATCCCGCTCCCTCTCGAGAGGGAGGCCGGCACCGGGGCGCCGCCGCGAGGATCGTTCCATGACGAGCACCGTCTCCCGGCCGGCGCCGGCCCGCTTCGTCCGCGACGTGGTCGCGCTGGGACGGCCGTGGTTCTGGCCGGTGTCGCTCGTCCCCTACTACGTCGGCGTCGTGCTGGCGACGCGCCGGCTGCTGCCACCGGTGTCCGCGCTGCCGGAGGTGGCCGCCGGAGGACTGGTGATCGGGCCGCTGATGTGGTGGGCGGTGCTGGCCGTCAACGACGCGCACGACGTCGCCGGCGACCGGCTCAACCCCCGCAAGGCCGGGACGCCGCTGGCCAGCGGGCGGATGACACCGTCGGCGGCCCAGCGTGTCGCCGGCGTCGCCGCCGCCCTGGCCGTGGCGGTGGCCTGGAACGTCGGCCTCGCCTTCGCACTGGGGACGGTCACGGCGTTGCTCGTCGGCTGGGCGTACAGCGCTCCGCCGCTTCGGCTCAAGGTCCGCCCCGGCGCCGACATCGCCGTGAACGCGATCGCGCTCGGCGCGTTCGGCCTGCTGGCCGGCTGGGTCACGGTGCGCCCGGTCGGCGCGTTCCCCTGGGTGATGGCGGTGCTGGGCACGCTCGTGGCGGTCGCGCTGTACGTCCCCACGACCGTCGCCGATCTCGACGCCGACCGGGCCGGCGGTTACACGACGGTGGCCGTCCGGCTGGGCCTCGCGCGCGTGCGCATGCTGGGGTTCACGGCGTGGACGGCCGCGGCGGTCCTGGCCGTCGTGCTGGCCGCCACCGGCACCGTGATCCCGCGGCGCATGCTCGCGCTCGAGGTGGTCATGGTGCCGTTGCTGGTCGCCGCCTATCGGCGCCTGGTCACCACCGAGCCGTCGTTCCGCAACGTCGTGGTGCTCGCGGTCGCGTTCCTCGCGCCGTGCATCACCTTCGCGCTGACGTACACGGGCGTGTGGTGACGGCCCCGGCCGCGGAGATCCCGCGTCGGATCGTCGCCGGGAGCCGGGAATAGATCCGTCGACCCCCGGGTTGTACGGGGCGGTCGTAGTTTTTGTGTTCGTGTTTTCAGCATGCTCGCAATGAACGACGTTGCGGGCGCGCCGCTCGCTCTCAGGTATCTGGAGTAGCCGCGTCTGGACCGGCCCGGGGCATCGCACAGTGCATGCTCCGACATCCAGCCCTGTGAGGAGCAGAAATGACTCAGGGAACAGTCAAGTGGTTCAACGCGGAGAAGGGCTTCGGCTTTATCTCCCGCACCGACGGACCGGACGTCTTCGTGCACTACTCCGAGATCGACGGTACGGGCTTCCGTACTCTCGAGGAGGACCAGCAGGTCGAGTTCGAGCTGTCGCAGAGCCCCAAGGGGCCGCAGGCGACGGGCGTGCGCGTCCTCTGAGCCACTCGCGGGCGAATGCCCGCCACCGATGAGGGGCCGGCACCGGCAGGTGCCGGCCCCTCGTCGCGTCCGCGGCCGGTCAGCGCGGGCTTGTCCGGCTGCCTGCACGGGCCTGCGCAGGTCTGCGTAGACGCGGGATACGTCCGGCTGCCGACGACGGTGACGCACCCGCCGGGTGATCGTGTCCCGACGACACACACGGTCACCGATGAGGAGTGGGGTCATGGCACAGGTCATCGCCGAAACGTCGCGGCCACGACGGTTGCGCGGCCGGACACGCCAGAGCGTGCTGCTGGTTCACGTCGTCTCGGCCGGCGCCTGGCTCGGCATCGACGTCGTCATGGCGGTGCTCGTCTTCACCGCACTGCTCAGCGGCGACGACACGACGCTGGCGCTGACCTACCGGGCGCTGGAGATGTTCGCGGTCTGGTCGTTGTTCACCGCCGGGGTCGTCTGCCTCGTCAGCGGGGTCGTTCTCGGGCTCGGCAGCAAGTACGGCCTGGTGCGGTACTGGTGGGTCGCCGTCAAGCTGGTGCTGAACGTGCTGCTCGCCACACTGGTCCTGGTCGCGTTGCGGCCGGGTGTGTCCGAGGCCGCCGAGCGTGCCCGCCTGTTCGAGTCGGGGGAGGTCACGACGCTCTCGGTCGGTGATCTGATCTTCCCGCCGGTCGTCTCCACGACCGCGCTGCTGGTCGCCTTCGTGCTCGCCGTCTACAAGCCGTGGGGCAGGATCGGCCAGGGCCGCCGGGGCGGCACCGCTCAGCTCTGATCGGAACCTTCGGCGCTCTGGTCCAGGACCTGGATGACATTGCCGGACGGGTCGGCGAACGCTGCCAGCCGCCCGCCCGGGATCTCCAGAGTTTCGCCGAGCCACCGGAAGCCATGGCGCTCCTTGACGAAGGCCTCTACGTCGTCGACCTCGAAGACCGCACCCGACTCCCACCGCTCGTCGTCGCTCGGCCGCTGGTCGACCATGAGCTGCACGGACGAGCCCGGAAGTTCGAACGCGACGGTGGACTCCCCCTCGCGCCAGGCCTCGTCGAGGCCGAGATCGTCCCGGTAGAACGCCAGGGCGGCGGGCAGGTCCTGGACCGACTGGTAGAAGAACGCAAGTCTCATGGCACCGACCGTAATGCGATTACGGAATCCCGTCAATGCGTTATACTCGAAGCCATGCAGGAGTGGGTGCCGGTACCGGGCTCGGTCAAGGCGCGGCTCATCGAGGCCGCGCTGCACCACTTCGAGCAGTCGGGCTTCGAGGACGCGGGCGTCACCGACCTCGCCGCCAAGGCCGGCGTCACGACCGGCTCGCTCTACCACCACTTCGGCTCGAAACTGGGGCTCTACACCGTGGTCCGCGACGACCTGGAGAAGCGGATCACCGACCGGATGGAGGGCGCGGCCGCCGCTGCCGGCGGCACCGGTCGTCCCGCGGTCGCGGTAGCGATTCTGGTCGCTTTCGACGCCGCGGTCCGGTTCGACGCCTGCAGGCTGCTGGGCGAGCCGGCACCGTCCGACCGGCCGGATCCGGTCGGGCGGCTGCTGCGCTCGCTGCTACCCGACGATCTCGATGCGGCGGCGGTCATCCTGGCCGCGGCGTGGCGAGCCGCACTGCTGCACGTCGCCGAGGGAGCGCCGGCCGGCACGGCACGCAGGGCACTGGAGTTCACGCTCACCGAGTGAGCACTGATGCACCGGCCTTCGGTGCCGGCCGACCACCGTCCGGATGCCCGACGTGTGCGGGCCGCTCAGGCCGGTCGTAGCCGCCCGAGCCGCTCGACGGCGTCGTGCAGCACGTCGTCGCGCTTGCAGAAGGCGAAGCGCACCAGCGGCCGGGCTGCCTCCGGGTCGTCGTAGAACACCGAGACCGGAACCGCCACCACGCCGGCCAGCTCCGGCAGCCGGCGGCACAGCTGCACACCGTCGTCGTGACCGAGCGGCGTCGGATCGGCGATCACGAAGTACGTGCCCTGCGGCACCGACACCTCGAACCCGGCGGCACGCAGCCCCGCGCACAGCAGGTCACGCTTGCGCCGCAGGTCGGAGGCGAGACCGGTGTAGAAGTCGTCGCCGAGCGACAGCGCCGAGGCCACGGCCGGCTGCATCGGCCCGGCGTTGACGAACGTCAGGAACTGCTTCACCGCCCGCGCGGCGGAGACCAGCTCGGCCGGACCGTGCAGCCAGCCGACCTTCCAGCCGGTGACCGAGAACGTCTTGCCGGCCGACGAGATGGTCACGGTCTGCTCGGCCATGCCCGGCAGGGCGGCCATCGGCACGTGCTCCGCGTCGTCGAAGACCTGGTGCTCGTACACCTCGTCGGTCACCACGATCGCGCCGTGCTCGCGGGCGAGCGAACCGATCAGCTCGAGCTCCGCCCGCGTGAACACCTTGCCCGCCGGATTGTGCGGCGTGTTCACCAGCACCACCCGGGTGCGCTCGCTGAACGCCGCCCGCAGCGCGTCGGGATCCAGAGCGAAGTCCGGCCAGCGCAGCGCGACGGTGCGCCGTACCGCACCGGCCAGCGCGATCGACGCCGCGTACGAGTCGTACACCGGGTCGAACGTCACGACCTCGTCGCCCGCCTCGCACAGCGCGAGCACGGTGGCCGCGATCGCCTCGGTGGCGCCCGCGGTGACCAGGACCTCCCGCTCCGGGTCGACGTCGAGCCCGTAGAAACGCTTCTGGTGCTCGGCGACGGCCTCACGCAGCTGCGGCACGCCCGGACCGGGCGGGTACTGGTTCGCCCCACCCTGGATGGCCGCACAGGCGTCGTCCAGCAGCGATTGAGGGCCGTCGGTGTCCGGGAACCCCTGGCCCAGGTTGATCGCCCCGGTGCTGGTGGCCAGCGCGGTGATCTCGGCGAAGATCGTCGACGTGAACGGGCTCATCCGCGGGACGAGCGCGGGTTGACGTGGCGGCACGGTCCTCACCGTAACCCACCGGGCAGCGTCGACGGCACGTTCGCGAGCGGCGATCGCCCACGCGCGCGACTGGCCCGCCCGCACGATTCGCGCCTATCATGACGACAGCCCCGGGCCACCACTTGTGTCCCTGATGCGTCTGCCCGATCAGTGGGTAGCGGGTGCGACGGTCGACTGACCGTCTCCGACGACCGGTCCCGTTCACCGGCGGATCCGTGCCCGTGTGGTCACGGCGCCGGTGGCACCATCGATGGAGAACCCGTGGCCCACCGCAGCACGCGTCCGCACACACCTGCCCGGACCCCGGCCGCGCGCCGCCGGCGTCTGACCGTGACGATCGCCGCCGGCACCGCCGCATCCGCCCTGTTCGCCGGCTGCGCCGGAGCCGACGAGACCGCGCCCGCCGGGTCGTCCGGGTCCGCCGGCAGCGCTGCGGGCGCCGAGCCGGTCACCGTCGACAACTGCGGCTTCGAGGTCACCGTGGACAGCCCGCCGGAACGGGTCGTGACCATCAAGTCGACGTCGACCGAGATGATGCTCGCCCTCGGGCTCGGTGATCGCCTGGTCGGCACGGCGTTCTCCGACGGGCCGGTTCCGGAGCGTTACGCCGACCAGCTGGACGGTGTCCCGGTGCTGTCCGACAAGGTGCCCGGCCAGGAGGCACTGCTCGACGTCGAGCCGGACTTCGTCTACGGCGGCTGGGAGAGCAACTTCGCCGTCGACACCGCCGGCGAGCGCGACGCGCTGGCGGACTTCGGCATCGACACCTACGTCTCCCCTGCCGCCTGCAAGGATCCGCAGTACCAGCCGGACCCGATGACGTTCGAGAAGCTGTTCGACCAGATGCACGAGATCGCGCGGATCTTCGGCGTCACCGGCCGCGCCGACGAGCTCGTCGCCGAACAGCGCAGCATGCTCGACAGCGTCGACGCACCCGGGGACGGCCTGACGGCGATGTGGTACAGCTCCGGCTCGGACGCGCCGTACGTGGGCGCGGGCATCGGCGCGCCGGCGATGATGATGGACGCGCTCGGGCTGCGGAACGTCTTCGGCGACATCGACGACACCTGGTCCACTGTCGGCTGGGAGGACGTCGTCGACCGCAACCCGGATGTCATCGTGCTGGTGGACGCGGCGTGGAACACGGCCGAGCACAAGATCGACCAGCTCGAGAGCAACCCGGCCACGTCGGCGCTGCCGGCGGTGACCGAACAGCGATACATCAGGCTGCCTTTCCCCGCCGCGGAGGCCGGGGTCCGCAACGCGCCCGCGGTCGTCGATCTCGCCGAACAGCTCCGCCGGCTCGACCTCGGCGCCGAGAGCACCGGATGAGCGAGCGCACGACCGTCCAGCAGGCCGGCGCGGACACCACTCGCGCACCCGCCGGAGCCACCAGCGCTGACGGCCGGCCGCCGGTGACGAGGCGCCCGCGGGCCCGCGGCTCGGTCTGGGTCGTCACGATGGCCGCCCTGCTGCTCGCGTCGGTGACGGTCACCGTGACGTTCGGCTCCGCGGACATCGGCGCCTGGGACGTCTGGCGCTCCATCGGCACGCACCTCGGCCTCGACCGGCTGGGCTTCGGACCCTCGCCGTTGTCGACACTGCGCGACGGCATCGTGTGGGAGCTGCGGCTGCCCCGGGTGCTGGCCGCGGCCGCGGTCGGGGCGGCGCTGGCGGTCTGCGGCGCCGTGATGCAGACGCTGACCCGTAACCCGCTGGCCGACCCGTACCTGCTGGGGCTGTCGTCGGGCGCGTCGGTGGGCGCCGTGCTGGTCCTGGTGCTCGGCGTAGGGCAGCTGGCGCTTCCGGTCGCCGCGTTCTCCGGCGCGCTCCTGGCCCTGATGGTCACGCTGGCGCTGGCCAACCGCCGCGGCGAGCTCGCGCCCACGCGCACCGTGCTCGCCGGGCTGGCGGTGTCGTACCTGTGCTCGGCCGCGACCTCGTTCGTGATCTTCTGGTCGGCGACCGGCGACTCGTACCGCGAGATCCTGAGCTGGCTGCTGGGCTCGCTCGGCGGCGCGCAATGGGGAGACGTCGCGATCGTGACCGTCGCCGTGGTCGTCGTCGGTTCGGTGCTGCTGTCGCGCGCACGCACCCTGGACGCGTTCGCGTTCGGCGACGGCACGGCGGCGACCCTGGGCATCGACGTCAACCGCACCCGCTGGGCGCTGCTGACACTGGTCGCGCTGCTCACCGGCGCCGCGGTGGCGGTCAGTGGCGCGATCGGGTTCGTGGGGCTGATGGTGCCGCACGCCGTCCGGCTCGTGGCGGGCTCCGGGCACCGCAGGGTGCTGCCGCTGGCCACGCTGGTCGGCGCCACGTTCATGATCTGGGCCGACACGCTGGCCCGCACCCTGTTCGATCCGCGCGAGCTGCCCGTCGGGGTGGTCACCGCCTTCCTCGGCGCGCCGGCGTTCGCGTTCCTCCTCCGCCGCAGAAAGGTGGGCCGATGACCGCCGAGCACACGATCGTCGCCGAGCGTGACGACGTCCGGGCCCCGGACGGCGCGACCGCCGAGGAGCTGCGCGCCGCCGGCATCTCGTGGGCCGTCGACAGCACGGTGATCGTCGACGGCGTGGACGTCCGCGTGCCGCCCGGAACGGTGACCGGGTTGCTCGGCCCGAACGGCTCGGGCAAGAGCAGCCTGCTGCGGGCGGTCGCCGGGACGACCCGTCCGGACGGCGGCGCCGTCACCCTTGGCCAGGACGACCTGCTGTCCATGCGCCGTAAGGACCGTGCCCGGCGGGTTGCGGTGGTCGAGCAGGAGTCGACGACCGACGTGCCGATGACGGTGCTCGACGTCGTCCTGCTGGGACGCACGCCGCACCGACCCGCCCCCGACGACGAGGACCGCGCGCTCGACGCGCTGGGCACGGTCGGGATGGCCGAGCTGGCCGGCCGCGACTGGCACACCCTGTCCGGTGGCGAGCGCCAGCGGGTCCACCTGGCGCGGGCGCTGACGCAGCAGCCACGGTTGCTGCTGCTCGACGAGCCGACCAACCACCTGGACATCCGATACCAGCTGACACTGCTGAACGTGGTACGGAACCTGCGGGTGACCACGCTGGCCGCGCTGCACGACCTGAACCTCGCGGCGGCGTACTGCGACCGGCTGGTGGTGCTGGACGGCGGACGGGTCGCCGCGGCGGGGCCCACCGAGGAGGTCCTGGTGCCGGAGGTCGTCCGGGCGGTGTTCGGCGTCGACTGCGACGTCCAGCCGCACCCGCGGACCGGTCGCCCGGTGCTGACGTTCTCGCCGCTGCCCGAGTCCCCATGATCATCGGCACTTTCCGGCCGCATGGCCAGGAAAGTGCCGATGATCATGGGAGAGAGCCGGCGCCCTACGGGGTCAGCGCGGGCAGCACCTCGCGACCGAACACCTTCAGCCAGGTGCGCTGGTCGGCGTTGACGTTGTGCACGTACACGTGGGTCGCGCCGACGTCGAGATAGCTCTGGATCTCGCGCCGGTGCGCGTCCGGGTCCGACGACACCAGCAGCCGGCCGTCGAAGTCCTCCGGGCGCACCATCCGGGCCATCTGCTCGAAGTCGTGCGGCGAGCGGATGTCGGCTTTCGAGAACCGCATCGCGCCGTTGGGCCACTCGCGCACCGCCTGCTCGGCCGCCTCGGCGTCGTCGGGCGCCCAGGCGAGGTGCACCTGCACGACCTTCGTCAGGGTGTCCGGGTCCTTGCCGGCCGAGCGGGCGCCGTCGTCGAACCGCGCGAACAGCGTCGCCACCTTCTCGGGCGTCGTCGCGACGGTGATGATGCCGTCGGCGCTCGCCCCGGCCCGCCGCGCGGTGACCGGGCCGGAGGTCGCGACGTAGATCGGCGGCGGGGCTTCCGGCATGGTCCACAGCCGGCTGCGCTCGAGGGTGAAGAAGCGCCCGTCGTGGCGCACGTCGCGGCCGGTGAACAGCTTCTGGATGATCTCGACCGCCTCGAACATGCGCGCGATCCGTTCCGGCGCCTCCGGCCAGTAGCCGCCGACGACGTGTTCGCTGATAGCCTCGCCGGAGCCGACGCCGAGCCAGTGCCGGCCCGGGTACATCGACTCCAGCGTCGCCGCCGCCTGCGCGACCACGGCGGGATGCCAGCGGAACGACGGGCAGGTGGCCCCGACGCCCACGACGCCGCGGGTCCGCTCGGCCATCGCGGTCATCACGTTCCACACGAACCCGGCCTGGCCCTGGTGCGCCGTCCACGGCTGGAAATGGTCGTCGGCCATGACGCCGTCGAACCCGGCCTGTTCCGCCTCGGCGGCCAGCGCCACGACATCCGACGGGTGGAAGCGCTCCAGCATCGCCGCATATCCGACCCGTGCTCCGCCGTTCGCCATCGGCTCCCCTTCGACGCGTGCATCCTCCGTGCCGCCCGAGGCAAGCACGGAGGATGCAACCCTTCAAGGGGAGCCGGGCATTCCCGGCCGGGTCGTCAGCTCTGTTCGCGGGGCCCTGCCGGCACGTCTCGACGCAGCTCGTCCAGCGGCAGGTGCACGAGCGCCCGGCCGGACGGCGCGGCGTCGTCGGCGGCCAGGGCCGCGACCTCCGCCGGCGACAGGGCCCGGCCGAGGTACCACACGTCGTCGACGGCGCCGGTGAGCGCGTTCGCCCCGTCCGGGCGCCGTCCCACGTGCAGACCGGTACTGGTCTCCGACGAGACGGCTCCGCCGAGCGGGCCCGCCGTCGCGGCAGCCTCGCCGTCGACGTACAACGTCACCCCGTCCGCGCCGCGGGTGAGCGCCACGTGGTGCCACTCGCCGTCGGCGTACGCGCCGGGAGCGGCCACGGACGTCACGCCGGCGTCGGTCTCGATCAGCGCGCGGATGCGGTCACTGCCCGGCTCCGCGCGGATCCACCACTGCGGCACTCCGCCGCCGACGCCGTACGCCCACAGCACGGACTGCGCGGCTCCGGACTCGGTGCGGAACCAGGCGGCGGCGGTGAACGGCCCGTCGCCGACGCCCAGGCCGTCGGACGCGGGCACCTCGACGTACGCACCTTCGGCGAGCGTCAGCGCGGAGCCGCTCGCTCCGGACGTGACCTCGGCGGCACCGCCGACGACGCCGTGGCGCCCGGAGCCGGACACGTCCGGCGTGATGACGGCGGGCGGCTCGCCCTGGTCGGGACGGTCGAGCATCGGGATCCGCACCGAGGCGAAGGTGATCCGCTCGTAGGCGCTGTCGTCCCCGTTCTCGTAGAGGACGCCGAGGGCGTGGCTCGACGTCTCGACCAGGTCGGAGTAGGCGGCCGGGCCCTCGTGCAGCACCAGGCTGCTCTCCCAGCTCTGCGCCTGGTCGAAGCTCGTGCGCAGCGTCAGCTCGCGGCGCGCGCCCGGATCGGCCGGCGCGGAGAAGACGATGCGCTCGTGCCGGTCGGCCCGGGGCGACAGCTTCAGCACCGAGCCCTGCACGACCGGAGCGCTCAGCCCGTCGACCATCTCGTAGGGCGCGTCGAAGGACTCGCCGCCGTCGCTGCTGGTGGTCGCGGCGCGGGTGCCGCTGCTGGTGCCGTTCTGGTCACGGGTGTTGAAGTACAGCGTTCCGTCCGAAAGCTCGAGGACCGTGCTCTCGTTCGGGTTGAGCACCCCGTTCCGCGGCGTGTCGATCCCGCCGATCTGCCAGGTGCGCCCGCCGTCGTCGCTGTACAGGGAGTGCGCACCGTAGTACTTGGACTCCCGCCCGGTGTCGCCCGACCCGGGCGGCGGGCTCGTCGAGTGGTTGGCGGGTGCGACCAGACGACCCGCGTGCGGCCCGTGTTCCAGTGCGATGCCGTGCACCGGGCCGGTGGCGTACCAGCGCCACTGCGGCAGCTTGGCGTCCGCGGTGATGTCGGTGGGCTCGGACCAGGTCTCGCCCTCGTCGGTGCTGCGCTGGACGAAGACGCGGCGGCTCTCCTCGTCGGTGACCTCGCCGCGCATGATCTCCGCCTCGCTGGCGGTCCCGGCGTTGTGCGTGGTCAGCAGGACGATGTCGCCGGAGGCGGGGTCGACGATCGGCGTCGGGTTGCCGAAAACGTTCGCACCGTTGTCTCCGACGACCTGGAGCGGGCCCCAGGTCCTGCCGTTGTCCGACGAGCGGCGCAGGACGAGGTCGATATCGCCGGTGTCGCCGCCACCGCCGACTCGGCCCTCGGCGAAGGCCAGCAGCGTGCCGTCCTCGGCCCGGGTGATGGCGGGGATGCGGAACGTGTCGTAGCCGTGCGTCCCGGATTCGAAAACGGCGGTCTGCTGGACGCCGCGTTGCTGGTCCGCCGGCGCCGGCTCGGCACCGGTGGCGGCTCCCGGTAGCGCGAGTGCGGTGGCCAGCGCGGTGACGACGCCGGCGACGGTGCGGGGACGAGTGAGTCTGCCCACGGTGATCCCTCCTTGGAGTCGAACACATCCCACATCAGATATCCCACATGTGTCAAGATCGTTCCCAGACTCTTGACGTGCAACCGGCCGCCATCTGCTCGTGACGCTCTCACCGGCTCAGCGTTCGTGCTGCAGCGTGACAGCGACGGCCATCGCTGGGTGGAGGGCTCGGGCGCCACCGGTCGCCGGCGCTGACGCTCAGCCTTCCTGACCGGTGCCGTCGGGGTTCTGCGGTGCGCCGTCACCGTGCGGCGGCAGATCACCGCGTTCGACGGGGGTACGCTCCGGCGGCCTGTGCTCCGCGGGGAACAGCTCCTCCAGCTCGCCCGCGTCGGGGGCGTGCGCCCCTTCGACGGCCTGCCGCAGTGTCTCGGCGTCGACCGCGCCGGCCGGGGCGCTGACGGACTGCCATGCGGGCTGGTGGTCCGGGAGATCCACGACCCGGATCAGCTCCGCGGAGACGCCGATCTCGGCGGCGCGGTCGGCCAGCTCCTGCTGCACCTCGGCGTCGTCGCCGCAGCCGGGCAGCGCGAGAACGCAGACGAACAGGACCGACCACAGCCACCGGCGTGCCATCGCCGGATCATCTCACCCGGCCTGCGCAACCGCGCGTCGACCCGGAACGAGCGACGGCCCGGACACCGCTGGTCGGTGTCCGGGCCGTGGCCACGAGAGGACTCGAGACGGGTCAGTGGCTGTGCCCGCTCTCTTCCTCCTCCTCGGGCTGGTCCACGACCAGCACCTCGGTGGTGAGCAGCAGGCTCGCGATCGACGCGGCGTTGGCCACCGCCGACCGGGTCACCTTCACCGGGTCGAGCACGCCCTGCGGCAGCAGGTCGGTGTACTCGCCGGTGGCGGCGTTGTAGCCGTGTCCCAGCGGCCCTTCGGCCACCTTCGAGACGACCACGTAGCCGTTCTCGCCCGCGTTCTCGGCGATCCACCGCAGCGGCTCGACCAGCGCGTCGCGAACGATGTCCACGCCGGTGGCCTCGTCGCCGGTCAGGCCGAGGCCGCCGTCGAGCGCGCTGCGCGCGTGCACGAGAGCAGAGCCGCCACCGGCGACGATGCCCTCCTCGATGGAGGCGCGGGTCGCCGAGACGGCGTCCTCGATGCGGTGCTTGCGCTCCTTGAGCTCCACCTCGGTGGCCGCACCGACACTGATGACGCCGACGCCGCCGGCCAGCTTCGCCAGCCGCTCCTGCAGCTTCTCGCGGTCCCAGTCGGAGTCGCTGTTCTCGATCTCGGCACGGATCTGCGCGACCCGGGCGTCGACGTCGGCCTGTGCGCCGGCGCCGTCGACGACCGTGGTCTCGTCCTTGGTGACGACGATGCGGCGCGCCTTGCCGAGCACCTCGAGGCCGACCTGGTCGAGCTTCAGCCCGACCTCCTCGGCGACGACCTGGCCACCGGTCAGCACGGCGAGGTCCTGCAGGATCGCCTTGCGCCGGTCGCCGAACCCGGGAGCCTTCACGGCCACCGTGGTGAGCGTGCCGCGGATCTTGTTGACGACCAGGGTGGACAGCGCCTCACCCTCGACGTCCTCGGCGATGATCAGCAGCGGCTTGCTCTCCTGGACGATCTTCTCCAGCAGCGGGAGAAGCTCGTTCATCGCGGAGATCTTGCCCTGGGTGATGAGGATGTACGCGTCCTCGATCACCGCTTCCTGCCGCTCGGCGTCGGTGACGAAGTGCGGGCTGAGGTAGCCCTTGTCGAACTGCATCCCCTCGGTGAACTCGAGCTCGGTCCCGAAGGTCTGCGACTCGTCGACGGTGATGACACCGTCCTTGCCGACCTTGTCGAACGCCTCGGCGATCAGCTTGCCGATGTGCTCGTCCTGCGCCGAGTTGGCCGCCACGGAGGCGATCTCGGACTTCTCGTCGACCGGACGGGCCGACTCGAGCAGCCTGGCGGTCACGGCCTCGACCGCCGCATCGATGCCGCGCTTGATGCCGAGCGGGGCGGCGCCCGCGGCGACGGACTTCAGACCACGGTGCACCATCGCCTGTGCCAGCACGGTCGCGGTGGTCGTGCCGTCACCGGCGATGTCGTTGGTCTTGGTGGCGACCTCTTTGGCGAGCTGCGCGCCGAGGTCCTCGTAGGGGTCCTCCAGCTCCACCTCACGCGCGATGGTCACGCCGTCGTTCGTGATGGTGGGCGAGCCGTACTTCTTGTCCAGGACGACGTTGCGACCGCGCGGGCCGAGCGTCACCTTGACGGTGTTCGCGAGTGCGTCGACGCCGGCTTCGAGCCGCCGCCGCGCATCCTCGTCGAACTCGAGGATCTTGGGCATGGGGTTAGCGGTCCCTTCGAACGAGAGAGCGCCCCGGATGCGTCAGCGGGCTCATCGCGAGCCGGCCACGACCGGGGCGCCGTCACTCACATGACTCGGTGCTCAGTGCGTCACTTCTGGACGACGGCGAGCACGTCACGGGCCGAGAGGATGAGCAACTCGTCGCCGCCGTACTTCACCTCGGTGCCGCCGTACTTCGAGTGCAGAACGACGTCGCCGACGTTCACGTCGACAGGGATGCGCTTCTCACCCTCGTCGTCCCAGCGGCCCTCGCCGACGGCGACGACCTCGCCCTCCTGGGGCTTCTCCTTGGCTGTGTCCGGGATCACGAGCCCGGATGCCGTAGTCTGTTCCACGTCGAGCGGCTTGACCACGATGCGGTCCTCGAGTGGCTTGATGGAGACCGACACTTGTCTGACCTCCCCTTTCGCGGGATGTCGCGCATGCTTGAAGATGGACGGGCCGCTTGCCGCCGCCGTCGCGGGTGCCGGCGACATCGGCCGTTGGCACTCTCATGGTGAAAGTGCCAAACCTCAACCTAGTCGCCTCTTAGCACTCGGTCAAGGTGAGTGCCAGGGAGCCTTCTCACCGTCCGTGTCACCGTCCGTGTCAGCCACGCGTCAGCTCGGTGTCAGCCGGGGTGGCGATGGTGGCGACATGACGAACACAGCGATCGCAGCCTCGGGGCTGCGGAAGGCATTCGGGGACACAATCGTCCTCGACGGCATCGATCTGGACGTCCGCGCTGGCACGGTCTTCTCCCTGCTCGGCCCCAACGGGGCGGGCAAGACCACGGCGGTCAACGTGCTGACCACCCTGATGCAAGCTGACGGCGGGACGGTACGTGTCGCCGGGCACGACATCGCCACCGAGGCCAAGGCGGTGCGCGCGGCGATCGGGGTCACCGGTCAGTTCGCGGCGGTCGACGAGCTGCTGACGGGCCGGGAGAACCTGCAGCTGATGGTGGACCTGAGCCGGACGACGCCCGGCGACGGCAACCGGGTCGTCACCGAGCTGCTGGAGCGCTTCGACCTGGTGGAGTCGGCGAAGAAGCCCGCATCGACCTACTCCGGGGGTATGCGCCGCAAGCTCGACCTGGCGATGACGCTGGTCGGCAACCCGCGGATCATCTTCCTGGACGAGCCGACCACCGGGCTGGACCCGCGCAGCCGCCGCACGATGTGGGAGATCGTCCGTGAGCTGGTGGCCGACGGCGTGACGATTTTCCTGACCACCCAGTACCTGGACGAAGCCGACCAGCTCGCCGACCGGATCGCGGTGCTCGACCAGGGCCGCCTGGTCGCCCAGGGCACCGCCGACGAGCTCAAACGTCAGATCCCCGGGACGCACGTCCGGCTCCGGTTCACCACCGTCGCCGAACTCGACGCGGCTGCGCCGCTCTTCCCCGACTCCACGCGCGACGACGAGGCGCTGGCGCTGCGGATTCCCGGCGACGGCGGGACGAAATCGCTGCGGGCGCTGCTGGACCGGCTCGACGAGCACTCGCTCAGCGCCGAGGAGTTCACCGTGCACACCCCCGACCTCGACGACGTCTTCCTCGCCCTGACGGGCCACACCACGGAGCCGGAAACGGAGGCGGCGACATGAGCGCCACGACGAACAGCAAGTCCCATTCGATGGTGATGTTGCGGCGCAACATCAAACACGTCACCCGGAACCCGACCTCGGTGTTCAACGCGGTCCTGATGCCGGTCATCATCCTGCTGATGTTCGTGTACATGTTCGGAGACGCCTTCGACGTCGGCGTCGACTACGTCGACTACGCGACGCCGGGCCTGATGCTGCTGGCGGTCTGTTACGGGCTGGGAGGCCTGGCGACCGTGGTGAACTCGGACATGACCAAGGGCATCATCAACCGGTTCAAGGTCATGGACGTCTCCCGCGGCGCAGTGTTGAACGGTCACGTCGTCGCCAGTGTGCTGACCAACCTGCTCGCCATCGCGGCGCTCGTCGCAGCGGCCTTCCTGATCGGATTCGACCCGTCGGCGGGTCCGCTCGACTGGCTCGGCGTGCTCGGCATGGTCGTGCTGCTCGGTTTCGCGGCCGGCTGGTTCACCGTCGCGCTGGGCATGGCGGCGAAGTCTCCCGAAACGGCGGGGATCGCCGCCGTGCCGCTGGTCATGCTGCCGTTCTTCAGCAGCGCGATCGTCCCGGCGGAGATGATGGGGCCGGGGCTGCGGCAGTTCGCGGAGTACCAGCCGTTCACGCCGATCATCGAGACCCTGCGCGGGCTGCTGGCCGGCGCACCGTCCTCCGGCGACGCGATCACCGCCATCAGCTGGTGCGTCGGGATCGCTCTCGGCGGCTACCTGTGGGCGTCCGCCACGTTCAGGAAGCGAGCGTGATCCATCGTGACCACATTCACCACGCCAGGCCCCATCTCCGCGATCGTCGAGGTCGCCGGTGCGCGCGTACGGCTCACCGCGAGCGACCGTCCCGACACCGTCGTGCTGGTCGAGCCCATCGATCCGGCGAGCCGGAAGGACGTCAAGGTGGCCGCGGCCACCAGGGTCGAGCTCGCCGACGGTCGGTTGTCGGTCAAGACGACCAAGGCCGGCGACAAGTCGGGCTCCGCCGCCATCACGATCGAGTTGCCCGCCGGATCCGACCTCGCCGCCTACCTGTGGTCCTCGGACGTTCGGGTCGACGGTCCGGTCGGCACCTGTGAAGTGCACATGGCATCGGGTCAGGTGCGGCTGGACCGCGTCGGCGCCTTGCAGGCGAACCTTTCGAGCGGCGAGATCGCGGTCGGTCGCATCGCCGGGCGGGCCGGCGTCCAGGGCGCGACGTTCAAGCTGCGCATCGACGAGGCCGACGGCACCGTCGGGCTCGAGAACGCGGGCGGGCACACCTGGATCGGTCATGCCTCGGGCGACGTCGACATCAGCAGCGGCAGTGGCGACTTCGGCATCGACCGCGCCGACGGCAACGTCGCCGCCACGATCGGCGGAGGCACCGTCCGGGTCGGCCGGATGACCAACGGTCGGGCGAAGCTGATGAACGGCTCGGGAGACATCGAGGTCGGCGTCGGCGAGGGCGCCGCCGTGTCCGTCGATGCCGACAGCGAGCGCGGTGCGGTGCACGACTTCGTGTCCTCGCAGGCAGCGCCGGGCCCGGCCGACGCCAAGGTCTCGGTCCACGCCCGCACGCGGCACGGCGACATCACCGTTCAGCGAGCGGCCGCCTGACCCGTCACGACGCGAGCGTCACCTCGACCAACTCGGACCAGCTCATCTGCGTCCCCTCCCGCGTCACCTCGGCGAACCGCGCGTCGCCGAGGTGACGACGCGCGTCCTGCTCGATCCTCGCCGCATCCGGGTGCGAGCGATCCGGCAGCCCGTGTACGCCGGCGCTGGCCGCGAGCAACCGCGCCGCCTGCTCGTACCGGTCGAGGCGGACAGCCAGGTCCGCGACCCCGACCAGCATGTGGGCCATGACGGGTGGGGCTCCTCCCTCGGACGCCGCCTCCCAGGCGGCCACGCGGTGGGTACGCGACTCGCGGAGATCGTCGGCCAGGTAGCCGAGCAGATCGTGGATCTGTGCGCGGACGTGCGGCCGGTCCGCGGCATCGCCCAGGAGGGTGGTCGCGAGGCCGAGTTGGCGACGCGCCTCCGCCGCGTCGCCACGCAGACGTGCGAGCCCCGCCTTGGCCAGCGCCAGGGCGACCAGCGCGTACGGCCAGGTGACACCTTCGGCGCTCCGCTCGGCCTCGGCGATCGCGGCCGCGCTGGCGTCGTGGTCGCCGTTCAGCCAGTACAGCGGGGCCTGTTGGGTGCGCACCTCGATGACGTCCTCGACGGCGCCGAGCTCGGTGAGCACCGTGACCGCCTGTTCGTAGTACTCGCAGGCGACAGCGAACTCGCCCCGCACAGCGAGTCTGCTCGCGAGCGTGGACAGGGCCAGATAGATCCCGAACCGCTCACCGAGCGTCCGGAACTCCGCGAGCGCCAGCTCCAGCTGGGCCTCGACCTCCCGGCCGCCCTGACCGAACATGGTCCGCATCTTGGCCGCCTGCCAACGAGCCATGGCACGGACCCAGGGGTCGACGCTGTCCAGCAACGACTCGAGCGCGGGAACCGCCTCGTCCGGCGCATTCAGCATGCGTTCCAGCGGGATCGCGAATTCCAGCAGCGGGTTGTCGCTGCTGGACTGCCGGCTGAACCGATACCCCTTGCGGATCCACTCCGCGCCGGTGTGCTCGTCGCCCTGCCCGGACGTCACGAAGAGCACCACCATCCCGTACGCCATCGCCCGGGCGTCGTCGGACGCCTCGCCGGGAACGTTGGCGGCCGCGATCAGCAGCTCGAGGCCCTCGGCCCGACGCCCGCAGAGCCACCAGTACCATCCGGTGGCGGCCGCGAGCCGCATCGCCGCCTGCGCCTCACCGGCTGCGATCGCTCCCCGTAGCGCGGCGCTGAGGTTGTCGTGGTCGGCCTCGAGCGTGGCGAGCCATTCCAGTTGCTCGGCACGGCGCAGATGTGGCTCCGCGGTCTCGGCGAGCTCGGTGAAGAACGCCAGGTGAGCTCCACGGGCCTGATCCGGCTCCCCCGCTTCGGCGAGCCGATCGGCGGCGTACTCCTTGATCGTGGTGAGCATCCGATAGCGCGGGGCGTCATCGCCCTCGGTGACCAGCAGTGACTTCTCAGCCAGCGAGGTCAGCAACTCGAGCACCTGGTCCTGCTCGACGGAGTCGCCGACACAGACCCACTCGGCCGCCTCCAGGCTCGCCCCGCCCGAGAACACCGACAGCCTGCGCAGGACGGTCCGCTCGGCATCGGTGAGCAGCTCCCAGCTCCAGTCGACCACCGCGCGCAGCGTCTTGTGCCGTGGCAGTGCGGTACGGCTCCCGCTGGTCAGCAGGCGGAACCGGTCGTCGAGCCGGTTGGCGAGCTGCTCCACGGTCATGGTGCGCAACCGGGCGGCGGCGAGTTCGATCGCCAGCGGCATTCCGTCCAGGGCCCGGCAGATCCGCACCATCAGCGCCTCGGTGTGTTCGTCGGTGCCGAGATCCTGGCGTACCGCGCCGGCACGATCCCGCAGCAACCGGAGTGCCGGCGAGGACGCGGACTCGGCCCGGCCGGCGCCGGTGGGCATCGCCAGCGGCTCGACCTGCCACAACGCTTCGCCGGTGATACCGAGCGGCTCCCGGCTGGTCGCCAGGATCCGCAGCCGGCGGCACTCCCCGAGGACCCGTTCGGCCAGCGCCGCCACCGACTCGATCACGTGCTCACAGTTGTCCAGGATCAGCAGCATCTCGCGATCGCGGACCGCGGCGACCAGCCCTTCGACGGGGTCCTCGCTCGGTGCCGCGCCGAGCAGCGCGTCCCGGAGCCCGAGCCCGGCCAGCGCCTTCTGCGCCACGTCGCCGTCGGCGCCGATCGGGGCGAACTCGATCAGCCAGGCCCCGTCAGGCAGGCCGCTGCTCAGCGTGCGCGCGGTCTCGGTGGCCAGCCTGGTCTTGCCCGCGCCGCCCGGCCCGATCAGGGTGGTCAGCCGGTGCTCCCCCACCAGCCCGCGGACCGCGGCGACGTCAGCGTCGCGGCCGACGAAGCTGGTGAGCTCGGCCCGCACGTTGGTCGTGCGGGTCTCCTCCCGCTGCCCCACCTCGCCCCGCAGCAGCGCGACGTGCAAGGCCGACAGCTCCGGCGAGGGGTCGACCCCCAGCGCATCGGCCAGGGCCTCCCTCGTGCGCTCGTACACGACCAGCGCCTCGCTGCCGCGACGGGCCGCGGCGAGAGCACGCATCAGCGCGGCGACCAGCCGTTCGCGCAGTGGATGCGCCGCCACCAGGTCGGTCAGCTCCGGAACGAGCTCCGCCGCGTGGCCGAGGCTGATCTCCGCCTCGAACCGGTCCTCCACGGCCGTCAGGCGCAGCCCCTCGAGCCTGGTGACGGCCGCGTCGAACGCGGCGCTGTCATGCAGACCGACGTCCTCCATGGCCGCGCCGCGCCACAACGCGAGTGCCTCGCGCAGCAGCGGCGCCTTCCGTGCGTCCTCGTCCTCGCGGGCCCGGCCGACGAGGCGTTCAAACCGGGCGGCGTCCACGACATCGGGGTCCACCGCCAGCCGATAGCCGTCGGTCCGCCCCTCGACCGATCCTTCCGGCAGCACCTTCCGCAGCCGCGAGACCAACCGTTGCAACGAGTTCGCCGCGTCGGAGGGCGGGTGCTCGCCCCAGATCCAGTCGACCAGCCTCCCCTTCGGGACGACGTGCCCCGGTTCGAGCGCGAGGGCGATCACCAGCGCGCGCAACCGCGCGCCCGGCACGTCGGCCAGGACGCCGTCGTCCGTGCGCACCTCGAACGGTCCGAGCACGCCGATCTGCATCGGGCCGATTGTGCCAGGACTCGGCCCGTCCCGATCGTCGACGCTGCGCAGTCAGGGCCCGGTCCACCAGTTCGCCGGGTGCCTTCCACGCTTGAGCGGGATGCCGATCCCGTTTACAATCCAGCATAAGCGGGATCGTCATCCCGATTCCGGTCCGTATGTGCGGCCTCGTCTCGACGCGCGGCACGACGCCGTCGCCTCCGAGCAGGCCGCCGAGCAGCAAGAACGGCGCACCCGTGCGCCGGCCGAACTCGACCGTCCGCCTCGCGACCAAGGAGCGATATCATGGACCGTTCTCCAGCGGTGCTCGTCACCGGATCATCCTCCGGGATCGGACGGGCGAGTGCTCTCGCCTTGGCCCGAGCGGGTCTGCCGACGTGGGCGTCAGCGCGCCACCCCGAGAAGCTCGCAGATCTGGCTGCCGCAGGGTGCCGGACGCTCCGGCTGGATGTCACCGACGACGCCTCCATGGTGGCGGCGGTCAGGTCCGTCGAGTCCGAGCACGGGGCGGTCGGGGCGCTCGTCAACAACGCCGGATACACCCAGATCGGCGCGTTGGAGGATCTTCGGCCCGAAGCTCTGCGGCGGCAGTTCGACACCAACGTCTTCGGGCCCGCACGCCTGTGTCAGCTCGTGCTGCCCGGCATGCGCGCGCAGCATGCGGGCACGATCGTCAACGTCGGCTCTGCCGCCGGCCTCGTCACCCCACCGGCGTCCGGTGCGTACAGCATGTCGAAATATGCGATCGAGGCGCTCAGCGACGCCCTCCGGCTCGAGGTCGCGCCCTTCGGGATCCGCGTCGTCCTCGTGGAGCCTGGAGCCGTCCGGACCGACTTCATCGACACGGGCCGCGCGAAGATCCCCGAGGGCGGCACCGGTGCGTACGACGCGTTCGTGCGAAACGTCGTCGCCATGACCGAGCGCGCGCACCGGCCAGGAGCGAGGGGCGTCCTCGCCGCCGACGACGTCGCCACCGCGATCGTCGACGCCGTCACCTCGCGGCGTCCGCCGACCCGCTACCGGCTCGGGGCTCAGGCCCGAATCATGCCCAAGCTGCGTCGTGCCACCGGAGACCGGCTGTGGGATCGCCTGATGCTCCGGATGGCACCGTTCGCGGACGGCGCGTAGTACGTCACGTGGTCGGATCCGTCGTCTGGGTGCCGATGACGCTCAGGAGCTGCAGCGCGGACAGGTCCCCGTGGCCGCGGCATCCGCCGCCGCGAGCCTGGGACCGGAAGGCATCCGGGTCAACGCCATCGCGCCCGGGACGACCGTCACCGGCTCGGTTCTCCGCCTTGACGGCGGCTTGGGGGCATAGCCGCCGGCTGCTGCGGCCTCGGGCCGCTTCAGCTGTGCGCGCGCAGCCCCTGGACGGTGATCTCCAGGACGCGGCGGCGCGCGTCCGGATCCGTGCTGTCGTCGCGCGCCAAGCAGCCCGCGATCAGCGCTTTCACGTCGTCCACGTCGATGTCGTCGCGGACGTCCCCGGCCTCCTGCGCCGCGCGCAGAAGGCTGCCGAGCGAGCGCTTGATGTCGTATCCGGCGCGCGCCGCGGCCTCCTCGACGTCGTAACCGAGCTGAGAGAGTGCGCCGGCAAGCCCGTAGTCCACCGAGGCCTGGTCGACCATGTGCGCGAAGTACGCGAAGAAGGCCGGACCGGGCTCGAGCCGCTCCGCGAGCGCTGCCGCCTCCGTCTCGAGCTTCTCGATCTTGTCTTGGACGATCGCGTCGTAGAGCGCTCGCTTTGTCGGAAAGTGCCGGCTGACAGTGCCGGTGCCGACGCCGGCGCGCCGCGCGATCTCGGCGACGGTCACGCCGGGGCCGTCAGTCGCGAACGCCTCGGTTGCGGCAACCAGCACGCGTTCCCTGTTGCGCCTCGCATCGGCTCGCACGCTGCCCGCCCCTCCGTCTTCCCTTCGAGACCTTCACATCCGGGACGGCCATCCCGTATAGTAAAAGCGGGACGCCCGTCCCGCACAAGCCTACCCACGAAGCCACGCACGGGGCGCACCGCGCCGCCACGCGCGCCAGACGAGGAGGTCTCATGCCCGGCCGCCATCTCCCCCGGCACCCGGGACGTCTCGAACTCGTCGCGGCGAAGGCACAGCCATGACGTCGGTGGTGATGACCGGTGGCACGTCCGGCATCGGCGCCGTTGCGGCCCAGAGCCTCGCGGCCACCGAGGACGTCCACGTCGTACTCGGAGCGCGCCGGCCCGGGCCGGCCGGTGTGCCGGTCGAATCACTCGACCTGTCGAGCATGCACAGCAGGACCCTGACCTCGACGGCGATTCGAGGAAGGCCGGTGGACGTGCCTACGCGGCATCCAAGCTGTGCTCCGTCCTGACGGCGCGGGCGCTCGCCGCACGTCCGATCGCCGCGACTCGTGGCATCTGCGCCGTCGCGTACGACCCGGGATCCACGCCCGGCACGGACCTCGCCCGTGACGGCTCCGCCGCCCTGTGGTTCGCGTCGTGGCTCTTCAGCAGCCCGTTGGGACGCGCGGTAACCCCGGTTCTCCGACGTGGACGTCGCCGGTCGGACGCTGGCCGGCCTCGCCTTGCGCCGGCACCGCGCACCTTCGGGCCGCGTCTACGCCGCACTCCGCCGTGGCGCTCTCACCTGGCCCGACCCATCCGAACTGGCTTTGGACGACGACGTGATGGCCAGGCTCTGGGCGGACAGCGCCCGTCTCGCCGGCGTGCCGGACGGCACCGGAGGCGGACTCGAAGGGTACTGAATGATCACGGACGTCGTCGACAAGGATCCGAAGGGGTGCCGCTGTGCTCGTGACCGTCGCTCTCGCGTTCGTCGCCGGCTTCATGATCGGCAACGGACTGCCGTACTACCTCGAGGGGAGCGCCGGACGTGGTGCCAACCCGTCGCCGTTCCCGGATTCCCCGCACGCCGCCGTCGCCGTCGGAACGATCGCGATTGCCGTCGGGGCCACCTGCGCGTGGCTGGCGGACATCCCCGCGCGCCCCGTGGCCGGCGGCGTGGCTTTCGGGCTCGGATGGCTCGCCGTCGGGATGATCCACGCCGGCAACTGGACCGGCGACCCGTGGCGCAAGCGGGCTCGGACGACGGAGCCGTGACGACGACGGTCGCGCTCGGCCGGGGGTAATCTGGAGTATCTCCCGACCACCGGAGGCTCAGGTGCTGTTCGCGCTCACGGCGACGTTCGTGGCACTGTTCGGCGCCGGTCCCGGCGCCGCGGTCCCCGGTGGGCTGACCGCCGGCGTGTTGTCGGTGGCGGTAGTGGTCCTGGTCGCCGCCCTGCTGGTGCGGGTCGCGCCCGCGGTCCGGGGTACCGACGCCACCGTCCGGTCGCGGTCGCTGCGCCGTCACGCCGCACGCCTGGGCAGGATCGTCGTCCGCGATCCCGACGCGCCCGGCCGCCCTCGGCCGCGAGCACCGGGACGCATGGTCGTCTCCGCGTAGCGGCGCCGGCCACCTCGACTTCTCCCTCGACTCTCTCCTTCGGGCCGTAGGCCGCATCTGCCGCGGAGACGCACCCGTGTGCCGTCGTCCCGCCGCACCGAAGGGCTCATCCACGCATGTACACGTTCGGTCCTGTCGCGTTTCTCGTTGGTCTCGTCTCCTCGGTCGTCACCGCCCTCGTCGGGTTGCTGTCCCCGCTGGCCGGTGCCGCCGCGCCCGCCCTGTCCGTCGTCGTCCTGACCCTGCTCGTCCGAACCGCCCTGGTGCCCGTCGGCTGGAGCCAGGTGCGCGCCGAGTTCACCCGCCGCCGGCTGGCGCCCCGGCTGGCCGATCTGCGCCGCACGTACGGTGACCGCCCGCAACGGCTCCGCGAGGAGACCATGCGGCTGTACCGCGACGAGGGCACGTCGCCGCTGGCCGGCTGTCTGCCGGCGTTGCTGCAGGCGCCGGTGTTCCTCGCTGTCTACGGCCTGTTCCTGTCGCCGGAGGTGCACGGCGAGCCGAACACCCTGCTGGCCGGGACGGTGTTCGGCGTGCCGCTGGGAGAGCGTCTCATGGCGGCCGCCGGCGACCCGGTCGCGGTCGCGCTGTTCGCCGGGCTCGGCCTCGCACTGGGGGTCGTCGCCTGGCTGCAGCGGCGGACCACGCCGCCTGCGCCCGTCGAGCCCGAGACCGAGGCGGCGGAGACGATGCAGCGAGTGACCGGTGTGCTGCCGTTCCTCGTGGTGGTTGCGGTTCCGGTGGTGCCGCTGGCCGCGGTCGTCTACCTGGTCACGACGACGACGTGGACGCTGGTCGAACGCGTCGTCCTCCGCCGCGTGCTGGCGACGAGGCAACCGTCGACCTGACCTGCATGTGATGGTGGTGCGTCCACCGGCGCTGGTGAACGCACCACCATCACAACCGAACCCGCACGGCGGTCACGGCCAGCGTGGTGTAGTGCATCGTGAACCGTCCGCCCAGGGCGTTGATGGCGCGCCCGACCGCGTCCAGGATCTCGGCCAGCTGGTCGGGCTCGAGCCGGGTGAGGCCGCCGGTGGTGGGCAGCAGGTCCAGCCACTGGTCCCGTGTGTAGGACCGCTGCCAGTCGTAGCGCCACTGTTCGGGCTCGTCGAAGCGTTCGGTCGCACGGATCCTGTCGGCGAACGTCGCGTATGCGGACTGGTAGGCCTCGAGCGGACGCCGGGCCTGCTGATCGTTCAGCGGGGAGTCGGGCGCTACTCGCCGGAACGCGGCGGCGAACGGCTCGGCCACCTCGACCGGCGGCTCGAACACGTGCCCGAAGACCGCCAGCCGCCCGTTCGGGCGCAGCACCCGGCCCGCCTTCGCGGCACCCTCGGCCGGGTCCACCCAGTGCCACGACTGGGCGGCGACGACGGCGTCGAACGTCCGGCCGGCCGGCTGCCACGCTTCGAACGTCGACACCTCGACCGGCAGGCTGTGTGCTCGGGCGACATCGGCCATCCGCGCGTCGGGCTCGACACCGAGCACCGCGCACCCGGCGGCCCGGAACTGGCGGGCCGCGATACCCGTGCCGCAGCCGACGTCGAGCACGTCGGGTCCGGGGCTCCCGGCGGCGATCCGCGCCACGAGCGCCTCTGGGTACCGCGGTCGAGCCTGGTCGTAGCGCTGCGCGTCCGCGCCGAACGACTCGGCCGTACGCCGGGCTCGGTGCATCTCGACAGGAGACGTTCCGGGCTGCTCGGGCGGTAAAGTGGGCATGTGGTCACTCTAGTGGGCATGCGCCCACTAGACAATCGACACCCGACCGACGAGAGGATCGCCCAGTGCCGACCGGGGTGCACCTTCAGGACGCGCGCCAGCAACTGTTCGACGCTGCCGAACGCGTGTTGTTGCGCGAAGGGCCGAGCGCGTTGACCGGCCGGGCCGTCACCGACGAGGCGGGCTGCGCCAAGGGCGTCCTGCACCGGCACTTCAGCGACTTCGACGCCTTCCTCACCGACCTCGTCCTCGACCGGGCCGCGCGGCTCGAACAACAGGTGAGTGCGTTGCGCGAGTCCGCCGGCACCGGCACGGTGGCCGACAATCTCACCACCGCGCTGACCACTCTGTTCGGGCCGGTCCCCGCAGCGATCATCCCGCTGATCACCTTCCGGGACGAGCTGCGCGCCCGGCTGCGGCGAGCCATGCCCGGCGGCGGCATCGCCGTCCTCTCGCAGGCCTCGGCCGCGGTCTCGGCCTACCTGGCCGACGAGCGCGACCTGGGCCGCATCGCACCAGACGCCGACATCGACTCACTCACCCTCTCGCTGGTCGGGGGCGGGCACCTCCTGTCGGCGGACCCGGATCCCGGCCCCGGCTCGCCGAGCCCGGCAACCGTGCACAGGCTCGTGACGACGGTGGTCGCCGACGTCGTACAGCGCCGGCCGGGGTAGCACCGCAGGCTTGCGCAGCGCTGACCCGGCGCGAGATCATCACGCATGGTTCAGCTCCCGCCGGCGATCGACGTCAGAGATCCGCCAGCGGTGTCCACGCCGGAGTTCGTGGGCCGTGACCGCCAGGTGGCGTCGCTGGTGGACGCGCTGTCCCGGCCACCCGCGCTCGTACTGGTGGAGGGCGAGGCCGGCATCGGCAAGAGCCGACTGCTGCAGGAGTCGCTCGCTGCCGCCTCGCCGCTGCGGCCGAACGCGCTGGTGTCGGTGTGCCCGCCGCTGCGCGACTCGTTCACGCTCGGCCCCATCGTCGACGCGTTCCGCGGGACCAGCCCGCGGGTGCCCGACCTGGCGCTCACCGAACTGGCCGGTGCGCTGCGGCCGTTGTTTCCGGAATGGTCGGCGGACCTGCCGCCCGCGCCGGAGTCGCCGGGCGATGCCAAGGCCGCGCGGCACCGGCTGTTCCGCGCGCTCGACGAACTGATCCGCGCTCTCGGTGTCGATCTGCTCGTGGTCGAGGATGCGCACTGGGCGGACGAGGTGACGCTGGAGTTCCTGCTGTTCCTCACCTCCCGCCAGCAGACCGGTGGGCCCAACCTGGTGGTCACCTACCGGCCCGAGGAGGTGGGCGACCGGTCACTGCTGTTGCGGCTGTCGTCGCGGATACCGGCCGGCGTCACCCAGCTGCGGCTCAGTCTGGCGCCGCTCGACCGAGCCGGGACGGCGACGCTCGTGTCGTCCATGCTGGCCGGCGAGCCGATGTCGGCGGAGTTCGCCGCGTTCCTGCACGAGCGCACCGACGGCATACCGCTGGCCGTGGAGGAGTCGGTGCGTCTGCTCTGCGACCGCGCGGACCTGGTGTTCCGCGCCGGGCAGTGGGTGCGGCTGAGCCTGAGCGAGCTGCAGGTGCCGCCTACGGTGCGCGACTCGACCCGGGAGCGGGTCGGGCGGTTGTCGCCCGCCGCGCAGCGGGTGCTGCGAGCCGCGGCGGCCCTCGCCGAGCCGTCCGGGGAGGACACGCTGGCGGCCACTGCCGGCCTGGAAACACCGGTGTGCCGGGACGGAGTCACCGAGGCAGCGGCGGCCGGGATGCTCGACGGGGACGACCGCGGCCGGTGGCGGTTCCGCCACATGCTCGCGGCGACCGCGGTTCACGAGGCCATGCCTCCGGCCGACCGGCGAGAGATGCACCTGCGCGCCGGCCGGGCGCTGGCGGAGTTCGACCCGCCGCCGGTCGCACAGCTCGCGCGGCACTTCCGCGAGGCCGGCGTCGCCACGCTGTGGGCGTCGTACGCCGAGCAGGGCGCGCAGCGAGCGATGGCCTCCGGCGACCACACCGCCGCGGTCGTCCTGCTCCACGACCTGCTGTCCGCCGCGGAACTGCCCGCGCCGGACCGAACCCGGATCGCGCGCGCTGCCGCGCTGGCGGCCCTGGGCCGCCGGGAGCCGGTCGACGAGCTGCACCATCACCTGGTCCGGACGCTGCGGGACGTGCTCGACTCGGGCGGTCTCACGGACCGGCAGCAGGCGGAGATCCGCAACCCGCTCGGCCGGTTGCTGATCAACGGCGGTGAGGCCGAGGCCGCGCTGAACGAGCTCGAACAGGCCGTCGCGCACCTCGACCACGATCCGGTGGAGGCGGCCCGAGCGATGACCTACCTCGGCTGGGCTTATGCCGGCCCGTGGCCGGCGTCGACACATCTGCGCTGGCTGCGCCGCGCGGCCGAGCTCACCCCCGGCATCAGCAGCGCCGCCGACCGGTTGTCGCTGGCCGGCAACCGCGCGGCCGCGCTGCTGATGCTCGGCGAGGAGGAGGCCTGGGACGTCGTGGCCGAGATCCCGGACAGCGGCGCGACCCCGGCCGAGCGCCTCGACCTGGCCCGCATCAACGCCAACATCGGAACCGGGGCGCTGGTCTGGGGCCGGTACGCGCAGGCGCACAGACACCTGGAAGCAGCCATGACGTTCGCCGAGACCGAGCAGGCGGAGCGGCTGCGCTACAACATCCTGCTCGAACAGGCCAACCTCGACTGGTTCACCGGCCGGTGGGACGAGCTTGCCCAGCGTGCGGAGGCGCTCACCGAGTCCAACAGTGACCGGCTGAGCCTCTACCTGGCCGGCGTCAGGCTGGCCGCCCGGCTGTCCGCTGCCGCCGGTCGACGGCGAGAGGCCGAGGAGCGGTTCCAGCTCGTGCTCGACGAGGCCGCCCGGCTCGGCGCCGCCGACGACACCGTGGAGGCGGCCGCGGCACTGGCCCGGATCCGGCTCGCGGACGGGCAGATCGACCGGGCGCTACGGATCACCGACGAGCCGATGCGCACGGTCCAGGCGAAGGGCGTGTGGGTGTGGGCGAGCGAGATCGCCCCGGCGCGCGTCGAGGCGCAGGTCGCTGCCGGACGGGCCGAGCAGGCGGCGAGGCTCACCGACCGGTTCGCACGAGGGCTGCGTGGCCGCACCGCGCCCGGCCCGCGCGCGGCGCTCGCGGTGTGCCGCGCGCTGCTGGCGGTGGCGGACGGCGACCACGCCCGCGCGGGCACCGGCTTCGCGCGCGCCGCGCGGGCCTGGGACACGCTGCCGCGGCCGTACGATGCGATGCTCGCCCGCGAGCGGCGGGCCGAGGCGCTGCTCGCGGCGGGACGGGGCCGGCAGGGACGCGAGTTGCTGGCCCAGGTGTACGAGCACCTGTTCCGGCTCGGTGCCCGTGGTGACGCCGACCGGGTCGCGCAGCGGCTCCGCGAGCACGACGCCGTGGTGCCGCGCCTGTGGCGGGGCGGCCGGCACGGGTACGGCGACCGGCTCTCGCCGCGCGAACTCGAAGTGGCGCGGCTGGTCGTCGCCGGCAAGACCAACCGCGAGATCGGCCGGATCCTGGCCAAGTCGCCGGCGACCGTCGACCAGCAGCTGCGCTCGGCGATGCGCAAGCTGGGGGTGTCGTCCCGGACCGCGCTGGCGGTCACGGCGGTGGAGTCCGGCGTGTTCTCCGCGGACGAGTGAGCCGCGAGCGTGAGGGTGTGGGACGCGTGAGGGCCGGCCAAGGTTCGGACGGGCATCGGCGAGCGAGCCACCAGCGCACGGACGCGTGAATCGAGTGCGGCGTGGGACGCCGGCCAGGGTTCGGACGGGCATCGGCGAGCGAGGAACGAGCGAGCCGCGGGCGGGGCCGGCGGCTCACGCCGTACTCCCCATCCGTGCGAGGGTGCTGGGGTGGATCTGGACGCCGTACGCGCCCTGCTGACGACGGACGGCGCGACGTTGCTCGCCGAAGCGACACGCCGCTACGGCGTCGAGGACGAGTTCGCGCTGGGAACCCGGTTGCGGCGCGACCATCCGCCGGAGCTCGTCGCCGCCGCGCTCACTCAGGCCCGGCTGCGCGCCCGCGCGGCGGACAAGTTCGACGCCGGCGACGCCGCTCGCATGCTGTTCACCGTGGACGGCTACGAGCAGGCCACCCGTGCCGCCGTCGCCGGGCACCGCGCGGCGCGGATGGCCGCGACCCTGGGTGCCGGCGCGGCCGTGGCCGACCTGTGCTGTGGCATCGGCGGCGACCTGATCGCCACCGCACGGGCCGGTCTCGACGTGACCGGCGTCGACGACGACCCGGTCACGGCGGCGGTGGCGGGTGCGAACGTCGCGGCCCTCGGGCTGGAGCGCACAGCGCGGGTCGTCGAGGCGGACGTCACAACGGTCGACCGTTCGCCGTTCGCCGCGGTGCTGTGCGACCCGTCCCGTCGCGGCGGGCGCGGGCGCACGTTCGACCCGGACGCCTACACGCCGCCGTGGGCGTTCGTCCGCACCCTGCTGAGCGGCACCGCCTGCGTGAAGGTCGCGCCCGGAATCCCGCACGAGCGGGTTCCCGCCGCGGTCGAGGCGGAGTGGGTGTCCGACCGGGGCGAGTTGAAGGAAGCCGCGTTGTGGGCCGGCGATCTGAGCGGATCCGGCGTGACGCGGCGCGCCACGCTGCTGCCCGGCGGTGACACGCTGACCGACGCGGACGATCCGGGCCCGGCCGAGCCTCGTCCGCCCGGACGCTACCTGTACGAGCCGGACCCGTCGGTGATCCGCGCCGGCCTCGTCACCGCCGTGGCCGGCCTCGTCGACGGCTGGCAGCTCGACCGGACCATCGCCTACGTCAGCGCCGACCGGCCGGCGCCGACACCGTTCGCGCGCGGCTACGAGATCACCGACACGCTGCCCTACGACGTGAAGGTGCTGCGCCGGTATGTCCGCGAGCACGGCATCGGGGTCGTGACGGTGAAGAAGCGCGGCGTGGACGTCGTGCCGGAGAAGCTGCGCGCCGCCGTCCGGCCCCGCGGAGACGGCGTCGTCACGTTCGTGGTCACCCGCGTCGCCGGCCGGGCCGGCGTCCTGGTGGCCCGGCCGGTCACGCCGGCCGGCTGAACTCCAGGACGTCCACCCGGGCACGCAGGCCCGGCAGCAGCCGACGCCACGCGGGATCGTGCTCGAGCTCGGCGGAACCGAACACCCGCGGTTCGTCCCAGCCGAGCTCGAGCAACCCGCGCAGGGCCGCCGGCAGGTCCAGGACCGAGGTCGCCGTGGTCCGCACCGTCGACGCGCTCGTGTGCGCCAGCACGAGACGCAGCCCGTCGAACCCGTCGCGCCCGCCGCCGTCGTGCAGATGAAGCACCTCGGCGTCCACGTCGGCCAGCACCTCGGCCGGGCGCTGGGGTGGGTTCACCGCCAGCACGTCCGCGTGCATCGGCGCCAGCAGCCGCCAGTCCGCCTCCCAGAACGTCAGCCTGGAGCGCGCCTCGACTCCGAGGACACTTTCGACGTTGGCGGCGGTGTCCGCCAGCGACGCGGGGTCGGTGTCCTGCGCGACGACGTGCTCGGCGCCGGCCGCGAGCGCGGCCAGTGTCACGAGGCCCGCACCGCAGCCGGCGTCGACGACCACTCTCCCGCCGGTGTCACCGAGCGTCGAGGCCAGCAGCGCCGAGAACGTCGACGGCCGGTGGACGCCGGGACTCGTCACGAGCGAACGGCCCACGTCCGCCCAATGGCTCGGGTCGTGGTGTCGACCGTGACCGGAGGCGACCATGTCGTCGGGGTGCGGCACACTGTTCGGCATGTCGGGCCAACGTAGCGCGGGCATCCTGCTGTTCCGTCGCACAGGCGGTGACGTCCAGGTCCTGCTGGGCCACATGGGCGGGCCGTTCTGGGCGCGGCGCGACTCCGGCGCGTGGTCGGTGCCGAAGGGCGAGTACGGCGAGGACGAGACTGCGCAGGCCGCGGCGCGGCGCGAGTTCGCCGAGGAGCTGGGGCTGCCCGTTCCCGACGGCGAGCTGGTCGAGCTCGGCAGCGTCCGCCAGTCCGGCGGGAAGACGGTGACGGTCTGGGCGCTCAAGGGCGACCTGGACCCGGCCTCGGTCACGCCGGGGACGTTCGAGCTGGAGTGGCCGCGCGGCTCCGGGCGCGTCCAGCGGTTCCCCGAGGTTGACCGGGTCGAGTGGTTCACGCCGGCAACCGCACGCGAGAAGATCGTCTCCGGGCAGCGCCCGTTCCTCGACCGCCTCCTCGACCTCACATGATCCGCTCCGCAAAAATGACCACGTTCACCATGGAAATTCCGGCTGTTGTGACTGATCCGTGGGTCAGGTTCGGCCTGGGAGGTTGGGGCGGTAGCCGCCGAGGTTGAGCATGGTGAGGGCGATGAGGGGTTCGGGGCCGTGGAATCCGAAGGCGACTCGGGTGAGGAGTCGGATTTTGGTGTTGACTGACTCGACGATGGCGTTGGACATCCGTTCGGTGAGTGTTGCGTGGATCGCGGGTAGGTGGCGGCGGATCTTGCGGCCGAGGACGACGAAGACGTTGATCCGGCTTCGGCTGGCCCAGGCGAGCCATTGTTGGAGTGCCTGTTTGCCTTGTTCGCCTTTGACTTTGAAGACGTGGCGTAGGCCTTCCTTGAGCAGGTAGGCGCGGTGGAGCTTGGGGCTGGTGGCCGCGATCCATTCGAGTTTGGCGCGTTGGTTCTCGGTGAGGTCCTCGGGGTTCTTCCA
>NZ_PYGE01000009.1 GCF_003014555.1 Haloactinopolyspora alba
GACCCGGAAGGCACCGGCATCGTCATGACCGGGATGCGACAGAAACTGGCCGAGTTCTACGAGAAACTCCCCGGCCGCGGATGAACGAGCATCAGCGCGGGCGCGTCGGTCGGCACCACGGAGGCCGCCGCCCGCACCGAATCCACCGTCACATCCGAAACTGCCGTCATCTCGCTCCTTCGCTCGTGTCGGGGCGTACGGGAGGCCACCAGTCATGACCAGCACTCTTGGCGCCGACGCCACACCCCCACCGGCCAATCTCGACATCGCCGAACTCGAGCGGGAGCTGACGCGGCGAGTTGACGGCGAAGTTCGGTTCGACGTGGGAAGTCGTGGGGCGTACGCGACCGACGCGTCGAACTACCGGCAGGTGCCGCTCGGGGTCGTGCTGCCTGGAACGGTCGAGGCCGGGGTCGAGGCGGTGGCGGTGTGCCGTGAGCACTCGGCGCCGGTGCTGTCCCGTGGCGGCGGGACCAGCCTGGGAGGCCAGGCCACCAACGTCGCGGTGATCATCGACTGGACCAAATACTGCGACCGGCTGTTGTCGGTCGACCCGGACAGCTGGACCTGTGTCGTCGAGCCGGGGATCGTGCTCGACGAGCTCAACGACCAGCTGTCCGGTCACGGGCTGGAATTCGGCCCTCGCCCATCCACACACAGCCACTGCGCCATCGGCGGCATGATCGGCAACAACTCGTGCGGGGCGTCGGCACAGCGCACAGGCAAGATGGTCGACAACGTCGTCGCTCTGGAGATACTCACCTACGACGGAGTCCGCAGCTGGGTCGGCCGGACCAGCGACGGCGAGTACGAGCAGGTGCTCGCCGAAGGCGGCCGCAAGGCCGAGATCTTCCGTGGGTTGCGCGAGATCGTGGACGAGTACGGCGACCTGGTCCGGCGGCGGTTCCCGGACATACCCCGCCGGGTGTCGGGTTACAACCTCGACTCACTGTTGCCCGAGAAGGGTTTCGACGTGGCCCGGCTGCTGGTCGGCAGCGAGGGCACGCTGGCCACGGTATTGCGGGCGGAGCTGCGCCTGGTTCCGGTGCTGGCGCAGCGGACGCTGCTCGTGCTCGGCTACGACGACATCGCCGCGGCGGCGGACGCGGTGCCGGACATCCTGTCGAACAGCGACCCGGTGGTGCTCGAGGGGATGGACGACCGACTGGTGTACTTCGAACACCAGGAGCATCTGAACGAGGAGTCGCTGCAGATGCTCCCGGAAGGGGCCGGCTGGCTGCTGGTGCAGTTCGGCGCCGACACGAAGGAGGACGCCGACGCCCAGGCAGACGCGCTGCTCGAGGCGCTCGGAAAAGCCCGGGGTGACCCTCGGGTGAGCTTCTCCGACGACTTGGCCAAGGAGAAGGAGATCTGGCAGGCCCGCGAAGCCGGCCTCGGCGCCACCGCAAGGCCCCCGGACATGTCCGACACCTGGCCCGGCTGGGAGGACTCCGCCGTCCCGCCGGAGCGGCTCGGCGACTACCTGCGCGACCTGTCGGCGCTGATCGAGGAGTTCGATCTGGGGGACCCGTCGTTCTACGGTCATTTCGGCCAGGGATGTGTCCATGTGCGCATCCCGTTCGACCTGGTCACCGCGGACGGGGTCGCCTCGTTCGCCCGGTTCACCGAACGGGCGGCCGATCTGGTCGCTTCCTACGGTGGTTCGCTGTCCGGTGAGCACGGCGACGGCCAGGCCCGTGGGCCGTTGCTGGAGCGGATGTTCGGCTCTGACGTCGTCACGGCGTTCGAACGGACCAAGGCGCTGTTCGACCCCGACACCATGATGAACCCGGGCAAGGTGGTCACCGCGCGCCGCGTCGACGAGAACTTGCGTCTCGGCGCCGACTGGGAGCCGCAGCCACACAGCACGTGGTTCGCCTACCCCGACGACGACGGCAGCTTCACCCGCGCGACCATGCGCTGCGTGGGTGTCGGCAACTGCCGTCAGGAGCAAGGCGGAGTGATGTGCCCGTCGTACATGGTGACGCGCGAGGAGGAGCACTCCACTCGCGGCCGGGCGCGGCTGCTGTTCGAGATGCTCCAGCCGCACGAGGACTCCCCGATCACCGACGGGTGGCGCTCCACCCGCGTACGCGACGCACTCGACCTCTGCCTGGCCTGTAAGGGCTGCAAGTCCGACTGCCCCGTCAACGTGGACATGGCCACCTACAAGGCCGAGTTCCTCGCGCACCACTACGCGGGCCGCCTCCGCCCGGCGGCGCACTACACGCTGGGGTGGCTGCCGCTGTGGGCACGGGTCGCGTCGCACGCTCCACGGCTGGTCAACGCCGCGCTGTACGCGCCCGGGCTGGGCCGTCTCGGCAAGCAGCTCGCCGGAGTCGCGGTCGAGCGAGACGCGCCGCCGTTCGCCGGCGAGACGTTCCAGCAGTGGTGGCGCCGCCACCAGGGCGACGCGCCCGAGCCCGACCCCCGCGCGGATCGGACCGTGCTCATCTGGCCGGACAGCTTCACCAATCACTACCACCCGAACGTCGGGCGTGCGGCCGTGCACGTACTGGAAGCGGCCGGGTTCGACGTCGTCGTCCCCGACGACGCGGTGTGCTGCGGCCTGACCTGGATATCCACCGGGCAACTCGACGTCGCCCAGCGCGTCTTCCGCCGTACGCTGCGGACGCTGCGGCCGTGGCTGGCCGCCGACACCCCGATCATCGGGCTCGAACCCTCGTGCACCGCGGTGTTCCGCAACGACATGCCGGACATGCTGCCCGACGACGCCGACGTCCGCCGCCTGGCCCGCCAGACCCACACCTTGGCCGAGTTCCTGCTCCGGCACGCGCCGGACGGGTGGCAGCCACCGCAGCTGGACCGGCAGGCGCTCGTCCAGACCCACTGTCACCAGCACGCCGTCATCGGCTTCGACGCCGACACCGAGCTGATGTGCCGCGCCGGCATCGACGCGACCGTGCCCGACTCCGGATGCTGCGGCCTGGCCGGCAACTTCGGCTTCGAGGACGGCCACTACGACGTGTCGATGGCCTGTGCCGAACGCGTGCTGCTGCCCGCGGTCCGCGACGCCTCTCCGGAGACGCTGGTGATCGCCGACGGGTTCAGCTGCCGGACCCAGATCGAGCAGGGCGACAGCGGACGCACCGCCCTTCACCTGGCCGAAGCGCTGGACCTGGGGTTGCAGGGCGATCGAGGGGAGCCGTACCCGGAACGGACGGTGGGCCGGCCGGCGGTCGACCGGCGTGCCTCCCGCGGCGTCACCGCGACCGGTGTGGCCGCGGCGGCGAGCGCTGTCGCGGCCGTGGTGCTGGGCCTGCGTCGTCGATGGAAGAGGTGAACATCGAGGCCGAGTCGAGGGGTCCGCGTCATCGCGCTGGGTGCCACCGCGGTCGAGAGGACCGTCGCCCGCCGAGTCGAGCGGGCGCGTAACGTCGAACGACGTCCGGCGCAGCAGCCCGCAGCCGGTCGGCGGCGGCCGAGCGGCGCCGACACCGTGCCACTCCCCAGACGGAGGCCAGCGCGCCGGTTGCGGCGCCCGTGGCCGCGCCGAGCAGGTACCGATGTCGCGAGGCCCACATCTGGTAGCTGCGCGTGATCGACTTGCCATCGAACTCGCCGTGCGCGCCGTAGTCTTCGACGTCGTCGACCGGTTCCCACAGGTTGGCCGGGGCGTCGGGGTCCAGCGGCTGATCGGTCTGCTGGGACGCGAACGCGGTACGAGCCAGGTACCGGTCGAGCAGCCCGCCGGCGAACTTGTTCGCGACGATGGTGCCGACCGTGCTGCGGCCGACCCAGTACTCCCGCCGCCCCGGATGGGCGGCCGCGTGCAGCACGGCCCGCGCGCCCACCTCGGGCTGGTAGATCGGAGGCACCGGCTGGGCGTGGTGCGGTAGCCGGGTGAGGGCCCAGTCGAACTGCGGCGTGTTCATCGCTGGCAGATGCACCATCGTGAGGTTCACGTGTGAGCCTTCGTGCAGCAGCTCGCAGCGCAGCGACTCGTGGAAGCCGCGGAGGGCGTGCTTGGCTCCGCAGTAGGCGCTCTGCAACGGGATGCCCCGATAGGCCAGCGCGGACCCGACCTGCACGATCGTGCCGCGGTCGCGGGGGAGCATCCGGTCCAGGGCCACCTTGGTGCCGTAGACGTAGCCGAGATACGTCACATCGGTGACCCGTTCGAACTCCTCCGGTTCGATCTTGGTGAACGGTGCGAGCACGGACGTCATCGCCACGTTCACCCAGGTATCAATGGGACCCAGTTCGATCTCCACCTGGCCGGCGGCCTGGGCGAGCGCGCCGGCGTCGGCGACGTCCACAGGTAGCGCCAGGGTGCGACCGCCCGCGGCGCGCACGTCGTCAGCCGCGGCCTCCAGGCCCGCCTGCCCTCGCGCGAGCAGCGCCACCGCTGCACCCTTCTCCCCGAACCGTCGGGCGATCGCACGGCCGGTGCCTCCGCTGGCACCAGTGACGACAACGACGTCCATGTCCCCGGATCTCCTCTCGCTGCGGGCGCGCCGCCGACACGGCGCGTACGTCATCGCTTACCCCGCACGCTGTCGATCACGCGGGCAGTGGGCCGGAGGATCGGCGCTCGGCTTCATGGCATCGGGCCACGAAGCAGTTGATCATGGAATGGTCGGCGCCCAGATCTCGCGGAGCCGGTCGATCTGTTCCTGCGCCCCGGTGGACACCATGTCGCCGGCTTCGCCGTCCGTTTCGCTGCGAATGAGGGCGGTGTGCAGGTGCACCAGTTCCCGCTCGAGCGGCGCTGGGAGTGCGCCGAGCGTGGGGCGCTCGCGGGTGGCCCGGGCAATCTCGGCCCGGTCCGCGCCCGCGCCCCGCCCCGTGAGTACCTGCGTACGCGCGCGCGTCACGGCCTGCTGCGGGTCGTCGGCGGGGCGGGCGCGCGCACCGCTGCCTGGCTGGTTGTCGGCCGTCATACCCCCATGTAATCACCACGGCTCCCGGATGTGTGTGGATCACGCCTGCGGGTAATGCATCCACCGACCCCGGGCGTCCACAGGTGAGGAGAGTCCGTGCCCGATCCAGCGATCTTTCCGTGGTTCGTGGTGATCACACACGCGTTGACGGTGTTCTTCATGCTGATGCTCGCCCGGTCCGGCATCGAGGTTCTGGCGTCGTTCCCCAAGATGTACTGGAACGACGGATGCCCGCCCGGTCGGGAATGGGCGCGGTTCTCCACCAAGATGTACGGTGCCGACTCGCGCCGTCCGTGGGTCAGCCTGGACGAGGAAGAGGCGTGGAATCCGGTGATCGCGATGCCCGGGCGGAAGAACCTGGGGCTTGGGCGGCACTGGCACTTCATGACCGTGCACTTCTGGATCGCCACCGGGATCGTCTACATTGCGATGGTCTTCACGTCCGGGCGCTGGCACTTCCTGATTCCGACCGAGTGGTCGGTCGTTCCGGACGCGATCGAAGCCGTCGGAACGTACCTGCAGTTCGAGCTGCCGGCGAAACTGCCAGGTGAGCCCTACAACGCTGTGCAGAAGCTCACCTACTTCGCCGTGGTGTTCTTGCTCGCGCCGCTGCAGATCATCACCGGTGCGGCGATGTCACCGTCGGTACTGGCGCGTTTCCCGTGGTATGGCAAGCTGTTCGGTGGCAAGCAGGGTGCGCGAAGCATCCACTTCATCGGGTTGTGCGCGTTCGCCGGATTCGTCGTGATCCACACCGCGATGGTGATCATCCACGGACTGCCGCTCGGATTCGCGAAGATCGTCCTGGGCCATGAGACGGCGGACCGGTCGCTCGCGGTGGCGATCGGGACGATCGCACTCGCCGCGATCGTGCTCATCCATGTGCTGTTGACGGTGTTCGCCCGGCTGCGCCCGCGGACGGCCCAGCATCTTCTCGGCGTCGTGGTGGCGCCGTTCGAGGGAGTGCTGTCTCGGCTGTTCACGTCGCGGCAGCGTTACACCCGCGCCGACATCTCGGAATATCACCGGGTCAACGGTTATCCGCCGGTCGATCCGGAGTACGAGCGGATGGCTGCCGACGACTTCGCCGACTATCGGCTGCCCGTGGGCGGACGTGTCGCCAACCCGGTGTCGCTGTCGCTGGCCGAGCTGCGTGAACTCGGATGGGCGACGCAGATCTGCAATCACAACTGCATCCAGGGATGGAACTCGATCGCCGAGTGGGGCGGTGTGCCGCTCGAGCGCCTGGTCGACCTCGTGTCGCCCGATCCGGACGTGACACACGTTGTGTTCTACGCGATGGATGACAAGGGACTCACCGAGGGCGAAGGTCGTTACGGCTACTTCTACGAGGCGGTGCCGATCTTCCTGGCCCGTCACACCCAGTCGCTGCTCGCCCTGGAGATGAACGGGGCGCCGCTCCCGATCGAGCACGGCGCGCCGGTGCGGGTGCGCTTCGAGACCCAGCTCGGCTACAAGATGGTCAAGTGGATCAAGGCCGTGGAGTTCGTCGACGACGTCTCCACCATCGGGTTGGGACAGGGCGGATACCGCGAAGACCAGCTCTACTACGCCAACGCGGCAGGGATCTGACCATGGCCGTTCCACCGGACATTCGGCCGGAGGTGCTGCGCGAGTACGCCCTGCTGGCCGACGGCGAACGGGGCGCGCTGATCGGCCCTCGTGGTGACATCGTGTGGATGTGTGCTCCCGGATGGGACTCCGACGCGGTGTTCTCCGCCCTGATCGGTGGCGCCGGGACGTATGCCGTCAGCCCTCGCGACCGCTGGTACGTCTGGGGCGGTTACTACGAGGTGGGGTCGCTGATCTGGCACTCGCGCTGGATGACCTCCAGTGGCGCGATCGAGTGCCGGGAGGCGCTGGCGTTCCCCGGCGACCCGCACACCGCGGTCATGCTCCGTCGCGTACACGCCAACGACGACGAGGCCGCCGAGGTGGACGTGGTGCTCGACCCGCGCGCCGGCTTCGGGCGACACGCCATGCGTCAGCTCCATCGCAACGATGACACGTGGACCGCGCGTGTCGGCCCGCTCCATCTGCGGTGGTCCGGTGCTGCTGCGGCTCGCGAGCGTGACGGCGCTCTGGCCTGCACGCTGGTGGTGCCCGCCGGACAAACCCACGACCTGATCCTCGAACTGTCCGACCAACCGCTGGCCGACCAGCCGGTCGACGCCTCCGCGTCGTGGGAGGCCACGGAGCATCGGTGGAAGGGGACGATGCCCGACCTGAGCACCGTGATCGCCCGCCGAGATGCCCGCCACGCCGTGGCGGTGCTGCGTGGCATGACGAGCAGGCACGGTGGCATGGCCGCGGCCGCCACCACGTCGCTGCCGGAACGCTCCGAGGCGGGACGCAACTACGACTACCGATACTCGTGGATCCGCGACCAGTGCTACGCCGGTCAGGCCGCGGCCGTCGCGGGTGTGTCCGACCTGCTGGACAACGCCGTGGAATTCATCGCCCAGCGGATCCTCGACGACGGGCCGTCGCTGCGGCCCGCGTACACCGTCGACGGGGGACCGGTGCCCGACGAACACACCCTTCGCCGCGTGATCGGTTATCCGGGTGGGGGCAACCGGGCCGGCAATCGAGTCGGCCACCAGTTCCAGCTCGATGCGTTCGGTGAGGCGCTCCTGCTGTTCGCGGCCGCCGCGCGGGACGACCGCCTCGGTACCGAGCATTGGCGAGCCGTCGAGGCTGCGGTCGCCGCCATCGAGGAGCGCATGAACGACGAGGGCGCCGGGGTGTGGGAACTGCACGACGACCGGTGGACCCACTCCCGGTTGATCTGCGCCACAGGACTGCGCGCCGCCGCAGCGGCGGGCGCCGCTCGCTCGCAAGCTGCCGCTTGGACGTCGCTGGCCGACACCATCGTCGCCGATACCGCCAAGGACAGCCTGCACCCCACAGGACGGTGGCAGCGCACCCCGACCGACCCTGGGGTGGACGTTGCGCTGTTGTTGCCGGTGATCCGAGAGGGTCTGGACCCGGGCGATACGCGAAGCATCGCCACCCTCGACGCCGTACGCACAGAACTGACACAGGACGGGTACGTCTACCGTTTCCGGCACGACCAGCGTCCGTTGTACGAGGCGGAGGGCGCGTTCCTGCTCTGCGGGTTCGTGACCGCGATGGCCGATCACCAACAAGGCCGCGAAGTGCAGGCCCGAGCGTGGTTCGAGCGGAACCGGGCGGCCTGCGGTCCTGCCGGGCTCTACTCCGAGGAGTACGACGTCAACCAGCGCCAACTGCGCGGCAACCTGCCACAAGCATTCGTGCACGCCATGTTGCTCGAAGCGGCCTGCCGCCTTGCACAGCCATCGACCGCACCGTGAACCGTAGCGGCTCATCGGCGATGGGTTTGATGCGTGATGCACGGGCGGGTGTGACGCGTCGGAATCCGGGGAGCTCTCGGCCCCACGAGCGTTGTGTGTCCTGCGTCACAGAACTCGCCTCCGCATGGTTTCTAGCGTCGGTTCGTCTCTTCGGGATCGATCACATCGTGGGATGGAGGTCCGATCATGGCGGATGCGCAGGCGGTGGATCGTGGTGTGGCTTTGCCGGTGCGGGTCGGTGCCGGGATTGTCGGCGGCCTGGTCGGTGGTGTCGGGTTCGGTGTGTTGATGCAGGCCATGGGGATGATGCCGATGGTGGCCGACCTCATCGGCAGCAGCTCCGAGGGCGTGGGTTGGCTGGTGCATCTGTTCAACTCTGCGCTGTTCGGTGCGGTGTTCGTGGTGCTGTTCTCGCGGGTGCTGCAGGACCTGGGGGTGACGGCCCTGCTGGGGCTGGTCTACGGCGCGGCCTGGTGGGTGCTCGGCGCGCTGTGGATCATGCCGGCGTGGCTCGGGATGAGCGAGATGGTCTTCGAGGTCGGTGACGCGCAGTGGCAGAGTCTGGTCGGGCATCTGTTCTACGGCCTGCTGCTGGCCGTGACGTATCTGGTGCTGACGGCACGGATGGCGCGTCGGTGACCAGGGACACGTCGCGGGGGGCGTCCTCACCGGGAGATGATGCGGAGCAGAAGTTGACGTACTGTCTGGTCGAGGGCGTCGATGCCTTGGACCGGCAGCCTTGGGACAGCGATTCGCCTCCGTGGGCGCCGGGCCGGCGCGAGGAGGCGACGCTGATGGAGCAGGCGGGCGCGCAGCCGGACAAGACGTGGTGCCTGGCCGAGGTGGACATCTTCTGTGACCTGTCGGACCAGGAGATGCGGGTCATCGCGGACAACGCGCCGATGCGGACCTATGCGGCCGGCGAGTTGCTGTTCTCGCCGCACAACCCGGTCGAGACGTTGTTCATCCTGAAGCGCGGCCGGGTGCGGGTGTTCCGGGTGTCCGAGGACGGGCGTGCGCTGACGACGGCGATCATCACGCCGGGGACGATCTTCGGCGAGATGGTGTTGCTGGGGCAGTCGATGTACGACAACTTCGCCGAGGCGCTCGACGAGGCCGTGGTGTGTGTCATGAGCAGGGCGGACGTGCGCAGGTTCCTGCTCGCCGACCGGCGCATCGCCGGTCGGATCGCCGAGACGCTGGGTCATCGGCTGGCCGAGATGGAGCAGCGGCTCACCGACAGCGTCTTCAAGAGCGTTTCGCAGCGGATCGCGTCGACGTTGTGCACGTTGACACCGGACGCGCCTCGAGGTGGGGTGCTGAGCCGCGGGCAGCAGATCACGCTGACGCACGAGCAGCTCGCGGCGTTGGTGGGGACGTCCCGCGAGACGGCGACGAAGGTGCTGGGGGAGTTCGCCGACCGCGGCCTGCTCCGTCTGGGACGCGGCCGCATCGTCGTCCTGGACGCGGCGGCGATGGAGGCCGAAGCCCACGAGGGGTGACCATCCGGGACATCTGTCCTGGTCGATCGCGGACAGCTCGATCTGCCGTGGTGGCGGCCGGGCGCTCCAGCGTCGCGAACATGGAACCGCAGGAGTATGCGTTGACCTCCCAGGTTTCGGCTGTTAATTTACTTCTAAATTTACGTCCGAATCGAGGTCAGGTTGGCGCACGCCCCAGCACCGAACGGCTCCTCCGCGCGAGGCGATCTCGTGCCGTCGGCCATCCTCGGCCTGCTCGGCACTCGCGGCTCGGCGTCGCGGGCAGAGATCGCACGAGTGCTGGAGATCAGCCCGGCGACGGTTACCCAGGTCACCAAAAACCTGCTGGTCCATGGCTTGATCACCGAACTCGAGCAGGTTCCGTCGGACGGCGGGCGGCCGGCGCGCCTGCTCGGTCTCGTGCATTCCGCGGGCGGGGCGATCGGTGCCAAGGTCACCGCCGACCACGTCGCCGTGGTGGACGTGGGTCTGGACGGCGCGGTCCGGCACTCGACGTCGTACCCGTTCGATCCGGAATCTCCGACCGCGCTCGACCGGCTGGTCGACATCCTCGGCGCCGCCATGGACGACCGTGGCGACCGCCACCTGCTGGGGATCGGTGTCGGAGTCCCCGGGGCTGTCGACGACCAAGCGACGGGCATCGTGTCGGCGCCCACTCTGGGATGGAACGACGCACAGGTCGGGCCGATCCTCCGATCCGGACTGGGCGTGCCGGTGCTGGTGGAGAACGACGTCAACACCCTGGCGGTGGCGGAGCGGCTCTACGGTATCGGGCAGTCGCACTCGTCGTACCTGGTCGTCACCATCGGCCGGGGAATCGGCTGTGGCATCGTCGTCGACCGGGCGATCTACCGCGGGTCGCGCGGCGGCGCAGGCGAGATCGGGCACACCCCGATCACGGTCGACGGTCCGTTGTGCGGGTGCGGTTCCGAAGGTTGCCTGGAAGCACACGTCGGCGAGGCCGCCCTCGTGGCCACCGCGCGGGAACGCGGCGTCGTCGGCCCGCGCGGCACCGTGCGAGGTCTACACGCGGCGGCGGACGACGGCGACCCGGACGCGCGGGAGATCTACCGCCACGCGGGAGAGCTGCTCGGGCGGGCGCTGGCTGGCATCGTGCACACGCTCGACCCGGAGATCGTCATGATCCTCGGCGAGGGTATCGACGCGTGGAGCCACTGGGAGCCGGGCTTCGAGGCGGCCTTCCGGCGTCACCTGATCGCCTCGCGCCGGGGCCTCACCTACGTCGTGGAGCCGTGGGCGGAGGACAAGTGGGCGCTCGGCGCGGCAGCGCTCGTGTTCGCGTCGCCGTTCGACGTCGCGGGCGCCAGCGGCGACCAGGGCCGTCTGGTCCGGGAGCGGCTGCACGCCGGCCAGACCGAGTCGCGGGCATGAACGCGACGCAGCCGACCCTGACCCGGGGGTCCGTCGACGATCGGGACGGGGCCCGTCCGGTCGCTCCCGGCGCGAGTCGGCGCCGACGCTCGCCGCGGCTGCGAACCCTCGGTTGGGCGCTGTTCTTCCTCCTGCCCAGCGGTGTTCCGCTGTTGCTGTTCACGTTCGTCCCGATGGTGTCGTCGGCGTGGGTGAGCCTGCACGAGTGGAACCTGATCTCGTCTATGACGTGGGTGGGGTTGGACAACTATGCGCACCTGCTCACCGACCCCAACACCCGCGAGGTGTTCGGGCACACGCTGCTGTACATCCTCGGCTACTTCCCGCTCGTCTACGCGGGAGGCCTGGGCTTGGCGGTGGTGCTCAACCGGCGCCTCGCCGCCCGGGGGTTCTTCCGCGCCGCGTACTTCCTGCCCGTGGTCACCAGCTGGGTGGTCGTCGCACTGGTGTGGCAGTGGCTGCTCAACCCGTCCAACGGGCTCGTCAACCAGATCCTCGGCTTCCTGAACCTGCCGGAGCCCGGCTGGTGGACCGACCCCTCCTGGGCGATGCCGTCGGTGATCCTCGCCTCTGCCTGGAAAGACCTCGGCTTCGTCATGGTCATCCTCCTGGCGGGCCTGCAGACGATCCCGCAGGAGCTGTACGAGGCGTCCCGGATCGACGGGGCGTCGGCCTGGAAGCAGTTCCGGCACGTGACACTGCCGCTGCTGTCCCCGTCCACGTTCTTCGTCGTGGTGATATCGCTGATCAACGGGTTCCAGGTGTTCGACCAGGTCTATGTGATGACCGGCGGCGGGCCGAGCGGCGCGAGCCAGGTGGTGGTGGGCCAGATCTACGAGTTGACGTTCCGTTACGGGCGAGCCGGCGAGGCGTCGGCGCTGTCGTGGCTGCTGTTCCTGGTCATCCTCGCGGTCACGGCCGTCCAGATTCGCGGGCAACGCCGGTGGGTGCACTATGCCTGATGCCACCGTGACCGCTGTGCGCCCGGAGGCCGAGCCGAGAACCGGTCCGCGCCGTCGTGGGTTCGGTCGAGCCGCGCTCTACGCCGGAGTGATCGCCGGCGCGTTCGTCATGCTGTTCCCGTTCCTGTGGACGCTCGTCACCTCCATCACGGCCGACGGCAACCTCTCGGGCGGCCCGACGCTCTTGGTGGAGAACCCGACCCTGGAGGCGTACCGGACGCTGTTCGACACGCTGCCGATGTGGCGGATCGTGGCGAACTCGTTCGGCGTCGCCGTCGTGTCGACCGTGGCGCAACTCGTCACCGGCTCGATGGCCGCGTACGGCTTCGCGCGTCTGCGGTTCCCGGGCAGGAACGTCATTTTCACGCTCTACCTGGCCACCCTGATGGTGCCGCTGCAGGTGCTGGTGGTGCCGCTGTTCATTCAGATGAGCCGCTTCGATCTGAACGACACGTACTTCGCACTGCTCGCACCTTCCGTCGCGTCCGCGTTCGGCATCTTCCTGCTCAAACAGGCGATGGAGAGCGTGCCGCGAGAGCTCGACGAGGCCGCGACCATCGACGGTGCCAGCCACCTGCGGATCTACGCGACCATCGTGCTCCCGCTGGTCCGTCCGGCACTGGCCGCGCTGACCGTGTTCGCCTTCATGAGCAGCTGGAACAACTTCCTCTGGCCCCTGATCGTCATCCGCTCGCCGGAGCTGATGACGCTGCCGCTGGGCCTGTCCACCCTGCACGGCCAGTTCACCACCGAATGGAACGTGGTCATGGCCGGCTCGGTGGTGTCGATCCTGCCCATCGCCGTCGTCTACCTCTTCGCGCAACGGCACATCATCGCGGGCATGGCGCACACCGGCTTGAAATGACTCTTCAGACGAAAGGACCAACCATGGTGCAACGCAGCTCCACCCGACGCGCGGCCGTCGCCGCGGGCATCGGTGCCCTCGCGCTCGCGCTCTCGGCCTGCTCCCAGGGTTCGGCCACCGACTCGTCCGACTCGAACAGCGCGGACGGCACCACCACCGTCAGATACATGAACTTCTCCGCCAACGACGGCCACGAGGCCGACCTCGACCGGATCGTCGAAGCGTTCGAGGCCGCAAACGAGGACGTCCAGGTCGAGGTGGAGACCGTGCCGTTCGCTGACTACTTCACTTCCCTGCAGACCGCGGTGGCCGGCGGCACCGTCGCCGACACGTTCGAGTTGAACTACGAGAACTTCGTGACCTACGCGGAGAACGGGTCGCTGGCGCCGCTGGACGAGATCGACACCGGTGCCTACCGTGAGTCGCTGCTCGAGGCTTTCAACCGGGACGGGACGCAGTACGGCGTCCCGACGTCGTTCTCCAACGTCGTCCTCTTCTACAACAAGACCCTGTTCGAGCAGGCCGGCGTGGAACCGCCCACGAACGACTGGACCTGGGCCGACGAGCAGGCCGCGGCGAAGGCCCTGACCGACAAGGACGCCGGGGTCTGGGGCGACTACCAGCCGATCAGTTTCAACGAGTTCTACAAGGCACTGGCCCAGGCCGGTGGCGAGTTCATGAACGACGACGCTTCGCGGGCCACCTTCAACTCCCCGGAGGGCGTCGAGGCGGCCAACTGGCTGGTGCAGAAGTCCGGAACGACCATGCCGACGAAGGCCGACGGCGCCGGCACGCCGGACTTCGACTCGAACCTGTTCGCCGAAGGCAACCTCGCCATGTGGCACACCGGTATCTGGATGTTCGGCGCCATGGCCGACGTGCCGTTCGAATGGGACATCGTCGTCGAACCCGGCCGAGCGACCGACGCGTCGGCGATGTTCGCCAACGGCGCCGTCGTCTCCGCGAGCAGCGAACACCCGGACGCCGCTCAGCGCTGGGTCGACTTCCTCGCCGCATCGGACACGACGACGGACATCCGGCTGGAGACGTCCTGGGAACTGCCGCCGGTGGCCGACGAGTCCAAGCTGGCCGAGTACACCGAGGCCACACCGCCGGCCAACCGGCAAGCCGTTCTGGACTCGCTCGACGCCGTCGCGCTGCCCCCGGTGATCGAACGCCAGCAGGAGATGCAGGACGTCGTCACCGAGGAACTCGGCAACGCCGCGGCCGGACGCAAATCCGTCGAGGACGCACTCGCCGACGCCGAGCAAGCTGTCAACGAGCTGCTCTGATCCCGCCCGTTTCTCGATCTTTAGGACACTGACGCCCATGACCACGACGCCACCTCCGTCGTCGTCCACTCTCGCCGGCCTCGCGCACCGCAGCCATCAGGTGATCACCGAGCACCAGCATCGCTCCGGTGCCTACCCGGCGTCGCCGACGTTCTCGGCCTACCGGGGATTCGCGTGGTTCCGAGACGGCTCGTTCACCGCCGAGGGGATCTCGCGGTACGGCGACGTCACGTCGGCGAATCGGTTCCACGACTGGGCGGCCGGTGTCCTCACCGATCGCCGCGGGCACATCGAGAGCCTGGTCGGCGCCGCGGACAGCGGCCGGCAGGTGCCGGTGGAGTCGATGCTGCCGACCCGGTTCACCCTCGAAGGCGGCGACGGCGCCGTGCAGTGGTGGAACTTCCAGACCGACGGATACGGGACGTGGCTGTGGGCGGTCACCGAGCACGCCCGCAGGCACGACCTGGACGTCGGGCGGTGGCGTCCGGCCATCCAACTCTGCGTGGATTACGTCGCGGCGTTCTGGGACCGCAACTGTTACGACTGGTGGGAAGAACATCTCGACCAGCGGCACGTGTCCACTCTGGGAGCGCTGTACGGGGGCCTCGTCGCCGCGGTCGGCTCCGGCGTGGTGGATGCCGCACGAGCGGCGCGTGCCGGGCAGGTCGCCGAGGAGATCCGCAAGCTGGTCCTCGACGAAGGTGTGCGTGACGGGCACCTGATCAAGTGGCTCGGCAGCGAGGTCGTGGACGGGTCGCTGCCGGCGTGCGTCGTGCCGTTCGGTCTGGTGGAGCTGGACGATCCGGTCGCCGCGGCGACGCTCGACGCGGTGACGCGCGAGCTGGACACCGACGGCGGGGTGCACAGGTACGCGGCCGACGTCTTCTACGGCGGCGGGCAGTGGCTGCTGCTGTCGGCCCTGCTCGGCTGGAACCGGGCCGCGGCGGGCGACACGGCGGCCGCGTGGAGCTACCTGCACTGGATAGCCGCTCAAGCGACGAACGACGATGAACTGCCCGAGCAGGTGCCGCACCATCTGCTGGCACCCGAACATCGGGCGGAGTGGGTCGAGCGGTGGGGCACCGTCGCGACGCCGCTGCTGTGGTCGCACGGAATGTACCTCGTCCTGGCCGACGAACTCGGCCTGCTGACCGGAGAGCCGCGACAGTGGCAGGAGCGGCGATGACGGCGGTGGACGGCGAGCAGACCGTGATGAGGCACCGTCCGCACGGTGTCGGGCACCCGTACGCCGTCTCGCCGGACCAGCGCGTTCCGGTGCTTCCGGAGGCCGGGCAGCGCGTGCGTCTCGGCGTGGCGGCCGCGACCGAGGTGACGTCGGTGACGTGCGAGTGGGTGACCGTGACCAGCGGCGACGCGGCCGATGGCGGTACCGCGGGCGGCGAAGCCCGCACGCTCACGATGCGGCCCGCCCGGCCGGACGCGGGAGACGCTGCTGCGTTGGCCGGGGGAGAGGGTCATCTCGCGCAGGCGCAGGCCGCCGCGACGGCGTCGGACGGCGGATGGGAGGTGACGACCGAGCCGGTGCGTGACGGTGCGCGCTACCGGTACCGCTTTCACGCCACCCTCGGAGGCGGGACCGGCGAGGACGTGGGCACGGAGTGGTTCGAGTTCAGCACCGCCCGCTGGGTGCCTGACGCGGGTACGTTGAGCATCGCCTCTGACCGGCTCGTGGACGGCAGTCTCGAGTGGCTCGTCGTCGCCGGCCGCGCGCATCGTGCCCGGTTCGCGCTGCGGCTCGAGCCGGACGAGCACGTCGTCGGTTTCGGTGAGCGTTTCGACGCGGTGGACCAGCGCGGTCGGCGGCTGGACGCTGTCGTCTTCGAGCAGTACAAGTCGCAGGGCCGGCACGCACGGACCTACCTGCCCATGCCGTTCGCGCACGTGGTGTCCGAGTCCGGGCCGAGTTGGGGCTTTCACGTCCGGACGTCGCGTCGTACCTGGTACGACGTGGGTGCGTCCACGCCGGACCGCCTGGTCGTCGAGGTCGCCCTGGGTGGAACGGACGACGAGACGGTCGACGTCGCCATCTACGACGGAACGCCCGGTGACGTGCTCGCCGCGTTCACCGCGCAGGTCGGTCGGGCCGAGGAGCTGCCGACGTGGGTGTTCCGACTGTGGGCGTCCGGCAACGAGTGGAACACGCAGCGGATCGTGATGGACCGGATGCGGCGGCATCGCGAACTCGACATCCCGGTGGGTGCCGTTGTCATCGAGGCATGGAGCGACGAGCAGACCTTCGCAACGTTCCGGGACGCACGTTACGAGGTGCACCGCGACGGAGCGCCACACGCCGCGGAGGACTTCGACTACCCCGCGGACGGCGCCTGGCCGGACCCGAAGGGAATGATCGACGAACTGCACGACCGGGGGATCAAGGTGATCCTGTGGCAGATCCCGCTGCTGAAGACCCGGTACGAGCTGGGCGCCGACGTCAGCGACGACGCGCAGGTCATCCGGGACGGCGCCGAACTGGTGCGCGACGGCCACGCCGTGCGTGAGGCGGACGGCGGCGCCTACCACAACCGGGGCTGGTGGTTCCCGCAGTCGCTGATGCCGGACCTGTCCGTGCAACGCACCCGCGACCAGTGGACGCAGAAGCGCCGGTACCTGGTCCGTGACCTCGACGTCGACGGGTTCAAGACCGACGGTGGCGAGCACGCGTGGGGCCACGACCTGCGTTACGGCGACGGGCGCCGCGGCGACGAAGGCAACAACCTGTACCCGGTGCACTACGCGCGCGCCTACGGTGACCTGCTGCGTTCCGAGGGCAAGGCGCCGGTGACGTTCTCGCGCGCCGGCTTCACCGGGTCGCAGGCGCACGGTGCGATCTGGGCCGGTGACGAGGACTCCACCTGGGAGGGGTTCCGCTCGTCGATCATCGCCGGGATCACCGCGTCGGCGTGCGGCATCGTCTACTGGGGCTGGGACCTCGCCGGGTTCTCCGGCGACGTGCCGGACCCGGAACTGTACCTGCGCGCGGCGGCTGCGTCGTGCTTCATGCCGATCATGCAGTACCACTCCGAGTTCCACCATCACGAGCCGCCGCTGCGGGACCGGACGCCGTGGAACGTCGCCGAGCGCACCGGCGACCAGCGTGTGGTTCCGGTCTTCCGGCGATTCGCGCACTTGCGCGAGCGGCTCGTGGACTACCTGGCCGAGCAGGCGAGGGTGTCCGTGCGGGAGTCGCGTCCGCTGATGCGTGGGCTGTTCTTCGACCACCCCGGCGACCCGTCGGTATGGCGGTACCCGCTGCAGTTCAAGCTCGGCGACGCGCTGCTGGTGGCGCCGGTCGCCGAACCGGGTGTCGACGACGCGGTCGTGTATCTGCCCGAGGGCCGGTGGGTCGACGTGTGGACCGGGACACACCACGCCGGGCCGGGCGAGGTGACATTGCCGGCGCCGCTCGACCAGCCACCGGTCGTGTGTCGCGCCGACCGATGGCCGCAGTTGCGCGCGGCGTTCGCAGATCAACGGGGGACGTCCGAGTGAACGACACCGAAGGGTCCGCCATGCATCGAGGAAGATCACGCACGCCGTTCAAGGAGGGCGTCGAGAAGATCAGCGAAGCTGACCTCGATTTGCAGATGGCGAAGGTCGCCGAGGGGTGGCGGCATGGTGCGGTTCAGTGCGGTCAGGTGTGCACGGCGAGCAGTTGGTCGCGAAACACTTCCGGCAGCGTGTCCTGCGAAAGTGCTCGCACGATGTGTGCTGCGCCTTCGGCTGCTGATCCCGCTGCCTCCGTCAACTCGTGGCCGGCCGCGGTGAGCCGCTGCTCGAGCAAGTGCCGCAACGGCCCGTCCTGACCTGCGATCCCGCCCACCGCCGCGAGTCGCCGGGTAAGGCCATCGGCAGCGTGCAGCAGCGTGGCCGCGAGCTCGTCGGCGGCTTGGGCGAGTAACTCGGCCGCAGCGTCGTCCTCTCGCGCCGCCGCCACGACGTCGGGCACGAACGACGCCATCGTCGCGGAGGGATCGGGGCTGCGGTGCAGGTCGTTGACGAGCGTCGCTACGCTGCCGAAGCGACTCTCGGCTGCTGTGCGCAGGGCCGCGGACGTCGTGGGTCGGCCCGTTGCATGTCGAACCGCGACCTCCAGCGCCCGACGACCGATCCACGCCCCGCTGCCGATGTCGCCGAGCAGGTGACCGAGGCCGTCGGTGCGCCTCCACGTGGTCGTCGCATCGGTGGCGATCACGACCGAACCTGTTCCGGCCGCGAGCACCGCCCCGGCCTCGAACCCCAGCGCTCCCACGTAGGACGACACGCCGTCTGCGAACACCGCCATCATGTCGGCGTGCACGATGTTCAGGATCGGCAGCAGCGCCTCCGTGACGTTCGGAAACGCCCGACCACCGGCGACTCCCAACCCCAGGGTGGCGACATCCAGGCCGTGCCGTCGCGTCGAGACCGTCACTTCACGGGCCACGGCGTCGCTGACCGCCCGCAGGTCCGGACCTGTTGCGGACACGGACGGCCGTACGTGACCTTGCACCATGTCGACGAGCTCGCCGCCGCGCACGATCGCGACGCGATAGCCACTGGCGCCGATGTCGACGCCCACGTGGCAGTCCTGGGCGGTGCGTCGACGGTTCGACCTGGTCGTGTGCTGTACCGCCTCTCGCAGGCTGCGATGCTTCTCGTCCAGGGCACGCGCTCGTGCAGGATCGACGTCCAACAGCAGGACGAGCAGAGCCGTGCGAACCTCTCCACCGCAGGTGTCGAGGGCGCGGGCGGCTTCCGGGGCTGATGCGCCGGAGGCGACTTGCAGCAGGGTGAGTACGCGGGCGCGCAGCTTGTCGTTGACCGGGACGAGATCGATCATCAGATTCGAGTAGGTGTGGCCCAAGCGGATCATCAGCGCGGTGGAGAAGCTGCTCAAGATCAGCTTCTGGGCCGTTCCCGCCTTCATCCGGGTCGATCCGGTGATCACCTCGGGGCCGGTCGCGGCACAGAGGTGATGATCGGCCCCATCGGCCAGGGGTGCACTGGGATCAGAGGTGATGGCGACGGTGCGGGCGCCGAGTTCCCGTGCGCGACGAAGGGCGCCGGCGACGTACGGCGTCCTGCCGCTGGCGGCCAGGCCGATGGCGATGTCATCGGCCCGGAGGGCCTGCTCGGCGTCCGCGGCGCCGGACTCGGGGTCATCCTCGGCGTCCTCGACGGCGCTGATCATCGCTGCCGTGCCACCCGCGAGATGAGCGGTGAACGTGTCGGAGGACACCCCATAGGTCGCCGGCACCTCGGCGGCGTCCAGCACCCCGAATCTGCCCGAGGTGCCGGCGCCGAAGTAGTGGACGCGACCGCCTCGTCGTACCGCCGCGACTGCATGATCCACGACCGCCGCCAGTTGCGGCAGTGTTGCCGCGACAGCCCCGGGAACATTGCTGTCCTCCGTGTTGATGCAGGTCAGGATCTCCTGCGTGCTCATCAGGTCGATGTCGTACGACTCCGACAGGCGTCGTTCCGTGGGCTTGTCCGTGCCGGTCGCGCGAGTTGTCACTCGGCCAGCTTCCACGGTCCGTGCGGTTCGCCGGGGACGTCGTTCCTCGTCCGCCTCGTCGTGACGTAGCGGTTCTCGCGGTACTCCACCTCGTCCTTCTCCGTGAAGATCCTCGACGGCCGCCACAACGCCGTGCCGTCCTCCGCCACCGCGATTTCCTGCCACGGACCGCGGGCAGCACCGGGTTCCTGGTTCGGCGCCCGCCACGAGGCAAGCCAGACGGAGCCTTCATGGGTGACGGAGTCACCTTCCGAGTACGTGGTCGCGGGGTCCCAGGCCCGTGGCGCGGGCTCGACGTCGGAGTCGTCGGTGTCGCAGGATCGGGAAACTGTGAGGTCCTCGAACGTGCTCTCCTTCGTCGCGTAGAGCCCGACACCGCCGCTACGCACGACGGTGTCGCGAGCATCGAGGATCTCTTCGCCGTTCAACGTCACCGTGATGCGGTCACCGTGGATCGTTGCGCCCAGCTCGACCGGACCGTCCAGAGGGTCGCTGAGGGATGTTCCCGCTACCTTGACCGGCCCCGACCTGTGAGCCTCGCGGATGATGCTCGCGTACTGCGTCCCGCGGCTGGTCTTGCCGACATGGATCCGGTACCCGTAGGAGTCGGTGGAATCTCGCAACGAGACGCCTGCTGCACCGCGGCCGGGCAAGGTGACGGTGGTGTCGACCTCGTAGTTGCACGTCTCGGAGAAGCGTGCGGGCAGGGCCGAGTCGACCAAGACGTGTGCCCTGCCACCGTTGGCAGCGAGCCGCAGTTGACCCGAGTCGACGGACGCCTCGCCGCGGATCCCCCGCCAGTGGTCCTGGTCCAGCACTTCGGCAATCGTGACGTTGTCGAAGGTCGCGGCCCGTCGATGCGTATAAGCCGCGACGCCTCCGGTAGGCAGGCGTGTGTCATTGGCGGAGATCGACGTGTCGCCGACAGTGGCGGTCAGATGTCGCCCGACGGCGGATACGGTCATGGTGTGTGCGGCATCGGCGTCGAGTCGCAGATCAGTCTCGGCGAGGACGGTGAGCTGGCCGTAGAAGACCTTGATGATCTGAAGCTTCACACCCTCCGACGTGTTGAGAACGTTGGCCCGGTAGTAGTTGCGGGAGTCGCGGTAGCGGAACGCGAGACCGGTCCGGGTGGTCGTCTGGTGGCGCGTCCCGGGCACGACCTCCGCTGTCATGACCATGTCGGTCGGCACGTCTTGCTGCACCGCGAACGACAGCCTGTCGGCGGTCGACGTCTGCGCCAGCTGCGTGCCTTCCTGGCCTCCCAGCGCCCAGTCACCGTGCGCCGGCCTCCAGCCCTCGAGAGACCCGTCATCGAAGCCGTAGACGGTGCTGTCCAGACTCGCCTCCGCGAAGTCCTCCTCGAGTACCGGGGTGAGATCGACGGCTGCCTCGACGGAGAGGGAGACGACGTCACCGTTGCGGGTGAACGCCGCCGGCTCACCGTTCACCAGCACCACGTCCGCGTCCGGAGCGTTGATCGACAGCGACCCCGTGAACGGATCCCCGAGCGAGATTCGCGCGGTGTCGCCGGCCAGCTCCACACTGATGTCGGACACGACGTCGGATGCGTCGACGAGGCTCGCGTCGTCCCTGACCAGCGACGAGCCCGACGTCAGCGAGTACCGCGTGAGGCCGCCGTCCTCGTCACGCTCGATGTAGGCGGTCTCGCCGTCGGTCGCGGCAGTCCCGAACTCCCTCGACGCGGGATCGTCCTCACGTGAGAGGTAGAACGTGCCGGTTCCCTCGGGGAGGTCGATCTCCAGAGCGGTCGCCACGGAGTGATCGACTCCGGGCAGCTCGATGCGTTCCGCTGTCACCGACGGCGCCGGACCGGCCTTGCCTGGAACCACCACGGTGTCCAGTCCGGTGGCGCCGGTGGTGGACCAGTCGTACGACAGATAGTCGACGTCGGTGCGTACGTCCTGACCGACCCGGACGGCGCCGTCGTCGTGGACGGTCGGGGTGACGTCGGAGCCAGCGGTGCCGACGGGTACGAGCTGCACGCCGGAGACCGGCTCGTCGCCCGGCACGGTGTCGAACCCGACCGTGGCGACGCCCGTGCTGTCGTCGACGGAGACCGGGTCGCCCGGGAAGTGCCAGAGCTGCCGGTAGTCGTGCGCGTCGGCATCGCCCGTCAGCGAGTCGGAGACGATCCAGAAGCCGGGCTTGACGAAGTAGACGACCCGGTCGTGGGTGATCGGCCGGTACCCCTGAGCCTCGCCACGGTAGACATCGAGGCCCGCGTTCGAGCGCCACAGCCATGTGGCGCGGGTGACTCCGGCTTCCTGCGGGCGTCCATCGACCTCGACGGTGTTGTGCGCCTCGGTCGTCCGACGCATCCAGTTGTTCGTCTCGGTTGAGCTGTAGTCTTTTCCGACCCCTGGATCGACGATCAACGGGCGGCCGTAGGCAGCCATCACGAGGCTGAGGTCGTCCGGATGCCGGTGGGATCTCGTGTAGCCGGTGTTCTGGTTGTTGATCAGCATGTACCGGGCATCGCTGTCCCAGCCGGAGCGCTGGACCGCGTAGCTGATGGGGTAGACCGTGGACCCGAGCGTCGGAACCGTCCCCTCGGTCCGACCGGAGCCGACCCAGGAGAAGTCGGTCCACGAGTTTCGCGCTCCGCTCGTCCGAATGGCGTCCGTACCCGCCCTGCCCTTCGCGGTGTCACCGATCAGAGCAGATTCGAGATTCGGCATGCGAGTCGCGAACAGAGCGTCTGCCAGCCGGTCCGCCGAACTGGCGATCGAGTCGGGGAGGCTCCGCCCGTTGGTGTCAGCGAACTCGATGATGGTGTTCAGCAGATTCGCAACGTAGGCGTGGTAGTTGAAGGTCGGCTCGCGGTACACGCTGTCGCTCTTGAGGTGTCTCCCGACGAACCATTCGACCGAACGCACGACGTACGGCTCCCACCTCGGCGATGCCGAGAACTCGGGAAAGTACACCGCCGAGACATAGATCGCGCGTGCGATCGAAAGGTACCAGTTGTTCCCTACGTAGTTCTGCAGCACGTCAGACAGGTGATCCGTCGTCGCGTGGACACCGGACAGGTACGCCACGAGGTCGGACGGGTCGATGGTCGGCTCGGTGCGGAACACGGAGAACGAGTCGACGAGCTGCGCGAGCCGCTTGGCCGCCGAGAGATTCCTGTTCGACGGCCAGCTCTGCATGTCGTTGAAGAAGTCGAGGGAGATGTCCATCCACGCGGCCGCGTACGTTGCGCGTTTCTGCGGGTCGCTCTCGTTGAGGTACGCGTCCGTCAGAACGGGCATGAACGAGAAGTCGGTCATCAGAACCCGCGCATGGCCCGGGTTCTCCTCGGTGCCGCCCCAGGTGTCGTGCCAGTCGACGTCGATCCGCTGCTCGGCATCGTCGTAGAAGTCGCGGGTCTCGGTGCCGAACCGGAAGATCCCGCTCGCGAGTTCGTCGGCGGTCGCGTCACGAATGCCGCCCCCTCCGGGCGACGGAACTTCGATACCGGTGCGGCCGGAATAGAACTCCGTGAGTTCCTCCGCGGCGCCTTCCTCGTCACCGGCGTCGAGCCTGTCCGCGACGTCGGCGAGCTCTGGACGTGACAGGTCGAGCAATTCGCCGAGCTCTGACATGTCGCCCGCCGTAGTGGCGGCCGTCGCCGTGGGCAGGCCCGTCGTTGACAGGCCTGTCGTCACGAGGGCCAGCACAAACATTGCGGCAGCCATAGCGCGAGCACGACCGTGAGTGGCTCGCCGGGGAACGTTCCGCTGCATGCCAGGGCCTCCTTGCATCTCGGTGTCCGTGACGGCGTCAGCCGTTGAGTTCGTCCCCCGTGTGTTCGTGCTCGGCTTCGTACTCGGCCAGGTCCGAGCCTGTGATGTCGTCCCGTGAAGACTGGAGAAGCACGGATCGGTGGCCCGTGCCACGAGCGGTTGAGGGCAACGGTGGTCCTTCCGGTCTGCGGCGGGGATCGCCGTGCCTGGCCCTTGACGTGTCGTTGCGTCACCGTAGGCGTACGCCACTCTGAGCGTCAATAGCGCGTCGTCCGCAATTCTCGAGCGTTCATGACCGCCAGGGGAGCTGATCGCTGTAGCGCGTCTGAGGGGCGGCTACGATGACACCGATGGCGACCCAGAAAGAAATCGCACGTCGTGCCGGCGTCTCGGTGTCGGTCGTCTCTGCCGTGCTCAACGGCACTACACACACTCGGATGAGTGACGAGACGCGGGCGCGCATCGAGGCGGCCATCGCCGAGGTCGGGTATGTGCCCAACGATGCTGCACGTGCATTGCGGCGCCAGCAGGCGGGCACGATCGCGGTGGTCGTCGAGAAGCTGGAGAATCCCGCCTACAAGGAGCTGTTCCACGGCATCTACGAGGCGGCCGAGGCGCGGGGTTGGGCGGTGGTGCTGGGCGACACCGTCTGGATGCGTTCCGGCAGCCACTTTCTCGCGCGGCTGCTTGGTCGAGGGTCGATAGATGCGATCCTGCTGCGGCACGACGGCCTGATCGACGAGGAGGCGCTCGCTCACCTGCGCGCAAGACCCACCCCCGTCGTGCTGCTGGAGCGCCAATCCGACCCGCAAGATCCGTGGGTGGCGGTAGACGACTCCGCCGCTGCACGGTTGGCCACCGAGCACCTCATCGAGTTCGGACACACCGATATCGCCTTCGTGGGCGGTACCGCCGGCCAGCCCTCGACGGCCCGTTACGAGGGATACGTGGCCGCCATGAACGACGCGCGGCTGTCACCTCGGGAGCACTTGTTCACGGGCTTCGGCGCCGAGTCCGGTGTTCGGGGACTGACTGAGCTCCGATCAGGCGATGTGTTGCCCACCGCGGTCGTGGTCGCGAACGTGATGTCGGCGGTCGGCTTGCTCGCAGCGGCTGCCGATGCGGGGATCGACGTTCCGCGCCGGCTCTCGGTGGTCGGGATCCACGACGTCGAGATCGCCGATGTCGTCAGGCCGTCGTTGACGACCGTCCGGTTGCCGATGCGGGCGCTGGGCGTTCGGGCGGTCGAGGAGCTGTCGGCGCTGCTCTCGGGTGCTCCCATGGAGCCGGGCGTGATCGCGGACCCGCCGCCGCAAGTCATCGCCCGTAGTAGTACCGCGCCGGCTCCTGCTGAGCTGACGTCTCGGAGTGACGAGTTGTGACCGCCTTCTGACGCAACGTTGCATCGGATCCTATTGACGCTCGGAACGCGGTCATCTACGTTGACGCAACGACACGTCAAGAGGAGCCATGTCATGACCGATCACCGCCCGCTCTTCCTACCGAACCGGCGGACGTTCCTCGCCGGTGTCGGCGCCGCCGGCCTCGCCGCAGTCGTGGGCTGCAGCGCCGACGGCGACAGCCCCAGCCGGAGCGACAAAGGCCCCGAAGCACCTGGCCTGGCAGACCTCGTCGACTCGGGCGAACTGCCCCCGGTCGAGGATCGACTTCCGGCCAAACCGCTGGTGGTCGAGCCTGTCGAGCGCGTCGGCGTCTACGGCGGTCGCCTGAACACCGTCGTGCTCGGTCAGCAAGACCTCTCCTACACGAAGATGACGATCGGCTACGAGGGTCTGATGCGCTGGACGCCGGACTGGTCGGACACGATCCCGAACGTCGCCGAGTCCGTCGACGTGTCCGACGATGCCTCGACGTACACGTTCCACCTGCGCGAGGGCATGCGATGGTCGGACGGCAAACCGTTCACGGCCGCCGACATCGTGTTCGCCGCGAACGACGTCGCGTTCAACGAGGAGTTCGCGGGCGCGGTGGAGTCGGCCCACCTGTCCAACCCCGATGGCGACGCGACGGCCGAGGCGCTCGACGAGTACACCGTCCGGATCACGTTCCCGTCACCGAACGCGGGCTTCCTCGACGAGCTCTCCACGTTCAACAGCGCGGGGGTCCTCGTCGGGCACCCCAAGCACTACATGTCGCAGTTCCACCCCGCCCACAACGACAAGGCGCAGGCGAACGCGTCGGCGGCCGGCTTCGAGCACTGGGTCGACTACTACGTCGACCGCGCCGACTGGCGCATCAACACCGAACTGCCGACCGTGAACGGGTGGGTCGTGACCCGCACCCTCGAGGAAGGCAGCGAGATCCTCGCCGAGCGCAACCCGTACTACTGGAAGGTCGACCCCGACGGCAGCCAACTGCCGTACCTCGACGAGATCCGCCACGAGCTGGTCAGCGACGAGGAGGTCGTGCTGCTCAAGGCGACCCAGGGCGAGCTCGACATCGTGACCCGCCACATCAACAGTCTCGAGAACAAGCCGGTGCTCGCCGACGCTCGCGAGGACGGCGACTACCATTTCATCGACCTGCAGACGAGTTTCATGAACGAGATGGTCATCTCGCTCAACCTCAACCACCAGAACCAGGTGAAGCGGGAGATCTTCCAGAACAAGGACTTCCGCATCGCGCTCTCACACGCGATCAACCGCGACGAGATGAACAACGCGGTATTCCAGGCGCAGGGCGAGGCGTGGCAGGCCGCGCCCAACCCCGACTCGATCTACTACGACGAGGAGATGGCGCAGCAGTACACCGAGTACGACGAGGATCTTGCCAACCAGATGCTCGACGAGGCCGGGTACGCCGAGCGTGACTCCGACGGCTACCGTGTCGGCCCCGACGGCGAGCGCATCCGTATCACCGTCGAGATCGCCTCTCCCGCGCCGACGCCGTACATGGTCGACGCCATGGAGCTCGTCTCCGGGTACTGGGACGCGGTGGGCATCGACACACGGCCGGAACCGATCGACCGCTCGCTGTACCAGGAGCGCACCGCGGCGAACGAGCACGACGCCGGTGTATGGAACGGTACCGGCGGGTTCCGCGACGAGGTGCTCGCGCCGCTGTACTACCTGCCTTCGCGCACGGCGTTGGTCGCGTGGGCCGTCGAGTGGGCGGAGTACTTCATCAGTCGTGGCGCGGAAGGCGAGACTCCGCCCCAGGCGCCGCTGCGCCAGATGGAGCTGTTCTGGCAGATGGAGTCGGAGCCCGACCAGGCGCGGCGCGAGGAGCTCTTCCGCGAGATCCTGCAGATCGCCAAGGACGAGTTCTACACGATCGGCACGTTACGGATCCCGCTCAGCTACGGCACCGTCGCCAACAGCCTCAAGAACGTGCCGGAGGCCTTCCCGACCGCGTTCCGGTTCGCCGATCCCGCACCGACCAACCTGTCGCAGTACTTCTTCGAGGACTGATCCGCGAGTCGCGGTCACGGGCGGTGCCGACGCGATCGGCGCCGCCCGTGCGACGGCCGAACGTAGAGATGGGTGAGAGAACCCGATGGTGCAGTTCCTGATCCGGCGCATCCTGTACATGATCCCGACGCTGTTCCTGATCTCGATGCTGGTGTTCGTGATCATCCAGCTCCCGCCCGGTGACTACCTGACCACGGTGATCGTGGAGATGGAGGAGAGCGGCGAGGGCGTCGATCAGGCGCAGATCGAGTACCTGCGTGGGCGGTACGGACTGGATCAGCCGATCTGGGTGCAGTACTGGCAGTGGATCTCGGGCATCATCTTCGAGCTGGACTTCGGCCATTCGTTCGAGTGGGGCCGCGAGGTGTCGTCGCTGGTCGCCGACCGGCTGCCGCTGACGATCGCGATCTCGCTCATCACCGTCGTGTTCACGTGGGCGATGGCGTTGCCGATCGGCATCTACTCGGCCGTGAAACAGTACTCGGTCGGCGACTACTTCTTCACCACCATCGGGTTCCTCGGCGTCGCGACGCCGAACTTCCTGCTCGCGCTGTTGTTGATGTGGGCCGCCGCCAGCATGGGGATGAGCGTGGGCGGCATGTCGCCCGCGATGTTCGTGGTCGCCGTCGTCGTGCTCGGCACGGCCGGCACTGCGGGCCTCATCCGCGTCATGCGCGCGAACCTTCTCGACGAGCTGAAGAAGCCGTACGTGGTCGCGGCCAGGGCGCGCGGCATCCCGCAGCGCAAACGCCTCATCAAATACCCCGTACGTGTGGCCATGAATCCGTTCGTCTCGTCCATCGGGTGGCTGCTTCCCGGGTTGATCTCCGGTGAGGTCATCGTCTCCAGCGTGATGAACCTCCACACCACCGGCCCGCTGCTGCTGGAGGCGCTACGCGGTCAGGACATGTACCTGGCGGGATCGATCATCCTGATCGCCGCCGTGCTCACCGTTGTCGGAACGCTGCTGTCGGACCTTGCGCTGGCGTGGCTCGATCCGCGGATCCGGATCAACTGAGGGAGCGAGACAGATGTTCCGAAACAACGCCTCGACCATCGGGCCCGACAGTGAGCCGGACGACCAGGCCGCGGAGAAGTACGCCGTCGCCTCGCGCTGGCGCCTGGTGTGGCGGCGCTTCCGCAACCACAAGCTCGCCATGGCGGGCCTGATCGTCACGATCCTGGTGTACGTCGTGGCGGTGTTCGGGGAGTTCCTCGCCCCGTACAGCACCAGCCACCTCAACGACGAGTACACGTATGCACCGCCGCAGCGGCTGCAGATCGTGGACACGTCCGGGGACGACTGGGACTGGGGCCTGCACGTCAACGGCTACACGATGGAGCGCGACCCCGAGACGCTCGCACAGGAGTTCACGACGGACCCGGACAACAAGGTGCCGGTGGGGTTCTTCGTGAAAGGAGAAGAGTACGAACTGTTCGGCCTGATTCCGTGGGACCGTCATTTGATCGGCCCGGTCGACAGCGACACCCCGATGTACCTGCTCGGAGCGGACCAGATGGGGCGCGATCAGTTCTCGCGCATCATCCACGGCACGCGGATATCGATGTCGGTCGGCCTCGTCGGTGTCGCGATGGGATTCGTTCTCGGCATCCTGCTCGGAGGCATCTCGGGGTACTTCGGCGGCAGGACCGACACGATCGTCCAGCGTGCCGTCGAGCTGTTCATGTCGCTGCCCACACTGCCCCTGTGGCTGGGGCTGGCGGCGGCGATCCCCCGAGATTGGGGTAGCGTCGAGAGATACTTCGCGATCACCGTCGTGCTGTCGCTGGTGGCGTGGACGGGCCTGGCGAGAGACGTACGCGGCCGGTTCATGTCGCTGCGCGAGGAGGACTTCGTGACGTCCGCCCGCCTCGACGGCACGGGCGAGCCCCGAATCATCTTCGGCCACGTCCTGCCGTCGTTCACCAGCCACCTGATCGCGACGCTGACCCTGTCGATCCCGACGATGATCCTCGCCGAGACGGCGCTGTCGTTCCTCGGTCTCGGGCTGCAGCCACCGACCGTGTCGTGGGGTGTGCTGTTGCAGGAGGCCCAGAACATCCGCGTCATCTCGACGGCGCCGTGGCTGCTGCTGCCGGGGGTCGCCGTCGTGGTCGCGATCCTCGCGCTGAACTTCCTCGGCGACGGTCTGCGCGATGCGGCCGACCCGTACAAGCACTGACAAGGGAGCACCCGCAATGACCGCCATGACCCGAGCGGAGGAGGCCTCCGTCTCCCAGAACAGTGGTGCTGCGCGTGCGCCGGGCGACAGTGGCGAGGCCGTGCTGACCATCGACGGACTCAAGACGCACTACAAGACGGACGAGGGCGTCGTGAGAGCCGTCGACGGCGTCGATCTCACCGCCTACCGTGGCCAGACCACGTGCGTGGTCGGTGAGTCGGGCTGCGGCAAGTCGGTGACGGCGCGATCGATCCTGCAGCTGATCGACCTGCCGGGGAAGATCGCCGACGGGCGCATCATGTGGCAGCCGGACCCGGCCGTCGAGGCCGTCGACCTGACGACGCTGGACGAGGACGGTGAGCAGCTGCGCCGCGTGCGCGGCGGCGAGATCGGCATGGTCTTCCAGGAGCCGATGGCGTCGCTGTCGCCGATGTACACGGTCGGATCGCACCTGGTGGAGACGATCCTCCTGCACACGGATCTCAACGAGGCCGATGCGAAGGACCGGGCCATCCATGAGCTCAAGCGGGTGGGCATACCGCAACCGGAGCGGCGCTTCGACGCGTATCCGTTCCAGTTGTCGGGCGGCATGTGCCAGCGCGTGATGATCGCACTGGCGCTGTCCTGTGAACCCGCGCTGCTGATCGCCGACGAGCCGACCACTGCGCTCGACGTCACCACCCAGGCACGCATCCTCGACCTCCTCCTCGGGCTGCAGGAGGAGACCGGGATGTCGATGCTGTTCATCACGCACGACCTCGGGGTGGTGGCGGAGATCGCGGCCGACGTGTCGGTGATGTACCTCGGCAAGGTCGTCGAGAAAGCCGGGGTGGACGAGCTGTTCGAGAACCCGCAGCACCCCTACACGCAGGCCCTGCTGGAGTCGATTCCGAGCCTGGACCATGACGGCCAGAAGCCGGGCCGTCTGCGCGCGATCAGCGGGACGGTGCCGCACCCCGCCGACCGTCCGGCCGGGTGCTCGTTCCACCCGCGCTGTCCGCACGCGATGGCGGGGACCTGCGATGCCGAAGAGCCCCCGGTGATCGATCTCGGCGACGGCCGGATCGCACCCTGCCACCTGCACGACCCGGAGAGCTCGGGGCCCGGCCGGCCGTTGCCGTTGCTGCCCGTCCCGCCCGTCCAGGAGGCCCGGGCCACCGGCGCGGACGATGCGGTCGACGTCGCCGCCGTGCCCGCGCCCGACCTGGCTGGCAAGCAGCCGATGCTGCGCGTGCGGGACCTGTCGGTCGAGTTCCCGATCCGGAAGGGCTTCTGGAACCGCACCGTCGGGCACGTAGGCGCCGTCAGCAGCGTCGATCTCGACATCTACCCCGGTGAGACGCTCGGGCTCGTCGGCGAGTCCGGCTGCGGCAAGACCACGCTCGGTCGCAGCATCGTCCGCGCGCTGGAGCCCACACGGGGATCGATCACCTACCGCCCGCCCGGCTCGGACGGCGAGGTCGATCTTGCGGCACTTGGCGGCCGCGCGTTGCGGCCGTACCGCAGCGACGTGCGAATGATCTTCCAGGACCCCTTCACCTCGCTGAACCCGCGCAAGACTCTGCTGCAGCTGATCGGCGAGCCGCTCCGGCGGGCCGGCGCGCGCAACGGACCGGTCGCCGGCACGAAGGTGAACGACAGCACCACCCAGGACCAGGTCGCCGAGATGCTCGCGAGGGTCGGCCTGCGGCCGGAGTACATGTGGCGATACCCGCACGCGTTCTCGGGCGGGCAGCGTCAGCGCGTCAACATCGCGCGGGCGCTCATCACCCGCCCCAGCGTGGTCGTCGCCGACGAGGCGGTGTCCGCCCTCGACGTGTCCGTGCGTGCGCAGATCCTGAACCTGCTGAAGGACCTGCAGGAGGAGTTCCGGCTCACCTACCTGTTCATCTCGCACGACCTGTCCGTGGTCGAGCACGTGTGCGATCGCGTCGCCGTGATGTACCTGGGGCGGGTGGTCGAGCGGGCCGACACGGACTCGTTGTTCGAACAGCCGCGGCACCCGTACTCGGAGGCGCTGCTGTCGGCGGTGCCGCAGCCCGATCCGCGCCAACGCGGCACAGGTAAGCGCATCCGCCTGCCAGACGACCTGCCGGATCCGACCGACCCGCCGCCTGGGTGCCGCTTCCACACCCGCTGCCGGTTCGCAGTCGAAGGACTGTGCGACCGGGCCGGAGCATCGCCGGTGCTCCGGGATGAGGCGAGTCACTCGGTCGCGTGTCTGCGCGCCGAGGAGATCCAGTTGCAGGGCCGCCAATGATGCACCAACCCGAGAGGACGAAACTGACATGACGATCCAGGACCCGAGTCCAGGCCGTACCGTGCTTCTCCGCACGGCGTGGCAGGTGGACAACCTGGGCGATGTCGCTCATGTGCCGGGAGCGATCCGGGCACTCCAGAAGCACGGCGGGGCCGAGGTGATCCTGTGGCCGCTGGATCTCGGCACACGGGAGCGGCAGCTGATCGCCGAGATCCACCCCGACGTGGAGATCGTCGACGGGGAGGTCTCCGACAGCGGCCTGCCCACCGACTCTGACGTCCTCGCCGCGTGGGAGCGCGCGGACGTGTTCGTGCACGGCCCTGGCGCGTCGCCGATGCTGGGGAAGGAGATCGACGGCTGGCGCGCGCACACCGGCAAGCCGTACGGCTACTTCGGCGTCACGGCCGATCCGGTCTGCCCGCCCACGTTGGCGACGCTCGCCGAGATCGACAAGATGATCGACCTGCTGCTCGAGGACTACATGGACGACGAGCTGCGCGAACGCCTCGAGGGTGCGGAGTTCTTCTACGCTCGCGACTCGCTGAGCCTGAAGTACCTGCGCGGCCAGAAGCTGCAGGGCGTGCGGCTGGAGTTCGGCCCGGATGCGACCTTCGAGTTCACGCACCGCGACGACGACGCGGCCGAGGCGTTCCTGCAGCGGTTCGGGCTCACCGAACGGCAGTTCGGCTGCTTCGTCCCGCGCGTGCGGTACGCGCCGTATCCGCAGATGAAGCGCCGGCACCCCACGCGCGAGCAGCAGCGCCGTGCGGCCCTGAACCAGGTGACGTGTAGCGAGGACCTGGACGCGTTCGCGGGCATCGTGACCGACTGGGTGCGAACCACCGGCACACCCGCGGCGGTCGTGCCGGAGATGAGTTACGTGCACGAGCTCGCGCTGGGGCATCTACCCGAGCGCCTCCCGGAGGACGTCCGTGATCGCGTGCACGTCCTGGACCGCTACTGGCCGCTCGAGGAGATGTCCGGCGTCTACGCGCGCGCTGCGGTCGTGGTGAGCATGGACTGTCATTCCCCGATCATCGCTGCCGCGCAGGGGACCCCGACGTTCTACGTGCGCCTGCCCACCGAGACGACGAAGGGCAGGATGTACGCGGATCTCGGCGACCCGGACATGGTGGTCGAGATCGAGGACGCGCCGCGTGCGGGGCAGCTCGCGATCGCCGCCTATCGAGACTGGGACGCGGCGTCCCGTCGTGCGGTCGCGCTGGCCGAGAACGCGGATGCCCTGCTGCGGGAGGTGGCGGTCGCCGTGAGCCGTGCGCCGGCGCTCACCTGAGTACACGGGCGGGGCGAGAGTCCGCACCCAGGTGATCGGGCTGCCGGCGAAGTTCGAGCATCAGCCGCGCCGTCGCGTGGGGCCGGACGCGGTGGATCGGACACCGACGACGCAGCGCCGCCGGTGTCCGATCCGTTGCTGGGTGGGCGGCGCTGCGGCACAGCGTTTGGAAGGCGTAGCGACCGGGGACGACAGGCTTGAGGTCCCCGTCGGCGGCGATCACCTCAAGGGCCATGAACGGCTGGCTGGTCCGCGTCCCCCGGCGGCCAGCGTCAGGACCGCGCCCCGGTCGCGGGCAAGTGCCCCGAGGTCCAGCAACATCGTCCGGGTCGTGTGCTGCTCGGCCGCCGAGAGCTCACGCCACCCTGCAAGCTCTCGGCGCAACTCCTCGACGTTGCCTCGCTACCGCGCTCCGCTGCGTGCCACAGGATGAACCGTGCCGCCGTCCGTGCCACGTGTCATGCCACGGGCGGAGGATCCGGTCTTCCGGAATGACTGTCCTTGCTGGTGGGGCGGGCGGGACTCGAACCCGCGACCCAAGGATTATGAGTCCTCTGCTCTAACCGGCTGAGCTACCGCCCCGATCGTTGTCGCGTATCGGGTTCCGGCCGAACCTCGTCCGGCCACCGGGGTACCTTACCCGGTTCCGGGCTCGTGTCCGTCTCCGGGCGGCCGCTCCGAGCGCGGGCCGGCAAACCGTACCAGCTGGTGCCGATGAGCCGTTCGTCGTCGTCGAGTTCCGGGCCGATGCGTGAGATGTCGTCGGTGAAGTTGGTGGCGGCGAACCCCTGGACACGCTCGCCAGGGGCGTAGCGTGATGGCGGGCGCAATGGGCGCCCGCCTGCTCCCGCGGCTGGAGGCGAGCGTGACGAAACGACGGGTTTGGGTCGCGTGCGCGGCCGGTCTCTTCCTTGCCGCCTGCACGGGAACGTCGGACGAGGACGACGGGGCCGCGCCGAGCCCGCCGGCACCGTCGAGCACGCCCGATTCCACCCGTACGTCGCCGCAGCCGGGCAGCCCGTCGGTGCCGCCGGATCGGACGCCGCAGCCGCCACCGAGCGGGACGCCGGCGCCGGACCGGACGCTGGAGGTGGTGGCGCCGGACGACGGTTCGACGGTGTCGTCCCCGGTGGTCGTCGAGGTCGAGGTGTCGGGATTCTCGCTGGTGGATCTGGGCGGGGACACGCGCGAGGACGAGGGTCATCTGCACGCTTTCGTGGACGAGGTCCCTCCCGACGATCAGGTGTGGCTGCGGGAGTCCCCGTCGATCGTGACCTCGGCGGATGCGACGATCGAGCTCGGTGAGCTGGCGGCAGGGGAGCACACCGTCACCGTCGTCGCCACGTACTCGTATCCGGTGCCGTTCGAACCGCGGGTTGAGGACGGCGTCACCTTCGTCGTGCAGTGAGCCTGGTGCGGACTTCCGCCGTATGTTCTAATGTTCGTTAGAACAATAGGAGCTGAAGTGAGGGGCGGTCATGAACGCTGACCACGACGCCACGTCGACCGGCGACCCGGTGTGGATCTGCGTCACCTGCGGCGGTCACGTACCCGCCGCCCCGCAGCCACCGGACGTCTGCCTGATCTGCGCCGACGAGCGGCAGTGGATTCCGCCGGCGGGCCAGCGCTGGACGACGCCGGAGAAGGCCGCCGCCGACGGGTTCCACACCGAGATCCGCGAGATCGAGCCCGGGCTCACCGGCATCGGGCTCGAGCCGCCGATCGGAGTCGGCCAGCGCGGCGTGCTGGTGTCCACGGCAGCCGGGAACGTCCTGTGGGACCCGCCGCCGGTGCTGGACCGCAACGCGATCGACGCCGTGCGTGCCGCCGGCGGGCTGGGTGCCGTCACGTCGAGCCATCCGCACATGTACGGCGCGATCGTCGACTGGAGCGCCGAGTTCGACGCGGAGATCGCGCTGCCCGAGGCGGACCTCGCGTGGCTGTTCCGCCGGGAACGCCCGGTGCGGACGTGGTCCGGCTCGCTCGAGGTCGTCCCCGGCGTCACGCTCATCCAGTGCGGCGGGCACTTCCCGGGCAGCGCGGCGCTGCACTGGACCGACGGGGCTGACGGCCGCGGGGTGCTGCTGACCGGCGACACGATCTACGTGACGCCGGGCGCTGACCGGGTGTCGTTCCTGTGGAGCGCGCCGAACCATCTGCCGCTGCCCGAACGCGCCGTGCGCGGCATCGCGGCGGCGGTGCGGCCGTACCGGTTCGACCGGATCTACGGTGGGTGGTGGCATTCGGTCGTGAGCAGCGGCGGCGACGCGACCGTTCAACACTGCGCCGAGCGCTACATCAGCTTCCTGCGGGACGAGGCGGTCCTGGACCCGCAGCCGGGGCAGGGCTGACGACGAGGATCGAGGAGCCGATGGGCGAGTTCGTCGAAGAACCGATCTATGCGCAGCTGGCACGTGTCGGCAAGGCATTGGCCAACCCGGCGCGGCTGCGCCTGCTCGACCTGCTGGACCAGCGGGAGCGCACCGTCGAGGAGCTGTCGAACGAGGCGGGGATCGCGCTGAAGAACACGTCGGCGCAACTGCAGCAGCTGCGCGCGGCCAACATGGTGACCAGTCGCAAGGACGGCACGCGTGTGCTGTACCGGCTGGCGGCGCCGGAGGTGTCGGCGTTCCTCGGCCGGTTCCAGAGCTTCGCCGCCGAGCGGCTGTCGGATCTGCGTGACGCGGTCGCCGACCACCTCGGTGATCCCGCCGTTCTGGAGCCGGTGTCCGCCGACGAGCTGGACCGGCGCCTGAACGGTTCCGATGTGGTGGTGCTCGACGTCCGGTCGGCGGGGGAGTACGCCGCAGGACATCTGCCCGGCGCGGTGTCGGTGCCGATGGACGAGCTGCGCGACCGTCTGGACGAGCTGCCGCGCGGAGCCGAGATCGTCGCCTACTGCGACGGCCCCTACTGCGTGGTGTCGCCGGACGCGGTCCGCCTGCTCAAGGCGCACGGCCTCGCCGCGCACACCCTCGACGGCGGGCTCACCGCGTGGGCGCGTTCCGGTCGCGAGCTCGTCGCGGGCTGACTTCGTCCGGGTGCCAAGCCGCGCGGCGCATGTCGACGCGGGCGCCGTCGGCCGTCATCGGCGTCACCTCGGCGGCCAGCTCGCGCTGTGCGCGCACCTCGTTTCCCGGTGGCAGCCGCCCGTTCGACGTCACCACCCGCCACCACGGAACCGCTGCGCCCACGGCCGACATCACCGCGCCGACCTGGCGCGGCCCACCACGGTCGAGCTCTTCGCCGACCACGTCGGCGATGGCGCCGTACGACATCGCCCGGCCGGACGGGATCCGCTCGACCAGGCTGAGCACCGCCTCCACGTACTCCTCGTCGACCACGCGCACATGTTCTCACCCGCGTCCACCTGTTCCATGATCATCATGGGAAGCGGCCCGTAGGTGGGTTCGTGGCCCTCAGTGACGTCGTGGCCTCATGTCACACTTTCCAGCCACACACGGGCGTTCAGCGTGACACGAGACCACGACGTCACATCAGGCCACGAAGCGAGCACCCAACCGCGTGGTGTCGGGGTCAGTGACCGATCGGTGGTCCGGCCCTAGTCGGTGAAGGTGTACGTCCGGACCGGCGTCGAGTTCCACGCGTCGTCGATCGCGCGGTACTCGAGCGTCTGGCCCTGGCGCAGCACGACCGGGCGGTCGTACTCCGACCACTCACCGCCGTCCACGCGGACGTGGATCGTCGGCTCACCGTCGGCCGCGTCGTCGGCGCTCAGTTTCACGACGGCGGCGCGTGCCCCCGAGTCGCCAGCACGGACGTCGGCCGAGACCTCCGGCGCGGTGGTGTCGTCCGGCAGGTCGTAGCGCATCAGCCGGGTGGCGGCGCCGACGAAGTACAGGTCGCCGTTGCGGTCGCGCGCCAGCTCGTGAACGCGGTCGGCCGGTTGTTCGACGTCGCCGCCGTGCAGCGTCGTCACCTCGCCGGTGACCTGGTCGAGCACGAACAGCCGGTTGGCCGTGGACCCGAACAACCGCCCGTTGTCGAACAGCAGGCGATGGTCGTCGCCGTAACGGTCGGCCCCCGCATCGGCGTCGATCTCGATGGTGCGGATGGTCTCGCGCGTCTCGAGATCGAACTCGAACACGGTGGAGCTGCCGGCGATGCCCCACAGGTCGCCGTCGCCGTCCAGGGCCAGGCCGGACACCGTCGGCTCACCCGGTACGGGGGCGAGCTCCCAGAGCGTCTCGCCGGTGGTCGGGTCCCAGCCGAAGAGGCGGCCGTTCTCGGTGACCGGGTCGATGCCGTACCCGCCCTCGATCGAGGTGCCGCCGTAGAGGATGCCGTCCTTCTGCACGAGCGAGACCGGCGTCTGGTTCTCGACGACGTGCCGGAACACCTCGAGCGTGCCCTCGTCGGGCTGCCAGAGGGTGATGGCGCCCCCGTGCCGACCACCGTCCGGAACCGAGGCGACCGCGACGGTGCCGGGAACGGTGTCGCTGATGTCGACGAACGCCTGCGGCCTGCTCTGCTCGTCGCCGATCGGCAGCCGCGCCTCCGGGTTCGTGCCCTTGTCCCAGGGCTGCGACGGGTCGTAGTGGTACAGGGCGCCCTGTGGGTATCGCCCGAAGACGAGCTCGTCGCCGAAGGTGCCGTACCCTTCGACCTGGCTGGTGCCCCTGAGCAGCTCGAAGCCGTCCTTGTCCGGGTTGTAGCGGCCCATGCCCGGCGGGCTGAGGTAGGCGCCGGTGTAGATGTTGCCCTGCGGGCCGGTGCCGAGGCTGATGATCGGAGCTCCGGCCCCGAGCAGGTCGGGCACCTGGTAGGTGCCTTCCCCGGTGGCGAAGTTCTTGGTGTACGTGCGGCCCTGGCGCCAGTAGGTCAGCGCCAGCCACGGACCGGTGCCGTCCCGGTCGATCCATCCCCAGGACTCCGCTGTCGCGTTCGGCGCCCAGCCGGTGCCGGTCTTCTCACCCGTGCTCAGGTCGTACCGGGTGACCTCACCGGCGACGCGCAGGTAGACGGCGTCGGGGTCGTTCGGGGCGATCGGGGACACGCGGGAACCGCCGCGGGGCATGCTGTCGACCCATTCGCCGGTCTGGACGTCGCGCACGTACGTCTCGTCGGTGCCGACGAAGAGCAGGTTCTTCCGCAGGTTCAGGGCGTTGATGTTGCTCGCCGAGTGCCCCTCCGGCATCGTGATCTCGGTGAACTGGCCGCCGCTGCGGTCGTACTCCAGGAGCTTGGCGTTCGCCTGGGTGCCGACGTAGACGGTGTCGCCGGCCGGCTCGATCGACTTGATGTACTGCTCGCCCTCGGCCGCCTGGCCGTGATCGGTCATCTCGCCGGTGTCCGGGTCGAGCGAGTACAGCCGCCCGCCCGGGTACGTGCCGAACCAGACCGTGCCGTCGTGCCCGACATCCATCGACCAGACCCGCTGACCCTCCGGGCCGGGGCCGATGTAGTTCACGTCGGTGTCGCCGGGCGTGTAGCTGTACAGGTGCGGTTCGTCGGACGTGGCGAAGTAGATGGTGCCGTCGACGGGGGACTTGCCCATGGTGCGCTGGCTGCTGTGCCCGTGCGGGACGCGGGTCTGCAGCACGAGTTCTTCGGTGCGGAGGTTCATCACGGTGAACTCCGCGTTCGTCGTCGGGTTGCCGGAGACGACGTAGTAGCCGAGCGGTACACCGTCTGGGCTCTCGCCGGTCGCGGAACTCAGCACCTGGGTCTTTTGCACCGGTTCACCGAGATCGGTGACCGGGCCGTCGGTACTGGACTGTGCGGTGACCGGTGGTGCGGCTCCCATGGTCGCTACGGCCAACGCGGCCGCAGCGGTGAGGGAGAACAGGCCATGCGCCGGTTTCGCCATGCCAGATCCCTTTCTGCTCGGTTATTTAGGTCCGGGCCGAAATGAAGTACTGAGTGTTCTATCTTGATGTAGTTCACGTCAAGAGTCCGTGATGGCGTCATTCGGCCGGGGCCGCAAGTGCCGCAGTGACCGTCAGTCGAGGACGCCGAGGTCAGCGCGGCGAAGCCGGTCCGGGTCGGCGACCACGTCGATCTCGACGATCCTGTCGTCGGCGAGCACGAACCGGAGCACGATGCCGAGCCGTCCCCGCGGCGCCATCACCAGGCCCACAGCGCCGTCCACCAGGGCCGTCCGAGTGAACTCGGCCCGTCCCGCGGACGCGAGCGCGCCCTTGGCCACCGTGTGCGCTCCGCGGATTACTGTCGCCTTGCCGCTCGGGACGGCGTGCGCGTCGGCCCGCAGCACCACGTCGGCGTCCAGCAGCTCGACGAGCGCCGCCAAGTCTCCGCTGCGGACGGCGGCCAGGTAGGCGTCGACGACGCGGCGCTGCCGGGTCAGGTCCGTGTCGGGGACGGGCGCCCCCCTGACCTTGCGACGCGCACGGCTGGCGAGCTGCCGTGCCGCTGCCGGTGACCGTTCGACCATCGGGCCGACCTCGTCGAACGGCATCGCGAACATGTCGTGCAACACGAACGCCAGTCGCTCGTCCGGAGTCAGCCTGTCGAGCACCACCAGCAGGGCGAGTCCCACCGAGTCGGCCAGCAGCGCCTCCTGCTCGGGCTGGCCGCCGTCCCCGTCACCGACGTCCAGGTCGGCAGCCGGCGGGTCGAGCGGCTGCTCACGCCGTGCCGCCCGCGTGCGCAGCATGTTCAGGCTCACCCGCGACACCACCGTGGTCAACCACCCCTTGAGGTTCTCCACGGTGTCGGTGTCCGCACGGGCGACCCGCAACCAGGCGTCCTGAACGGCGTCGTCGGCCTCGCTGAGCGAGCCGAGCATGCGATAGGCCACCGAACGCAGATGGGGCCGATGCTCTTCGAACCGCTGCGCGAGCCGCGTGCTCTCGTCCACCCCGCGCCCCCTCGACGATGTACCGCTTTGGCCACGGCCACGTCATGTTGACATCCCCGGTCACCGCCTGGGTAGGTCCCGTCGGACGGTTCCGGCCTTCGGGCGGGCGTCAATTCCGTTGCGCGACCGTACGGCGTCCCGAGACAGTGACGACATCGATCTAGGAGAGGCAGATGCGCGCGCTCGAGAACAACTGGGGCTGGTGGCTGTTCATGGTGGGCCTGGTCGCCACCGGCGCGTACCTGGGCCTCGAATCGCGATCCGGCGACGACGAGGCATCAGCCGCCGCTGAGGCCGTGGCCGGTGCTGCGGGGAGTCTGGGTCTTCTCACCACCATCGTCGGCGTTGCCGACGCCTTCTCCAACCGCCATGCGGCTAGCGGGGCGTCATCGCCGGAAGAGCCGGTCGGCACGTGGTACCCGGATCCGTACGGCTGGGCGGAGCTTCGGTATCACGACGGCACTCGATGGACCGCATGGACCTGGAGCGCGGCGCACACGACTACCTGGCCTGAACTCAGGTGACTAACGATCCCATGGACTACGGGAGCGGCACGACCAAGGGGCAACCGACGATTGGTTGCCCCTTGTGTCTGTGCTGGTGAGACGGTGGCTCCCGCAACTGGACTCGAACCAGTAACCCTCTGATTAACAGTCAGATGCTCTGCCGATTGAGCTATGCGGGATCGGCGACGGCCCGTCGTCTGAACGACCAACCGCCGCTGTAGCTTACCAGCCCGAGGCACCGTCGGCCCAATCGGTTCGGCGGACGCGAGGCCGCGAAAAGCCTGCGGCGCCGGCCTTCCCGCCGTGCCAAACTGACCTCAGATACGGCGAGGAGGCGGGCTGATGCTGGACATCGAGGACCGGCGGTCGGAGTCGCCGTACATCGCCCGGGTGTGGCGCAGCCACAGCTCCGGTGTCGAACGCATGACCTCGGTGGCGACCACGAACTGGGAGTTCGTCGTGTGGACGCACCGTGGCCTGGTGCACGCCGGCGTCCGTGGTCCCGAGACGGCGGCGAGCGTGGCCGAGGTGCCCGACGATTCGGAGTCGTTCGGGATCAGCTTCGCCCACGGCACATCGATGCCGCACCTGCCGGTGTCGCGCCTCGTCGACACGCAGGTCGACTCTCCGCACGCGACCGCGAGCGGTTTCGTGCTCCGCGGCGAGGAGTGGCCCATGCCGAGCTTCGAGAACGCCGAGCAGTTCGTCGCGCGGCTCGCCCGCGAAGGGGTGCTCGTGCGCGATCCGCTGGTGGCCGGAGCCGTCGAGGGCGAGATCCCGCGGGTCGGTGCGCGCTCGGTGCAGCGGCGGGTCGCCGCGGCGACGGGCCTGACCCAGGGCGCGATCCGGCAGATCGAGCGTGCCCGGCAGGCCGCGATCCTGCTCGGCGAGGGCGTCACCCCACTGGACGTCGTGCACCGGCTCGGCTATTACGACCAGCCGCACCTGGCCAGGTCGCTGGCGCGCTTCGTCGGCCGCACGGCGACGCAGCTGCGGCGGGCCGACGGTGCCGAGCCGCTGTCGCTTCTGTACAAGACCGACACCTGACCCCGTCCGTAACCTGACGGTAGACGTGACGCGGCGCGTCGCGACGATCCGCAGGGACAGCACACAGGAGGACAGACGATCGTGGGAAAGATCATTTCGAACTTCTTCATCTCGCTCGACGGTGTCGTCGAGTCGCCGGACCAGTGGCACTTCCCGTACTTCAACGACGAGATGGGGGAGGTGGTCACCGCCGGCATCGACACCAGCAAGGCGCTGCTGATGGGGCGCACGCTCTACGACGAATGGGCCGCGTACTGGCCGGAAAGCACCGACGAGCCGATCGCGACCCATTTCAACACCATGCCGAAGTACGTGATCTCCGGCTCGCTGACGGATCCGACGTGGAACAACACGACGGTGCTGCCCGGCGACGTCGACGCGCTCCGCAGGTTCAAGGAAGGCGTCGACGGCGACATCACCATGTCCGGCAGCGCCACCACGGTGCGGTGGTTGCTGGACAACGGCCTGCTTGACGAGCTACGCCTGCTGGTGCATCCGATCGTCGTGGGTGGCGGGCAGCGCCTGTTCGAGGACACGTCCACGCACAAGCTCGCCCTGACCGGCAGCAGCACTCTCTCGACCGGGGTGCTCAACCTGACCTACGTCCCGGCCTCGTGACGCGCCATCAACGACGCCGACGCCCGCGATGCGTGCTGTCGCATTACCGAAGCGGTGTGGGGTTACTGCGGTAGCACTGTGGGTTTGCTGGGGCTGGCGCGCCGGTGAATCCACATCGCTTGTGCAGTAACTCCACAGTGCTCGGGCGCGGCCTCTTCGACGGGGTGGTAGGGACGAGATGCGTGCCGGAATGTCGCGAATGGCGGTCGATGGCCGCGCAGCCGATCGCACAGCCGGCGCGCTGGGGTACACCATCAGGCGTACTGCCGCGTCACCATGCCTGCAGGGGTCGTACAGCAGGGAATTCCACGGTCGACGTGATCATTTTCGAGGCTCGAGGACGTGGTCGGTGTAGCGTTTGCGCATCAGGGCGAGAACCTCGTCCGGGTCGGTGTTCCAGAGCTCGGCGTTGAAGATCTCGACCTCGATGTCGCCGTCGTAGCCGGCCGCCTCGACCCGCCGGCGCAGGTGCCGGAAGTCGATGTGCCCGTCGCCCATCATGCCGCGCGACAGCAGCGCGTCACTCGGGAACGGGGTGATCCAGTCGCAGACCTGGAAGCTCGCGATCCGCCCGGCCGACCGGGCGATGGCGTCGTCGACCCGTGGATCCCACCAGACGTGGAAGGTGTCGACGACGACGCCGACCGTCTCGGGCGCGAACGGCGCGGCCATCTCCAGCGCCTGGTCGAGCGTGGACAGCACGCCGCGGTCGGCGCAGAACAGCGGGTGCATCGGCTCGAGGGCCAGGCGGACCCCGCGCGAGGCCGCGTACGGCACGAGCTCGGCGATGCCGTCGGCCACCCGCTGCCGCGCACCGGCGAGGTCGCGTGAGCCGTCGGGAAGACCGCCGACGACCATGACGAGGCAGCCCGCGGAAAGCTCGGCCGCCTCGTCGATCGCCCGGCGGTTGTCGTCGACGGCCGCGTCGCGCTCGGGACCGGGCAGCGCAGTCAGGAATCCGCCCCGGCACAGCGACGACACCCGTAACCCGGCGTCGGCGACGCGCCGTGCCGTCGCCGCCACACCCGCCTCGTGCACCGGTTCACGCCACAGCCCGATCGACTCGATCCCGGCGCGGGCGCAACCGTCGACGGCCTGGGCGGCCGGCCAGCTGTTGGTGGTCTTCTGGTTCAGCGACAGACGGTGCGGCACGGCTCACTCGATCCCGTAGGTCCGGAGCAGTACGGTCATCCGCTGCGCCGCCAGCTCCGGGTCGGGCAACAGCCCGGCGTCGTCGGCCAGCTCGAACGCGCGGACCAGGTGCGGCAGGCTGCGGGCGCTGTGCATGCCGCCGACCAGGACGAAGCCGGGCTGCAGTCCGGAGAGCCAGGCGAGGAAGGCGATGCCGGCCTTGTAGTGGAACGTCGGCGCCTCGAAGACGTGCCGGGCGAGCGGCACGGTCGGCGCGAACGCCCGGTCGAACGCGTCCGTGTCGTCGCGGTCCAGGGCCTGCAGCGCGGCCGACGCCGCCGGGGCGATGGCCGCGAAGACGCCCAGCAGCGCATCGCTGGCGTGTTCGCCGTCGCCACGGATCAGCTCGGGATAGTTGAAGTCGTCGCCGGTGTACAGCCGGACCCCGTCCGGCAGCCGCGAACGCACGTCCCGTTCGAGCTCCGCGTCCAGCATGGACACCTTGATGCCGTCGACACGGGACGCGTGGTCGTGCAGCAGCGCGAGCACGTGGTCGGCGGCGCGGCCGGGGTCGTCGGACCCCCAGTAGCCGCCCAGCGCCGGGTCGAACATCGGTCCCAGCCAGTGCAGGATGACGGGGGCGTCGGCCTGGGGGAGGACGCGGTCGTAGACCTTCCGGAAGTCCTCGGGTCCCTGGGCGAGGGCCGCCAGCCGACGACTGGCCATCATGATCATCCGAGCGCCGGCGTCCTGGACGACGCTCATCTGCTCCTCGTAGCCGGCGGCGACGTCGTCGAGCGTGCTGGCCCGTTCGTCGAGGTGGTCGGTGCCGGCGCCGGCCGCGACGAGACCGCCGACCGCTCGGGCCTCCGCGCCGCTGCGGCGGATGAGCTCCTGGGTGGCGGTCCAGTCGAGACCCATGCCGCGTTGCGCGGTGTCCATGGCCTCGGCCACGCCGAGTCCGTACGACCACAGGTGCCGCCGGAACGCGAGCGTGTGTTCCCAGTCCACGACGGCCGGCGCGCCCGGGACGTTGTCGCCCAGCGGGTCCGCGGCCACGTGCGCGGCGGCGTAGGCGACCCGGGAACGGATCGGCGACGCCGGGCGCGGCCACGCTGGCGGTGCGGACAGCTCGCGCTCGTGCAGCGTGCCGTCGGCGGCGGGGAGTCGTACGGTCGTGATGCTCATAGTGTCAGCTCCGGGAGCTCGATCCTCCTGGCCTCGGCCGATGACTGCAGCCCTGCCTGGGCCAGCCGCACGCCGCGTGCGCCGGCCAGGAAGTCGTAGGGATGCGGTTCGTCGTCCACGACGTGCCGGACGAACTGTTCCCACTGCGCCTTGAACCCGTTCTCCGCGCCCACGTTGTCGGGGACGTCCTGCCACTGCTGCCGGTACGGGGTCGTGTCCGGCAGATCCGGGTTCCAGGTGGGGCGCGGCGTCGCGGCGCGCGGCTGGACGACGCACCGGTGCAGGCCGGCGACGGCGCTGCCGAGCGTGCCGTCGACCTGCAGCTCGAGCAGCTCGTCCCGGTGGACGCGGACCGTCCATGAGGAGTTGAACTGTGCGACGACGTCACCGTCGAGCTCGAAGATGGCGTAGGCGGCGTCGTCGGCGGTGGCTTCGTAGAGTTCGCCGTTCTCGTCCCACCGGTGCGGTAGGTGGGTCACGGCCCGCGACGTCACCGCGCCGACGCGGCCGAACAGGTTGTGCAGGACGTAGTCCCAGTGGCAGAACATGTCGACGACGATGCCGCCGCCGTCCTCGGCCCGGTAGTTCCAGCTGGGCCGCTGCGCGCTCTGCCAGTCGCCCTCGAACACCCAGTAGCCGAACTCGCCGCGGACCGAGAGGATGCGGCCGAAGAACCCGCTGTCGATCAGCCTGCGCAGCTTCACGAGGCCGGGCAGGAACAGCTTGTCGTGCACGACCCCGTTCTTCACGCCCGCGTCCCTGGCCCGCCGCGCCAGGTCGAGCGCGCCGTCGAGGGTCTCGGAGACCGGCTTCTCGGTGTAGACGTGCAGGCCGGCGTCGATCGCCTTGACGATCGACTTCTCGCGGACGGAGGTGAGCTGGGCGTCGAAATAGACCTGCTGGCCCGAGTCGCCGAGCGCGGTGTCGAGGTCGGTGGTCCACCGTTCGATGTCGTGCTGGGCCGCGATGTCGCGCAGCTTCTCCTCGTTCCGTCCCACCAGCAGTGGCGTGAGGTGGACTCGCGTGCCGTCGCGGAGCTCGACCCCACCCTGCTCGCGGATCGCGAGGATCGACCGGACGAGATGCTGACGGTATCCCATCCGGCCGGTCACACCGTTCAACACGACGCCGAGCGACTTGGTTGCCATGGACCCTCCGTTGCCACGAGCTTGGAAAGCGCTTGCCAACACCGTAGAGGTAGCCGCCGCGCGCATGCAAGCCAACGCACTGTGGCGCCAAGGCAGCTCGTTGTCCACAGATCGCGCTGACGGCCTCTCGGTCCGGAGTCAGCCGTGGACGATGATCGGATGCGCTTCGAAGATCCGCCGCTGCCGGCAGATGTGGCCGACTTGCTCCGCCGAGGGCACGGGGTGCTCGGAACGGCCGAGGCCGAGCGGCTCGGTGTCACGCGTAGTCGGATGTCGCGTCTGGCCGGCAGCGGACGGCTCGTCCGGCTGGCCCGTGGAGTGTACGCCGACGCCGCCGCCTACGCGGCCGCTGACGAGTGGCGGGCGTTCGAGTTGCGCTCGCGAGCATTTGTCCTGGCGTGTGGGCCACGTGCCGTCGTGGGTGGATGGTCGGCGGCGGCCGTGTGGCGGCTGCCGGTCATCGGCGGGCCGCCCGAGTTGCCGTCGGTGTTCGTGCCGGAAGGCTCGGGAGCAGCTGTCAACAGCCGCTACGGCATGGTCCGCGCGGCCGCGTTGCCGCGGCGGCACGAGGCCATCGTCCGTGGTTGTCCGACGACCGTCCTTCCGCGCACGGTCGTCGACGTGGCCCGGAAGGCGCCGCGTGCCGACGCGCTGGTCATGGCCGATGCCGCGTTGACCACGCGGATGACGAAGAAGGCGTTGAGCGCCGTCCTCGACATGGAGGCCGGCTGGCCCGGCAGGGCCGCCGCGGCATGGGTGAGCGAACACGCCGACCCTTATGCCGAAAGTCCACTCGAGACCCTGGGCCGGCTGACGTTCATCGAGCGCGGCCTTCCGGTGCCGTTGTCGAACGTGTGGGTCGACGTCGGTGGAGCGCGGTATCGCGTCGACCACCTGCTGCCGGACCGGTGGCTGGTCGTCGAAGGCGACGGCGCGCTGAAGTACGACAATCGGCCGGACGCCGGACGTGTCGTGGCGGATCAGCGCGAGCGCGAATGGCGGCTACGAGAGGCGGGGCTCGACGTCGTCCGGTACGACTGGCGGCTTGCGCAGCATCAGCGCGGGCAGCTGGCGGACCGGTTCGCCCATGCCGTGGCCGCGAATCCCGTGCGCGCGGAGCCGTTCCCGTGGTGGCGAGATCCGCAACCACGGGAACGGCTCCTGGTCTGACGTCACGTCGTGGTCCCATGTCACGCTTTCGGGCCGTTTACGGGCTCTCGGCGTGACTGGAGACCAGGACGTTACTGGGGACCAGGAAGCCCGGGGGAAGCGCCGGCCCGTCGACGACGGGAGTGCGGGTGACGGCGTAACTGCTCAGGGGTTCAGTGTGCGGGTGCTCTGCCGCAGCACGACCTCGCCCTTGATCCGGCGGGTGCGGATGCGTTCGCGCGAGTCGGAGGTGAGGACGAGGTCGAAGGCGGTGGCGCCGACGGTCTCGAGGGGCAGTCGCACCGTGGTCAGCGCGGGATTGACGTCGCGCAGCGTGCTGATGTCGTCGAAGCCGGCCAGGCCGAGGTCGTCGGGCACCCGGACGCCGTGCTCGCGGCATGCCGCCATGGCGCCGACGGCCATGACGTCGTTCACGGCAAACACGCAGTCGAGCTCGTCGGCGCGAGACAGCAGGCCGCGCATCGCCTCGTAGCCGCCGTCCCGGGTGAACGGGCCGTACACCACGTCGTCGCTGCCGAGCTCGACGCCGTGGCTGCGCAGTCCCTCGCGGAAGCCGTGCATCCGGTCGCGGGCGGTCAGCAGCGCGTCAGAGGCCGCCAGGACGGCGAAACGCCGGTAGCCGAGCTCGACCAGCGCGCCGGCGAGGTCGCGGGCGCCGGCGCGGTTCTCGATGACGACGGTGTCGACCGGCAGTTGCTTCTGGGTGATGGCCACGACGGTGCCGCCGGAGTCCTCGAAGTTCTCGACCTCACGGCGCAGCGCCTCGGCCGCGTCGTCGTCGTCGATCCGGCTGCCGGCGAGGATCACCGCGCGGCTGCGCTGGCCGCGCAGCGCCACGACGTAGTCGATCTCGCGTTCCGGCCGCCGGAGCGTGCTGGCGAGCGTGACCAGCACCTCGTGGCCCTCGGCCGCCTCCATGACGCCGGCGGCGATGGAGGAGAAGTACGGGTCGGCGATGTCGTGGACGACCAGGCCGACCACGTTCGTCTTGCCGCGGGCCATCGCCTGCGCCTGGGCGTTCGGTGCGTAGTTCAGGCTGGTCGCGGCGTCGAGAACGCGCTGGCGCAACGCATCGCCCACGCGGCGGTTGCTGCCGTTCAGTGCGCGTGAGGCGGTGGCGAGCGAGACGCCGGCACGGGCCGCGACGTCCATGAGCGTGACCGACCCACGGTGTTGGTCCGTCATGGGCCTCCTGTCGCCGCATCGGCACGCTGGAATGCGTGTTCCACGATAACTCTTCACAGCGTCTCTGGACTGATCCTGTCGACAAGACGTTAGTATGTCAGGACAAAACTAACGAGCGTCGGCACCAGGAGGATTCGAGATGCGGGTGGGTTTCGTCGGCGTGGGCCGGATCGGTGCGGCGCACGCCCAGGTGGTGCGCGACCATCCGGCGGTCTCGGAGGTGCGCATCGCCGACGCGGACCCGGCGCGGGCGCGCGTGGTGGCCGACGACCTCGGGGTGACCGCACTGGACCGTACGGCCGACGCCTTCAGCGGCGTCGACGCCGTGGTCGTGGCGGCGGCGACGTCGGCGCACGCCGAGTTGCTCACGGCGGCCGCGCGGGCCGGACTGCCGGTGTTCTGCGAGAAGCCGGTCGCTCCGGACATCGCGGGGACACTCGACGTCCTGGACGAGGTTACCAAGGCGGACATCCCGCACCAGATCGGCTTTCAGCGACGCTTCGATGCCGGCTACACCGCCGCGCGCCAGGCGCTGGCCGCCGGCGCCCTCGGCGAGTTGCGGCGCGCTCACGTCATCACCGCCGACGCCGAGCCACCGCCCCCGTCGTACGTGCCGACGTCCGGCGGGATCTTCCGCGACTGTCACGTGCACGACTTCGACGTGCTGCGCTGGGTCACCGGCCGCGAGGTCGTCGACGTCTACGCCACCGGCGCCAACCGCGGCGCGGCCGTGTTCGGCGACAACGGCGACGTCGACGAGTCCGCCGCGGTGCTGACCCTCGACGACGGCACGCTCGCGACCGTGCAGGGGTCGCGGTACAACGGCGGCGGCTACGACGTCCGCATGGAGCTGGCCGGTACCGCCGGCACCCACGTCGTCGGCCTGGACGAGCATGCGGCCCTGATCTCCGCCGAACCGGACGTGGCGTTCCCGTCCGGGAATCCGTTCCGCGAGTTCTGGAGCAGGTTCCGGCCCGCTTACCAGGCCGAGATCAACGCGTTCGTCGAGCTGGCGCGCGGCGAGCGCGAGAGCGCGTGCACCGTCGCCGACGCACTCGAGACCAGCTACGTCGCCGAGGCCGCCACGTTGTCGCGCGCCCAGCACCGCCCCGTGAGAATCGACGAGGTCCGCCACAGATGAACGGGCATGAAAGCACCGGCCGGGCGACCGCAGCCCTGACGCCGAACCGAGCAGGCGAGGTGTGGTGTCCGTTGTCGGCGGCCAGGGTTCGGTCGGGCATCGGCGAGGTACGAGCCGCGGGCGGGGACGCCGGCAACGGACACCACACCTACAAGAGGAGAGTGACAGCGTGGACGTGTTGACGATCGGCCGGGTCGGCGTCGACATATACCCGAACCAGATCGGTGTCGGGCTCGAGGACGTCACCAGCTTCACCAAGTACCTCGGCGGCTCGGCGACCAACGTGGCCGTGGCGGCGGCGAGGCACGGACGCGAGGCGGCCGTCGTCACCCGGACCGGGGAGGACCCGCTCGGCCGGTTCGTGCACCGCGCGCTGCGGGGCTACGGTGTCGACGACCGGTACGTGACGGCGGTGCCGTCGTTGGCCACGCCGGTGACGCTGTGCGAGATCTTCCCGCCGGACGACTTCCCGATCTACTTCTACGGACGCATCCCCACTGCGCCGGACCTGCAGATCAGCACGGACGAGCTGGATCTCGACGCGGTGCGGGAGGCGGACATCTTCTGGGCCACCGGCACCGGCCTGTGTCAGGACCCGAGCCGCTCGGCCACGCTGGCGGCGCTCGAGGCGCGCGGGCGCACCGGCCACACCGTGCTCGATCTGGACTACCGGCCGATGTTCTGGGAGTCGCGCGAGCACGCCCGCACCCACATGCAGGAGGCGTTGCGGCACGTGACCGTGGCCGTCGGCAATCTCGACGAGTGTGAGACCGCCGTGGGCACTCGCGATCCGGAGGAGGCGGCCGCCGCGCTGCGCGAGCTCGGCGTCACCACCGCCGTGGTCAAGCGTGGGCCGAAGGGCGTGCTGGCCGTCGACGACACCGGCAGCTACGACGTCCCGCCGATCCTCGTCGACGTGGTGAACGGGCTGGGTGCCGGCGACGCGTTCGGTGGCGCGCTGTGCCACACGATGCTGGCCGGCATGCCGCTGGACGAGTGCGTGCGCTTCGCGAACGCCGCGGGCGCCATCGTCACCACCGAGCTGGCGTGTTCGGACGCGATGCCGACGACCGAGGCCGTGACGGCCTTCCTGGAGGAGGACGCGCGTGTCCGCTGAACGTGTGCGCTCGATCGCCGAGACCCGGGCGACGCGACCGGAAGCCGTGACCGAGGCGGCTGCCCGCCGGCAGCGGCCGGACAGCCTCGTGGGCCCGTCCGGCAAGCTGATGGTGATCGCCGCCGACCATCCGGCGCGCGGTGCTCTCGGCGCCGGCCGGGACCCGCAGGCGATGGGCGACCGTGCCGAGCTGCTGGACCGGCTGATCGTGGCGCTGAACCGGCCGGGGGTGAACGGCGTCCTCGGCACAGCGGACCTGCTCGAGGACCTGCTGCTGCTCGGCGCGCTGGACGACAAGGTCGTGGTCGGGTCGATGAACCGGGGCGGCCTGGCGGGGGCGGTTTTCGAGATCGACGACCGCTTCACCGGCTACGACGCGGCCGGCATCGACCGCATGGGCTTCGAGATGGGCAAGATGCTGCTGCGTATCGACCCGGCCGACCCGGCGAGCGCACCCACGATGCAGTCCTGCGCACAGGCGGTCGACGAGCTGGCGGAGCGCCGCCGCATCGCGCTGGTCGAGCCGTTCATGTCACACCGGGTCGACGGGCGGCTGCGCAACGACCTGTCGACCGAGGCCGTGGTCCGGTCGGTGACCGTCGCGGCCGGCCTGGGCGGCACGTCGGCCTACACCTGGCTCAAGCTCCCGGTCGTCGACGACGACCCGTACGGCATGGAACGGGTGCTGTCGGCGTCGACGCTGCCCGCCGTGCTGCTGGGTGGTGAGGTGCCCGACGACCCGGACGCCGCGTTCCGGAGGTGGGAGAAGGTGCTGCGGTTGCCGACGGCACGTGGTCTGGTTGTCGGGCGGACGCTGCTGTACCCGCCGGACGGCGACGTCGCGGCTGCCGTCGACACGGCAGTGAGCCTGCTGTGAACGTCAGAGGAGGGCGTATGGACGACCGGACCCACTACCGGCCCGCGGGGAGCGCGGCACGCGGGCCGTACGCGATCGAGGTCGCGCCGGACGACGAGACCTGGAGGTGGACCTCGCTGCGCGTCCTGGAGCTGGGCGCGGAGGAGAGCCAGGGCTTCGCTACCGGGGACGAGGAGATGTTCGTCCTGCCGCTGGCCGGGTCGTGCACGGTGGTCTGCGACGGGGAGGAGTTCACGCTGCGCGGGCGGCGGGACGTGTTCAGCGCCGTCACCGATTCCGTGTACGTCCCGCGCGACGCCGAGGTCGTGGTGACGGCGCACGACGGCGGACGGTTCGCACTGCCGGCGGCGCGGTGCACCCGGCAGTTGCCCGCGCGGTACCGCCCGGCCGAGGACGTACCGGTCGAGGTGCGCGGCGCGGGCAACTCGACCCGGCAGGTGAACAACTTCGGTTCCGCCGACACGTTCGAGGCCGACCGGCTGATCGCCGTCGAGGTGATCACCCCGGCGGGCAACTGGTCGTCGTACCCGCCGCACAAGCACGACGAGGACCTTCCCGGGCAGGAGGCCGCGCTCGAGGAGATCTACTACTTCGAGGTCAGCGAAGGCACGGACGCGGCCGCCGGGTCGACGGGCCGCCCCGGCGCCGGGTTCGGATTCCACCGGGTGTACGGGACGCCGGAGCGGCCCATCGACGTGCTGGAAGAGGTGCGCACCGGCGACGTCGTGCTGATCCCGCACGGCTGGCACGGTCCGTCGGTCGCCGCTCCGGGCTACCACCTGTACTACCTGAACGTCATGGCCGGTCCCGGTTCCACCCGCGAGTGGCTGATCCGGGACGACCCCGACCACGCGTGGGTGCGCCGCGAGTGGGAGCAGCAGCAGCCGGACTCCCGGCTTCCGCTGACGTCCGCCGACTCCGGTGATCATCAACGATCCGCCAGGTCATAGTGGGCAGATCGTTGATGATCATCGGAGCGAAGGAAGGAGGAGAGCCATGCGGCTGACCGTGGGGCAGGCCGTGGTGCGGTTCCTGTCGGCGCAGTACACCGAGCGCGACGGCGAGCGGCACCGGCTGTTCGAGGGCTGCTTCGGCATCTTCGGGCACGGCAACGTCGCCGGACTCGGGCAGGCGCTGCTGGAATCGGAGCTGGCCGACCCGGAAGCGCTGCCGTACCACCAGGCACGTAACGAGCAGGGCATGGTGCACGCCGCGGTCGGGTTCGCGCGGATGCGCAACCGGCTGTCGACGCTGGCCTGCACCGCGTCGATCGGCCCCGGCGCCACCAACATGGTCACCGGCGCGGCGCTGGCCACCATCAGCCGGCTGCCGGTGCTGCTGCTGCCGGGCGACGTGTTCGCCACCCGGGTCGCCGACCCGGTGCTGCAGCAACTGGAGCACCCCGTCTCGCACGACGTGTCGGTCAACGACTCGCTGCGGCCGGTCTCCACCTTCTTCGACCGGGTCTGGCGGCCGGAACAGCTGCCGGCGGCGCTGCTGGGCGCGATGCGAGTGCTCACCGACCCGGCCGAGACCGGGGCGGTGACGGTGGCGCTGCCGCAGGACGTGCAGGCCGAGGCGTACGACTGGCCGGACGAGCTGTTCGCCCCCCGGGTGTGGCACGTCGCGCGGCCGGTGCCCGAGCCCGCCGCGCTGGCACGCGCCGCCGAGGTCGTGCGGACGGCGCGGCGTCCACTCGTGGTGGCCGGCGGCGGCGTGATCTACGGCGAGGCCACCGCGGCGCTGCGCGAGTTCGCCGAGGCCACCGGGGTGCCGGTCGCCGAGACCCAGGCCGGCAAGGGCAGCATGGCCTACGACCACCCGCTGGCGCTCGGCGCCGTGGGCAGCACCGGCACCACGGCCGCCAACCGGATGGCCCGCGAGGCCGACGTCGTCATCGGGGTCGGCACCCGCTACAGCGACTTCACGACGGCGTCGCGCACCGCGTTCCAGGATCCGGACGTGCGGTTCGTCAACATCAACGTCGCCGGCTCGGACACCGTCAAGCACTCCGGCGTGGCCGTGCAGGCCGACGCCCGCGAGGCGCTGGTCTCGCTGCGCGAAGAGCTGGCCGGCTGGTCCACCCCGGTGGGCTACCGCGACCGCGCCCGTGCGCTGGCGGCGGAGTGGGACCAGACGGTGCAGGAGGCGTACACGCTGCGGCACTCTCCGCGTCCGGCGCAGTCGGAGGTCATCGGCGCGGTCGAGGACGTCAGCGAGGATCGCGACGTCGTCGTCTGTGCGGCCGGGTCGATGCCTGGTGACCTGCACAAGCTGTGGCGGACCCGGGACCCGAAGGGCTACCACGTCGAGTACGGGTACTCCTGCATGGGCTACGAGATCGCCGGCGGCCTCGGCGTCCGGATGGCGGCCCCCGACCGCGACGTGTTCGTGCTGGTCGGCGACGGCTCCTACCTGATGATGGCGCAGGAACTGGTCACCGCGGTGCAAGAGGCGGAGAAGCTGATCGTGGTGCTGGTGCAGAACCACGGCTTCCAGTCCATCGGGTCGCTGTCGGAGTCGGTGGGCGCGCAGCGTTTCGGGACCCGGTACCGGTACCGCGACGAGACCAGCGGCCGGCTCGACGGCGCCACGTTGCCGGTGGACCTGGCGGCCAACGCCGAGAGCCTCGGCGCGCGGGTCATCCGAGCCCACGACGTCGAGAGCCTGCGCGCCGGGCTGCGGCAGGCCAAGGAGGCCGACGAGACCGTCGTCGTGCACATCGAGACCGACCCGATGGTTCCCGCGCCCGACAGCGAGTCGTGGTGGGACGTGCCGGTCAGCGAGGTCGCCGAGCTGGACACGACCAGGCGGGCCCGTGGGACGTACGACGAGCAGAAGAAGGAACAGCGCGCGCTGGTGGATCCCGCCGAGCGTGCCGGAGAGGACGCCACGTGAGGACCATCGAACACTGGATCGGCGGCACGGCCGCGACGGCCGGCGCCACCAGCACCGCGCCGGTGTGGAACCCGGCGACCGGTGAGCACCAGGCGGACGTGCTGCTGGCCGACCCGGCCGGGGTGGACGCCGCCGTCGCCGCGGCGCGTGACGCGTTCCCCGCCTGGTCGCAGGCGTCGCTGAGCGCCCGGACGAAGGTGCTGTTCGCCTTCCGCGACCTGGTGCACCGGCACGCCCGCGAGCTGGCGGAGCTCATCGCCGACGAGCACGGCAAGGTCGTGTCGGACGCGCTGGGCGAGGTGCAGCGCGGGCTCGAGGTCGTGGAGTTCGCCTGCGGCATCCCGCAGCTGCTCAAGGGCGAGTACTCCGACCAGGTGTCCACCGGCGTGGACGTGTACAGCTTCCGCGAGCCGCTCGGGGTCGTCGCCGGCATCACACCGTTCAACTTCCCGGTCATGGTGCCGATGTGGATGCACCCGGTCGCCATCGCCTGCGGCAACACGTTCGTGCTGAAGCCCAGCGAGCGCGACCCGTCGGCGTCGATGCTCGTCGCGCGGCTGTGGTCGGAGGCCGGGCTGCCCGACGGCGTCTTCAACGTCGTGCACGGCGACAAGACCGCTGTCGACGCGATCCTGGACCACGACGACGTCGCCGCCGTCTCGTTCGTCGGCTCGACGCCCATCGCGCGGTACATCCACGAGCGCGCCACCGCGACCGGCAAGCGGGTGCAGGCGCTCGGCGGCGCGAAGAACCACGCGATCGTGCTGCCGGACGCCGACGTCGACTACGCGTCGGACCACCTGGTGGCCGCCGCCATGGGGTCGGCCGGCGAGCGGTGCATGGCCGTCTCGGCCGCGGTGACGGTCGGCGACGCCGGCGACGCGGTGGTCGAGGCGGTAGCGGACAAGGCGGCGAAGGTTCGCGTCGGGCCGGGCCGGGACGAGTCCAGCGAGATGGGCCCGGTCATCACGGCGGCGGCGCGCGACCGCATCAGCGGCCTGATCGGCACCGGAGAGGAGCAGGGCGCGCGGCTGGCCGTCGACGGGCGCGGACTGACCGTGCCCGGGCACGACGACGGCTTCTGGGTCGGGCCCACGGTGTTCGACCAGGTCACGACCGACATGGACGTGTACACCGAAGAGATCTTCGGCCCGGTGCTCACGGTGCTGCGCGCCGACACCGTCGACGCGGCCATCGACCTGATCAACGCGAACCCGTACGGCAACGGCACGGCGATCTTCACGTCCAGCGGCTCGGCCGCACGACGGTTCCAGCGCGGCGTCCAGGTGGGCATGATCGGCATCAACGTGCCCATCCCGGTACCGATGGCGTACTACTCCTTCGGCGGATGGAAGGATTCCCTGTTCGGGCAGTCGCACATCCACGGGCCGGAAGGCGTCGCCTTCTACACCCGGGCGAAGGTCGTCACGTCCCGCTGGCCGTCCGTCGAACACCCGGCGGACGCCAGCTACCACTTCCCGACGACGTCTTGATCGAGGAGAGTGTGCTCCGTCCCCGGGGCGGATCGGCCATCTGACGCACGGCGCGGGCCCGGGACCGGCCGTGGAGTGAGGAGATCGCAATGGCGCGAGAACGACTCCGACAGCGACGGGCCCTCGCCGGCGCGATGAGCCTGCTGGTGGTCCTGGCCGCCTGCAGCAGCTCCGGCGGGCGTGAAGCCGAAGAGGAGAACCAGCAGCAGGGCGGCGGTGGCGGCGGCTCCGGCCCCACCGAACACACGATCGCCTTCGTCACGCACGAGGCGCCCGGCGACACCTTCTGGACCATCGTGCGCAACGGTGCCGAGGAGGCCGCCAAACGACACAACGTCGAACTCGTCTACTCCAACAGTCCCGAAGCGGCCGAGCAGGCCAACCTCGTCCAGAACGCCATCGACTCCGAGGTCGACGGCATCGCGGTGACGATGTCCAAGCCGGACGCCATGGGACCGGCCGTCCAGCGGGCCGTGGACGCCGGCATCCCGGTGGTCGCGCTGAACGCCGGACAGGACGCCTGGCAGCAGGCCGGAGCGAGCATGTTCTTCGGCCAGGACGAGACCGTCGCCGGCGAGGCGGCCGGTCAGCGGCTGAGCGAGGCCGGCGTCAGCAAGGTTCTGTGTGTCATTCACGAGCAGGGCAGCGTGTCCCTCGAGGCTCGTTGCAACGGTGCCGCCGCCACCTTTTCCGGCACGATGGAGAAGCTGTACGTCGACGGCACCGACATGCCGTCGGTCCGCTCGACCATCCAGGCCAAGCTGGCCGAGGACCCGAACATCGAGCGGGTCCTGACGCTCGGCGCGCCGTTCGCGATGACCGCCGTGCAGTCGGTCGCCGACGCCGGCGCGGACGCGCAGGTCGTCACGTTCGACACCAACGCGGAACTCGTCGACGCGATCAAGAGCGGCGACGTCCTCTGGGCCGTGGACCAGCAGCCGTACCTGCAGGGCTATCTCGCCGTCAGCGGGTTGTGGCTGAACGTCACCAACGGCAACGAGATCGGCGGTGGCCGCGCGGTGCTGACCGGGCCGTCGTTCGTCACCCAGGAGAACATCGACGAGATCGCCCAGTACGCCGAGCGCGGGACGCGGTGACGCGTCGATGAGCACGACCGTGAAAGCGGAGCCGGCCCAGCCAGGCCAGGACGATCAGCCGCGTCGTCCGGTCTGGCGCCGGCTGTTCATCCGGCCGGAAGCCGGTTCGCTGGTCGGCGCCGTGGCGATCTTCGTGTTCTTCTTCGCCACGGCGGCGCCGTTCCGGCAGCTCGACTCGTTCGCCACGGTGCTGTACACGGCGGCCGTGCTCGGCATCATGGCGGTCGCCGTGGGGCTGCTGATGATCGGCGGCGAGTTCGACCTGTCGGCCGGCGTCGCGGTGACGACGTCGGCGATCGCGGCGGCCACGATCACCTACCAGTTCACGCTGAACGTGTGGGTGGGCGTGTTCGCCGCCCTCGGGGTGTCGCTGGCCATCGGTTTCTTCAACGGGTACGTGGTGATCAAGACCGGGATACCGAGCTTCCTGGTGACGCTGGGCATGCTGCTCATGCTGCAGGGCGCGAACCTCGCCGTGACCAGGCTGGTCACCGGCACGGTCTCCACCCAGCGGATCTCGGACATGGACGGCTACGCCGCGCTGGAGGCGATCTTCGCCTCGGAGTGGACCATCGGCGGGGTGCGGATCCGGGTGCTGGTGCTGTGGTGGCTGCTGTTCGTCGCCATCGCGACCTGGGTGCTGCTGCGCACGCGTATCGGGAACTGGATCTTCGCGGTCGGCGGCAACAAGGACAGCGCCCGCGCCGTGGGCGTGCCCGTGGCGCGGGTGAAGATCGGGCTGTACATGACCGTCGGTTTCGCGGCCTGGTTCGTCGGCATGCACCTGCTGTTCTCGCTGCACACCATCCAGGCCGGCGAAGGCGTCGGCAAGGAGTTCGAGTACATCATCGCCGCGGTGATCGGCGGCTGCCTGCTCACCGGCGGTTACGGCTCGGCCGTGGGCGCGGCCATGGGCGCGTTCATCTTCGGCATGACCAACCAGGGCATCGTCTACGCCGGCTGGAACCCGGACTGGTACTACACCTTCCTCGGGGCCATGCTGCTGCTGGCGACGTTGCTGAACATGTACGTCCGACGATCGGCGGCGAAGAGGTGACGGCGATGACGGCCGACGACACGAGTGCGCCCACCGCGCTGGTCGAGGTGCAGGACATCGGCAAACACTACGGCGCGATCCGCGCGCTCGAGGGGGTGTCGCTGCGGGTCAACGCCGGCGAGATCACCTGCGTGCTGGGCGACAACGGTGCCGGCAAGTCCACCCTGATCAAGATCATGTCCGGGTTGCACCAGCACTCCGAGGGAGTGCTGCGCGTCGACGGCGAGGAGACGACGTTCTCGTCGCCGCGGGAGGCACTGGACCGGGGGATCGCGACCGTCTACCAGGACCTCGCCGTGGTGCCGCTGATGGAGGTGTGGCGCAACTTCTTCCTCGGCTCGGAGATCCGCAAGGGCTTCGGCCCGGTCAAGATGCTGGACTCCGACCGCATGCGCCGCACGGCGCGCGAGGAGCTGGCCAAGATGGGCATCGAGCTGGCCGACATCGACCAGCCCGTGGGCCAGTTGTCCGGCGGACAGCGGCAGTGCGTCGCGATCGCGCGGGCGGTGTACTTCGGGGCCCGCGTGCTGATCCTGGACGAGCCGACGGCGGCGCTGGGCGTCAAACAGTCCGGTGTGGTGCTCAAGTACACCGCGATGGCCCGTGACGCCGGGCTCGGCGTCGTGTTCATCACGCACAACCCGCACCACGCCCACCTCATCGGCGACCACTTCGTCGTGCTGAAGCTCGGGCGGACGAACCTGGACGCCGGCCGCGCGGACGTCACGCTGGACCAGCTGACCCAGGAGATGGCCGGAGGTGACGAACTGGGCACGTTGGAGCACGAACTCCGGCGATGAGCGACCCCCCATGATCATCGGCACTTTTCCGCTCATACGGCGGACAAGTGCCGATGATCATGGGGAGGAGGGGAGCGGTGAAATTCTGGCGATGATGTCGGCCGGGACCGCTATGCTGTGCCGCGCCCTAATCGAGGAGGAGGCGACGGATGCGGTGGTTCCGGACGGCAGCAGTGGCAGCGGCGGCGGTGACGCTGGCGGCATGTACGTCGGCGGACGAGACCAGCGCCGGACCGGAGGGTGAGCTCGTCGGCAGTGGCACCGGCGACGAATGCACCATCGACTCGCCGGTTCCGGTCGGCGCGGTGCTCAGCCTGACCGGTGCGGCGGCCAGCTACGGCGAGACGCAGCGCAACGGCCTGGAGCTGGCCGTCGACCAGCTCAACGAAGCCGGCGGGGTCACCTACGAGCTGACCGTCGAGGACGACCAGACCGACCCCAAACAGGGCATCACCGTCTTCGAGCAGTTCACCGGCTCCGACCCACAGAGCGTCATCATCGGCCCGACGCTGTCCAACACGGCCAAACAGACCGACCCGATCGCGCACGAGGCCGGCACGCCGGTGCTGGGCATCTCCAACACCGCCGAGGGCATCACCGAGATCGGCAACTACGTCTTCCGCGACTCGCTGACCGAGTCCGCGGTCATCCCCGAGACCGTCGCCGCCGCCACCGAGGCCTACGGGCTGCAGGACGTCGTCGTCATGTACAGCAACGACGACGCGTTCACCGAGTCCGGCTACGAGGCGTTCGCCGCGGCACTGGACGAGGTCGGCGTCGAGGTCAGCGAGACCATCACCTTCTCCAAGTCCGACACCGAGTTCCGTGCGCTGCTCGAGCAGGCGGCGTCGTCCGACCCGGACGCGCTGGTCGTGTCGGCGCTGATCGAGGCGGCGGTACCGCTCGTCACGCAGGCCCGCGAGGCCGGCATGCAGATGCCGATCATCGGCGGCAACGGTTTCAACAGCCCGCAGCTGATGGCCGACGCGGGTGACGCGGCCGAAGGGGTCGTCGTCGGTGCCGCCTGGAACTCCACCGCGGACGACCCGCTCACCACGGAGTTCATCCAGTCGTACGAGGACGAGTACGGCGCCCAGCCGGACCAGTTCGCCGCCCAGGCCTACGCCGGGATGACCCTCGTGGACAGCGCGGTGCGTGCCGGGTGCTCGGGGGAGCGGGAAGCGATCCGCGAGAATCTGGCCGGGCTCAGCGACGTGCCGACCGTGCTGGGTGAGTTCTCGTTCACCGACGGGCGCGACGCCGAGCACCCGGCGGTCGTCCAGGTCGTCGAGGACGGCTCGTTCGCGGTCCTCGAGTAGGTCGCGCGCATGCAGCAGATCGTCAACGGCGTCTTCACCGGTTCGATCTACGCCCTGTTCGCCATCGGGTTCACCCTGGTGTTCGGCATCCTGCACCGGCTGAACCTGGCCCACTCGGCCGTGTTCGCCGCGGGCGCGTTCATCGGCATCGAACTGGCCGAGAACGCCGGCATGCCGATCTGGCTGGCGATCCCGTCGGTCCTGGTCGCCGGGGGCGTGCTCGGCCTGGTGATCGAGCGGCTGGCGTTCCGGCCGCTCGGCGGACGGCACGACGCGCACTTCGCCGGCCTGATCTCCTCGATCGCTGTCGGCGCGATGTTCCTGGCGTTGCTGCAGGCGCGGTACGGCCCGGACACCCGGCGTTTCGCACCGGACACGTTCCCCCAGCATCGTTACGACGTGCTCGGGGTCAGTGTGTCCTTGCTGCAGCTGACCGTCGTGGCCGTGTCGCTGGTGCTCATGGTGGGGCTGTCGGTGCTGGTGGCGCGGTCGCGGCTGGGCCGCGCGATGCGGGCGGTGGCCGAGAACCCGCACGCGGCGCGGGTGCTGGGCATCAACGTCGACCGGGTCACCGCGGCGACGTTCGCGCTGTCGTCCGCGCTCGGTGCGGTGGCGGGTGTGCTGTTCGCGTTGAGTGTGAACAGCGCCCAGCTCAGCATGGGTTTCAACATCGAGCTCAAGGGCCTGGCGGTCATCATCGTCGGCGGCATGGGGTCGTTGAAGGGCGCGATGGTGGGCGGGCTGGCTCTGGGGCTGATCGAGGTGTTCGCGGTCACCCAGATCGGCTCGTCGTGGCGGGACGTCATCGCGTTCGGGTTGCTCATCGCGATCCTGCTGGTGCGCCCGCAAGGGCTGTTCGGCAGCCGCAAGGTCCGTGAGGTCTGATGTTCGCCGACTCGTCGACGACGTTCACGCTGATCGCGCTGACGGGCGTGTTCGCGTACTCGTTCTACGCGGTGCTGGTCGCCGGACAACTCAGTCTCGGCCAGGCCGGGTTCGCGTCGCTGGCCGCGTTCGCGTCCACCCAGGCCGTGCCGGACGAGCCGATGTTCGGGGTCGTCCCGCCGCTCGCGGTCGGCATCGTCGTCGGCATGGTCACCGGTGCCTTCGCGGCGTTCGTGCTCGGCCTGCCGGTCACCCGGCTGCGTGGTGTGTTCCTCGCGATCGCCACCCTCGGGTTCGCCGAGATGATCCGCATCGTGCTGATCAACCAGAGCTGGACCGGTGGTGCCCAGGGGCTGAGCGTTCCCAAGCTGGTCGGCCCGCCGGAGGCGTGGATCGCCGTCGGCGTGATCGGGTTCTGGTTCCTCCGCCAGGGTGGTTCCAAGCTGGGCCGGGCGCTGGCAGCCATCAGGGAGGACGAGCTGGCGGCGAAGGCCATGGGCATCGACGTCACCCGGTATCGGCTGGCCGCCTTCGTCACGGCGGGCGCGGTGGCCGGCCTGTTCGGTGTGCTGTGGGTGCACTTCTCCCGGTTCGCCGACCCGAACGAGTTCAGCTTCGCGTTCGCGGTGGACGGGCTGGTCACCACCGTCGTTGGCGGCTCGACGTTCTTCCTCGGGCCGTTGCTGGGCAGCGGGTTCTTCACCGCCGTCCCCGAGTTGCAACGTGCGGTGGGCATAGAGGCTGGCTGGCTGCGGCCGTTCATCGCCGGGGTGTTGCTACTGGTGGTGGTCCTGTTCCTGCCGGACGGATTCGGCGGGCTGGTGTCGAAGTTGGGCCGCCTCCGGCGGTGGGGAGGTCCCGTCCTCGCCCGCGGCTCGCTCGTCCCTCGCTCGCCGATGCCCGACCGCACCATGGACGGGACCTCCCCACCGCCGGCACTGCCCGCGCCGAAACTCCCACCGCCGGGCGACGAGGTCGTGCGGATGTCCGGGGTCAGCAAGGACTACGGCGGGGTGCATGCCGTCCGCGACGTCGACCTCGAGATCCGTGGCGGCGAGATCCTCGGGCTGATCGGCCCGAACGGCGCCGGTAAGACGACGCTGGTGAACATCCTCACCGGGATGACCGAGCCGAGTGCCGGCGAGGTCAGGGTGCTCGGTGTCCGTCTCGGCGGTTCGGTTCCCGCGCATCGGGTCGCGCTGGCGGGGGTGAGCCGTACGTTCCAGCACTCCAAGCTGTTCGAGCGGCTCTCCGTGCTCGACAACGTGCTGGTCGGCACGCACCGGGTGGCGCCGTCGACGTTGCTGCGGCGGATGCTCTTCCTGCCGTCCGCCCGGCGCACCGAACGACAGGTGCTCGCGTCGGCACTGGCTCGGCTGGAGCGTGTCGGACTGGCGGAGCGCGCCACGACGCCGGCCGGCGACCTCGCCTACGGTGACCAGCGACGGCTCGAGATCGCCCGGGCGCTGGCAGCGCAGCCTTCGCTGCTGGTGCTGGACGAGCCCGCCGCCGGGATGAACCACGTCGAGGCGGCCGAGCTGTCGGAGCTGATCCGCACGCTGGCCGACGACGGCATCACCGTACTGTTGATCGAACACAACGTGCGGATGGTGCTCGACACCTGCACCAGAGTCGTCGTCCTCGACTTCGGCGAGGTCATCGCATCGGGGGAGCCGGACGTGGTCGCGCGTGACCCGCATGTCGTCGAGGCGTACCTCGGTACCGCCGCCGAGGGTGAGGCCGAGCTGGCCGTCGAGACGAGCGCGCACGAAGCCGACGGTTCGGGGGAGCAGTGACGACCGACGCCTCTCCGGCCCTGCAGGTCGACGATCTCGTGGTCGCGTACGGCCGGGTGCAGGCCGTGCGCGGGGTGTCGTTCACGGTGCCGTCGGGCGGGCTCGTCGCGCTCGTCGGGGCGAACGGCGCCGGCAAGTCGTCGATCCTGAACGCGCTGGCGGGACTGGTCCGGCCGCGATCCGGGTCGGTGCGTTTCGGCGGTCGTGACGTCACGCGGCGGCCCGCTCACGAGTTGGTGGCTGCCGGGCTCGTCCAGGTGCCCGAGGGGCGTGAGGTACTCGCCACCATGACCGTGGACGAGAACCTGCGGCTGGGCGCGTGGCACCGGCGTAGCGACGCCGACGAGCGCATCGACGAGATGTACGGGCGGTTCCCGGTGCTGGCCGAGCGGCGCGCCCTGCAGGCCGGAGCGTTGTCCGGCGGTGAGCAGCAGATGCTTGCCATCGCCCGGGCGCTGGTCGCCGGGCCTAGCGTGCTGCTGATGGACGAACCGTCGATGGGCCTCGCGCCGAAGATCGTCGACGAGGTGTTCGCCGTGATCGCGGAGATCCAGGCGGCCGGGACGACAGTGGTGCTGGTGGAGCAGAACGCGCGCCGGGCACTGCGGGCCGCCACCTACGGATACGTGCTCGAGAGCGGCACCGTCGCGCACGAAGGCCCTGCCGACGACCTGCTCGCCGACCGCCGTGTGATCCAGGCCTACCTCGGCATCGAGTAGCTCACCGCGAGCGGTCGGAGATCGACGTGGGGTAGTGCCAGGTCCCCGTCCTCGCCTGCGGGTCGCTCGTGCCTTGCTTGACGCCCTCGATGATCAGGTGACAGCAGGGCCGGTTCTGCCGCCGAGACGTCACCTGATCGTCCAGTGTCCGGATGCTGGAGTCGATCAGGTGGACGCGGAAAGCGAAATGCCGCGCGCACTTATACCTGTGGTCACCTGATCGCCGCGTCACTGACGATCAGGTGACGAATTGGCGATCAGGTGACGGCAGGAGGCGCCGACGTTCAGCTGGCCCAGGCCATGAGCGACTCGTTGCGGCGCGGGTCCCGCAGCAGCATCAGCGCGTGCTTCTCGAGCTGGCGCACCCGTTCGCGGGACACGCCGACCTCGTCGGCGACGTCCTGCAGCGTGTGCTCGTGGCCGTCCTCGAGCCCGTAGCGCATGCCGATGATCTTCGCCTCGCGTGTGGGCAGCGAGTTCAGCACCGTGCGCAGCTGGTCGGTCAGCGCCTGCCGCTCGACCAGCTCGCTGGCCTGGATGACGTCGTCGTCCTCGATCAGTTCACCGATGTTGGACTCGCCGTCGTCGCCGATGGGTGTGTCCAGGCTGAGCGGGTCGCGCGAGACCCGGCGCAGCTCGCTGACCTTCTCGACCGGAAGGCCGGCCTCTTCGGCGACCTCCTCGACCGTCGGGTCGCGGCCCAGCAGGCGCTGCAGGTCGCGGTCGATGCGGTGCAGCTTGGCGACGGTCTCGGACACGTGTACCGGGAGCCGGACGGTCCGGGTCTGCTCGGCCAGGCCGCGCTGGATGGCCTGCCGGATCCACCACGTCGCGTAGGTGGAGAACTTGAAGCCCTTCGCGTAGTCGAACTTCTCGACCGCGCGGATCAGGCCGAGGTTGCCCTCCTGGATGACGTCGAGGAACGGCAGCCCGCGGCCGGAAAGCTTGCGCGCGACCGAGACGACCAGGCGTAGGTTGGCACGGATCATGTGATCGCGCGCGGAGTGACCGTCGCGGACGATGGCCTCGAGCTCACGGCGGTCGTTGTCGGACAGCTGGTTCCGGCGCTCACCCGCATCGGAGTTACCGGCGAGTAGCTGCTCCGCAAACACGCCGGCTTCGATACGCTTGGCGAGCTCGACCTCTTCCGCGGCCGTGAGCAGCTGCGTCGAACCGAGCTGTGCGAGATACCGACCGACCAGGTCGGGCTCGCCCTCGGAACGCGCGCTGTCACTGCGCCGCGGCTTGTCAGTGCCGCCGCCGGTCCGTGCTGCCATGCGTCCCCCTCGAGGTGTATCGTCGTCCCGGGACAGTACCCGGAAAGACTGGCGAACATACGTTCTCAACGCTCGAGACGTGCCAGAGATTCCGCGCAACCCTCTCAGCGTGCAACGATCTGGTCAAGCCAAACCGCACGCGCCGCAACTGGTGTGCGCACACGTCCCTGATGCGCGGGTCGTCGAACGACCTGGGCGACCCTGCCCAGCCGATCGTGCCCTGTGCGAACGGCAGCAGAGCCACACCCGCTGCCTGGGTCAACGCCTGCCTGTCGATGTCTATTCCCGGCGCGAGTGCGATGCGTCACGTCCTCGCAGAAAACACGGAAACGTGCGATCGCGGAACGTCCGTGACGTCTGTGCCAAGCACGGAGACTTCGGCGCCTCGGCATCCCGGACCTGGGTAGCTATGGCAGGCTGACTGTACGTACGGTTGTCAGGACAAAAGACGCATGTTCGCGACCCGCCAGGTGTGCCGGTCGCCGAGCTGCACCGTGACCACGACCAGTGAGGTGGCCATGAAGGGGATTGCCGGTGCGCCGGTGAGTTTCGGTGTGTTCGAGCTGACGGCGGACCAGCCGCTGCCGGAGCCCGAAGAGATCCTTGCTCCGTTGCGGGACGCCGGGTACGACGGCATCGACCTCGGCCCGGTGGGCTGGCTCGGCCGCGGTGAGCAGCTGCGGCAGCGGCTTCGCACCCACGGCATGGCGCTCGCCGGAGGCTGGGTCGATCTGCCGCTGACCGACGACGAGGCGTTCGCCGCGGCGCTGCCCGGGCTGGACGAGACGCTCGAGGTGTTCGTCGCGGCGGCGGAGGCGGACCGGGACCGGCTGCCGTTGCCGACCCTCGCCGACGCCGGTGACGAGATCCGGCGGGCCAACCCCGGCGGCGGGCCCGGTATCGGGCTCGACGAGGCCGGATGGGACCGGCTGACGCGGAACGTGGCGACCGCAGCCGACCGTGTCCGCAGGGCCGGGCTCGAGCCCACCTTCCACCACCACGCGTGCACGAACGTCGAGACCCCGGACGAGATCGACACGTTCCTGGCCCGCACCGACGTCGGGCTCACCCTCGACACCGGACACCTGATCATCGGCGGCGGCGACCCGGTGGACGGCTGGCGGCGCTGGAGCGACCGGATCAACCACCTGCACCTCAAGGACGCGCGCACCGACGTGCTGGCCCAGGTCGTCAAGGAGCGCGCGGGGATGCGCGCGGTGTGGGAGAGGCGCGCGTTCGTCGAGCTCGGCGCCGGCGACCTCGACGTGGCCGGGTTCATGGACGCGGTCGTCGCGGACGGGTTCGACGGCTGGTGCGTCGTCGAGCAGGACGTGGTGCCGTCGCCGTCCGACCCGCCCGGTAAGGCGGCCGACGACCAGCGGGCGAACCGTGAGGCGCTGCGCCGGTGGCTCCCGTGACCGACCGGATGCGCGTCGGTGTTGCAGGGCTCGGCGCGGTCGCGCAGTCGGTGCACCTGCCGTTGATCTCTCGCCGCTGGGATCTGTTCGAGCTCGCGGCGGTGTGTGACCTGTCGTCATCGCTGCGCGACGCCGTCGGCGGCCAGTACGGTGTCGGGCCGGAGCAGCGCTACGACGACGTTGACCGGATGGTGGCCGAGGCCGGCGTCGACGGCGTGCTGCTGCTCACGTCCGGATCGCACGGCGACGCCGCGTTGAACGCGATCAGCCGTGGCGTCGGCGTGTTCTGCGAGAAGCCGCTGTCGTTCACGGTCGAGGAGGCGGACCGGCTGGCCGCGGCGGAAGCCGCACTCGGCCGGCCGGCACTGCTGCTGGGGTACATGAAGGAGTACGACGAGGCGGTGTGGCGACTGCGCGAGCGGCTTGCCGGGGTCGGCGGCGTCCGGGCGGTGGACGTGACCGTGCTGCATCCGACCGGCGAGGCGCAGCTGGCGTTCGCGAACCTGCGTCCGGCGCCGACCGACGTCGACACGACCGCCCTCGGCGCGGTCCGGTCCGAGCAGGCCCGCCTGCTCGACCAGGCGCTCGGCGGTGACGTGACGGAGCGGACCCGCGACCTGTACGCCAACGTCGTGCTCGGCAGCCTGGTACACGACACGTCGTTGCTGCGGGCCCTGTTCGGCGGGCTGGTGTCCGTCGAGGACGCCCGTACCTGGCCGGACGACGCGTATCCGCCGTCCGTCGAAGTGACCGGTGAGCTGCCCGGCAGCGTGCGGGCGCGGATGAGCTGGCACTTCCTGCCGGACTACCCGGCGTACCGGGAGACGCTGACGGTGCACCACGCGAGCGGCTCGCTGAGCGTCACCTTCGGGACGCCGTACCTGCTGAACTCGCCGACGACACTCGAGATCGTCGAGTCGGGGTCCGGCGGCGGCGAACTGCGCTCGACCTACACCTCCACCGGGGAGTCGTTCGAGAACGAGCTGGTGGACTTCCACCGGATGGTGACGGCAGGCGAGGCGCCCCGCGCCGGCGTCGCCGAGGGCCGCGCCGACATCGTCACCAGTCAGCGCATCATCCGGGTGCTGGGGGAGCGGCACGCGGAGAAGCTGCAGGGGGAGGCGGCGACCGCATGAGCGGCACGCCCGAGATCGTCCTGGTCCCGCACACGCACTGGGACCGCGAGTGGTACGAGCCGTTCCAGGTGTTCCGGCAGCGGCTGGTCGAGGTCGTGGGCGACGTCCTCGACCGGGCCGAGGCCGACCCGGAGTTCCGTTTCACGCTGGACGGCCAGCTGGCGGCGGTCGATGACTACCTGGAGATCCGGCCGGAGCACCGCGAGCGGGTCGAGGCGCTGGTGCGCGGTGGGCAACTGGCCGTGGGGCCGTGGCACATCCTGCTGGACGAGTTCCTGTGCTCCGGCGAGACCATCGTCCGCAATCTCGAGATCGGCTGGCGGGGCGCGTCGTCGCTGGGCGGGGCGATGCCCGTCGGCTACCTGCCGGACATGTTCGGGCACACCGCGCAGATGCCGCAGATCCTGGCGCGCGCGGGCATCCGGCACGCCGGGCTGTGGCGCGGAGCGCCGGGGCGTCTCGACCGGCACGGGTTCCGGTGGGAGGCGCCCGACGGCAGCGCCGTGCGGGTGGAGTACCTGTTCGACGGCTACGGCAACGCGCTCGACCTGTTCGCGCTGCCGTCCCGGCTCGGCGAGGCGGTCCGAGAGTACCGCCAGAGCACGCGGGACTGGTACGGCGACGACCCGGTGCTGGGGATGCTCGGCACCGACCACTCAGCCCCGCGCGCGGACCTGATGGAGCTGGTCCGCGGCGCCGGCGACGCACGGCTCGCGGTGGCGACGCTGCCGGAGTACGTGACGCGGTTCGACCCGGACGACGATGCTCTGCCGGTCGCCTCGGGCGAGCTGCGTAGCCACGCACGCGGCAACATCCTGCCCGGTGTCGTCTCGATCCGGGTCGGTCTCAAGCAGGCGATGGCCGCCGCCGAACGCGTCGTCGGCGACGCCGAGACGGTCGCGGCGCTTCACTCCGACGAGGACTTCACCCGGTTCTTCGAGGTGGCCTGGCGGCGGATCGTCGAGTCCACCGCACACGACTCCGTCACCGGGTGCGGCGTGGACGAGACCGCGGATCAGGTGGAGTCCCGCCTGCACGAGGCCGCCCAGATCGGGCGGGCAGTACGCGGAAGCGTGCTGCGCACGGTCGCCGCCGGCGTGCCGGCCGACGCCCACGCCGTCGTCAACACCGTGCCGTGGCACCGGAACGCGCTGGTCGAGCTGGACGTCGCGGCGCCGGAGACGGACGCCGCGGTGACTGCCGAGACAGCCGACGGGACGACGATGCCGGTCCAGGAGCTGGGGCGCTCGGACACGGTGCTGGGCGACGAGACCCTCGATGCCGGAGAGCTCGACCGGGTGCTGCGCCGCATCCACGGCAGGGAGCTGTTCGGGCAGCAGATCGACGGATACACGCTGCGGCCGGGCTTCCTGGAGTTCACCGTCGCGCAGGTGCCGTCGACGCCGGAGTTCGACCTGGCGACGCTGCGCGCCGAGCTGGAGGCGGCGGCCGCGGAGTCGCCGGACCGGTGGCGGGTGCGCACGATCGCCGAGCCGCGCCGCCGAGTGCTGGTCTCGGCGCCGGTCGACGCGTCCGGGCAGGTCGCCGTGCGGGCGGTGCAGGGCGCGTCCGCGGACGCGCCGGCGGCCGGGCGGCCGGCGGGCGGCGTGCGCGTGGACGGCGAGACCATCCGCTCCGACGACGTGCGCGTCGACGTGAGCGTGGACGGCACCCTGACGGTGCACGGCGCCGACGGGACCGTGCTGCGCGGTGTTGGCAGGCTCGTGTCCGGCGGCGACCGCGGCGACAGCTACAACTACGGGCCGCCGGCATCCGACCGGCTGGTCGAGACACCGTCGACCGTCGACGTCTCGGTCGTGGAGTCCGGACCGCTGCGCGGGGTGCTGCGGGTGGTGCGCGAGTACGACTGGCCGGTGTCGCTGTCGGCCGATGTCGACACCCGGTCGTCGGAGACCGTGCGCGTCCCGGTGACCACCCTGGTGGAGCTCCGTTCCGGGGAGCCGTTCATCCGCGTGGACGTGTCGTTCGTGAACCCCGTCCGCGACCACCGGCTCCGGCTGCACGTGCCGCTGCCGTCGCCGGCCGCGGAGTCGGCAGCGGACGGCCAGTTCGCGGTGGTCCGTCGCGGCCTGGAGTCCGAAGGCGGCTGGGGCGAGTACCCGCTGCCGACGTACCCGGCGTCGTCGTTCGTCTCCGCGGGGGAGGCGAACGTGCTGCTGGACCACGTCACCGAGTACGAGCTGGCCGCCGACGGAGCCGAGATCGCGTTGACGCTGCTACGTGCCGTCGGCTGGATGAGCGTCAACCTGCATCCGCTGCGCGACGAGCCCGCCGGGTCGGAGTTCGCGGTCCCGGGGGCGCAGTACGTCGGCCGTGAGGTGCGCACGCGGCTGGCGGTGCTGCCGGGCGCCGGCGGCTGGGCGCCGGCCGACGTCGTGCGCTGGGCCGCCGAGTTCCGGCACGAGCCGCTGGTGATGTCCGGGGCCGCTGCGCGCGGTGGTCCGCTGCCGGCGGCGGTCCTGGGCCTGTCGGTCGACGGCGCCGGTGTGGACGTGTCGTCGGTGCGGCCGATCGGCGACGAGGCGGAGGTCCGGCTGGTCGCGATGACCGACGAGCCGACGACGGCGACGCTCACCGGCGCGTTCGGTTCGGTGCGGCGGACGGATCTGCTCGGCCGCGACCAGGAGCCGCTGGACGTCGGGGGCGCCGGCGGTGGCTCCGGACGGGCGGAGATCACGCTGTCGCCCTGGGAGATCGCCACCCTCCGCCTGTCCTGACCGTCGCTGCCATGGTCGCGGAGATGATCAGGTGACCGTTCGGCGTGTTTTCGCGTGCGGTTGTCACCTGATCCTTTTCCGACCACTATTCGGACACGATCAGGTGACTGGAGCTCCGGCTACGCCGGATATTCGTCACCTGATCGTCGGATTCGGAACGATCAGGTGACGGATTGACGATCAGGTGACCACAGCCGGGACGGTCGCGGAGTCAGGGGCTCAAGGGCTCAGGGGGTCAGGGGGACAACGCGACGACGGACGCGAGCGGCGTCTCGAGGCGGTGTGGGCCGTCGGCGGCGGGGAAACGCGCCGCTTCGCCGCGCACCACTTGGCGGCGGCCGTAAGCGTCCACGAGCAGCAGGCCGTCGGCGTCCAGCGCGACGAACTCGTCGTCCACACGCAGCAGCACCGGATCACCGATGCCCGCGGCGACTGCCGTGCGACCGTGCCGCAACGCGTCCAGTGCCGAGTCCGTCGACGGCGACTCCGCGGCCACCCAGGTCACCGGCTGTGCGAGCGGCCGCCCGTCGGCCGGGGTGTGGAAGTCGCTGCCGCCGACGGGCACGGTGCCGAGACCCCAGGCGCTCCACCAGGCCAACGGCCCGGTCCAGCTGCGGTCCAGCCAGCTCCAGTGCCAGATCTCGGCCAGCGGCGGGCGCACGTCCAGCGGCTGGTGCCACGCGCAGTCGCCGGCCAGCGGGTGGTTGATCGACAGCAGGCCGCCGGCGTCGTCGACCTGGCGCACCCACTCCGAGGCCGGGCGGCGGAAGTCCACCCAGCCGATCGCGCCGAACGCGTTGGCGTGTCCTCGGTCGGTGGTGACCTCCTGGCCGGGCAGCAGCTCGACGCCGTAGCGCGCACCGGCGGCGGGCAGCGACGCGTGGTGGCTGACCGTGTTGTGGTCGGTGACGGCGAGGACGTCGAGGCCGGATCCGGCGGCGAGCGCCGCGAGCTGCGAGACGCCGAGTGCGCCGTCGGAGTGCAGCGTGTGTGCGTGGAAGTCGCACGCCCACCATGTCCGGCCGTCGTCGGCGGGCAGCGCACGACGCGGCGGGCGTTCCGGAACGGGAGGCGCGAGCGGTTCGGGGTCGAGTGGCGCCGCGCCGTCCAGCTTGATCTCGACCTCGACGTCGAGACCTTCGGCCGGCACCCGGTGCAGCCCCAGCACGACGGCCCAGGTGCCGGGCTCGGGTTCGCCGGGCAGATACCCGGGCGTGGCGACGTTGGCGGCGATGGTGAACCGCGACCGGGCGCCGCCGGACCACCCGCGCCAGCCCGCCGGCGCCGTGCAGCCCAGGTCGACGACGCCGGCGTCGCGGCGGTGATCCAGCTGGACGTGCACCAACGACGTGCCGGCGGCGACCTCGAACGGCAGCTCCAGGTACGGCGACGTCGCCCGGTCCTCAGGACCGACGTGGACGGTGTGCCGGACGTGCCGCGCGCTCACGAGCGGTCCGCGGCCGCACCGACGGCGGTGGTGGTCGGCGCGACGATGCGTTCCTCCGTCTCCGCGTCGAACACCAGCGTCCGCTGTGCCCGGGCGCGGACCCAGCCGTGCGTGCCCGGAGTGGGTTCGTCGTCCTCGTCGACGATGACCTGGAACAGCGTGCCTTGGGCGTCCACCGTGACCAGTACGGATGCTCCGAGGTTCTCGGCGACGGTGACCTCGCCGGCCACGGCGTCGTCGACAGCCGTGCTCGACCAGGACAGGTACTCGGGCCGGGCGCCCCACACGACCTGCCGGTCGTTGGCGACGGCGCCCTCGAGGCCGGACGGCAGCGGCAGTGACGCGCCGGCCAGCGACACCCGCCCGTCCTCGATGACGGCGGGGTGCAGGTTCATCGGTGTCGAGCCGACGAACCCCGCGACGAACGTGTCCGCGGGATACGAGAACACCTCACGCGGCGTGCCGATCTGGTGGATGCGGCCCTCGCGCATGATGGCCATCCGGTCGGCCAGCGCCAGCGCCTCGGCCTGGTCGTGGGTGACGAAGACGGTGGTGACGCCGAGCTCGCGCTGGAGCGTCGTGAGGAAGGTCCGCGCCTCGAGCCGCAGTCGCGCGTCCAGGTTCGACAACGGCTCGTCGAACAGGAACACCTGCGGGTTGCTGGCCACCGCGCGCGCCAGCGCGACGCGTTGCTGCTGACCGCCGGACAGCTGCCCCGGCCGGCGGGCCATCAGCCCGTCCAGTGACAGCCCGTTCCCGACGTCCTCGGCCTTGGCCAGCCGCTCGCCGCGGTCCACCTTCTGGATCTTCAGCGGGTACGCGATGTTGTCGGCGACGGACATGTGCGGGAACAGTGCGTAGTCCTGGAAGACCATGGCCACCTGGCGTTTGCCGGGCGGCAGGTCGGTCACGTCGCGGTCGCCGATGTGCAGCCGGCCGTCGGTCGCCGTCTCGAGCCCCGCGATGGTGCGTAGCAGAGTGGTCTTGCCGCACCCGGACGGGCCGAGCAGCGCGAAGAACTCGCCGTCGTCGATGGTGAGGTCGAGCCCGTCGACCGCCCGGACACTGCCGGGGAACTCCTTGACCAGGTGGTTGGTGGTGATCGCCGCCATCAGCGCTTGATCCCTCCGTGGAAGCGGAAGCCGTAGCGGCGGTTCACGAACAGGTACATGGCCACTACCGGGATGGAGAAGAGCAGGGAGAACGTGGAGATGAGGGCGAGGTTCGGCTGCCCGCCCTCGGTGTAGAAGGTGAACATCGTGACCGCCGCCGGTCGCTTCTCCGCCGAGCGCAGCAGGATGAACGGGACGAGGAAGTTGCCCCACACCTGCACCACCGCCCACACGGAGATGGTGGCCAGCCCGGGGCGCGCGATCGGCACGACGACCTGGCGCAGGATCTGCAGCGACGACGCCCCGTACACCCGCGCGGACTCCTCGTACGAGCGCGGCGTGGAGTCCATGAAGTCCTTGAGGATGAAGATCGCGGTCGGCAGCAGCCCGCCGGCGAGGACGAGGACGACGCCGAGCTGACGGTCGATCAGCCCCAGCTCGGAGATCAGCAGGAACGTCGGCACCATGGCGGCGGTGCCGGTGACGATCGACGACAACAGCAGCAACGTGTACAGGAGCGTGTCGCGGCCGGGGATGCGCACCCGCGACAGCGCGTACGACGACAGCGCGGCCAGCGTCAGCACGATGGCCACCGTTCCCGCGGCCAGGATCACCGAGTTCCACAGCGACCGCAGCGCGTACGGGTTGTCGACGAGCTCGCGGAAGTTCTGCAGCGTGAACTCCGGCCACGCCACGGTCAGCGACGGTGCGCTGTCGAACGGCGCGCTGGCGAGCCACAGCAGCGGGAGCGTGAAGAACGCCAGCACGAACGCGACGAAGACGTACCGGCCGATCACGCCGAGGGACTGACGCACGCTCATGGTTTGCGCTCCCGCAGCAGTCGCAGGTACACCGACGCGATCACCAGGTTGATCAGGATCATGATCAGCGAGAGCGCGGCGCCGCGGCCGAGGGCGCCCTCGTTGAGAGCGACCCGGTAGATGTAGACGCCGAGGATCTCGCTGCGTCCCTCGGGACCGCCGCGGGTGATCAGGTACGGGGTGAACACGTTGAACGTCCACAACGTGATGAGCAGCGTGTTCGTCAGGATGTGTCCGCGGATGTTCGGGAAGACGACGTCGCGCAGCGTGGCCAGAGTGCCGGCCCCGGACATCCGCGCCGTCTCGAACTGCGACGGCGGGACGGACGCCAGCGCGGAGCTGAACAGCAGCATCGAGAACGCGGTGCCGTTCCAGATGTTGAAGATGATGATGGACTGCATCGGGTACTCGAGCAGCCACGCGGTGCCCTCGGTGCCCAGCAGCGCGTTCAGGGTCCCGTCGTGCCGGGACAGCAGCGCGATCCAGAGGAACGCGATGACCGACGCGGGAATGATCCACGCCAGCAGCACGACCGTCTCGAGCAATGAGCGGATCGACGGCCGGAGCCTGCGGGTCGTCCACGCCAGCGAGAAGCCGAGGACCGACTGCCCGACCACCGCGGAGAAGAACACGAACAGCAGCGTCAGCAGCAGCGAGTTGTGAAACGACGGGTCGGTGAGCGCGTCGAGGTAGTTGTCCAGCCCGACGAACTCCGGCTCCACCGCCGCCAGTCCTGTCAGCCGCCAGTTCGTCAGCCCGAGGTACAGCGTCCACAGCGCGGGGAAGATCAGGAAGATGCTGATCAGCAGCAACGCCGGCGCCACGAAGGCCGCGGCGCGCCCGCGGCCGAGCCCCGCCGCGTCGGTGTCGTCGATTCGTGGGCGCCGCCGGGACCGTTCGGAGGGTCCCGGCGGCGCGGGATCAGTCTGCGATGGCGCCGTCATCACCGATGATGCCCTCGAGCTCACTCTGGTACGTCGACGCGGCCTCGTCGGGCGAGGTGCCGGAGACGACGCTGGCGGTCGCCTCCTGCAGCGCCACCGACACCTGCGGGTACGCGGCCAGCGACGGCCGGTAGGCGGTGATGGGCAGCACCTCCTCGGCGACGAAGGTGAGCATCGGGTCGTCGGCGAGGGCGGTGGCGTTCACGTCGTCGCGCGGGGTGATCCGGGCCGAGCCGGCGAGCATCGCCTCGAACGCCTCCGGCGAGTTCATGAACCGCAGCAGCTCCCATGCCTGCTGCGGGTACTCGGTGTTCGGGTTGAGCACGCGGCCGGTGCCACCGGACATGCTGACGAAGTCCTGCCCGTTGATGCCGGCTCCGGGCTCGCGGGCGGGGATCTTCGCCCAGCCGACGGCCTCGTCGCGGTTCTGCATCGGGGCGATGCCGCCGTCCGGGTTGATGACCGATCGCCAGAGGTAGTCGCTCTCGATGAGCATGCCGAGCTCACCGTTGGCGAACATCTGGAACGAGGTGTCGCGGCCCTGGGCCTCCTGCTGGATCAGCGGGTCACCGAGCGGCTGGTCACCGCCGTACACGTCGGCGTAGAAGCCGAGCGTCTCGGTGACGCCCTCGGATCCGCCGGTCCACTCGCCGTCGTTCCACACCAGCTCGCCGGTGCCGGCCAGCAGCGGCAGGAACCCCTGCATGGTGGTCGCCTCGCCCATCGCGGTTCCGGCGTTGATCTGCAGCGGGGTGACGCCGTCGAGCTGCTGCAGCTGCCTCGCGGCGTCGAGGATCTCCTGCCAGCTGGTCGGCTGCCAGTCCGCGGGCAGCCCTGCCTGGGCGAACAGCTCCTTGTTGAAGTAGATGACGCGGCCGTCGGTGCCCAGCGGGATCCCGTACTTCTGGTCCTCGAACGACATCGCCTGCTGCACGGCCTCGGGGATCTGCTCCCAGCCGTCCCAGTCGTCGACGCCTTCGCCGGCGACCTCGGTCAGCGGCTCGATGTAGCCCGCTTCGGCGAACTCGCCGGTCCAGATGCCGTCGATGCCGATGATGTCGGCTCCGGAGTCGGACTGCAGGTCAAGGGCGATCTTGGTCTTGTACTCCTCGTCGTCGACGCCGTTCGCCTCGAACTCGACCGTGACGTCGACGCCTTGCTCCTTCTTCATGGCGGTGAACTCCGGGATCACCCAGTCGGTGATCCAGGTGGCCTCTTCGGTGTTCTTGCCGCCCTTGATGGCGTTGGACGTGATGGTCAACGTGACCTCGGTGGCGTCGGCGTTCCGGCTCGGGTCGCCGCCACCACCACCGCCCCCGTCGTCGTCGCTACCGCAGGCGGCCAGGACGAGCGCCGATGCGAGGAGCCCGGCGGCGGCCCCGCCCAGCCTGTTGGTGCGCCTCATCGAATCCTCCAGAGCAGAAACGTCACTGGTTCTGCTGTCAGATTGTCATGACCTATTAACTGACGCTAGACATCGAGGCAACGTTTGACCCAACTGCAATGTCCTCGTCCTCGTCCGACGGATCCGGTCACCGGCGGCGGGTGTGCCGGCGTTCGCCGACGTGACCAGCGGCGTCGGGCCGCAAGCAGGGGCCGTGCCGGTCGCGTCCGACGCCGGAGCAGGGGTCAATGTCCTAACATACTGATGTCCGCTGTTGAATGATGAGGGGGTCAGGTGCCTGAAGGCATCCCGCGGCTCGTTGTCGACCGCACCAGCCCGGTCCCGCTGTACTTCCAGGTTGCGCAGCATCTGGAGCAGCTGATCGAGTCCGGTGCCTACCCGCCGGGGACACGCCTGGACAACGAGATCGATCTGGCCGACCAGCTCGGCCTGTCCAGGCCGACGATGCGCCGCGCGATCGAGTACCTGGTCGACCGCGGGCTGCTGGTGCGCAAGCGCGGCGTGGGCACCCAGGTGGTGCAGCCCAAGGTCCGCCGCCCGGTGGAGCTTTCCAGCCTCTACGACGACCTGCGCGACAGCGGCAAGCAGCCGCGTACCGACGTGCTCTCGTTCGAGGTCCAGGAGCCGAGCGAGGTCGTGGCCCAGGCGCTGGGGCTGGACGACAGCGCCGAGGTCTACGTGATCCGGCGGCTGCGGTACGCCGCGGACGACCCGTTGTCGATCATGACCAACTACGTGCCGACGACGCTCATCGACCTCGATGCCGACGTGTTGCGACGCTCCGGTCTCTACGAGGTCATCCGCACCGCGGGCATCACGCTGAAGATCGCGACACAGTCGATCGGCGGACGCGCCGCCCGTGCTCCGGAGGCGCGGCTGCTGGCCGAGAAGCCGGGCGCCCCTCTGCTGACGATGACCCGCGTGGCCTACGACGAGGCGGGACGCGCGGTCGAGTACGGGTCGCACGTGTACCGCGCGTCGCTGTACACCTTCGAACTGACCCTCACCACCGCTTGACATTCAGCACGTCGGTCCAGAAGTCAGGCGTTCTCCATAGTGCGGATATTCTCCGCTGTTTGGATAACTTGACAAAATTCCGACACGCGATCATCGTCATGATGACGATTTACTGGCAGGTCGTCGGTCCAGCATCCGCACGAGTGATGGTGAGGGGACTATGCGACTGTTGTTCCGGTACGCGCTGTTCATGGCGCTGTTCGCGCTCGTGGCCCAGGGAATTCCCGGTGTGGCCGCGCCGACCGCCGCAGCCCAGGACGAAGAGCAGGACCAGGTTCTGTTCTTCCACCGCACGACGGGTTTCCGGCACGATTCCATACCGACGGCCATCGCCACGGTAGAAGCGCTGGGCGCCGAGAACGGCTTCTCGGTGACCGATACGCAGGATGCGTCGGTATTCACCGATGAGCAGCTCGAACAGTACGACGCCGTCATCTTCTACACCGATGGCGAGAACACGCTCAATGCCGACCAGCGCCGAGCATTCGAACGGTATATCCATCGTGGCGGCGGTTACGTCGGACTCCATTCGGCGACGAACATGGATAAGGCCGACTGGCCCTGGTACAAGGACCTGCTCGGTGGTGCGCAATTCCGCAGTCACCCGTCCGGGGACGGCCAGTTCCAGGAGGCCACCGTCCGCGTCGAGGACGGCTCGCACCCGTCGACGTCCGGGTTGCCGGCCGAGTGGACACGCGAGGACGAGTGGTACAACTTCACCGCCAATCCGCGCGAGAAGGTGCACGTCCTGGCGACGCTGGACGAGTCGACCTACGAACCGGGCCCGGACGCCATGGGCGAGGACCACCCGATCGCCTGGTGCTCGAACTTCGACGGTGGACGCGTCTGGTACACGGCGCTCGGGCACAAGAGCGAGTACTACGACGAGCCACTGATGCGTGAACACCTGCTCGGCGGCATCCAGTGGGCGACCGGAGCGGCCGGAGCCGAGACCGACTGCGGCGAGCCGCGCGACGGTGTCCCCACCGGAGCATCGTTCGAGAAGGTCGCACTGGACGACAACACCGCGAACCCGATGGAGCTGGCGGTCGCGCCGGACGGCCGGGTCTTCTACGTCGAGCTCGGCGGCGCGGTGAAGATCTACGACCCCGACTCGGGTGCGATCGAACAAGCCGCGCAGATCCCGGTGCATCGCGGCAACGAGAACGGCTTGCTGGGCATCGCGCTGGACCCGGACTTCGAGACCAACCAGTGGCTCTACCTGTTCTACAGCGCGCCGTCGCCACAGGTGCAGCACGTGTCCCGGTTCACCGTGGACGGCAACACGCTGGACATGGCTTCGGAGAAGGTGCTGCTGGAGATTCCGCACCAGCGCGAGGTCTGCTGCCACTCGGCGGGCTCGATGGCCTTCGGTCCGGACGGCAACCTGTTCTTCTCCACCGGCGACGACACCGCGCACTTCGCGTCGCAGGGCTACGCACCCATCGACGGGCGCATCTACGACCAGTACGAGAGCGAGGACGCCAAGCGCTCCTACGACGCGCGGCGGAGCTCGGGCAACACCAACGACCTACGCGGCAAGATCATCCGGATCACGCCGGAGGACGACGGCACGTACTCGATCCCGGAGGGCAACCTGTTCCCGCCGGGGACCGAGAACACCCGCCCGGAGATCTACACGATGGGTCACCGCAACCCGTTCCGGATCGCCGTCGACGACGAGACCGGCTGGGTCTACGCCGGCGAGGTCGGGCCGGACGCGAACAGCGACGACCCCGACCGCGGCCCGCGCGGCTACGACGAGTTCAACCAGATCCGCGAAGCCGGCAACTACGGCTGGCCGTACTGCATCGCCGACAACCAGCCCTACCGGGAGTGGGACTTCGCGACCAGCACCCCCGGTGAGCTGTTCGACTGCGAGAACGGCCCGGCGAACGACTCGCCGTTCAACACCGGACTCGGCACCGTCCCGCCGGCCGAGGACGCGTTCATCTGGTACCCGTACGGCGAGTCGCCGGAGTTCCCGGAGATTCCCACCGGCGCCGGGCGTTCGGCGTACGCCGGCGACGTCTACCACTACGAGGAAGGGTTGCTGGGCGACGGGCAGTTCCCGGAGTACTACGACGACGGTGTGTTCATCATGGACTGGTCGCGGAACTGGATCGGTCACGTCACGCTGGACGAGAACGGCGACTACGCCGGGTTCGAGCGGTTCATGCCCGACACCCTGTTCCGGAGCCCGCACGACATGGAGTTCGGCCCGGACGGCGCGATGTACCTGATCGAGTGGGGCATCGACTTCAACTATGCCGGCGAGAACGTCAACCCCGACTCCGGCCTCTACAAGATCAACTACGCCGAAGGCGCGCGGACCCCGGTCGCGAACGCCGAAGCCGACCGCGACAGCGGCCCCGCGCCGCTCGAGGTGGCATTCACCGGCGACGGCAGCCACGACCCGGACGGTGACGAGCTGACCTACGCCTGGGACTTCGGCGACGGGGCGACCTCGGACGTAGTGAACCCCACGCACACCTTCTCCGAACCCGGCGAGTACACGGTTCAGCTGACGGTGACGGACCCGTCCGGGCGTTCCAGCAGTTCCAACCTCACCATCACGGCCGGGAACTCACGCCCGGAGGTGACGATCGAGGCCCCGGCCGACGGGCAGGTCTTCACCTGGGGAGACGAGATCCCCTATCGCGTCTCGGTGACCGACGCGGAGGACGGCACCGGTGGTGAGATCGACTGCAGCCGGGTGACCGTCCAGCAAGGGCTCTTCCACGACGAGGGCGGTAACGCCCACGTGCATCCCGGCACGTCGCAGACCGGCTGCGAGGGCGTCATCGCCACTCAGCCGGACGCCGAGCACGGCGAGGGCGCGGACGTCACCGCGCTGATCACCGCCAGCTACACCGACCTCGGCGGTGACACCGGCGCGCCCGAGCTGACCGGTGGTGTGTCGCACTTCCTGCAACCGCATCGTAAGGAGGCCGAGCACTTCAGCGCCTCGTCGGAGGTCGGCGTCACCGAAGCCAACGACGAGGAGACCGGCGGCGTCGACGCGATCACCGGCGCTGACGGAGCATGGGCGGCGTACGAGCCCTTCAGCCTCGACGGCGTCGGCGACGTGACACTGCGCGCCGCGGCCATGAGCGACACCACGGTCGAGGTGCGCCGCGACGGGCCCGACGGCGAGCTGCTGGGCACCGCACAGGTCGAAGGCTCCGTGGACATCGGCCGGGTGGCCGGGCCGGAAGGCTTCGGCAGCGCGGTGCAGCTCAACGGGTCGAGCTCGCTCGAGCGTGTGGACATGCCCGCGGGAGTCGTCAGCGATGTGCAGGACTTCACCATCTCCGCCTGGGTGAACTGGAACGGCAACCAGACGTGGGCGAGGATCTTCGATCTCGGCTCGGGCACGGACAACTACATGTTCCTCACCCCCAGCGCGGGCGGTACCGGCAACCTCCGCTACGCGATCACGACAGGTGCGGGCGAGCAACAGATCAACGGCTCGCAGCCGCTGCCCACCGACGGGTGGCAGCACGTCGCGGTCACGCTGTCCGGTGACACCGGCACGCTGTACCTGAACGGTGAGCCGATCGGGACCAACGAGAACATGACGCTCAGCCCGTCGGATCTGGGTCAGACGCCGCAGAACTGGATCGGTGATTCGCAGTGGTCGGCCGATCCGCTGCTCGACGGGTCCGTCGACGATTTCGCCATCGCCGACCGCGCGCTGACGCCGGCCGAGGTCCAGTCCCTGATGGACACGCCCGGCGGCGACGTGGGCGGCGGCAACGTCGCCTGGTACCAGTTCGACGAGGACGGCGGGCCCACCGCGGTCGACTCCTCGGGCCAGGGCAACGACGCGAGCATCGCGGTCGCCGACGATGCCGCGGTCTGGCAGGACGTGACGGTCGACCTGGCCGCCACCGAGGGGACGTTCCCGCTGCACATCGTCTTCCCGGACAACGAGTTGCGGGTGAACTGGATGAAGTTCGGCGAGGCGGACGTCGAACCGGGCCGGTGCCCCGCGCCGGACACCCGGGAGACGGTCGTCGTCGGTGACGTCGACAGTGGCGTGCCGAACTACGTCACCGGCACCGACGCCTGTACGGTCAACGACCTGATCGACGAGGAAGGTGACTGGGCCAACCACGGAGCGTTCGTCCGGCACGTGGGCGAGGTGACCGATCAGCTCGTCATGGACGAGGTGATCACCCGCCGCGAGCGTGGTGCGATCGTCCGAGCGGCCGGCGCGAGCGACATCGGCCGCTAACGGCTGCCCACCTCAATGGTGTTCGTGCGGCCCGAGCCCTCTGCGGCTCGGGCCGCACGACGTGAGCGATTGAGGCTCTTCGACCCGATCCGTGGGTGTGGTGATCGCGCCGTGCTGCCTGGAGCGTTCCCTGTCGCGAGTTCGCTGGCGGCGCGGCGACGCACGCACAGTGACCGGATGCGACCAGTCCGCCGCGGCGAAGGCCGCATCCGGTCAGCGTGAAGTTGCTATCGGTTCCGGAGTTATCTACTCACCGGCGCTGATGAGGTCCACTCGGTCCGTTGCGGGCGCGACGACGCCACCTGGAACGGTCGGCAGGTAATTGCGGAAAGCCGCACGTGCCCTGCCGTGACGCTCCGGATCGGCGTAATCGGCGAACGCAGGGTGACCCCGTCGTCCGTATGCCATCGGAACCGTGGCGGCCACTCGGTACGTCTCGTCGGAAAGGATCGGTTCACCGTCGAGCGTCAAGCTTCCAGGGACGACCTTGCTGCCGATCGGCTGCGAGTCGTCGTATGCATAGTGAACATTGTCGGATACGGCCAGCGGCTCGAACCGGACGGCTCCATCGGCTGCCGCACTCCATTGCTGCTCGAGGACGTTCGTCAGCTGAGCGCCGGTCAGGGCTACGGTGACGATGCCATCGTCGGCCCTGTTGGCCGCCCGGGCGTCTCCGTAGGTGATCAGACCATCGCGGTCCCCCGCAGCATCGTCGGCTTCGTAGGTCAGATCAGCACCATAGCCTTGACCCGACTGCGTGCCGGCGACCGCGAGATCGGCATAGCCATCCTTCTCGGCTTTCGCGTTCGCGTCAGCAAGGTAGGAATCGGCGATGAGGTTGCCCAAGGCGCTTTCGCCGGAGGCGTCTCGTTCCTTGGTCACATCTTCGCGGATCTCGGCTACTGGCGTGCTGAGTGTCTCTGGAACCTTGCCGACCCAGTACTCGACCATGGCGGCCACCTCAGCATCGTCCTCGATGTCACGAGTGACGGCGTGATTCTCCGACGTCAGAGTCTCACGCAGCACCTCGCCGGTCATCGGATCGAGCTGCATGTTGATCTCATTGACGATCCTGCCGAAACTACTTGCCATGAAGATCGGGCGCGGATCGCCCTCGGGGTCGTCCACGATGCAATTGAAGGAGAAATGCCGATGTCCCATCGATACCGCATCGATCTCGGCCGAGAGATTCGCGTTGATGTCGCCGACCAGATCGCCCGCCTGGCCACATTCGTTGTAGCCCGGCTTGTTCGGTAGCCTGGGCGGCCCGTCATGAAGATTCAGGATCACGGCCTCCACACCGCGTCCGCTCAACTGCTCGGCGAATCGGTTGGCCGTCTCGGCGATATTCAGGGCTTCGAGTTCGGGATGATAAGAGAGCGGCAGGCCCGGACGGTTCGGCGAGATGGTGAGACTGATGAATCCGACGGAGTGCACTCGGCCGCCATCGCTTCGAACCTTTTCGACATGGACCCCTGGGAGTATCGGCTTCTCCTTGTCGGCGGTGACGACGTTCCCCGTGTAGAACGGAAATTCAGCCCCTTCGAACAGCTCGCCGGTCGAGTCGGTGAAGCAACTGTCGAGGCCTACCGTTCCGAAACATTTTCCCTTCGCCATATGGTCCTTGATGAAGTCGACGGAATAGTCGAGTTCATGATTGCCGACTCCGGTGACGTCGAGGCCCATCATGTTCATCAGTTCGATGGTCGGCTCGTCGCGATGAATCGTCGTCTCCGTGGGCCAGCCGGCGAAATTGTCACCCGTGCTGTACAGTATCGAGTTTTCCTGTCCGGCTTCGAGCCGATCGACATGAGCGGCGAGATTGGCGGCACCGCCGACCCATATCACGTTTCCGTCGGCATCCGTCACCGTGCCGCTACGGGCTTGCTTTGCTTCGTGAAGTGCTCCGTGAAAGTCGGTGATGGCCAGTAACTGGACGTCCACGGGACCTTCCTCGGGCGCCGCGTTCGCCGGTGCTGCAATGAGGCCTGCCGCTGCCAACCCCGTGAGTGTCAAGGTGGCGCCCAGCCGTTTACGATTTGTTTCCATAGATTTCTCCAGGAGCTGGTACCGGAACGGCCCTCGTTATGGAAAATGCACAGTCAATACGCCGTTGTGGGCTGCCACGAGAGCATCTGGAACATTTCACAGTGAAGCATAGCGAATTGTGGCGGTCAAACCCGGAAACAGCGACTCGCCCCTTTATCGGGCTCTTCACAGTCGAGGGTGTAGCGAGCGTGTGATTCCTCGCGGGCGGGTGCTTGACGCTACCTTCGCCTGTGCTGACAGGACCACGTTCTGCCGGCTCGACGGGCTCGGCCTCGATGTCGTCGGGCAGCGCCTCGAGACCGCCACCACCGAGGAACTGCCCGACGCGGTCGCGGTCATGGACCCCTTCCACGTGGTCCGCCTCGCCGGCGACACGCTGGATCAGTGCCGTCGCCTCGACCGCGGCTGCCGCGATATCCACATCCGTCGCGATGGGCCGAGGTTGTCCACAGATCCGTGGTCGGGCCTGTCGGTGCCCGCCTTCCGGGCACACGATGCTCGGCGTGAGCATGCCGGACGAACTGTGCCGCTTGGCTGAAGCCCAGGACGGCCTCGTGACCAGGAAGCAAGCGCTGGCATGTGGCATGAGCACCGACGCCCTCCGCCACCTTCTCGGTGCCGGGCGGCGCTGGCAGCGCGTTGTCCGAGGTGTCTATGCCACGTTCACCGGGCCGCTCGGTCCACGTCACCGGGTTCGCGCGGCACTACTGCATGCCGGACCGTCCGCGATGGTCACGGGCGGCTATGCGTGTCGTGCCTACGGGATGCGATACGTGCCTGCGGACGCACCACTTGTCCTGCTGGTGCCGGACACGCTTTCCAGGACAGCCACCGCTCTCGCGCAGCTTCGACGGGTCGGTGGCCCTCGGCCAAGCCTGCTGGAAAGGCGCGCGCCTGGTGCGCCTGGCGCTCGACGACACCCGCGTCGGCTGCCACTCGGCACCCGAATGCGAGCTCCGGGACCTGGTTCGCACGTCGACGTTCCTCCCCGAACCGGCGTGGAACAGGCCGCTTCCGGGCACGTCGGACGGTGTCGTGATCCCGGACGCCTGCTGGCCCGAAGCTCGCGTCGTGGTGGAGATCGACTCGGCCGAGTGGCATCGGATGGGTGACCTGGTCGAGCAGACCGAGCGGCGCCGGGCGCGCTGCGCAGCGCTCGGATGGACCGTCCTCTCGATCTCACCGCGGCGACTGCGCGAGGACCGGATAGCCGTGCTCAGCGAGATCGAATCCGCCGTGCTGGCCGGATTCCGGCGAGGCGCGGTAGCGGTGTGAGGTTGATGCTGCAGCGATGTGGGGTTGGTGGGGTTCGAGCCCAAGTAGGCCCACATCGCTATGGCCAGTAACTCCACATCGCTATGGTGCGGAGGGTTTCAGGCGGGTGCGATCTCGGTCTCGCCGTCGCCCTGTCCCGCGCGCAGCGACGCCGACAGTGCGGCGGCGATCCGGGTCATCTCGGCGATGAGCCGGTCCTGGTGGCGGGTGTCGAGACGCGCGGCCGGGCCGGAGACCGACAGCGCCGCCACCGGCTTGCCCACGACGAAGACCGGCACCGCGAGGCAGCGGACCCCTTCCTCCTCCTCGCCGGCGTCGGCGCCGTAGCCCTGCCGTGAGACGTTGTCGAGCTCGGTGAAGAAGGTCTCCCAGTCGGTGATGGTGGCTTCGGTGCGCTTGGGCAGGCCGGTGCGTCGGATGATCTGTTCGGCATCGGCACGAGGGCTGAACGCCAGCAGCACCTTGCCCACGGCGCTGGAGTGCGGCAGCACCCGGTTGCCCACCTGAGTGAACATCCGCAGCCGGCGCGGCGCCGCGACCTGGGCGATGTAGACGACGTGGTTGCCGTCGAGCACGGCCAGGTTGGCGCTTTCCTGGCTGATCTCCGCGAGCTCGGCGAGATGCCGCTGCGCCCAGATGCCGAACAGTCTGGTGTAGGGCTCGCGCAGCTTCAGCACGCTGGGCCCGAGCAGATACCGCCGCGACTCCGGGTCCTGCCGGATGTAGCCGCGCGCGCCGAGCGTGGCCAGGAGCCGGTGGACCGTGGCCAGCGGCAGGCCGGTGTCCTGGATCAGCCCGGTGAGTCCGAGGGCGCCGTCGGAGCGCGCGAGGGCTTCGAGCACGTCGAGTGCGCGCTCGACCGACTGCACGCCGCGGGTGGGCTTGGAGTTGTTCATCGTCGATCCTCCGGATCGGGGTATCCGCTGCTGGCGAGCGGAGCGTTGCGGATGGCGATCGAGCTATTGACCGACCTGACGCACGTCCGTAACATCCTATCCACTCTAAAGCAGAGTATATCCATCTAGTGGATAACGGTGCATGCCGATGGCGATCGAAGATCTGCGGCAAGAACTGACGGGCCTTCTCGGGGACCGTGGTCTGCTGACCGAGTGGACGCAGCGCCGCACGTACGAGTCGGACGGACTGACCGGATACCGGATCGTTCCCGCGCTGGTCGCGCTTCCGGAGGACGTGCAGCAGGTGGTGGGTGTGGTCCGCGCCTGTGCGCGTCACGGCGTGCCGCTGGTTCCGCGCGGTGCCGGCACCGGGCTGTCCGGCGGAGCGCTGCCGCACGCGGACGGCGTGCTCATCGCGTTGTCGCGGATGCGCCGGATCGTCGAGGTCGATGCCGCCAACCAGCGCATCACCGTCGAGCCCGGCGTCACCAACGCGCAGGTCAGCCGTGCGGTGGCCGAACACGATCTCTATTACGCGCCGGATCCGTCCAGCCAGGTCGTGTGCTCGATCGGCGGCAACGTGGCCGAGAACTCCGGCGGCGCACACTGCCTGAAGTACGGCTTCACCACCCACCACGTCCTCGCCTGTGAGGTGGTGCTGCCGGACGGTGAGGTCGTCGAGCTCGGCGGCCCCACGCTCGACGCGCCCGGGTACGACCTGCGCGGAGTGTTCGTGGGGTCGGAGGGCACCCTCGGCATCGTCACCAAGGTGTCGCTGCGGCTGCTGCGCCGTCCGGACGCCGTGCGCACGCTGGTCGCCGACTTTCCGAGCCCGTCCGCGGCCGGTGATGCTGTTAGCGCGAACATCGCGGCCGGCATCGTCCCGGCGGCCGTCGAGATGATGGACAACCTCGCCATTCAGGCGTGCGAAGCCGACGCGCACGCGGGCTTCACGCTGGACGCCGGTGCCGCGCTCATCGTCGAGCTCGACGGACCGGCCGCCGAGTGCGATGCGGCCTTCGCCGACGTCACCCGGCTGTGCAACGAGAACGGCGCCACCAGTATCCGCATCGCGGGCGACGCCTCTGACCGCGACCTGATCTGGAAGGGACGCAAGGCGGCGTTCGCCGCGATGGGCCGGCTCTCGCCGGACTACTTCGTCCAGGACGGCGTCATCCCTCGGACCAGGCTGGGGGAGTGCCTGGCGCGCATCGACGAGATGGCGGTGGAAGCGGGCCTCCGGGTGGCGAACGTCTTCCACGCCGGCGATGGAAATCTGCATCCACTGGTGCTGTACACCGCGGCCGATCCGGAACAGGCCGAACGCGCCGAGACGCTCTCACGTCAGATCGCCGAGCTGTGCGTGTCCTTCGGCGGTTCGCTGTCCGGCGAGCACGGGATCGGCGCCGACAAGGCGTGCTCGATGCCGACGATGTTCACCGCGGACGATCTCGCGGTCATGGACCGGGTCCGGGCGGCGTTCGACCCGCACGGGCGGTGCAACCCGGACAAGGTGTTTCCCACGCCGCGGCTGTGTGGCGAACGTCCGGGGCCGTACCGGCCCCATCCGCTCGAGTCGGCCGGCGTCATCGAGCGGATGTGAGCGCGGATGACTTCCACGCGGAGCGCTTCGCCCGTCGCGGCCGCGGCGGTGCACCGGCCCGGCGACCTGGCCGCGGCCCGCGACGCCGTGCTGGCCGCACGCGAGGCCGACGCGAACATCCTGGTTCACGGCGCCGGCACGAAACTCGGCTGGGGCGGCCGTCCGGCTCCAGGTCGAAACTGGCACGTGGTCGACACCCGAGGGCTGAACCGACTGGTCAGGCACGACGCGGGGGACATGACCGCGTCCGTGCAGGCCGGCATGCCGCTGCGCGAACTCCAGGCGCAGCTGGCGCACGCCGGCCAAGAGCTCGCCGCCGATCCGTCGCGTCGTGCCAGGGGCGCGACGGTCGGCGGCGTCTACGCCGCCGGTGACGGCGGGCCGCGCAGGCATCACCACGGTGGTGTCCGGGATCTCGTCATCGGCACCACCGCGGTGCTGGCCGACGGCACCGTGGCCCGTAGCGGCGGCGACGTCATCAAGAACGTCGCCGGCTACGACCTCGGCAAGCTGTGGTCCGGGTCGCTGGGCACGCTGGGCCTGGTCGTGGAGATGACCGTCCGGCTGCACCCGCTGGCCGAGGCCGCACGCGCGGTGCGGGTACCCGCCGCGGCCGACGTCGCCACGGCCATCGTGCTCGACCTGCTGGCGAGCCCGGCCGAGCCCGTCGCCGTGGAGTGGTCCGGCGGCGCCGGCGGCGGTGCGCTGCTCGTCGGCGTCGAAGGGCGCGCGGCCGCGGTCGACGCACAGGTGGCTTCGGTGGCGGCGGTCGCGCGGCGGCACGCGGCGACGGTGGAACCCGTCGACGGTGAGCCGGACGTCTGGGACGCCTGGCGGGAGGCACACGCCGGAGAACCCGGAGCCACGGTCGCGCGGGCAGCCACCAGGCCCGGTGACCTGGCGGCGGCCGCCGACGCCCTCGACGTGGCGGCCGACGGCACGTCGGTCGGGACGACACTGCACAGCCACGCCGGGCTCGGTCTGCACGACGCCGTCCTGCGTGGTGGCGACGCTGCCGAGCACGCCGCGGTGGCGGCGGCATGGCGCGAACGGATCCGTGCCATCGGCGGGTCCGTGGTGCTGCGCGATCGACCAGCCGGTGTCGACGAGCACGTCGACCCGTGGGGCGATCCAGGATCCGGGCGCCTGCTCGAGCTGATGCGCTCCGTCAAGTCGGCTCTGGACCCCGAGCGCCGCTTCGCGCCCGGACGCTTCGTGGGAGGGATCTAGCGTGGACCGCGAACGGATCGACGACTGCGTGCACTGCGGCTTCTGCCTGCCGGCCTGTCCCACGTACAGCCTGTGGGGCGAGGAGATGGACTCCCCGCGCGGCCGGATCCAGCTGATGAAGACCGCCCTCGACGGGGACACCCCGATCGACGCCACCTGGGTGGGGCACATGGACGCCTGCCTCGGCTGCATGGCCTGCGTGTCCGCGTGCCCGTCCGGTGTGCGCTACGACGAGCTGATCGAATCGACCCGCGCCACGATCGAGGAGGAGCACCGGCGCCCGTGGCGCGACCGCCTGTTCCGGCGGCTGCTGTTCACGGTCTTCCCGGGCCGGCGGCGGTTGCGCGTGGCCGCGGCCGCCGCCTGGATCCATCAGCGGCTGGGCATCGCCGGCCTGTTGCGGCGCACCGGGCTGCGCGACCGGCTGCCGCCGCGGTTGCGGGCGCTGGATGCCGTGACACCGGCGGTGCGGGCACGGGACCTGGTGCGCCGGACGCCGCACGTCACCGCCGCGGTCGGCGAACGCCGCCGGCGGGTCGGGTTCGTCAGCGGGTGTGTGCAGGAGGTGTTCTTCGGCGCCGTCAACGCGGCCACGGTGCGGGTGCTGGCGGCCGAGGGGTGCGACGTGGTGACGCCGCCGGCGCAGGGCTGTTGCGGTGCGCTCGAGCTGCACGGCGGCCGCGAGGAACCCGCGCTCGCGCGGGCTCGCGCCCTGGTCGACGTCTTCGCCGAGCTGGAGGTCGATGCCGTCGTCGTGAACGCCGCCGGCTGTGGTTCGGCGCTGAAGGACTACGGACGTCTGCTCGCCGACGACCCGCGCTACGCCGAGCGCGCCGGTGAGTTCGCCGCGAAGGTCCGCGACGTCACCGAGATGCTGGCGGATCTGGAACCGCGGACCGAGTACCGCCCGGTCGAGACGACCGTCGCGTACCACGACGCCTGCCACCTCGCCCACGCCCAAGGGGTCACCGGCGAACCGCGGACCGTGTTGCGACGGATCCCCGGTGTCGACCTGCGCCCGATCCTCGACGAGGGGCACTGCTGCGGCTCCGCGGGCATCTACAACCTCGTCCAGCCGGAGGCCGCCGATCAGCTCGGAAGCAGCAAGGCGCAGGCGCTGGCGGCCACCGGGGCCGACGTCGTCGTCACGACGAATCCGGGATGCGCGCTGCAGATCGGGCGCTGGCTCGAACGCCCGGTGCTGCATCCGGTGCAGCTTCTCGACGCTGCCCTGGGGAACACGAGGAGTCTGGAGGCCCGATGAACCGTGACGAAGCCCTGGCCCGGCTGCGGGCCGTGGTCGATGCCGGCGGAGCCCTGATCGGTGCGGGCGCCGGCACCGGGCTGTCGGCCAAGTGCGCCGATGCCGGTGGCGGCGACCTGATCATCATCTACAACTCGGGGCGTTATCGGATGGCGGGGCGCGGCTCGCTCGCCGGCGTGCTGGCCTACGGCGACGCCAACGAGATCGTCGTCGACATGGCGCGAGAGGTGCTGCCGATCGTGCGCGAGACCCCGGTGCTCGCCGGCGTGTGCGGCACCGACCCGTTCCGGCGGATGGACGTGTTCCTGCCGGAGCTGAAGCGGCTCGGGTTCGCCGGCGTGCAGAACTTCCCGACGGTCGGGCTGATCGACGGCGTCTTCCGGGCCAACCTCGAGGAGACCGGGATGAGCTACGACCTCGAGGTCGAGATGGTCCGGCTCGCGCGCGAGCTCGACCTGCTGACCGCGCCCTACGTGTTCACGCCCGACGAGGCCACGGCGATGGCCGGCGCCGGAGCCGACATCGTCGTGGCGCATCTGGGCCTGACGACCTCGGGCACCATCGGCGCGCGGACGGCCGTCTCGCTCGACGACGCCGTCGAACGGGTGCAGGCGATGCGTGACGCCGCTGTCGCCGTCGACCCGCAGGTCATCGTGCTGTGCCACGGCGGGCCGGTCGCGACGCCCGACGATGCCGCCCACGTTCTCGAGCGCACGCACGGCGTGGCCGGGTTCTTCGGCGCCTCGAGCATGGAGCGGCTGCCGACCGAGACCGCGATGACCGACACGATGCGCCGCTTCAAACAGCTCCGTCATGCGACCGGGAACGCGACCAGGGAACACGGAGGGACAGCGTGATGAAGCTCAGCCAGGTCGATCCGCACAGCCGCGCCACCATGACGTTCGACTGGGGTGCGGTGAAGTGGTTCGTGCAACCGGGCACGACGCCCGGCGCGACGCTCTCGTTCGGCGAGGTCGTGCTCAACCCGGGGCAGGGGCACGACCGGCACAACCACGAGACCGCCGAAGAGGTGCTGTACGTGTTGTCCGGCGCCGGCGAGCAGATGCTCGACGATCAGGAGCCGTTCACCGTCCACCCCGGCGACGTGATCCACGTGCCGAAGGGGATGTTCCACGCCACGCTGAACACCGGGTGGGCGCCGATGCGGCTCGTCGCGATCTACAACCCCGGCGGCGCGGAGGAACGGGCACTGGCCCAGCTGCCGGACTTCGCCGAGGTGCCGGCCGGAAGCGTGCCGACCTACGTCCGCCCGGGCGGGTAGCCGATGGGACAGGTCATCACGATCGGCCTCAACGGGCTCACCGTCGCCGCTCTCTACTTCCTGGTGGCCAGCGGCCTGACGTTGATCTTCGGGATGATGCGGGTCGTCAACCTGGCGCACGGCGCCTTCTACCTGCTCGGCGGGTACGTCGCGTTCAGCGTGATGGACTCCACGGACAGCTGGGGGCTGGGCCTGGCCGTCGCGTTGCTGACCGTCGGGCTGCTCGGCGTGCTCATGCACCAGGTGCTGCTGCGCGCGATCGAGCAGGAGGACATGAGGGTCGCGCTGGTCACGATCGGGGTGTCGCTCGTGCTGGCCGACCAGATGCTCGTCCAGTACGGCGGGGTGGCGTATTCGATCGCCCCGCCCGAGGCACTGCGCGGCGGCGTGGACATCGGGGTCGCGGACATCGTCTACCCGCGTTACCGGATCTTCGTACTCGTCCTGGCGGTGGCGGTCGGCCTCGCGCTGTGGCTGTTCATGAGCCGGACGCGCTTCGGCATGATCATCCGGGCGGGTGTCGACGACCGGGACATGGTCGCCGCCACCGGCATCAACGTCCGGGCCGTGTTCGCCGTGGTGTTCTTCGTCGGCTCCGCGCTCGCCGGGCTGGCGGGCGCCGTCGGCGGTGGGGCGTTCTCGTTGGCGCCGGGGACCGACGTGGAGTACCTGCTCTACTCGCTGATCGTGGTGATCGTCGGCGGGATGGGCAGTGTGGCCGGCGCCGCGATCGGGGCGTTGCTGGTCGGGCTGGTCTCCCAGTTCGCCCTCGGCTATCTGCCGGCGATGGCCTCGGTGATGACGTTCGCTCTGATGATCGTGGTGCTGGCGGTACGCCCGCAGGGGCTGATGGGCAGGCCGGCATGACGTGGGCGCGCGCCAATGTCCGGATCCTGGTGGCGATCCTGATCGTGATCGCACTGGTGGCGTTCCCGTTCGTCGTCCCACGTCCGCAGTTCTGGGTCGTCAGCGTCGGCATCCGCTCGCTGTGGCTGGGCATCGTCGCGCTCAGCCTGATCTGGCTGTCCCGGTACACGGGGATGCTCTCGCTGGGGCAGATGACGTTCTGGGCGGTGGCGGGCTACGGCGTCGCGATCATGAGCACGCAGAACGGTGTGCCGTACAGCATCTCGATCCCGGTGGCGATCGCGCTGGCGACGGTCGTCGGAGCGCTGGTGGGGCTGATCGCGGTGCGCACCCAGGGCGTCTATTTCCTGATGTTGACCCTCGCGACGTCGCAGCTCGCGTTCTACCTGGTGCTGAACGCCGCGTCGGTCACGCGGGGCTACGTGGGCATCGGCAACATCGACCGGCCGGAGTTCCTCGGGCTGTCGATGTCGGACCGGAACGTCTTCTACTTCGTCGCGCTGGCTCTCGCGGCCGCGGTCTCCGCACTGGCCTGGTATGCGACGCGGACCCCGTTCGGCCTGGCGTTGCAGGGCATCCGGGACAGCCCCGAACGGATGCGGGCGCTGGGCTACAACGTCTACCTGCACCGGGTGGCGGCTTTCACGTTCGCGTCGTTCATCGCGGCGGTCTCCGGTGCGTTGGCCCTGTTCTACCACGGGCGGATCACCCCTGGCGCGATCGACCTGATCCGGTCGATCGACGTCCTGATCGTGTCGGTCCTGGGCGGGATCCATTCGCTGGCCGGCGCCTTCATCGGTGCGCTCGGCCTGACGACGCTGCAGAACTTCGCCCAGGAGGGCTACATCCAGGTCCGCCGGATCACGTTGACCGGAGTCGTCTTCGTCGCGGTGTTGCTGTTCTTCCGCGGCGGCATCGTCGACCTGCCCAACCAGCTCCGCGAGTACCGCAGATCGGCGAGCAGGCAGTGGGCACGATTCCGCTCCCGAAAGCACGACGGCCGTACGGATCGGCCGTCTGGAGCAGATGTGAGTGACTCCGCGGGCGGCGCCGACGGGCGGGATCGGCAACAGCTGCCTCGCTGAGGCGAACAGTCCAGGAGAAGGGTGACACGCATGACGAAACGCATCTCGTTGTCCGCACGCAGGCTGGGTGCCGTACCACTCGCGTTGGCACTGGGGCTCGCCGCATGCGGGCAGACCGACGACGGCGGCGGTGGCATGGGCCAGCCGGAGCTCGATGGCGGGGACCAGGCGGAGGCCGACACCGAGGCCGAGGGCGACGAACTGGTGATCGGCCGGATCAGCGCGTTGGAAGGCGCCTTCGCCGCCGGGGCCGAGGACGGCGAACGAGGGGTCCAGATGGCGCTCGAGGAGTTCGGGCACGAGGTTGCCGGCCGGCCGATCAGGACGATCGTCGAGAGCTCGGACACCACACCGGAGACGGTCGTCGAGCGTGCCAGGAAGCTGGTCGAGCAGGACGGCGTCGACATCATCCACGGGCCGCTGTCCGGCTCGGAGGGGGTCGCCCTGGCCGACTACGCGAAGACCGTCCCGCACGTCACGTTCGTGGACGCCGCCTCGGGCGGAACCGAGACGACGCTGCGTGATCCGGCGGAGAACTACTTCCGCTGGCACTCGGACGGGGCGATGTGGACGGCGCCGATGGGGCCGTACGCGGTCGAGGAGCTCGGCTACGACCGGGTGGTGACGCTGGCCGAGGATTACTCGTTCCCGCACTCGCAGGTCGGCGGTTTCCTGAACGGGTACTGTGCCGCGGGCGGAGAAGTGGCGGAGACGTTCTGGGTGCCGCTCGGAGAGAGCGACTACAGCTCGGTGATCGCGTCCATCCCGGAGGACATCGACGCCATCTACGTCGCGCTCGGCGGATCGGACGCCGTGGACTTCCTCAGTCAGGCCATCAACTTCGGCATCGACAAACCGATCATCGGTGGTTCGATCCTGGTCGAGGAGACGGTGCTCAGTTCCGAAGGGCAGATCCGCGACGCCGCCCTCGGGACGGTCGCGTCGGGGGTGGTGCCACCGCCGGCCGCGGACGTCGCCGGCTGGCAGGACTTCGTCAGCCGTTACCAGGAGATGTTCCCGAACGGTTTCGACAACCCGTCGCATTTCGCCGCGCTCTATTACAACGGCTTCAAGGCGCTGCTGCTGGCGCTCGAGGAAGTGAACGGCGTCGTCGAGGAGGACGACGGCGAGGCGTTGCGGGCCGCGATGAGCGATCTGCAGTGGGACTCGCCGATCGGCCCGCTGGCACTGAACGAGAACCGGCAGGCCGAGGGTGACGTGTTCATCTACGAAGTGGTGGAGGGCGACGACGGCGGGCTGACCACGGAGCTGCGCGACGTCGGTGAGGACATACCGCAGCCGGAGGTCGTGTGGGAGCGGCTTGATGGCTGCCCGGCGCCGTGACCCGGCGCACGCGGGCCGGATCCTGAGCACGCGTGCGCTGACGAGGCACTTCGGTGGCGTGCATGCCGTCTCGGACGTCGACCTGGACGTCGGGACCGGCGAGCGGGTCTCCGTCATCGGCCCGAACGGTGCGGGGAAGTCGACTCTGTTCAACCTGGTGGCCGGTGAGTTCCGGCCGAGCGGGGGACGGGTCGAGATGTTCGGTGCGGACATGACGCGAGCGTCGATCCAGCAGCGAGCACACCGGGGGCTGGCCCGTACGTTCCAGACCTCGAAGCTGTTCACCAGCATGACCGTGGCGGACAACCTCTACCTGGCGTTGTGCGGCCGCCCGGGCTCGGTGCGGCGGTTGCGCGACGCCCGTCGCGACCACGAGCGCATCGGGCGCGCCCGCGGGTTGGCCGAACGCGCGGGACTCGGCGCCGAGTTCGGCGTCGAGGTCGGGGAGCTGTCGCACGGGCAGCAGCGGCAACTGGAGCTGGCGATGGCGCTGGCGGCGCAGCCGGCGCTGCTGATGCTCGACGAACCGGCGGCCGGCCTGTCCCCGTCCGAGCGCGGGCAGCTGACGACGGTGCTGCGCGAGCTGAGCGCCGGCGTGACGCTGCTGCTGATCGAGCACGACATGGACATCGCGCTGGTCATCGGGGAGCGGGTCGTCGTCATGTCCGACGGCGCGAAGGTGCTCGAGGGTTCGCCGTCGGAGATCCGGTCGAGCGAACTGGTCCGGCGCATCTACCTGGGAGGCACGCTCGATGTCCGATGACCACCGGTTGACGGTCCGGGACCTGGACGTCTACTACGACCAGGTCCACATCCTGCAGGGTGTCTCGTTCGACGTCGGTGCGGAACCGGTGGCGATGGTCGGGCGCAACGGGATGGGCAAGACCACTTTGGCCAAGGCGCTGGTCGGGTTGCACCCGGCCGGCGCCGGCTCGGTCACGTTCGACGGGCGGGAACTGCTCGGCGCGCGCCCGTACAAGGTCGTGGGGGCCGGCATCGGGTACGTGCCGCAGGGCCGTCGCATCTGGCCGGCTCTGAGCACCCACGAGCATCTGCGTATGGTCGGGGCGAAGCCGGGCTCACGGTGGACCGTGGACGCGGTGTACGACCTCTTCCCGCGGCTGGCCGAACGCCGGCGCGTCGGCGCGTCGAAACTCTCGGGCGGGGAGCAGCAGATGCTCGCGATCGGACGGGCGTTGCTGACGAACCCGCGGATGCTGGTGATGGACGAGCCGTCGGAAGGGCTGGCGCCGTCGGTGGTCGAGCAGCTCGTCGGGACGTTGCGGACGTTGGTCGACGAAGGACAGCGGGTCTTCCTGATCGAACAGAACCTCGGATTCGCCACCGAGGTGGGCGAGCGCGTCCTGGTCATGGTCAACGGACGGATCGCGGCCGACATGGGCGCCGACGAGCTGCTCGCGGACGAGGAGAAGCAGAACCTCTACCTCGGGGTCTCCTGATGCGCCGGGCGGCCCCGGGGTCAGGGCCCGATCGACGCGGCGAGTGCGGCGGCGGCGTCGCGCAGGACCGGCACCACTCTGCCGCCGGCGTCGGCGTCCACCCGGGTGTCCGGGCCCGAGATCGACAGTGCGGCCGGCGTGGGTGCTCCGGGCACCGGGACCGCGTAACACCGCACGCCGACCTCCTGCTCGCCGTCGTCGACGGCGTAGCCCTGCTCGCGGATGGCGTCGAGCTCGCCGGACAGGTCCTCGAGATCGGTGATGGTCCGCGGCGTCTGGCGTGGCAGCCCCGCGCGCTCGACGACGGTGTGCACGGCTTCGTCGGTGAGCTGGGCGAGCACTGCCTTGCCGACTCCGGTCGAGTGCATGTGGACACGTCTGCCCACTTCGGTGAACATGCGCATCGAGTGATGCGACGGCACCTGAGCCACGTAGACGACCATCTCGCCGTCGAGCATGGCGAGGTTGGCCGTCTCGCCGAGCGCCTCCACGAGGCCGGCCAGGTGCGGGCGAGCGGACGCTCCGAGCGCTCGGCCGGCTGTCTCGCCGAGCGGGACGAGGCGCGGGCCCAGTGCGTACCGGCGGGACGGCAGCCGCCGGACGTACCCGCGTCGCACCAGCGTGGCGACCAGCCGGTGGATGGTCGGCAGCGGTAGCCCGGACGCGGCGGCCAGCTGACTCAGGCTCGTCTCGCCGTCGGCGTCGGCCATCAGTTCGAGGAGGTCGAGCACCCGGTCGACGGACTGGACGCCGCCGTGGGCGGACTGTTCGGCTGCCACCGGCCGCACCTTTCGACGGATCGAGTTCGGATGGTCGCTGCGATCTTACGTGCAGGTCGCGGGACGGGGCATTGTGATTCCACGACACGGAAGTTAGTATCCACAAAGCGATAAACGACGAGAGGTGGTCGCCCATGTCGGACGTCGAGCTGACCGGACCGGTCGTCGAACGGAGCGAGGAGGTGCTGACCCCGGACGCCCTCGAGTTCGTCGCCGCGCTGCAGCGGCGGTTCGCGGCGCGTCGGGACGACCTCCTGTCGGCACGGGCCGAACGGCGCCGGCAGGTGATGCAGACCGGGCGGCTCGATTTCGACCCGGCGACGGCGGGCGTGCGCGAGAGCGACTGGCAGGTGGCTCCCGCCCCCGCCGACCTGCGAGATCGACGTGTCGAGATCACCGGGCCGACCGAACGCAAGATGGCCGTCAACGCGCTGAACTCGGGCGCCAAGGTGTGGCTCGCCGACCTCGAGGACTCGAACACCCCGCACTGGGGCAACGTCGTCGCCGGCCAGGTCAACCTGTATGACGCCGTGCGCCGGACACTCGCGCACGTCGGCCCGGACGGCAAGCAGTACCGGCTGCGTGCCGACGGCGAGCTCGCGACGATCGTGATGCGTCCGCGCGGCTGGCATCTCGACGAACGCCACGTGGTGGTCGACGGGGCGCCTACCGTCGGCGCGCTCGTCGATTTCGGGCTCTATTTCTTCCACAACGCGAAGGAGCTGCTCGAGCGGGGGAGCGGGCCGTACTTCTACCTGCCGAAGCTGGAGAGCCACCTCGAGGCCAGGCTGTGGAACGACGTCTTCGTCGAAGCGCAGCGGCTGCTGGACGTGCCGCGCGGCAGCGTCCGCGCGACGGTGCTGATCGAGACCATCCCCGCGGCCTTCGAGATGGACGAGATCCTCTACGAGCTGCGCGAGCACGCCTCGGGTCTCAACGCCGGCCGGTGGGACTACCTGTTCAGCATGATCAAGTACTTCCGGGACGCGGGAAGCGAGTTCGTGCTGCCCGATCGCGCGACGGTGACCATGACGGCTCCGTTCATGCGCGCCTACACCGAGCTGCTGGTCAGCACCTGCCACCGCCGCGGAGCCGTCGCGATGGGCGGGATGGCCGCGTTCATCCCCAGCCGGCGCGATCCGGAGGTGAACGAGCGGGCGCTGGCGAAGGTCCGGGCGGACAAGGAACGCGAGGCGGCCGACGGGTTCGACGGCTCCTGGGTCGCGCACCCGGACCTGGTTCCGGTCTGCCGCGAGGTCTTCGACTCGGTGCTCGGTGACCGGCCCAACCAGGTGGAGCGGCAGCGCACCGACGTGACGGTGTCCGCCGACGAGCTGCTGAACGTCGCTGCCACCGGGGGTGCGATAACCGAGGCCGGCGTGCGTGGCAACGTGTCGGTCGCGGTGCAGTATCTGGCGGCATGGCTCGGCGGCAACGGCGCGGCAGCCATCTCCAACCTGATGGAGGACGCCGCCACGGCCGAGATCGCGCGGGCCCAGATCTGGCACTGGAGCCACAACGCCGTCACGGCCGACGGTGTCGTGGTCACGCCCGAGTACGTGCGGACCGTCCTGGACGAGGAGCTCACCCGTATCCGGGACGCGTACGGAGATGCCTACGACGAACCACGTTTCGCCCAGGCGCGCGAGGTGTTCGAACGGGTCGCCCTGGCCGACGAGTTCGCCGACTTCCTCACGATCCCCGCCTACGACCTCATCGACACCACCACACCCGCCGTGGATTGACCACGTTCACCATGGAACTCCATGCGTCACCACCCCTGCAGGCCTCGTGACGCGTGCGAAAGCCTCGTGGTGGCCCGGGGCGGCCGCGCGGCGGTGGACGGGTCAGCCGCGCAGCTCCGCGACGACGGCGTCGTTGAACGGAGTCCACGCCTCGGCCGCCCACGGGCCGAAGTCGCGGTCGGTGAGTGCCACGCACGCGGCGCCGAGCTCCGGGTCCACCCACAGGAAGGTGCCGCTCTGGCCGAAGTGGCCGAACGTCCCGGCGGAGTTGGTGGTGCCGGTCCAGTGCGGCGACTTCGCGTCGCGGATTTCGAAGCCCAGGCCCCAGTCGTTCGGCTTCTGGTGCCCGTACCCGGGCAGAACGCCGGAAAGGCCGGGAAAGGCGACGCTGGTCGCCAGGTCGAGCGTCTCGTGGTGCAGCAGCCTGGGTGCCTGTAGCTCCGCGGCGAACGCGATCAGGTCGTGCAGCGACGACGACGCCCCCGCGCCGGGCGAGCCCTGGAACGTGGTCGCGGTCATGCGCAGCGGCGTGAGCAGACCGTCCTGGACGTACTCGGCGAACGGGATTCCCGACCGCTTGGCGACCGCGTCGGCCAGCTGCTCGAATCCGGTGCTGGAGTACAGCCGGCGCTCCCCGGGAGGGGCGACGACTTTGTGCTGGTCGAAGGCGAGCCCGCCGGTGTGTGCGAGCAGATGCCGGACGGTGGCGCCTTCTGGTCCCGCCGCGTCGTCGAGCCCGATGGCGCCCTCCTCGACGGCGAGCAGTGTGGCGTAGGCCGTCAGCAGTTTCGTCACCGACGCGAGCGGGTACACCCGGTCCGCATCGCCGTGGTGGCCCAGCACGGTCCCGTCACGTGACACGACGGCGGTGGCCGCGTTGTCGACGGGCCAGCTGTCGATCTGTCGCAGACTCTCCATGCCGTCGACCCTAGACGATGCCCGTTCCCATGATCATCGGCACTTTCCCGCTCATGTGGCCGGTAAGTGCCGATGATCATGGGAATGTTCGTGCCGCCACGCCGCGGTGGCGAGGGCCAACGCCGTCCCGGTGAGCGCCACGGCCACCCATACCGGCGCGACGTAGCCCCACCCGGCCGAGATGACGGCGCCGCCGGCCCACGGCCCTACCGTGTTGCCGACGTTGAAGGCGGACGTGTTCACCGATGCCGCGAGCGTGGGGGCGTCACCGGCGACGACGAACACGCGCGCGTTCAGCCCGGGCGCGATCGAGAACCCGGTGAGCCCGACGGCGACGATGGCGACCACCGCGGCGACCGGGTGCCCCGACACGACGGCCAGCACGACGAGCGCCGTCGCGAGCGCGATCAGACTGCCGAAGATGTTCGTGAACAGGCCACGGTCGGCGACGCGGCCGCCGATGGTGATGCCGACGAAAGTGCCGACGCCGAACAGCGCCAGCACGAACGGCACCGAGTCCTCCGGCACGCCGGCGACATCGGTGAGCAGGGGAGCGAAGTACGAGAACGCGGCGAACACCGCGGCCTGGAACGATGCGGTCGTCGCCAGTGCGAGCCAGATCCGGCGGCCGCGGAAGACGCGCAGCTCGTCGCGTACGCGCACGGACGGGACGTCGCCGCCCTGCGTGCGCGGGATCACCGCCATGACACCCACGGCCGCCAGAGCGGCGAGCGCGGCGACGGCCCAGAACGCCGCGCGCCAGCCGAGCTCCTGGCCCACCCAGGTGCCGGCCGGGACGCCGAGGACGTTCGACAGGGTCAGCCCGCCGACCAGTACGGCCAGCGCTCGCGCCGTGCTGCCGACGGGCGCGAGGCGTACCGCGACCACCGAAGCGACTGCCCAGAACGCGCCGGTCGCGACTGCGCTGACCACGCGCGTGACCATGAGCACCGAGTAGGAGGGTGCGAGCGCGCCCACGACGTGTCCGGCGACGAACACCGCGAGCGCGCCCAGCAGCGTCAGCTTGCGCGGTAGGCGCAGTGTGGCGACGGCCATGGTCGGAGCCCCGAGCGTCATGCCGATGGCGAACCCGGAGATCAGCAGCCCGGCGTCCGGGATGGACACGCCCATGTCCCGCGAGATCGTCGGCAGCAGGCCGGCGAGCATGAACTCGGTGGTGCCGAGGACGAAGATGCTCAGGCCGAGGAGGTAGACGGGACGTGGCACCCGTTCCTTCGACGGAGCCGGGGTGGCGGGCTCCGTGGGGGCGGCGGCGTCGGGCACGGTGCGGCTCCTAGTTTTGGATCATGTAGTTCAAAATATGGGCGCGCTCGACGGTGATCGGCGGCCGGGCGGGGTCGGGTCAGAGCGAGTCGACGAGGGCGTCGACGATGTCGGTCAGGTGTTCGCGTCGCGCGGTCACGCGGCCGACGACGTGGATGCCGGTCAGCGCGCTGTGCGTAAGGCGCGCGAGAGCGTGGGCGTCCCGGTCCGCGGCGATCTCGCCGGTGCGCTGGCCGCGTTCGATCAGCGCCCGCATCGTCTCGACGATGGTCTCGAAGTCGTCGCGCACCAGAGCCGCGACGTCGTCGTCGGAGTTGCCGACCTCCACCGCGGCGTTCAGCGCCAGGCATCCACGGCGCCCGGGGTCGGCGAGCTGGGCTTCCAGTGCGTCGGTGAGGAAGTCGCGGATGATCGGCCGCACCGGGCCGGTCCGCTCGACCAGTTCGGCCTGGGCGCTGCGGGTGCGGTCGCCGTAGCGGCGCAGTGCTTTGCCGTACAGCTCACGTTTGCTGGTGAACGTGTTGTAGAGGCTGCTGCGCCCCACCCCGGTTCCCTCGCAGAGGTCGTCGGTGGAGGTCGCGGTGTAGCCGCCGTCCCAGAAGACGTTCATGGCCGCGTCGACGACGGTGTCGGGGTCGAACTCTCGCGGGCGTGCCATGGCGTCGACGCTAGCAGTTATGGAACTAGCTGTCCAAAACAATCCGGCGCGCATCCGATGGCCCGGTGGACGGGGCGAGTCCGGCGGACGGGCGAGGCCGTAGGGCCGATCACCGTAGGTCGAGGCGGAGTTCTGCGGTGCTGCCGTCCCGATAGGTCACGTGGAGGCCGACACCGGCACCGCCCGCGCCGTCGAGCTCGTCGCCCGGAAACCACAGGGCGAAGCGTCCCCCCGAGACCGTGGCGACGACCTCACCATGGCTGGCGCTCCGGTACGACACGCCGGTCACCTCCGAGCCGACGATGCCCGCGGCGACGGAGAGCTCGCCGGCGTCGGCTTCTCCAGCACCCAGATCGGTGGCCACGACGTCGCGTGGGCCGGGCGCGGTGTAGGCGGCCGGAGCGCCGATGGAGCCGAACCAGTCCCGGAACAGCGGTGCCGACTCGTCGGTGATGCACGTGGCGGAGAAGCCACCGGTGCCGGCGAATGTCACCAACGTCCACTCGCCGCGCCGTTCGGCGATCGCCAGTTCGGCGCGCCGCAGGTCGTCGCTGAAATCCGGAGCGGTGCCACCCGCCTGCGCGGGGCCGTCTTGTTGAGCGTCACGGCAGTCGCCCGCAGCGTCGGCAGCGTCCTCGGACGAAACACTGCTCGGTACGGCGGTCCACGTGGCGAACGCGTCGTCACCGCCCGTCAGCGACGGGATGACGACGAAGACCGTCCCGGCAGTGACCACCGTTGCCGACGCGACTGCCACCACACGGACGCCACGGCGCGACCGGGCCTTCGCCGGTTCGTGATCGTGACGCTGGCCGGGGTCGGTCGCGAGGATGCGCTCCAGCGTCGCGCGGGCACCAGGGGTGTGCGGATCGACATCGGAGTCGGCGGGGTCGAGGGTCCGCAGCGTGGCGAGCGAGTCGGTGGTCCGGGTCATGACGATGGCTTCCTCTCGGGAGTGCCGCCAGGCGTGGACGAGGGTCGGGGCAGATGGTCGAGCTGCAGTCGCAATGCCCGGCGGGCTCGGCTCAGCCGCAGCCGGAACGCCACCGGAGAGACGCCCAGGACCGCGGCCGCCTGTGGAGCGTTGAGCCCGTCGAGCACGGACAGGGCCAGTGCTTCCTGGTGCATGTCGGACAGCCGCTGCCATGCGCGCGAGACGTCGACCTGGCGGCTGACCAGCTCCGCGTCGACGTCGGTGATGGAGCCCGACGGGACGTCCGCCAGACGTACCGTGAGTGCCCGCTGCCGTTCCGCGCCGCGATTCGTGTTGAGGATGACTCCGCGGGCGATGCCGAAGAGCCAGGCTCGCGCGTCGTCCCGCCGCGACGGCAGGTCCTCGAGGCGCTTCCAGGCGGTGAGAAAAGACTCCGCGACCACGTCTTCGGCGTGCGTGGACGGGACTCGGCGCTGCGCGAAGCGGAGCAGATCGGCGTACGTCGCTTCGTAGAGTGCGGTGAAACGGGACTCGCGGTCCCCAGTCGGCGACTGGCTGCTCATGCCCGTTACCTGTCCACCACGACCCCGAGTGTGTCGCGGATCCGGGGTCCGGAGCGCACGAGCTACGCGGGGCGGCTCAGTCGGCGCCGTCCAGGCCGCGACGCTTCAGCAGCGGCTCGATGCGCGGCTGCGCCCCACGGAACTCGCGGAAGGCCACCATCGGGTCGACACTGCCGCCGCGGGACAGCAACGTCCGGCGGAAGTGCTCGCCGTTCTCGCGCAGCAGGCCGCCGTTCTCCTCGAACCACTCGACGGTGTCGGCGTCGAGCACCTCGCTCCAGATGTAGGAGTAGTACCCGGCGCTGTAGTCGCCGTCGAAGATGTGCGCGAAGTAGGTCGTGCGGTAGCGCGGCGGAATCGTGTCGAGCGCGACACCGGCCCGTTGGAGGGCGGCTGCCTCGAACCCGGAGACGTCGTCGACGTGCTGGCCGTTCGCGGTCTCGTGCCAGGCCAGGTCCAGCAGCGACGCGGCGAGGTACTCCGTCGTCTTGAACCCCTGCCCCCATTCCCGCGAGTCGAGCAGGCGGCGCACCTGCTCCTGCGGGAGCGGCTCGCCGGCGCGGTAGTGCCGGGCGTAGTTCTCCAGCACCTCGGGGTGGACCGCCCACATCTCGTTCACCTGCGACGGGAACTCCACGAAGTCGCGGAAGACGCTCGTGCCGGAGAACGTCGGGTAGGTGACGTCGGAGAACAGGCCGTGCAGCGAGTGGCCGAACTCGTGGAACAGCGTCCGGACCTCGTCGAAGGTCAGCAGCGCCGGCTCGCCGTCGGGAGGACGCGGGATGTTCAGGTTGTTGACGACGACGGGTTTGGTCCCCAGCAGCGTCGACTGGTCGACGAAGGTGTTCATCCAGGCGCCGCCGCGCTTGGAGTCGCGGGTGAAGAAGTCGCCGAGGAACAGCCCGAGCGGCGTGCCGTCCTCGTCGAACACCTCGAACACCCGCACCTCGGGGTGGTAGCCGGACAGGTCGGTGCGCTCGGTGAACGTGACGCCGTACAGCCGGCTCGCAGCGTAGAAGACGCCGTCGCGCAGCACCCGCTCCAGTTCGAAGTACGGACGCAGCTGTGCGCCGTCGATGTCGTAGGTGGCGCGCTGGACCTGCTCGGAATAGAACGACCAGTCCCACGCCCGCAGTTCGATCTCGTCTCCGACGGCTTCCTGCAGTCGCGCGGCTTCCGCGCGCGCGTTGGCGACGGCCGCCGGCGTCAGCCTGGCCAGCATGTCGTGCACCGCCCCGGGGCTGCCGGCCGTGCTGTCCTCGAGCACGTAGGTCGCGTGGTCGGGGTAGCCGAGCAGTGCCGCCCGCTCGGCGCGCAGCGTCACCATCCGCGCGGCGATCTCGCCGTTGTCGTGCTCGTTGCCGTTGGCGCCGCGTTCGACGGACGCCCGGTGCAGGCGTTCGCGCAGGTCACGGTCGGTGAGCGAGGCGAGCGCCGGCTGGTTGCTGGGCAGTACGAGGGTGAGGACGTACGTGCCGTCGAGACCGCGGTCACTGGCCGCCTGCGCGGCCGCGGCGACGGCGTCGTCGGAGAGCCCGTCGAGCTGCGACGGGTCGTCGACGACGACGGCCGACGCGTTGGTGTCGGCGAGCAGGTTGTTCTGGAACCGCGTGGACAGCGTGGAGAGCTCCTCGTTGATCTCGCGCAACCGTGCCTGCTGCTCGTCGCCGAGCGCCGCGCCGGCCCGGACGAAACGCAGGTGCAGCCGTTCGAGCAGCCGGCGCGACTCCGGGTCGAGGGCGGAGGTGTCGTCGTTCGTCAGCGCCGTCACCCGCTCGAAGAGCCGGCGGTCGAGGTGGATCGCGTCGCTGTGCGCCGCCAGGGCGGGGGAGACCTCCTGCTGGATGGCCTGGATCTCCGGCGACGCGTCCGAGCTCGCCAGGTTGAAGAAGACGGCGGCCACCCGCTGCAGCGTCTGCCCGGACCTCTCCAGCGCGACGACGGTGTTCTCGAACGTCGGCGGGTCCGGGTTCGTGGCGATCGCCTCGACCTCGGCGCGCTGCTCGCTCATGCCCCGCTCGAACGCGGGCCGGTAGTGCGCGTCCTCGATCGTCTCGAACGGCGGCAGCTGATACGGCAGGTCGCTGACGGTGAAGAACGGGTTGTCGGCCATCGGGCCACGGTAGCCGAGCGGCGCCGCGGAGAGGCCGCGAGGTCGCCTCCCGTCCGCGCCCACGGGCCGACCTGGGAGGATGTCGGCATGGATGATCGCGTGGACGACGGGGACGCCGGCTCACGGCCGCAGTCGGCGGGCGTGCAGCACGAGCTGGCTCTGACGGGCGGGCCGACCAGCGTGCGCGCCGTCGTGTCGGCGGTCGGAGCGAGCCCGCGGGTGCTCACGGTTGACGGCGTCGACCTGGTGGAGTCGTATTCGCCGCGGCGGCCCCCGCCGATGGCGGCCGGGGTGGTGCTCGTGCCCTGGCCCAACCGCGTGGACGGTGGCCGGTGGCACCTCGGCGCCGTGGAGCAGCAACTCGAGATCAACGAGGCGCACCTCGGGCATGCGATCCACGGGCTGCTCCGCGACACCAGCTACGAGGTGGCGGAGCGCGACAACGACCGCATCACGCTCGCCGCTACCGTCGAGCCGGCACCCGGATACCCGTTCCGGCTGGACACGCGGGTGCATTACCGGGTCGTCCCCGACGGGCTGGCGGTGCGGCACGAGATCCGCAACACCGGGCCCGCGACGGCGCCGGTCGCGCTGGGTACGCACCCGTATCTGCGGGTGGGCGACGTGCCGGCCGGCGAGCTGACCGTGACGTTGCCGGCGGCGCGAGCGTTGAGCCTGGACGAGCGGAACATCCCGACCGGCGCGTTCGACGTCGACGGGACGAGCTACGACCTCCGGGGTGGTGCGCCGGTCCGCGACGCTGTGCGGCACGCGTCGTTCGGCGCCCTGGACGTCGTGGACGGCGAGATCACGCACACGCTGAGCGCCCCGGACGGCCGTGCGCTCGACGTCGTGGCCGAGCCCGACTTCGGCTACGTGCACTTCTTCGTCACGGACGACTTTCCGACCGAGCGCGGGCCGACGACGGCGGTGGCGATCGAGCCGATGACCGCGCCGCCGGACGCGTTGCGCTCGGGCGAGGCGGTGCGCTGGCTGGCCCCCGGTGAGACGTGGTCGCTCGGCTGGCGGCTGCGACTGCGGAACGGATGACGGCTCAGCCGTCGAGCGCGTTCGCCACCGTCCGGACGATGCCGTCCCACAGCGCCAGCGACGGAAGTGCGTGCAGCGTCACCCGGTCGCCGTCGGTGACGACCTGACGGTGCCCGGACGCCCCGGCGTCCAGCACCATGAACGAATCGTTGGTCGGGCTGACGGTGAGTCCCCAGGTGAACAGAGGCTGGCTCCAGATCTCGGCGAGCCGCTCGTGCGCGCCGGACGGTACGGCGACCGTGTGGTCGACCAGCCGCCGGGTGAACGGTTCGGCCGGAACCTCGAGCGTGGCGGGCGCGAGGACGCGTCGCGGCGTGACCAGGGCCCATCGGGCGGCGGCGAGGATCGGCTGTTCTCGCGGCACGATCTGCAGGCTGAGCTCGCGTCCCGGGGACGTGTCGTGGCCGGCGAGCGCCTCGGCGGTGGGCTCGACGTCCCTCCACGGCGCGTCGGTGCAGAACAGCACAGCGCAGGACGGCCCGATCCAGGCCCGGAAGTGACGCGGCGCATGCCCGACCGCCGCCTCGATGTCGATGGTGCACAGCGGTTCGCGGACGGCGTCGACAGCCGGCCGGATGTGCTCGGGAACCGAGCCGTCGTCGGCGAGCAGCTCGAAGCGCCGCAGCCGTTCGGTCTCGTCCCGCAGTGCGGAGTCGACACGGTCGAGGGGCACCGGGTCGACGGCGGCGTCGAGCCACGCCTTCAGCCCTTCGGGCGTCAGCCACAGCCGTTCGGCGCTCTCGAACCGGGCCCGGAGCTGCTCCTGGACCTGCTGCTTACGTTGCGATTCGAGGCCCAGGGGCGACGGTCCGGCGCCGCTCATGCGGGGTCACCGGCGGGGGTGGCGAGCCGGCTGGCGACCGACAGCCCCGCGGCGGCGTGCGCGAAGACGTCGGCAGCCCACAGGTACTGTTCGACCGAGCTCGTGCCGGTCATGCTCGTGGCGATTCCTGCATCGTCAAGAGCCCAGTATTGCTGGGCAACCAGTGTGTGCATGCCCTCTCGGTAGCCCGTGATGACCCGGCGGCCCTCGAACCCGCCGACCCAGAGCGGATCGATCGCGATCACGTGCGCGTCGGTCAGGTTCGCGCGGAGCCCGGCGACCATCGTGCGCGTGTACTCCGCGATGTCGCGCTGCTGTTCGACCGGCTGCTCGACCGTGACGACGATCGACGGTCTGAAGTCGCCCTCGCGCTCGGCCGCCGGACTGAGCATGGTGAGGATCGCCGGGGCCTGCGGGTCCGCGTGGACGGCCCATCCGTCGGGAACCAGCACTTCGAGCCCGGTCGGCGGCACCGACGTGCTGTCCCACTCGCTGGCCGAACGGAACGCGGCGGGGTCGTGCGGTTCACCGAGGTCGTCGGCGCTCATGTGGTCGTCGTCCTTTCTACGCGGCTGAAGCGGCCGTCCACCGTCTGACGCATCCGCCGTGGCCTCGTGCCCCGGGCGAGCCGGCGCCGGACCTGATCCGGGTCCTGGGGAACCAGCAGATCGAGTGCACCGTGGCCGGGCACGGTCCCGAGCCTGACGACGGTGCCGTCGTCGCCGGCGGTCACGGCGGAACCTCCGGTGTCGGCCGGTGAGTGGAGCACGGCGAACCAGTTGTCGTGGTGGCGCGCGTCCTCGGCCGGGGCCTGGACGAAGGCGGCGAGGTCACCGTCGACCAGCAGTTCGCCCTCGACCTCGGCCACGGTGCCGGTCACCACCCCGGTGTGACGGTCCGGCAGCGGCCCGCGCAGCCGACCGGGCAGCCGGAGCCGGGGACGGACGTGCAGCCCGCCAACGGACAGCGCGTGCCATTCGCTGCTCGCGACCGGCGCGCTCCGCTGCCACACGACGACGTCGTGCCCGTGATCCATGGCGAGCACGTCGGCCCGCATACGCGCGTCCGGGTTTCCGGCGCGGTAGAGCTTCGAGTTCTTCAGCAACTCCCGGCGCCAGCGCGGCACCAGCGCCGGCGGCATCCAGACGAAGAAGCCCAAACCCGCGACGACCAGCAGCAGACCGACGGCGCCGACGGTCAGTCCCAGCGTCTCGGCCGACTGGCGAAGCACGCCTCCGGCGACCACGCCGAGCAGCCCGGCGGCGACCCAGCCGACGGCGAAGGCCCCGTATCGGGTTCCGACACCGCGATAGGTCCAGGACCGGTACCGCCCGCGGTAGGCCGCCAACGCGGGAGCGGCCAGCACGCCGGTGAACAGGACCACGATCACCAGGCCGCCGACGGCATCGGCACTCATGACTCTGCCTCGGCTCTCGGACGGCGACGTACGGTGACGGTCATCAGAATACCGAGTTCCACGCGCCGGACACGGCATCACCGATGCCCTCGCCCACGTCCTTGACGAACTCCCCGGCGTCGGCACCGAACTCCTTGACGGCCGAGCCGATCTGCGCTCCGCCCCAGGCGCCGGCCACGCCACCGATGATGCCTCCGACCACGCCGCCGATGGCCGTGCCCGGACCGGGGAAGAAGCTGCCGATGGCGGCGCCGGCGATTGCTCCGCCCTTGGCTCCGGCCCAGCCTCCGGCGAGCGACGCCCCGGCGGTGACGGTGCCGGCGCCGGTGGAACGGGCGATGTGATCGCCGGTCGTCATGTCCGGGTGGTACCGGGCGTCCTGTTCCCACTGGCTGGTGAAGTTGCTGTAGAAGGCGAGCCCGGTGCCGACGCCGACCAGGCCGCGCGAGCCCCATTTGGCCCAGCCCGGAGGACGGATCGGGGTGTTGCGCAACCGGCCGCGTCGTTGTGCGTCGTCGCCGAAGTTCGACGGCGGCGTCGCGACGTTGCGCAACGCCATGTCGTCCGCGACGGACTGCGGCAGCAGCAGGCCGCTCGGGCGCTGCACCAGCGGGGTGCCCCGGTAACTGCCGGCCGACGGAAGGGTGCTGCGGACGTTGCTGGTCAACGGAACCTGAGTTCCGGGAGCGGCCACGTAGTAGCCACGGCCGTAACGCTCGAGCAGCGCCTGCGGGATCCCGATGGTGAAGGCGCCGGTCTCGTTCGAGTACGGGTCGGCCAGGTTGCGGTAGTTGGGGAGCCAGTACTCGAACATCTTCATCTGTTCGAGGTCTTCGATCGGCTTCTGGTTGACGACGAAGTCGATCGCCTTCCCCTGGGCTCTTCCGGCCTCCTCGACAAGGTCGCCGGCGATGCTCTCGGCGCGCGAGCGTACCGACGGGCCACCGCCGAGTAGGTCGGCGACGTCGTCGATGGTGCTCTGCGCATCGATGCCGATCTGCGTGATCGCGTCGCAGGCGTCCACCGTTTTCGCGCTCATTTTCATGAGCCGGTCCGGGTCGATCTCGGCCACGTGGCCACGATAATGGGTGGCCATGGGTGATCAACAGCGGCTGCGGGACGCGGCGACGAAACTCCGTGGGTACTCCGGTGATCTCACCTCCGAGATCGACACACTGATCCGCAAGTACCCGGAATCGGACAACATCTGGACCGGCCCGGCGGCCGACACGTTCTACGGGACACGCGATGACGTGCGACGCCGCCTCGAGACACTCGCCGGCGACCTCGACGACCACGCCGACGCGCTGGACGACAAGGCCGACTCCACCGGAGAGGAGCCCGAAGGCGAGTGACGCGCGCCGCGGCGCTCAGGTGGTCGGTGCCTTCGGCACCCGGCTCCAGCGACTGTCGATGGTGTTGCGCACTCGGCGCCGCTTCGTGCCACGGGCCAGTGCTCGCCGGACCCGCGCCGCGTCGTCCGGAACCAGCAGCTGCACCGGTCCGTGCCGAGGAACGGTCCCGAGTGCGACCACGCTGGACCCGGATTCGGCTCCGGGAGCGACGTCGTCGGGGCCGACCGGCTCGCGGAGTACCGCGAACCAGTTGTCCCCGTGCTCGGCGTCCTCGGCGGGGGCTTGGACGAAGGCGGCGAGTTCCCCGTCGACGAGCAGTTCGCCGGTGACCTCGACAGGCGTATCGGTCACCGCTCCGGTCACCCGATCGGGCAACGGTCCGTGCAGGACGCCTGCGAGGCGAAGGCGAGGCCGGATGTGCATGCCGGTGACGGCGAGCGCGGGCTTCTCGGACTCGTCGGTCGGGGCGGTGCGACGCCATGCGACGAGCCGGCGCCCGCCGTCCATGTCGAGCACATGTGGCTGCAGAGCGGACTCGGGGTCTCCGTTGCGGTAGAGCTTCGCGTTCTTCAGCAGTTCACGTCGCCAATGCGGGACGAGGAACGAAGGCATCCAGGCGAAGAATCCCATCCCGGTGAAGACAGCGAGCAGCGCCGGAACACCGACAGCTGTGCCGATGGATTCGAACCGCTGAAGTATCAGCCCGCCGATCAGCACCCCGTAGAGTCCGATGCCGATCCAGCCGGCTGCGAACGCGCCGTACCGCGTCCCTAGTCCGGTGTACGTCCAGGATCGGTAGCGACCACGATAGGCCTCGACCGACATCCAGACGGGCCCCGCCACGAACGCGGTGACGATCAGCACAGGAACGACGATGCTACTCATACGCAGTCATACTCTGCGACGTAGCGTCGGCCTCGGTCATCAGAACACCGAGTTCCAAGCATCGGAGGCCATATCGCCGACGCCTGCGCCAAGGTCCTTCACACCCTCGCCGAACTCAGCTCCGAACTCCGAGACAGCTGAACCCACCTGGGAACCGCTCCAAGCACCAACCACGCCGCCGACGATCCCACCAACGACTCCTCCCACGGCCGTTCCCACGCCGGGGGCGATGAAGGTACCGATCGACGCGCCGATCATGGCACCCCCTTTGGCTCCTGCCCAACCACCAAGAACCGACGCGCCGGCGGTGATTCCGCCGGCGCCGGTGGCGCGGGCCAATTGGTCGCCGCCGGACATCTCGGGGTGGTGCAGGGCGTCCTGTTCCCATTGACCGGCGAAGCCGTCGTAGAACGCAAGGCCCGTGCCGATACCGGTCAGGCTGCGCGCGCCCCACTTCGCCCAGCCGGGCGGCCGGATGGGCGGGTCGCGTAGCCGGCCTCTGCGTTGTGCGTCATCGGGGACGTCGTTGTCGGCGAGGAATTGACGGAGTACGAGGTCGTCGGCGGTGGTTCGAGGAATGAGCAGGCCGCTCGGGCGCTGCGCGAACGGTCTGCCGTGGTGGTTGCCGGCTGCCGGAAGGGCGCTGCGGACCGTCTCCATCCGCGGGATCTCGAGGTCGGGTGTGGCCGTGACGTAGCCCCGGCCGTACCGAGCGAGCAGTGCTTGCGGCAGCCCAATGGTGAAGGCGCCGGTCTCGTTCGAAGAGGGGGCGGCCAGGTTGCGGTAGTCGGGGATCCAATAGCCGGCCTCCCGCATCTGCTCGAGGCCCTCGGTGGGCTTCTGGTTGAGAGCGAACCCGACCGCCTTCCCGTGAGCCCTGCCGGCCTCTTCGGCGAGGTCGCCGGCGATGTTCTCGGCCCGTGAGCGGGCGGACGGGCCACCGCCGAGCAGGTCGGAGATGTCGTCGATGGTGTTCTGCGCCTCGGTGCCGATCTGCGTGATCGCGTCGCAGGCATCGACGGTCCGCGTGCTCATCGTCATGAGCTCGTCTGGGTCGATCGCGGCCACGGAACCACGGTAGTGGGTGATGACGACGCCGTGATCAGCGGTGGATCAGTGCGGGCGGCCGACCTCGACCAGCAGTACGCCGGCCGCGATCAGCGCGATGCCCAGCATCATCGACACTGTCAGCGCGTCGCCGAAGATGAACTTCGCCAGGATCGCCACCGCGGCCACGCCCGTCGCCGCCCAGATGCCGTACGCGACCCCAACGGGCATGCCCTGCTTGAGGATGATTCCGAGCAGGCCGAACGCCGCGACGTAGCCCACGATCATCAGCACCGTGAAACCGAGGCGGGTGAAGCCTTCCGAGGCACGCAACGACATCGTCGCCGTGACCTCCGCGGCGATGGCGCCGCCGAGCAGCAGCCAGGTCATCCGTCGCCTCCGTCCGACGTCGTCGGTGGAGCAGGGGCGGGCCAGACGGCCGCGAGGATGCGCTCGAGCTGGTCGGTGTCGAACCGGTCCGGGTCGACGAGGTTGCTGAGCCACAGGCCGTCCAGGGCGAGCCGCGCGACGACGGCTCGGACGTCGCCGGGCTCGCTCTGCGCGGTGTCGATCCGGTCGAGCTCGCGCTGCAGCTCGGCCCAGGACGCCGAGACGCCGGGGTCCTCGGCGAGCGCCGCGACCAGGGCGGCGTAGTCGTGCTCACCCGGCGTGGCGGAGCATTCGTCCAGGTAGACCTGGAGCCGGTCGGCCGGCGTGGCCGGGGCGTCGTGCGTGTCGTCGCCCAGCAGCAGCGAGCGCAGATGGTCGACGTCCTCGTCCAGCAGCGCACGGATCAGGTCGAGCTTGCTGGGGAAGTGGTACATGAGGCCGCCGCGGCTGACGCCCGCTTCGCGGACGACGGCGTCGACGGTGACGGCGCCGGGGCCGTCACGTCGGGCGACCCGGCCGGCGGCCTCGATCATCGCGGCGCGACCGGACGGGCGCCCGCCAGTGCGAGTTCTCATGCCGCTAACTGTACCGTACGTACGGTACAGTTAGCGCGCTTCCGAGGCGGCCGGACGTGGACGTGTGATCGCGGGATGAGGCCCGCGAAGCGACTCGCCTGGCGGTCAGGGCGGGCATAGTGCACAATGGTGTTGTTCACCGATCCGCATCGGTTGAGGTCGCAGGGGAAGGCGTCCCTCGAACCGTAGGAGGATCCGGTGACGACACGTGGCGTCCTGTACGTCCACGCCGCTACGTCGGCGTTGTGCCCGCATATCGAGTGGGCCGCCGCCGGCGTCCTAGGCGTGCGCATAAAGCTTCAGTGGAGCCCGCAGGCGGCTTCACCCGGCACCTATCGTGCCGAGCTGTCCTGGCAAGGGGCGGCTGGCACGGGGGCGAAGCTCGCGTCCGCGTTGCGCGGGTGGATGCACCTGCGTTTCGAGGTGACCGAGGAGCCCAGCATGGGCCACGAGGGCGCCCGGTACTCCTATACCCCGAATCTCGGTGTCTTCCATGCCGTGACGGGTGTGCACGGCGACATCATGATTCCCGAGGACCGCATCAAGTCCGCCGTCCTCAGGGCGTCGCTGGGCGAGGTCGACCTCGAGGACGAGCTCCGTCGGCTGGTGGGAGCGCCGTGGGACGACGAGCTCGAACCGTTCCGGTATGCCGGTGACGGCGCACCGGTGCGATGGCTCCACCAGGTGGTCTGAGCTGCGACGATGCTTCTGCATTTGCGCTTTACCGTGCATTTCGGTGGCCGCGTACGTCCGTGCCGACAAGGGCTTCACAACGAGCCAACGGCCGGGTATGGTCACCATCAGGCACAGCGCCGAAAGACGTGGCCGCTCCGGCATCGGTGATATTCCCCGGCCCGGTGATCGGGAACTACAGCGGCCTCACCACATGCGAGCGCCCCGGACTCCTCGGAGCCCGGGGCGCTCGATCGTGTGCGCCGTGATGAACTACAGCGGAATGTTGCCGTGTCCTCCGCGACGGGCCGGCGCCTCGGCGATGGCGCTCGCCAGTGCCGAGCGGGTGGCGTCGGGCTGCGCGACCTCGTCCACCACGCCGAGCTCCATCGCCCGGTCGACGCCGCCGGCGATCTGCTCGTGCTCTTCGGCCAGCTCGGCCTCGACCTGCGGGCGCAGTTCCGGCGCCACTTCGGCCAGCTTGCGCCGGTGCAGGATGCGCACCGCGGCGACGGCGCCCATGACGGCGACCTCCGCGGTCGGCCAGGCGACGACCCGGGTGGCGCCCAGGGCACGCGAGTTCATCGCGATGTACGCGCCGCCATAGGCCTTGCGGGTCACCAGCGTGACCCTCGGAACGGTGGCCTCGGCGAAGGCGTGCAGCAGCTTGGCGCCGCGGCGGACGACGCCGTCCCACTCCTGACCGACGCCGGGCAGGTAGCCGGGCACGTCGACGACCACGACGAGCGGCACGCCGAACGCGTCGCACATCCGCACGAACCGGGCGGCCTTCTCCGCCGACGTGGAGTCGAGGCAGCCCCCGAGACGCAGCGGATTGTTCGCGATGACGCCGACGGTGCGGCCGCCGAAGCGCCCCAGCGTGGTGGTGATGTTCGGCGCCCACTTCGGATGCAGCTCGAGGCCCGTGTCGTCGTCGAGCAGGTCGGTGACGATCGGATGCACGTCGTAGGCGCGTTTCGCCGACTCCGGCAGGTTCGCGCCGAGATCCACGTCGGTGATCCCGGCCGGGTCGATCTCGCCCTGCGATCCGAGCAGCGAGCCCAGATGACGCGCACGGTCCAGCGCCTCGCGTTCGGTGCTGCTGACGACGTGCACGACGCCGGAGCGGCGCCCGTGCGGCTCCGGGCCGCCGAGACGGAGCATGTCGACGTCCTCGCCGGTCACCGACCGGACCACGTCCGGACCGGTGACGAAGACCCGGCCCTCGGGGCCGAGGATGACGATGTCGGTCAGCGCCGGGCCGTAGGCCGCGCCACCGGCGGCCGGTCCCAGCACGACCGACAGTTGCGGGATCCGCCCGGACGCCCGGGTCATGATCTCGAAGATCTGGCCGACCGAATGCAGCGACAGCACGCCTTCCGCCAGCCGGGCCCCACCGGAGTGCCACAGCCCGATGATCGGCACACCGTCGTCGAGAGCCCGCTCGTAGGCATCGACGACCACCCTGCAGCCGTCGGCGCCCATGGCACCGCCCATCACCGTGGCGTCGGAGCAGAACGCCACCACGGGCGTGCCGTGCACCGTACCGGTGGCGGCGAGCATGCCGCTGCGGTCGTCCGCGCTGACGAGTTCGATCGAGTCCGGGTCCAGCAGAGCGGAGAGGCGGTGGTTGGGGTTGCGGGGGTCCTGCTCGCGCGGTGGTCGGGAAGGCTCAGCGGGCTTGTCCGCAGTGGCGCGGGTGTCGTCCGGTCGGTCGGCCAGAGCGGTCATCAGGTCCTCCTGAAGGCGAGGACGACGTTGTGCCCGCCGAAGCCGAACGCGTTCGTCAGGGCTCCCGGAGGGCCGTCGTCGAGCTTGCGCGGTTCGGCGCGGACGACGTCGAGATCGATCTCCTCGTCGAGGTCATCGACGTTGATCGTGGGCGGCACCAGACGGTTGTGCAGGCTGAGGATGGTCGTCAGCGCGGCGACGGCGCCGGCACCCCCCAGCAGATGCCCGATCATGGACTTCGTCGCCGTGACCGGCAACGAGCCGGTGTGCTCGCCGAACACGGCATTGAGCGCCACGGACTCGGCGATGTCGCCGACCGGTGTGGACGTGGCGTGACAGTTCACGTGGCTGACGTCGGTGATGTCCATCGTGGCGTCGGCCAGCGCCTTCCGGGTGGCCGCGATGATCCCCTGGCCGCCCGGGTCCGACTGTGCGATGTGATGCGCGTCGGCGCTCATGCCGGCACCGGCGACCTCGGCGTAGATGCGGGCACCACGTGCCTCGGCGTGCTCGGCGGACTCGAGCACCAGCAGCGCGCCACCCTCGCCGAGCACGAACCCGTCGCGGTTCTTGTCGAACGGACGGCTGACCAGTGTGGGGTCGTCGTCACGCTTGGACAGGGCCATCATGTTGGCGAACGCCGCGACCGGCAGCGGCGAGATGACCGCCTCGCTCCCGCCGGCCACCACCACGTCGGCCCGGCCCAGCCGGATCATGTCCAGTGCGTTCGCGATGGCCTCGGAGCTGGACGAGCACGCACTGACCGGCGTGTGCGCACCGGCGCGCGCCCGCAGGTCGAGGCTGACGTTGGCCGCCGGGCTGTTCGGCATCAGCATCGGGATGGCCAGCGGCGAGACCTTGCGCGGGCCGGTGTCGCGGAGGTGGTCGTAATTGGACAGCAACGTGGTGAGCCCGCCGATACCGGAGGCGCAGACCACGCCGAGCCGGTCCGGGTCGACCCCCGCCTCTTCGGCGTCCCCCTCGAAGCCCGCGTCCGCCCACGCCTGCCGAGCGGCGATCATCGCGAACTGCGCGGACCTGTCGAGCTTGCGCGCCTCGACGCGGGGGAGCACCTCGGAGGGGTCGACGGCTGCCGGAGCGCCGATGCGCACCGGCATGTCGGCGACCCACTCCTGGGTGAGCGTCCGCACGCCGGACTGACCGGCGAGCAGCGAGTCCCAGGTGGTCGCGACATCGCCCCCGACGGGCGTGGTCGCGCCGAGCCCGGTGACGACGACTCGAGCCTGGGGATGTGGCATGAGTCAGGAACCTGCCTTCTCGATGTAGGACACGGCGTCGCCGACAGTGGCCAGGTTCTTGACCTCTTCGTCGGGGATCTTCACGCCGAACTTCTCCTCGGCCGCCACCACGACCTCGACCATCGACAGCGAATCGATGTCGAGATCGTCGGTGAAGGACTTGTCGAGCTGGACGTCGTCGGCGGGGACGCCGGTGATCTCGTTCACGATCTCGGCGAGACCCGTCCGGATCTCCTCGGTGCTGGCCATCTGCTCTCTGTTCCCCTCGGTGTGTTGATTCTTGTCGGTGCGGTCCGTGGACCGCTGACGATCGTAGGGCCCGGCACGTCGTCGGGCGGGCGCCTCGTCGACATCTACGGAATGCGAATCACCTGCGCCGCATAGACGAGGCCCGCTCCGAAGCCGATGACCAGGGCGAGGTCGCCGCTGCGTACCTCGCCCGTCTCGAGCAGCCGCTCGATGGCCAGCGGTATGGACGCCGCCGAGCTGTTGCCCTGCTCGGCGATGTCGCGCGCGATGGCCACCGTGTCGGGTAGCCCCAGCTGGCGTGCCATCGCGTCGGTGATGCGCATGTTGGCCTGGTGCGGGACGAACGCGTCCAGGTCGTCGACGGTGATGCCGGCGGCCGCGAGGGCTTCCTGGGCGACCGTGGGCATCGCGTACGACGCCCACCGGAAGACCGCGTTGCCCTGCATGACCAGATGCGGCATCCGCGGCTCGGCGCTGGCCAGTACGTCGCGCCAGTCCTCGCGCTGCCGGATGTGGTCGAGGTTCTCGCCGTCGGAGCCCCAGGCCACCGGGCCGATGCCGGCTTCGTCCAGCTCGGCCGGCCCGACCACCGCGGCGCCGGCGCCGTCGGCGAACAGGAACGCGGTGGACCGGTCCGTCGAGTCGGTCAGGTCCGAGAGCCGTTCGACCCCGATGACCAGCACGTGCTCGGCGGTCCCTGCCTGGACCATGTCCGAGCCGAGCGAGAGCCCGTAGCAGAAGCCGGCGCACGCCGCCGAGATGTCGAACGCGGCGGCGTGGTCGGTGCCCAGCGCGTGCGCGATCTCGGCGGCGGCGGACGGCGTCTGGTACATGTGCGTGACGGTGGAGACGATGACGCACCCGACCTGGTCGGGCCGGACACCCGCGTGCGCCAGTGCCTTACCGGCCGCGGCGAGGCTCATGCTGACGACCGTCTCGTCGTCGGCGGCCCAGCGCCGGCTCTCGATGCCGGACCGGGTGCGGATCCACTCGTCCGAGGAGTCGATCCGTTCGACGATCTCGGAGTTCGGCACGACCCGGCTGGGGCGGTACGCGCCGAGGCCCGAGATCCGGGCTCCGCGCTGACGCCGTGCCGGTCTGATGGTTGCGCTCATCGGTCCACCACCGCCTCTGGATGCAGCCGGACCAGTGGCTGGCCCGGGGCGACCGGGTCGCCGTCCTCGACCAGCCACTCCACGACTGTGCCGCCGTGCCCGGCGGTGACGTCGAGCGTGTCGCGCAGTGAGCTGACGGTGCCGACGGCGGTGCCGGCCGGGAGCCGGTCGCCGACACCGGCGCCGGACGTCGTGAACGTGCCCTTCATGGGTGCGACGACGAGGCGCCAGGACGGGCTCGCCGACATCGGGCTCGGCTGGCCGTGGCGCTCCACGAAGTCGCGCGCGTCGTCGAGCTGGTCCGGCGTCTTCAGCGAGAACGTCTCGACGTCCGTAAGCCCGCGCTTCGCGAGCCCGGTCAGGGTGCCTGCCGGCGGCATCTCGAGCAGGCCGGTGACGCCGAGATCGACCATGGCCTGCTGGCACAGATCCCAGCGGACCGGCTTGGAGACCTGTGCGACCAGCCGGTCGAGCACGTCGCGTCCGTCGTGCACGACGTGGCCGTCGGCGTTGGACAGCAGCCGGGTGCGCGGGTCGTGGGTACTGATGGCTGACGCGTGCCGGCGCAGCAGGTCGACCGCCGGTGCCATGTGCTCGGTGTGGAACGCGCCCGCCACGGACAGCGGCCGCAACCGGGCACCTTCCGGCGGGTCCGCCGCCAGCGCGTCGAGCTGTTCGCGGGTGCCGGCCGCGACGACCTGCCCGGAGCCGTTGACGTTCGCCGGCGTCAGCCCGTGCCGCTTGAGCACGCCCACGACGTCGTCCAAGTCCCCGCCGAGGACAGCGGTCATGCCGGTCGGCGTGGCGGCCGACGCCTCGGCCATGGCCCGGCCGCGTTCGCGGACGAACACCATGGCCTGCTCGGCGGTGATGACGCGCGCGCCGGCGGCCGCGGTGATCTCGCCGACGCTGTGCCCGGCCACGGCGCCGACGGTGGCGAACGCGTCGGCCGGATGTGGGAACAGTGCCAGGGCGCCCACCAGGCCGGAGGCGACCAGCAAGGGCTGGGCCACCGCCGTGTCGCGGATGGTTTCGGCGTCGGCGTCGGTGCCGTAGTGCGCCAGATCGAGGTTCGCGACGGCGGAGAGCCAGTCGATGCGCGCAGCGAAGTCCGGGTCCTCCAGCCACGGGGCGAGGAACCCGGGTGTCTGAGAGCCTTGACCGGGAGCAACAATGACCAGCACCCTTCAACCTTGGCGGCTACCGGCCCGTAACGGGGGTCGGGTCCGGTCACAAGGTCGTCCCACCAACTTTGGGTGTTTCCCACAACCTCCCCACCACCGAAAATGATCACGTCCCGCATGGAATTCCCTGCGTCACCACCCGTGCATGCCTCGTGATGCGTGGAAACGCCTGGTGACGGCCGCGCGAAGAGGTGGTGAACCGCCGGTGTGACGACGTCGACGGCGCGCCGCTACGGGCCGCCGGTCAGTCCAGCGTCGGTGACTCGATCCGCCCGACCGTGAGGGCCAGCCGCAGCGTGTACGAGTCGCGCGGGTCCGTCGGCATCAGCCCGACGACGTCGGAGACCCGCCGCAGCCGGTACCGCACCGTGTTCGGGTGCACGAACAGCAGCCGCGCCGCCGCCTCCACCGACGCACCGGTCTCGAGGTATGCCGCCAGCGTCTCGAGGATCACCGGCCCGGCTTCGGCGATCGGCGTGTAGAACTCGCTGACCAGCTCGTGCAGCGCCTCCTCGTCGCCGGCCAGGGCGCGTTCGGGCAGCAACGCCGTCGCCGCGACCGGCCGTGGTGCGTCCGGCCACCCCGGAGCGGCGAGCAGCCCGGACACTGCGGGCCGTGCCGACGTGGCCGCGGACACCAGGTCCGGCACCAGCGGCCCGACGACGACCGGTCCCGGCCCGAAATGGGTGACGACGGCAGAGGCCGCGGTGACCGGGTCGTCGACTCGGCCGAGGACGGCGACCAGCCGGTCACCCTGACCGCCCGTGAGCACGTCGTAGCCGGCGTGACGGGCACTGCGGCGGATCTCGTCGGCCATGGTGGCGTCGTCGGCCGGACGGGGCCGCCCGATGATGACGGCGACGCCGCTCTGTGCCGTCCAGCCCAGCGCGGACGCGCGAGAGCGCACGTCGGCGTCCACCTCACCGCGCAGCAGCGAGTCGACGACGGTCGCCTCGAGCCGGGCGTCCCACGTCCCGCGGGCCTCGGCGTAGCGTGCGTACACGTGCGCGGCCGAGAACGCGACCTCACGCGAGTAGCGCAGCACGCCTTCGCGCACCGCCGGGGCGTCCTTCTCGCCGACGACGTCGGACACGCTCTCCTCGACCACCTCGATGGCCACCCGGACGACCTCGACGGTCTGCTGCAGGCTGATCGCGCGGATCAGGTCGCGTGGTGCGGTGCCGAACACGTCGGCGGTCGGGGTGGGACGTGAGTCGGCGGCGTTGCGGTACCAGTCGACGAACGCGGCGATGCCGGCCTGGATGACCAGGCCCACCCAGGAGCGCTGTTCGGCCGGCATGGCGCGGTACCAGCTGAGTTGCTCTTCCATCCGCGCGATCGCGGCCGTGGCGAGCCTGCCGGTGGCCCGCTCGAGCAGGTGCACGGTCCGCGCATGCGGGCTCGCGTCCGGGCCGCCGTTCGGGCCCGCGTCCGAGGGATGGGGCATGCTCGGCAGGGTACGCGGCCGGATGCCGAGACCGACATGTGCCCGGTTGTGGTGACCGGACAATTCGGCGACACCGTCCCGCTAGGCTTGCGAGGTATGGTCAGCACCCCCGGTCGGCGCGACGCCGCCGTGTTCCGCCCGGACGTCGTCGTCATCCGGGCGGACGAGCGGTTCGTGACGGCGGCGGACGGCATCGTGTCGCGGCACTCGTTCTCGTTCGGGTCGCACTACGACCCGGGTAACGTCGGGTTCGGCCTGCTCATCATGTCCAACGACGACGTGGTAGAGGCGGGCGCCGGCTACGCCACGCACCCGCACCGCGACGTCGAGATCGTCACCTGGGTGCTCGAGGGTGAACTGGCGCACCAGGACAGCAGCGGAGACGCCGGCGCCGTCCGTTCCGGGCAGGTGCAGCGGATGAGCGCCGGGCGCGGCATCCGGCATTCCGAGTTCAACGCGGCCACCGGCCGTGCGGGTGCCCTGCGGTTCGTGCAGATGTGGCTGCCGCCGGACGCGGCAGGTGCCGACCCCGCATACGCACAGCGGGACGTTGTGGCGGACCTGATCGGCGGCGACCTGGTGCCGGTGGTTAGTGGCCTGCGACGGTATCCGGACGCGGCTGTCGGGGTCGGGCAGTCGGCGGCGGCCATGCACGTCGCCCGTCCCGGCGCCGGTGCCTCGGTGACGCTGCCGAACGCGCCGTTCGTCCACGTCTACGTCACGCGCGGCGCGGTCGACGTGGACGACGCCGGCGATGCACCCGTCCGGCTGGGGGAGGGCGACGCCGTCCGGCTCACCGACGAGGGCGGTCGCGGCGTACGGGCGGTGTCCGACGCCGAGATCGTCCTGTGGGAGATGCACGCCCTGGCGGGTGTTGGCTGACCCGAGGCGGCGGATCGGCGTCCCGACTCACGGTGTGTGCACCGTACACATGTCGTGAGCCGCCCGCGCCAGCCGCTTGTCGTGTGTGAGCAGCGGGACGTCGAACGTCTCGGCGAGTACGACGTAGGCGGCGTCGTAGGCGGAGATGTTGTGCCGCAGCGCCCAGATCCGGAGGAGTGCGGCGGGCGTCGGCGCGCTGTAGTCGATCTGTGCCGACGCCAACGTGTCCGCGTGCTCCTCCGCCGCGGCGGAGGAGATGTCGCCGCACCTCGCGTGTTTGGCGAGGGCGCGCAGGACCTCGATGGGCATGTGCGTGGGTGCGACCCAGTGCGGATCCTCGGTGAGGCGGCTGCGGCTCGCGTCACCGCTGGGTGAGCTGTCGGCGAGCGCGGCGACCATGACGCTGGCGTCGACGACGATCACTTTTCGGGGCCGTCGCGTCCCGCGCGGATGGTCTCGACGATCTCGTCGACGTCGAGGGGGGTGCGCTGCGAGGCGCGTTCGTCGAACACGTGACGGTTCCGGCTGAGGCGAGCCTCACGGCTGATGACCTCGAGTAAGTACGCCTGCATCGACTTGCCCCGTTCCGCCGCGACCGAAGCGAGCGTGTCGCGGACCTCGTCCGGAACGTCACGGATCTGCAGCGCCACCGTCATGCATGCATATTACATGCATGGCCCGGATGATCGCCATACGCCGGACGTCAGGACTCGCCGCCGGCCTCCTCCGCCGTGGTCGCGGTGACGTCGTCGATGTTGTAGCGCTCGTGCGCCTGCTTGACCACGTCCCAGCCGATCTCACCGCGCCGGGCGAGCAGCGTGAGGACGTTCACCACGATCGACTGAGCGTCGACCTTGAAGTGCCGGCGCAGCGCCGCGCGGGTGTCGGAAAGCCCGAACCCGTCGGTGCCCAGCGAGGCCCACTCGACCGGTACGTACGGCGCGATCTGGTCCTGGACCGCCCGGAGATAGTCGCTGACGCCCACGACCGGCCCGTGGGCGTCCTGGAGCCGCTGCGTGACGTACGGGACCCGGGGCTGATCCTCCGGATGCATGAGGTTCCACTCGTCCGCGGCCAACGCCTCTCGGCGCAGCTCGTTCCAGGACGTCACCGACCAGACGTCGGCGGCGATCTCCCATTCGTCGGCGAGACGACGCTGTGCCTCGAGCGCCCAGTTCATGGCGACACCGGAAGCGAGGATCTGCGCGTGCGGGACCTTGTCGCCCGGGGCGACCTCCATCGGCTGATACAGGTACATGCCCTTGAGCAGGCCGTCCACGTCGAGGTCGTCGGGTTCGGCCGGCTGGACGTACGGCTCGTTGTACACCGTCAGGTAGTAGTAGACGGTCTCGGGCTCGTCGCCGTACATCCGGCGCAGCCCGTCGCGGACGATGTGCCCGATCTCGAAGCCCCACGCCGGGTCGTAGTGCACGACTGCCGGGTTGGTCGAGGCGAGCAGCACCGAGTGCCCGTCCTCGTGCTGCAGGCCCTCACCGTTCAGTGTGGTGCGCCCGGCCGTGGCGCCGAGCATGAACCCGCGCGCCATCTGGTCGGCGGCGGCCCAGAGACCGTCGCCGGTGCGCTGGAAACCGAACATCGAGTAGAAGATGTAGATCGGGATCATCGGGACGCCGTGGGTGGCGTAGGACGTACCGGCGGCGGTCCAGGAGGCCACCGAGCCGGCCTCGTTGATGCCCTCGTGCAGGATCTGCCCGTCCGTGGACTCCTTGTAGGACAGGAACTGCTCGCGGTCGACGGCGGTGTACGTCTGCCCGTGCGGCGAGTAGATCTTCAGCGTCGGGAACAGTGAGTCCATGCCGAAGGTGCGGGCCTCGTCGGGGATGATCGGAACCAGCCGGTCGCCGATCTCGGGGTCCTTGAGGAGGTCCTTGAGCAGCCGGACGAAGGCCATCGTCGTCGCCACCTCCTGCTTGCCCGAACCACGCCTGGCTACCTCGTAGACCTTGTCGCCGGGCAGCACCAGCGGCTTCGCGTTCGTGCGGCGTTCCGGAAGGTAACCGCCGAGCTTGGAGCGGCGCTCCATCATGTACGCGTGCTCGTCGGAGTCGGTGCCCGGGTGGAAGTACGGCGGGTTGTAGACGTCCTCGAGCTCGGAGTCGGGGATCTCCATGTACAGGCGGTCCCGGAACTGTTTGAGGTCGTCGCCGGTCAGCTTCTTCATCTGGTGCGTGGCGTTACGCGCCTCGAAGTGCGAGCCCAGCGTCCAGCCCTTGATCGTCTTCGCGAGGATCACGGTGGGCTGCCCCGTGTGCTCGGTCGCGGCCTTGTAGGCGGCGTAGAGCTTGTGATAGTCGTGCCCGCCGCGCTTGAGACCCCAGATCTCGTCGTCGGACATGTTCTCGACCATCTTGCGGGTGCGCTGGTCGCGGCCGAAGAAGTGCTCGCGGACGTACGCGCCCGACTCGGCCTTGTAGGTCTGGTAGTCGCCGTCCGGCGTGACGTTCATCAGGTTGACCAGTGCGCCGTCGGTGTCCGCCGCGAGCAGCGGGTCCCACTCGCGCCCCCAGATGACCTTGATGACGTTCCAGCCGGCGCCACGGAACAGCGACTCCATCTCCTGGATGATCTTGCCGTTGCCGCGGACCGGGCCGTCGAGACGCTGCAGGTTGCAGTTGACGACGAAGGTGAGATTGTCGAGCTCCTCACGCGCGGCCGCGCCGATGGCGCCGACGGTCTCGGGCTCGTCCATCTCGCCGTCGCCGAGGAACGCCCAGACGTGCTGCCTGCTGGTGTCGGACAGGCCACGGTTGTGCAGGTAGCGGTTGAACCGCGCCTGATAGATGGCCGAGATCGGACCCAGCCCCATGGACACCGTCGGGAACTCCCAGAAGTCCGGCATCAGCCGCGGGTGTGGGTACGACGGCAGCCCGCCGCCGGGCCCCGCGTGCGAGAGCTCCTGGCGGAAGCCGTCGAGCTGGTTCTCGGTGAGGCGGCCCTCGAGATACGCGCGGGCGTACATGCCGGGGGATGCGTGGCCCTGAAAGAAGATCTGGTCGCCGCCGCCGGAATCGTCCTTGCCGCGGAAGAAGTGGTTGAACCCCACCTCGTAGAGGCTTGCCGACGACGCATAGGTGGAGATGTGCCCGCCCACACCGACCCCGGGGCGCTGGGCGCGCTGGACCATCATGGCGGCGTTCCAGCGGACGTAGGCGCGGATGCGGCGCTCCACGTACTCGTCACCGGGGAACCACGGCTCCGCCTCCGGTGGGATCGAGTTGATGTAGTCGGTGTTGCGCAGGCTGGGGACCCCGACCTGACGTTCCTGGGCACGCTGCAGCAGCGCCAGCATCAGATAGCGCGCGCGGTTGCGCCCGCCGTGTTCGATGGCGGCGTCGAGCGATTCCAGCCACTCCGCGGTCTCCTCGGTGTCGATGTCCGGGAGCTGGCTCGGGAGTCCGTTGGTGATGATCGGCGAGCGGTCTGCAGCCACGACGATCCCTTCGTGGGTGGTCTGGGGACGCCGGATGTGAGCGTCGAGCGTTCTACGGTGTCGTCCTCCTATCCTGCTCGCTCCGACGCACTACGTCACACCCGGGTTCCCGGCTGTGGACGACACGCGCGCAGGAGCAGCCCAGCCGAACCGCCGAACCCCCGGCGTGTCAGGCTTTCTCTTACGGGTCCACTTGCGTATTCGCGCATGCTTGGGTGGACTACACCACGACGGTAGGCAGACGGTTGGCAGACTGCGTACCGAACACTGAAGCGAGGAGGACGATCGGTGGGCCAGATCGCGGGCCACTCGGACCAGAACGACGGACCGGCCGCCCGGCTCGGATTCCGCCCATCCCAGGTGGTCCAGGAGCTCGGCTGGGACGAAGACGCGGATGACGACCTGCGTATCGACATCGAGGACGTCACTGGTAACGAGCTGACGGACGAGAGTTCGGGCGAGGTGGCCGACGCCGTCCTGCAGTGGTGGCGTGACGACGACGGTGACCTGGCGGACGCCCTCGTCGACGCCACCAGAGATCTCGCTGCCGGTGGAGTGGTGTGGTTGCTGACACCCAAGGTGGGTCGTGACGGCCACGTCGAAGCCAGCGACATCGCCGACGCGGCGCTCACCGCCGGGTTGTCGACGACGACGACGGTTTCGGCCACAGAGGAGTGGTCGGGGACCAAACTGGTCGCGCCCAAGGGGTCGAGTCGCAGGTGATCAGCGTCGGGGAGCCGGCCCCCGACTTCGAGCTGTCGGACCAGCACGGCGCCCGCGTGCGGCTGTCCGCGTTGCGCGGGCGCCCGGTGCTGCTGGTGTTCTTCCCGTTCGCCTTCACCGCCGTGTGCACCGACGAGCTGGCGGCTCTGCGCGACCATGTCGTGCCTGCGGTGGGTGGCGAGGCGGCGGTTCTCGCCGTGTCGTGCGACACCATGGTCGGCCTGCGCGTGTTCGGTGACCAGAACGGGCTGGATTTCCCGCTGCTGTCGGATTTCTGGCCGCACGGACGGGTAGCCTCGTCGTACGGCGTCTTCGACGACGACCGTGGGTGTGCCTTGCGGGGCACCTTCGTGGTCGACGCGGCCGGAGACGTCCGATGGACCGTCACCCACGCCCTACCCGAAGCCCGGGACGTCGCCGCGTACCGGCGCGTCCTGGCCGATCTCGGCGCCGCCTGAGTCGCGGAGCAGGAAGGAGTTCCCCGTGCCGTGCTATCGGTGTGGTGCCCGGCAGTCCGATCCTGCCCGGGGCGCCAATCTCTGGGTCCGCGGTGTGCGCGCGGACGAGCAGGTGCTCGTGTGCCCGGACTGCCAGCAGAGCCGTGGCTGGTCCTCCGACCTGGACCACTGTTCGGTCTGCGGCGCGACCACGCTGGTCCGGCGGCTCGGGCGGACGGTCTGCCGTTCGTGTGAGGCTTCGGCGACGGCGGAGTTCCTGGCCGTCGAGAGCACCATGGACCGAGGCATCGCCGTGCGGTCGCAGGACACCGGCCCCGGCCGGCACCGGCGCTCCGACGGCCGCGACCTGTCGGCCGACGTGGCCACCGCGATCGACCGGGTGCTCGGGCGTGCGGAGGCGAGCTCCGACGACGCTCCGCCGCAGGTGACGACGGAGGAACAGGAACGCGTGCCACCCGACGGCGCCGCCTAGTTCAGGACACGGCCCGTGCTGTGCCCACGATTGTGGGGCACGGCCGCGGTGGCGGTACTCTGTGGGCTCGCATGGCCCGAGGGCGTATAGCTCAGCGGTAGAGCACTGGTCTTACAAACCAGGGGTCGCTGGTTCGAACCCAGCTGCGCCCACCCTTTGTGAACACTGTCCTGCCCGCGTGGCGCCACAGCAGACCCCGGCCGCCGTCGCGCGGCCTTTTTAATCCAAGGATTCGGATTCGATCCCACCCCGGCGGTCACCCTTCCAACGTGATCGTCAGCGACTCATGATGATCTTCGGCAGTCGGCGACTGTCCGCGCTACGTCAGGTCTGATCACCGGGAATTATGCAATCTCTCACGTTGGAGATGAAGTCACACGGTATAGGTGTTCAGCGGCTCCTTCGCCGGCGATTCGTGGTGTCGTCGAAAGGCGGACGGACGTCGTCGCGTGGTGAGCCGCAATTGTTGGAATCTGCTCGTGGATGCCGGAGTTCGTGGCTAGAGTGTGTTTGTGGCCGCCGCAGACGCCGCAGGGTGGGGGCGTGCGCGGATACTCGAGCAGAAGCTTCGCGTTCCGCGTATGCCGGCCAGTGTTGTGCCGCGAACTCGGCTGCTTCGCGAGATCGAATCGGCGGATTCGAACGGGCACGCCGTGACCCTGGTTTCGGCGCCGGCAGGTGCCGGCAAGACCATGTTGCTCAGTCAGTTCTGGCGGAGTCTGCGCCCGGAGGGCGTGTCGGCGGCGTGGCTTTCTCTCGACGAGCACGACAACGACCCGTACGTGCTGTGGTCGGGAATCCTGCGTGCTTGCGGGCGCGCGGTCCGTGGCCTCGACACGCCGGCCGAGGTGCGGCTCGGCGCGCTGAGTCCGCCGGCCGATGGAACGTACCGGGGATTCCTCACCGCGTTCGTCGACGCGCTCGACTCGTTGCCGGGCGTGCTCTGGATCATCCTGGACGATGTGCACGTCGTTACCTCAGGCAGCGCGTTGGACGGCCTGGCGGCGCTGCTCAAGTACCGGCCGTCGACCCTTCGACTGGCTCTGGGCAGCCGCATGGATCCGCCGTTGCCGACGGCGCGGCTGCTGCTGGACGGGCATGCGTGGGCCCTGCGTGCGGCCGATCTCGCGTTCGACCGTTCCGAGGCTGATCAGCTGCTGCGCGGTCATGCGATCGAGTTGGACGAGCACGACCTGGCGGTGCTGATGGCGCGGACAGAAGGCTGGGCGGCGGGGCTGAGCCTGGCGGCGCTGTCGCTGGCGTCGCAGGACGACGTGAGCAAGTACATCGCCGGGTTCGCCGGTGACGAGCGGCCGCTGGCGGACTATCTCGTCGCGGAGGTGCTGGCCTCGTTGTCCGAGGAGACCGTGGATCTGCTGCTGGCCACGTCGGTGGCCGAGACACTGACCGCCGACCTGGCCAGCAGGCTGTCGGGCCGTGACGACGCCGGCGCGGTGCTGGCCAGGCTGGCGCGGGACAACGCGTTGGTGTATCGGGTGGGTCGTGGGCCGACGTCGTATCGCCTCCATGGCCTGCTGCGCAGCTTCCTGCTGGCCGAAGGGGCCCGGCGGAATGCGCAGGCGCAGCGCCGCCACCATCTCGTCGCGTCGGAGTGGTTCGCCGACCACCACATCCCTGGCTCGGCGCTCGATCACGCGGTGTCGGGTGAGGACTGGCCGCGGGTGGCCGAACTGGTCCACCGTGAGGGGGTACGGCTGCTGCTGGACAGTGAAGCGCCGAGCCTTCGGCGCGCCTTCCGGTCGATGCCCGAGGACGTCCTGGCCCAGCCGACAACCGCGTTGATCGGCGCACTCGCTGCGCTGGAGAAGGGGGCTCTGTCCTCGGCGCGGCGCTACATCGACCGGGTCGGGCGGCGCCCGGAGGCGCACGAGTCTCCCCGGCTGCGCCTGTTGCACGCCACGGCACTGTTGTACGAGGCGCGGCTGTGCGGTGACCGGAGCGCCCGGCTCGTGGAGCTGATCGACCTGAGTGACCGCCCGGCAGGCGCGGAGCCGGACTTGGAGCTGCTGGCCGCCGTCAACCGCGGGATCCTGCGTATCTGGTTCACCGAGTACCGCCGCGCCGAGGCGGATCTCGTGGCGGCATTGCGGATGGCCAGGCACGACGGACGAGACGCCCTCACCCTGGAGTGCCTGTGCTATCTGGCGGTGAGCGCCGCCGCCCGTGGTGACTTCGTGGCGCTGGCCGGATACTGCGACGAGGCCATCGAGTTCGCGGGCCGGAAGGGATGGTCGTCCGCAGCCCGGATGGCGCCGGTCTATCTGCTCGGCGCGGGTGTCGCGTGGCAACGCTTGGACGACACCGAGGCGGCCCGGCTGCTGTCGCTGGTCGCGACGGTCGACGCCGACCTGGAACCAGAGGTGGACCTGTCGGCCCGGCTGTTGGAGGCGTGTCTCGCCGCCGCCGAGGCGCCCAGCCGCCGGGACGCGGTCCGCCGGCTACGGCAGGCGTGGCCACCGCACGACGAACTGCGGCTGCTGCCGGTGAGCGTGAGCTCGGTCTGCCTGACAGAGCTGCAGCTGGCCCTGTCCGCGGGCGACCGGTTCGGGGCGGCCGAGGCGTTGGGCCGGGCCGAACGCGTGCTCGGCGATGCCGGGGACGTGCGGGTCATGCGTGCCCTGTTGCACGCGCGCGCCGGTCGAAAGGCCGCGGCGCGCAGTGCGCTCGGTCCGGTGCTGTCCGGCACCATCGAGTGTCACGTGGTGAGTTCGGAGATCACCGGCTGGCTACTTTCGGCACATTTCGCGGCGGAGTCGGACGAACAGGCCCGCGCACACGAGGCGCTGCTGTGTGCGCTCGACCTGGCCGCGCCGCGACAGATGTTCCGCGAGCTGATCGCGGCGTCGGCGCGGGTGAAGTCGATGCTGATCCACAACGACGGGCGGTTCGGCGAACACGACGAGTTCGTGCGGAGGGTCGTGGCCGCGACAGCGGTGCCGGACCGGGCCGTCGAGGGGGCGGCGATGGTCTCGGGGGAGGCGCTGACGGCGCGTGAGCTGGACCTGTTGCGCGACCTGCCGTCCCTGCTGTCACTCGAGGAGATCGCCGACGCCCACGTGCTCAGCGTGAACACGGTGAAGACGCATCTGAAGGCGATCTATCGGAAGTTCGACGTCGGCAGCCGTCGGCAGGCGGTCGACCGAGCACGGGAGCTGGGATTGTTGTAGACACCTCACCCGATGCGGGTGAGGCGTGGTGTGCTGGGTAGTACACACCCTGGAACGGGCGGACTGGGGGAAGAGGCACAAATGGGGGACCATTCCGGTGGGCTGGATTCGCCCCCGGGTCCAGTCGAGTTGGTGATTCTGACATTTCCCGGCGAGCGGGTGGATCCGGCCACCGTCGACGTGCTCCGGGACGTGAGCGGCAAGGGCGACGTCACGCTGCTCGACATCGTCTTCGTCACCCGCGAGCCGAACGGTGATCTCCAGGTGGTCGAGTTCGACCAGGGCTCGGAAACCTACGGCTTCGACGACATCGACGTCAGCGGTAAGGATCTCGCGAACGACGAGGACATCGCCGTCATCGCCGACGTGCTCGACCCGGGCACGTCGGCGGCGCTGATCGTATACGAGCGGACCTGGATCCGCCGGCTCTCCGAGGCGATCGACCGGTCGTCCGGAGAAGTGGCGTTGCAGGTGCGTATCCCGGCGGAGGTAGCAGGTGACGCACTCCGGGCGGCCGACAGCGGGCCGAGATGAGGGGGAGTACGTGACGACGGGACGATTCGACCGGCCCGGGCTGCTGGGTTCCATCACGCCGGTCGCCGTCATCGGCGGCGCGCCGAAGGTGATCACCAAGGTGATCCGGCATCCGGACCGGCCGGCGAGAGAAGAATCGCGGAAGCCCCGACGCGGCCGCTGCGATCAGAACTCACCTGTCGGAGGTGAGGCCCGGGCGCGACCGACGGCACGAGCCTGGAGGGGACGTAGCCGTTCAGCAGAAGGAGAGCATCATGCCTAGACGATGGCAGCGCACCAAACGGGTACATCGGTCGAGGCGGCGCCGGCTGGTACTCGCCTCCGGGCTGGCCGCGGGTGCGACCGCGGCGATCGTCGGCCGGCAGAAGCGGTCCAGACGTACCGCACCGGACGACTCGGAACTCAGCGAGACGTGAGCGCCGCCGTTCCGTGAGTGGCCGGACACGGGTTCGAGGCCCGGCCGCCGGTCACGCGGACGGGTGAGGCGGGCGGTCGCGACGTTGCCGGGCAGTCCGCATCGCGCTGTGCGCGGAGCCGGAGACGAGACTGCCGATCGCGACCCCGATGACGACGTTGATGGCGCTGGTCGCCAGCTGCGCGGACAGTTCCGCGTCGGGGGTGAACGGCGCCACCGCGGCGATGACGGTCACCAGCCCGATCACCCAGCCGAAGAAGCGCAGCGGGCGCGGCGTGGTGTTCACCAGCACGTGCACCAGGCCGGTGGCCGCGAGCGCCGCGACGGCGGCACCGATGGCGTACCACCAGGTGTTCGCGTTGCCCCACACGCCGTCGCCCTCGGGCGCCAGCACGGGCACGTCGAACAAGGCCCGCACGATGACGATGCCTGCGACGGCGATCAGCGCCGCGACGAGTGCCGAGGCGCCGCCGCCGGCCCACAGCCGACCGGCGTCGACACTCTGACGGGCAGGGTCGTTCGGCGTGTCACTCATGGTTGATACCTCCGTGCCGCGTCGGTGCGGACTACTCGGTACGACTATCGGCCGCCGACGCCGGTGTGCGGATCACCCGTCGTGGGTGATCCGCACATCCGTCCCGCGGGACGACGCTGACGGGCGTGGACGAACGGGCGGAACTGGAACGGCTACGGGCGGAGGTCGCCGAGCTGCGCGCTCGCGAACGGCCACGCACCCGGCCGCGGGGGCGGGCCGTGCTCGCCGGGGTGCTGATCGGGCTGGGTTCGATCACGGTGTTGCCGGCGACGGTCGCGGCCTGGATGGATTCCACCGTCACCGACACCGACCGCTACGTCGACACGGTGGCGCCGCTGGTCGACGATCCGGCGGTGCAACGGGCCGTGACCGATCGCGTCACCGCGGAGCTCGTCGCGGCGACCGACGTGGCTGGTGTCGTCGAGGACATCGCCGACCGGCTGGCCGCACAGGGGGCACGCCAGCAGGTCACGTCGACGCTCACCGGACTCGCCGATCCGATCGCCGGCGGGGTGGAGTCCTGGGTGCATGACCACGTCGGCACGGTCGTCGCCGGCGATCGGTTCGCGGCCGCTTGGGTGCGGGCGAACCGAGCCGCCCACGTCGAGGTGGTCGCGCTGATGACCGGCGAGAACGGCGACGGCGCGGTGCAAGCGGAGAGCGACTCGGTCACCCTGGACCTGGCACCGGTGATCACTGCGGCCAAGGAGCGGCTGGCCTCGGCCGGATTCGAGCGGGCCGCGAACCTGCCGGTCGTCGACGCCGAGGTGGTGTTGTTCCAGTCCGACGACATCACCACGGCGCAGCGGTGGTTCGACGTCATCGACCGGCTGAGCACCTGGCTGATCGCCGTGGCCGTCGCGCTCATCAGCGCCGGTGTGCTGGTGGCGCGAGGCCGTCGCCGCGCGCTGACCGCAGCGGGCATCGGCGCGGCCCTGGCGATGCTCGCGCTCGGGATCGTCCTGACGATCGCCCGGCCGCTGTACCTCGACGCCCTGCCGCCCACCGTGGACGCCGGCGCCGCCGGTGCCGTCTTCGATCAGGTCATGTCGCCGCTGCGCACCATGCTGCGCATGGTGCTCGCCGTCGGCGTGGTGGTGGCGCTGATCGCGTACCTCACCGGTCCGTCCGCCCGGGCGGCCGCGCTACGCGGCAGCGCCTCCACGGCGGCGTCGCGGCTGGGGCGCGGGCGCTGGCAGGACGCCGCCGCGGCGGTCTGGCTCCGGCGGAACAAGCGGCCGGCGCAGATCGCCGTCGTGTCTGTGGCCGTGCTGGTTTTCGTGTTCTGGGACTATCCGAGCGCCGGCGTCGTCGGCGGCATCGTGCTGGTGGCGGGTGCGTTACTGGCGGCCGTCGAACTGGTCACCGGTCCGCGGCCGCCGGCGCCGATGCCGTCGGAGCGCTCGTAGCCGGTGCCGCTCACCCGAACGCGCCCGCGATACCGTCGCCGACGAGCTTCGCGCCGATGACCAGCATGACGACGGTCATGATGGCGGAGTTGTGCCGGGCCATCCAGGTCTGCAGGTCGTTCAGCGCTCGCGCGGCGCGCTCACCCAGCACCAGCGAGATCACCACCGGAACGCCCGGCCCCAGCGCACCGACCACCACGAACACGGCCAGAGCTGCAGCCTGTCGACCGGCAGGGATGCCGGTCTGGGCGACAGCGACGCCGGCGCTGAGCGTGAGCACGAGGTTCTTCGGATTGACGGCGGCCAGCAGGACACCCAGGCCGGCGGATTTGACGGCGGTGAACGTGTCCAGCGCGGACATCCAGGACGGCATCGGAGCCGGCTCGTCGCCCCGGGCACGGCCGCGCCAAGTCTTCGCGGCCAGCAGCAGCACGAGCGCGCCGAGAGCCAGCTTGACCCACGACACCCAGGCCGCCGGTTCGCCGTCGCCGCTCGCGTCGGCGCCGCCGGCGACCAGGATCGCGGCGGTGCCGACGGCGGCCAGCCCGACCAGCCATCCCAGCAGGAACGACAGCCCGTTCGAGCGAGCTCGCCGTGTCCCCAGCATCAGCACCACGACGATGACGGGCAGCGGGCTCAGCGTGACACCGACAGCCAGCGGCAGCACCTGCCCGACAGCATCGCCCATCCAGGCCTCCCAGGTCGGTGGTCCGAAGAACCGTGTGATCATCGTCATCGGCCGCACCGAGCACGTCTTCACCCGCCTCGGGTGAGGCACCGGCCGAGTGCCGGTACCGACGATGAGGGCTGAGACTCGACGCGGTGCCGGCGGGAGTGGTCATGCCAGGGTGGTTGTTCGCCTCGTTCCAGGGTTATCAGCGCGCCTGGCTGCGCAGGGACGTCCTCGCCGGGTTGACCGTCTGGGCGGTGTTGATCCCGGAGTCGCTGGCCTACGCCTCGATCGCCGGGGTCTCACCCGTGGTCGGCCTCTACGCCGCCATCCCGGCGCTGTTGCTGTATCCGCTGTTCGGCAGCTCGCGGCACCTGGTCGTCGGCCCGATGTCGGCGACGGCGGCGCTGTCGGCCAGCGTGGTGGGTGGCATCGTGACCAGCTCCTCCGACGACTTCACCGCCTACACCGCCGGCCTGGCACTGGCCGTCGGCGTCGTTGCGGCCCTGGCCGGGCTGCTGCGACTGGGGTTCCTCGCCACCTTCATCTCCGAACCGGTGCTGAAGGGGTTCATCGTCGGGATGGCCCTGGTGATCATCGTGGGGCAGCTGCCCAAGCTGTTCGGTGTCGAGGGCGGCGACGGCAACTTCTTCCAGAAGCTCTGGGCGGTCGTCAGCGCGCTCGGAGACACGAACGGCTGGTCGCTGCTGGTCGGCGGGTCGTGCCTGGCGCTGGTGCTGTTGCTCAAGCGGGTCGCCCCGCTCGTGCCGGCGGCGCTGGCCGGGGTCGTTCTCGGGATCGTGCTCGTCGCGTTCCTCGATCTGCAGAACCGCGGGGTCGATGTCGTCGGTGAGATCGAGGCCGGCATGCCGAGCGTGGGTGTGCCCGAGGTCGCGGCGGGGGACGTGTCGCTGCTGCTGTCCGGCGCCGCCGGCGTGATGCTGGTCGGGTTCACCGAAGGGCTCGGCGCGGCCAAGAGCTACGCGCAGAAGTACGGCTACCGGATGGACGCGAACCGCGAACTGATCGGACTGGGAGCTGCCAACGTCGGCAGCGGGCTCGCGGCTGGCATGGTCGTGAACGGGAGCCTGTCGAAGACGGCCGTCAACGGCGGCGCGGGCGCTCGATCGCAGCTCTCGGGTTACGTGGTCGCCGCGCTCACCGTCCTGACGTTGCTGTTCCTGACGCCGCTGTTCGAGACACTGCCCGACGCTGCTCTGGGGGCGGTGGTCATCGCCGCGCTGATCGAGTTGGTCGACGTCCGGTCGCTGCGGCAGCTCTACAACATCCACAGCCCTGAGCTCGTCGCCATCTACGGCCGGGCGGCGCGGGCGGACTTCATCTGTGCCGTCGCCGCGCTGCTCGGCGTTCTCGTCTACGACACCCTGCCGGGCCTGATCATCGGTGTGGCGCTGTCGGTCCTGCTGCTGCTCTATCGAGCCTCGCGGCCGCACGTGGCGGTGCTGGGCCGGGTACCGGCGATCGACGGGCAGTGGACGGACGTCGGGCGGCACCCGGAGAACACGACGGTGTCACACGTCGTCGTCGCGCGGGTCGAGAGCGGCCTGTTCTTCGCCAACGCCGAAGTCGTGGGGGACCGGCTGCGGGAGCTGGCGTCGGCCGACGGCGTCGAGGCCCTGATCCTGGACGCAGGAAGCGTGCCCGTCGTCGACGTCAGCGCCGCCCGGATGCTTGGCGAGACGGCCGACGAGATGCGCAGGCGCGGCGTGCGATTCGTGGTCGTCGGCGACGTGGGTCAGGTCCGCGACGTGCTGCGCAGGACGGGCGCCGCGGACGATCGCCGGCCGGTCTTCCCGACGATCGAGGCCGCCGTCACGGCGGTGAGTGGCGACGGCCGGCCCGCCGATCCGGACTCCACCGCTACAGAGGAGGAACGATGATGTTCAGATCAGTGCTCCCGCCCAGGAGGCGACTGCGTACGGCGACGATGCTCGGGTACGCGTCCGTCAGCGGGGAACGGTGGGACCGTTCCCACGATGACCGGCACGGTGACCGGCACGATGAGTACCAGGGGCAGCGCCCGGCCCGGTCGGCGCCGGGCATGTCCCGGCCGCCGGCACAGTCAGCGGCTTTCGGTGGTCTGGACGTCGTGGCCCTGCTGGCAGAACTCACGAGCCTGCGTGACGAGGGCGTGCTGAGCCAGCAGGAGTTCGACGTGGCCAAGCGGCAGCTCCCCGCCCCTTGAATCATGCGGAGGGCACCATCATGACCTTGGGACCCGTGCAACTGATCATGCTCGGTTTCGACGACCCCCAGTGCTCCGGCGAGATCCGCGCAGAGCTGGACTGGCTGCGCGACAGCTACGTGGTGCGGCTGCTGGATGCCGTCGTCGTGGGCAAGGGCGCGGACGGCAACGTCGTGCTTGTCGAGGAGAACGACCTCAACGATGACGAGTACGACGATCCGGGGGCCGTCCTCGGGGCGCTGATCGGTCTGGTCGACGACGCGGGCGAGGTCGACGACGGGTCCGGCGAAGGCCGCGAGCCGGGGTCGGTCGCCGGAGCGGGGGACTCGTGGGTTCTCGACGACCTGCTGCCGGCCGGCATGTATGCCGCGATCGTGCTGGTCGAACACCGCTGGGCATCCGGGCTGCGCGATTCGATCCGGCGCGCCGGCGGCGTTCACCTGATCGACGCGTGGATCCATCCCGAAGACCTGGTGACCATCGGCGCGTCGGAGCCGAGCTGAGGCCGATGAGCCGTGAACCGATCCTCATCCTGACGGAGATCACCCGATTGAGGTGAGGCAGCCGGCCAGGAGGCACAACGACGATGAGTGAATCGTCAACGACCATCCCACTGACGTCGGACCAGGAGACGCATCATGGCAACCTTCACCGTCTGGAAGTTCGACGACCCGACGGGCGCCGACCGTTCGGTCACGCTGTTGGAGTCGCTGCAGAAGCAGGAGCTCATCCAGATTCACGACGCCGCCACCGTGTCGTGGCCGGAGGACAGGAAGAAGCCGAAGACCCGTCAGCTCGCAGGCCTGACCGGTGCCGGCGCCCTGGGCGGCACGTTCTGGGGCCTGCTGTTCGGGCTGCTGTTCTTCGTGCCGCTGCTCGGTGCCGCGATCGGCGCCGCAGCCGGCGCCCTCGGCGGGGCACTGACCGACGTCGGCATCGACGACGACTTCATCAAGCAGACCCGCGAGAAGGTCACCCCGGGTACGTCCGCCCTGTTCGCGCTGACCAGCGACGCAGTCCAGGAGAAGGTCCTGGACGCGTTCGAGGAGTCGGGGCTGAGGCCGCACCTGATCCACACCAACCTCACCACCGAGCAGGAGGAACTGCTACGCGAGGCCTTTGCCGAGTGAACCGTCGAGTGTCGGGCGGGGTTCCGGTGCGGGGACCGGAGCCGCGCCCGACTGCGGTCTGCCCGCTGGGAACGGTCATGACTCCAACATGCCCGACCTGGCGACCGCCCAGACGACGAAGACACTGATCGCGATGATCAGCAGTGACCAGAACGGGAAGTACGGAATGAACAGGAAGTTGGAGATCGCGCTCAGTGCGGCGAGACCGATGGCGACACCGCCGGCGATCGCGCTCCCCGAGAAGAGGTACAGCCCGACGACGGCCACCACGGCCCCGAGCACGATGTGGACCCAGCCCCACGCGGTGGTGTCGATCTCGAAGGTGTAGTTGGGCAGCATGACGAAGAACTCGTCGTCGATGATCGCCGCCAGACCCTGCACGGCTTGGAACACACCGGCCAGGATCATCATCGTGGCGGCGAAGACGACACCGCCGGTGGCCCAGCTCGATACCGGACCCTTGTCGTCGCTCACGGATCGCACGTCAGTCATGGCACTCCTCCTCGGTACTGAAGCGGCCGCCTGGTGGCGAAGCCGGCCCTGCCCGGACGCCGTTCGGGCGCGGCGCCCAGACTCACGATCGCCGCCGATCGCGCGGTCGGGCATCACCCACCGCGGGTGATCTCCCCACACATCGCGGAGCAGGCGCCATCGCCGGTGCGATCGCCGGCACCGTCCGTTCCCTCACGGCGTGACGATGTCGAACCAGAAGTCGAACTCGTCCAGCAGGCCGAGGAACTCGGTGAACGCATCGCGGTCGCCGTCGACGGTGATCGCACCGGAGCCGACCTGGTCAGCCAGCGTCGTCCGGCCGAGCAGGACGGCATCGATCGCGGACCGGGCGCAACTGATCGTCGCTGTCGGCGCGTTCACGATCGTGTCCCTGGTGTAGTTGAGAACACCGTTGCCGACCTCCAGGACGTACTTCTCGTCGGGCCCGGTGAGGTTCAGGTTGAAGGCCCACTCCTTGTGCGCCGCTTTGGGCCCGTTGAGGCGGACACCGAGGTAGTCGAGCAGCATTTCCGTCGTCATCGCGGTGACGGTGTCCGCGCTCACGGTCGTGGGCGTCGGCGCGACTGTCACGCCGTCGCGTAGCTCTTTGGCACCGGACAGATAGAAATCCCGCCACGGGCCGCTCTCGGCCTGGTAACCGAGCTGCTCGAGGGTGTCCGCCTGCAGCTGTTTGGCATCGTCGTTGTCCGGGTCGGCGAAAACGACGTGGTTGACGGCCTGGGCCACCCAGCGGTACTCGCCGTTGTCGTAGTCGTGGCGCGCCTTCGCCAGAACCGCCTCGGTGCCGCCCATGTACTCGACGGTCTTCCGTGCCGTCTCCACGGGAGGCAGCGGGTGCAGATTGGCCGGGTTCCCGTCGAACCATCCCAGGTAGTAGACGTATATCGCCTTCACGTTGTGGTTGACGGACCCGTAGTAGCCGCGGTTGGCGAAGCTTTCGGCGATGCCGTCGGGAAGTTCCAGGATCTCGGCGATCTCGGTGTGGTTGTAGCCGTGATTGGCCAGCCGCAGTGTTTCGTCGTGCAGGTATCGATAGAGGTCACGCTGGCCCTTCATGAACCTGACGATGTTCGCGTTGCCCCACGTGGGCCAGTGGTGCGACGAGAACACCACCGAGGCGTCGTCGCACCAGAGACGTACCGCATCGTTGATGTGCCGCGACCATGCCAGCGAGTCGCGGATCTTGGCGCCGCGCAAGGTGTACACGTTGTGCAGCGTGTGGGTCGCGATCTCGGCCATGCACAACGCCTTGAATGCCGGCAGGTAGAAGCACAGCTCCGCCGGCGCCTCGGCCCCCGGAGTGTGCTGGAACTGGATGCGCAGCCCGTCGATGGTGAGTTCCTGGCCGGTCTCCGAGACGATGTCGGTCGGCGGAACCAGCGTGATCGTGCCGCTCGACGTCAACTGACCGAGACCCGCGCCGAGTCCGCCACGCGGATCCCACCCGACGAGGTTGCCGTACATGTACGAGGAACGCCTGGACATGGCGTTGCCGAGCATGACGTTCTCGCTGATCGCTTCGGTCATGAAGTCCACCGGAGCGACGATGCGCACCCTCCCGGAAGTGACGTCGTCGTCGGAGACGACCGCCCGCACGCCGCCGAAGTGGTCGACGTGACTGTGCGTGTAGATGACGCCCACGACCGGGCGATCGTCGACGTGCTCCTTGACCGCGGCGAACGCCGCTTCCATTGTCTCCAGAGTCAGCAGCGGGTCGACCACGATCCAACCGGAGTCGGTGCGCAGGAAACTCGTCACCGACAGGTCGTAACCGCGGACCTGGTAGACGCCTTCGGTGACCTCGAACACGCCCGCGATCGAGGCCAGCCGGCCCTGCCGCCACAGGCTGGGATTCGCGGTGTCCGGGGCAGCGCCGTCGAGGAAGTTCCACCGATCGAGGTCCCACACCACCTGGCCGTCGGCGTTGGTGATCTTCCCGGTGCTTTCCGAGATCAACCCACGGCGCGCGTTCTCGACGTCGGTGCCGTCGGCGAACGGCAAGGTTTCCAGGATTCGAGCGTTCGCGACCGTGGTCGCCGACGTCGCGGGCTTTCGGTCAGACATCCGTCGCCTCCTGTGATCGGGCCGTTCCGGGCCGAGGTGCCTGCTCGATCGTCGTCCGACCGGCGCGGGCGTGCCTCACCCGAGCCGGGTGAACCGCCCGGACCGAGTCTCGGCCGGCTCGCGGTCAGGCCAGTAGCTTCGCCTTCTGGGACTCGAACTCGGACGCGGTGATGTCGCCCGCGTCGCGGAGCCGGGCCAGCTTCGTCAGTTCGTCCGCGGGGCTCGTCCCGGCGCCTGCGGCGATGCCACGGACACGGGACTCGAATTCGTGCTCACGGCGCTCGAACTCGTCGGCCATCCGGCCGGTCATCCCGGCGCCACGGGCGATCAGATACACCAGCGCGCCGACGATCGGGAGGACGACGATGAACAGCGTCCAGAGCGCCTTGCCCCATCCGGGCAGGTCGCGGCTGCGGAAGATGTCGGTCACCAGCGCGATCAGCAGCCAGATCCAGGCGACGAAGAGGAAGAACCAGAAGATCGTGACGAACAGGCTCAGGAGCGGGTAGTCGTCGTCCATGCGGACTCCTTCGTCTGCGCGGCCGCGACACGCGGGGACGACCCACGGCGCGACGATACGGTTCACCCCAACGTCCGCCATGACTCCGCCGGAGTCCTCACCCTGCGAGGGTGAACCCGCGCCCGCTCCCGTCGCGAGACAGTCGGTGACGATGAGCTCGACATAGTCGTCCGGTGGGCCGTCGACGACGGGTGCACTGGTGTCGTACTCCTCGGCGATGCGCCTTCACCCCAACGGGGTGAGGACCGCGACGGCCGCCGCGGCGGATGGTGCGGGCATGGCGGGGCAGGGTGACCGAGTGTCGCGAGCTGTCTCGGCGATCGGCGCGTGGCTTCGGTCGGTGCGTCCGGATCGGCGGAACCTGCGCGCAGACACCGTCGCGGCGGTGCCGAGTGCGGTTGGCAGCGTCCCCGACGGTATGGCGTCGGCGGCATTGATCGGCGTGAACCCCGTGATCGGGCTCTACGCGAGCATCGTCGGGCCGGTCGCCGGCGGGCTGGCCACGAGTACCCGGATGATGGTCGTGGCGACGACCACAGCCGCCGCGCTCGCGGCGGCATCGGCCCTGGAGGGTGTGGACGCTGCGGACCGGCCGTCCGCGCTGTTCTTGCTGACGATCATCGTCGGGGTGCTGATGATCGTGGCCGGACTGCTGCGGCTGGGGCGGTACACCCGCTTCGTCTCCCATTCGGTGATGACGGGCTTCCTGACCGGTGTCGCAGCCAGCATCTTCCTCGGCCAGTTGTCCGGACTCACCGGAGCCGAGGTCTCGGGCTCGACGAACGTGAGCAAGGCCGTCGACCTGGTCACGCACCTGAGCCGCATCGATCTCGCATCCTTCGGTATCGGGCTGGGGACACTGGGAATCCTGTTCGGACTCATGAGTACGCGGTGGGGATCACTGAGCGCGCTCGTCGCGTTGGTCGCACCCACTCTTGTCGTCATGGTGTTCGGGCTGGACAGCGTGGCCCAGGTGCGCGACTCGGGGGACATCCCGCGTCAGGTCCCGCTCCCGGCGCTCCCGGAACTCGAGCTGCTCTCGCTCGACCTGGTCGTGGGTGCTGCAGCGGTAGCGGTGATCGTGCTCGTTCAAGGCGCCGGTGTGAGCGAGGCGGCCCCGAACCCCAGCGGGACACCGTCGAACATCAATCAGGACTTCGTGGCGCAGGGTGTTGCGAACGTCGCCGTCGGGTTCTTCCGCGGTCAACCGGTCGGCGGCTCGGTCAGTGGCACCGCCCTGAGCGTGGCCATGGGCGCGCGCAGCCGGTGGGCGGCCATCATGTCCGGCGCGCTCCTCCTGCCGCTCGTGGTGCTTTTCGCCGGGTTGGTCGGCCTGGTGCCGATGCCGATCCTGGCGGGAGTTCTGATCTTCGCGGCCATCGGCTCGATCAAGCCGGGCGTCATCGCGGCGATCTGGCGGACCGGCGGGACGTCGCGGATTGCGCTGGTCACGACGTTCGTCGCAACCCTGTTCCTGCCGGTGGCGGCCGCCGTAGGCATCGGAGTGGCGTTGTCTCTGTTGCTCCAGTTGAACCAGGAGGCGATGGATCTCAAGGTCGTCGAACTCGTGCCGCAGCCGGACGGACGGTTCCTCGAGCGGCCGGCGCCGGGCCGCCTGACCAGCGGCACGGCGACCGTTCTCGATGTGTACGGAAGTCTGCTCTACGCCGGTTCCCGGACGTTGCAGGCCCGGCTGCCGGATCCGACGGGTGCCGAGGGCGCCGCCGTCGTCATCAGGCTCCACGGCCGCACGGCTCTCGGTGCCACGTTCTATCGCGTGGTCGGGGACTACGCGCGCAAGCTCGCCGCCGGAAATGGTCGCCTGTATCTGTCCGGGCTGGACGCGGACCTGCTCGACCAGCTCCGACGCGCCGGGGGTCTGGATCTCGCCGGTCCGGTACGGGCGGTGGCGGCGACAGGCATCGTCGGTGAGTCCACCCAACGGGCACTTCACGACGCCGATGCCTGGCTGATCCGTCACGAGGCGGACAAACACTCACCCTGATGGGGTGATGATCCCCGCGACCGGCAAACGAACGATGGAAGGTACCGCGTTGGCTGGTGACGGGAAAGGAACCGACGATGCTCAGACGAATGGTGCGGCCACGTCGCCCGATCCTCCGGGCCGGCATGGTTGGCGGCGCTGCCTACATGGCCGGGAAGAGCCGACTGCAGGCGCAGACGCGCGAGCAAGAGGAGGAAGAGAAGGGCACGCCATGGATACAGGACCTGTGCAACTGATCATGCTGGGATTCGACGACCCGCACTTCACCGGTGAGATCAAGGCTGAACTCGCCCGGCTTCGCGACGCTGACATCGTCCGGCTGCTCGTTGCTGGAGGACGACGGCATGCCCACGGGCGACGCGGACGGTGTCGTCGCGGCGCTGATCGGCCTGGTCGAAGCCGAGACCGAGGTGCTGGCCGCGGCGGCCGCAGCGGCGGCCGATGACCTCGACGCGTGGATGGTGGACGACCTGCTTCCCGACGACACCGCTGCCGCCATCGCATTGATCGAGCACCGCTGGGCCGTCGGGTTGCGTGGTGCGATCACCCGTGCGAACGGCTTCTTGCTGAACGACACCTGGATCAGCCCGGACGACCTCGAACTGATCGGTGTCACCGAGAACGGAGCAGGCTGATGACCAAGAAGTTCAACGGCGCTGTCGACGTCGACGTTCGTGACTCGACGCCGGACTGGGAACCGTATCTTCAGCCGGTGGCACCGGACGGTGCGCCGAACGTGCTCTACATCGTGCTCGACGACGTCGGGTATTCGGCCATGGAGCCGTGGGGTGGGCTGATCGAGACGCCGAACATCAGGCGGCTCGCTGAGCGAGGCCTGACGTACACCAACTGGCACACGACGGCGTTGTGCTCGCCGACCAGGTCGTCGTTGCTGACCGGACGCAACCACACGACCAACGGGATGGCGTGCATCGCCGAAGCCACTGTCGGGTTCCCCAACGGGAACGGTCACATCCCGTTCGAGTGCGCCACGATCGCCGAGGTGCTGAGCGAACGTGGCTGGAACACGTACATGCTCGGCAAATGGCACCTGTGCCCGTCCGACGAGATGAACATGGCCTCGTCGAAACGGAACTGGCCGGTCGGCCGCGGTTTCGAGCGCTACTACGGCTTCCTCGGCGGCGAGACGAATCAATGGTATCCGGACCTGGTCTACGACAATCACCCGGTGGAACAGCCGGCGTTGCCCGAGGACGGCTACCACCTGACCACCGACCTGACCGACAAGGCGATCGAGTTCATCCGCGACGCCAAGATGATCACGCCGGACAAGCCGTTCTTCATGTACTTCTGTCCCGGTGCCACGCACGCTCCGCACCACGCTCCGGAGGAGTGGATCGAGAAGTACCGCGGGAAGTTCGACGAGGGCTACGAGGCCTACCGCGAGCGGGTGTTCGCCCGGCAGAAGGAGATGGGGATCTTCCCGGACAGCGCCGAACTGTCACCGCTGAATCCCTACGCCGACCAGCAGTCCCCGGACGGGGAGCCGTGGCCCCCACTGGATGTGGTGCGGCCGTGGGATGCGCTGTCGGACGACGAGAAGCGGCTGTTCGCCCGCATGGGCGAGGTGTATGCGGGCTTCCTGTCCCACACCGACCACGAGATCGGTCGGTTGCTGGACTACCTCGACCGGTCCGGCGAGTTCGACAACACGATCATCGTGCTGGTGTCGGACAACGGCGCCAGTGGCGAGGGCGGACCGAACGGTTCGGTGAACGAGAACAAGTTCTTCAACGACATCCCCGACGACATCGAGGAGAACCTGCGTCAGCTGGAGGAGTTGGGCTCGCCCGCGACGTACAACCACTACGCGGTGGGTTGGGCGTGGGCGTTCAACACCCCGTTCAAGATGTGGAAACGGTACAACTTCGAAGGGGGCGTGGCCGACCCGTTGCTGGTGTCGTGGCCGCGCGGCATACAGGCCCGGGGCGAACTACGGCACCAGTTCCTGCACGCCACCGACGTCGTCCCGACGGTGTACGACCTGCTCGGCGTGGAGCTGCCGGAGGTGGTCGACGGGTTCCCGCAGATTCCCTTGGAGGGCGTCAGCTTCCGATCGACGTTCGAGAGCGACGACGTCCCGACCCCGAAAGAGTCGGCGTTCTTCTCGATGCTCGGATCACGGGCGGTGTGGCACAAGGGCTGGAAGGCTGTCAGCGTCCATCCCACGATCGCGGGTTGGGGACGGTTCGACGAGGATCGCTGGGAGCTCTTCCACACCGATGCGGATCCCACGGAGAGCCACGACCTCGCCGCCGAGCACCCCGTGAAGCTGCAGGAGATGATCGGGCACTGGTTCCACCTGGCCGGAATGTACAACGGCCTGCCGCTGGTCGACCGCACCGCGGCAGAGGTTCTGGCGGACCCGACCCGACCTCAGGTGGCGGCGCCGCGCGGGCGGTATGTCTACTATCCGGGAACCGCCGAGGTGCCCGAATCTGCTGCGGTGAATGTCCGCAACCGCGATTTCACCATCGCTGTCGAGACGCACATCGAGACCCCGGACGCCGAGGGTGTGTTGTTCTCTCACGGCGCCCGCTTCGGGGGACATGCGCTCTACGTCAAGGCCGGCAGGTTGCACTACGTCTACAACTTCGTCGGCAGCAAGGTACAGACGATCGTCGGCGACGTTCCCGTGCCCACCGGCGATGTCGTGCTGTCGGCGGCGTTCGTCAGCGAGGGCGACGGGCGCCCGACCACGGGCACGGTCAGCCTCTACGTCGACGAGGGGAAGGTCGGGGAGGGGACGATCGTCACCCAGCCGGGCAACTTCTCCCTTGTCGGCGAAGGGCTCAACGTCGGCAAGGACCCGGCATCCCCGGTGACCGAGGACTACCCCGGAACGAGCCCGTTCACGTTCACAGGTGGCACCATCAAGGCCGCCATCGTCGACGTGTCCGGTGAGCCGTTCGTCGATCTCGAGAAGGAAGCCGTGGCCATGATGGCCCGCGAGTAGCCCGGCTCAGGACTCGGTGTCGCGGCGACGCCGCCACTTCCGCCCTGCACGCGCGGGCCGCGGAGGTGGCGGAGCCGCCGCCACCGCTTCGGGTACGGCACGGGCTTCCATCGTCGCCAGGCTGCGCCGGAACGCATACCGGAACACGACCGTCAGCGTGGCCGCGACCGGCAACGCGAGTATCGCCCCGACGAAGCCGGCGAGAACGCCGCCGACGAGCACGGCCAGGTAGACCGTCATCGGCGTCAGTGACACGGCCGAGGCGAAGACACGCGGCGCGATGACGAAGTTCTCGAACTGTTGATAGGCGACGAAGAACACAGCGACGACCACGGCCGTCCCCACGCTGACGGTCAGGGCAACCAGGACCGCCACGACGGCCGCAAGTGTGGCGCCCACCTGCGGTACGGCGTCGAGCACGGCGACGACCATGGCCAGCAGAGCCGCGTACGGCATCCCGATGATGAGGAAGAAGATCGCCGAGGTGATCCCGGCACTGGCGCAGATGCCGAGCTGGCCGGTCACGTAGCCGCCCACGCGGCGGAACACCTCGGCGACCATGTCGACCTGGTCGGGGTCTCCGGCGGCCCGGCCGGCGAACGCCTTGATCCGCGGGAGCGCGAGCATCGTGTAGACGGTGGTGGCGGCGACGGTGAACCCGGTGAACACCGCGCCCCCGACGCTGGCGAGGAAACCGATCACCGCACCGATGGAACCGGCGGCAAAGGCCACGACGTCATCGATCGCGCTGCGCAGCTGCTGTTCGACCTCGGGACTGGCGAGGAAGTCGGCGACGGTCGAGCCGCCGAAGTGTCGGGACATCCGGTCGAGCATTTCCGGCAGGTCGGCGACGAACTCGCCGGCCTGCGCGATCGCGGGCCGCACGGCCACGGTGACGAAGACGGCGCCGCCCACCACCAGGGCCATGACGACGACCAGCACGGCCAACCCGCGCCGGCGCACCCGACGCTGCACCCTCCGCACCAGCGGGTCGAGGCCCGCGGCGAGAAGGAAGCCGACGATGACCATGACGATCACACCCCGGGTCACCCACGCCACCGCCGCCAGGGCGACAACCGTGATGACGACCGCGGCGGCCCGAGCCACGTAGCCCATCGGTGGCAGCACCGGGTCGACGCTCGTGGTGTCGCCCTCATCCGCTGTGGTCATGCCGGTCCTGGGCAGGTTCGATCGGGGCCGTCGGACGTGGCAGAGGGCCGGACGATACGCCTCGGGTTCATATCTCGTCGCTCCTTCAACGGGCCGGAGACCACACTCGTCGGCGTTGCGTACCCGCCGACAGCATCGGTCGCCGCACGTCGCGAGGCCCTCACCCGGGCGGGGTGAGATGTCGTCGGACTTCACCTCGGCCGGGTGAGGTCGCCGTGAGGCGGGCCGGCGGATCCTGGCGGTGCCTGGTCGGATCGAGGAGGCAGCATGGTGGCGTTCGGGCACGTCCGGAAGCGCAAACGTCAGGGCCAGCGGTCGCGAGCCGAGCGCGGCAGATGAGGGACTTCTTCTCCGGGTTCTCGTTCACGGGCTGGGACGCGGTCCTGGCCCTGGCGATCGTCGTCGGGGCCTGGTTCCTCGCGCGGTATGCCCGTCGGGCTGCCGACAGGATCCTGTCCCAGGTCAAAGTGCCCCACGACCTCCGCGACCTCGGTGTCCAGGCCACCGGATACGTCGTCATCTTCCTCGGGGTCGGTGTCGCGCTCAGTTTCCTCGGCGCGTCGATCCAACCGGTCCTCGCCGTCGTGGTCATGGCTGCCGCCGTCACGTTCCTCGCCCTGCGCGGCATCGCGGACAACGTCGCTGCGGGCGTGATCATCCAGACTCGCCGCCCGGTGCGCCTCGACGACTCGATCGAGGCGATGGGATTCGCCGGCCGGGTTCGCGAGATCAACAGCAGGTCGGTGATCATCGAGGCGCCGGACGGCCGCATCGTTCACCTGCCGAACCGACGGTTGCTCGACGACCCGCTGGTCAATCACACGGTGATGGGCCGGCACGCGTCCGCGATCCAAGTGCGGATCGGTGCCGGATATCGTGCGGACGTGGTGGCGATCATCACCGAGGTCCTGTCGCAGATGCCGAGCGTGCTCGCCGAGCCGGCCCCGACGGTACTGGTCTCGGCCGTCGAGACGGAGCGCACCATCATGACGGCGACATGCTGGCACCATCCGGCCGAAGGGCCGGTCGTGACATCCGCGGCGGTGGTGGCGATCAGCGACAGCTTGGCCGATCTCGGTCCTCCGGTGTCGGTCGTCGCGCCGCCTGTCGAGCCGGCGGTCCTCTCACCTGCGGACGTCTGAGGAACGGATCAGGCCCGAGCCCGCGGGACGTCCACCGAACTCGCGGAGTTCGCCAGCTGATCGCCGCAGTATCACCCGCTGAGGGTGAGGGGGCAGCGGTCGACGGGGGCGACCCTGACAGGTATCGGCGGTGCGTGGGAGGTGGGTCATGCGGTACGAGTTCCTGGTCGCAGGCAGCGTCTCCGAGACCGTCGAGGCCGCGTTCCCGGAGCTGACGGCGACCAGAGCCCGGGCCGGTGGCACATCGTTGCACGGCCCTGTCGAGGACGACGCCCGCGTCCGGGAACTGTTGGCGCGCTTCGAGGACCTCGGCATCACGGTCGTGGAGATGCGTCAGCTGCCCGACTGAACGCACGCCAGCGATGGGCCGCCACGACCACGGCCCTCGGCACCACCCAGCATGAGCGAAGGGACCGGACATGAGCGACACCCAGATCGAGGTCTTCGTCGCCACCTTCAACGAAGAACACGAGGCCGGAGCCGCTCTGGAACACTTCCGGGCGATGAGCCACGAAGGGTCGATCGAAATGATCGATGCCGCGGTTGTCGTCCGCGGGACCGACGGTGAGGTCACGTTCGAGGAGACCGCAGACCCGAGCGGCAGGAAATGGGCCAAACGAGGCACCGTCGCCGGTGGCTTGATCGGCCTGATCTTCCCACCCAGCCTTCTCGCGTCAACCGCCATCGGCGCCGCGGGCGGCGGCATCTGGGGCCGTATCAGAGACAAAGGTCTCCAGGACGACGACCTCCGCGCCATCGGTGACCGCCTCGAACCGGGGACTTCCGCGATCATCGCCGTCGCCGAGGACCATATGATCGAGCGGCTGTCGAGGAGCGTGGAGGGGTACAGGAACGTCGCCCGGCACGCGGTCAGCTCGGAGGCCGCCGCGGCCATCGTCGCCGCCGACCCTGAAGGGCAGACACCCGCATAGGATTGGGCCGGCCACTGCTGAAGCTCCTCTCCCGACGACTGCCCGCGGTCACCGCCGGCGGTCGCGAGTTCATGACGAACCTGTATGCAGCTGGGACGTGAGTATGAGTACCGATCCCGACAACGACGACGTGGATGACGACCTCGCAAACAAGTCTGACGCAGAGCTACAAACGGAGCTCCTCAGAAGAATGAAACGTGCCGGGGACAGTGCGAGGGTCCGACACGACCAGGTTTTCCAGCTGGACATGGACAATCTGTCGGCAGCACCAGACGATCCACTCCTGCAGATCGGGTACGCGCTGGTCCCTCAGCTCCCAGGGCACTGGGACGACGTGCTCCTCGATCTGACGTCGGCCGCGGACGACGTCAGGACGATGGCCATGGTCCGCATGCAAGAAGAAGGCGACGAACCGCCCGACAACCGAATCCACTTCTTCTCTGACCTTACTGAGCCGGCCTTGGCGTTGCGCCGGTCGACGTACGAACCCAACGGGCGGGGCGCGTGGTACACCGCCATGATCAGACTCGCGCGAGATGGCACGATCACCGCCAAGTTCGAATTCGATCTCCCGCCGTTCGGACTGTGGGGGCCGAACGAGGTCGCCCTGGTGTCGCGTGACCAGGAGCTCTACCCCCGCGATCCTGCACGCCTACCGCGGTGGCATCCCGCGCGCTGATTTACGTCGTACAAGGGACAACGTCACCGACGGATCCACAGCAGACCTCGCTCAGGTCGACCGGGCTGGGCCGAGTACCGCGACCGCCTCATCGGCACCGATGGTGGACCCAAGCCCATTCTGAAGATCCGGCTCGGCTACCTGGGGTGACCTGATGACGCACTTTGCGGCTGACGAAGCGGCCTTCAACGAACTGAAAGAGCAGGTTCACGGCACCTTGCACATCGGACGTCGACTCCCCGAGTGGCCGTTCAGGGCGCCGGCAGGATACGTAACGGTTTACGAGTACGACCGTGTGCTGGGGCTCGATTTCGGGTCGGTTCTGGACGCCTTGGCTCGTGGGCACGATGACGACAGCGTCGTTGTTCTGGGGCTTGAGCCCACACCTGCCTACTACCGAGACGAGTACGGGTTCCTTCCAGGACTACAGTTTGATCGGGGCGTGATCGTTGAAGGCTTTGCGGCTGGCCTCAGCCACGAGCCCGACGACGACCCGACCGGGAGGCTTGGTGACACGCTCGACGTCGTTGCCATCGCCGGATCGTCTGGGGCCTGGGGTATATGGGGGCAGCGAGACTGGGAGATCGGGCTGCTGCTCACGCCCGAGGAACGCGGGGCGTGGCTGGAAACCGGCGTTCCGTGGTTCGATCGCGACGTAGACCTCGACTCGATTCGATCACCTGCTGGGTGGGGAACAACTCTGAGCGCAGCGGATCGCGAAGAGTTCGCGAGGCAGCTTCGAGAACGCGGGGGCGGACCGTGATCGACGCGCACTTGGGAGGACGGCTCGACGAGTACGAACTGTCCAAGGTTTTGCGTCGTGGTAACGCAGGCTTGGCGAGTGGCCAAGTCCTTCACCACTGGTCTCTTGATGCGTTCGCGAGGATGCGTCCTCCGATGTTTCCGCTGATGGCAGCAATGACAACGGCGGCGAGCGTGGCGCTGAGCAGGAAGCCGGTGGGGAGGTCGAAGGCGTTGTTGGTGATGTGCGGGGCGAGGAGCCATCCGGTGGCGGCGGCGCCGCCGAGGCCGCCGATGGCGACGGGCCAGGTGAGGCGGACGGTGGCGATCGATTCGAAGACGTCGTGGCGTCCGACCAACAGCGGGTTGCGCACGAGGCCACGGCTTTCTTCGATGACGACGGCGGCCCAGGTCAGTGCAGCGACGATGAGCAGGGTCAGCACGCCGGGGACGCCGAAGACGTAGATCCATTGGGACTTGTCCTGTAGGTCGAGCGCACCAATGATGGCGTCGACGCCGATACGTTCCAGGCGGGCATCAAAGCCGACGGCGCGCTCGAGGTCACGGCCGAGTTCGACGTCGGGCAGATCCGTGCCGTCGTGACTGGCGAGAACGACGGTGGCCATGGACCCAGCCGACGATCGCTCGACATTCTCCGGTGGGGTGGGGCGGATGTCGACGCCTGGGGCGTCCCAGGTGAGCACCGCGGCCAGTCTGGGTGGGAGCTCGGCCGGCGTCAGGGTGGCGTCTGCGCACTCGACACCGAACGCCTGCAGGTCAGCGCATTCTCCCAGCACGACGGACGGATCGTCGCGCTCGACGCTCTCGTGGATGGTGATCGCAGCAATGCCACGGTCGCTGGCGAACCGGAGCACCTCGCTGATGCGGTCTTCATCGGCTCGCACGTTCAACGCCGAAGTACCGATCTGCTCGGAGGGTCGGCTCTGCGCCTCGGCGGGGGCAGTGAACAGGGCCAGGACGACAGCGGCGTGGCCGACGACGAGGACCAGTGACGTGATCGTTCCGGTGAGCCGGGCAATCGCTCGCGAGCGGTACGCCGTGATCCGCCAGCCCAAGAAGACACCGATGCCGCGACGCTGCAACGTGGGAATTCCACGACGACGCGCGATCAGTTGCAGCAACGTCGCCAGGGCGGCGGGAAGACAGATCACCGCGAGACCGGCGGCAGTAAGGGTCGACAGCGCCTGAACGACCCGATTGTCGAAGAAGACGATGATCCACGGCTGAACCGCCAGGACAACCAGCAAGACGACGGTCCGCCGCCAGGACGGCTTGTCGGCCGGCACCTGCAGCCGGGATGCCTCCAGGTCGTCTTTGCGACCGAGCGATCCGGCGGTCATGCGGTTCAGCGCGGCCCCGGAGAGCACGTGAGCGGCGACGATCACGACCGCGAGCAGCCAGGCGACGGGCCGCACCACCTCGGCCTGCAGGACGAAACCGGTGAACGGCAGCGTCGTGTCTGCCGCGGTGATCCGGGCCAGCACTCCGAGGCACAGGACGAGCGAGACCGAGCCGACGAGTCGGGTCCGCGGCGCTGCGATCCGGGCTCGGGCCCATCGGTCGGCGCCGAGGCGCACGAGCAGGCGGTGCCGGCGCCGGGTCTCGTCGTCGGCCACCCGCGCGGCCGAGGTGAGCGCGATCAGCCCCGGCAGGACGCACAAGAAGCCAGCCATCGCCCAGAACTCCTGCACGTCCCGGTCGTAGAGGTCTTCCCCCAGGCGCTGATAGACGGGGCTGCTGTCAGTCACACCAATGGTGCTGATCTGCCTTAGGCCGTGGTCAGCCTGAGCGTCGGTGCCGACGTAGGCGAACAACTCGGTGGCCGACACGAGACCGTCCTGACCGATCAGCCCGATGTCCTTGCCGAACCGGTCCGGCACCCCGTGCTCGGCGAGCAGATCACGCAAGGCCGGGCTGACCAGCGCCTCGCCCGGCTCCGGAAGTGCCGACACCCCCGGCGGCAGCGGCGGGTCAGCCCCGGTCTGCTGGAGGAAGACCACCGGCACTTGCTCGAAACCGACGGAGAGCCCATCAATGCCCCACAACAGTGGCGTCACCGTGCCGGCGCCAGAGTCCGTGACCGGCGCTCGTGCGCGGCCGACGTCTTCGCGGTGGTCATAGACCGCACTGGCGAGCACAGCGGCCGCTGCGCCCAGCGAGATCGTGACAAACGCCAGCAACGCCAGGACCGCGCCGAACCCGTTGACCCCGCGCAGCGATGTGCTGCGCCGGCCGATCCTCGCCAGGTTTCGCCGCAGTTGGCGTGGCGACGCAGCCTGGTGTCGTGTGCGAGCCGTCACGTCGCGTCGACCGATCGCACCGTGGCCAGTTCGATGGTCCGGTCCGCTGAGGCGGCGACCTGCTCATCGTGGGTGACGATCACTGCGGCCATCTGTTCGGAGCGGATCTTGGCGAACATCACCTCGAGGACTTCGTCGCGTGTCGCCCGGTCCAGCGCCCCGGTCGGCTCGTCAGCCAGCAGTAACGATGGCCGGGTGATCAACGCACGCGCCAGCGCCAGCCGCTGGGCCTCGCCACCGGACAAGTAGGCAGTGTCGGCAGCGGTCCGGACGCCGAGGTCCGCGATCAGCCACTCGGCATCCGCACGCACGCCATCCGGGTCACCACCTTTGAGCAGTCCCGGCAGCATGACGTTCTCCACGGGGCTCAGCTCAGGTAACAGATCGGCGTGCTGGAAGACGAAACCGATCGAGTCCAGCCGCACCTGCGCCCGTTGGGTGGAACTCATCTCGGTCAGCTCACGGTCAAGCAACCGAACCGATCCCGACGTCGGGATCCGCAGACCTGCCAGGCACGCCAAGAAGGTCGTCTTTCCGGACCCCGACGGGCCGAGTACCGCGACCGCCTCATCGGCACCGATGGTGAGGTCAGTCTGGGCGAGAAGCTGACGATCGCCCAGACTGACCTGCACCGACGAGGCCGTCAGCAACGCCGGTCGCTCTTCGACGGACTCAGACAAAAGGCCTCCGCCAAACAGGTTCGGTGACTAGCGGTAGAGTGCGGTCACAGCTCCTCACCGTGCACCCAGACAGCCCCCCAGCCCGCGAGTGCGCCCACAACGCTGGCCAGCACAATGAGGGCGAGCAGCGGCGGGGAGAATACTCCAACAAGTATGCCGATGGCGATGCCGACACGGGCGAACGTGGCCCCATAGCTCCGGTGGCGCTTGGCGGCACGCTGACGAGCGTGGAGCAGCGATGCAACGACACTAGACACGACAGACCAGCCGAACGCCAACAAGCCGATCAATAGGACAAATCCGGGGAAAGAATTCCAGAACCCGGAATAGAAGTGCATGTCCGCCAGCCACGCGTACCCGGCGGCTGCGAGCGCAACGCCGAACGTTGCGCCCAAGGCCGCGAGGACCACGGAAAATCGCATGTATTGAGTCTGGTCCACACCCAACTCCACCTCGGTATCGCCTTTAGACCCCGCCACCGAAGGGTGACGGGTCGTCGTGCGTCGCTACAGGTGCCGGAGCAGGGCCTGTTTGGCCTCCGCGAACTCGCTGTCCGTCAGGATGCCGTCTCGGTGCAGCTCGCCGAGTTCCCGTAGGCGTCTCAGGACCGTTTCCTGGTCGGGTGGGGTGTCCGTGGTGCCTGGGTGCTCGGTTCCGGTAGTGCCGGGAGAAACGGCCGTGTCGGTCACGGCGGCGGGATGGGGCAGCCGAGCGACCACGGCAGCCGCCAACAGGGAGATCGTGCCACCTTCGCGTCGCATGCCCCACGTGACGCAGTTCGGGTCGTGCTTGGGCAGCAGGGCCGAAGCGCCGCTGACTCGGAACCGGAGGAACCCGTTGGTGAATCCGATGATCGGTGTCCACTCGACGCCGTGGACGTCGTCCAGGGTGAACTCGCGTGCGCCGCTGGCCTTTTTCACCTGTTCGGCCCAGTCGGTCCACTCGATCCGGATCCGCGATCCGTCGAACGAGACCGTGCCGTCGCCGGCGCTGGCGGTGATCGGCACGGCGGGCGAACCCAGCAGGTAGCCGTCGGCGGCGCCGGGAGGGATCTGCTCGATGGTCAGCGCATTGCGCACCTCGTCGACGAGGTACTCGGCCACGCCCGTGGAGTCCTTGTCGACGCGCAGTCGGTACGGATCGGCGTCGTCGGCGAGCTTCCCGCTGGTGACCTGCAGGAACGGGTCAGCCCTCTCGCGGAGCCGCAGGCGCAACTGACCACCCTTGCGGCGCGGTTCGTAGGCGATACCGGAAATGGCGGCCAACGGGATCACGCGCTCACCGAGGGCCTGGCGCAGCGCGTGGACACGGCGATCTCCGCTCGGAACGACGCGCAGCGTGTCGCCGTCGAACGTCCACGTGCCGTCCTGCACCACTACCTCGGCCATCCCCGTGATCGTAGTGGGTCCGTGCGCGCCCGAGGCGGGGCCGCTGCCCTCGGCGCCGGACGGGCGACGCCACGATGCCGTCGGCGACGCGACCGTGAGGATTCCGGCAGATCGCGAGTCCGTGTAGGGTGCCGAGCACGCCAGCGGGGGAGACGGTCGGCTGGAAGCAGAGGTGTGCACCGTGACGTCGCCCTTCCTCGAGACTGACACCACCACCGGCTCGACACCGCGACGACGAGGTCTGGCCGGTGTCGCCTTGGCCGCTGTCCTGATCGGGCCGGGTGCCGCGGTTCTGTCGTCCGAACCGGCAGCGGCGGCGTCGCCGTCTCCTGTCACTCCCTCGCCGTCCCCGGCCACCCCGCCGCCATCGCCTGCGGTGTCGTCCGAATCCGCGGTGAACGACACCATCTGCAACCGCTACTGTGACGGCCGCGACCCGGCTCTCGCCGCCGACGACCGGGTCGCGGTCACGGCGCCGCTCTCGGGTCGCACACTTCAGCTGCATCTCAGTGACTCCGGCCCCATGGGGTGGGCCGCGATCGAGAACACGCAACCGGGAGACGAGGTCTGGCTGGACAGGTCCTTCGACGGCGGCGCCACCTGGGATTCGGGGAGCAGGCTCGGCGCGACCACGGCCCCGGAGGGCGTGGGCGCCTGGCGCACTCTGATGTACAACAACGACGACTGGGCAGATCGTGGTGTCGGTGCGCTACGCGCATGCGGACGTGCCGTCGACACCGGCGCGATCGCGTGCACCGAGTGGGCGCGGACGCGCTGGAACGCGTCAAACCGGGCCGAAGCCGCCGCAACCGCGATGATGGCGCTGTACGACACGGCGAACGGCACCTTCCGCGGCGCGGGCTGGTGGGGGTCCGCGGTCGCGCTGTCCGGGGTCATCCGCAACATCGAGGTCACGGAGATGGCGAGCTACGAATACGCCGTCTCCACGACGTACGACCAGAACGTCGGCGAGCGCCGCGGGCACTTCCGCAACGAGTTCTCGGACGACACCGGCTGGTGGGCGATGGCGTGGCTCGACGCCTACGACCTCACCGGCGAGCGCCGCTATCTCGTCACCGCGCGCCGGGCGGCCGACCACATGCACACCTTCCGGACTCCGGCGTGTGGTGGTGGAATCCGGTGGAAGGAGGGGGAGCCCTACAAGGCGGCGATTTCGAACGCGCTGTACGTCCAGGTCAACGCCGCTGTCGCCAACCGCACCGGGGACGCGGCCTATGCGGATCGCGCTGTTGCCGGCTGGTCGTGGATCCGGAACAGCGGTCTCGTCGGCGCGGACGGTCTGGTGCGCGACGGCGTCGGGGCCGATTGCACGGCGGGCGGTACGATCCATACCTACAACCAGGGCGTACTGATGTCCGGCCTGGTCGAGTTGTCCCGGGCGACCGGGGACGGCAATCTGCTCCAGCGGGCTCGCGAACTCGCCGACGCCGCCACCCGTCCGGGGTCGTATCTCACCGACGACGACGGCATCGTGCACGACCCGGCCGAAGGCTGGGACGACTGCTCCGACGACGGCGCGTACTTCAAGGCCGCGTTCGCGCGAGGGCTCGACGAGCTCGGCGACGAAGTGGCCGGCGATCCCTACGCGGACTACCTCTCCCGGCAGGCGGACAGCGCGTACACCACCTCGCGGAACGCGTTCGACCAGTACTCGCTGTCCTGGTCCGAGTGGACGAAGCCGCAGGGGCCGGGCTGTCAGGCCAGCGCACTGGCGCTGATGAACGCTGCTCACTAGCCGGTCGGCGTGGGAGGGTCTGGCAGTACCGGCCTCGTCGGTCACTCCCCACGGGTGGCCGCAGTGCGGTTCCATGAGGCGCGAAGTAGCGATCGACCGAGCAGAAAGAGAATCACCGATGCGAGCAACACTGATGTACGGCGCCGGCGACGTGCGCGTCGAGAACGTCCCTGATGCGGCCGTCCAGCACCCCACCGACGCGGTCGTCCGAGTCGTCCGGACGTGCGTGTGCGGGTCGGACCTGCACCCGTACCGCAGCATGCCGGCCGGTTCGGGCCCGGCACCGATGGGCCACGAGTTCGTCGGCGTCGTGGAGGAGACCGGCTCGGACGTCTCCACCGTCAAAAGGGGTGACTTCGTCGTATCACCGTTCGCGTTCAGCGACAACACCTGCGCCTTCTGCGGCGACGGCTTCCACACGGCGTGCGTCAACGGCGGCTTCTACGGCGCCGGCGGCGTGGGCGGCGCCCAGGCCGAGGCGATCCGCGTCCCGCAGGCCGACGGCACACTGGTCACGGCCCCGGTGGACGAGAACTCCGAGCTGCTCGACTCGCTGCTGGCGATCACCGACGTCTACCTGACCGGCTACCACGCCGCCGTCATGGGCAAGGTCGACGAACGCACCACGGTCACTGTCATCGGTGACGGCGCCGTGGGCGTGTCCGCCGTGCTCGCGGCGAAGCAGCTCGGCGCGTCCCGGATCATCCTGATGGGCCGCCATTCCGGCCGCACCGACCTCGGCCGCGAGTTCGGCGCCACCGACGTCGTCGCCGAGCGTGGCGCGGAGGGTGTCGCGAAGGTCCGCGAACTCACCGGCGGCGAGGGAAGCCACGTCGTGCTCGAGGCCGTCGGATACCTGCCCGCCTACGAGCAGGCCTACGGCGTCGTGCGGCCCGGCGGTGTCATCAGCCGCGTCGGCGTGCCTCAGTACGACGAGGCCCCCGTGGGGTTCGGGTCCCTGTTCGGCAAGAACGTGACGCTGAACGGTGGTCCGGCTCCGGTCCGGGCCTACATCGAGCAGGGTCTCGCCGACGTTCTCGAGGGCCGGATCGAGCCGGGACGGGTGTTCGACCGCGTCGTCGACCTGGACGATGCGGCCGAGGCCTACCGCGCCATGGACGCCCGGGAGTCGCTCAAGGTCGCCGTGACGCCCTGATCGGCTCGGGCGCATCGTCGCGGACGTGGTCGACACCGGCGACCGGTTCCCTCACCTTCCCCGGGGAGGGGTGCAGCGGTTACCGTAGGTGACCAAACACCTACTCGGAGAGAAGGCAGGTTGTGGTGACCGCATCCGTCGACCAGCCGGCTGCCGTACGCTTGAGCATCCCGGAACCGGGTGATCCCTACGCGGCAGCGTGCCCGAGCCGCCGGGTCCTGGACCTCATCGGCGACAAGTGGACCGTGCTCGTGGTCGGGATCCTGGCGGAGGGGACGGCGCGGTTCTCCGAGCTGCGCCGCCGCATCGACGGCATCAGCCAGAAGATGCTGACCCAGACGCTGCGCATGCTCGAGCGTGACGGGCTCGTGCACCGGACGGTTCACGCCGAGGTCCCGGTCCGCGTGGAGTACTCACTCACCGAGGCAGGGCGCACCCTCGTCGTCCCGCTCAAGGCGCTGCAGGAGTGGGCGGTCCAGCACTTCGGGGACGTCCTGACCGCACAGGCCGAGCACGACGCCCGTTCGGCGCAAGACGAATAGCCCGGGAGCCCGGGCGCTCACGGGTACTGGCAGTGCCTCCCACCCGGCCGTGCACAGACCTACGGTGGTCGGTATGGGCCGGATCGACCACCGCACCGAGGTACGCGAGTTCCTCAGCTCGCGGCGGGCACGCATCACGCCGGAGCAGGCCGGGCTGCCCGCGTACGGCGGCAACCGCCGCGTCACCGGGCTGCGCCGGGAGGAGGTCGCGATGCTCGCCGGCGTCTCCGTCGACTACTACGTCCGGATGGAACGCGGAAACCTCGCCGGTGCCTCGGACGGCGTCCTCGATGCCCTCGCCACCGCGTTGCAGCTCGACGACGCCGAGCGCGAGCACCTGTTCGCGCTGTCCCGGTCTGCGGGCCAGGCCGGGCCTCGCAAGCGCGCTGCACCGCCGAGCACCGTGCGTCCGGCGGTGCAGCAGGTGCTCGACGCGATCACCGAAGCGCCCGCGTGGGTGCGCAACGGCCGCCACGACATCGTCGCGACGAACCGCCTGGGCAGAGCCCTCTACGCGCCGGTGTTCGCCTACCCGCGCCGCCCGGTGAACGCCACCCGGTTCGTCTACCTGGACCCGGCCGCCCGCGAGTTCTTCGTCGACTGGGAGCGGGTCGCCAACGACGCCGCGGCCATGTTGCGCCTCGAGGCGGGCCGCAACCCGCACGACCAAGCGCTGATCGAGTTGGTCGGCGAGCTGTGCACGCAGAGCGACGTGTTCCGGCAGCGCTGGGCCTCGCACGACGTGCAGTACCACCGCAGCGGACAGAAGCGGCTCCGGCACCCGGCGGTCGGCCAGCTGGACCTGAGTTACGAGTCCATGGAGCTGCCGTCGGAGCCCGGCCTCGTGCTCAACGTCTACACCGCCGCGGCCGGTTCACCGACCGCGGACGGGCTCAAGCTGCTCGCATCGTGGGCCGCGACTCAGGGGTCCGCCGGTCTCGGCGCGCAACCAGAAGCGGCGGAGGAGCGCCACGGCTGACGACGGCCGCCGTGGGTCTCAGTCGAGCTTCACGTAGTCGAGCTCCAGGAACTCCTCGACCTCCACCAGCCACCGCTCGGCCACGAACGCCGTGTGCACGGGGTGCTCGTTGTAGCTGGTGTAGGTCTGCTGGTCGGCGAACTCCATCGAGAATCCGAAGTCGAACCCGTTCTTGTCACTGGTCTGGCGCAGCTGTTCGAAGCGCTGCACGCCCGGGATGTCCGCGAGTGCGAGCGCCGCGTTCAGGAACTCTCGCTCCTGCTCGGAACCGGCGGCGTGGTGCAGGCGGAAGGCGACGGTGTGACGGATCATGACCGGAGCCTAATCGACGCATTCGGCTCAGAATCCCGCAAGGGGGTCCCACGGGTCGTCGTTGGTGTCTCGGGTCATCGGTCAGCGTTGCCTGTCCGAGGGTTCGACTGGCCGGGGGGTTCACTCGGGTCGGCGGCGGTCCAGCTCGGCGGCCTCCTCGGGCGTCGGCGCGCTGCCGCCGAGGTGTGCCGGCAGCCACCAGGGAGCGGCGTCGTTCTCGGGCGGCTCCGGGTAGCCGGCCTGCGCGGTGTCGAGCAACTGCTGCATCCGCGAACGCAGCTGCGTCGTCGCCTCGTCGACGGAGGCGTCACTGTCCGGCGTCATCGGCTCGCCTACCAGGATCGACACCGGCACGTGTCGTTGGGTGAGGTTCTTGGGGCGACCCTTCGTCCAGAACCGCTGGGTCCCCCAGACGGCCATCGGCACGATCGGCACTCCGGCGTCGACGGCCATCCGCACGGCGCCCGACTTGAGCTCCTTCACCGTGAACGACCTGCTGATCGTCGCCTCCGGAAAGACCCCGACCACCTCGCCGACCCGTAACCGCCGCACGGCCTCGTCGTAGGACTGCTTGCCCGCGTCGCGGTCGACCGAGATGTGTCGCATGCCGCGCATCAGCGGTCCGGAGATCCGGCTGGCGAACACCTCTCGCTTGGCCATGAAGCGCACCAGGCGTTTGGCCGGCTGGGCTCCGAGGCCGCAGAAGATGAAGTCGAGGTAGCTCTGGTGCGTGCAGGCGATCACGGCGCCGCCGTGCCGCGGGATGTGCTCGGTGCCCTGGATGTCGAGTTTGACGTCCAGCGCCCGGAGCATGGCCTTGCAGGTGAGCACGACCGGCGGGTAGACGAGTTCAGCCATGTCGCAGAGGCTACGCGAGCCCGCGTGGTGCTGGTCACGTCACCGCGCGGTCGTCGTGCCGTGCCCGTACCGACGGCTCAGGGATTCACCACGCCCGGCGGGCGCTCGCCCGCCAGGAACGCCCGGACCGCGTCCGCGCCCATCGCGGCCGCGCGGTGAGCCGTCTGCCTGGTCGCGCCGGCCAGGTGCGGCGTCAACACGACCTTCTCCGAGGACAGCAGCGGCCACCCGGCCGGCAGCGGCTCGGACGGGAACACGTCCAGCCCGGCTCCGGCGAGCCGGCCGGATTCCAGCGCGGCGGCCAGAGCGTCGTGGTCGACAAGTCCGCCCCGAGCGGTGTTGACCAGGTAGCTGCCGGGACGCATCGCCGCGAAGCTCTCGTGGCCGAACAGGTTCGCGGTGTCAGGTGTCAGCCGGACGTGCAGGCTGACCACGTCGCTGCTGGCCAGCAACGTCGGGAAATCGACAAGCCGCACCCCCGGCTCCAGGGCGTCGGCGCCGACGAAGGGGTCGCTCACCACGACGTCGGCGTCGAACGCGCGAAGGATCCGCGCCACCCGCCGCCCGATGGCCCCGTAGCCGACCAGGCCGACGGTGCAGCCGCTCAGTTCGAGCCCACACAGGTCGTAGGCGTACAGGTCGCTGCGCCACTCGCCGGCAGCCACACTCGCGTGGACGCGCGGGACGGAGCGCAGCGTGCCGAGCATCAACGTCACCGCGTGCTCGGCCGCCGCGACCGCGTTCCGACCGGGCGTGTTGCACACGACGACGCCGCGTTCGGTCGCCGCGTCGACGTTGACGTTCACCGGGCCGCCGCGGGTGCACACGATGAGCCGCAACGACGGCGCGGCTTCGAGCACCCGTCTGGTGAACGGCGCCATCTGGGTCACCGCCACCTCGACGTCGCCGACCGTCCCGGCCAGCTCGTCCTCGACGTCGGAAGCCTCGTCGACTTCGCTCACCGGCCCGAACGGCACGTGCGGCCACGGCAGGGTCATGGTGCGCACGTCGAGGGCCCGGGTGTGCTCGGCGGTGAGAGCCCGGCGCAGCTGGTCGTCCAGGAGATCGTTGCGCACGAAATCGTCGCCGGCCAGCAGTATCCGATGGTGCGCAGCCATCACGTCCACCTGTCCTTCCACTCGTCGCGGGCGCGGTCGACCCGTCGTCGATAGTCGTCGTAGGCCTCGTCGTAGTGCCGCCGGGTCGTGGACGCCGGCTCGACCGTGTGCGCCGGGACCGGCCAGCCCGGCCGCTCACCGCGCGCCTCGAGCGCGGAGAGCACCGCGCCGTACGCACCCGTCTGTGGCACGTCGACCACGTCCAGCGGGCGGCCGAGGACGTCGGCGAACAGCTGCGTCCATGCCGTGCTCTGGGCTCCGCCCCCGCTGACCGCCAGCCGGCCGGTGAGCCCGGCGGCTTCGAAGCAGTGGCGGGCGGCGAAGGCCAGACCTTCGCACAGCCCACGGACCAGGTCGGCCCTACTCGTGCCGAGGTGCAGCCCGTCGATCCGCCCACGCGCCGCGCCGTCGACGAACGGCGCCCGTTCGCCGGACTGCGACCAGTACGGCAGCACCCGCACGCCGCGTGCCCCGGGTGGTGACCCGGCGACCAGCTCGCCGAACTCGTCGAACGTCGATCCGGTCGTCGTCAGCAGCCAGTCCATCGACGCGGTGCCGACCATGGCCGGCATCGCCCGCATCCACCGGTTCTCCTGCCACATGGCGAGCAACAGACCGGCCCGGTGCGGAGACGACGGCACCCGGTCGGTGACCACCTGGCAGGCGAGCGTGGTGCCGATGATCAGCAGTCCGTCGCCCGGGTCGACGACGTCGCTGCCGCGCGCCGCCGCCAGCAGGTCGTACGGGCCCGCGCTGACGGTGACCCGCGAGGCCGCCGCGGGGGACAGGCCGAGCGCGGCGGCCGCGTCCGGGCTGAGCGGAGCGGACGGACCGGCCGGGCCGACGACCGGGGGCAGCAGGTCGCGCCGGTGCTCCAAGCCGCACGCACGCAGGATGCCGGCGTCGTAGTCGCGCCGCCGCGGGTCGAGGAAGGGAAACGACGCGTCCGACACGTCGACGGCCCGATGCCCGGTCAGCCGGTGATACGTGAGGCCGACGCAGTGCGTGGCCGTGCTCGCCCGGTCGAGTGTCGCCGGCTCGTCCCGGTCGAGGGCGGCCAGGATCGCCGCGGACGCTCCCGGGAAGACCATGCCGCCGTTGCGAGCGAGGATCTCGTCGGCGGTCCCGTCGGCATCCCACACCCCCACCACGTCCGACGCCCGCGCGTCGAGCCAGGACGCCGCCGGGCGCACCGGCCTGCCCGCGTCGTCATGCAGCCAGCATCCGTCGCCCTGCCCGGTCAGCGCGACGAGCGTCGGCGGCTCCGGCAGCCGGGTGACGACGGCACGCACCACCTCGAGCACCGAGGCGAGCACGCCGTCGGCGTCCTGCTCGACCCGGCCGTCTCCGGGATACCTCAGCTCGGTCGGCACGCTGTGCACGCAGAGCTCGGCGCCGTCGGGGTCGTACGCGGCGGCCTTGGTCAGTGATGTTCCGATGTCGACGCCGATGTACATGTGCGTCTCCCACGCATCAGTTTTCGGTGACGTGCACGTTGACGTGGTGGTCGCGCAGCTTGCGGACGAACTCCTCGGACGCGCCGCCGTCCACCACGACGTCGTCGAAGTCCGTCAGGGGAGCGAGCTGGTGCAGCGCCGACCCGCCCAGCTTGGTGTGGTCGACCAGCAGCACCTTGCGCCGTGCGCAGCGCATCATCGCCCGTTTGACGAGGACGATCTCCTGCTCCTGGTGGAACGCGTCGGTGGTCGAGACCGCCGACGTCGACGTGAACAGGATGTCCGCCCGCAGCGACTCGATGGCCTCGATGCACGGCACGCCCAGGAACGAGTCGTGGGTGGGGTAGTACTCGCCGCCCAGCGAGATCAGCCGGACGCCGGGCATCCGGCTGACGGACTTGATCACCTCGAGGAAGTTGGTGATGACCGTCAGCGGTGACAGGTCCGGCAGCAGGTGCGCGACCTCGAGCGTGGTGGTGGAGTCGTCGAGCATCACCGCCATGCCCGGCTCGATCATGGAGCGGGCGTGCCGTGCGATGGACTCCTTCTCGCTCTTCGCCGTTCGCAGCCGGAACGCGACGTTGCTCTCGAACACGCTCGACGGCTGCGCGCTGACGCCGCCGCGGAACTTGCGCACCACGCCCTGGCGTTCCAGCTCGTCGAGGTCGCGGTGGATGGTCATGAGGCTGACGCCGAACAGCTCCGCCAGATGGTTGGCCGACTCGGAGCCCTCGCGGAGCACGTGATCGGCGATCTGTCCCTGCCGGGTCGTCCGCGGACTGCGTCCGGCGGAAAGCTCGTCGTCAGACCTGGACACCCGGGATCTCCTCCTGTGGGGTGGACGGCTTCTGGTTGTAGTGGTCGAGTGTCACCGCGCCGTCCGGGCGGAACGACAGCTGGGTCGTCGCCGTCGGCGTGACCGCGCGCAGCGCCACCCGATACATGCCGAGCGGGATGCCCACGTAGGCGCACACCACCAGTCTGATCAGCGTGTTGTGGGCGACCACCAGCACGTTCTCCCCGGAATGCCGGCCGGCGATCTCGCGCAGCGCGGTGCACGCCCGGTCGGCGGCGTCCTCGGGATGCTCACCGCCGGGCAGATGGTGCGCGGCTGCGTCGTGTTCGAACAGCTCGACCGAGCGCGGGTGGGTGACGCGCATCTCCGCCAGCGTGCGTCCCTCCGCTTCGCCGTAGTCCACCTCACGCAGCCGCGCGTCGGTGTGCACGGCCAGGCCCAGCGCCCGCGCCACCGGCGCGGCGGTCTGGCGGGTCCGCGTCATCGGGGAGGCGTAGACGGCACTCGGACCGGTTCGCCGGGCCCACGCGGCGAGCACCTGCGCCTGCCGTACGCCCTCGTCGTCGATGCCGATGTCGCTGGAGCCGGTGTAGCGGTTGTCCTCGTGCCAGGGTGTGCGGCCGTGGCGCACCAGCGTCACCGTCGTCCCAGCCGTCATCGGGCACTCCCCACCGCGTCCCCCGAGAATCCGGCCGTGATGTAACCACGGTTCACCAGTTCTCGCACCAGGCGCTCGTACCCGGTGGTGAACCGCTCGTGCAGCTCCGGGCGCGGATGCACGACGGCCAGCCGCGTCACCATGCGCGCGGCCCGCGAGGTGACGCTGTCGTCGCGCGCCGACGCCAGTACCGCCATCCCGAACGCCGGCTCGGGCGTCGCCGGCAGCGCCAGCGCACGGCCGAGCACGTCGGCGCGCAGCTGATTCCAGTACGCGTTGCGGGTCCCGCCGCCGGTGATGGCGATCTCGCCGGTGACGTCGGCGCCGATGGCCGCCAGGTGTTCGAAGGACAACCGCTCCACGTACGCGATGCCCTGCAGCAGCGCCGCGTAGCGCTCCGGGCGGCCCTCGTCGCCGCGCGTGCCGATCTCGAACCGGGTCGCGTCCGGCCGGACGAACGGGAATCGCTCGCCCCTCCCGGAGAGCGGGTAGATCACCGCGGATGCGGGCTCGAAGTCGCGAGCGGCGGAGTCGAGCGCGTCGAATTCGGCCTGCGCGAACTCCTGGCCGAGGACGCCGGCGCCCACGTTGGACGCTCCGCCCGGGAGCCAGCCGCGGTCCGGGTGCCGGTGGCTGTACACGGCGCCGTCGGGGTCCTCGATCAGTTCGGCGGACACCCCCTTGAGCACGAGGGTGGTGCCCAGAACCGAGTTCCACGATCCCGGTGTGAGCGCGCCCGCCGCGATCTGCGCCGCGCAGCCGTCCGTCATGCCGGCCACGACCGGTGTGCCGGCGGGGACGCCGGTCATCGCGGAGGCCTCGGCGGTGACGGTGCCGAGCTCGGATCCGGGAGGCACGACGCGCGGCAGCACGGCGGCGTCCACCCCCGCGGCCTCGAGCAGTGCACCGTTCCAGCGCCGGTTCACCACGTCGTAGCCCGACTTCAACGCGTGGCTGAAGTCGGTGTCCACCCGGTGGCCGACCAGGCGCGTGGCGACGTGGTCAGCGCTGTGCGCGATCCGCGGGCCGGACAGCGGGCGGTCGTGATGCCGCAGCAGCCAGGCGATCTTCGGTAGGGCCCAGGACACCTGCACGTCGGCCGCGCCGGGGACGGCGTCCCGGACGGCGTGCAGCTGCGCCAGTTGGTCCTCGGCACGGGCGTCGTCGTACATCAACGCCGGTGAGAGTGGCGTCCCGTGATCGTCGGTCAGCACGATCGTCCCCGACGTGCTGCAGATGGACAGGCCGGCAACGCCGGCGTCCGATCGTCCCTCGGGGATCGCGGAGAACGCCTGTCGCGCTGCCGCGCCGACGGCCTCCCACCACCGCCGCGGGTCCTGCTCGTGTCGTCCCCCGGACGATCGCTCGCTGTCCAGCGACGCCGAGCCGAAGGCCGCCACGGCGCCGGTGTCATCGACGACCGCCACCCGCGCGCTCTGGGTGCCGAGGTCTACACCGACCCAGAGGGCCTCATCCATGATCACCTCCGTCCCTCCCTGACACTGCGCCGCAGAGTTAACAGCTCTGTCCGATCATCTAACACAAACAGTCGTTAACTGTACACCATCGCTGTGCGGACCCTCGGGCTGGCGCGGCGGATATCCCTGCTCACCACGGTCTCGGGATGTCATCTGATGCAGCGCACCGAGGTGACAAGGGTGGTCGGGAGGTGCGGAACCGCGTGGTCAGAGGTCTTGCGCTCGTCGGGAGGCGTAGTTAAGGTCAACCGATAATGTAACAGTGATTGTGTGAGATATCGCTTCGCTCGATCCTGTGCCACCTTCGACACGCCGAGGAGATGACGCCCGAGTGACCGGAAGACGCACCGCTGCGATCGGCGCCGTCTCGGTGCTGGTCGCCATCGGCGTGTGGTATCTCGCGACAGAGCGTCTCGAGCTCGTGAGCCCGCTCGCACTGCCCAGCCCGGTCGCCGTGGCCGACCGGCTCGTGGCGCTCCACGACACCGCGTATCTCGGGGAGACGATCTGGGGTCACACCCTCGCCAGCATCCAGGTGATGTTCGCCGGATGGCTGCTCGCCGGGGTGGTCGGGGTGCCGCTCGGCGTCGCCATGGCGTGGTCGACGCCGGTGCGCCGCCTCGTCTATCCGACGTTCCAGCTGCTGCGCAGCATCTCGCCGATCGCGTGGATCCCGCTCGCCATCATCTGGCTCGGCATCGCGAGCAGCGCACGGATCTTCATCGTGTTCATCGCCGCCGTCGTGCCGTGGGTCGTCTCGTCGATGGACGGCGTCACGGGCGTGAACCCGTTACTGATCAAGGCGGCGCGCACACTCGGAGCCGGCCGCCGCACCATGACCGACGTCGTGCTGCCGGCCTCGCTGCCCTCGTTGCTGGCCGGGGCCCGCATCGCCATGGGCAACGCCTGGACGGCCATCATCGCCGCCGAGTTGCTGGCCGCCACGGCGGGGCTCGGCTTCGTCGCCCTGAACTCCTCGCGCACGCTCGACACTCCGACGCTGCTGGCCGCCATGGCGGTCATCGGGCTGCTGGGCATGCTGCTTTCGTACGCGCTGCAGTGGCTGAGCGCAGTGCTCGCACCATGGGCGAGGAAAGCGTGACCGCCCCGGAAGCCGCCACCGTCGCGCGCACGGGCTCCCTGACGCCCGCGCGGGCCACGGCGCGAAACGCCCAGTGGGCCGCCGCTTCGGTGGCCCTGTTCGTCGCCCTCTGGTGGCTGGCGTCCGCCTGGACCACCGAAGGACTCGTGCCGAACCCGTGGGAGGTGGCCCAGACCTTCTGGGAGCTGTGCACCACCCCGTTCGCCGAGCTGACCCTGCCCGGCCACGTGCTCTCCTCGCTGTCCCGCTGGGGTGTGGGGTTCGCCTGGGCGGCGGTGCTGGGCGTCCTGCTGGGGCTCTCGCTGGGAGCCTTCGCGACCGTGCGTGCGGCCGTCACGCCGATCTTCGAGTTCCTGCGCTACATCCCTCCGTTCGCGTGGATCCCGCTGGCCGTGCTGTGGCTGGGTGCGGCGCAGTCGTCGGCCGCGCTGATCGTGTTCATCGCGGCGTTTCCGCCTGTGGTCATCAGCACCCAGGTCGGCGTGGCCGGGGTCGATCCGGCGTTGCTCCGCGCCGCCCGCTCGCTCGGAGCGGGCCGGCTGCGGACGATCACGCAGATCGTCGCCCCGGTGTCGGTGCCGGAGATCTTCACCGGCATCCGCATCGCCGTCAGCAACGGATGGATGGCGCTGATCGCGGCCGAGCTGATCAGCGGGACCGAAGGCGTCGGGTTCCTGATCATCCAGGGGCAGGAGAGCAACAACGTGACGATCGTGATGGCGGGGATGGTCGCGATCGGGATCACCGGAGCGGTCGTCACCGGCGCCGTCAACCTGCTGGGCACACGTTTGACGCGATGGAGGAAGACAAGTGAGACGGCCAACTGAGACCGTGCGGGACCCGTCCGCGGCGACCGGGTCCACGCCGAAGCTCTCCATCCAGGACGTGTCGAAGACGTTCGAGTCCTCCCGCGGCTCGGTCCAGGCGCTGACCGCCACCGACCTGGACGTCCAGGAGGGCGAGTTCGTCACCATCGTCGGGCCGTCCGGATGCGGGAAGTCGACGCTGCTGATGATCGCCAGCGGGCTGGAGACGCCGTCGAGCGGGCGGGTGCTGATCGACGACGACCCGGCCGGTCCGCCGGGGCCGCGACGCAGCGTCGTCTTCCAGCAGTTCGCCCTGTTCCCGCACATGACGGCCGAGCAGAACATCGGATTCGGGCTGCGCATGCGCGGCGGGCTCACACGGGCCCGGAAGCAGGAGCTGGTGGCGGCGCAGGTCGAGACGATGCGACTCACCGGGTTCGAGAAGGCGTACCCGTCCGAGCTCTCCGGCGGTATGCAGCAACGCGTGGCGATCGCCCGCGCCCTCGTGCTCGACCCGGAGATCCTGCTCATGGACGAGCCGTTCGGCGCGCTCGACGCGCAAACCCGCACCGCGATGCAGGACGAGATGGCGGCCATGCGCTCGCGGCTGAACTGCACGATCCTCTTCGTCACGCACAGCGTGGAAGAGGCCGTCTTCCTGGGCGACCGGATCGTGGTGATGTCCGCGCGCCCGGGCCGGATCAGCCACGAGTTGAGCGTGTCGAGCGACTTCGAGTGGAAGCGGCACCAGATCGAGCACGCGATGAGCGAGCGGAGTTTCAACGAGCTGCGCGAGGAGGTCTGGCGGCATCTGCACGCCGGCGGCACTCGCCGCGCAGTGCACGACGCTCCGGACGGCGGGCACGACGACGCCCCGGACGACGCCCCGGGCGGCGGCTGACGGGCTCGTCCCGCTCACCCGCCGCCGAGCAAAGCACGCACACGAGCGAACCACGACACCGTAGTCGGGAGAACGACATGCCAGGGACGACGCAGCACCGGCGGGCACGTGTGCTCGCAGCGGTATCCGCGCTCGCACTCGCGCTGAGTGCGTGCGGCTCGGACGACGGCTCCTCCACCGACGCCGACGCGGGCGGCGACGGCGGATCCGGTCTGACCGAGATCACGGCGGCCTCGCAGCCGAACGGCGCCGGGCTCGCCATGTACATCGCCAACGAGCTCGGGTATTTCGAGGAGGAAGGGCTCAGCGTCGACGTCGAGAACTACGCCAGCGGGCCCGCCTCCCTGACGGCAGGAGCAGCGGGGCAGTGGCAGGCCGGCTGGCTCGGCGCACCGCCCGCCCTGACCGGCGGCAACCAGTTCGGGCTGATCATGGCCGGGCTGATGATCACCGAGGACGCCAACCACGTCATGTACATGTCGAAGGACGTGCTGCAGGGAAGCAGCCCGGCCGAGGTCCTGCGGGACAACCGGGTGGCCACCGGGCAGAACACGCTCGCCGAGCAGGTGATGCGCGGTTGTGCCGAACACCTCGGCGTGGATCCGGCCGCCGTCCAGATCGTGCCGCTCGACGGCGGCCAGATCGTCCAGGCGCTCACGTCCGGCCAGGTGAACGTGGTCAACACCTGGTCGTCGCCGGGATACGGCCTGATCGAGAACCCCGACTACGAGGCGGTGTGCGACGGCGAGCAGGCCGGTGTCTCCGTCGTCGACCCGTACGTCGTCACACCGGAGTTCGCCGAGCAGAACCCCGAGGGCGCGGCCGCGTTCCTGCGCGCGGTCTACCGGGCCAACGAGTTCATCAACCAGAACCACGAGAAGGCCGTCGACCACATGGAGGACTACTTCCTGTCCATCGGTGTGGACGCGTCCCGCGCGCAGGCCGACTACGAGACCAGCGTGCGCAACTGGCTGACGCTCGACGAAGCGATCAAGAGCATCGAGTCCGGTGAGACGGCCGGAGCGCTCAAGGCCAGCGCCGAGTTCTTCGTCGAGGCCGGTGTGTATCCGCAGGCTCCGCCGATCGACGACCTGCTGGCCCAGGGGAAGGAACTGCTGGTGAAGGCCCGCGACGGAGCCGGTTCGTGACCGAGGACGCCTTCCGCGGGCACGTCGGCCGGACGGTGACGGAGTCCACCCCGTGGTGGGAGCCGCCGGTCCGTCCGGCCGCGGGAGCGCCGAACATCGTCGTCATCGTCCTGGACGACGTGGGGTTCGGCCAGCTCGGCTGCTTCGGCTCGTCGATCGACACGCCGGCGATGGACGCACTGGCGGCCGGCGGGCTGCGCTACACCAACTTCCACGCCACCGCACTGTGCTCGACCACCAGGTCGTGCCTGCTCACCGGGCGCAACCACCATGCCGCCGGGGTCGGTTTCCTGGCCGACTTCGACACCGGTTATCCGTCCTACCGTGGAACGGTGACGCCGCGTGCGACCACGGTGGCCGAGATGCTGGGCGGGCACGGCTACGGCACTTACCTCTCCGGCAAGTGGCACGTCGTGCCGCCGTCCGCGATGACACCGGCCGGCCCGTTCCACCAGTGGCCCACCGGCCGCGGATTCGACCGCTACTACGGGTTCCTCTGGGGCGACGACGACCAGTGGGCCCCGGAACTGTGGTCCGACCAGCACCACGTCGAGCCGCCGGACCGGCCCGACTACCACCTCAGCGCCGACCTGGTCGACCAGGCCGAACGCTTCATCGCCGACCATGTGAGCGCCGCGCCGGACCGGCCGTTCATGCTCCAGCTCGCCTTCGCGGCCTGCCATGCTCCGCACCAGGCGCCGCGCGAGTTCATCGACCGGTACGGCGGCGCGTTCGACCACGGCTGGGACGTGGAGCGCGAACGGGTGCTCGCCCGTCAGATCGAGCTCGGCGTGGTGCCGCCGGGCACGCGGATGCCGGGGGCCAACCCGGGCGTGGCCGCATGGGCGGAGCTCACCGTGGACCAGCGGCGCGTCTACGCCCGGCTGCAGGAGGCGTTCGCCGGATTCATGGAGCACACGGACGTGCAGATCGCCCGGCTCGTCGACTTCCTCCGCCGGCACCGGCTGTTCGACGACACGATGATCGTGCTGCTGTCCGACAACGGCGCCAGCGGGGAGGGCGGCGCGGACGGGTCGATCAACGAGTACCGCTACTTTCTGGACCTGCCCGACGACCTGGCGGACAGCCTCGCCGCACTGGACGACATCGGCGGGCCGCACACGCACAATCACTATCCGAGCGGCTGGGCGCAGGCGGGCAACACGCCGCTGAAGTTCTACAAGAAGCACACGTACGGGGGAGGCGTCCGCACACCGCTGATCGTGCACTGGCCCGGCCACATCAGCGATCCCGGTACCGTCCGCACCCAGTTCCACCACGTCATCGACGTGGTGCCCACGCTCCTGGAGGTCGCGGGCGCCGAGGCACCGGACACGTACCGCGGCGTGCCGCAGCTGCCGATGCACGGAACCTCGATGGCGTACACGTTCTCGGATGCCGAGGCGGCGAGCGCCCGCCGGCTGCAGTACTTCGAGACGGCGGGGCACCGGGGCCTGTACCGGGACGGCTGGAAGATCGTCACCAACCATGAGCCGGGCACCGACTTCGACGCCGACCGCTTCGAGCTGTACCGGCTGTCCGACGACTTCTCGGAGTCCGACGACCTCGCAGGTCACCATCCCGACGTCGTCGCCGGGATGGTGGACGCCTGGTGGAAGGAGGCCCGGAAGTACGACGTGCTGCCGCTCGACGACCGGATGCAGGAACGCGTCGCCTCGCGCGATCCGGCGACCGAGCGGAACCACTACCGTCTGCTGCCCGGTGCGCGGCTGTCGAACGGCTCGGCCGGGCCGAACTTCGCCGGCCGGCCGTTCCGCGTCGTCGCGCGCCTCGGGCCGAGAGGGGCCGGCGACGGCGTCCTGCTCGCATACGGCCGCCGCGCAGCCGGGTTCTCGCTCTTCGTGCGCGACGGCCGGCTGGTCTACGACCTGAACCTTGCCGGCCGGCACACCGTCGTGCGCACACCCGAGCAGCTGCCGTCCGACGCCACGACCCTGGGCATGAGCCTGATCACGACGGGCGACGATGCACGGGTCGAGCTGCTGGTCGACGGAACGACAGCCGGCAAGGCCGCGATCCCCCGTGCGTTACCCGCCGGACTCGGCTGCCTGAGCACGCAGTGCGGGCACAACTCGCCGTCACCGGTCTCGACGCACTACGACCCGCCGTTCACCTTCGGCGGCGACCTGCTCGACGTGGTGATCGAGTTCGGCGACCCGGACGAGACGGACGGGATCGCGGTCTGGCGATCGGCCCTGGGCGCCGACTGACGCCGGAAGCGCGGTTGCCCACCCGGCGGTCACAGCCGCGCGCTGATCACGACGGCGACGGCGACGGCGACCGATCCGGGCCGACCTGACGGCGCTCGCGCTCGAGGCCGGCTCCGCGGCGGACGGGACGGTGAGCAACGACTGGGAGTATCTGCTGACCACCGCCACCCGGGCGTGAGGGCGGATTCACGACCCGTCGAGGCGGGCCTCGGCGCGGATGGGCTCGAAGAGTTCGACCGGGTTGCCCGACGGATCCTCGACGAGCACCTGCTTGCCGCCGACACCGGTGACGATGTCGTTGCGGAAGCGCACCCCGGCCGAGCGGAGCGACTCGGCGGTGCCGGCGAGGTCGGAGACCTCGATGGTGAACCGGTTCCAGCCGCCCGGGGCCGGCAGCGTGCCGTCGGGCATGGCCTGTCCGCCTCCGCCGGGGCCGCCGGGTGCGTTGAGGGCGAGACGGAGGTCGCCGCGGGCCAGCATGGCGAAGGTCGGGGCCGGGTGCTGCTGTTCCTCGAACCCGAGATGCCGGCAGTAGAAGTCGATCGCGGCGTCGACGTCGTCGACGATGTACCGGAAGCTCACAGTAGCCATCGGCTTCTCCTTCGCGGTTCGGCCGTGCTCACTCGGATCGTCCCGCTTCGCCGCCCTCGGCGCAACGGCCAGGTCCGTGCCTGTCCGGCGTCAGCAGCAGTGCTCTAGGTAGGCCTGCAGGTCTGCCAGCGCCTGGCGGGTCCGTTCGTTGTCGCCGCGGTAGAGCACGACCTTCCCGTCGCGGCGCGAGGTGACGATGCCACCGCGACGGAGCAGGGCGAGCTGCTGCGACGCGGTGGACTGGCTGATGCCGGCCTGCTCGGCGATCTCGCCGACGGACAGCTCCGCGCCACGTGAGAACAGCTGCATGATCTGCTGCCGGGTGGGGCTCGCCAGCGCTTTCAGGAAGTCGTGTGTCTGCGGGGCGAGCTCTGGCGCGTCACCAGGGGACCCGCAGGTCGGCGCGGGCTCGGTGGCTGCCGCGTGCTCGTCGGTCGGGTCCGGCATCGACTGGCTCCTCCCTGTGCCGTCCCTCGAAGCCTAGTCATCCATCGTCATTTTGGCATATTAGAAAATAACGATATGTTGTCCGGCATGGACGACAAGACACCAGTGGTGATCATCGGTGGCGGGCAGTCGGGGCTCGCGGCAGCCGCGGCGGGCCGTCGGCACGGCACGGACGTCGTGGTTCTGGAGGTCGGCGACCGGCCGGTCGGCACCTGGCCCGCGTACTACGACAGCCTCACGTTGCTGTCACCGGCGCGATACAGCGCGTTGCCGGGCCTCGAGTTTCCCGGAGACCCGGACCACCACCCGCACCGCGACGACGTCGTCGCCTATCTCGAGCGGTATGCGTCGACGCTGGGCGTGCCGATCCGGACGGGCGTCGAGGTCGAGGCCGTCGAGCACGCGGACTCGGGCTTCCTCGTGCGGACGGCGGACGGGCAGTCCCTGCCGGCCTCCGGGGTCGTCTCCGCGGCGGGCTCGCGTCCTGTGCTCCCCGAACTGGCCGGTCAGGACACCTTCCGCGGAGAGCTGACGCACATCGCGGACTATCGCAACGTCAAGCCGTACGTCGGCCGGAGGGTGGTCGTCGTGGGGTCCGGCGAGTCCGCGGTGCAGATCGCCCACGAACTGGGCGACGTCGCCGACGTCACGTTGACCTCACGTCGTCCGGTCCGTTTCCTGGCGCGCCACCAGCGTGGACAGGACGTGCACCATTGGTCGGTGACCAGCGGCTTCGACCGGCTGCCGCCGGAGTGGCTGGCACAGGTCGTGCCGGGCCGGCTGGTCAACGACGCGGGGGAGTACGAGCGGGCATTGGGCGACGGGCGGCTCGAGCGCCGGGCGATGTTCAGCGCCCTGGACGGCGATGCAGTGGTCTGGGCCGACGGCACGCGCGAGCACGTCGACGCGGTCCTGCTGGCCACGGGGTACGCGCCGCGAGTGGACCACCTGGCCGGGCTCGGCGCGCTGGACGAGCACGGCCTGCCGCTGCACAGCGGTGGTCTGTCGACGACGACGCCCGGGCTCGGGTATCTCGGGCTCGAGTTCCAGCGCTCGTTCGCGTCCAACACCCTGCGCGGCGTCGGCCGGGACGCCGAGTACGTCATGGACGCCGTGGCGGCCTACGCCGGTGGTGCTGCGGCGGCGGTCGGTCTTTCCTCACGCGGCGCGGCGCGGGCGAGATAGCTGGCCACGACCCCGTCCGGAGAACGGCTGACGTCGTCGACGACGAATCCGGCCCGCTGGAGCATCGGCTCGAACAGCCAGGTGAACGTCGAGTGCTCGTCGCGTACGTGCTCCTCGACGTCCGCCCGGTGCCATTCGTCGTCGCCCCTGCCGTCGACGGACGCGCACCAGGCCTCGATGCGTTCCTCGGCATCGGCCGGATCGAAGCCGAAGATGACGTCCGACACCCGGAGGACACCGCCGACGCGGAGCATGCGCCGCGCTCGGTCCAGTGCGATCGCCTTCCAGAAGTCCGGCAGATGGTGCAGTGCATACCGGGTGTACACGAAGTCGGCGAGTGGCCCGGTGTGCTGGTACGTGAGGAAGCCGGCGCGCACGACCTCGACGTTGGACGCGCCCGCCGCCGACACTTTCGCCCGCAACTGCTCCAGCATCACGTCCGAGACGTCCACCGCGACCACCCGGGCACATTCCGCCGCGGCCGCCAGCGTGAACTGGCCGGTGCCCGCGCCGAGGTCGACGACCACCGACGTGTCGGTCAGCCCGTGCGCGCGCAGCACGGGGACTTCGTCGTCGGCGCCGGCGTCCTCCTTCGCGTCGTACCGCCGGGCGTGCGTGGCGTCGAGGTTCTCGCGCCCGGCACTGGCCACCTCGTCGAGCAACCACGCTGGACGTCGCGGTTCGTTCGTGATGTCCACGGGCCCATCATGCAGTAACCGGCCCGGCGTGGATCGGCCACGATGGAGGGCGTGAACGCGAGCGTGACGCTTCGGGTCCTGACCGTCGACGACTGGCCGGCGTGGCGCGACGCGCGTCTGGCCGCGCTGGCGGACGCTCCGCACGCCTTCCGGTTCGGCGTCGAGGGTTGGCGCAACGGCGGTGAGCAGCAGTGGCACGAGCGCTTTCTAGTGCCGGGCACGTACAACCTGCTGGCGGAGATGGACGGCCGGCTGGCCGGTATGGCACGGGGCGTCCGCGCCGACGACGGTGTCCGTGAGCTGCGGTCGGTGTGGGTCGCGCCCGCGGCCCGGGGTCGCGGTGTCGGCGACCGGCTGATCGAGGCCGTCGTGTCGTGGGCGACGACCTTCGGGGCGACCGCGTTGCGGCTCAGCGTGGTCCCGGCGAACGAGGCGGCGATCGCGCTGTACCGGCGCCACGGGTTCGCCGACACGGACGAGCCCGATGCCCTGTTGCCCGACGGCGTCACCCGCGAGCAGGTGATGGTGAAGCCGCTTCCGAAGGGGCCGACGTGATATCGTAAGATATCGGAGGTGATCGGTGATGACTGACGTTCTGATCCGCAACGTAGACGATCATGATCTCGCCCGCATCGACGAGCGAGCAGCCCGGCTGGGGCTCTCCAGGGGGGAGTACCTGCGGCGTCGTATCACCCAGGCTGCCGGGCATGAAGATGCACACCTGACGGTCAAGGACCTGCAGCGTGCCGCGGACTTGACGGAGGACCTTCTCGACGACGACGTCATGCGCGAGGCGTGGTCGTGACGTTCGAGGGGCCGTGGCTCATCGACAAGTCCGCTTATGCGCGACTCGGTCGGTCGTCGGGCGCCGAGTTGTGGGCAGATCGGATCGAGCGTGGCCTGGTGCACATAGCCACACCGACCGTCCTCGAAGTCGGGTACTCGGCTCGCTCCGGCGACAGCTGGGCTGCGTCGGTGACGGCGCCGCCTCTCGCCCTCATGCCGGTGGAGAACGCCACGCCGGCGATCGAGGCACGCGCGGTCGAGATTCAAGGCGTTCTGGCGCGCCAAGGTCACCACCGCGCACCATCAGTGCCGGACTTGCTGATCGCGGCCACTGCCGAGCTTGCAGGGCTCGTCGTCCTCCACCAGGACAAGGATTTCAGTCTGATCGCCGAGGTCACCGGGCAACCGCTCGAAGAGCTGGCGACCGCTGGATAGCACGCGAACGATCATGGTTCGCTCGCGTCGACGATGCCGGCGTCGTGCGCGATCAGCCCGGCCTGGGTGCGGTTGGCGCAGTCCAGCTTCTCGAGCAGCTTGGAAACATACCCCTTGATCGTGGCCGTTGATCATCGGCACTTACCCGTCGTATGGGCGGGAAAGTGCCGATGATCAAGCGGGAGGTCTGGTGGCCGGGCTGCTCAGCCGACGGCGAGGGCGAACAGGTGCATCCCGGTGACGCGGCCGGGACCGGTCGACCCGCCCGCCGGCAACGTCACCGCCTCGACGGTCTTGGCGGGGTCCAGCGGCGCCGAGGCGGCGAAGATGCGCACCGTGTGGTCGCGCTGGCCGCGCGGGCGTCCGCCGAGGCCCTGCGAGTTGACGTACGGCGTGGCGGCGACGATCTCGTTGGCGGGACCCGGCTCGTACCACCAGTCGTCGAGTGTCAGCGTGAACGTCGCGGTCGACCCGTCCGTGTAGTGCACGACGCCCGGCCCGGAGACCGAGCCGCTGCTGCTGGCGCCGAGCACGCCGAGCCGTTCACCGGCGCCGTCGACGAAGACCGTCTGCCCGGTGGCGACGATGTTGTCCGGCTGCCCGGGCGGCACGTCCGGCCACGAGAAGTCGAGCCCGTCATGGCGCACGGTCGCGCCGGCGTCGAGCCCTTCCGCCGCGAGCGCCTGCCGCGAGTAGCTGTTGCCGACACCGTCCAGGTTGCCCTGGTCGACGTCGTCGTCGCTGCTCGTGCCGGTGTTGTTGCGCGCCGCGGCGACGGTCGACGCGATGACGACGCTCGCGGCCGAGCTGACCGACGTCCGGCTGGTGCGCAGCGTGAACGTCGCTCTGGTGTCGACGACGGCGTTGCCGGGCGCGGCGTCGGCGGGCACGTCCACCTCCCAGCGCACCGTCGCGCTCTGTCCCGGCTGCAGGGCGGCGATCGTGGTCGGTGTGGCCGGGCGGGCCGTCCAGCCGTGCGGCACGGCGACGGAGACGTCCACGTCACGCAACGCCGGCTGTTCCTTGTTCGTCACCCGCGCGGTGACGGTCGTCGTGCGGCCGGGGACGATCAGCGCCCGCTCCGCGTGCGTGCCGACGGAGACCGCGGGCGGGGGCGGCCCGCCCGGAGGGACGTTTCGGGTGTGGATGGTGACCTGGTCGCTGCCCAGCTCGGGGTGGGTCACGGTGACGGTGACCGGCCCGGGCGTGTTGCGGCGCGAGCGGACCCACACTGCTCCGACGCCACCGCTGTCGCCGAACGCGAACGGCGACTCGCCCACGAGGTCGGCCGGCCCGTCGACCTCGATGCCGACTTCGCCCTGCACGTACGGGCGGGTCGCACCGTGCCGGTCGAGGACCTCGAACGAGATCCGGGTCGCGTCCGTGCCGTCGGCGTCCAGTTCGGCGTCGTCGGCGCGGACGGTCAGCGCGTCCCCGCTCGGATCGGCGGAGAACGAGCGGGACAGGACCAGCTCGTCCCCGACGTAGCCGTCGATGCGCAGCTCGGGAAGCGCGCTGCCGTCGACGGTGAGGTCGACCAGGAACGGCGGATGCGCCAGATGCGGGAAGCGCTCACGGTCGGGCTGCGCGGTCGCGTGGTGCTCGCCGCCGACGAACAGCTCCAGCCGGTCGCAGTTGGAGCAGACGACGGCGTCGGCGCCGGGCCCGTCCGGTGGCGACTGCGGGCCGAAGTCCCACGTGAACGCGGGAACGATGACCGGGCGCACCTGCGGGTCGACCTGGGAGCGGTAGAACGCGGCCCCCGGCTTGGGGAAGCGGAACAGGTCGACGACACCGGGCGTCTTGATGCCCTGGTGCTGGTTGCCCGTCCCCGAGGGGTAGTCGAATCCGCACCAGGCGATCAGCCCGCAATACCGCTCGTCGGAGGCGGCGATGTCGTGCACGTACGCGTGTGACACGGCCTGGTCCTGCTGAACCGCGACCGGGTCGGTGCGGCGGTAGAAGCGCGCGCCTCCGCTGAGGGTGCCGACCGCCTCGGTGACCAGGTACGGACGGTCCGTCCGCGGTGGTTGCAGCGAGGCGTGACCGTCGTGCCGACGGTAGTCGTTGTACGAGAACACGTCCTGGACGAACTCCGTGCTGCCGTGCCGGAACGCGATCATCGAGCCGGTGGTGGGCCGCGAGTCGTCCAGCGAGTGCGCGAGATCGCGGGTGGAGCCGTAGAAGTCGGCGTGGTCGCGGGTCTCGTTCAGCCGCGCACCCCAGATGATCACGGACGGGTGGTTGCGGTCGCGCACCACCATGTCGTGCACGTCGCGGTAGGCGAGCTCGCGCCAGGACTCGTCACCGAGGTACTGCCACCCGGGAACCTCGTCGAAGACCAGCAGGCCCAGCTCGTCGCAGGCATCCAGGAACGCCTCTGCCTGCGGATAGTGCGAGCACCGGACGATCGTGCAGTTCAGTTCGTTGCGCAGCATCTCCGCGTCCTTGCGCTGGACGCGGTCGGGCATCGAGCCACCAGCGAACGGATAGAACTGGTGCCGGTTGAGCCCGAACAGCTGGTGCCGCCGCCCGTTCAGCAGGAACCCCTGACCGGTGAACTCGGCCTGGCGCAGGCCGATCCGGCGGGTGTGGTCGTGCACCGCGCGCTCGTCGACGACCAGCGTGGCCACGACCGTGTACAGGTACGGGTCGTCCACGTCCCACAGCCGGACGTCACCCAGACCGGTCAGCGACGCGCGCACCACGTTGCTGCCGGCCTCGCTGATGTCGGCGTCGACGCTCGTCGTGGCCACCTGGCGGTCGCCGTCCAGGAGCGCGATCTCGACACGGACCGGTCGATCGGGCACCGACGCGGCGTCGACGGTGCACTCCACGTCCACCCGCGGGGTGTCGGAAAGCACGTCCACCGGCTTGGCGAACACGTCGGCCAGGAACGTGTGCGGAACGGCGCGCAGGCTCACCGAGCGGTAGAGACCGCCGGGCTGCCAGAAGTCGACCGCGGTGGGCGAGCCGTCCGGGACGTTCGGCGGGACATCGAGATTGAACCGGGAGTCGAGCTCGACAGCCAGGACGTTGTCGCGGTCGCGCACATGGTCGGTGAGCTCGACCCCGAAGGGCAGGTAGCCGCCGAGGTGCTCACCGACGGGTTCACCGTTGATGCTGACGGTCGCGCCGGTGAGCGCGCCGTCGAAGTCGGCGAACAGCCGGAGTCCGTTCAGTTGCGGGTCGACGTCGAAGTGTTTGCGGTAGGACCAGGTGCGTTGCCACGTCGTTGGGTCCCACTGTCGCCAGGACAGCTCTGTGACCGTGTGTGGCAGCGTGACCAGGGTGAATGACTGGTCGCCCTGGTCGCCGAGGCTCATCGGGGCGAACAGCCAGTCCTCGTTCAGCGGCAGCGTGCGTGCCGCGGGGCCGCGTGTGGTGTCCGCGGTCCGCGTCGTGGCCGCTGCTCCGGCGGCGCCGATGCCGCCGTGGCCCAGTACGGCCAGGCCGCCCGCGCCCACCATGCCCGCCATGCCCGTCTTCAGTAGTCGTCGTCGTGAGATGCCGTCGTGCGCTCCGGACTCCGGGTGCATCCGTGACCTCCTCGTCGTCGAGTCAAGGTGAGTTGACTTCAGACCCTTGACGTCTGACCACTGTTCTTATCGGCAGCGGGGCGGGCTGTCAACGGGGCGATCAAGACAAACCGCCCTGCCCCTGGCGCCGGTGGGCGCGTCTCGACGCGAGGTGGTGGGCGGCGACGAAACCGGGCTACGTGCAGGTGCAGCCTTCCGGGCCGCAGCATGTGGGGTCGACGAACAGCACGACCCGCAGCAGCTCGCTCAGGGCGGGCGCCAGGTGCGGGTCGGCCAGCCGGTACCACGTGTGCCGGCCCTCGCGCTCGGTCGCGACGAGCCCGCATCCGCGCAGGCAGGCGAGCTGATTGGACATCACCTGGCGGGAGACGCCCAGGGCGTCGGCCAGGTCCGAGGGGTAGGCGGGTGCCTCGCGCAGCGCCAGCAGGATCCGCGTGCGGGTCTCGTCCGAGAGGGCGTAGCCGAGGCGGGCCACGGCTTCGGTGTGCGACATCGTCACGGTGTTCACAACCGCAACGATACATGGTTCCCTGTATCAGTATCCGTAGGTCGGCCGTGGTCCGGCGCCCCCGGTGCCGCGCCGGTCACGGCCACCGCCCGGTGGGCGCTCGCGTGGTGGACACTGGGGCGATGAGCGCGGACACCTCGCCCGCCGCCGTCCTCCGGCGCATCGCGTACCTGCTCGAGCGCGCCCACGAACCGACGTACCGCGTCCGTGCGTTCCGGCAGGCCGCGGCGAGCGTCGACGCCCTCGGCCCGGACGAGCTCGCGGCCCGCGCGCAGGCGGGGACGCTGACCGAACTGCGCGGCATCGGCAAGGTGACGGCCCAGGTCGTCTCGGAGGCGCTCGCGGGCGAGACGCCGGTGTACCTGCGCCGCCTCGAGGCCACCGGCGGCGTGCCCGTCGCCGAGGGCGGCGCCGAGATCGCCGCCGCGCTGCGCGGCGATCTGCACACCCATTCGGACTGGTCCGACGGCGGCAGCCCGATCCCGGAGATGCGGGCCGCGGCCGCTGGGCTCGGGCACGAGTACGTCGCCCTGACCGATCACTCGCCGCGACTGACCGTGGCCAACGGACTGTCGGCGGAACGGCTGCACGCTCAGCTCGACGTCGTGGCCGAGTTGAACGCGCGTGCCGACGGCCCACGGGTGCTGACAGGAATCGAGGTGGACGTCAACGAGGACGGCTCGCTGGACCAGTCCGACGACGTGCTGGAGCGGCTCGACGTCGTGGTGGCCAGCGTCCACTCGAAACTGCGGATGCCGTCCGACGACATGACGCGCCGGATGGTCACCGCGATCGCTCATCCGCAGGTCGACGTCCTCGGCCACTGCACCGGCCGGCTGGTCACGGGCGCGCGCGGCACCCGGCCGGAGTCCACGTTCGACGCGGAGATCGTCTTCGCCGCGTGCGTCCGGTTCGACGTGGCCGTGGAGATCAACTCGCGCCCCGAACGGCTGGACCCGCCGAAGCGGCTGCTGCGGCTGGCGGTCGAGGCGGGGTGCCGCTTCAGCATCGACACCGACGCGCACGCGCCCGGCCAGCTGGACTGGTTGCCCTACGGCTGCGAACGGGCCGCGGCCTGCGGCGTGCCGGTCGACGCGATCGTCAACACCTGGCCGGTCGAGGACCTGCTCGACTGGACTCGCGGGCCCGCTCGGGCCTCGTGATCCCGCGCTGGCCCGATCATGGGCTCGGCTCGCCACGTTGCCGCCCGCGCTCGATCTCGTCCGCCAGTTCGGCGAGGACAGCGGCCACCGCACGGGCCTCGGACGGGTCGAGGCCCGGGAGCCTGCGGCCGGTGGCGCTGCGGCCGAGTGACACCACGACGGTCGGGCTCCGGCCGCCCTCGATCCAGGTCGCGCCCGCGCCGGGCAGGCGTCGTACGTCACCCAGGCACGTGCCGTTGGGGTCGTGCTCGGCGCACCACGGGTCGTGCCCGGGGGCGTGGTCTTCGGTCACGGCGACTACCTCCTGACGTCATCGCGGAGCGACAGTTCCCTACGAGCCGGCTGTTCGGGCTGGTCGGGGCGAGCGGGCCGGGTGCCGACGACGGTGGCGCGTGCCGCGCACCGGCCTCGACGGGACTCCGTCGGCTCCCGCCGTGCCGTCACCTGTTTCAGTGCGGTACGGCGCGGAGGAAGACGAGACACGGCACCACGCCGACCGGGCGTGACCCGGAGCGGCGGATGCCGACCTCACAAGACGCGACGCGAGCCACCGTCGTCCGGCGCTCGCGTCACACCAAAGAGTTACACCGGTGTGCTTCGCCGTCAACGAGCAACCGGGCCGGGCGTCGTCGGCCGGTGTCGCGGGCCGGTCTTGCGGGCTGAGGTCGCGCCGGACGTGCGGGCTGACGTCGCGCCGGGCACGGTGTCGCCACGGCCCGGCCTCCGGACCGGACGCGGTGCCGATAGGGTCGGTGTCCATGCCCGCACTCGCCGACGTCGTCGCGGTCCTCGAGCGGCACTATCCGCCACGTCTGGCCGAGTCGTGGGACGCGGTCGGGCTGGTGTGCGGAGACCCGGGAGCGGACGTGCGCCGTGTGCTGTTCGCCGTCGACCCGGTGCAGTCCGTGGTCGACGAGGCGCTCGAGACCGGCGCGGACCTGATCGTCACGCATCACCCGCTGTTCCTGCGTCCGGTCCACGGTGTCGCGGCGACGACGCCGAAGGGCCGGCTGGTGCACCGCCTCGTCACCGGCGGCGTCGCCCTGTACACGGCGCACACGAACGCCGACAAGGCCGTGCCGGGCGTCAACGACGCGCTGGCCGACGCGCTGGGGCTGGGCGTCGTGGGCCCGCTGGCGCCGGACCGGCCCGACCATGGCCCGGATCATGCGGCGGACGGGGCGGTGGGGCTCGAAGGGCTCGGCCGGATCGGCACGCTTCCCGCTCCGGAGACGCTGAGTGCGTTCGTCCGCCGAGTCGCCCGGGCGTTGCCGCCCACCGCGTCCGGGGTGCGGACCAGCGGCGATCCCGGCGCGACCGTGCGTACCGTCGCGGTGTGCGGGGGAGCGGGCGACGCCCTGCTCGAGACGGCGCGGTCGGCGGGCGTCGACGCGTACGTCACCGCTGATCTGCGCCACCACCCGTCGTCGGAGTCCGACGAGGCCGAAGGGCCGGCGTTGGTCGACGTCGCGCACTGGGCGAGCGAGTGGCCGTGGCTGGCCCCCGCGGCCCGCCGGCTCGTCGCGGGGTTGTCGGAGCAGGGACCTACGGTGGAGACTCACATCTCCGACACACCGACGGATCCGTGGACCGTGCACCAGCCGTCCCGCGAGTCTGGTGCGACCGATGAAGGGAGCCCCTCCTGAACGCTGATCCCGCCGCCCAGCTGCGGCTGCTCGACCTCCAGGCCGCCGACAGCAAGCTCGACCACCTCGCGCACCGCCGGTCGACGTTGCCCGAGGCCGCCGAGCTCGAGTCGCTGGCCGCCGAGCACGCCCGCCTGCGCGATGCCGAGGTCGTGGCCAGTACGACCGTCAGTGATCTCGAGCGCGAACAGAAGCGCGCCGACACCGACGTCGAGCAGGTCCGCACCCGCAAGGCGCGTGACCAGAAGCGTCTCGACGACGGACAGGTCGCCTCGCCCAAGGAGCTCGAGAACCTGCAGAGCGAGATCGCCTCGCTCGAGCGCCGCCAGAGCGTGCTCGAGGACACCGAGCTCGAGGTCATGGAAAGGCTCGAGCAGGCGCAGCGCGAGGCCGAGTCGACGGCCTCCGAACGCGAGAGCGTGGGCCGCAAGGCGCAAGAGGTGCAGGCCGCCCGCGACGCCGCCTGGGCCGAGATCGACCAGGAGGCCGCGTCGGTGCGCGACGAGCGCGCCGCCATCGCCGCCGAGATGCCGGACGAGCTGCTGTCGCTGTACGAGAAGATCCGCTCCGAGCGTGACGGCGTCGGCGCCGCCGCGTTGCACCAGAAGCGCTGCGAGGGCTGCCGCCTCCAGCTCGACGCCGCGGAGCTCAACCACATCCGCGGGCTGGCGCCCGAGGTCGTCGTCCGGCACGAGGAGTGCCGCCGCATCCTGGTGCGCACCGCCGAGTCGGGGGTGTGACCGTGCGCCGACTCGTCGTCGAGGCCGATGGCGGTTCCCGCGGCAACCCGGGGCCGGCTGCCTACGGCGCACTCGTCCGCGACGCCGACACCGGCGAGGTGCTGGCCGAGGTCGCCGAAGCCATCGGGGTGGCGACGAACAACGTCGCGGAGTACCGCGGCGTGCTCGCCGGCCTGCGCGCCGCGCACGACATCGCCCCGGACGCCCTGGTCGAGGCCCGCCTCGACTCCAAGCTCGTCGTCGAGCAGATGTCCGGCCGGTGGAAGATCAAGAACCCCGACCTGCGTCCGCTGGCGCTCGAGGCCCAGCGCGTCTACCCGCCGGCGAGCGTCACCTACACGTGGGTCCCGCGCGAACGGAACAAGCACGCGGACGAGTTGGTGAACCAGGCTCTGGACGGCAAGCCCGTCGGCGTGGCGTCGATCGTCGCGGCCGGCGACGAGGACGCCGCGAGCGAGCCCGCTGGGGTCGCGGCGCAGGTGGCGTCGTGGAGCCCGGAGCTGGCCACACCCACCACCCTCATCCTCGTCCGGCACGGCCAGACCCCGATGACCGCTGCGCGCCGGTTCAGCGGCAGCAGCGTCGAGGGCCCGCCGCTGGACGAGACCGGCCGGGCGCAGGCACAGCGGGCCGCGCAGATGCTCGCGCCCTCCGGTGCGGTCGCGGTGGTGGCGTCACCCATGCTGCGCACCCGGCAGACCGCCGAGGCCGTCGCCGAGGGCCTTGGCGTCGAGGTCCGGGTGGACGACGGCTGGCGTGAGGTCGACTTCGGCGAGTGGGAAGGGCTCACGCTGCAAGAGATCACCGAGCGGTACCCGGAGCAGGTCGCCGAGTGGTACGGCTCGTCCAGCGTCCGTCCGCCCGGTGGCGAGACCCTCGACGAGGTGGCGCGGCGGGTGGCGCTGGCGCGGGACAAGACCGTCGCCCGCCATCCGGGTCAGGCCGTCGTCGTCGTGACGCACTCCATGCCGGTCCGGTCGATGATGCGGATGGTGCTGGATGCGCCTCCGGAGGCGATGTACCGCTTGCAACCGGCGACCGGGTCGGTCACCGAGCTCCAGATCTACCCGGACGGCAACACCGTGATCAGCGGGTTCGGTCAGCGCCCGTAGAGGGGTGTCAGCGGGCGGGCACGTGGCGGACGATCACGTCGACCGTCGTCGGGGTGGTGGGCCGCGGGCCGGGCGTCGACTCGACCGACCAGCCGTCGGCCGAGAGCAACTCGGCCAGCTCCCGCGGCGTCGCCGGGTCGTTGTCCAGCTCGAGCAGCCGGCGGGCGATATGGCCCTTGGTGGCCTTGTTGTGGTGGCTGACGACGGTGCGCTTGCCGTCGTGCTCGTGCAGGACGCGCACGGCTGCGGTGCGGGACGCGGCGTCCACATCGGGGCGCCAGAAGCCGGCGTAGGTGCTGGAACGCAGATCCACGATCAGGCCGTCGTCGGTCGGCGGCAGTGCGGTGCGCAGCACGGAGCGCCAGAACGTCGAGACCTTGCCCACGCCGGGCAGGGTGACGTCACCGCCGAGCCGGTAGGCGGGGATGGTGTCGGACGGGCGCAGCGCTCCCCAGAGTGCGCTCATCAGCACGAGCGCCGAGTCGGCACGCGCCGCGGCGGCACCGCCGAGCTCGGCCAGCCCGAGTGCGTCGTGCAGTACACCGGAATAGATCAGCCGTGCGGGTGCGGCCGGGGCATGCGGAAGCGCGCCGTTGCGGGCGACGTCGTCGGCCTGCTGCGGGCCGAGGCCCAGGGTGCGTACCGCCGCGTCCGGCTGCTCGCGGCACAGCCGGACCAGCGCGGCCATCATGTCGACACGGTCGCCGGTCAGCTGCGGGAACGACAGCGCGTCCAGATCGACGGGTGCGCCACTCGTCGGCGCCGTCTTCCCCTCTGACGGCGGGAGCAGGATCAGCACGACGGCCAGGGTACGTGGCCGTGCCGGCACGGCCACCGCGTGGTGCGCCGGTGAGCGTCCGGAGCGTTCACGGCTGTCTTGTAGCGTTCCGGCATGGCCGGATCAGCGCAGTACACCCATGGTCACCACGAGAGCGTGCTGCGCTCGCACGCATGGCGCACTGTCGCCAACTCCGCCGCGTACGTGAGCCCGTGGCTGGTCCCGGGCACCGAGGTGCTCGACGTCGGTTGCGGTCCCGGCACGATCACCACCGAGATGGCGTCGCTGGTCTCGCCCGCACGGGTGGTCGGGGTGGACGATGCCGACGTCGTGCTGGCCGGCGCACGGGAGCACGCGGCCGCGGCAGGGGTGCGCAACGTGGAGTTCCGCGCCGGCGACGCGTTCGGGCTCGAGTTCGCGGGCGCGTCGTTCCACGTGGTCCACGCGCATCAGGTGCTGCAGCACGTCCCGGACCCGGTGGCCGTCCTCGGTGAGATGGCGCGGGTGTGCCGGCCGGACGGTGTCGTCGCGGCCCGCGACTCGGACTACTCGGGAATGTTCTGGTTCCCGCAGATCCCGGAGCTGGACGAGTGGTTGCGGCTGTATCGGACGCTGGCCCGGCACAACGGAGGCGAACCGGACGCCGGCCGCCGGCTGAAGTCGTGGGCCCGAGCGGCGGGCCTCGACGAGGTCACCGCGTCCGCGAGCGTGTGGTGCTTCGCCGAGGACGCCGACCGGCAGTGGTGGGCCGCGATGTGGGCGGACCGGGTGCGCGAGTCGTCGTTCGCCCACCAGGCCGTCGAACAGGGACTGGCCACGGTGGCCGACCTGACGAGGATCGCCGACGGGTGGCGGGCGTGGGCCGAGCACGACGACGGCTGGTTCATGGTGCCGCACGGCGAGATCGTCGCGGCGGTGGGGTGACCGGCCGCCGATCGTGACGCGGGCCACGACCTGTATTCTGGCGGGGACGAGTACGGGCATCGGATTAGTGCCGAAGCCCGAGCGATACTAGGGTCTCCCTGTGCTCACGATGCAGGATGCGCTGCTCGCGCTGACGAAGTATTGGACCGACCGTGGCTGCCTGATGGTGCAGCCGTACAACACCGAGGTCGGCGCCGGAACCATGAACCCGGCCACCCTACTCCGTGTGCTCGGTCCCGAGCCGTGGCACGTCGCTTACGTCGAGCCGAGCGTGCGGCCCGACGACGCCCGCTACGGCGAGAACCCGAACCGGCTGCAGACGCACACCCAGTTCCAGGTCATCCTCAAGCCCGACCCGGGCGACCCGCAGGAGATCTACCTGGCCAGCCTCGAAGCGCTCGGCATCGACGTCCGCGCACACGACATCCGTTTCGTCGAGGACAACTGGGCGAACCCCGCCACCGGCTCGTGGGGCCTGGGCTGGGAGGTCTGGCTGGACGGGCTCGAGATCACCCAGTTCACCTACTTCCAGCAGGCCGGCGGTCAGACCCTGGATCCGGTGTCGGTGGAGATCACCTACGGCATCGAGCGCATCATCATGGCACTGCAGGGCGCCGAACACTTCACGGACATCGCCTACGCGCCCGGCATCACCTACGGCGAGGCCTTCGGACAGGCCGAGTACGAGATGTCGCGGTACTACCTCGACGACGCCGACGTCGCGGCGAACCGGGCATGGTTCGACGGCTATGCCGCCGAGGCCGAGCGGCTGATCGAGCAGCGCCTGCCGGTGCCCGCCTACACCTACGTGCTGAAGTGCTCGCACACGTTCAACGTGCTGGATTCACGCGGCGCCATCAGCACCACCGAGCGGGCCAAGGCGTTCGCCCGGATGCGCGGCCTGGCGCGCGAGGTCGCGTCGCTGTGGACCGATCGCCGCGAGGAGCTCGGCCATCCGCTGGGCACCACGCCACGCCCGCGCGCCACGTCCGACGTCGAGCCGCCGCTGCTCGACGCGCCGGACACCCGGCCGGCCGAGCTGTCCGGGCCGGCGCCGCTGCTGTTCGAGATCGGCACCGAGGAACTGCCTCCGCGCGAGGTGACGAACACCGTCGAGGCGGTCCGCAAGGCCGTCGGCGACAAGCTCGCGGCGACGCGGCTCGGGCACGGCGAGGTCGTCGCGAACGGAACACCGCGGCGGGTCGTGGTCCAGGTCGACGACGTCCAGCCGCGTGAGCCGGACGCGGAACGCACCATCCGCGGGCCGCGCGTCACCGCCGCGTACGACGCCGACGGCGCACCGACCAAGGCGCTCGAGGGGTTCGCGCGCGGACAGGGCGTGGCCGTCGACGAGCTGAACACCGCGGACTACGGCGGCAACGAGCACGTCGTGGCCGTCGTCACTGACACCGGCCGGGGCGCGGTCGAGGTGCTGGCCGACGTGCTCGGCTCGGTCGTCTCCGAGCTGCGCGCGGACAAGAACATGCGTTGGAACGATCCGGAGCTCTCGTTCAGCCGGCCGATCCGGTGGCTGACCGCGCTGCTCGGCGAGGTTCGCGTGCCCGTCACGGTGTCGTCCCTGGTCAGCGGGCGGACGACACGTGTGCACCGAGAGTCCGCGCAGCCGGTGGTGCGGGTGCCGTCCGCCGCCGGGTACGAGGAGTTCCTCGCCGGGAACGGCGTCGTGGTGGACGAGACCGAGCGTCGTGACCGCATCGTCTCCGCGGCGGGGTCGCTGTCGGCGGAGGTCGGCGGCCACGTCGACACGACCGCCGAGGCCGCCCTCGTCGACGAGATCACCAACCTGATCGAGGAGCCGAACGCGCTGCTGGGTGGTTTCGACACCCGCTACCTCGAACTGCCCGAGCAGATCCTGACGACCGTGATGCGCAAGCACCAGCGCTACCTGCCGGTGCGCGGTCCGGGAGGCGAGCTGCTCGCGTACTTCGTGGCCGTCGCCAACGGCGACTGCGACACCGACGCGGTGCGCGCGGGCAACGAAGCCGTGCTGCGCGCCCGGTACGAGGACGCGGCGTTCTTCTGGCGCGCCGACCTGCAGGTCGCGCTCGAGAGCTTCCGGGAGGGCCTGAGCCGGCTCACCTTCGAGGAGAAGGCCGGCTCCATGGCCGATCGGGCCGACCGGATCGAGGCGATCGCCGGCGACCTCGGTAAGAGCGTCGCGCTCGACGCCGAGGCCGGCGCCACCCTGGCGCGTGCGGCGCAGCTGGTGAAGTTCGACCTGTCGTCGCAGATGGTCATCGAGCTGCCCACCCTCGCCGGTGTCATGGCGCGGGAGTACGCGGTGCGCGCGGGCGAGCCGGCCGCCGTCGGGCAGGCACTGTTCGAGACGGAGCTGCCGCGCCACACCAGCGACGCCCTGCCCGAGAGCCTCCCCGGGGCGGTGCTGGCGCTCGCCGACCGCCTGGACCTGCTGATGGCGATGTTCGCGCTGGGCGCCAAGCCGACCGGAAGCTCCGATCCGTTCGGGCTGCGGCGTGCGGCGCTCGGAGTGGTGCGCATCCTGCGGGCCACTCCGGAGGTGTCGTCGGTCACCGTCGACGGCGGCCTCGCGGTTGCCGCCGAGCGGCTCCGGGCGCAGGACATCGAGGTCGGCGACGAAGCCGTCGCCACGGCCCGTGAGTTCGTGGTGGCGCGGTTCGCCCAGCAGCTGCGCGACGAGGACGAGCCGGTCGACTTCGTCAACGCGGTCCTGCCGGGCGCCGACGCGCCGGGCCGTGCCGTCGAGACGCTGCAGACGCTGCGGTCGCGCTCCGACGACGAGGCTTTCCGCGGGCTGGTGGCGGCGTTGCACCGCATCGCGCGGATCGTCCCGGAAGTGACGGCGGCCGAGTACGACCCCGAGCTGCTGACCGAACCGGCCGAGGTGCGGCTGGTCGAGGCGGTGCAGACGCTGGGGGACTGGTCGCAGGGCCGGGTGGCCGGCTTCGCCGACGCGGCTGCAGCCGTCGTCGACCCGGTGAACTCGTTCTTCGACGACGTCCTGGTCATGGCCGACGACGAGGCCGTGAGGCGGTCGCGTCTCGGGTTGCTCGCGACGCTCGCGGCGCACAGCCCCCGGTCGGTCGACTGGGTGGCGCTGGACACCGCCCTCGGCTGACTCCACGGGGGACGTGGCGCGGTCAGCCGATGTCGTGCTGGTGCCGCGGATCGTCTTCGTCGGGGTGTTCGCCGCGCGCGTGGTCGGCGTGGAACAGCGCCTGTTCGAGCAGCTGACGCACGTGCGTGTCGGCCGCGTGGTAGTACACGAACGTCCCGTCGCGGCGGCTGGACACCAGCCCGGCGAGCCGGAGCTTGGCGAGGTGCTGGCTGACGGCGGTCGACGTCGAGCCGACCAGCTCGGCGAGGCAGTTGACCGACGACTCGCCCTGCAGCAGCGCCCACATGATCTTGACGCGGGTGGGCTCCGCCAGCATCCGCATGGCATCGGCAGCCCGGTCGACCTGCTCGGTGCTGGGCATCTGAAAGCCGGTCAGCGATTCGTGCACGAGCGCGAGCGTAACGCTGTGAACACTAGTTGCGCATCTACGCAATTACGTAGACAATGCATCGATGACGGATCACCACACCGGGGACGGTCACGAACACGAACACGAACACCCCGACGGGGCCGTCCGGCGCGTCCTGCACGCGCTCAAACCACACAGCCACGACTCGGCGACGGCCATCGAGAGCGCGGAGAGCAGCGCCGGCGCCGGGGTCCGGGCGGCCTGGATCAGCCTGATCGGCATGATGGCGACCGCCGCGGTGCAGCTGGCGATCGTGGCGATCAGCGGCTCGCTGGGGCTGCTGGCCGACACCGTGCACAACCTCGGACACGCGATCACGACCATCCCGCTGCTCGTGGCGTTCAGGCTCGGCCTGAGGCCGCCGACCAGCAGGTTCCCGTACGGTTACCGGCGCGCCGAGGACGTCGCCGGCATCCTGATCGCACTGGTCATCGCGCTTTCGGCCGCTCTGATCGTCGCCGAGTCCGTGGGTGCCCTGCTCGACCCACGGGCGATGACGAACACCGGCTGGGTACTGGCGGCCGCGCTCGCAGGTGCCGTAGGCAACGAGCTCGTGGCGGTGTACCGCATCCGGGTCGGCCGGCGCATCGGGTCGGCCGCGCTCGTCGCGGAGGGGCAACACGCCCGGGCGGACGGCCTGACGTCGCTGGTCGTCGTGTTCGGTGTCGTCGGCACCTGGCTCGGTTTCCCGCGCGCCGACGCCGTCGTCGGTCTCGTGGTCGCCGCGGCGATCCTGTGGTTGCTGGTGACATCGGCGCGCACCATCGTGCGCCGGCTGATGGACGGTGTCGACGACGGCACCGTCGACTCGATCGCCACGGTCGCCGGGGCCGTTCCGGGCGTTCGCGGCGTCGGCCGCGTCCGCGCCCGCTGGACCGGCCACCGCATCGAGGCGGACGTGGAGGTGTCCGTCGACGGCGCCGTGCCGGTGCGTGACGGGCACCTGATCGCCGCCGACGTGCTGGCCGCGCTCGTCCGGCAGGTGCCGCACCTGCACCATGCCGTCGTCCACCTCGAGCCGGCGGACGGCATGGCTCGCCCGGACGTGCCGGTGACATGACGTCGTCCGTGCAGGGTCCGGCTGCGCCGCGGGCCTTCTCCCGCGGGCCAATGTCGTGCAATGAATTAGGTCAGCCTATCCTTGGCACATGACTGTCTTCCGCACCCGGCATTTGCGCTCGTCCCGAACAGGTTCGATGGCCGCCGTCGTCCTGACCGCACTGTGCGCGCTCGTCGCGTGCGGAGGCGCGGACACCGAGGCCGTAGGCGAGACCCAGAGTGGCGACGATGATTCCGCCACTGCCGGGGCCCCGCAGTTCCCCGCCTCCGTAGAGCACCGCTACGGCACCACCGAGCTCGAAGAGGCGCCGGAACGGATCGTCACGCTCGGCTTCAGTGATCAAGACGCGGTGCTGGCCTTCGGCATCACGCCCGTCGCCGTCACGTACTGGTACGGCGACCATCCGCACGCCGTATGGCCCTGGGCGCAGGAAGCGCTCGGGAACGCCGAGCCCGTCGTACTCAACGACGGCACCTTCACCGGCCAGCAGAACTTCGACTACGAGCGGATCGCCGGGCTCGAGCCGGACCTGATCGTCGGCCTCTACACCGGGATGACCCAAGAGGAGTACGAGACGCTGTCGCGGATCGCGCCCACGGTCGCATCGTCGGGGGACTATCCCGAGTACGGCATGCCGTGGCAGGAGAGCACCCGGATGGTCGGGCAGATCCTGGGCCAGCCGGAGCGCGCGGAGCGGATGATCGCCGAGGTGGACCAGATGTTCACCGACGCCGCCGCAGCGCATCCCGAGTTCGAGGGCGTCGAGATGGTCGTCGCCGAGATGTTCGAACCGGGATCGTCATTCGTGCGTAGCGCCACCGACCCGCGCACGGTGTTCATGACGTCGTTGGGCTTCGAACTCCCAGCCGAGATCGCCGAACTCGCGGGCGATCGCGACGGAGCGGAGATCAGCGACGAACTGATGACCAAGCTCGACCGCGAGCTGCTGATCTGGAACGTCGGCAGCGATCCGTCGCTGCGTGAGCAGATCGAGAACAAGCCGCTGTACTCCAGCCTCGACGCGGTGCAGGACGGGCGTGTGCTGTTCATCGAGGACCCGTTGGTGTCCGGAGCGCTCACCTGGTCCACCGTGCTGAGCCTGCCGTATGCCCTGGAACACCTGGTACCCGAGTTGGCGGCTGCCGTCGGCAGCTGAGACGTCGGCCCTCGACACCGGTCGGGCGCGGCGAGCCGTCGTCTACCAGATCGTCGGGTGGGTCGGTGACCGGTAGGGCTCAGGGCCGGCGCGCCCAGAACAGCGCGTGAGCGCTGTCGCCCTCCGGGACGACGTCGCTGTGCTCGACGTCCAGCCCGACGTCGGTGATCCAGGAACGGTAGGTCGCCGCGTCGGCGTGGCTCCACCACATGGTTGCGCCGCCACCGAGCCAGTCGTCGTCGGTGCCGGTCCAGGCGCCGTGACCCGTCGTCGCGAGCAGCAGGCCGCCGGGCCGCAACCAGCCGGCGATACGGCGCAACAGCGGCGGCTGTTCGGCCAGGGGCAGGTGGATCACCGTGTACAGGCACACGACGGCGTCGAACGATGCGTCCGGGAACTCGACGTCGGTGACATCGGACTGCAGGAACGTCGCCGTGGGAGCGAGCTCACGGGCCCTGCGTACCTGCACCTCGCTGAAGTCCACGCCGGTGACCGCGTACCCGGCGGCGGACAACTCTCGGCTCACCGGCACGCCGCAACCGCACCCGAGGTCCAGCACCTCGCCGCCGGCCGGGATGCGTCGACGCAGTTCAGCGATCCAGGGCTGGTACCGGTCGTCGTTGCCGCCGTCGTCGGCGCGATACTGGTAGGAGATGGCGTCGTAGCCGAGCCGGACGGTTCGTTTCGGATCGTCGGAGGTCACGATGCAGGACGGTAGGGCTGCACGGCCCCGGAACGCGAGCGGGTTTCGACCCGACGTCGGCGCCGAGAACTCACGTGCCGTCGATCGGCGCCGCCGGCGCCGGCGCTTCGGACACGTACACCCGGATCTCGACGAGGTCACCGTCGAGATCCGCGCCGGCGCTGAACGTCGTGTCGCCCGCCGCGATACGCGCCGCTTCCGCAGTTGTGATGTGCAGTTCCAGTTCGGTGCCCTCAGGTGCGGACCTCAGGTTGGCAGAAGCCACGGTGCCCCCTCCGGATCGTCGCCTGCGAGCACCGTACTGCACCGGTGCTGGGGTGTTCCACAAAGCTGACATCTCGGGCGCCGTAGGTCACACAGCGTGCCACGTGCTCGCTTCGGACCTGCCGAGCGCTCCGGGATCGGCGTATCGCAGCAGGTGAAAAGGACGAGCCGGCCTGTAAGCCGGATTCTGTCCGTCGCGACATGGCTAGGCCGCTGACCAGCGTGTGAGCGCCGATGGGGCAACATCAAGGCACGTTGAGGGCACATCAGATCACGTCCTTGAGTGCTTCCTCGGTCGCCGCCACGGCACGTTCCTCGTCGCTCGGCATCAGGTGCGCGTACGTCCTCAACGTCTCTGCCGGGTCCTCATGACCGAGCCGGTCCGCGACCGCTCGCACCGACAGACCCTCGGAGATCAACACCGAGGCGTGATGGTGCCGCAGATCGTGCCAACCCGCTCGCTGCCGCAGCCCCATGCCGTCGACAGCGTCGCGCCAGATGTGGCCAGCGCGGCTCCGGCCTACTGGCGTGCCGGCGGCCGTGGTGAACACCAGGCCCGCGGATCCGGGCGAGTACGTCGCAAGGTGATCGGCCAGCATCACCGCGACCGGTCCAGGCACCGGCACCGACCGATCAGCGGCCGGAGTCTTCACGGGGCCGAACACCGGCTCGCTACGTTCGTCGACACCCTCGAGCTGACGGTCTATCCGCAGGACGGCGCGCTTCGGTGGCACATCGCTGCGCAGATGCAGGGCAGGGGAGAGGTGGTCGATCGTAAGGCCGCGTAGCTCGCCGGATCGCAGGCCCGTCGCAGGCACCATGGCGCGATACCGGGCGCCGACCCTCTCCGCGATGTGTCCGACCTGCTTGACCGTTAGCGGCACTACCTTCGCCGACGACTTCTCGGGCAGCTTGATCTTCACGCACGGATTCGACGGGATGACCCTGTCGATCAAGGCGGCCTTGAAGACGCTGGCGATGTAGGTGTGCACGACCTCGACGGTGCTCGGCGCGAGCTCGGCTGCGGCCTGGGTGACGACGCGCTGCACGTCGGACCGCCGGATCGTCGACATCTGGCGATCGCCGATGACCGGGTACACCCACAACCGCAGCCGGCTCTCTGCCTGTCGGGCTGTCGAAGGCCGGTGATGGAGCTGGTCGATGCGCCACTGCTCGGCGTATTGCCGGAAGGCGATCCTGCCGGCGGCCGGGTCGATGTAGGTGTCTGTGTTCACCTGCTCGCGGATCTTCGCGTCGAACGCCGAGGCGCAGGTGTTCGGGTCCTTGCCATCCTTCTTCGGGAAGCTCTTCTTCCGTTGCGCCCCCGCGTCGTCGCGGTACCTGACCTGCCATCGGTCGCCTTGGCCGTGTTGAGGAGTCGGGACAAGGTTGTGCTGTCGGCAGCGCGGCTCGTCGGGCGCCGGGCGGGACTTGTGCCAGCGGTCAGTTATCGCCATGGTCGCGTCCGTCCTCATCGGAGGTCGTGGACCCGGTCTCTTGAAGTGACCGATTGGCCGCCGCGGCGGCCTGTTCAATGTCAGCGTTGGGCGACTCGTGTTGCATCATGTGCGCGAGCCTGTTCAGCTTTCGCAGGGCGTCTTCACTATCCACCTTCGCTTCAGCGAGTTCCTCGTATGCGGTGCCGAGGCGCTTCTCCAGGCGCTGGATCTGCGGCCGATTCTCCATCACGCCGATGACATTGCGGTAGTCCTCAAGCTCCGCAAGCTCGCTCGTCAACGTGTCGACCATCGCCCTTGCGACACGCTGGCGGCGAGACGCTCTGTTGAAGTCCTCGACGGCCTGTAGATGTTTCTTCTCGAGGTCCTTCGATCGCCACTCGCTATCGGGTACCTCGGTTCGGAACTCCCGGTCTGGCCGTCCTGGCAACGGGTTTCCACCCCTCACCCACTGACGCATGCGATAAGGCGGAACTCGCAGCGTCGGAGCGACCCATACGCGGTCTTCATCGATGTGGGGGGTAAATAGGTGTACCGGCGCGACATCGAGAGCAACCGCAAGTATCAGTGCTTCGTCGAGGGAGACGCCACGCGACCGGTTCTCGATCTTCGAGATTGCTGCCCGGTCGAGCTTGCCGCCGAGCTCCGCGATTCGCTGGGCCAGCCCTTCGGCGCTGAGTTCGCGCCGCGCACGGATCTTCGGCAACTGGTCGACGAGCACGGCACTTGGCTCCGCGAACTCCTCACCCATCGGCCCCGGCCCGGCTTGGTCGTTGTTCATCGCTTCTCGCTGCTCGACATGCGCGCAACGTTAGCACGAAACAGCGCGAACGTGTACTGTGTTCTAAGTCAGACCGACAACGATCGGAAAGCGAGCAGCGATGGACAGGCGCCACCACGGAGAGGGTTCGGCCCGTCGGCCGGACGGTCTCTGGAGTCCCGAAGAGACGGCCGAGTACCTGGGGGTTCCGCTGCCGACGCTCTACGGCTGGAACTCACGCGGCACAGGCCCGAAGTACATGAAGCTCGGCCGGCATTGCCGATATGACCCCGCGATCGTGATCGCGTGGGCCGAGTCGCGCTCCGTCGAGCAGTCGGCTCCATAGGTGGCCGGTCAGGTGGTGGCACACCTGACCGGCCCGGAGCAGACCACGAACGTCACCCGATTTCCACATCACAGCAACGGGGGTTACTCCGTGTACGACGCTACACAACTGCAATCTGAGCCGCCTGACGGTCAGTTGGACCTTCTGACCGACACCATCGCCGACGGCTCCTACGACGGCGTCAACCAGGCCGACGAGAACACCGAGCCCACCTGGGCAGAGCTCGCCGACCGCGAGATCGCCGCCATGGCCCGGTCCGGCTCCGAGTTCACCTCGAGCGACCTCCGTGAGGTCATTGGCGAACCGGAGCACCCGAACCACTGGGGTCCGCGCTTCACCGCCGCCCGGCGCGCCGGCGTGATCGAGCTGGTGGCCGTCAGGCCGTCGTCGACGCCGTCCCGCCACGGTGGGCTGGTTCGGGTCTGGCGGGGTGTCACGTGACCTCCGTCGCCGGGCAGTGCCCGGCCACCCAGGCTTTCCCCGGAGCGAATCGGGCGGATCGAAGTGCCGAGGCTGACAGACCCAGCCGGTTCGACGAGGTCCGTGCGCTCTATGAGGCACTCGCCGACGACTTCCGGGCCACGGTCGAGCGCGTGCCCGACGAGTACGGCCCGATCCCACTGCCCGAACTTCGTGCCGTCCTCGAACGTCAGCGCGAGTGGATGAAGCTGGTGGTGGACGAGGCTCACGCGCTCGCCTGGGCGGAGATCACTGGCTGATGTCCGTCAACGTCATGTCCTGGGTGTGGAGCCACTCCCGGAGTCGGAAGCTCGATCGGCTGGTCCTGCTCGCGATCGCGGATTGCGCGAGCAAGGACGGCAGCAACGCCTGGCCGTCGATCGCCGAGCTGATCGAGAAGACCGGGATGTCCGAGCGGGCCATCCACGGAGCGATCCAGCGGCTCGTCGACGACGGAGAGCTCGTGCGCGAGTTCCGGGCCGCTCGGCGTCAACGGAACAGCTATCGAGTGGTCATGGATACCGCAGAGTCTGCGGTATTGCGTACCGCAAACCCTGCGCCATCGACCCCGCAGGACGTGCGCCCCGCAGAAGCTGCGGTACCGCAAACCGTGCGGGGTGATACCGCAAACCCTGCGCCATCGACCCCGCAAACCCTGCGGGATGACCCCGCAAACCCTGCGGTATCCATAGAGGAAGTCCGTCCCTTACCGTCAGATATTCCGTCAGGTTCCGTCAGTTCGGAGCTGGCGCTCCCGGCCGACATCGTCGACGCCGAAGTAGTCGAGCCGCAGCAGCCGACCGCGAAGGACCTCATCGCCGAGTGGATCGACCACCGCGGCGCAGACGACAAACCGACCGGCAACGTCAAGGGCCAGATCTCCAAGCGCATCAAGGCGCTGCTCGAAGAGGGCGTCTCCTACGACCGCGTCCGCCGCGGCCTACAGCTCTGGGACGAGAAGCGCATGCACCCCTCGACCCTCGACAGCTTCGTCGACCAGGCCAGCGCGCCCGCCCGCACCGGCGCCGGCCCAGCCACATCAGACCAACGTGCCGCCGGCGTACGCACGCTCGGCGACGCCCTCAGAGCGAAAGGACTCTGACATGAAGCCCAGCGAAGTGTCCGACCTCCTCGAGATGGCCGCCGCCACCGACCGCCGCAAGGTCGGCATGGCCGACGTCGAAGCCTGGCACGCCATCATCACCGAGGCGCTCGGAGAGGACGCACCGTTCGACGACGCACGCAAGGCCGTCGTCCAGCACTACGGGGCCACCCACGAGTACCTGATGCCGATCCACGTCGTCGAGTACGTCAGGCGACTCCGCAAGACCCGCCGCTGGAAGATCCCCATGCCGCAGGCTCCGCCCGAGCTCGTCGACAGCCACGGCTACCCCGACCCTGACGACCGCGAGAAGTGGCAGGCATACCAGGAATGGAAGGCCGAGATCACGCGGCAGATCGAGAACGGCGAGTACATGCCGGACCCGCCGCCTGACGTCGTCCGCAAGTCCATGGCCGAGGTCGAGTCCGCCGACGGGCAGATGGCCGCATGGAACCGGCTGGACAGCTGGGAACGGTGGCTCGACAAGGGCCAGTCACTCCCACAGGTCGAAGCATGGCCAGGCGCGGAACCCGCCGCCGAGATCGACGAGACACCACGAACCCAGCGCGACATGTCCGCCCTGGACAACGTCGTCAAGACCATCTGAGGAGAACACTATGACCACGCACGAGATCCCCACCGAACTGCTCGAGGCTGACGGGCAGACCCTCACCCCCGAAGGCTCCATGGCGCTCAACATCACCCGGCTCACCGATGAGGTCAACGCCCTGACCGACCGCGTCGCCGCGCTCGACGGCAAGTACGCGGCCCCCGGCTTCTACGCCGACCCCGTGATCGTTCCCGCCGGCCGCGGCGACGTCCTCGTCGGCTGCCTCGAAGACGACACGGTCGCGATCGAGTCCCGCCCGGGCGAGCGCATGACCCTGACCCCCGATCAGGCCCGCCACCTGATCGAGGCACTCACCGATGCCGTCGACGCGGCAGAGACGGAAGTCTGACCATGGGAACGGAAGAGAGCACCGAGGCGGCCGCCGGTCGCAAGTACGAGATCGGCGACAAGGTCGTCGTCTGGATCCAGGGTTACTGCGGGGCGGCCACGATCGTCCGTCAGGCCGCCGACACCGACTTCGACATGTACGTCGTCGATCCGGTGTGGTCGCCCGAGCCGACCCTCAATGTCCCCGAGGCGGACATCAATTCGGCCACTACGCCCAGCATCGAGATGCTCGACGACATCGCAGCCGAACCGCCGCGCCGGGACCAGCGCACCCTCGCCGACGTCTCCGCGATTCAGCGCGACATCCTCGGCCAGCTGGACAACCTCATCCGCATCATCGAGGATCGGCCGCCCAGGGGTGCTCGCTCACCGAGCACCCCTGATGCCCCGCCCGCCTTCGAGCTGTCTGAGCGCGACCAGCACACCGTGCAGCTCGCCGGAGAGGTCCGCCGGGACATCGACCGGGCTGAGTTCTGGGTCGGCATGCTCGCCGGCATCGCGTTCTGCGTCGTCGCTGTGGCCATCGCCGTGCTGATCGGCGGGGCACTGTGAGCGCCGCGCATGAGCAGTGCAGGTATCTCCGCCGGAACGGCGAGCAGTGCACCGAGGAGGCGCTCGACCCCGAGGGCGAGATCGTGCTCTGCATGAAGCACTGCGGCCGGGCGATGGTCATGGTGCGCCAGGCACACGAGAAGCGGATGCGCGCCTGACCCACGCAACAACGATGCCCCGGCCCACCCGAATAGGGCCGGGGCATCGTCTTTACAACCGTAGGCTGTATCAGCCGTACAATCTGCATGAGAGGTCCGCCGAGCTATGGGGCAGGTTGCACAGTGGTGAGCTACGAGCCGCGCTCGGCGTGCTGGGCGCGCTGGGCGTGACGGCGAGGGTCCCGAACCGGGCCACGCGCCAGGAGTAGCCCATGTCCAAGGCATGGGCCAAGGGCTCCACCCCAGCGTGGCGCAGGCTGCGGCAATACGTGCTCACCCGGGACGCGTGGGTATGCCAGCTCTGCGAGCTATCCATCGACCCGATGCTGCGCCACCCTGATCCCATGTCGGCGCAGGTGCATCACACGCTGGAGCGTGAGGTGGCGGGCGACGATCCTCGTTACCTCCAGGCCGCGCATCGCGAGTGCAACCTCAAGGCGGGGCAGCCCGGCAAGCGGTCGCCGCAGCCGCGCCGCGTGTCGAGCTGGTGACGACAACGCCATGACCTGCACAAACGCGCCGACCATGGTCGAAAAGTCTGTGACCTGCGACGACGCAACACCCGCCGTAAGTGTTTTTTCTGTGCCCGGCGCCGGCGGTGTCGGTGCTGGTCAGACGACCGTGACGGGTGAGGGTGCGGGCGGCAGTGTGCGGGCGAGGTGGGTGGCTCCGGCGACGGCGTAGGTCCCGTCGATCGGCGTGCTGCCCTTGCGGGCGAACACCCAGGCGTCACCGCGCCAGAGTCGTTGCGCGGCGTTGACGTGGGCGGTGAGCATGTCGTCTCGCGGGTGGACGATCTCGCCGGACAGGACGGCGTCAGCCAGGCCCATGCACACCTGGGTGACCTCGCCGCGGATCTCGTCGACCCGGACGCGCCTCGGTGGCCAGCCGCGGTGCCCGCGATCGGCGAGGTCGGCGGCGACGGCTGCGGCGGGTCCGGCTGGGAACCAGCCGAGTGCGCGTGGCTTGACCTTGGCGACGATGTCGGGCAGGTCGGCACGTAGCTGCTTGGTGCATCCGGCACCGTCCCACGCCTTGATGACTTCGACGTGCGTCTTGTCGTCGATGACGGCGGCTGCGATGAGGCTGGCGTGGGTGCCGTCGAGGGACACGTCGACGCACAGCGCGACTTGGCGCCGGTACTGGGCGAGGTCGATGGGCTCGTCGGTGCCGCCCGTCTCCCACGCGTCGGGGTCGACGGCGGGGTCGAGTAGGTGCACACGCTGGCACATGACTTCGGTGCGGAACCCGGCGAGTTCCTGCCCGCCGGCAGCCTTGGCGCGCATGGCGGCACCGAGCAGCGCGTCGGGGTCGATGCGGTGCCCGAGGTTGGGGTTCGCCTGGGCGAGCGCGTGGACGTCTTCGGGGTCGGCACCGGGTGGCGCGGAATACTCGAAGAGTCCGAGTCGGGCGTCGCCGCGGCCGGTCTCGATGTGTTCGAGGGCGGGTAGTCGCAGGGAGTCGAGGACGACGGACTCGTTGTCGCCCTGGTTACTGATGGCGATGGTCTGCCCGTCGGGTACGGCATTCATCGCGTTGGTGGCGGCGTTCCACGTCTCGAAGCCGTGGTGTTCGCGGACCTCGTCGAGCAGGAGCCGGTGCACGGTCAGTGAACGGCCGGCGCGTCTGTTGGTCGCGGCGAACTTGTACCTGGCTCCGGCGCCGGTGATCAATTCTTCGGAGCCAGTCTGCGACCAGATCGGCTTGGGGCCGAGTTCGGCGGCGAGCATCGGATTGCCGGTGGCGACGTCGCACAACTCCCGCCAGACGGCGCGGGCATAGTCGCGGTTCGTCGAGGTGCCGAGCACGAGCGGCACCTGATCGACGAACATCCAGTACAGCGCGAGTGTCTTCGCCAGCAGAGTCTTGCCGTTCTGGCGGGCGACGAGGATGAGCGCGGTGCGGAACCGGGGGCGTCCGTCGGGCAGCAATTCACCGACGTGGACCGCGACCCACTCTTCCCAGGGGTCGAGGGGTGTTTCGAGGACGTCGCGGGCGAAGTCGATGACGTCGAAGCCGTAGCTGGTAGCGGGGGTCAGCTCACGTAGCGGCGCCGTCCACAGTCTCGGCGTCACGCTGCCGACCGGCTCGACGCTCGCGGAGTTCGTCGAGGACGCTTCCGGTGCCGCCATCGCTGCTGCCTCCCTTCACGGCTGCTGCCCGTGCTCGTGGTGTCAGCAGGAGAGCGTCGAGGGCGGTGGCCAGCGCCGGCCCGAGCTTGGTGAGGTCTCCGCCCTCGTCGATTTCCGCTGCGTAGGCGATGGCCAGCTCGACGGCCGCGGTGTCGGTGGCCTTGGTGTCGATGGCGGCCACGGCGGCTCGGACGGCGTCGGCCAACATGAATACATACTATCCCCACCAAGAATGTATGCTTTAGACATGCAGTTGCCGTGGAGGCGCGGTTCGCGCACCGACGTCACGGACGAGCACGTCTCGATCAGTGACCCGGTGCTGGCGGCCTACTTCGGCGTGTCCCCGACGTACGCGGGTGTGAACGTCGACGAGGGCTCCGTGCTGGGCATCCCGGCGATGTGGCGGGCGGTGTCGCTGGTGGCCGGCACGATCGCCGGCCTGCCGCTGCGGACGCTGCGCGACACCGCGGACGGGCAGCGTCAGCGGGTGTCGTCGTGGCTGGACGAGCCGGCTGGGCCGAACGGGCAGACCCCGTTCGAGTGGAAAGAGACGATCGTCGCGCACCTGATGCTGCACGGCGTCACGTACCTCGCGCACCTGTTCAACAACGCCGGTGCGGTCATCGGCGCGGTACCCATCCACCCTCTGGCCGTCACGGAGGAACCGCAGACCCGCGGCGTCGGGGACCTGGGTGCGTCTCAGCCGAGATGGACGGTCACCCTCGTCGACGGGACGCAGCGCCAGTTCACCCCGGCGACCATGACGAAGATCCTCGGCTTGTCGCTGGACGGCGTGCACGGGATGTCGGTCATCAGGTACGGCCGCAACTCGTTCGGCACGACCATCGCCGGGGATCGCGCCGCGGGGCGCACGTTCTCCAACGGTGCGATGCTCTCCGGCCTGGTGACGCCGGAGGAGGACGTCGACGAGGAAGAGGCGAAGGACATCAAGGCGGGGCTGAACCGGCGGATGTCCGGGTGGGAGAACGCCGGTGACATCGCGTTCGTGAACCGGAACCTGAAGTTCACTCCCTGGACGATGTCCGCCGAGGACGCGCAGTTCCTTCAGTCGCGGCAGTTCCAGGTCGAGGAAATCTCCCGCTGGACGGGCGTTCCGCCGCACCTGCTGATGCAGACCGAGAAGCAGACCTCGTGGGGTACCGGTGTCGCCGAGCAGAACCGCGGCCTCGCTCGGTTCACCCTCGCAGGCTGGACGAGCCGGATCGAGCAGCGCGTGTCGCGGCTGCTGCAGACCCCGTTGTTCAGCGAGTTCGACTTCGCCGGGCTGGAACGCCCGACGCCCGAGCAGGAGATCGCCCTGCTGATCCAGCAAGTGCAAGCGGGGCTGATGACGCCGAACGAGGCGCGCCGGATCCGCAACATGCCACCGATCGACGGCGGGGACGAGCTGCGGACCGCGGCTGCTCCTGCCGCCGCCCCGGCCCCGAATGGCCAGCCGCAGGAGGTACCGGCGTGAACGTGGACAAGCTTCAGCAGCTGGCCGACCGTGGCCGCACCCTGGTGCGCAAGCATCAGCCGCAGAACAACAGCACCGGCGACTGGTACAAGATCACCAACGCCGACGGCGACCGCGCCGAGCTGTACATCTACGGCGTCATCGGCGACGAGTGGGACGACTCGGACGCGACGTCGTTCACCCGCGCCCTGCGTGACATCACCGCGCCGGCGATCGACCTGCACATCAACAGCCCCGGCGGGCTGGTGTTCGACGGCGTCGCGATCTATTCGGCGCTGCTGAACCACCCGTCCACGGTGGACGTGCACGTCGACGGGATCGCCGCGTCGGCGGCGTCGTTTGTCGCCATGTCCGGCGACACGATCGCGGTGGAGAAGCCGGCCAAGCTCATGATCCACGACGCGTCCGGGCTGGTCATCGGTAACGCCGCCGACATGTTGGAGATGGCCGAGCTGCTGGACGGCATGTCCGACACGATCGCGGAGATCTACGCCGACCGGGCCGGCGGCGAGGTCTCCGAATGGCGCGACCGGATGCGCGCAGAGACGTGGTTCTCCGCCGAGCAGGCCGTCGCGGCCGGGCTGGCCGACCGGATCGCCAACGACACCACCCCCGAACCCGCCCCGGCGAACAGCCGGGGAGGCCGCACGATTCACGCCGCGGCGTGGAACACCCTCACTCCGAGAGGAACCGGTATGAACATCGAGGAGCTCCTCGCCGCGATGCAGAACATCATCGACGGCGCGGACGGTCGCACGATGACCGACGACGAGGTCAAGCAGTACGAGGCGCTCGAGGCGAAGCTGGCCGAGGAGCGCACCCACCAGGTTCGGCAGCGGCAGAACCAGTACAAGGCCCCGGCCCCGGAGAACGCCCAGGTACACGCCGCCGTGCATGCGGCGCCGGCGAAGGAAGACGACGGCCTGGAGAAGGCGTTCGAGAACTACCTGCGCACCGGCCAGCCGACCCAGGATCTGGCCGATCTGCGGGTGACGAACGCGCAGGGCACCGGCGCCGGGGCCGACGGTGGGTTCACCGTCCCCGACGGGTTCCGGCAGAAGCTCGTCGACGTGATGAAGGCTTACGGCGGCCTGGCCGCAGCGGTCGAGTCGTTCCCCACCGAGACCGGCAACCCGATCGACTACCCGTCGCTCGACGACACCGGCAACGAGGGCACCATCACCGCCGAGAACACAGCCATCACCGGCGGCGCCGACCTCGAGTTCGGCACCGTCAAGCTCGGCGCGTACAAGTACACCAGCGCGGGCGCGAACAACCAGCCGCTCAAGGTGTCCGTCGAGCTGCTGCAAGACTCCGCGTTCGACATCGCCGGACTGGTGGCGCGCAAGCTCGGCACCCGCATCGCCCGCAAGCAGGCGAAGGACTGGGTGACCGGCGCCGGCACGACGCTGCCGTTCGGCATCGCCCACGCCGGCCTCACGGCGGACCACACCCTGGCCGCGGGCAACGCGATCACGTATCAGGACCTGCTCGACCTCGAGACCGCGCTCGACCCGGCGTACGAGCAGACCGCGGCCTGGGCGATGAACAAGTCGTCGTGGAACGCGATCCGCGGCGTCACCGACGCTCAGGGCCGGCCGCTGGTGTGGGAGTCCGCGCAGTCCGGCATGGGCGGTGCGCCGTCTCGGATGCTGCTCGGCTACCCGGTCGTCATCGACCAGGCGTTCCCGAACCACAACACGCTGTCGTCGCACTGGGCGGTGCTCGGTGACCTGCCCGAGGCGTACGTGATCCGGCGCGTGTCGAACCTCGCCGTCGTGGTCAACCCGTACAGCTCGGCGAACTCCGGGCAGGTCGAGTACACGGCATGGGAACGGGCCGACGGGAACATCCAGAACCGGCCCGCGTACACGCTGCTGGCCGCGAACGCGACCTGATCATGGCGACGATCAAGCAGCTGGCAGCACGCAAGGCCAAGCTCGAGGCCGACCTCGCCAAGGTCAAGGCGGAGATCGCTGCCCGGGCCGGCGAGGTCGACAGCCCGAGCGAGTCGAAGAACGAGTAACCGGAAGGAGGTGCGGAGATGGCCTGGGCAGAGGACTACGTCACGGCGGTGGAGCTGCGCGACTACATGCGCTTCAACGACTCCGAGGACGACGTCGAGCTCGCTCTGGCCGTCTCCGCTGCCTCCCGGGCGGTCGACAACCGCACGAACCGCCAGTTCGGGAAGGTCGACACCGCCGAGGAACGCACGTACGCCGCGGAGTGGGACCGCCGGCGCTGCCGGTGGCTGGTCGAGATCGACGACGTGCAGGACACCACCGGCCTGACCGTGCAGACCGCCGACGGCGCGGCCGTCGACTCGTACGCGCTGGAACCGGTCAACGCCAAGAAGGAGAGCCGCCCGTACACACGGCTCGTCCTGCGCACGCTGTCGACCGAGACCCTCACCAGTGGTGAGGACGAGGTCACCGTGAGCGCGCTGTGGGGCTGGACGACGGTGCCCGATGCGGTGAAGCAAGCGACCTTGTTGCAGGCGTCGAGGTTCTTCACGCGGCGTAACGCGCCGTTCGGGGTCGCCGGGTCTCCGGAGACGGGTTCGGAGATGCGGCTGCTCGCCCGGGTCGATCCGGACGTGGCGGTCGCGCTGTCGCCGTACGTCAGGTGGTGGGGCGCGGCATGAACCTCAACAGCGTCATGGACGAGATCGGTGCCCGGTTGGACACCATCACCGGGTTGAAGGTGTGGCCGTACCCGGCGGACTCGATCACACCGCCGGCGGCGATCGTCGCCTACCCGGACACGCTCACGTTCGATGAGACCTACGGCCGCGGTATGGACCGGCTGACGCTGCCGGTGGTGCTGGTGGTGGGGCGGCAGTCCGACAGGGCGTCTCGGGACCACCTCGCCGCGTACGCGAACGGGTTCGGGGCCCGGTCGATCAAGCAGACCGTCGAGGCCGGCACCTACACCGCGATGGACACAGTGCGGGTGATGAGCGCGGAGTTCGATGTCATCCGCATCAGCAACGTCGATTACGTGGCCGCGACGTTCGACCTCGACATCACAGGACAAGGGAGTAGCTGATGGCGTTCGTCCATGGCAAGAACACGGTGATCACGCTGGGCGGGGACGACCTGTCGGCGTACACCAACAACAGCGAGCTGACCCGCTCGGCCGACTCGCACGACGTCACCACGTACGGCAACGACGCGCACGTCTTCGAGGGCGGGCTGAAGAACGGCACCGCCACGATGTCCGGGATCTACGACAACACGGCCGACACCGGTCCGCGTGCCGTCGTCGAGCCGCTCGTGGGCACCGTGGTGGAGCTGGTCCGCCAGCCCGAGGGCGCCGGCTCCGGGCTGCCGCAGGACACGGTGCAGGTGCTCGTCACGAACTACGTCGAGACGAACCCTGTCGCGGACATGGTGACCTGGTCGGCGGAGCTGCAACTGTCCGGCACCATCGACACGACGCCGCAGGTCTGATCGCCATGGACAAGGAACTCCTCTTCAAGGCACGGCTCCCGGAAGGCGAGGTCGAGGTGCCTGGCCTCGGGACGGTGCGGGTGCGTGGCCTGTCGCGTGACGAGGTGCTCGCCGCGCAGAAAGCCGACAACACCGCCGACCTCGAGCGACGGATGCTCGCCGCCGGCATGGTCGACCCGGCACTGACCGTGGCCGAGGCCGGGCGGTGGCAGATGGCGTCGCCGGCCGGCGAGCTGGAACCGGTGACGCAGAAGATCCGTGACCTGTCCGGGATGGGTGACGACGCGTCCAAAAGCGGCGGTGAAGGCGCTGGCGACGGTGCCGGGTCTGGAGTTCGAGATGTTCCTGGCGCAGAAGCTGTCGATGACGGTGGGCCGCCTCCGCCACGAGATGAGCAATGACGAGTTCGTCCGCTGGGGTGCGTACTACGCCCGCAAGGCGCAGCGCGAAGAGATGGAACGGCTGAAGCAGGACGGGAGGCGGTCATGAGCCCTACCGAAATCCAGATGATCGTTGACCGGCTCAGCCGCATCGAGGACCGGCTCAATGGTGTCGTCACCTGGAAGATGCTCCTCGCCGCGCTGACCGCGTTCGCCGCTGTCGTCACGGCGCTCATCACCGGCGGCACCTTGTTGTGGGGCTGACATGGCTACCGAGGCGATCAAGGTCGAGGGCCTGTCGGAGTTCGTCAAGAACCTGCGCACCCTCGACCGGGAGCTGCCGAAGGCGGTGCGGATCGCGTTCAACGAGGCTGCCGACGTGGTCGTCGACGACGCCACTCCCCGCATCCCGCGTCGTAGCGGGCGGGCGGCGCGCACCCTGAAAGCCAAGTCGACGCGCACGCAGGCGCGGGTCGCCGGCGGCGCGACCAAGGCGCCGTACTACCCGTGGCTGGACTTCGGTGGCGCTGTGGGGCCGGCGGGGTCGGTGAAGCGGCCGTTCCGAAAGAAAGGCCGCTATCTCTACAAGTCCTACTTCAAGAAGCGGGACAGCGGCGAGTTTCAGCAGGTCATGAACAGGTCCCTGATCGATGTGGCGCGCCGCGCCGGGGTGGAGGTCGACTGATGGCACGGCAGGCCAACCAGGTCACCCTCACGTTCGCCGGCGACTCCGACAAGCTGGAACGGTCGTTCGAGAACGTCGGCGCGTCCGCGAAGACGATGTCCGACGACGTCGGCTCGGCCTCGCGGGAGATGGGCGACAGTACGTCCAGCTCGTTCGACCGGGTCGGTGAGGCCGCCGACAACGTCGACACGAAGGCGATGGGCTTCCGCGACACCTTGACCGGTGTCACTGACACGGGCAAGGGCCTGTCGCAGGTCATGAAGGGTGATCTGTCTGGAGGGTTGCTGACGCTGGGTATGGGTGTCGGTGACCTCGCCAGCGGTATGTACAACTTCCTGATCCCGTCACTGAAGACCGTCGCGACCCGCGCCGCCGGCACCGCGAAGACGATGGTGGTCTCGTCCGGGCGTCAGGTCGCCGCCTGGGCCGTGCTCGGCGCGAAGTCTCTGGTGCACGCGGCGAAGGTCGCCGCGGCATGGTTGATCGCCATGGGCCCGATCGCGCTCGTCATCGCCGCCGTCGTCGGCCTGGTCGCGCTGATCATCAAGAACTGGGACAAGGTGTGGGCCGTCACGAAGCGGATCTTCGGGGCGGTGTGGAACTGGCTGAAAGGGCTCTGGGACAAGGTCGTCGGGTTCATCGGCACGGCCGTCGGGTGGATCAAGGACATCTTCCTGAGGTTCAGCCCGCTGGGCATCATCATCCGCAACTGGGGCGGCATCACCGGGTGGATCAAGGACATGTGGAACGGCGTCATCTCGTTCCTGTCCGGCCTCCCCGGCAAGATCTCCAACGCCGTGAGCGGCATGTGGGACGGCATCACCGATGCCTTCAAGGGCGCCATCAACACGATCATCGACGGCTGGAACGGCTTCTCGCTGTCGATCCCGTCCGTTGACGGTGACTGGAACGGGCCACTGCCCGGCGGCGGTTTCACCATCGGCGGCTGGTCGCTGGACACGCCCAACATCCCGCGGCTGCACTCCGGCGGCATCGTGCCCGGCTCGCCCGGCCAGGAGGCCCTCGCGATCCTGCAGGCGGGCGAGAAGGTCACGCCCGCGAACCAGGTGCGCGAGCGTGATCGCGACCTGCCGGACGAGTTCAGCGTCGTCGGGACGATCGACCTCGGCGAGGGCATCACGAAGGTCGTCGAGATGAAGCTGCGGCGCCACGACAAGGCGGTCAAGAACAAGACGCTCGCCGGGACGGGGGTGGCCTGATGGCGTTGACGCTGAACTACCTCGACGACCTGTCCCGGGTGCGCATCACCGGAGAGAGCATCCCGGAGTCGGCCGCGATCGTGGAGCGCTCCACCGACCAGATCCGGTGGGAGCCGGTGCGTGGCGGCGCGCCGGTCGCCCTCAGCGCGGCCGGGTTCGTCCTCGATGACTACGAGTTCACGCCGGGCGTGCCGAACTTCTACCGCGCCACCCCGGTCGTGGACGCGCCGGTGGATCTGGCCATGTCCGGTCAGGTCGTCACCGGCGGCAGCGGTGTTATCGCGTTCACTCTCGACGACACGTTCGCCGCGCAGTTCATCGGCGGGAAGTTCGTCCGGCTCACGCTGACCGTGGACGACTTCACCCGGGTGTCGGACCTGTCGTTCTACCTCGGCCGAGGTGGAGACCTCGGCAATCACGCCCGGTGGGAGTTCGACGCCGGCTCCGCCACGTCGGCGATCGGCAAAGACGGCGAGCGGTTCACGATCGACCTGAAAGCGGCCGAGATCCGCAGCGTGGCCGGGAACGTCACGATGTCCGCCGACGGTGAGCTGACGGAGCTGACGGCG
>NZ_PYGE01000010.1 GCF_003014555.1 Haloactinopolyspora alba
CTACACTCGACCTGAAAACCCCAGCCCAAGCGCTGGACGAACTGCTCGCCAACCCGGCAGCAGCATGACCGTTGCTTACACCGATGGACACCGCCAGGCCTGTACGGGTGGTGACGCATGGAATTCCATGGTGAACGTGGTCATTCTCGGGGCGGGGTCATTCCTTGGTGGTGCGGGTGGGGACGAGGTCGCGGGCGGAGCGGGACATCGCGGCCGCGAGCGCCTCGAGAGGGCCGCGGCCGATGAACCTGCGCCACGGCATCGCGATCGCGAAGGCCACCACGATGTGCCAGAGGTAGGCGTTCGGGGTGTCCGCCGGAAGGATGCCCGCGAGCAGCACCACGTGCAGGCTGTAGAGCGTGAACGTCATGCTGCCCACAGCGCCGAGCGGGCGCAGCAGCGCTCGCGCCTTCGGGGCGAGCAGCAGCATCAGCCCGAGCACCGCCAGCGCCGCGCCGGTGGTGTGCAGCAGGTCGAACGGCGTCGCCGTGTGCGGTGAGGCGACGGTCATCCACCACCAGCTCGTAGTGGGGGTCGTGCCGTAGAACGATGTCGTCAGCACCTGGCCGGCGAAGTCGAACGGGCTGGCCGGGTGACCGCCGAGCCCGGCCGTGGCCAGGTGCTCCGCGCCGCCCTGGCGCAGCACCACCCAGGAGGTCAGCCAGGCGGCGACCGCGAGGACCGCGCCGCCCGCGAGCAGGCCCCCGGCCACTCGCGTCGAGCGCAGTGCCAGCCGGCCGATGCCGAGCCCGGCCAGCAGGTACGCCATCCACGGGAACACCGGGTAGTAGCCGGTGAGCAGGAGCTCGCGCACCAGCTGATTCGGCGCGGCGAGCGAGTCGAGGTTCGGGTTGTCGTAGCTCGACGGCGGCAGCTCGAGCCGCCAGGCGTAGCTGATCAGCGGTGCGGCGACGGCCCACAACGCTGCCAGCGGAAGCAGCACGCGCGCGGACAGCCCGAGGAACGGCAGCGCCACCAGGAACAGCAGGCCGTAGTACGCCAGGATCACGGCCACCCCGGAGTCGAACGACCCCAGGACGAGCCCCACCAGGAAGATCACCAGGGCGCGCATGCCGACGCCGAGGCGCATCGACGTCAGCCGCCGCCTGCGCGGCACGGTCCGGCCCCCGCACGCGAGCGCCAGGCTCACGCCCGCGAGCACCGCGAACAGCGCAGAGGAACGCCCGCCGGCGATCAGGCGGGAGACGGAGAACTCGCCGCCGTCGGTCATGGCCGGGACGATGTGCACCGACATCATGCCGAGCAGGGCGACACCCCGTGCCGCGTCGATACCGAGAAGCCGGGCCGAGGACGTCGTGGCCGGGGTGTCGTCGCGCATGTGTCGCGGGTCAGAACACGAGGTTCAGCAGGAAGGGTGCGAACCCGGCGACGAGACACAGGACCAGCACGACAGCGACCACTCTGGTGCGCAGATCGGTCCGCCGCGGACCGTCGTCGTCAGAATACATGGCGACCAGCCTACGTCCACGGTCGACGGGGGTCGGCGCGCACGTGTGCGCGTATCCCTTGCTGGCCGTACAGGACGAGAAGCTCGACCGCGCCGCCGTCAGCGCTGCCCAGCCAATGCGGCGCGGACGTGTCGAACTCCGCGACCTCGCCGGCCGACAACGTCAGGTCGCGCTCGCCCAGAACCAGCCGCAGGCGGCCGTTGAGCACGTACAGCCATTCTTGGCCCTCGTAAGTCTGCGGAGTCGGCTCGAGTGGGTCCGGCCGAGCCGGGATGATCATCTTGAACGCCTGCGTACCGCCTGGCCGACGGTCGCGCGGGCGAACGACGTCCTCGACGGGTGCGCGGACCTCGGTGCGCCGGTCCCGCGGCCCCCGCGTCGGCGCCGTGCTCCCAGTGTGCGCTGGGCGCTCACCCACATGATCGAAGAGACCGGCCGGCACGCCGGCCATGCGGACATTCTCCGCGAACTGATCGACGGCACGACCGGGCGCTGATTACGCGTCGTCCAGCGCGGCGACAGCTGTTGTCCGGCAACGACGACACATGACGGCATGCCCGCGGTCGCTGTCGTGGGCGGTCGACAGGTCGCCGGGAATCATCGCGACGGGCCGCACGTTGGGCCCAGTGAGACTTGAGTGGCCCTGGCTCAAGGCGATTTGGCGCTTCGAGCCCCCGGCCGTCATACTTGAGCGCGAATGACTCAACGAATACACACTCGGAGGTATCGCCATGGCACAAGCCGTCGGCATCGACCTGGGAACGACGAACTCCGTCGTCTCCGTCCTCGAAGGTGGCGAGCCTGCCGTCATCGCCAACGCCGAGGGATCCCGCACCACTCCGTCGGTGGTCGCGTTCGCCAAGAACGGTGAGGTCCTGGTCGGTGAAGTCGCCAAGCGGCAGGCCGTGACCAACGTCGAGCGCACCATCCGCTCCGTCAAGCGGCACATGGGCTCGGACTGGAAGCAGGAGGTGGACGACAAGACGTTCACCCCGCAGCAGATCTCGGCCTTCGTGCTGCAGAAGCTGAAGCGTGACGCCGAGTCCTACCTCGGCGAGGACGTCACCGACGCCGTCGTCACGGTTCCCGCGTACTTCAACGACGCCCAGCGCCAGGCCACCAAGGAGGCCGGTGAGATCGCCGGCCTGAACGTGCTGCGCATCGTCAACGAGCCGACGGCGGCTGCGCTGGCCTACGGCCTCGACAAGGAGTCCGACCAGACCATCCTGGTGTTCGACCTCGGTGGCGGCACGTTCGACGTGTCCCTGCTCGAGATCGGTGAGGGCGTCGTCGAGGTCAAGGCGACCAGCGGTGACAACCACCTCGGTGGTGACGACTGGGACCAGAAGATCGTCGACTGGATGGTCGAGCGGGTCAAGAGCGCCAACGGCCTCGACCTCTCCAAGGACAAGATCGCGATGCAGCGTGTCCGTGAGGCCGCCGAGCGCGCGAAGATCGAGCTGTCGTCCAGCACGCAGACGTCCATCTCGCTGCCGTACATCGCGCAGGACGAGGACAAGAACCCGGTGCACGTGGACGAGAGCATCTCCCGTGCCCAGTTCGAGCAGATGACCTCGGACCTGCTGGAGCGTACGCGCAAGCCGTTCGAGAACGTCGTGCGCGACGCCGGCATCTCGGTCGACCAGATCAACCACGTGGTGCTGGTCGGTGGCTCCACCCGCATGCCCGCCGTCGTCGACCTGGTCAAGGAGCTGACCGGCGGCAAGGAGCCGAACAAGGGCGTGAACCCGGACGAGGTCGTCGCGGTCGGCGCCAGCCTGCAGGCCGGTGTGCTGCGCGGTGACGTCAAGGACGTGCTGCTGCTGGACGTGACGCCGCTGTCCCTGGGTATCGAGACCAAGGGCGGGGTCATGACCAAGCTCATCGAGCGGAACACGACCATCCCGACCAAGCGCTCGGAGATCTTCACCACCGCCGACGACAACCAGCCCACGGTGGGCATCCAGGTCTTCCAGGGCGAGCGCGAGATCGCCGCGTACAACAAGAAGCTCGGCACGTTCGACCTGACCGGTCTTCCGCCGGCGCCGCGCGGTGTCCCGCAGATCGAGGTCACCTTCGACATCGACGCGAACGGCATCGTCCACGTGTCCGCGAAGGACCTCGGCACCGGCCGCGAACAGTCGATGACCATCACCGGCGGCTCGTCGCTGCCGAAGGAGGACATCGACCGGATGGTCAAGGAGGCCGAGGAGTACGCCGAGGAGGACCGCAAGAGGCGCGAGTCCGCCGAGACCCGCAACCAGGCGGAGTCGCTGGTGTACCAGACCGAGAAGTTCCTGGCCGACAACGACGAGAAGGTCGGGACGCTGTCGCAGGAGGTGCGCGACGACGTCGACTCCGCGCTGGCGGAGGCGAAGAAGGCGCTCGAGGGCACCGACGACGCCGCCATCAAGTCCAGCTCGGAGCGGCTGCAGACGGCGTTCCAGGCGCTGGGGGCCGCGATCTACGCGACCGCCGAGCAGCCGACCGGCACCGCCGACGCGGGTGCGACCGGCGAGGACGGTTCGGCGTCGGCCGGCGCCGCGCAGGGCGACGCCGAGGAGGACGTCGTCGAGGCCGAGATCGTCGACGAGGAGAAGGACGACAACAAGTGACCGACGCGGAGCGGGCTGCCGGCTCCGAGGAGACCGTGGAGGAGCCGCCGGTCGTGCGTGACCGGCGGCGGGTCGATCCGGAGACGGGCGAGTTGCGTGAACCCGAGCACGCCGACGACCTGGCCGACGCCAGCGCCGAAGCCGACGGTGCGGCAGCCGGTGACGACGAGGTCGCCCGTGCGCGGGCGGAAGCCGCGGAGCGGCTCGAGGACCTGCGGCGGCTGCAGGCCGAGTACGTCAACTACCGCCGGCGTGTCGAGCGCGACCGCGAGTTGGTCCGCGAGAACGCCAAGGCGGAGGTGCTGGCCGAGCTTCTGCCGGTGCTCGACGACATCGGCCGGGCCCGCGACCACGGCGACCTCACCGGGGCGTTCCGGTCCGTGGGCGAGGCGGTCGAGTCCGTGACCGGCAAGGCCGGGCTGGAGCGGTTCGGTGAGCCGGGCGACGAGTTCGACCCGACCGTGCACGAGGCGCTCATGCACGGGTACGCCGACGATGTGGACGTGCCCACGTGCACGCAGATCCTGCAGCCGGGCTACCGGGTCGGCGAACGGGTCATCCGCCCGGCACGGGTCGCGGTGTCCGAGCCGACCGAGGCGCTGCCGGAGGGCGGCGCGGAATCCGCGGACCCGCTGCCGGAGCCGGCGCCCGAAGCACAGGGCGAGCAGGACACCGCGGCCGATACGGACACCCGCCAGCAGGAGAGCTGACGCAGCAGAAGGGAGGGGCGCGTGAGTACCAAGGACTGGATCGAGAAGGACTACTACAAGATCCTCGGCGTCCCCGAGGACGCTGATGCGGCCACGGTCAAGAAGGCCTACCGCACCCTGGCTCGCGAGCTCCACCCTGACCACAACAAGGACGACCAGGAGGCCGAGGCCCGGTTCAAGGACGTCTCGGAGGCCTACTCGGTCCTGTCCGACCCGCAGAAGCGCAAGGAGTACGACGAGGCCCGCACCATGTTCGGCGGCGGCATGCGCTCGCCGGGCGGTGACGGGGCCGGCGGTTCGTTCTCGTTCGACCTCGGCGACCTGTTCGGCAGCAGCGGCGGGACGGGCGGTCTGGGTGACGTGTTCGGTGGCCTGTTCAACCAGCGGGCCCGCACCCGGACCGGTTCCGCCCGCCGCGGCGCCGACGTCGAGCGTGAGGTCTCGGTCAGCTTCACCGAAGCCGTCGAGGGCAAGACCATCCCGTTGAAGCTGACCAGCTCGTCGGCGTGCGCGTCGTGCGCCGGAACGGGTGCGCGTGCGGGGACGGTGCCGCGGGTCTGCCCGACGTGCGTCGGGACCGGATTCACCAGCACCGACTCCGGCGGGTTCGGCATGGCCGAGCCGTGCCAGGACTGCAAGGGCCGCGGCATGGTCGTGGACGACCCCTGCCCGGTCTGCGCGGGTTCCGGCCGCGGCACCACCAGCCGGGTCATGCACGTGCGCATCCCGGCCGGCGTGGTCGACGGCCAGCGCATCCGGTTGCGCGGCAAAGGCGTTCCGGGCGAGCACGGCGGTCCGGCGGGCGATCTGTACGTCGTCATCCACGTCGGGTCGCATCCGGTCTTCGGCCGGCGCGGCGAGCACCTGACGGTGACCGTACCGGTCACCTTCCCCGAGGTCGCCCTCGGCGCCGAGATCAAGGTCCCGACGCTGGGCAGCGGCCCGGTGACGCTGCGGATCCCGCAGGGGACACCCACCGGGCGCACCTTCCGCGTCCGCGGCAGGGGTGCCACTCGCAAGGACGGCTCGCGCGGCGACCTGCTGGTGACCGTCGAGGTCGCCGTCCCCGAGTCGGTGCCGCCGGATGCCCGTCAGGCCCTCGAGCAGTACCGGGACGCGGCGTCCGGTGACGACGTGCGGGCGGCGCTGATGAACACCGCGGCAAAGGAGAGATGACCATGGACGCGGGAGGCAGATTCATCGTCGCGATGTCCGGCGCCGCGCGCCTGGTCAGCGACGACGAGCCGTTGTACGTCATCTCGGTGGCCGCCGAGATGGCCGGCATGCACCCGCAGACACTGCGTCAGTACGACCGGCTCGGGCTCGTCTCGCCGCGGCGGACGGGCGGCGGCGGCCGCCGTTACTCGCTGCGTGAGGTCGAGATGCTGCGCGAGGTGCAGCGGCTGTCCCAGGAGGACGGCGTGAACCTCGTCGGCATCAAACGGATCATGGAGCTCGAAGCCGAGGTGCACGAGTTGCGCACCCGGCTGGCGTCGATGGAGGAGGTCGCGCAGGGCCGCGACAGTTACCTGCCGGTGCCGGCGTTCGCGTCGGCGCTCGCGGTCTACCGCTCGCGGCCCTGACGCCGCCCGTATCGTGCGCACGACGCCGCCGGTCCGGTTCGCCGGGCCGGCGGCGTCGTCGTTCCCGGGGCCGTCGCCGCTGTGTGTGTCCGGCCGTCGCGTGTCCCGTCGACCCTGACGATCATCTGGGGTTCACCGGGCGATACGGCGATGTAACTGTTTCTCACATTGACATGTCGTCTGGTGCGTTGTTTGACTTAGTCGCGACGACTTGAGCGTTTTGTGCAGTCGTTGTGGATAGATTTCTCAGCCCGTTGAAATCCGGTGACGAACGCGAACCGACCATGCCGGGCCCCGCGCCCGCGGCGTCGGGACGTGCGGAAAGGTCGCACATGCTCACCTCGCGCAGTTGTGACGCGGAGCGACGGGCCGAGGTCGCGGGGGTGGCGGCACGAGAGATGCGGTCCGTGCCACGGCACCCGAATCCACGCACAGCCGCGGCCGGCGCTGCTCGCGGCTCAGACCACGACGTGCAACAGAGGCCGCCGATGGCCGCCCCGATCACGGGGTCGAGCCCGGTCCGTCGTGTGGTCGGCACGTTCATACGATCCGGGGGGCGGACTGGGTGGAGACCTTCACGACGACGGATGATCTCGTCAAGGCCTGTCTGAACGACGACGAACACGCATGGCGCGCACTGGTCGGCAGATTCGGGCCGATGGTCTGGTCGATCGCTCGGGCGCACCGCTTGAACGCCGCGGACAGCGACGAGGTCAGCCAGGCCACGTGGGTACGGCTGTGGCGCAACCTGGGCGGGCTGCGTGAGCCGGCCCGGCTGGCCGAGTGGCTGTCGATGATCGCCCGGCGCGAGTCGCTGCGGCTGTTGCAGGCCCCGCACCGGCGCACCGAGGCGCGCCCGTCCGAGGAACTGGCGCGGGTGGCCGACGACACCGAGAGCGTCGAGGGGTATGTGCTGTCGGAGGACCGTGCCCAGCAGCTTTCGCGTGCCGTCCGCGAGCTCCCGCCGCGTTGTCAGCAGATGGTCGCGCTGCTGATCGAGAACCGCAACTACGCCGAGATCGCCGCGGCGCTCGACATCTCGTCGGACTCGGTGGGCCCGATCCGGAACCGGTGCCTGGCGCGGCTGCGTGCGTTGCTGAACGAGGACGACGGGGCGGCGGCGGGCCCGGGGTGCTGCGGGAGCGCCCGCGCGGCGGGCCGCGACCGCGCACGTTCGGCGGAGCGCGACCGGGCGGACTGACCGGCCCGGTTCGCGCACCGGCACCGGTTCGCGCACCGGCCCTGGCTCGCGCACCGGCCCTGGCTCGCGACCGGGTCCGCCTATCCCACTGGCTGGGCAGGCGGCCGGTCGCTCAGGCCGGCGGCCGGTCGCGGACGTCGGCCGCCCGCTCGAGAACGTCCGGTGGGACCTGGCCGATCAGGCCGCGCAGCTGTGCCAGTAGCTCGTCGTCGGTCGGGTCGTCGTCATCGATGGTGTCGCCCGACATGTCCACCTCCCTGCTGGAGTGCCCGTGTGGAATGGCGACCACGTTACCTGCCCGCACCTGTGAATGCGCTGTGAACGGTAGGGGTCCCGTTCAGGTGGAATTCATGCCGAATTCGTGGTGAATGAGCAGAAGGTAGATGTGACCCACGCCACAGAGATTCATTGCCGGTTTTCTGTACGACAGCGACGGCGACCCGGGTCTTAACGGTGTAAATCGCCTGAATCAGGTGACTAAGCACATCAAAGGTTGATGTGTCACAAGTCGGAAGGATCATTCATGACTGTGGCCAAGGACCAGGTGTTCGACGCCGTCAGCTCCGCGCTCGTCGACGCGCTGGGTGTGGACGAGGACGAGGTCGTGGGTTCGGCAACCCTGCTCGGTGACCTCGAAGCCGAGTCGATCGACCTGCTCGACATCCTCTTCCGCCTCGAGCGGTCGCTGGGTGTCAAGATCGCGGCGTCCGACCTCGCGGAGCACGTGCAGGGCGGTATCTCCGAAGAGGAATTCGGTACACCGGAGGGCGTCGTCTCCGACGTGGGCCTCGCCCAGCTGGCCCGGGTGATGCCGCAGATCGACGTCGAGAAGCTGCGCGGGTCGCTGCCCGCCGAGGACGTCATGGGCCTGTTCACCGTCGACAACCTGGTGAGCCTCGTCGAGGCGCGGGTCGGCGCCGCGGCCGCGGCCTGACGTGGCGATCCGCGTCGGCGTCGACGTGGTGCACATCTCGCGGATGCGCCGGCTGCTCGACCAGCAACCGGGGCTGCGGACCGAGCTGTTCACCTCCGGCGAGCGGCGAACCTGCGGCGAGCGCCGGAACGGCGTCGGACGTCTCGCCGCCCGGTTCGCGGCCAAGGAGGCGGTGCTGAAGGCCTTCGGCACCGGTATCGGCCCGCGGATGCGGTGGATCGACGTCGAGATCGTGACCGGGGCGCTGGGGCGTCCCTCCGTGCAGCTGTACGGCGAGGTGGCCGCGGTGAGCGCCCGGCGCGGCACGCAGGAGATCGACGTGTCGCTGTCGCACACCGGCGACGTCGCCGTGGCCAACGCCGTCGTCGTCACCTCGCCCCCGGACCGACCTGGAGAGGAGGAACCGTCGTGTTGTTCCAGCTGACCGACCGGATCGTCGACTATCAGCCGGGGCGGTCGATCCGCGCGCGCAAGCTCACGTCCCGGGCGGAGCCGTACTGGCGCGAGAGCGCGGACGACGGGCCCGTGATGCCGCCGCCGCTGGTCCTGGAGACGCTGTGCCAGGCCGGCGCCTGGCTGGTGATGCTCGACACCGACGTCGCCCGCCGGGCGGCACTGTTGTCGGTGTCGGACACGCGGTTCAGTGGGCCGGTGCGCCCCGGGGACGTGCTCACCGTGGACGCCACCGTCGAGTCCAGCTCCGCGGAGCGAGCCGTGATGTCCGGCGTGGTCCGGGTGGACGAGCGGACGGTGCTCGAGGCCAGCGACGTGATGTGCGCCCTGGTGGACACCGCCGACCTGGACGATCCGGCCGTCACCCGGCGCCAGCTCGAGGCGCTGTCGGGAGACCTGCCATGAGCGGCGACCGCAGGCGCGTCGTCGTCACCGGCATCGGGGCCGTGACACCGCTCGGCAACGACGCCGCCGCCACGTGGAAGTCGCTCGCGGCCGGGCGCAGCGGCGTGCGCGCGATCACCACGTTCGACGCGTCGACGTTCCCGGTCCGGATCGCCGGGCAGGTCACCGACTTCGACGTGACCGCCGCGGTGCCGGACCGCCGGCACCGCCGGTACCTGTCCCGTGGCGCCGGGTACGGCGTCGGTGCGGCGGTGGAGGCGCTCGCGCAGGCCGGTCCGATGGACGGCACCGACCCGTACCGGCGGGGTGTGTCGGTCGGCGGCACGGTCGGCCGGGTGGGCCTCCAGCAGCTCGCCGACATGTCCTGGCTGCTCGAGTCGACGAACCACAGCCGGATCTACCGCCAGTCGCCGGCGGAGGTGCTGGAGCGTGACCAGAACGTCGCCCCCGCGGTGATGGCCGAGATCGGCGAGTGCCGCGGCCCGTTCGTGTCGGTGAGCACGGCCTGCGCCGGCGCGGCGCACGCGCTGGGCGAGGCGTACCTGCGGATCCAGGACGGCGACGCCGACGTCATGCTCGCCGGCGGCTATGACGCGTTGACGACCTGGATGGACGTGTTGGGATTCGCGCTGCTCGGCGCGCTCACCGAGGACGCACCCGACCAGCCGGAACGCGCCTGCAAGCCGTTCGACGCGCGTCGCGACGGTTTCGTGCTCGGCGAGGGCGCGGTGATGGCCGTGCTGGAGGAGCGTGAGCACGCGCTGGCCCGCGGCGCGACCGTGCTCGGCGAGATCGCGGGATACGCGTCCAGCATGAACGCCTACCGGATCACCGACTCGCCGCCGGACGGTGGCGGGGCGATCAACGCGATGCGCGACGCGCTCGGCGACGCCGCGATGGCACCGGAGCAGATCGACTACGTCGCCGCGCACGGCACCGGAACCCCTGGCAACGACGCCAGCGAGACGGTCGCCATCGAGAGCGTCTTCGGCCCCTGGGCCGAGCGGCTGTCGGTCAGCTCGCCCAAGTCGATGGCCGGGCACCTCACGTCGGCGGCGGCCGGGCTCAACCTGGTGGCGGCGCTGGGGGCGCTCGACGAGCAGCTCGTCCCGCCGACCGTCAACCTCGACCATCCCGACCCTGCGTTGCGGCTGGACTACGTGCCGGGCGAGGCACGCAGCCGGCCGGTCCGCGCGGCGCTCGTCAACGCGTTCGCGTTCGGCGGCACGAACGCGAGCTTCGTCGTCACCGGACCCGGGGACCGACCGTCGGCGGAGGTGCCGCGATGATCGGACAGCTGGACGCGGTGCGGTCGCTGACCCCGGGCGTCGGCGGAACGGCGGTACGCAACGTCACCTCGACGGCGGCGATCTTCGCCACCCACTTCCCGCGGTTCCCGGTGCTGCCGGGCGTGCTCGTCATCGACGACCTGACCCGGCTGGCCGCACTGGTGCTCGCCGGCGACGGGCCTGCCGAGCGGTGGGTCCCGGCGGCGGTCGCCCGGGTCCGTTTCCGCCACTACGTGCGACCCGGCGACGTCGTCGAACTGACGGTGCAGGCACGGAACGACGACCCGTCCCGGTTCCAGGGCTCGGCCGTCGTCGACGGCACCACCGTCACCACGGTCGGTGACCTGACCATGACCCGAACGACGGCGCCACCGGGAGGACAGGGATGAGCGACGAGCGGCGTGTGGCGGTGACCGGCATCGGCCTGCTCACCGCGCTGGGCACCGGCCACGAGGCGACATGGAACGGGCTGGTCGCCGGTCGCACCGCGGTCGGCGGGCTGCGCAACTTCGACGCCGGCTCGTTGCGGACCAGGATCGGCGCCGAGCTGACCGAGTTCGACGCGTCGGCGTTCGCGACCCGGCGCATGCTGCGCAGCGCCACGCGTGAGGACGAGCTGGCGCTGGCGGGCCTCAAGCTGGCGGTCGACGACAGCGGCGCCGAGCTCGACCGGCTCGACCCGGAGCGGCTGGCGGTCTTCCTCGGCGGCAACAAGGAGATCTCGCGGCCACAGCATCTGATCGACGGGGCGATGTCGGTGCGGGACGAGGACGGGTCGGCGCACGAACGCGTGCTCGGCGAGCGGATGGGCTCGAGCTTCTACCCGCTGTTCTACGTCGAGGGGCTGCAGGCGGCGGCGTTGTTCTACGCGTCGCAGCGGTACCAGGCCAAGGGCGCCAACGCCTACTTCCACGGCACCGCCGACGCCGGCGCGACCGCGATCGGCCGGGCGTACCGGTCGGTGCGGCGCGGCGAGGCGGACCTCGCGCTGGCAGGCGGGTTCGACACCGGCGTGTCGTTCTGGGCGATGTCGAAGATGGACGGGCTCGGCGTGCTGACCGACCGCAACGAGCTCGGTACCGGGGCGTTCCGCCCGTACGACCGCGAGCGCAGCGGCTCGGTCCTGGGTGAGGGCGCCGTCGTGCTGGTGCTCGAGGAACGCGCGGCGGCAGCGGCCCGCGGCGCGGTGATCTACGCCGAGATCGACGGGTTCGGGTCGGCGTTCGACGCGGGCGGGCTGGTCACGCCGGAACGTGACGGCGCGGCACTCACCGGCGCGGTGCTGGGCGCCGGGCGCGAGGCCGGCTGGACGGCCGACGGGCCCGACTACGTGGCCACGCACGGGTGCGCCACGCCGCTCGGTGACGCCAGCGAGGCCGCCGGGCTGCGGGCGGCGTTCGGCGCGGCGGCCGACCGGGTGGTGGCCAGCAGCGTCAAGCCGGCGGTAGGGCACCTGGTCGCCGCCGCCGGCGCCATGAACGTGGCGACCGCCGCGCTGGCGCTGCACCACGGCAGCGTGCCGCCAACGCTCAACCTCGACGATCCGGACCCGGACTGCGCCATGGACTGGGTGCCGAACGAGTCGCGCGCCCTGCCGGCGCGCTCCGCCGTGGCGCTCGCCCGCGGCCTGGAAGGACAGAACGTCGCTGTCGCGCTCGGCGCGGCATGACCGCCCGAGCGCGTCGCGAGGAACAGGAGCCGACCATGCCAATCGAGACCAGCGAAGTGCCACGCGTCGCCGTGCGCAGCGTCGGCGCGGTGACCGCGCTCGGCGGGGACGCCGCGGCGTTGTGGGCCGGTGCCCGGGACGGCCGGGTGGGTATCCGGCCGGTGCAGCGACTCGACCTGACCGGGGTGCGGACCAAGGTCGGCGGCGAGGTCGACATGTCACCGGAGAGCGCGCACCCGTATCCGCGGCCGGGCGGCTTCCGCGACCGGATGGTCGAGCTCGCGTTGCGGGCGACGGACGAGGCGATGGCCGGCGCCGGGGACCTGCCCGGCCGGGCCGGTGCCGAGCGGTGCGGTGTCGTGTTCGGCACCTGCAACGCCGGCCTGCTGTCCGGCCGGGAGTGGCTGGCCGCCGTCGACCGCGGCGAGCATCCGCCCGCGGGACTGGCGCCGATGTCGACACCTCAGGCCACCGGCGAGGCGCTGGCCGGCGCGTACGACTTCCGCGGTCCGGTGTTCGCGGTGAACACCGCCTGCGCGTCCGGCGCCAACGCCGTGGGGTGGGCGGCGGACCTGATCAGGTCCGGGCAGGCCGACGTGGTGCTGACCGGCGGCTCGGACGCCTTCTCCGACGTGCTGTTCGGCGGGTTCCACGCCCTGGAGGCGCTGTCGCCCGAGCCGGCCCGGCCGTACTCGCGCGAGCGGCAGGGCCTCTCGCTGGGTGAGGGTGCCGCGTTCCTGGTCCTGGCGCGTGAAGACCTGATCGCCGCGGACGACGTGCTGGGCTGGGTCGGCGGGTACGGGCTGTCCGCGGACGGATACCACCCGACGGCGCCGCGACCCGACGGCTCCGGAGCGTCCCGGGCGATCACGCAGGCGCTGCGCTCCGCGGGCGCCCGGCCGGACGAGGTCGGCTACGTCAACGGTCACGGCACCGGGACGGACAAGAACGATCCGGCGGAGACGCAGGCCATCCGTACCGCTCTCGGGGACGCGGCCGACACGGTGCCGGTCAGCAGCACCAAGTCGGTCATCGGCCACCTGCTGGGCGCGGCCGGCGCGGCCGAGGCGGTCGTCACCGTGCACGCGCTCGAGCAGCGCACCGCGCCGCCCACCGCGTCGTACGCGGGCCCGGACCCGGCCTGCGACCTGGACTACGTGCCGCTGGACGCGCGTGCGCTCGACAGCACGGTCGCGGTGTCGAACAACTTCGCCTTCGGCGGCTCGAACGCGAGCCTCGCGCTGCTGCGGGCCGACGACCGCCGCCGGCCACCCGCCGCGGACCTGGACGACGTCGTCGTCACCGGGCTCGCGGCGCTGGGACCGTTCGGCGACGGCGTCGCCGCGGCCCGGGAAGCGGCGCACAGCGCGGGGGTCCCGGCCGATCCCCGGGGTCGCGTGGGCACCATGACGGTGGACCCGGAGCCGCATCTCAGCCGCAAGCAGCGCCGCCGGATGGACCGGATGACCGTGGCCGCCGTGGTCGCCGCGGACAAGGCGCTCGCCGACGCGGAACTGGCCGACGGCGACCGCGCCGGTACCGGCGTGCTGGTCGGCACGTCCGCGGGCCCGGTGGAGTCGATGGCCGCGTTCACCCGCGGCGTGCTCGCCGACGGCCCGTCCGGCGCCGACCCCGCGCTGTTCCCGAACACGGTCTACAACCAGCCCGCCGGGCAGGTGGCGCAGCATCTGGGCCTGCACGGACCGACGTCGACGGTGTCGGCCGGGCACGCCTCGGGTGCGACGGCGCTGGCGTACGCGTGCCAGCTACTGCGCACCGGGCATGCCGACGCCGTGGTGTGCCTGGCCGTCGACCTGGTCGACGAGCTGGTCGTCCGGGCGTACCGCGACCTGGGCGTGCTGTCGACCACGCCGGGTGACCGCCGGTTCGCCGTCACCGACGCCGCCGTCGCCGTGGTTCTGGAGCGGCGCGGGGGCGCCGAGCGGCGCGGCGCTCGGTCCCGCGCCCTGCTCGCCGGGTACGGCAGTGCCAGTCACGTCCGTCCCGGCGGCGTCTCGTGGGACCTCGGCGGAGACGCGACGGCACGCGCCGGCGCGCACGCGCTGCACGACGCCGGCATCGCCGCGGGTGAGGTCGCGGGCGTGTGGACGGCGGCCGCCGGCCTGGCGCCGGCCGACCGAGGCGAGCGCGCCGGGCTGCGCCGGATCTTCGGTGACCGGCTGCCGCCGTTGCACGAACCCAAGAAGGCACTGGGCGAGCCGGTGGGGCCGGGCGGCGCCCTGACGACCGCGCTCGCGGTGGATGCCCTGGACGGCGGGGGCCACGCGGGCCCCGCACTGGTCAACGCGACGTCGCTGGGCGGGACGGCCGTCTCGCTCGTCGTGAGTCCCGCAGCCGACGACAAGTGAGGTCAGCACGATGAATCTGGACGACAGGGTGGCGGTGGTCACCGGCGGCTCGCGCGGCATCGGCCGTGCGACGGCGCTGGCCCTCGCCGCCGACGGCGCACGGGTCGCCGTCAACTACCGATCCGGCAAGGACGAGGCGCACGACGTCGTGGCCGAGATCGAGGCCGCCGGCGGGCGCGCGGCGGCCTTCGCCGCGGACGTCTCCGACTACGAGCAGGCACGGGCGCTGATGGCCGAGGTGCTGGACACCTTCGGTGACCTGCACATCCTGGTCAACAACGCCGGGGTGTCGAAGGACAACCTGATCTATCACATGGATCCGCAGGACTGGATGGACGTCATGCGGGTCAACTTCGGCGGCGTGTTCAACTGCACCAAAGCCGCCCTCGACCACTTCATGGTCACCCGCGACGCGGCCATCGTGAACGTGTCGTCGGTCATGGGCGAGCGCGGCTGGACCGGCGAGTCGAACTACGCCGCGTCCAAGGGCGCCGTCGACGCCTTCACCCGCAGCGCCGCCGTCGAGCTGGCCCGTTTCCGCGTGCGCGTCAACGCGGTGCTGCCAGGATTCGCCCCCACCGACCTGGTCGCCGACCTCTCCGAAGGGGACGTGGCCAAGCATCTCAAGCGGCAGATCCCGATGCGTGACTTCGCCACCGTCGAGCAGGTCGCCTCCGGGATCCGGTTCCTGGCCGGGCCGGAGTCCGAATACATGACCGGTGTGCTGCTGAACGTCGACGGCGGCGGCATGGCCGGGCTCGGGCTGGGACGGCTGAAATGGTGAGCGCGGGCCGGCGGGCGACTATCGCGGGCACCGGCAGCTACCTGCCCGGTGAGCCCATCGGCAACGACGTCATCGAGGCGCTGGCCGGAGCGCTGCCGGACGAGGTGGCGGGTGACATCTCGATCGACTCCCGGCACTGGATCATCGACCCCGAGACCGGTGCGCACCACCACCGCAACACCGACCTGGCGGTCGGCGCCGGGCGGGCGGCCCTCGCCGACGCGGGCGTCGAGCCCGGCGACGTCGACCTGCTGGTGGTGGCGACGGCGACGCCGGAGTACCCGCTGCCGCCGATGGTGAACCTCGTCCAGGACGAGCTGGGCGTCGGCGCGTGCGCGACGTACGAGCTGCGTTCCGGCGGCGCCGGCACGGTGCAGGCGCTGGAACTCGTCCGGCACCAGATCGAGTCCGGGACCTACCGCACGGCGCTGGTCATCGGCAGCGAGGCGACCTCACCGGTGCTCGCGCCGATCTTCCTGGACGTCCCGGCGGGCAAGGTGCGCATCCGGGACCGGATCCCGATGTACATGTTCGGCGACGGCGCCGGCGCGGTGGTTCTGCGTGCCGGAACCGACGGCGGGCTCGTGGGCGGCGCGACCGGCGCGATCGGCAGCGGCCGGCCGCCGGGGATCCAGGTGACCGGAGGCGGCACGCATGCACCGGTGCACGAGCAGAAGGCCGCCAAGCGACTGGTCAAGATCTCTGTCGACGTGGTCGCCGCCGGACACCTGGCGCCGGCGCTGGTCGCCGACGCCATCGGCGACACGCTCACCGCGTGCGACGCCGGACCCGAGCAGGTCGACGTCTGCGTCGTCCCCGAAGGCAACTCCGGCTGGATGCGCGAGGCCATGGGCGAGGGCGCGGTCGAACGCGACGAGTGGAGCAAGATCACCGGCGAGTTCGCGGACAGCCTGTCCCGCCGCGGCGCGCTGGGCTGCGCCGGACCGCTGGTCTGTCTCGACGACGCCGCCCGCGCGGGGCGGATCCCGGCCGGCGCGCGCGTGCTGATCGTCGGCATCGAGAGCAGCAAATGGGTACACGCCGGGGTCCTCGCCGACTGGGGCGCGACGTCCGGCACATCCGACGACACGAGCACGGAGGAACCCGGATGAGCGAGCGAGATGACTACGACGTCATCGTGGTCGGCAGCGGCCTGGGCGGACTGTCGGCGGCGGCGCTGCTGGCGCACAGCGGCGAGCGCGTCCTGGTGTGCGAGCAGGGCGCGGGTATCGGCGGCGTCGCGCACGCGTTCGTCCGCGGCGACTACACGTTCGATCCGGCGATCCACGGCACCGGCGGCGGCCCCATCGTGGGCAACTTCCTCGAGTACCTGGGTGTGGAGGACGAGTGCCGGCTGGTGGTGGCGCCGCACGTGTACGGCGCGGCGTTCCCGGACGGTCTCGACGTCGTCGTGCCGAACGGCTGGGACCAGTTCACCGAGGCCAACGCCGCCGCCCTCGACGACGCCGAGGCCGCCGAGTTCCGCGAGTTCGTGCGGGTGTGCCGCGCCGTCGTCGACGAGATGTCCTGGCTGCCCAACCGGATCGACCCGCGCGAACTGGACGAGGTCATGGCGGCGCGGCCGTACTTCTCCCGCTACCGGATGGCGACGGTGAAGGACGTCCTCGACGACTACGTCTCCGGGCAGCGTGCGCGTGCGCTCGCCGGAGCGGTCTGGCCCTTCATCGGTTCCCCGCCGTCGCGGCTGGCGTTCTCGACGTACGTCAAGGCACTCGACTCCCACCTGGAGGGACCGCGGTACCCGCTTGGCTCCTACCAGCGCATGGCCGACGCGTTCGCGAACGTGGTGCGCTCGTGCGGCGGCGCCGTGCTGGCCGAGACCCCGGTGGCGCGGATCGTCGTGCAGGACGGCCGCGCGACGGGCGTGCGCACCGAGGACGGCACCCAGTTCAGCGCACGTGTGGTGATCTCGAACGCGGACGCCCGGCACACGATGCACGATCTGGTCGGCGACGACCAGCTGCCGGCCGCCTTCGTCAAGCGGCTGAACCGGATGACGCCCACCCTGTCGGCGGTCAGCGTGTTCGCCGCGACCGACATCGACCTGAACGAGCTGGACATCGCCCACGAGACGTTCGTCCATCCGCATCTCGATCACGAGGACAACTGGCGTGAGGTGCTGGCCGGGCGTCCGGCGTCGGCCTGGATGTCGAACACCACGATGATCGACCCCAGCCTGGCTCCTGCGGGCGAGCACCTGGCCATTCTCAACGTGATGGCGCCGTGGCGGCTGGACCGGCCCTGGCGTGAGCTCAAGGAGACGGCCGGCGACGCCCTGGTGCGGCTCTTCGAGCGGGTCGTGCCGGAACTCTCCAGCCGGCTGACCTACCGCGAGGTGGGCACGCCCGAGACCCTGCACCGGTTCACCCGAAGCGACCAGGGCGCGGTGTACGGCTGGGAGAACACGCCCAACCAGGTGGCGAGCAAGCGGCTGGCCCACCGCAGCCCGGTCGAGGGCCTGCTCCTGTCGGGGCACTGGACCGAGGCGAACTGCTCGTCGTTCCGCGCGGTGTCGTCCGGTGTGATCGTCGCCAAGCTCGCCCTCGAGGACCTCGGGAACGAGGTTCTGGCCACCCTGCCGCGCTCGTTCGTCGAACGCACCGGACGGGTGCGGCCCTACCCCCGCGCCGCCACGGCGCCGGACGTCGAAGGAGTGACCCTGTGACCCGGACGAACACCGTTCGAGCGGGCGACACCGCCTGGACCAGGTGTCCGCACTGCTCGTCGTACCTCTACGTGAAGCGGCTGAACCGCAACGACAAGGTCTGCCCGGACTGCCGGCACCACCTGCGGATGCCGCTGGACGAACGCCTCGAGCTGCTGCTCGACGGTGGTTCGCTGCGGATGCTGGACGAGGTGCCGGCCTCGGCCGACCCGCTCGGGTTCGTCGACTCGAAGCCGTACCGGCAACGGCTGGCCGAGGCGCGGGAGCGCACCGGCCGTGCCGACGCCGCCGTCGCCGGAACCGCCACGGTCGGCGGCAGTCCGGTGGTCGTGGCGGCGCTGGATTTCGCCTTCATGGGCGGCAGCGTCGGCACGGTGGTGGGCGACATCCTGGTCCGGGCGGCACAGCTGGCCGGCGAGACGCGGACGCCGCTGCTGCTCGTCTCCGCGTCCGGCGGCGCCCGCATGCAGGAGGGCTGCCTGTCGCTGATGCAGCTGGCCCGCACCTCGCAGGAGATCGCGCGGTTGCGCGAGTCCGGGGTGCTGGTTGTCAACGTGAACACGAACCCGACGTTCGGCGGCGCCACCGCGTCGTTCTCGTCGCTGGGCGACGTGATCGTCGCCGAACCCGGCAGTCTGATCGGCTTCGCCGGCCCGCAGGTGATCCGGCAGACCGTCCGTGAGGAGCTGCCGGCGGGGTTCCAGACCGCCGAGTTCCTGCACGAGCACGGCCTGGCGGACCTGGTCGTGCCGCGCGAGAGCCTGCACGAGACGCTGGCCGGGCTGTTCCGGCTGCACCGCGCCGACACGGCCGACGGTGCGGCCGGGCATGGCCGGGGTGAGCCGCGCCGCCTGTCGACCCGGGCGCCCGCGCCGGCACGGGCGTGGGACGTGGTGACGCGCGCCCGGAACGTGGGCCGGCCCACCACGCTCGACTATCTGCACCAGCTCGCCGACGAGTTCGTCGAGCTGCACGGCGACCGGGTGCACGGCGACGACCCCGCCGTCGTCGGCGGCATCGCCCGGCTGGCCGGGCGCAGCGTCGTCGTCATCGGGCACCAGAAGGGCCACGACACCGCCGAGATGGTGCACCGGAACTTCGGGATGCCGCACCCCGAGGGCTACCGCAAGGCGATGCGGCTGATGCACCACGCCGAACGGTTCGGGCTGCCGGTGGTGACGTTCGTGGACACCGCCGGTGCCTATCCGGGCCTCGAGGCGGAGGAACGCGGACAGGGCGCTGTCATCGCCGAGTGCATCGCCACGATGGCGCGGCTGAGCGTGCCCGTGGTGAGCGTGATCACCGGCGAGGGCGGCAGCGGCGGCGCTTTGGCGCTGGCGGTCGCCAACCGGGTGGTCATGCTGCAGAACGGCTACTACTCGGTGATCTCGCCGGAGGGCTGCTCGACGATCCTCTGGGGCAGCGCCACCCGGGCGCCGGACGCCGCGGCGCAGTTGCGGCTGACCGCGGCGGACCTGCAGGAGTTCGGCGTGGTCGACGAGGTCGTGCTCGAGCCGGACGGCGGTGCGCACGAGGACCCGGCCGGCACCGTCGACCGGGTCGGCGAGACCGTCGCCGCCGTCCTCGCCGAGCTCGGCACGATGTCCGGCGACGAGCTCGTCGCGCACCGGCACGCGCGGTTCGACGCGTTCGGCCGGCTCGGCGCGGACGCTGAGACGGTCCGGGCGGGGGCGGCATGAGCGGCGGCGAGGAAACGGCCGTGGACGTGCCCGCCGAGGCGCCGGCCGCGGAGGCTGTCAGCGGGCCGGAGCGGCAGCGGCTGATCAGTCACCTGCGGTCGGAGGCGTCGGCGCTGCTGACCCAAAGCGGCGAGCCGGTGCAGGTGGTCGAGCTGACCGCCGGCGACTGCTCGGTGCGGCTGGAGCGCCCGGCGCCGGTGAGCGCGCCCGTCGCACCGGGCAACGTGCCGGTCGCGGCGCCTGAAGCGAACGGGCAGGTGCCCGGGGCATCCGCCGACGGGCTCGGCGGACCGGCCGGCGAGGACGACGGCACACCGGTGCACCCGGTCCGCGCGCCGCTGGTGGGCACCTTCTACCGGCGTCCCGGGCCGGACGCGAAACCGTTCGTCGAGGTCGACGACCAGGTCGAGGCCGGCCAGACGCTGGCGATCGTCGAGGCGATGAAGCTGATGAACGAGATCCGCAGTGACCGGGCCGGCCGCGTCGTGGCCGTCCGTCCCGCAGACGGCCAGATGGTCGAGTTCGACGAGGTGCTCGTCGAACTGGCCGTCGCGGACGCCTGACCTCGACCGCCGCGCTGAGGAGACTCGCGTGTTCGACAAAGTACTCATCGCCAACCGCGGCGAGATCGCCGTCCGGATCGTCCGGGCCTGTCGTGAGCTCGGCATCGCCACGGTGGCGGTCTACTCCGACGCGGACGAGGACAGCCTGGCGGTCTCGCTCGCGGACGAGGCCGTGCGCATCGGCCCCGCGCCGGCGACGGCCAGCTACCTGAACATCCCCAACGTGATCGGCGCGGCGCTGAAGACCGGCGCCGACGCGGTGCACCCCGGCTACGGCCTGCTGTCCGAGGACCCGTACTTCGCCGAGATCTGCGCCGACCACGACCTCACCTTCATCGGCCCGTCGCCGTCGGTCATGGAGGCCGTAGGCGACAAGGCCGTCGCCCGGCAGGCGATGACCACCGCGGGGCTGTCGCTGCTGCCCGGGACCGTCGACCCGGTGCACACCTTCGACGAGGCGAACGACGTCGCCGAGGAGATCGGCTACCCGGTGGTCATCAAGGCCTCGGCCGGCGGGGGCGGGCGCGGCATCACCGTGGTGCGCCGGCCCGACGATCTGCGCGAGGCGTACCGGCGGACCCGGGCGACGGCGCAGGCGGTCTTCCGCAACCGTGACGTCTACCTGGAGCGCTACCTCGACCGCGCCCGGCACGTCGAGGTCCAGGTGCTCGCCGACGCACACGGCGACGCCGTGCACCTGGGCGAGCGGGACTGCTCGGTGCAACGGCGGCACCAGAAGCTGGTCGAGGAGGCGCCGTCGCCGGGCGTCTCGCCGCAGCTGCGCGACGAGCTGGGCAAGGCCGCGCTGACCGGCGCCACCGGTGTCGGCTACCGCGGCGCGGGCACCATGGAGTTCCTGCTCGACGACGACGGCCACTTCTGGTTCATGGAGATGAACGCCCGGGTCCAGGTCGAGCACCCGGTCACCGAGATGGTCACCGGGGTCGACATCATCGCCGAGCAGATCCGGGTCGCCGCCGGGCAGCCGCTGTCGTTCACCCAGGACGACGTCGCCCTGGACGGGCACGCCGTCGAGTTCCGGATCAACGCCGAGGACCCGGCCCGTGACTTCGCGCCCACGCCCGGGCGGCTGGACGTCTTCCATCCGCCGGGTGGCCCGTGGACCCGGGTCGACACCGCCTGCCGTCAGGGCGACCGCATCCCGCCGCACTACGACTCGATGATCGCGAAGCTCGTGGTCTGGGGGCCGGACCGGGCGGCGGCACTGGACCGGGCCGGCCGCGCCCTGGACGAGTTCGTGATCGCCGGCGGCGGTGTCCACACCACCACCGGCTTCCACCGCGCCGTCGTCGACCACCCGGAGTTCCGATCCGGCGACGTGCGCACGGACTTCCTGACCCGCCACCCACCGGAGGAGCTGACATGACCCGGACCGCCCACATCTTCCCGGGACAGGGGTCGCAACGCGTCGGCATGGGCCGCGACCTGGCCGACCAACACCCGCGAGCGGCCGAGCTGTTCGCCGCCGCCGACGAGGTACTCGGCTTCGAGCTGAGCCGGCTGTGCTGGGAGGGCCCGGAGGAGGAGCTGCGCCGGACCGAGATCACTCAGCCGGCCCTGTTCGTCGCCTCGCTGGCCATGCACCGGGTCCTCGACGAGTACCTGCCGCCACCGGTCGTCGTTGCCGGTCACAGCCTGGGCGAGTACACCGCCCTGGTCGCCGCCGGCGTGCTGGACTGGACGTCCGCGCTGCGGCTGGTGCGCCGGCGCGGCGAGCTCATGGCAGCGGTCAACGAGAGCACCCCGGGCGCGATGGCCGCGGTGATCGGGCCGGCGGCCGCTCAGGTCGAACGGTGGTGCGCCGCGGCCGGCGACGGCCACGACCGCCTGGTCGAGATCGCCAACCACAACGACGACACGCAGACCGTCGTCTCCGGAACGGTCGCCGGCGTCGCCGCGCTCACCGAGCACGCCCGTACGCACGGCCCGGCCGACACCCGCGTGACGAAGCTCGGCGTCGGCGCGCCGTTCCACTGCTCGCTGATGCGGCCCGTAGAGGCGGAGTTCGCGCGGGAGCTGGACGCCGTCGAGTTCGCCACGCCGCGCATCCCGGTCGTGTCGAACGTCGACGCGAGCACCGTCACCACCGGGCGGCAGGCGCGTTCGGCGCTGCGGGCGCAGCTGGCCGGTGCGGTGCGCTGGCGCGAGAGCATGGACACGATCGCCGGGCACGGCGTGGACGCGTTCGTGGAGGCCGGTCCGGGGCGGGTTCTCACCGGGCTGTGCCGGCGCAGCCGCCCGGACATCACCTGCCACTCGGCCTCGGACGCGCGTCGCGTCGACAGGCTGGTCGCCGAGCTCGCCGTGGCCCAGCCGGCATGACCGGCGACCGGTCGGGCGCCCGCCCCGTCACCACCGTCTTCCTGGCCTGTTCGATGCCGACGTTCATGGCCGGCCTGGACAACCTGGTGGCGGTGACGTCGCTGAACGTGATCCGGCTCGACCTCGGTGCCGACGCGGCTCACCTGCAGTGGATCTCCACCGCCTACATGGTCGCCTTCGCCGGGCTGTTGCTGGTGGCGGCCGGCCTCGGCGACCGGTGGGGCCGGCGCCGGGTGTTCGTCACCGGCATCGTGGTGTTCACCGCCGCGTCGCTGGCGTGCGGGCTCGCCGAGACGACGACCCAGCTCATCGCCGCCCGCGCCGTGCAGGGCGTGGGCGCGGCCACGCTCACGCCGTTGTCGTTGACCATCCTCGCCGGAGCCGTCCCCGAACGCCGGCGCGGACTCGCCGTCGGGCTGTGGAGCGCCGCCAACGGCGCGGCCATCTCGCTCGGCCCGCTCGCCGGTGGCGCCATCGCGGAGGGTCTGGACTGGCGATGGGTGTTCTGGATCAACGTGCCCATCGGCGTGGCGGCCGTCGTGCTGGCACGAAGCCGGCTGCCCGAGAGCCGCGGTGCGGCGAGCCGGATCGACGCCGTCGGCATGGCCGCGGCGTGCGCGGCGATCGTGGCGGCGATCTGGGCCGTCGTGAACGCGCCGGAGCGGGGCTGGACGTCGGGTCCGGTACTGGTGGCCGCCGTCGTCGCGCTGCTGGCGGCCGTGTTCTTCACCCGGTGGGAGCGGCGGACGGAGGCCCCGTTGCTTCCGCCGCGGCTGTACCGGATCCGCAGCTTCACGCTGACCAACCTGGTGACGCTGTGCATGCACGTGGGCGTGTTCGGCTCGATCTTCCTGCTGGCTCAGTTGTTGCAGGTGGCGCACGGGTACGGGCCGTTCGACGCCGGGCTGCGCACCATGGCCTGGACGGTCATGCCGATGCTGGTGGCTCCGGTCGCGGGAGTGCTGACGCAGCGCATCGGCGGCGGCCCGCTGATGGCGGGCGGCCTCGCGCTGCAGGCGGCCGGGCTGGCGTGGATCGCGTCGACGGCGGCGCCCGGGCAGCCGTTCACCGAGATCGTCGGGCCGATGGTGGTGGCCGGAACCGGCATGGGGCTGGTGTTCGCCCCGACGGCCGCGGTGGTGCTGTCGTCCGTGCGGCCGGAGGAACACGGCCTCGCCTCGGGGGCCAACACCACGGTGCGCGAGCTCGGGGGCGCCCTCGGGATCGCCGTCCTCGGCACCGTGTTCCAGGCTCGGGGCGGCTACGCAGACCCGCAGCGGTTCGTCGACGGCGTCACCGCCGCGCTGTGGGTCGCCGTGCCGGTGGTCGCCGTCGGCGCGGTGCTGGCCCTGCTGATTCCTCGTGGTTCCGGTGCGACCGGCGGTGCGACGGTGCAGGTCGACGACGTGTCGTCGGCCGGGGCGCGATCTCGATGACACGTCATAGGATTGTTTCCGATGACGACCAGCCGCACGTCGCGACCCGGCGCCGAGCAGTCGTTGCTGACCAAGGCCGGCTACCACCACGGCAACCTGCGAGCGGCGCTGATCGAGGGCGCCGTGGCGCTCGTCCGCACGCGCGGCACCCGGCGGTTCACGCTGTCCGAGGCGGCCCGGGTGGCCGGCGTGACCAGTGCGGCGCCGTACCGGCACTTCGACAGCCGCGAGGCGTTGCTGGCGACGGTCGCCGAGCGGGGCTTCGAGCAGTTGCGCGCGGCCATGGGGTCGGTCGAGCCGGAGGCGTTCGACGACCCGATGGACGGGGTGATCGCGCTCGGTGTGCGCTACGTGGAGTTCGCGGAATCGGAGCCGCAGATCTTCAAGCTGATGTTCTCGGTCGACGATCGGCTGCCGGCATCCGAAGCCGGGCTCGCGGCGCTGGAGATGCTCACCCGGACGCTCGAGTCCGCCCATCGCGCCGGGCGGCTGAACGTCGACGTCGACACCGCGACCCGAGCGGCGTGGGCGCTGGCACATGGCGTGGCCACGCTGCGCATCGACGGCATGCGCACGTTCGGGGGCGCGGACGGCGACGACGCGTCGGCCACGCTCCGAGCGTTGCTGCGCGGCCTGGACAGCTCGCCGGCGCCGCACTCGCACGTGTCCTGACCCGCTGTCCGGCGGTGTCCGCCGGGAGTCCCGGCCGGTTGACGGCATGTGTTGCGTATTCCTATGTTAATGGTCATTACATTACCTGCGCGGAAACAGGAGATCGAATGTCGCCGTCCCCCCGACGCACACGCACGATTTCTCGCGGAATTCACCTGACGGCGGCGTTGCTCCTGGGCACGTACGTGTACGCCCCCGATCACGTCACCGACGGGATGCGAATGCCGATGATGGTCCTCGTCGTGCCGGCGGCGACGCTGACCGGCCTGTTCATGTGGAAGCAGGCGGCCGTGCGGGCGTGGTTCGCCCGTATCGGTTCCGGGCGCGGCGGCCCTCGCGAGAGCGACCGCATGCGCTCGGGCTCGTGAAGGCGACGATTCCGGGCCGCGGGTCACGGCGGCGGGTCGCGGTCGCCGGCGCCTCGATCGCCGGGATCATCCTGCTCGGGGTCGCCGGGCGCCTGCTGGCCGGCTCGGGTGCGGGCTGGGAGCCCGCGCCGTACACCGCCGACCCGCTGGCCGACGACCCGCCGGAGATCGCCGCGGCGTCGGGGTCCCGACCCGAGGCCGGGCCGTACGACGTGCGCCGCGAGGAGACGTCGGTGCCGGTCCGCGGCGACGATCTCGACGCCACCGTGTTCGCGCCGGACGCTCCCGGCGAGTTCCCCGCGGTGGCGTTCGTGCACGGCGCCGGCGGCGGTGGGCGCGAGTCGTTCTTCGGGCTGGCGGAGCGGTTCGCGCGGGCGGGCATCGTCGCCGTCGCCTACGACAAACGCTCGGACTACTCCTACCTGTTCAACCGCGATTTCGGACAGCTCGCCGAGGACGCGGTCGCCGTGGTGCGGGTGATGCGCGAACGTCCGGACGTGGACGCCGACCGCGCGGGCCTGTGGGGGCTGAGTGAGGGCGGCCGGGTCGTGCCGCTCGCGGCCGCCGGCGCCCCCGAGGTCGGCTTCGTCGTCACCGTCGGCGGCGCCGTCCGTGGTCCGCTGCGCAACACGGCATGGTCGGTCGCCGAAGGGCTGGCCGAGGCCGGCGCACCGAGTGGCGCGGCCCGGCTGGCGGTACGTGTGCTCGGCGGCGGGACGATGTTCACCCTGCACCTCGACCCACCGCAGAACGTGTGGACCGACGTCGGCCAGCCGGCTCTGGTGGTGTACGGAACCGAGGACTTCCTCGTCCCGCCCGCCGAGAGCGCACGCGGCATCGTCGACGATCTCGAGCGGGGCGGCAACACGTCCTACGCCGTGCGGTTCTTCGGCGGTGCCGGGCACGCGCTGCGCCTGGGCGGCGACTACGCGCCGGGCTACCTGCGCACCATCACCGACTGGATCACCGGCCTGCCCGGCAGCGCGGCCGACGGGCCGCGGGTCGCGGGGTCGCTGCCGGAGCAGCGCTTCGCGACCACGCCGATCCTGCGCACGCCCTGGTACGGCGGCACGGCGGCGCTGGTGATCACGGTGGCCGCGGCGCTGGCCGGCACCGCCGTGGTGCCGCGGCTGCTCCGTCGGCGGCTCGGAACGCCGGAGGTCCGGTGGTACGGGGTCGTGCGGCCCGTCCGGCGGGCGGCGCGTGCGAGCGTGCTGGCCTTCGCGGCGCTGTGGGCGTTCGTCGGGCTCCTGATCGGCCTCGGATACACCCGCAACGGTGTCGGGTGGCTGTTCCAGGCGGGCTGGGGAGCCGTGCGGATCGGGGCGGTCGCCGCGGTGGTCGCGGCGGCGGTGGCGGCGGTGAGCGTCGGTACCGCGCGCCGCCGCGGGTGGCGACCCACGCCCGCGCAGGCGGGAACGTTGTGCTCCTACGCCGGGGTGGCGGTGCTGATGCTGCTCAACGTCGCCTACTGGGGCGTGTTCGAGCCGACCTGGTGAAGCGCCGCCGCGACCGACGATCATCGAGCTACGCCGTCAGCAGGCCGACGCCGAGGGTCCCCAGGCCGGCGGCGAGCATCAGCGCGCCGATCCACACCAGCCAGATCAGCCGGTTCGGCGAGGTGCGGCCGCGGCCCATGGACGAGAAGAAGAACCCGGCGGGCATCAGGATCGCCGCGATCGGCACCCCGGTGCGCGCGAGCCATGCTGCGACCCCGTCGAGGCTGGTGGCGTCGGTGAGCACGGCCGTCAGGAGCCCGAGCGTGACGAACATGCCGGCGTGGCCGTGCCCGGCGCGGGCGAACGAGCGTTGGAAGTCCGTCGCGGGCACCGAACCACGCACGATGCGGGTGAGGTACCAGCCGCCGGACTCGATGGTGATCGCGGCGAGCAGAAGGACGCCGGCGAGCCGGGTGGCTTCGGTGCTGAGTTCGAGCATGACGACCTCTCCGAGTCAATTCACTAACACTGTTATGAAACAGCGTTGGGTTATTCTCGTCAAGTGGGCAGACCGCGGATTCACGACCAGCACACCCGCGAGCGGCTCCTGGAGCGCGCGGCGGAGATCATCACGACCTCCGGCGTGCGCGCTCTGAGCGTGCGCTCGCTCGCTTCCGACGCCGGCACCTCCACCGCGGCTGTCTACACGCTGTTCGGCGGGAAGTCGGGCCTGGTGACGGCGCTGTACCGGCAGGCGTTCGAGCGTTTCGCGCAGTCGCTGGCCGAGGTGAGCAGCGGGCCCGACCCGGTCGACGACATCGTCCGGCTCGGGCTGGCCTACCGGCGGCACGCCGTCGCCGACCCGAACGGCTACCGGGTCATGTTCGGCGACGAGCTGCGCCCGTCGGACGTGCCACGGCGCGCCTTCCGGGCCGGGGCACAGACGTTCGATCCGTTGCTGGACGCGGTCCGTCGCGCTGTCGACATGGGCCGGTTCCCGGCCGAGCCGTCACCCGAGGCCATCGCGACAGCGCTGTGGGCCAACGTGCACGGGCTGGTCTCGCTGGAGCTCGGTGAGTTCGTGCCGCCGTCGGCCGGCGATACGGCCGACGTGTTCGAGGCGGCGGTGCGAGCGAACACCGCGGGTTGGACGGCGATGGCCGACGCGCGGAAATGACCACGTTCACCATGGAATTCGATGCGTCACCACCCGTACAGGCCTGGTGATGCGTGTGAACGCCTTGTGACGCCGGCGGCCGCGGTGCGGCGGACACGTTCAGCCGTCCCGAGCGGCACCCTGCCGAGGTGGGCACGCTGACGCTGTCGGTGACGTGTCCTCATACAACACAGCGTCGGATAGACAACTGAGCGTCGCAATCGGGCCGGATCCGGCACCTATTCGACGTTCAGTTGTCTATCCGACGCTCAGTTGTACCCGGACACACAAGGCCATGCCCGACTCGGGTGATCGTCCTGACGATCACCGGGCGACGCGCGGGCGGCGCCAGCGCACGAGGGCGACGCCGAGCCGCGTGAGCGCGAGCGCGGACGCGGTGATCACGACGGCGACGAGCAGCCATGCCACGTCGGGCGCGTACAGCGGCATGACACCGAGATCGGTGCCGACCGACCACGGCAGCAACACGCCCGCGGCGAACGCGACCGCCGCGCAGCTCACGCACCACGACACCGTCGTGATCGCCAATCGAGCCCGTGACCGGGCGTGCCGGTCGCGGCGCGGGCGCCACAGCGACCATCCGGTGAGGGCGGCTAGCGCTGCCACGAGCACCGTCAGCCCGGCCAGCAGCGCCGGGTAGGCCGCGCCGCCGGAGCGTTCGGCGGGATCGCCACCGGCCAGGATGCGCGCCGCGCCGAGTTGCGCGGCGGCGAGTTCGGAGTCCTGGAAGAACCCGTAGACGTTCTGCAGCACGACGATGCCGAGCTCCTTCTCGGGCAGCAGCACGACACCGGCCTGGTATCCGGGTGCGGCGCCGAGGTGCCAGACGGTGCTGGTGCCGAGGTCGGTGTTGCGGTCGTCGTCGCGCCAGCCCAAGCCGTAGCAGTGCGTGTCCGAGATGTGCGCCGTGCCCTGTTGCATGCGGGAGACCGTGCCGGCGTCCAGGACACGTGAGTCGCCGTACCGGCCCTCGGCCAGTTGTGCGACTGCGAAGTGCGCCAGGTCGGTGATGGTTCCGCCGAGATAGCCGTAACTCGGCCCGGTCGGGTCGTACGGCGCGTCGAACGCGACCGCCTGGCCGGCGACGTAGCGATGGCCCGCGGGCAGGCGCTGGTCCGCGCCCTCGGGGGAGGTGACCGCGCCGTCCATGTCGAGCGGCCCCAGGACGTTCTCGCGCAGGTAGCGCGTGTAGCTCATGCCGCTGACGGCTTCGACGAGTGCGCCGAGGACGAGGTAGTTCTCACTGGCGTACTCGTGCCGTGTGCCTGGCGCGAACTTCGGCTCGACGTCGGCGAGGCCGGCGACGGCACTGCGGTAGGGGTCGCCGTCCTGGCCGAACCGGTCGGTCACTCCGGTGCCCTCCGGGATGCCGCTGGTCTGTGTGAGCAGGTGCCGGACGGTGACCTGCCGGGCCGCGTCGGTATCGGCGAGGCGGAACGCCGGAAGGTACGTGCGGACCGGTTCGCCGAGGTCGACGGTGCCGTCCTCGACCAGCGTCATGACCGCGGTGGCGGTGACGGGCTTCGAGACCGACCCCCAGAGAAACGGGGTGTCGGTAGTGACGTCGTCGCCGTCGCCGTCCGTACCCCAGGCGCCCATCTCGTGGATGCCGTCGGCTCCGACGATCGCGTAGGCCATTCCCGGCACCCCGGATTCGGCCATCCGGCGGGCCAAGAAGTCGGCCGTGGTCGTTTCGCGGGTCTGCGGCGGCGACGCGGTCGTGCCGACCGTCGCGCTCGCGCCGACCGTCAGGCTGAGGCCGAGAACGGCGGAGGCGGTGACGTGCAGTGGCATGGGCACTCCGGGATCGGACCGAGACGATAGCCGTATGGACATATGGTTTTCGCGGAACCATACACATATACGGTTGTCGGATGCCACGTACTGCCGACCACGATGCTCGCCGGGCCCAGATCGCCGCCGCTGTGGTGCGACTCGTCGCAGGTGACGGGCTCGACGCCGCGACCGTTGCGCGCGTGGCGGCCGAGGCCGGCGTCTCCGTCGGCCTGGTTCAGCACTACTTCCCAGCCAAGGACGACATGCTGCTGTTCGCCTACGAGCGGGTGATGACGGATGCCGGCAGCCGGGTTGCGCAGCGGATCGCGGAGGGTGAGGCGCGACAGGGCACGATCAACGGCGTCGTTCTGGACAGCCTGATGGAGCTGCTGCCGGTGGACGAGGCGCGCCGGGCGGAGTATCGCGTCGCGCGAGCGTTCCACGGCCGGGCGCTGGACAATGCGGCTCTCACCGAGGTGGCCCGACGCTGGGCGGAGGATATCCGGCGACGCCTTTCCGTGGCCGTCCAAAACGGAACGGAGTGCGGCGAGGTGGACCCGGAGACGGACGCCGAACTGGCGGCGGTGCGGATGGTCGCGCTGGTCGGCGGACTGGCGGAGCAGGTGTACCGCGACGCCGACCGGCCGGTCGGAGCGCGGACGATGGCCGCGGCGGCGGAACGGATCTTGCGCGACTGCCTCGACGACGTATTCGCCGGCGAGTGCCGTCACTACATGTGAGCGGGGCCGGGCGTGGGCACCGGCCTGCAGCCGATGCTCAGGTGGACGCGGGAGACGGCTGCGCGGAGGGTTCGCCCGTCGGGTTGCCGCTGGGGACGCCGGACGGCTGGTTCTCCATCGGTTTCTCGTCCACCTGGACCTGGTAGTTGACCTGGTCGCCGTCGATCGAGTCGGCGGTGACGGTCAGGCCGATGGTGCTGCCGTCGGAGGCTTCGAGGGTGCACCGGACCTCGCTGCCGACCTCGGCGACCAGGTCGTCCTCGCAGTCCACCGACTCGACGGGCTGGCCGACCTGTTCCTCGAGCAGGCCGGCGACGCCCTGTTCGAGCTCGTCCGCCGGCACGCTCTCGTCGGTCATCAGCGAGCAGCCGGCCAGGGCCAGAGCAGTGGCGCCGGTGGCGGCGACCAGGCGGGTGGTGCGATGCATGACGTTCTACCTTCCGATCGGTCATGCTCATCGTTTCAGACCCGATCCCGGCGTGCGCGACCCGGCACGCGCACGACCGACTGTCGAATCCTAAGTTGAGTGGAATAGACTCAACTTGGGCCACGGTTCTACTGGACGGTAGACACGACCACGGCTGACCTGAGGAGACCGATGAACGACCAGCTCACCACCAAGGCGCAGGAGGCGCTCTCCGTCGCCGTGCGCAGTGCCGCCACCGCCGGCAACCCCGCGGTCGAGCCGGTACACGTGTTCCGCGCCCTGCTCGTCCAGCCCGGCGGCCTCACCGGGCCGCTGCTCGAGGCCGCCGGAGCCGACCTGGCCATCGTCCGGCGCGACGTCGACTCCGCGTTCGAGGCGCTGCCCAAGGCCAGCGGCTCCACCGTCGCGTCGCCGGCGCTCGCCCGGCCGACGTACGCCGTCCTGTCGCACGCCGGTGAGGTCGCCCGCGACCTCGACGACCAGTACGTCTCCACCGAGCACCTGGTGGTGGGGCTGGCGCACGTGGACTCCCCGGTCAAGGAGCTGCTCGGCAAGCACGGCGTCACGGCCGAGAAGCTGCGCGCCGCGTTCACCGACGTCCGCGGCTCCGCGCGCGTGACGAGCCCGGACCCCGAGGGCACGTACGACGCGCTGAACAAGTACGGCATCGACCTCACCGAGCGCGCCAGCGACGGAAGCGTCGACCCGGTCGTCGGTCGTGACTCGGAGATCCGCCGGGTGGTGCAGGTGCTCGCCCGGCGCACCAAGAACAACCCGGTGCTCATCGGCGAGCCCGGCGTCGGCAAGACCGCCGTCGTCGAGGGTCTGGCCCAGCGCATCGTCGCCGGCGACGTTCCGGAGTCGTTGCGCGGCAAGCGGCTGGTCGCCCTGGACATCGGCGCCATGCTCGCGGGGGCGAAGTACCGCGGCGAGTTCGAGGAGCGGCTGAAGGCCGTCCTGGACGAGATCAAGTCCAGCGACGGCGAGATCGTCACCTTCATCGACGAGCTGCACACGGTCGTCGGCGCGGGCGCGTCCGGCGACTCCTCGATGGACGCCAGCAACATGCTCAAGCCGATGCTGGCGCGCGGCGAGCTGCGGATGGTCGGCGCCACCACCCTGGACGAGTACCGCGAGCGGATCGAGAAGGACCCCGCTCTGGAGCGCCGGTTCCAGCAGGTGTTCGTGGGCGAGCCCAGCGTGGAGGACACCATCGCCATCCTGCGCGGGCTGCGGGAACGCTACGAGGCTCACCACAAGGTGCAGATCGCCGACAGCGCCCTGGTCGCCGCGTCCACCCTGTCGCACCGCTACATCACCGGGCGCCAGCTCCCGGACAAGGCCATCGACCTGGTCGACGAGGCGGCGTCGAGGCTGCGGATGGAGATCGACTCCTCGCCGGTCGAGATCGACACCCTGCGCCGCCAGGTCGACCGGCTCAAGATGGAGGAGCTCGCGCTGGACAAGGAGCAGGACGATCCGTCCCGCGAGCGGCTGGCGTCGATCCGTGCCGAGCTGGCCGACCGCGAGGAGGAGCTGCGCGGCCTGGAGGCCCGCTGGGAGCAGGAGAAGGCCGGGCTGAACCGGGTCGGCTCGCTCAAGGAGCAGATCGACGAGCTGCGCGGGCAGGCCGAGCGGTCGCAACGCTCCGGCGACCTCGCCGGCGCCAGCGAGATCCTCTACGGGCGCATCCCCGAGCTCGAGAAGGAGCTCGACGCCGCGACGGCGATGGCGCAACAGGCCGCCGAGAGCCCGGCCTCGGAAGCGATGGTCAAGGAGGAGGTCGGTCCCGACGACGTCGCCGACGTCGTCGCCTCGTGGACCGGCATCCCGGCCGGCCGGCTGCTCGAGGGCGAGACCGACAAGCTGCTGCGCATGGAGGACGAGCTGGGGCGGCGTGTGGTCGGCCAGAAGACCGCCGTGGCCGCCGTCTCGGACGCGGTGCGGCGCGCGCGGGCGGGCATCTCCGACCCCGACCGGCCCACCGGTTCGTTCGTCTTCCTCGGCCCCACCGGCGTCGGCAAGACCGAGCTGGCCAAGGCGCTGGCCGGGTACCTGTTCGACGACGACCGGGCGATGGTCCGCATCGACATGAGCGAGTACGGCGAGAAGCACAGCGTCGCGCGCCTGGTAGGGGCGCCGCCTGGCTACGTCGGCTACGAGGAGGGCGGCCAGCTCACCGAGACGGTGCGGCGCCGTCCGTACTCGGTCGTGCTGCTCGACGAGATCGAGAAGGCGCATCCCGAGGTCTTCGACGTGCTGCTGCAGGTGCTCGACGACGGCCGGATGACCGACGGCCAGGGCCGCACGGTCGACTTCCGCAACGTCATCCTGATCCTCACGTCCAACCTGGGCTCGACGTACCTGGCCGACCCGGCGCTGGACGAGCAGGCCAAGCGCGACGCCGTCATGGAGGTCGTCCGTTCGTCGTTCAAGCCGGAGTTCCTCAACCGGCTCGACGACATCGTCATGTTCGAGCCGCTGGGCACCGACGAGCTCGCGCGCATCGTCGACCTGCAGGTCGACCGGCTCGCCGAACGCCTGGCCGACCGGCGGCTGAACCTGCAGGTCAGCGACAGCGCCCGGGAGTGGCTGGCGCTGACCGGCTACGACCCGGTCTACGGCGCGCGGCCGCTACGGCGGCTGGTGCAGACGGCGATCGGCGACCGGCTGGCGAAGTCGATCATCTCCGGAGAGGTCCGCGACGGCGACACCGTCGTCGTCGAGCTCGACGACGACGCGGACAGCCTCACTGTCCACACCCCTGACCGCCCCTGACCGTCACCTGATCGCCCGGCTGTCACCTGATCGTCAATGACGCACCTGATCGCTCGACGCGCGGCGATCAGGTGCAGAGGACGCCGGGCCTCGGGCGCATTGTGGCACCTGATCATGCCCACGATACGAACGCCGGATGATCAGGTGACGAGCTGTCGGCCGGACGGCCTCAACGGTCACCTGATCGTTCCGCACCAGCCTGATCGTTCCGCACCCGCCCGCATCGTTCCGTACGCGCGCGCATCGTTCCGCACTCGTCCACGCGACGGTCAGCTCGGTGATCCGGCGTGGCCTCGGCGCCAGTAACCGAAGACGTGCAGCGCCTCCCGGGGCACGCCGCGCTCGCCGACAGCGAGACGACGTATCGCGCGGACCTCGCCGGTCTCGCCGGCCGCCCAGACCTCGACGTGCCCGTCCGGCCAGTCGAGGTCGCGGACCGCACGTTCCAGTGCTCCGGTGGTCCCGGGCGGGGCGCCGGCCCGGTGCAGCCAGTGCAGATCTAGCTCGGCCGCGGTCGGGACCGGCTGCTCCTCGGCCGCGTCGGCCACCTCGACGATCGCGACGGTCCGCAGGCCGGCCGGCGCGGCCTCCAGCACCGCCTGCAGCGCCGGCAGTCCGGTCTGGTCGCTGACCATGAACAGCGCGTCGGCGTCGAACGACGGCACCGCGTGCGGCCGGGGCCCGGTGAAGTCGATCGTGTCGCCGGGCGCGGCCCCTTGTGCCCAGCGGACGAACGGACCGTCGCCGTGCAGGACCACGTCGACGTCCAGGGTCGCGGAGGCGGGGACGTAGTGGCGGACGGTGTACGTGCGGCTCGGCGGGCGCGCGCCGAGCGGCGTGACCGACCGATCGGCCGGTAGCGCCAGCCGTACCACCAGGTTCGGGCACGAGGTGTCGACCGGCAGGTGCGCCTCGACGACCGACATCGTGAGCCGCAGCATCCGCGGGGTGACCGTCTCGGATCCGAGCACGCGCAGCCGGCCGCCGAAACGGGGGCGCTCGTTCACCGTCCGGCCCCGCTGTGGTCATGGGCGAGCATGACGGACCAGGGTACTGTGCGCCGTCCCCGGCGACCGGAGCCAGGCTCGGCGAACGTATTCTGGTCGGCGTCGTCCGTCGAGGGAGAGTCCGTGTCCGCTGCCGTTCGCTGGTTCCGGATCGCCGCCGTCGCAGAGGCCGTGTCCTGGGTGGGCCTGCTGATCGGCATGGTGTTCAAGTATCTGGTGGTCGAGAACGAGATCGGGGTGCAGATCTTCGGCCCCGTCCACGGAGGCGTCTTCATCGTGTACGTGCTGACGGTTCTCGCCGCCGCCCGGGCGGAGCGGTGGCGGCCGTCGACCTGGATCCTGGGGCTGGTGTCGTCCGTGCCGCCGCTCATGACGCTGTGGTTCGAGCGGCGCGTCACGCCGGCGGAGCGCGGGTCCGGCCCCGTGCCGGTCTCGTAGAGTCGGAACCATGGGTACGGCACTGATCACTGGTCCCACTGCTGGGATCGGGCTGGCGTTCGCCCGGGCGCTCGCGGCTCGGGGACACGACCTCGTGCTCGTCGCGCGGGACGCGTCGCGGCTGGACGCGGTGGCGGCAGAGCTGCGCGGAGCGTACGGCGTCGGCGTCGAGGTCGTGCCGGCGGACCTCTCCAGCGAGACCGAACCGGTGGAGAAGCGGCTGCGCGACACGTCCGCCCCCGTCGACCTGCTGGTCAACAATGCCGGCTTCGCGCTGCGCAAGCCGTTCCTCGTCAACGACGTCGCGGACGAGGAACAGATGCTGGACGTGCTCGTCCGTGCGGTCCTGCGGCTCACGCACGCCGCGCTGCCGGGCATGATCGAACGCGGGCACGGCGCGGTGGTCAACGTCAGCTCGGTCGCGGGGTGGGTGCCGCGCGGCACGTACAGCGCCGCCAAGGCGTGGGCCACGTCGTTCTCCGAGGGCCTGGCGCCGCAGCTGGCCGGCACCGGTGTCCGCGTGATGGCGCTGGCGCCCGGATACACCCGCACCGAGTTCCACGACCGCGCCGAGATGGACATGTCCAGCCTGCCGTCGTGGCTGTGGCTCGACGCCGACGCGCTGGTCAAGACGGCGCTGCGGGACCTCGACCGAGGCAAGGACGTCTCGGTTCCCGGCACGGCGTACAAGGTCGCCGCGGCCGCGCTGCCGCTGCTGCCGCGGCGCCTGGTCCGGTCGGTCGGCCAGCGCCATCCTGCCGGCCGGCAGGGGTACCGGCGCCGCCGCTGAGCTTCGTCCGTCAACCCGGGAGCGCGTCGACCGCGTCGGCCAGGAGCGTGCTGAGGTCGGCTCCCTCCAGTACCCGCCAGCCGCGCGAGTGCGCCGAGCGGGCCCAGAACGACGTCGGCCCGGTGCCGGGAACCTCGGAGCCGGTGCGGACGTAGGCGCACGGTGCGTCCGGCCAGTCCGGCGCCGCCGGCAACGGCTCCGTCCAGAAGTCGTGCCCGCGTGGGCGCGGCGCGTCCGGGGGCCAGCCGGCGCCCGGGGCGTGCAGCGCCTCGTGCGCGCTCTCGGCGACATCGGCGTCGGCGGCGCGCAGCAGGTCCAGAAACGACGGCGCGCCCGGCCGCGGCAGTGCAGCGTCCACGAACACGTACCCGCCGACGCCGCGACCGCCCGCACGCTGGGTGCGCGCCAGCGCCGGCAGCAGCGGCCCGGCCGTGCCGTGCCCGATCAGGACCAGCGGGTCTCGCATCCGCCGGGCGTGCAGGGGCCGGGCGAGCGAGGCGATCCAGGCCACCGCGTACGGCGGACCGTCGGCGGTCGACGGTGGGGTCACCACGTCGTGGTCACCGAGCTCGACCCCGGCCTGCTGCCAGTGATCGGCGCGGTCCAGCGGGCCGGACACGAGAACGAGAGCGCCGGGTTTCATCGCTCTCAGCCTGCCGTACGCTCGTCTGCCGTGAACGCCTGGGACGAACTCCGACACCAGATCATCGACAAGGCCGTCGTGCGCGAGCGCGTGGTGCTGTCCTCCGGACGGGAGGCGGACTACTACATCGACATGCGCCGCATCACACTGGACGCCGCCGCGGCGCCGTTGGTGGGCACGGTGATGCTCGACCTGGCCGCCGAGCTCGACGTCGACGCAGTGGGCGGGCTGACCCTCGGCGCCGACCCGGTGGCGACCGCCATGCTGCACGCCGCGCACGCACGCGGACGGCAGCTGGACGCGTTCGTCGTCCGCAAGGACGAGAAACAGCACGGCCTGCGCCGACGGATCGAGGGACCGGACGTGACGGGACGCCGGGTGCTGGCGGTCGAGGACACCTCGACGACCGGCGGCAGCGTTCTGACGGCCGTCGAGGCGCTGCGCGACGCCGGCGCGGAGGTGGTCGCGGTGGCGGTCATCGTGGACCGCGACACCGGCGCACGGCAGCAGGTCGAGACCGCCGGGCTGCAGTACCGGGCCGCGTTCGGCAAGGACGACCTGGGGCTGTGAGCGCCGGTCAGTACCTCTCGGCGAGGTGCGCCCGGTTGGCGGGCGGCTGGTACGGCTCCGGCCAGGCGTCGGTGACCTCACTGGTCAGCCCGTCGGCGTCGAGGCGGAAGAAGGTGATGCCGACCATCCGCTCATTGCCGACCCGGAAGTCCAGCCAGGTGGCGGCCTCGTCGCCGGCGGCGACGAGGCGCTGGACGGTGAGGTGCCAGTCGCCCGGGTACTCGGCGTTGAACCGCACGTAGGCGTCCCGGCCCCGGACTCGTTCTCGGGTCTGCGGCATGGTGTAGACGACGTCCTCGGCCAGGGTGGCGGCGAAACCGGCCCAGTCGCGCGCCTCCGCGGTGGCCCAGAACCTGGTGATGACATCTTCGGTCTCGGACATGCCGGTCACGCTAGAGGCCGCCTCCGACAGGGTCGGTGCGGACAGCTTCCCCGCGTGATCGATGGACAGCCTTCCCGCGTGATCGGCAGCGGTCTTCTGTCGCCACGGCGCTGTCGATCCGTCGACTCCTGCGCCAGCGGCCAGCGCACGGTCAGTCCTTACGTCTTCTGCGGCCCACGTCGGGGCGTGTCATCTTCTGCTGCGGGCGCCGGCACCGCCGTCGGCGTCGCCGTCACCCGTCACCAGGGGCTGGTCGGCCGACGATCAGGTGACGAAGTCGCCCGCATCCGGCCTCTACTGTCACCTGATCGTTCCGCATCCACATGATGAGACGCGATCAGGTGACCCCCGTGCCCTGTACCCGGCGCTCGCGTCACCTGCTCGTTCACACAGCGGTGATCAGGTGACGAAATCGCGATCAGGTGACGCGAGCTCCTGCCCCGGACGATCACGCTCCGGCGGAGGCGGGCGCTAGGTTGGTGGCCGTGACCGCCGACACTGACCAGCCCGACGACAGCGACGCCGGCGTCGACAGCGACGTGAACGGCGCGGCTTCGCCGTCCACGCCGCAGGCGCCGGGCGTCGGCCCGTGGGAGGGCCCCTGGCCGGACGACGACCGCTACGACCCCGAGCTGCTGAAGCACGGTGACCGCCGCAACGTCACCGACGGGTACCGCTACTGGACCAACGACGCGATCGTCGCCGATCTGGACGCTCGCCGGTACCCGTTCCATGTGGCGGTCGAGAACTGGCAGCACGACTTCAACATCGGGTCGGTGGTCCGTACGGCCAACGCGTTCCTGGCCGCCGAGGTGCACATCGTGGGCCGCCGCCGCTGGAACCGGCGCGGAGCCATGGTCACCGACCGGTACCAGCACATCCGCCACCATCCGGACCTGGCGTCGCTGACGGCGTGGGCGCACGGCAGCGGGCTCCGGGTGCTGGGCATCGACAACCTGCCGGGCGCGGTGCCGCTCGAGACGTTCGACCTGCCGCGCGCGTGCGTCCTGCTGTTCGGCCAGGAGGGCCCCGGGTTGTCCGACGGTGCCCGCGACTATGTCGACGACGTGCTGTCCATCGCGCAGTTCGGCTCGACCCGTTCGATCAACGCCGGTGCGGCAGCGGCGATCGCCATGCACGCCTGGGTGCGGCGGCACGTGTTCGGCCAGTCGGTGCGGTGACTGTCGGAAGGACGTGCGAGGGTGACCGGCATGGCTGAGCGTGTCGTGGTGGTGGGCGGCGACGCCGCCGGGATGAGCGCGGCGTCGCAGGCGATCCGTGTCGCGGGATCATCCGGACGCGAGCTGGAGGTCGTCGCCCTCGACCGGGGGCACTGGACGTCGTACTCCGCGTGCGGCATTCCGTACTGGGTCGCCGGAGACGTCGACGGACCGGAGGGCCTGGTCGCCCGCGCGCCCGACGAGCACCGCCGCAACGGTATCGACGTGCGGATGCTCACCGAGGCGGTCGCGGTCGACCTCGACGGCCGGTGGGTCGAGGTCGTCGACCACGACGGCGGCGGGCGCGAACGGCTGGGGTTCGATCAGCTGGTGCTCGCGACCGGCGCGGCCCCGGTGGCTCCGGACGTCCCCGGTGCCGACGCGGCCGGCGTGTTCGGTGTGCAGACGCTCGACGACGGCGATGCGGTGATCCGCCGGCTGGGGACGCGCCCGCGGCGGGCCGTCGTCGTCGGAGCCGGCTACATCGGCGTCGAGATGGCCGAGGCGCTCACCCGCCGCGGGCTCGCCGTCACCGTCGTGGACCAAGCGCCGGAACCGATGACCACGCTCGACCCGGATCTCGGCCGGCTGGTGCACGACGCGATGGAGGGCATGGGCATCGGCGTGGTCACCGGGGCACGCGTCGAACGGTTCGAGACCAGGGGCGACGGTGGCGTCCGCGCCGTCGTGACCGACGCGGGGACGTTCGACGCCGACATCGTCGTGCTGGGAACCGGGGTCCGTCCCGCCACCTCACTCGCCCGCGAGGCGGGGCTGCCGCTCGGCAAGTCCGGCGGGGTGCGGGTGGACGACGGGCTGCGGGTGCCCGGCCACGACGGTGTCTGGTCGGCGGGAGACTGCGTCGAGTCGTACGACCGGGTGTCCGGGACGTGGGTGCACGTGCCGCTGGGCACGCACGCCAACAAGCAGGGGCGTGTGCTGGGGACGAACCTCGGCGGCGGCGACGACCGGTTCCCCGGCGTCGTGCGCACCGCCATCAGCAAGGTGTGCGACCTCGAGATCGCCCGGACCGGTCTGGGCGAGGCGGACGCGGCGGCCGCCGGTTTCGACGCCGTCGCCGTCACCACCGAGTCGACCACCACGGCCGGGTACTTCCCCGGTGCGGCGCCGATGACGGTGAAGATGCTCGCCGAGCGGTCCACCGGACGGCTGCTCGGCGCGCAGATCGTCGGCCGCGCGGGTTCGGCCAAACGCATCGACGTGTGCGCGCTGGCGCTGTGGAACGAGATGGCCGTCGGCGATCTCGCGATGACCGACCTGTCCTACGCGCCGCCGTTCTCGCCGGTGTGGGACCCGGTGCAGATCGCCGCCCGCCGTGTCGCCGACCGGGTCTGAGGGTTAACCCCGACCTGAGTATCCGGGAGATGTCGTCCGGCGGGTCGACGCTCGAGCCGACGTGTCGGCGGTACCGTCGTCGCCGTGCCTGTCATCCGAACCGACGAGCTCACCAAGCGCTTTCCCGGCGTGACGGCGCTGGACCGGCTCACGGTCGACATCGACGCCGGTGTCGTCGGCCTGGTCGGCGCCAACGGCGCGGGCAAGTCGACACTGATCAAGATTCTGCTCGGCATCGCGCCGGCCACGTCCGGCCGTGCGAGCGTGCTCGGGTCCGACGTCGTCACCAACGGCCCGGACATCCGGGCCCAGGTGGGGTACATGCCCGAGCACGACTGCCTGCCCGGCGACGTCTCGGCCACCGAGTTCGTCGTGCACATGGCGCGCATGTCCGGACTGCCCGCCGACGCCGCGCGTGAGCGCACCGCCGACACGCTGCGGCACGTCGGGCTCTACGAGGAGCGATACCGGCCCATCGGGGGGTACTCGACCGGCATGAAACAGCGGGTCAAACTGGCCCAGGCGCTGGTGCACGACCCGACCATCGTCATGCTCGACGAACCGACCAACGGTCTCGACCCGGTCGGCCGGGACGAGATGCTGGCGCTGATCCGGCGGGTGCACACCGACTTCGGCATCTCCGTGCTGGTGACGTCACACCTGCTCGGCGAGCTCGAGCGGATCAGCGACCACGTCGTCGTCATCGACGGCGGCCAGCTGCTGCGCTCGTCGTCGACGACCGACTTCACCCGGAACAGCCAGGCGCTCGTCGTCGAGGTCACCGACCGTTCCGACGACGTCGTCGCGGCGCTGGCCGAGGCCGGGCTCACCGCCGACCGGGACGGCCGCCACATCCTCGTCACCCTGACCGGCGACGCCGACTACGACGTCATCCGCAGCGCCGTCGCGCGGCTCGGGGTCGGGTTGATCAGGCTGGAGCAGCGTCGGCACCACATCGTCGAGGTTTTCGGAGAGGAGCGGACCGATGTCGGCGCAGCCTGAACCCGGACCGACGGGCGTCATCCACGACATCGGGTACCGCAACTACGACGGCCCGCGGTACGGCCGCCAGCAGATCGCGCGGGCACTGTTCTGGCACAGCCTGCGCGGCGTGTACGGTCTCGGCCGGTCGGGGCGGTCGAAGGTGCTGCCGATGCTGCTGCTGGGCGTCATGTGCGTGCCGGCGTTCATCATCGCGGTCATCGCCAACGTCGGTGCCATCGGCCTCGACGACCTGCCGGCGCCGTACACCCGCTACGCGGTCATGACCCAGGGTGTGCTGACGATCTTCCTGGCCGCCCAGGCGCCGCAGAGCGTCTCCCGCGACCTGCGGTTCAAGACGATCCCGCTGTACTTCTCCCGCCCGCTCGAACGGGTCGACTACGTCGGGGCGAAGTTCGCGGCGCTGACGGTCGCGCTGTTCGCGTTGCTCGCCATTCCGCTGCTGATCATGTACATCGGCGCGCTGCTCGCGGAGTTCCCGGTCGGCGAGCACACCGCCGACGTGGCGCTCGCGCTGGTCGGGGCGTTGGTCTTCGCGGCGGTGTTCGCCGGGATCGGGCTGGTCATCGCCTCCATGACGGCGCGGCGCGGGTTCGGCGTGGCCGGCATCATCACGGTGTTCGCGCTGAGCTTCGCCGCCGTCAGTTCGCTGCAGGGCATCGTCGGCGAGATCGAGGGGGACATGACCGCCGCCGGGTGGATCGGGCTGTTCTCACCGGTCACCCTGGTCGACGGGTTCCAGGTGTGGGTGCTCGGCGCGTCGTCGTCGGCCGTCGCCGGGCCACCGGGCGCCGCCGGCGGAGTGGCGTTCGTCCTGGCCACGTTCGGTGTGATCGCCGGCTGCTGGGCACTGCTGATGCTGCGCTACCGGAAGGTCTTCGCCTCATGAGCTCCTCGTCGCACGGGTCGGCCGTGTCCGCCGGGTCGGTTCTCTCGGTCGACGGCGTGTCGCGCTGGTTCGCCAACGTCGTCGCCGTCAACGACGTGTCCATGTCCATCGGGCCGGGCATCACCGGCCTGCTGGGCCCGAACGGCGCGGGCAAATCCACCGTCATCAACATGCTCGCCGGGTTCCTGCCACCGTCGACCGGCACCGTCACGCTGGACGGCGCCGCCATCTGGAAGAACCCGGACGTCTACCGCACCATCGGCCTCGTGCCCGAGCGGGAGGCCGCCTACGACTTCCTGACCGGATGGCAGTTCGTGCTGGCCAACGCCGAGCTGCACGGCCTGGGGGACGCGGGCGCGGCGGCACGGCGGGCGCTGGCCACGGTCGAGATGGAGTACGCCGAGGAACGCAAGATCGGCGAGTACTCCAAGGGCATGCGCCAGCGCGTCAAGATGGCCTCCGCCCTGGTGCACGAGCCGGCCGTGCTGCTGCTGGACGAGCCGTTCAACGGCATGGACCCGCGGCAGCGGCTGCACCTGATGGACCTGCTGCGCCGGATGGGCGCTGCCGGGCGAACGGTGCTGTTCAGCTCGCACATCCTCGAAGAGGTCGAGCAGCTGGCACAGCAGATCGAGGTCATGGTCGCCGGACGGCACGCCGCCTCGGGCGACTTCCGCGAGATCCGGCGGCTCATGACCGACCGCCCGCACCAGTACCTCATCCGCTCGGCCGACAACCGTGCCCTCGCGTCCGCGCTGATCGCGGACGGCTCGACGGCCGGCGTGCAGATGGACGGCGACGCCGAGGCGCTGCGGGTGCAGGCGGTGGAGTTCCGGCGTTTCACCGAACTGCTGCCGCGGGTGGCCAACGAGGCCGGCATCCGGCTCTACGAGGTGTCGCCGTCGGACGAGTCCCTCGAGAGTGTCTTCTCCTACCTGGTCACGAGCTGAGGAACCCACGATGAACGCAACGGTTGTCGGGCTCACCGGCCGCGCGCTGTTCGGCGGCCGTCGGGTGCTGCTCCTGCTGACGATGTCGCTCGTGCTGGTGGCGCTGGCGTCGGTGCTGCGTCTGACTGTCGGGGTCGACCACGAAGTCACCGCCGACTTCCTCGGCTCCGTGGCCATCGGCGCGCTGGTGCCGCTGTTCGGGCTGATCGTCGGGACCGGCGTGATCAGCCCGGAGATCGACGACGGCTCGATCGTGTACCTGCTGTCCAAGCCGCTGCCACGGCCCACGATCGTGCTGAGCAAGCTGGTGGTCGCCGTCAGCGCGACCGTGGTGTTCGCGACCGTGCCGACGTTCGTCGCCGGGGTCGTCATGTCCGGCGGCACCGGTCAGATCGCGCTGGGCTACGCGGCCGCGGCGCTCGTCGCCTCGGTCGCCTACAGCGCGATCTTCCTGCTGCTGGCGGTGGTGACGAAGCACGCCGTCGTGTACGGCCTGGCGTACGCGCTGATCTGGGAGGGCCTGATCGGTGGTTACGTGCCGGGGGCACGGACGCTGAGCGTGCAGCAGTGGGCGCTGTCGGTCACCGAGTCGGTGGCCCGGCCGGGCACGGTGTCCTCCGACGTCGCCCTGGGCACGGCGCTGGTGCTGCTGGTCGTCGCCACCGTCGCCGCCACCTGGTACGCGGGCCGGCGGCTGCGGGTGCTCACGCTCGCCACGGAGGACTAGCACGTCCCACGATCATCCTGGTACCGGTGCCTCACCCGTCAGGCCTGGACCACCCACCGATGTGGCGCCCGCCCACACGACGACCGTGAGCCATACCTGTTCGCACGGCCTCTTGCTGTCAGCTCGCTGGAGCGGTGACGGCGAGGGCGCTGTCACCGCTCCAGCGGCCGTACAGTTACCCCTCGCGGTGCTCGTATGTGCAGCGCTCAGGGACAGCGGTCGCCGACGGCGAGGCGCGCCTCGAGCTCCCTGAGCCAGCGGCCGAGCGCCGTGGCCACGTCGGCGCGCAGCATGTCCATGCGACGCCGGGCGACCGACCGGGTGGCGTCCACTGTGCCCGGGATGTCGGCAGTCCTAGCCGTCGCCCAGTTCGGCGAGGGTGGCGACGACGCGGTGGGCGCCGCCGTCCAGCAGGGTCGGCCGGTCGGAACCGGAGGTGACACCGATGACGTGACCCACCCCGGCCGCCAGCGCCGAGCGGATGCCGGCGACCGTGTCCTCGACGGCCACCGCGGTACCGGGGTCGGTGCCCAGCGCCGCGGCGCCGGCCTCGTACGGCGCCGGGTCCGGCTTGCCCACGGCGGTGTCGTCGGAGGTGACGAGTGCGGTGAAGCAGTCACGCACTCCGAGCAGGTCGCCCAGGGCGTACTCCGCCCAGGCGCGGTCCGCCGACGTCACGAGCGCGATCGGGACGCCGATGCCGTGCAGCAGCCGGACCCATTCGGCGGCGCCGGGTATCGGACGCGGCGGGTGCGTGTCGTGGTCGAGGTGCATGACCACCGACGCCGCGAGCATCGCCGGGTCCTCGCCGCTCCACGGCCCCGGCAGGGTGGCGAAGACGTCGCTGCCGCGGCGACCGGAGAACTGTCGGCGGACCTCCGGTGCGACGTCCCAGCCACGGCTCGCGAAGTAGGCCCCGTAGGCGGCCTGGCTGGCCTGCTCGCTGTCCACCAGCGTGCCGTCCAGGTCGAACAGCGCCGCGCTCCAGGGGGTGCCGGTCATCGGGTCCACGTGAACAACAGGCCGGCGGCCTCGATCGGGCCGGGCTCGTGCCGGTCGACCAGCGCCTCGGCGGCGGCGTCCAGGGCGACCACCGGCACGGTCGGCGACCGGCCGTCGCGCTCGACCGCCGCGGGGTCCCACGTCACCACCGGCGCGCCGGCGGCGACCTCGTCACCTTCGGCGACGTGCAGCTCGAACCCGGCGCCGTCGAGCTGCACGGTGTCGATGCCCAGATGGGTCAGGACGCCGGCGCCCCCGGCGGTCTGGACGACGAACGCGTGCGGGTGCAGCTTGACGAGCCGGCCCGCGGCCGGGGCCAGCGCGACCGTCCGTCCGTCGCGCCGTGGGTCGACCGCCAGGCCCGGCCCGACGAACGCGCCCGCGAAGACCGGGTCGGGGACGTCGGCGAGGTCGATCACCTGTCCGGAGACCGGGGCGAGTACGTCGACGGGGGAAGCGTCAGTCACATCAGGTCCTCGATGTCGGTGGCGATGGTGTCCGCCTCCGGCCCGACGACGACCTGGTAGGTCACCCCGGAGGCGATGACGCCGAACGCGCCCGCGGCCTTCAGCGCCTTCTCGTCGACCAGGGACGAGTCGTGCACCTCGGTCCGCAACCGGGTGGCGCACGGCTCGATCTCGACGATGTTGTCGGTCCCGCCGAGAGCGGCGAGTATCTGCTCGGCCTTGTCCATGTCGTCCTCCTGTGCTCAGCGTGTGCTGGGTCGGTGCCGTACGGCCGGCCGGCGCGTCACGTGTTCTCGGGGTCGGTCTGGGTCACCTTGGACAGCCCGCGCGGAGCGTCGGGGTCGAGGCCGAGGCGGTGCGCCAGGGACTCCACGATCAGCTGGGCGGGGACCACGAGGGCCAGCGGCGCGACCAGCTCGGGCAGGGCGGGCCCGGCCACGGCGACGTCGACCGCCGCGGCGAAGTCGGTGTCGCCGCCGATGCCCACGGTCGCGGCGGCGCCCCGGCGGCGCAGGTCGTGGGCGAGGTCGGTCATGCCGGACACCATCGGCCCGTCACCGGCCGACACGAGCAGCGCCACGTGCTCGGCGTCCACCACGGCGATCGGCCCGTGCCGCAGGTCGGCGTAGGACAGCCCGCGGACCGGCCGCAGGCACGTCTCCTCCAGTTTCAGCGCCGCCTCCAGCGCGGTGCCGAAGCTGATGCCACGGCCGCTGACCAGGGCTTCGGGCGTCGACGCGAGCCGCGTCGCGGCCTCGTCGACACCGTCGCGGCGCTCGACGAGGCGGCGGACCTCGTCCGGAACCCGGTCGAGGTCCGTGTCGAGGCCACCGGGTTTCGACGACAGCGCGTCGGCGAGGACGGCCATCGCGGCCAGCTGGGTCGTGTACGACTTGGTCGCCGGCACGGCCAGCTCACGACCGGCGCGGGTGACCAGCGCCAGGTCGGCCGCGCCCGCCAGCGCGCTGTCGCCGTCGTTGGTCACGGCGACGGTGCGGGCGCCGCGAGCGGCCGCCCACTCCTGCGTCTCGATGATCTCGCCGGTCTCGCCGGACTGGGACACGGACACGACCACGGCTTCGGAAAGGTCGAGGTCGGCGTTGTAGTGCGTGGCGACACTCGGTGCGGCCAGCCCGCCCGGTACGCCGGAGTGGACCTCGAGCAGGTAGCGGCCGTAGGTCGCGGCGTTGTCCGAGGACCCGCGGGCCACGAACAGGACGACGCGCCGGCCCTGCGCGAGCGCGTGCAGCTCCGGGCGTAGCGGGCGCAGGGAGTCGATCGTCCGGGCGAGCGCCTCCGGTTGTTCGGCGATCTCGCGGGCCATCGTCGTCTCGGTCACGGGGCTCCTGTCGGTTCGGGCGGGTACGCGCGCGACGGCGCGTGCCGTCATGCCGTGCCCTGCGGGTCGGGTGGGTGCTGGTTCCGGGGTACCACAGGCGGGTTGGGCCTGGAGACCGGTACCCACAGTGTGTACCGGTCCGACCGGTACGCCGCACTCGCGTACTCGATGGCCTGGTCGCCGGTGAAAGCGCGCCGGGTGATGCGCAGGACGGGCTTGCCCGGTCCGATGGTCAGCAGCTCCGCCTCGTCGTGATCGGCCTCACCCGCGTCGATGGTGTCCTCGCCCCAGTCCGGGACCAGTCCGCGGGTGCCGAGGTCGACGTACACGCTGGACGGGACGCCGCCGTCGAGGAAGCCCGGCAGCCGCAGCGCGGGCAGCCAGCTGTGCTCGACGGCCATCGGCTCGTCGTCGGCGAAGCGCAGCCGGTGCAGGTGGATGACGTCGTCGCCCACCGCGACCTGCAGGGCCTCGGCGATGTCCGGCTCCGCCTCGACGATGCCGGCGCCGAGCACCTTCACCGAGGCCGTCATGCCGCGGCGGGTCATCTCCTCGGTGAACGAGGCCAGCCGGACCTGCAGGTCCACCTTCGGCGGGGCGACGAACGTCCCGCGGCCCTGCACCCGTTCGAGGATGCCGTCGACCACGAGCGCGTCGACCGCCTGCCGCACCGTCATGCGGGACACGCCGAAGCGCTCGCACAACGCGCGCTCCGAGGGCACCGGGTCGCCCGCGGTCAGCTCGCTGCCCGCGAGCGCACGCAGGTAGTCGCGGACCTGGAGGTACTTCAGCGTCGTTCGGCGCAAGGACAGCACGTGCTCTCGTATCGGGTCGGCAACGGTCGCCGCTGCGGTGGCGTTGCCCCTTGACAACGTTCGGTGTGCGGCAACAGTGTATAGCCGACTGGTCGAGACATCTAGACCAGTATCTGTCATCAGTTGAAAGAGGCCTCCGTGAGCGTGGTCGACGGACCCGTGCCCAAGCACCGGCAGCTGCGCGACATCCTGCTCGCGATGATCGACAGTGAGCTGGTCCCGGATGCGCCGGTGCCGTCGGAGCGCGAGCTCGTCGATCGGTTCGACGTCAGCCGCGCCACGGTCCGCGAGACCATCGGGCGGCTGGTGTCGGAGGGCCGGCTCTACCGCGTCCGCGGGAAGGGCACGTTCGTCGCCGCGGCGAGTATCGAGTCGCAGATGCACCTGTCGTCGTTCACCGAGGACATGCGCCGGCGTGGACACAAGCCGTCGACCGTCGTCCTGGGAGCCGACGAGACCGCCGCGCCACCGCCCGCGCGCGCCGCGCTGGGTCTCGACGTGACCGACCGGGCGTACCGGGTCGAGCGGCTGCGCTCGGCCGACGGCGCGCCGATGGCGCACGAGGTCTCGTGGCTTCCGGCGGCCCCGCTGCCGGGCCTGCTGGAGCGCGACCTCACCAGTTCGGTCTACTCGATCCTCGCCCATGACTACGGCCGGGTTCTCGACTCGGCGGCCCAGACGGTCTGGGCCGAGGGTGCCGACCCGCTGCGGGCGCGCCTGCTGCGCGTCCCGCCCGCAGCGCCCCTGCTGGTCTTCCGCAAGACCTCGTACGCCGCGGGACGGCCGATGGAGCACGTCACGTCGTGGTACCGGGCCGACCGCTATCAGGTGCACATGACGTTGGAACGCACACAGCACGCCGGGACCGCAGCGACCGGCCCGGCCCGGATGTGAGGAGAGAACCAGTGACTGGTGTCGTCGTCGAGCGCAGGAGTGAGGGGAACCGATGAGCGCAGCGAGCACACCGGAAACGACCGGCAAACGGGGCATCCCCGGGATGGCGGTCGCCCAGCGGATCGGGCGCAGCCTGATGCTTCCGATCGCGGTGCTGCCGGCGGCGGCGCTGCTGCTGCGGCTGGGCGCCAACGACATGCTCGGCGGCGAGCCGGGCACCGTCGGTGAGGGCCGGCCGGCCGGGTTGGCGCAGTACGAGGCGCTGCGCTGGCTGCAGCCGGTGTCCGAGGTCGTCGGCGCGGCCGGAGGTGCGCTGTTCGACAACCTGCCGCTGCTGTTCGCGCTCGGTGTCGCGATCGGCTTCGCTCGCAAGGCCGACGGGTCGACCGCGCTGGCCGGTGTCGTCGGCTATCTGGTGTTCAACGGCGTCACCGAGGCGATGTCGCCGTACATCCTGGGCGAGCCGGCCGAGGGAGCCGAGCAGGAGCTGATCAACTTCGGCGTGCTCGGTGGCATCATCATGGGGCTCACCGCGGCCCTGCTGTGGCAGCGCTACTACCGGATCAAGCTCCCGGCGTACCTGGCGTTCTTCGGCGGGCGGCGGTTCGTGCCGATCATCACGGCGGTGGCCGCGATCATCATCGCGGTCGCGATGAGCTTCGTCTACAAGCCCTTCGACTGGGCGCTGTCGAACTTCGGCGAGTGGGTCACCGAGAACGACGTCATCGGCGGCGGCCTCTACGGTTTCGTCAACCGCCTGCTCATCCCGCTCGGCCTGCACCACATCCTGAACTCGTTCCCGTGGTTCCAGCTCGGTGAGTTCCAGACCGCAGGGGGCGAGATCGTCCAGGGTGACATCCAGCGTTTCCTGTACGGCGACCCCACGGCCGGGACGTTCATGACCGGATTCTTCCCGATCATGATGTTCGCGCTGCCCGCGGCTGCCCTGGCCATCTGGCACACCGCGCGCCCGGCCCAGAAGAAGATCGTCGGTGGCATCATGCTGTCGGCCGCGGTGACGTCGTTCGTCACCGGCGTGACCGAGCCGCTGGAGTTCTCGTTCCTGTTCGTGGCGTACCCGCTGTACTTCGTGCATGCCGTCCTCACGGGGACGTCGCTGGCGCTGACCAACGCGCTGGGGCTGCGCGACGGGTTCGGGTTCTCGGCCGGTTTCATCGACTGGGCACTGAACTACCGGATCGCGGAGGGCCCGTTGTGGCTGGTCCTCATCGGTCTCGGCTATGCGGTGATCTACTACTTCCTGTTCCGCTGGATCATCACCAAGTGGAACCTGCGCACTCCGGGACGCGAGGAGGACGTCGACGAGGTGCGGGCCTCCCTCGGCGAGGAGGCCGCGGAGATCGTCGAGCAGGAGCAGCGCGCCGCGTCCGCCAGCGGGGCGTCCGGATCGGGACAGTCCGAGTCACCCGGCTCGGGTGAACGAGAACGCTAGCCACGTCTCCCATGATCATCGGCACTTTCCCGGCCATGTGGCCGGAAAGTGCCGATGATCATGAGCGGTGGGCGCACGATGGACATGAACACACGCACGGCGGAGGAGAGACGGTGCCAGAGATCACCGGTGTAGGAGTGAGTCCCGGACGGGCGGTCGCGCCCCTGGTCCGGATGCCGGAGCCGGTGGCCGAACCGCCGAGCGACGCGGTGCTGCCTGCCGGTGCGGACGTCGCCGGCGAGTCCGAGCGGGTCGCCGCCGCGGCCGAGGAGGTCCGCCAGGACCTGGAACGGCGCGCCGCGCGTGCGCACGGCGACGGGCAGGCCGTGCTGGAGGCGACGGCGCTGATGGCCGCCGACCCGACACTGGTGTCCGCGGCGCAGAAACGGGTCGCCGACGGCACCGACACCTCCCGCGCCGTGTGGGACGCGGCCGCGGAGGTCACGACGATGCTCGAGTCGCTGGGCGGGTACATGGCCGAACGCGCCCGTGACGTCGCCGACGTGCGCGACCGGGTGGTCGCCGTGCTGAACGGGCGCCCGGCGCCGGGCGTGCCGCAACGGGACGAGCCCTTCGTCCTCGCCGCGCGCGACCTCGCGCCGGCCGACACCGCGACCCTCGATCCGGCGACGTGTGTCGCGCTGGTGACCGCCGAGGGCGGGCCGACGTCGCACACGGCGATCCTGGCCCGGTCGCTGGGGCTGCCGGCCGTGGTCGCCGCGTCCGGGGTACTCGACATCGCCGAGGCCGCGCTGGTCCTGGTCGACGGCGCCGCCGGCAGCATCGAGACGGACCCCTCGCCGGAGCAGGTGCGCAAGGTCGAGGCGGCCCGGGGGCGCGAGCGGCACTTCGACGGCACCGGTCGCACCGCCGACGGGCACCGCGTCCAGCTGCTGGCCAACGTCGGCGACGGCGCGAGCGCCGTCGCTGCGGCCGAGATGGGCGCGGAGGGTGTCGGGCTGTTCCGGACCGAGTTCTGCTTCCTCGACCGTGCCGACGAGCCGACGGTCGACGATCAGGCCGCCGCCTACGAAGCGGTGCTCAGCCCGTTCAGCGGCCGGAAAGTGGTCGTGCGCACGCTCGACGCCGGCGCCGACAAGCCGCTGCCGTTCCTGACCGACGCGTCCGAGGAGAACCCCGCCCTGGGGGTGCGCGGCTACCGCACCACCGTCCGGCACCCGGAGGTCCTGGAACACCAACTCGAAGCGATCGCGCGGGCGGGCGAGCGTTCCGGCGCGGACGTGTGGGTGATGGCCCCGATGGTCTCCACGGCGGGCGAGACCGAGCAGTTCGTCGCCACGGCGCACCGGCACGGTGTGCGCACCGCCGGCGTCATGGTGGAGGTGCCCGCCGCGGCTCTGGCCGCCGACGCCGTCATGCAGCGGGTCGCGTTCGCCAGCATCGGAACGAACGATCTGACCCAGTACGCGATGGCAGCGGACCGGTTGCTGGGCGATCTGGCAGGGCTGAACGACCCCTGGCAGCCGGCCGCGTTGCAGCTGGTGCGGTTCACCGCCGAGGCGGGCGCGCGGCTCGATCGCCCGGTGGGTGTGTGCGGTGAGGCTGCCGCCGACCCGGCGCTGTCCGTCGTCCTGGTGGGCCTCGGGGTCACCAGCCTGTCCATGACGCCGCGGGCGATCGCCGACGTCGCCGAAGTGCTGCTCTCGGTGAGCAGGGACGAGTGCGTGCGGCTTGCCGGGCTGGCGCTGGCGGCGCCGGACGCGCGATCAGCTCGTGCCGCCGTGCGGGCCGAGCTGCCGGTGCTGGACGACCTGGGGCTGTAGCGTTCGCCCCTGCGCTGTTCGGATGGCGCCGGACCGGCGCCCCCGCTCACCCGGAAATGACCACGTTCACCATGGAATTCCCTGCGTCACCACCCTTGCAGGCCTGGTGATGCACGCAGACGCCTCGTGATGTGGCCCGCTTCGCTGCTTGTGCGTTACGGCGGACCGGGACTTTACGACAGACCATGAGGCGTCGGTGCGCTTGGGGTCCGAGCGCCCGGCGAGATCGTCAGTGTGTCCTCCGGTTCTCGGTGCTACCGGCGGCGCGTACCGAAAGTGCCGAGATCATCGAACCGCGGTGACCCGTTCTGTTGACGGATATGGGATATCTGACTAACGTCACTGCATCAGCGACGTAGAAGGACGGCAGCGACACGCAGGAGGTGTCATGCGCACGACAGTGGGGCTGGCGGGAACGCCGCGGGCGGTCCGCGCGACAGGGGTCCTGATCGCCGCGGCGATGCTGGCCGCTTGCGGCAGCGGAGGCTCCGACGACAGTTCCGGCGGTGACGGTGGCTCGGGCGAGACGACGCTGTCGCTGTGGCAGTACTACGGATCGCCGGACATGCCGACCGGGAAGCCGCTGTACGACCTGATCGACAGATACGAGCAACAGAACCCGGACGTCACCATCGACACCCGCTACATCCCGTTCGGCGACTTCACCCGCACCCTGCTGCAATCCGCCGCGGGCGGTGACCTGCCGGACATCGCGCTGATCAACGCGTTCCACACGCGGTCCATGGCCGAGGCGGGTGTCATCCAGGACATCTCCGACCGGGTCGAACAGTGGGGCGAGCAGGACGCGTACTTCTCCACGAGCTGGCAGACCACCCAGGTCGACGGTGCCACCTACGGTGTGCCGCACCTGGCCGACGCGTACGCCGTCTACTACAACGAGACGATGCTGGCCGAGGCCGGTATCGAACCGCCCACCACCTGGGCGCAGATGAAGGACGCCGCCGCCACCCTGGCCAAGGGTGATCGCTACGGGCTCGCCTTCAGCGGCATCGAGGGTGACGAGGGCGCGACCGCGCTGATCATCCGGATGCTCGCGGCCGGTGGCGACCCCGCCGACGTCGACTCCGCCGCCGGGCGCGCCGCGCTGTCGGACTTCGCCGACCTCGTCGACTCCGGCGCCGTGTCCAACGGCGTGCTGACCTGGAACGAAGAGGACGTGAAGAACCAGTTCGCGAACGGCCAGGCCGCCATGATGATCAACTCGGCGACGTACGTCAGCATCCTGAAGAACGAGCACCCGGACCTGAAGTGGAACGTCGCGCTACTGCCGAAGGACGAGCAGGCGGCCACGTTCCTCAGTGCCGAGAACCTCGCCATCGGGGCCTCGACCGACCAGCCCGACGCGGCGTGGGACGTCATCACGTGGATGCAGCGGCCCGACGTTCTGGCCGAGTACCTGCCGGAGCGGAACAAACTGCCCGCCCGGAACGACGTCGACACCGGTGACGACCCGGTACGGGCGGTCTTCGCCGAGCAGCTACAGGAGGCATGGGCTCCGGAAGGGGACCTCGCCGCGGTGTCGTCGGAGGTCTTCACGCACATCCAGGGCGCGCTGCAGGCCTCGCTCGGCGGCGGCACGAGCGTCGAGGACGCCCTCGCCGAGGCACAGTCGAGCATCGACGAGTCGATGTCTCAGGCCGAGTGACCCGCCACGATCGCGGACCACTACGACACGGGTGAGGAGCGGATGAGCGCAACCGGGGGAACCGCGACCCGCGCCGACGAGCCGGAGACCGGCTCGCACGGCGCGGGAGCGCGCGGCGCCACGGCGCGCGGGAACGGCACCCGCGCGGGTGGCGGCCCGCCACGTCGCCGCAGACTCGGCGGATACCTGTTCGTGGTGCCGGCGGTCCTGTTCGTCGCCGCCACCGTCCTCTACCCGCTGATCTTCAACATCGATCTGAGCTTCCGCGACGTCGGTGTCGCGCAGATCGTCGAGGGTGGCGCCGAGTGGGTCGGCACCGAGAACTACGTCGACCAGCTGGGACGCGGCGACTTCTGGCACGCGCTGATCATCTCGTTGCTCTACACCGGGCTCGCGGTGGCGTTCGCGTTCGCGGCGGGGCTCGCGCTGGCCGTGTACTTCAACCAGCGCTTCCCCGGCCGCAACGTGATGCGCTCGCTGCTGTTGCTGGCCTGGGTGCTGCCGACCGTGGTCAGCGCCAACGTGTGGCGCTGGATGCTGGACGGCAGCTACGGGCTGCTGAACACCCTCCTGGAGGCGGTCGGCCTGATCGAGGGAGACCTGTTCTGGCTGGCCCGGCCGGTCCCGGCGTTGTTCGCGGTCATCATCGCGACGGCGTGGTCGTTCACACCGCTGGTGATGATCCTGCTGCTCGCCGGGCTGCAGGGCATCCCGGACACGCTCTACGAGGCCGCGAAGATCGACGGTGCGGGCGGGTGGCGCCGGTTCACCAGCGTGACCATGCCGATGCTGCGGCCGGTGAGCGTGACGGCGTTGCTGCTGGTGTTCATCTACACCTTCAAGACCTTCGACACCGTCTTCCTGATGACGCGGGGCGGGCCCGGCGACGCCACGATGATCATGCCGATCTACGCCTACAACGAGGCGTTCGAGTTCTTCCGGTTCGACACCGGGGCGGTGGCGACGACGCTGATGCTCGTCATTCCGCTGGGGCTGTCGTTCTTCTACTTCCGCTTCCTGCGACGGGAGGAGACCGCATGACCGGCACCCGGCGTCGCTGGTGGCTGACCGGTGGCGGCGTGCTCATCACGGCGGTCTACCTGCTGCCGGTGTACTGGATGCTCGCGACGTCGCTGAAGACGTCGTCGGACATCTTCGCCACGCCGCCCGACCTGGTGCCGTCTCCGGTGACGTTCACGTCGTACACCGAGACGGTGATGAACCACGCCGGCATCGGCAGAGGGCTGTTGAACAGCGCGATCATCGCCGTCGCGACCACGCTGGTGACGCTGGCGATCGCGGTGCCCGCCGCGTACGGGCTCGCCCGCCTGCGGTTGCGGTTCGTGCCGCTGCTCATGCTGCTGTTCCTGGTGGTGCAGATGGTCCCGGCGGTGAACCTGGCGCTGCCGATGTTCGTGATCTTCAGCCGCCTCGACCTCGTCAACTCCTACACCGGCCTGGTCCTGGCGAACTGCTCGCTGGCGATCCCGCTGGCCATCACGGTGCTGCGGCCGTACTTCCTGTCCGTTCCGGGTGAGGTGCTCGATGCCGCGCGGGTCGACGGCTGCACGACGTGGTCGGCGTTCCTGCGGGTGGCCGTCCCGGTGTCGGTGCCGGGGCTGATCACGGTCGCGGTGATCAGCTTCCTGGGTGCGTGGGGCGAGTTCGTGTTCGGTCTGGCGCTGGCCTCGGAGGAGTCGATGCAGCCGATCACGGTGGTCCTGGCCGGGCTGGTGAACTCCTTCGGCACCCGCTGGAACGACCTGATGGCCGTCTCGGCGGTCGTCGCGCTGCCGATCATCGTCATCTTCGTGTTCCTGCAGCGCTACATCGTCGGCGGGCTGACCGCCGGCGCGAGCAAGAGTTGACCGTGTCGAAGAGGGCGAGGCGAGGATGACCGCAGAATCCACCGGCGAGTTCGAGCTCTGGGCGGCGACGCCGACGCCGTTCGGTGCCGACGGGAGCCTCGCGACCGACGTCGTGGCGGCGCAGGCGCGACGGCTGGGCGCCCTGGGTGTCGACGGCGCGTTCGTCGGGGGGACCACCGGCGAGACGATGGCGATGACGGCCGACGAACGCGCCGATCTGATCAGCGCCTGGGCCAAGCAGCGTGGCGAGGGCCTGTTGCTCGGCGCGCACGTCGGCGACCTCAGCGTGGCCGACGCGCGGCGGCTGGCGGACCACGCCGCCTCCGCGGGCGTCGACCTGATCGCGGCGGTGGCCCCGTTCTACGGCGAACCGCCGTCCTCGGTCGCGGCCATCGTCGGCTACCTCGCCGAGATCGCGGACGCGGCTCCGGAGACCCCGCTGTGCTACTACCACATCCCGTCGATGACCGGGGTGCGTGCGGCGCCGTCGGAGATCGTGGCCGCAGCGGTGGCGCGTGTGCCGACGCTGCGTGCGGTGAAGTTCACCGACGGCGACCTGCTGGAGTTCGTCCGGACACGCGAGGTCTCCGCCGGCGTGCGGGTCTACTTCGGCCGTGACGAGCTGTTGCCGGCCGGCGTGGCCTGTGGCGCCACGGGCGTCATCGGCAGCCTGTACAACGTGCTGGCACCGGTGGCACGTCAGGTGCGCGCCGCCGTGCTCTCCGGTGACGTCGACCGGGCGCTCGCGCTGCACCGGCCGTTCCGCGACATCGCCGCGGTGGCCGACCGGCACGGGTCGATCGCCGTCGTCAAGGAGCTGATCAACCGGTTCGGGCCGGACGCCGGTCCGGCGCGATCACCGTGGGGCGGGCTCGACGCCGAAGCGGTCGCCGCCGTGGACGGGCTGGTCGCCGAAATCGCGCCCGCCGTCCCGTGAGAGTCCGGGATCCACTACCGCCAGGGCGATGGTGGATCCCTGACGATCATGCGGAAGGGCGCCGCTCGAGGCCGTCGATGACGAGCTCCAGGCCGAGGTCCAGCCCGGCGCGGGGGTCACCGGCGGCGTGTTCCTGGCCGGCGGCGACGCCCACGCGCTCGGCCAGCGGGAACCGGCGACCGTTCATCGCCTGGACCAGCGCGGGTCCCACGGACTCCCACCAGTCCTGGTCGCCGGAGTCCGAGCGGACCCGGTCGAGGCCGATCTGCGGCTCGAGACCGGCCGGTGATTCGGGGTAGCCGATGCCCGGTGCGCGGAATCGGGCCGGAGATCATGCCATGACGTTGTCAGTGGCATGGCCCGATCCTGAGGGTGCCGGCGTTCGCGCCGTCGTTCGCCCGCACCTACCGGAGGCCCCGACCGATGACCGTCGCCCACCACGGCTGTATCCAGATCCGCGGCGCACGTGAGCACACGCTCGCGAACATCGACGTCGACATACCCAAGCGGCAGCTCACCGTGGTCACCGGCGTCTCCGGGTCCGGCAAGTCGTCGCTGGTGTTCGACACGCTCGCGGCGGAGTCCCAGCGGCAGCTCAATTCCACGTACAGCGCGTTCGCGCAGAACCGGCTGCCCAGCTACGGCGAGCCGGACGTCGACTCGCTGGCCAACCTGTGCGCCGTCACGGTCGTCGACCAGAAACGCCTCGGTGGTGGCGCGCGGTCCACGGTCGGCACCGCCACCGACATCGGCGCCCGGCTGCGGCTGCTGTTCTCCCGCGCCGGGTCTCCGTCGGCCGGGTACTCCAACGCCTACTCGTTCAACGACCCCCAGGGCATGTGCCCGTCCTGCCAGGGGCTCGGCGTCGTCAGCGTGGTCGACGAGGACGAGCTCGTCGACCTGGACAGGTCGCTGGACGAGGGCGCCATCACGATCCCGGCGTTCGCGGTGGGGCAGTGGTTCTGGAAGGCCTACGCCCTGACCGGACTGTTCGACACCACGAAGCCGCTGCGTGACTACACCGCCGACGAGTGGCACATCCTGATGCACGCCAAGCCGGGCGAGGTCACCGCGCCCAACGCCGACGCCGTCGGTACCACCTACGAGGGCGTCGTCTCCCGGTTCAGCCGCATCTACCTGGCCAAGGACGCCGATGCCTTCAAGGGCAAACACCGCGAGGCGTTCGAGCGCATCGTGGCCCGCGGCACCTGCCCGGCCTGTGGCGGGACGCGGCTGAACGAGCTGGTGCGCTCCAGCCTGATCGGCGGCCGGTCCATCGCCGACATGTACGCGATGCAGGTCGACGACCTCGTCGGCGTGGTGCGGGCGGTCGACGATCCGGCGGTGGCGCCGCTGGTCGACGACGTGGTCACCCAGTTGAGCCGGCTCGGCACGCTGGGGCTGGGCTACGTCAGCCTCGACCGCTCGACGTCCACCCTCTCCGGCGGCGAGTCCCAGCGCGTCAAGATGGTCCGCCACCTCGGCAGCAGCCTCACCGACATGCTCTACGTGTTCGACGAGCCGACGGTCGGTCTGCACCCCCGCGACGTCCATCGCCTCGGCGAGATGCTCCAGGACCTGCGCGACAAGGGCAACACGGTGGTCGTGGTCGAGCACGATCCCGAGATCATGGCCATCGCCGACCACTGCATCGACATGGGCCCCGGAGCGGGTCGGGCCGGCGGCCTGGTGACGTTCGCGGGCCCGTTCGACGAGCTGGTCCGGTCGGACACGCGCACCGGAGCCGGCCTGCGGACACGCCGGCCGGTCACGACCGAGCCGCGCACCCCTGCCGGCGCGGTGCGCATCGAGCACGCTTCGACGCACAACCTCCGCGACGTCACCGTCGATCTGCCGCTGGGCGTGCTCACGGTCGTCACCGGCGTGGCCGGGTCGGGCAAGAGCAGCCTCGTCCACGGCCACCTGCCGGCGGTGCGCCCGGACACGGTGCTGCTGGACCAGCGGCCCATCCGGGGGTCACGCCGGTCCAGCCCGGCGACGTTCACCGGCCTGCTGGACCCCATCCGCAAGCTCTTCGCCCGCGCCACCGGTGTGCCGGCGTCCATGTTCAGCCCCAACTCGGCCGGCGCCTGCGACGAGTGCCACGGCGCCGGGGTGATCTTCACCGACCTCGCGTTCATGGACGGGGTGACGACGGTGTGCGAGGTCTGCCGCGGGCGGCGGTTCACCGCCGAGGCGCAGCAGTACCTGGTGCGTGGACGGTCCATCGCCGACGTGTTCGAGATGAGCGTCGCCGAGGCGGTGGAGTTCTTCGACGAGCGCTCGGTGCTGCCGACGCTGCGGCGGATGGCCGACGTCGGGCTGGAGTACCTGGCGCTCGGGCAGACCCTGACCACGTTGTCGGGCGGGGAGCGGCAGCGCCTGAAACTGGCGAACGAGCTCGCCGACGACGGCAAGCTCTACGTGCTCGACGAGCCCACCACCGGCCTGCATCTCGCCGACATCGAGCGGCTCGTCGCGCTGTTGAACCGGCTGGTCGACGACGGCAACACCGTCATCGTCATCGAGCACAACCTCGACGTCGTCACGGCCGCGGACTGGGTCGTCGACCTCGGGCCCGAGGCCGGGCACGACGGCGGCCAGGTCGTGTTCGAGGGGACGGTGGACGAACTGAGCGCGCACGGCGACACCCACACCGCGGAACACCTGCGCCGGCACCTCGACCGATCGGTGTCGATGGCCTAGCCCGGCGTCCCCGGCGAGGCTCACGGGCTGCGCCTGCGTCACCTGATCGCCACGTGGTCACCTGATCGCCCGGTGGTCACCTGATCGTCGCCCGATCCGCGATCAGGTGACTGATCGTGCTGCGGGGCGGATGCCGACGTCACCTGATCATGTCCAGCTCCCGGACCGAAAACGATCAGGTGACGAACGGCGCCCGCACCTTGTCGAAGTGTCACCTGATCATCCGGGGCTGCCCGGCGCGGCGGTCACGTCACGGCGCAACGGTCAGCGGAACAGTTCGGGAACGCGGTCCCGGGCGGCAGCGCCGATCCGGGTCACGGTGGCGTCGTCGACCCAGGAGTGCGGCCACCGGGTCCGGGCGCCGATGTCGGCCCACCCTCCGGCGGCGGCCAGTGCCTTGTCCAGAGCCGGGTTGCTGAACCCGGCGGCCTGCAGCGGCGCGACGCGCTCGGCCTGCAGCGCGTGGATCCGGCGTTCGACGTCCAGGGCGGCGGGCGGGTCGTCGTGCATCTGTTGCCACCACCGCACCGCGCCGCGCGGGCTGAGACAGGCGATGTTGGAGAACGAGCCGGCGGCGCCGCGGATCCGCCCGGACGCGAGGTCGTGCCCCGGGACGAACACGGCGACGTCCGGCGGGTGCTCCGCGATGCGCCGATACCACTCGTCGTCACCGCCGGCCGTCTTGGCGCCGATCAGACCGGGGAACCGTCGGGAGAGCAGGCCCAGCAGCTCCGGTCGCACGGGTGTCTTCGCGTGCGGCGGCGCGTAGAGCACCAGCGGCACGTCCCCGGCGGCCTCGGCCATGGCGGCCATCGACCGTTCGACCTCGTCGTCGGCCAGCGGCAACCAGTCCGGCAGGATCACCTGGACCGCGTCCGGCGCCAGCGACACCGCGTCGCGCAGCCGGCTCAGCTGCGTCCCGGCGCATGGATGACACGCGCCGAGCTGGAACGGCATGCCGGCGGCGCGACAGCGCGCGGCCACCACCCGCTGCACGTGCGCGCACTCGTCCTCGTCGAGGGTGTGGAACTCGCCCGCGGTGCCGTTGGTGTAGACGCCGTCGACGCCGGAGGCGATCAGCACGTCCAGCGAGTCACGCAGGCGTGCGTCGTCGATCGAGTCGTCCTCGCGGACCGGGAGCAGCACCGTCGCCCAGGTCCCGCCCAGGGTGCTCGCGTCCAGGGCCACGTCCGCGCCCTCCGCGGCTCAGAGCTCGCCGGTGCGCCGCAGCCGGTCGAGCACGGGCGCATAGTGCTCCGACAGCGCGTCGCGGACGGCGTCGACGTCGCCGGCCAGCACCGCCTGGTAGACGGCGTCGTGCTGGCGGTAGGTGTCGGCCGGACGCGGGTCGGCGATCTCGGCGCGCTGCGCCACCGCGTGGCTCATGGTCAGCCAGAACGCGTCGAGCAGCTTCAGCGCCACCGCGTTGCCGGCGTCGGCGAACATCGTGCGGTGGAAACGGCGGTCCTCCTCGAGGACGTCCTCGCCGTGCTCGGCCTTGGCCTTCATCTCCACGAGAATCTGCTGCAGCTCGGCGCGGGTCTGCTCGGTCATGTCGCCGACCGCGCGCTCGAGCAGGTCGTTCTCGACGGCCCGGCGGACCTCGAGCAGGTCGGCCAGCTCGCTGAAGTCGAACAGCAGATTGAACGGGAGGTTGTCGATGAGCAGGGAGAGCGAGAAGTCCTTGACGAACACGCCGCTGCCGCGGCGAGTCTCCAGGATGCCCAGCGAGACGAGCCCCTTGACCGCCTCGCGCACCGAGTTGCGGCTCACCCCGAGCTGCTGCGCCAGCGCGCCCTCGGCGGGGAGGCCGTCGCCGGCGCGCAGGCCGTTGAGGAGGATGTAGTCGCGCAGCGCCGTCTGCACGGACTCGTGCAAGCTGGGTGGTCGTGGCAGCGCCGTCAGACGGTTGGCTTCGTCCCCCTGAACCACGTGTGCTCCTCCCAGCGAGTGTGAGTTGTAGGATAACCGAGCAAAATCCGTGGGCACAACCGACACGTCGCGGTGCGGCCGGAACGGCGACGACGCCGCAGGTGGCGCTCACCCACGGCGTCGTCGCCGGCAGCCGTCACTCGTCCATGTCGCGTTCCAACAGCGACACCAGGGCGTCCAGTGCCTCGTCCGCACGCTCGCCCTCTGCGGACAGGACGACCTCGTCCCCTTGTTCCACGCCGAGCGTCATGATCGACAGAATGCTGGAGGCGTCCACCGGGTCGCCGTCCGGCTTACGGATGCTCACTGCGGTGGGCTGCTCACCGGCAGCCTTGACGAACACCGCGGCCGGACGGGCGTGCAGCCCGGCCTTGCTCGCGACGACAGTAGTGCGCTCTGGCACGGCATCCCCCTGGGGTGAGGTCGGCGAATCTCCGTTCAAAGCCTATCCGCCGAGCGTGACGGTTCGCGCTGAGGTCGGCGCCGCCGGGCTGTCGGCCGGCCGGTCCGGGCCGGTCATGTCCGCGGCGTGGGCAGGTGGTCGACGACCGACCGGGCGATGTCGCTGAGCTGTTCGAGTTGCTCGGGCGTGAGCCGGTCGACGAAATGGTGGCGTACCGACGCGACGTGTGCGGGAGCAGCTCGCCGGATGGTCTGGAGCCCCTCCTCGGTGAGGGTGATCATCGCGCCGCGCCCGTCGGTGTCGCAGTTCTCTCGCGCGACCAGGCCACGACGCTCCATGCGGCCGATGTGGTGAGCCAGGCGGCTGGTGGACCACTCCAGGCGGGCGGCGAGTTCGCTGGCGCGCCATCGTTGCCCGTCCACCTCGGTGAGGGTGGAGAGTGCGTCGTAGTCGGCTTCGGACAGGCCGGTGTCGCGGACCAGGTCGCGAGCGAGCTGTGCGTCGAGCAGCCGCTTCAGCTGCCGGTAGTCCTGCCAGGCGCGCTGTTCGTCCGGGCTGAGCCACCGGACGCCGGGGTCGCCACTGTCGCTCACGGCTTCATGCTATCGCAGTTGTTGACATGACAGGAAGGTGATTCTAGAGTTTCCTGACACGTCAGGTAAAGGAACGGGGCGATGCGCGGAATCACGGGCCGGGTGCTCCGGCTGCTGGGTGGTCTCCTGCTGTTCGGGGTCGGACTGGCCTTCATGCTGCGTGCCCGCCTCGGCCTTGGCCCGTGGGACGTCCTGCACGAAGGTCTGGCCGAGCGGACCGGGCTGACCATCGGTGCGGTCGTCGTGATCGTCAGCGTGCTCGTCCTCGTCGCCTGGATCCCGTTACGGCAACGTCCGGGCGTCGGGACGGTGGCCAACGCCGTGCTCGTCGGGGTGGCGGTCGACCTGTCACTCGCTGTACTGCCAGCCCCCGACGCCCTGCCCGCCCGGGTGTCGTTCCTGGCCCTGGGCATCGTCCTCGTTGCGTTCGCGACGGGTCTCTACATCGGCGCCGGCCTGGGGCCGGGTCCCAGGGACGGGCTGATGACGGGGCTGGCCGAGCGGGGGTGGTCGATCCGCCGCGCCCGGACGGTCGTCGAGGTCGCGATGCTCGGCGTCGGTGTGGCGCTCGGCGGGACCGTGGGGATCGGCACGGTCGCCTTTGCCGTCAGTATCGGCCCGCTGGCACATGTCTTCATCCCACTGCTCACGGTGCGCACCGAGGTACCGGGCGCAACGTGAACAGGACACGACCCGACTCAGGACGAGAGGACAGCGATGACGTCTGACAATGCCGGCCCGATCCGGTTCGGGCTCGATGTGCCCACCTTCGCCGGTCCGGGCGCGGACCCGGTCGGCGACGCCAGGCAGGCGGAGCGGCTCGGCTTCGACTTCGTCTCGGCGTCGGATCATCCGTGCGGTACGGACCCGACGTACGAGACCTGGACGATGCTCACGTGGATCGCCGCGGGAACTTCCCGGATCGGCATCGCGACCAGGGTGCTCAGCGTCCCGTTGCGAGCGCCGGCCATGGTCGCCAAGATGGCCGCCACCCTGGACGATCTCGCCGACGGCCGGCTGATCCTCGGCCTCGGCGGGGGCTCGGCGGATGACGAGATCCGGGGCTTCGGCCTGCGCGTCCCGACCGCTCGCGGCAAGGTCGACGGCCTGGCCGAGGCGGTCCAGCTCATCCGCGGCCTGTGGTCGCGGTCGAGTATCACGTTCGACGGGACTCACCACATCACCGACCGCGCCGAACTCGAGCCGAAGCCCGTCCGGGACATCCCGATCTGGCTGGGCACGTTCGGCCCGCGCGCTCTCGCTGTCACCGGCCGGCTGGCCGACGGGTGGATGCCCTCGCTGTCGCACGCGCCGCCCGACCGCGTGGGAGCGTTGCGCGAGCGCGTCCTGGCCGCCGCGGCGGAGGCGGGGCGTCGGCCGCACGAGATCACCTGCGCCTACAACGTCGAGGTGCGCCTGCTGGACGGGCCGGAGCCCCGGCCGGACACGTCACCCACGGTCGTGTCCGGTACGTCGCAGGCCGTGGCCGAGCGGTTGCTCGAGTTCGTCGCTCTCGGCTTCACCGTCCTCAACGTCAAGCCGGTCGGACCGGACCGCCGCGGGCAGGTCGAACGGCTCGGCCGTGAGGTCTTGCCGGCGGTGCGTGCCGCCGCTGTCAGGTGAGCGGCTTCGCATCACACCACCGGCACGGTGAATACTGGGGCTGACATACATGCCCCCCGTCGACGTGGGTCATGAAACCGGACAGCCGGCAAGCTGCCGTCCGACGGAAACGGAGCCTCTATGCCCATCGCCAACCCTGAGGTCTACGCCGAGATGATCGCGCGAGCCAAGTCCGGCTCGTTCGCGTACCCCGCCATCAACGTCACGTCGTCGCAGACGCTGAACGCGGCGCTGCGCGGATTCGCCGAGGCGGAGAGCGACGGCATCATCCAGATCTCCACCGGCGGCGCTGAGTACCTCTCCGGTCCCACCATCAAGGACCGTGTCCGCGGTGCCATCGCTTTCGCTGCGTTCGCGCACGAGGCCGCCAAGAGCTACGACGTGCAGATCGCGCTGCACACCGACCATGCACCGGTCGATGCGGTCGAGCAGTGGGTCAAGCCGCTGCTGGCCGCGTCCGCGGAACGCGTCAAGGCCGGCGAGAACCCGCTGTTCGGTTCGCACATGTGGGACGGCTCCGCGGTGCCGCTGGACGAGAACCTCAAGCTGGCTCGTGAGCTGCTCGCGCTGTCCGCGGACGCCAAGACGATCCTCGAGATCGAGGTCGGTGTCGTCGGCGGTGAAGAGGACGGCGTCGCGCACGAGATCAACGAGAAGCTGTACACCACCGTCGAGGACGGCCTGGCGACCGCAGAGGCCCTGGGTACCGGTGAGAACGGCACGTACCTGACCGCGTTGACGTTCGGCAACGTGCACGGCGTGTACAAGCCCGGCAACGTCAAGCTGCGTCCCGAGATCCTGCGCGACATCCAGCAGGCCGTCGGTCAGCAGGTCGGCAAGGACAAGCCGTTCAACCTGGTCTTCCACGGCGGCAGCGGCTCGACCGAGCAGGAGATCGCGGACGCGGTCGACTACGGCGTCATCAAGATGAACATCGACACCGACACGCAGTACGCGTTCACCCGTCCGGTGGCCGACCACATGCTGAAGAACTACGACGGCGTGCTCAAGGTCGACGGTGAGGTCGGCAACAAGAAGGCCTACGACCCGCGGGCCTGGGGCAAGCTGGCCGAGGCGGGCCTGTCGCAGCGTGTCGTCGAGGCGACCCAGTGGCTGCGCTCGACCGGTCAGAAGATGTCCTGATGCCCGGCGAGGACCTGCTCGGCGGCCCGCCCGAGACGCATCTGCCCGACGACGAGGCCACGGCGCGAGAGGCGCTGGAGTCCGGCATCGACCCGGCGACGGTGGCGGCATCACATCCGTCCGCGACGCTGGCGTGGGCCGAGCTCGCTGATCGCGCGTTCGTCAACGGCGACGCGGTGACGTCCTACGCGTTCGCCCGCACCGGTTACCACCGAGGGCTCGACAAGCTGCGTCGTGCCGGTTGGAAGGGGCACGGACCGGTCCCGTGGGAGCACGTCCCGAACCGCGGGTTCCTGCGGGCGCTGTACGCGCTCGGCCGGGCCGCGGAGTCGATCGGCGAGACCGACGAGGCGACGCGCTGCGCGGAGTTCCTCCGCGACTCCAGCCCCACGGCCGCATCCGAGCTCACCTGAGCTCGCCCGAGAATGATCACGTTCACCATGGAATACCCTGCGTCACCACCCCTGCAGGCCTGGTGACGCGGGCACGATCCTGGTGATGGCCCGCCCCGGGTTCACGCTTCGAGCAGCCCCGGTCCGGCGCGACGACGTCGTGTCGAACCGGGGCTGACGTCGTGCGGGCGCCGCGACCGTTCAGCCACCCGGCGGCGCCGGAATCGGTCGTGGACAGAGTCTCGACAGTGGCACAGAGATATGGGATGTTACTTATCCCATAACCTACTTGTCCGTCCGGTTCGCAGATCGACGAGCTGCCGCGCCGGCCGGAAGGACACCCCCCGACCCCAGGCAGCCACAGACGGAACGAGGACCGCCCCGCCACCTGACCCCCGGAGGTGCCGCCATGCCCCGTTCGATCCGACTCCGTCCGCGCCGCGGCCCGGCGCTCGTCCCGCTGATCGCCGCGACGGCTCTGATGGCCGCCGGCGTCGCCTCGGCCACCGGGACGCCGACGGCGCCCGATGCCGACGGTTCCGCCGCCGGCGCCGCGCCGGAGTTCCACCAGCAGGTCCTCTACGAGCGAGGCCAAGCTGGTTACTCTTGCTTCCGCATCCCCGCGGTGGTGCGGGCCAACGACGGAACGCTGCTGGCTTTCGCCGAGGGCAGGCAGAACGACTGCGGCGACGACGGTGACATCGACACCGTGCTGCGCCGCTCCACCGATGGCGGGCGGACGTGGGGCCCGATACAGATCGTCCAGGACGGCGCCGGCGACACGAAGGGCAACCCGGCGCCGGTCGTGGACCGCGAGACCGGGCGCATCGTTCTCGTCTCCACCCACAACCCCGGCGACCACGACCACGTCCGCACCCCGTACGTGCAGTTCAGCGACGACAACGGCGCGACGTGGACGCAGCCGCGGAACATCGCGGACCAGATCAAGGACCCCGCGTGGGACCGCTGGCTGGCCACCGGGCCGGTGCACGGCATCCAGCTCGAGCGCGGCCCGCACGCGGGACGTCTCGTCATCGGCGTCAACGCCGGAGGCGACGGCGGCGAGATCGACGCCGGGATGCTCGCGTACAGCGACGACGGCGGCGCGACGTGGCAGGTCGGCGCACTGGACCAGAACCGCGACCCGGGCGTCGTCCCGCAGGAGATCAGCCCGGTCGAGCTGGTCGACGGCTCGGTCTACGCGGCCGCTCGCGACCAGAACGGCACCGACGAGGGCAACCGCGCCTTCGCCGTCAGCACCGACGGCGGCGAGACCTTCGACGAGCCGTTCGCGACGATCCCCGAGCTGGTCACGCCGGTGGTGCAGGGCGCGACGCTGCGACTGCGTGCCACCGACCGAGGCGACGAGCACAACCGCATCCTGTTCTCAGCGCCGGCACATCCGGCGGCCCGTGAGGTGATGACCATCCGCTCGTCCTACGACGAGGCGCGGACCTGGGACACCTGGGACGAGGGCAAGGTCGTGCACTGGGGACCGTCGGCCTATTCGGACATGGTCGCGCTGGGTGACGGCCGAGCAGCGTTGATGTACGAAGGCGGCACCGACTCGCCGTACGAGCAGATCCGGTTCGCGACGTTCGACGAGGCCTTCCTCGCCGAGCCGAACGGCGAGCCGCCGGGGTTGCCGGACGACCCGGAGCCCGGGCCGACGACGCCGGACGTGTCCAGCTACGACAACGACGCCTACGTCCGCGGCGGTGCGCAGCTCGGCGACGGCCGTGACGGCAGCGCACTGGCCCTGGACGGCGCCGACGACCGGGTCGAGATCCCGTTCGGCGACGCCGTCGACCTGGCCGACGGTGACTTCACTCTGTCGTCGTGGATCCGCTACGGCGACAAGGACTCCGCGCAGTCCATCCTGTGGGCCTACCGGGTCGGCTCCGGCAACACGCCGCAGATCTGGCTGCGCGCGGAGCCTGGGCGGGACCGGATCCGTGCCCTGGTCGGTGCGTACGACGGCACGGCAGCCATCACGTCGGAGCGGGCCTACGACGACGGCGCGTGGCACCACGTCGTGCTGCGCCGCGACGGGCGCACCATCACGCTGTGGGTGGACGGCGTCCGGGTCGCCGGCACCGACGAGGGCCCGACGGGCTCGGTGACCGAGGGCAAGGAGTTCCGGATCAACGGCATCCACGTCGGCCAGCGGCTCGACGGCGTCAACCGCTTCGACGGTTCGATCGACGACGTGCGCATCTACGACCGGGCGCTGAACCGCGGCGAGATCACCGCCATGGGCCGGTACCCGCGGCTGCCGGCTCCGGGCGACGACCTGCGGCTGCACCTGCCGTTCGAGCGGATCGACTGACGCGCGTCCGGGTGACCGACAGGGATCCACCCACGCTGTAGCGATGGGGAATCCCTGTCGGTCACCTCGCGTCTGCGGGGTCAGCGGCGTCTCGGGTAGCCTCTGTGCGGCCGCAGTCTGGTGCAGAGGGGAAGGCCCGCGATGCCCGCGATCGTGTTGGTCGGAGCGCAATGGGGGGACGAGGGCAAGGGGAAGGCGACCGACCTGATCGGTGGCCACCTGGACCACGTCGTGAAGTTCAACGGTGGTAACAACGCCGGGCACACCGTCGTCATCGGCGACGAGACGTACGCGTTGCACCTGCTGCCGTCGGGGATCCTGACGCCCGGCGTCACCCCGGTCATCGGCAACGGCGTCGTCGTCGACCTCTCGGTGCTGTTCGAGGAGATCGACGCGCTGCAGGCGCGTGGCGTCGACACGAGCACGCTCGCCGTCAGCACGAACGCGCACGTCATACCGTCGTACAACCGCGTCCTCGACAAGGTCACCGAGCGCTTCCTCGGCAACCGCAAGATCGGCACCACCGGACGCGGGATCGGCCCGACGTACGCGGACAAGATGTCCCGCGTCGGCCTGCGGATCCAGGACCTGTTCGACGAGAAGATCCTCCGGCAGAAGGTCGAGGGCGCCCTCGACCTGAAGAACCAGCTGCTGGTCAAGGTGTACAACCGGCGCGCGGTGACCGTCGACGAGGTGGTCGACGAGCTGATGAGCTACGCCGAGCGGCTGCGACCGCACGTCACGGACACCGCGCTGCTGCTGAGCGACGCTCTCGACGCCGGCGAGACAGTACTGCTCGAGGCCGGCCAGGCGACGCTGCTCGACGTCGACCACGGCACCTACCCGTTCGTGACGTCGTCGAACGCGACGTCCGGCGGCGCCTGCACCGGGTCGGGCATCCCGCCCACCCGCATCGACAGCGTCATCGCGGTGCTGAAGGCCTACACCACGCGCGTCGGCGAGGGGCCGTTCCCCACCGAGCTGCACGGCGACGAGGGCGAGCTGCTGCGCGGTTCGGGCGGCGAGTTCGGCACCACGACCGGCCGCCCGCGCCGGTGCGGCTGGCTGGACACCGTCATCGGCCGGTTCGCGACCCGGGTCAACGGCGTCACCGATTTCGTGCTCACCAAGCTGGACGTGCTGACCGGGTACGACCGGGTGCCGGTCTGCGTCGCCTACGACGTCGACGGCGTGCGGCACGACGAGATGCCGCAGACGCAGACGGAGTTCCACCACGCGGTGCCGATCTTCGAGTACCTCGAGGGCTGGGACGAGGACATCTCCGGCGCGCGGTCGCTGGACGACCTGCCACCGGCGGCGCGCCGCTACGTCGAGACGATCGAGCAGATGTGCGGCGCGCCGGTCTCGGCCGTCGGCGTCGGCCCGGGGCGCGACCAGATCGTGGCGGTGCGCGACCTCATCCGCTGATCACGGAACGGTGCGGGCCATGATCAACGCGGACGGCAGTTCGCGCTCCACGGTGAAGCCGAGCCGCCGGTAGAACCCGACGGCGCGCTCGTTGCCGATGCCGACACCGAGGTGCACGCCCGGCGAGCCGGTGGCCGCCAGGGCCTCCAGCAGCCGTTCCATCAGCGCGCGTCCCATGCCGCGTCCCTGGGTGCGCGGCAGCAGGTCGATGTGCAGGTGCGACGGGTACGTGGCGACGACGTCGGCATCGGCCACAGGCGGCCGATGGACGAGCCCGAGCAGCCGCGCGTCCCGGCTGCCCTCGGGATACGTCCCCTCCGGGTAGCGACGGCGCAGCTGCGGCCACCACAGCTGCTCGCAGGTCGCCTCGAACTGCCGGGTGTCGCGGGCGCCCAGGACGTAGCCGGCGACGTCACCGTCGTCGGCCACGAACGCCAGTTCCGGCTCGAACCGCAGGTAGGGACCGACGTAGATCTCGCCCAGCAGCCGCGGGTCGGCGAACTGACCGGAGGCGTCGCCGCCGCTGTCGCCGGTGCGCAGGCAGATGTCGTAGAGCGCGTCGTCGTCACCGTCGCGGTACGCGCGCACGACCGTCGGACCGGTCATCGGTCGAGCAGACGAGCGCGCAGCGCCTCGGTGTCGGACTCGGTCCAGCCGTGCACGCCGAGCCAGCGCAACGGGCCGCCGAACTCGTGGTCGACGCGGTCGAGGAACGTGCGCATCGACTCGGCGTGCGGACGGTTCGAGTCGACCGGCCGGCTGTCCAGGTCGGCGGCGTAGGTGGGCGTCGTCTTCAGCCGGGCGACGACCTGCTCGATACGCTCGCCGGACTGGACGTAGTCGTCGACGATGGCGTCGCGCTCGACCCCGGCGACGGACAGGGCGAGCGCGCAGACGACGCCGGTGCGGTCCTTGCCGGCGGCGCAGTGGGTCACGGTGGCGCCCGCCGCGTTGGCCATGATCCGCAGCGCCGCGACGACGTTGGCCGGCCGATGCCGCAGGTAGTTCGTGTAGTAGAGGCCGGCCGACTCCCAGATCGTGACCTCGTCGGACTCCTGGTTCCACGGCAGCACGGACTCGGCCTCGACGTCGGTGTTGCTGCCGATCTCGGGGTACAGCGACAGATGGTGCACCGTGACGGCGGGGTGGCCGAGCAGCGGACCCGGGCCCTCGGCGACGACCTCGGTGGTGGTGCGCAGGTCGACGACGTCGCGGACGTTCAGGGCGGTGGTGAGCTGCGAGACGTCGTCGTCGGTCAGCCCTTGCAGGTTGTCCGAACGCAGCATCTGGCCGAAGCGGGTGGTGGCGCCGCCGGTGGCCGGCAGCCCGCCGAGGTCGCGGACGTTGACGGCACCCGTGAGGTCGATCCATCGCTCGCTCATCACCGCTCACCGTAGCGGGCCGGCGCGACCGATAGGCTCGGCGGGCGTGAAGGTACTCGTCATCGGTTCCGGGGCGCGCGAGCACGCGATCGTGCGCTGTCTGCTGCGTGACCCCGAGGTCGCCGAAGTCCAGGCCGCGCCCGGCAACGCGGGCATCGCCGCCGAGGTCCCGGTCCATCCCGTCAACGCCGAACGCGACGAGGCGGTGGCCGACCTGGCCGCCCGGCTCGACGCCGACCTCGTGGTCGTCGGCCCCGAGGCGCCGCTGGTGGCCGGTGCGGCCGACGCGGTCCGGGCACGGGGGATCGCCTGTTTCGGCCCGGCTTCGCGCGCCGCACGGCTCGAGGGGTCGAAGGCGTACGCCAAGGACGTCATGGCCGCCGCCGGCGTGCCGACCGCGATGGCCGTGGTGTGCGACACGCGTGCCGAGGTCGAGGACGCGCTCGACCGGTTCGGCGCGCCGTTCGTGGTCAAGGACGACGGGCTGGCCGGCGGAAAGGGCGTCGTCGTCACCCACGACCGGGCGGCGGCGCTCACGCACGCCCAGGCCTGTGACCGGGTGGTGGTCGAGGAGTTCCTGGACGGGCCGGAGGTGTCGCTGTTCTGCGTGACCGACGGCATGTCCGTCGTGCCGCTGACGCCCGCGCAGGACTACAAGCGTGCCTACGACGGCGACGCCGGTCCGAACACCGGGGGCATGGGCGCCTACACCCCGTTGCCGTGGGCGCCGGACGGGTTCGTCGACGACGTCCTCGAGCGGGTGGTGCGGCCGACGGTGGCGGAGATGCACCGGCGCGGCACGCCGTTCACCGGGCTGCTGTACGTGGGGCTGGCGCTGACGCCCCGCGGCGTACGGGTCGTGGAGTTCAACGCCAGGTTCGGCGACCCGGAAACCCAGGCCGTGCTGGCCCGGCTGCGCTCTGGGCTCGGCGGCCTGTTGTGGGCCGCGGCGACGGGCACGCTGGCGCAGCATCCGCAGCCGATCTGGCAGGACGGTGCGGCCGTGACCGTCGTCGTGGCGGCCCACGGCTACCCGGAGGCGGCGCGCAAGGGCGACCGCGTACTGGGCCTGGACAAGGCCGCGGCCGTTCCCGGGGTCGAGGTGCTGCACGCGGGGACGCGCCTCGACGCCGACGGGGAGCTGGTGTCCAGTGGGGGGCGGGTGCTGTCGGTGACCGGCGTCGGCGCCGACCTCGAGGACGCACGTGCACGCGCGTACGAGGCGGTGGGGCTGATCCAGTTGGACGGCGGGCAGCACCGCGGCGACATCGCGGCGGCGCTGTCGTGAGCGGCGCCGTTCCCGGGACCGGCACCGCGGGGCCGCCGGAGGGGGTGCCCGCGCGCTACGTCGCCGGTCTGCCGCAGCCGGAGCGGACGCTGGTGATGGGCGTCGTGAACGTCACGCCGGACTCGTTCTCCGACGGCGGCGCCTGGTACGAGCCGCGCGATGCGGTCGACCACGGGCTGCAGCTGGTGGCCGAGGGCGCCGATCTGGTCGACGTCGGCGGCGAGTCGACGCGGCCGGGAGCACAGCGACCGTCCCTGGACGAGGAGCTGCGCAGGGTGGTGCCGGTCGTGCGCGAGCTCGCCGCAGCAGGCGCCGTCGTCTCCGTCGACACGATGCGCGCCGCCGTGGCCGGGCAGGCGCTGGACGCGGGCGCGGCGCTGGTCAACGACGTGTCCGGTGGCCAGGCCGACCCGGACATGCTGCGGGTGGTCGCGGCGGGCCAGGCGCCCGTGGTCCTGATGCACTGGCGCGGTCACTCGGCGGACATGCAGAAGCGCACCACGTACGACGACGTGGTGGCGGACGTCGTCGCGGAACTGCGCCCGCGTGTGGATGCCGCCCTCGACGCCGGCATCCAGCCGGACCGGATCGCCGTCGACCCCGGGCTCGGCTTCGCCAAGACCTGGGACCACAACTGGACGCTGCTGCGCCGGTTGGACGAGATCGTCGCGCTGGACTACCCGGTCCTCGTGGCCGCGTCGCGGAAGACGTTCCTGGGGGTGCTGCTGGCCGACCCGGACACCGGGGAGCGACGGGCGCCCACCGGACGCGACGCCGCCACCGACGCGCTGTCGACGACCGCCGCGATGCGCCGGTCGTGGTGCGTGCGCGTGCACACGGTTCCGGCCACGCTGGACGCCGTGCGGGTCGCCGCGCGCCTGGGTGCGGAACCGGTCGGGCCGCTCCGATGACGTACCGCACCCCCGCGACGGAAGGCCCCGCGCTCGTGGCGAAGACCACCGCCCCGGGGGGAGCGGAGGCGGCGCGGCTGCGACTAGTGTCGTGGCGTGCCCGACCGTATCGAGCTGCGCGGCCTGACCGCGCGCGGACATCATGGCTGGTTCCCGCACGAGCGGGAGAACGGCCAGTTGTTCGGAGTCGATGTCGTCCTCGGCGTCGATACTCGTGCGGCGGCCGAGAGCGACGACCTGACCGACACTGTCGACTATGGCAGTCTTGCTGAACGCGTGGTCGGTCTCGTCTCGGGGCAGCCGGTCCGACTGGTCGAGACGCTCGCCCAGCGGATCGCTGATCTCTGCCTGGAGGACCCCAGAGTCGAGGACGCCGAAGTGACCGTGCACAAGCCGGAGGCGCCGGTGCCGGTGCCGTTCGGCGATGTGACAGTGACGATTCGAAGGGCCCGAACGTGACCAATGTGCCAAACCCCAACGTCGTCGATGCCGACACGCTGACTGGGGACCTGCGCCCACTGCGCCGAACGGCGTTCGCGCTCGGCAGCAACCTGGGCGACCGGCTCGACTACCTTCAGGCCGCGGTCGACACCCTGAGCGACTCCTCGGAGATCGTGCCGGTGGCCGTCTCACCGGTGTACGAGTCCGAGCCGGCGGGTGGACCAGCCGACCAACCCAAGTATCTCAACGCCGTCCTCGTCGTCGACACCACGCTGTCGCCGCGTTCGCTGATGGAACGCGCACAGTCCACCGAGAGCGCGTACGGGCGCACCCGCGAGGTGCGCAACGGTCCGCGGACACTCGACATCGACGTCCTGGCGGTCGGCGACGTCACCGCGGACGACGACGACCTGCGTGTCCCGCACCCGCGCCTGGCCGAGCGGGCGTTCGTGCTGGTGCCGTGGGCCGACGTCGACCCGGACTTCAGGGTGCCGGGCCTGGGCCGCGTGGTCGAGCTCAGCTCCGCCGTGGACGCCTCCGGGATGCGGCGGCTGGAAGAGCAGCTGGAGTTCCCGAGCTGACGCCGGGGTTCCGTCATCACTGTGCACAAGACCACGATCGCCTCCCTGGTGTGGGCCGCGCTGGTCGCGGTCCCGATCGGGTGGTCGATCGCCCGCGTGATCGACGCGTGGTCGGGTGCGCTTCCGCCGGTTCCGTGGGTGCTGCCGTTCCTGCTGCTGTTCCTGGGCGCCGGTATGTTCGCGGGCGCACGGGCGGTACGGCAGTGGGTCGGTGAACGCCGCTACGACCGGTCCATCGACGCGTTGCGCGTCGCCCGTGCGGCGGCGCTGGCCAAGGCCACCGGGTACTTCGGCGCCGTCGTCGTGGGCGCCTACGCGGGCATCGGCGCGCTGGCGTTGACGATGCTGCACTCTCCGCAGGGACGCGATCGCTCGGTCCTGTCGGCGATCGTGGTGGGCTGCGCGGTTGTCCTCACGGTCGCGGCGATACGGCTCGAGCGGGCGTGCCTCGTCCCGCCGTCCGACTCGGACGAGAACTCGAACCAGGACTGAGCCGCCTACGCGGACCACGACACGCCGCCGACCGAGTTGATCTTGCCCCGGTTTCACGGCAGAGTAGTCGACACGAGCTGAACGCCGTTGCCGACGCGTTCGCCGTCCGCGACTCGGGGCGGCGACGCCGGCAACGGCCATTCCGACGTACTTTCTTCAACCTCCCGGTGTGCCGCGGCGTGTGACGTCCGTTTCGCGCCGTACAAGCAGGTACCGTGACGCCCATGGCCTCCGTCCGTCACCGCCGACGCCTGAACACCGTTCGCGTTCTGGCCGTCTTCGCCCCTGCCCTCGCTGCCGCACTCGTCGCCGTCGCGTTCGTCTCGGACGGTCCGTGGCCGCGGCTCGCGGCGGCCGTGGGTGCCGCCGTGTCCGCCGTGCTGGGCGCGTTCATCCTCCGACTGGAGAGACGGCTGCGGGTCGAGGTCGCCACGGTCCGTGCGGAGCAGGCCGCCGAGTACTCCGAGGCGCACGCGCGCTACTCGGAGGAGCACCGCGAGTTCACCGACCACATGATGGGTCTGCTCGATGTCGCGTCCGAGCGCATCGACGTCATGCGCGGGCGGCTCGACGCGCTCGAGGCCGAGATCGCGTCGGCGCGCAGCGCGCGGCCCGATGCCTCCACGCCGAGTGTCGAGCTGGCCAAGCTCGCCGAGGGCGCGGAATGGAACGACCTCTGGCCGGATCTCAGCGAGGCGCCGACAGTCGTCGACCTGATCAAGTGGGAGGACAAGAACACCGACCTGCTGCCGGAGGCGCAGCAGCAGCCGCACAGCGAGCCCGTCGAGCCGCCCGAGGAACGCTCGGCCTGAGTTTCGCTCAGGCGTCCTGCACGGTCTCGAGGACGACCTCGTCCGGCGCGACGTCGAGCAGGTCGGCCTCCACCGACCGGCGCAACGCGGTGTGCAGCGTCGACGGTGTCAGCACGCCGAGGTAGCGGTCGCCGTCGCCGAGGACGGCGATCCAGCCGGCGTTCCACTGCAGCATCTCCGAGAACGCCACCTTGAGGCTGTCGTCCAGCTCGACCCATGCCTCCATGCGTCGTGCGTGGTCGTGCACCCGGCCGGTGCCGGTCGTGGTCATCTCCTGCGAGACCCAGCCGGCCAGCCGTCCCTCGGCGTCGAGCACGACCGCCCAGTTCGACTCGCCCATGGCGAACCCGGCCGTGGCCAGCTCGTCCTCGAGGTTCACCACCGGCGGATGCTCGAGGTCGGCCTCGGTGACCGGGGTCACCGACAGTCGCTTCAGCCCTCGGTCGGCGCCGACGAAGTCGGCCACGAAGTCGGTGGCCGGCGCCCCGAGGATGGCGGCGGGATTGTCGAACTGCTCGAGCACGCCGCCCTGCTTGAACACCGCGATGCGGTCGCCCAGCCGGACCGCCTCCTCGATGTCGTGCGTGACGAACAGGATCGTCTTGCGCACGTCGTCCTGCAGCCGGAGGAACTCGTCCTGCAGCTGTGAGCGCACCACCGGGTCGACCGCACTGAACGGCTCGTCCATGAGCAGCACCGGCGGGTCGGCCGCCAGCGCGCGCGCCACGCCGACGCGCTGGCGCTGGCCTCCGGACAGTTCGTGCGGGTACCGCGTGCCGTGGGTGGTGGGGTCGAGCCCGACCAGCTCGAGCAACTCGCGGGCGCGCTCGCGGCGGCGTTTGGCGGGCCAGCCGACCAGTTCGGGCACGACCGCCACGTTGTCCTCGATGCTGCGGTGCGGGAACAGCCCGACGTTCTGGATCACGTAGCCGATGCCGCGGCGCAGCCCCACCGGATCGACGTGGGTGACGTCGCGCCCGTCGACGAAGATCCGCCCTCCGGTCGGCTCGACCAGGCGGTTGACCATCTTCATGGTCGTGGTCTTGCCGCAGCCGGACGGGCCGACCAGCACGACCAGCTCGCCGCGTCGGACATCGAGGGTGAGCTCGTGCACCGCGACGGTGCCGTCGGCGTACGTCTTGGAAACGCCATCGAGACGAATCATCCGCTGTTCGGTACTGTCGTCCGAATGGCGCTCCACGGGCCCGTTCATACCGCAACCCTGACCGACGATTGTCTCGTGCGCAACGACTGGGTGTGCGCCGAGTACGTCCGCACCCGCTCCGACGACATCGTCGACGCACTGGTCGAACACGTCGGCATCACGGTGACGTCGGTGGCAGGCGGGTTCGTGCTCGCGCTGGTCCTGGCGGTGCTCGCCCGGAGCTGGCCGCGGTTGCGCGCGTTGATTCTCGGCACGTCGACGGTGCTGTACACGGTGCCGTCCCTGGTGATGTTCAGCCTGCTGCTGTCGGTGACCGGGCTGACCGCGACCACCGTGATCGTGGGGCTGATCCTGTACACGCTGACCATCCTGGTGCGGGGCATCCTGACCGGGCTCGAGGGCGTGCCCCCGGACGTCCGGGAGGCCGCGGTGGGCATGGGCTACGACGGGCTGCGGTTGCTGCGCAAGGTCGAGCTGCCGCTGGCGATGCCCGCCGTGTACGCGGCACTGCGGGTGGCGACGGTCTCCACGGTCGCCATGACCACCATCGGGATGATCGTCGGCCACGGCGGCCTGGGCAACCTGATCGACCGTGGGCTGGACAGCAACTTCCGGGCCGAGGTGCTCACCGCCTCGGTCCTGTGCGTGGTGCTGGCGCTGGTGGCCGACCTGCTGCTGGTCGGCCTGCAACGGTGGCGAACACCGTGGCGGCGGGGGGTGAGCTGACGTGGACGCGCTGATCGAGGCGTTCGGGTGGTTCGGCGACGGCGCCAACTGGCAGGGCCGTGACGGCGTCCCCACCCGGCTCTGGGAGCACGTCTGGGTCGTGGCGGTGTCGCTGGGACTGGCGTGCGCGGTGGCCCTGCCCATCGGGCTGTGGCTGGGGCACGTGGGGCGCGGGGGCACACTGGCCATCAACATCAGCAACGTCGGCCGCGCGGTGCCGACGTTCGCGGTGCTGGTGCTGCTGTTCCTGACCCCGCTGGGGCTGTCCGTGTGGACGACGATCCTCGCCCTGGTGGCGTTCGCGCTGCCGCCGATCCTCACGAACACCTACGTCGGCATGCGCGAGGTCGACCCGGACGCACGTAGCGCGGCGCTGGGCATGGGCATGAACGGGCTGCAGGTGGTGCGCAAGGTCGAACTGCCGCTGGCGGTCCCGCTGATCATGACCGGCGTCCGGCTCGCGGCGGTGCAGGTCGTGGCGACGGCGACGCTGGCGGCGTTCGTCTCGGGCCCGGGGCTGGGCCGCATCATCACCAGCGGCTTCGGCCGCCAGGACGTGGCCCAGATCGTGGCCGGCGCGATCCTGGTCGCCGCGCTCGCGCTGGTGGTGGAGGCTTTGATGGAATGGCTGCAGCGGGCTGCCGACCCGGTCCGTCGTGCGCGACAGCGCTCCTCGTCCGCGGCGAGCCGCCGGGCGCGCGGTTCCGCGGCGATCGAGGTCGACCGGGCCATCGAGACGGGATCGTGACCCGATTCGCGGAACGGACGGGATGAGGTTGTCGGTGCCTCGTAGTTGACTACGAGGAACATGCGGGCGCTGCTGGTGCTCGCCGGACACGCGTGACGGCACCGACGCCGTCACGGGACACAGAAGGTGAACGCCCGGAAGGCGGTGCCGAGAAATGACGAAGCGGCGGAGGCTCGCGGCCACCACGGCCGGTGTGGGCCTGATACTCACCCTGGCGGCCTGCGGTGACGACGAGGAAGTGTTCCAGGGCGACGGCGGTGGAGACGAGACCGCGGCCGGTGGCTCCGGCGAGCTGACCGTCGGCGGTGCCGACTTCACCGAGATGGTCATCATGCAGGAGATGTACGCGGCGCTGCTCGAGGACGCCGGCTACACGGTGGACATCCAGTCCGTCGGCAACCGCGAGATCTACGGTCCGGCGCTCGAGAGTGGCGAGATCGACGTCGTGCCCGAGTACGCGGCGACGTTCGCGCAGTACCTGAACACCAGGGCCAACGGCCCGGACGCGCCGACCGACGCGCCGATCGCCACCAACGACGCCCAAGAGACCGTCGAGGCGGCTCGGCCGCTGGCCGAGCAGTACGGGCTGACGATCCTCGAGCCCGCCCAGGCCGCGGACCAGAACGGCTTCGCCGTCACGCAGGAGTTCGCCGACCAGCACGGGCTGACGACGATCTCCGACCTCGCCGAGATCGGCCGCCCGCTCACTCTCGCGGCGGTCGAGGAGTGCCCCGACCGGCCGTTCTGCGAGCCGGGGCTGGAAAACGTCTACGGCCTCGAGATCGTCGATCCGCCGCTGGCGCTCGGGTTCAGCAGCACGCGCACCAAGCAGGCGGTGCAGCGCGGCGACGCCGACCTCGGCCTGGTGGCCACCACCGACGGAACGCTCGGCCAGTTCGATCTGGTGCTGCTCGAGGACGACAAGAACCTGCAGCTCGCGGACAACATCGTGCCGGTCGTCAACACCGAGAGCGCCGGCGACGACGCGGTGGCCGAGGCGTTGCAGCCGCTGAGCGAGACGCTGACGACCGAGCACCTCACCGAACTGAACGCGCAGGTCGACGCGGAGCGTCAGCAGGCCGAGGACGTCGCGGCGGCCTACCTGGAAGAGCAGGGGTTGCTCTGAGGGCGGCGCCGGGTCGCCGACCGCCGCGGGGGTTCGGGGCCGCGTCGTGACGGCGCTCGACGTCCTCGACTGGCGGCGCCGGGTCCATGCGCTCTATGCCCGGGTCCGAGCCGAGCCGGACCCGGCGCGGGCACACGCGGAGTGGGTCGCGGCGCGCGAGCGCCTGTTCCGCACCCACCCCGCGTCTCCCGTCCCGGCCGAGCAGCGCGGTGACCACACCGACGAGCCGTCCGTGGACGAGCGGCGACCGGACGGTGAGGGCTCCGCTGACCGCTCTCTCCTGAAGTACGGCCCCTACGATCCGGCGATGCGGTTCACCGCTGCCGTGGACACCGACGTCGAGCCGTACCGCATGGAGGTGCCCACCGGCACCGACGGCGTGGTGCCGTTCGAGCGGGTCGGCCGGCTGCACCTGCCGGTCGGCGACCTCGACGTGTGGTGGCTCGACTCCTACGGAGGTGGCGTCTTCGTCCCGGTCAAGGACGCCTCGGCGGGCTCGGCGACGTACGGCGCCGGGCGGTACCTGATCGACACCGTCAAGGGCGCGGACCTCGGCGGCTCGCCGTCCGACGGGCTGGTGGTCGATCTGAACTTCGCCTACAACCCGTCGTGCGCCTACGACCCTGCGTGGGCGTGCCCGCTCGCACCGCCGGGCAACACGCTGCGTGTGACGCTGCCGGTCGGCGAACTCACTCCCTGACCCGTCCCTTGCCGGCTGATGCTGACGGGGCCGTCGGCAATTGACGATCGCGTGGGAATTCAGCGCTGCGAGGCGGTCTGTCGTGCGACTGGAGAGTTGACAGCGTAGATGCTGTCAACTCTCCAGCGCCTCGAAACCCTGGCCGACGCTGCCTCAGTTCCACCATCATGACGGGTTGGCGCCCGAGCCTGACGACGTGCACAACGGGTGCTCAGGCTGATCGCACGTGGCTGCGTCACCGAGGTGCGGCGCGGGCTGGGCCTACGGGGTAGCCTCGGGTGCCGTGGACCAGGATGCGCTGTTCGCGCCACCGGACGAGGACTGGCAGCAGGTGTCTCGGAAACTCGTCCACCTGCGACGACTCGTTCTGCTCGTCTCCCTCGCGCTCGGTACCGCCGTGGTGGCGGTGGGCCTCGGCCTGCTGTGGGGCACGCCGGGCGTCGTCGTCGCGCTCGGCGCCTGCGTGGTCGGGTTGATCTGGGGGTTGTGGCTCATCCCGCGGAACTGGCGTGCGTGGGGCTATGCGGAGCGCGTCGACGACCTGCTGGTCACGCACGGCGTGATGTACCGCAAGCTGACCGTCGTCCCGTACGGGCGGATGCAGTTCGTCGACGTCGCGTCCGGGCCGCTGGAGCGCCGCTACGGGCTCGCGACCGTCCAGCTGCACACCGCGTCCCCGGCGACCGACGCCAAGATCCCGGGCCTTCCCGCCGCCGAGGCCGCCCGGCTACGTGACCGGCTGTCGGCGCTGGGCGAGGCGCAGGCGGCCGGGCTGTGAGCGACCGTGAGCACTGAGCCGACGGGCGACGGCGAGACCCCGGACACGACCCCGGACACGGCCTCCGACACGGTCTCGGGCACGGCCGCTGAGCGGCCTGCGCCTGCCTCCGGTACACCCGAGCACTTCCGCCGCCTGCACCCGCTGACACCGCTGCTGCGCGGGTGGGCGTTCCTTGCCGCGGCGATCGCGTTCGGCGGCCAGGACGCGCTGCGCTCCGGCGAGATGGGCCGGTTCGGGCTCACCGTGGTGGCCATCGCCGTGTTGGGTATGATCACCGGGCTGGTGTCCTGGTGGTTCACCCGCTACGGATTCGACGGTGACGCGCTGCGCATCGACTCCGGCGTGCTGAACCGCCGCTCCCGGCGGGTGCGCCTCGACCGGCTGCAGGCCGTCGACATCAACCGCCCGCTGGCGGGACGGCTGCTCGGCGTGTCCGAGCTGCGGATGGAGGTGGCCGGCGGCGGCAAGTCGGAGGCGCCGCTGCAGTACCTCGGCGTGGAGGACGCGATCCGGCTGCGCGCCGAGCTGCTGGCACGCGCCGCCGGCATCGACGCGGACACCCCGGAGGCGCCGGAGCGCTCGGTGCACGAGGTGCCGCTGGAGCGGCTGGTGTGGTCGACGCTACTGTCCGGGGTCTTCGTGTTCGGCCTGGTGATCCTGGTCGGCATCGCGGTGGCCTTCGCCGTCGTCCCGGACCGGCGCGCGATCCTCGGCGTCGGCTGGTCCATCCTGCCGGCCGTCATCGCCATCGGCGCGGCGCTGTGGAACCAGCTGGGGCGCAACTTCGGCTTCGTGCTCTCCGAGTCGCCGGACGGCTACCGCATCCGCAAGGGCCTGCTGGACACCCAGCACCAGACGGTGCCTCCGGGCCGGGTCCAGGGAGTAGCGATGCGGCAGCCGTTGTTGTGGAGATGGAAGGGCTGGGTCCGACTCGACGTGGACGTCGCCGGCTACGCGGGCGAGTCGACCGACGACAGCCAGCGAACGTCGACGTTGCTGCCGGTGGCGACGGTGGAGGAGGCGACGACGGTGTTGCGGTACGTGCTGGCGGGGTCCGACCCGTTGGCGGTGCCGTTGCATCCGGCTCCGCGGCCGGCGCGATGGCTGCGCCCGATCGGCTGGCGACGGCTGGCCTACGGCGCCGACGACCACGTGGTCGTCGTCCGCGAGGGTGTGCTGTACCGCAACTTCACCGCGGTCCCGCACGCGAAGACGCAGAGCGTCCGGGTGGTCGAAGGGCCGCTGCAGCGCCGGCTCGGCCTGGCCACCGTCCGTGTCGACACGACACCGGGCCCGGTGGACGCGGTGATCCGGCACCGGTACGCGCACGAGGCGCGCGTCATCGTCCGCACCCAGGCTGAGCGGGCACGATTGGCGCGCAAGGCCGATGTTCCAGAACAATGGATGTCGCGCCGCCAGGCTCCGGCCGGCGGCGGCGATCCCGACGGCGACGCCGACGGTGACGGTCAGCAGACCGCATCGATCGAGCGAGACCAGGAGTAGCTGTGTTCCGCACCATGATGAAGAGCAAGATCCACCGGGCCACCGTCACCCAGGCCGACCTGCACTACGTGGGATCGGTCACGGTCGACGACGATCTCCTGGAGGCGGCGGACCTGCTGCCCGGCGAGCAGGTCGACATCGTCGACATCACCAACGGCGCGCGGCTGACCACCTATGCCATCTCCGGCGAGCGCGGGTCGGGCGCCATCGGCGTCAACGGCGCGGCGGCGCGCCTCGTCCAGCCCGGCGACCTGGTGATCCTGATCAGCTACGGGGTGTTCGACGACGCCGAGGCACGCCGGCTCGAACCGCGGGTGGTGCACGTCGACGCGGACAACCGGATGGTGGCGGTCGGCCGTGACCGCGCCGAGCCGGTGCCCGGCGCGGTCACGCAGCAGCGCGGGGACGTGCCCGCCGCCTGAGGCCGGCGACGCCTGGTCACGCAGGCGGCACGGCGCTCGATGCGTGCCGGGTCAGCCGCAGTGCAGCATGGCGCCGGCCCAGTCCGCGTGGTCGGAGTTGATGCCGTCGCCGCCGTCGGTCACCTCGAGTGTCAGCAGCTGAACGCCGCTGACGTCCACGTCGAGCGCTCTGGGACCGTCGGCGCCGGTCAGCACGCCGGTCTCGGCGAGTGTGGCGTCGTCACCGGCGACCCGGAACGCCACCGAGCCCTGATCGCCCACCTCGTCGTCGACCCCGACGTCGGCGGTGAAGCGCTCGCACGCACCGCCGAGGTAGACGGTGACGCTCGAGGTGGCGTGCACCCCCAGGCCCTTGGCGTACTCGGTGCCGCCGATGGTGATGGTGGTGCCGTCCCCGGTCGCGGTCTCGCCGTTGGAGCCGTCCCGTTCGACCGGTCCCCACGAGTTGGACGAGGTGAGGAACTCCATGTCGCTGACGTAGGCGTCGCTGTCCGGCGCGGGCGGCGGAACCAGCGCCCGGACGGCCCGTGCCACGTGGATGCGCTCCCGCTCGGAGCCGCGCACGTGGTCGAACTCGACGGCCACCGGCAGGTCCACGAACCCCGTGGCCGCCGTGTCGGTCGCGGTGAGCGTCCACTGACCGGTCAGTTCGACACCGGCGGCCAACCGGGCACGGCGCACCTGCGGACCGTCGACCCGCCAGCCGTCGGGCGCGGTGGCGCGCATGGTGACGTCGTGCACGGGGTCCCCTTCGTCGAGCGTGAAGGCGGCGTCGACGGTGACGGAGGTTCCCGGCTCGACGACGGCTTCGGCTGGTTCGACCCGCAGGGTGCTGTCCGGAGCGGTGTGGACCGGCTCGTCACAGCTCTGGCGGCGGTCGGTGGCACGGCACATGATCGCCACGAAGCCGCCGTCGGCCTGGACGGGGACCGTGATGGTGTCGCCGCGGACCACCCGTTCGGACGTGCGGACCAGCCCGCCGGACCCGTCGTCGGTGACGATCTCGACCAGCCACCGCCCGCCGCGCACGAAGTCGACGGGGACGTCCAGCTCACGCCCGGCGCCGCCGACGATGCCGCCGACGAACCAGCGGTCGCCGGACCGGCGGGCGAGCACGGCGTGCGAGCCGGGATCGCCGGCGACCAGCGACGTCTCGTCCCAGACGGTGGGCAGCTGGTCGATGACGCGTTCGGCTTCCGGGCGCTGCGCCAAGACCTCCGGGGTCTCGGCCACGTGCAGCAGCCCGGACTCGAAGACCACCGGCAACGCGAGCTCGTGCCCGTCGGTGGTCGAGCGTGACTGCTGGCCGAACGTCAGCGGCGTGTAGTCCATCGACCCCACGACGTTGCGGCTGAACGGCAGCATCGTGTTGTACGAAGGCGTGACCTGCGGGTCCCCGCCGAACGAGTAGTATTCCGCGCCGCGCACCGCCTCGTAGGTCATCAGGTGCGGCCAGGTCCGCTGCAGCCCCTTCGGGAGCGTGGAACCGTGGAAGTTGACCAGGAGCTCGTGCTCAGCGGTCGCGGCGAGGACCTGCTCGTACCAGCGGTGCCGGTCGGTGCTCTCGCCGTGCGTCGGCGCGCCGGTGTTCATGAAGTCGATCTTCACGCCCTTGACGCCCCACGACGTGATGCGGGAGAACTGCTCGGCCATCTCCTCCGGCGTCTGCACCTCCCACCAGCGGAACCACAGCAGGATGTCGACGCCGCGGGCGCGGGCGTACCGGACCAGGTCCGGCACCCAGGCGGCGTTCCACCCCTCGTCGACCAGGGTGTACTCGTATCCGTGCTCGGCGGCGTAGTCGACGTAGTCCTTCTGCCGCTCGAAGTCCGTGGGGCTCGAGTGCTCGGGCAGCCACGACCAGGCGACGGTGCCCGGCTCGATCCACGACGTGTCGTCGACGCGCGAGTCCGGGGCGAGATCGTCCACCAGCGTCGACTCGGTGACGGTGCCGAGGTCGCCGACGATCGCGGTGCGCCAGGGGGTCACCAGCTCATCCTCGGCGGTGACCTTCGACTGGACGAGGCCGACGCCGAACCGCCCGGTCCCCTGCTCGTGGGTCAGGAAGGCGCCGGGGTAGGACGACTTCAGCCCGGACTCGGCGAGCAGGACGTAGGTCCCGTCGACGTCGAACAGCGCCGGGTGACCGTAGTCGTCGGTCGCGGCGGTTCCGACGGTCGTCTCGGTGCGCGGCTCCTCGTACCAGGCGGTGTGCGGCAGCAGCCAGGCCGGTGCGTCGGTGGGCAGGCGCCAGCTCGAGGCCTCGCCGCTGACCACCGTGGTGCCGTCGCGGTCGGGTAGCCGGTAGCGGTAGGCGACGCCGTCGGTGGCCACCCGTACCTCCACGTCGAGTTCGGTGCCGCCGTCGCCGGCGAACGAGAAGGTGGCCGCGCGCATCACGCGGTGCCGCGTCGTCTCCTTACCGGTCGTGGTCGTGTAGTTCTCGGTGACGATGCGCTCGCTGTGCTCGACCAGGCGCAGGCCGGTGGACAGGTCGGCGCCGTCGGTGACGATGCCGATCGGCGCGGGTGCGAGGACGTTCTCGCCGCCGGCGCTGACGGCGAGGGTCGGGGTGCCGGCATCGTCAAGGCCGACGTGTGCGGTCGGCGGTGTGGTTCCGGCCGCCGGCGGCGCGCTGACGGTCCACGTGCCGTTCGTGGTGGCCGTGGGTGCGGGCTCGGTGCCGCTCGCCGCCGCGGGGATGCTCAGCAGGCTTGCGGTGAGGGCGGTGCCGGCCAGGACGGCGCCGGCTCGGGAACTCGATGGTCTGTTCACGTCACACGACCTCCGATCGATAGTGTGCGCATGTTTCACAGAAACGAGCGAATTCGCACACTATCGCCCAGAATGAACGCACGGCAAGCGCTATCCACGATCCGGCCGGAGCCCCGTACCCGGTCCTCGCCGGCATGCGGCACGATGGGCCGGTGCCCCACGACCACCCTCCGACGCCCCGCTCCATCGCCGACGACCACGTCGAGACGCTGGCGGACCTGAACCCGATCCTCGGAACGGCACTCGGCATCCGCCCCGGGGCGGACGCGTTGCCCGATCTCTCGCCGGACGGCATCGAAGCCCAGGCGCAGGCCGAACGTGCGACGCTGGCGAGGCTCGACGCCGTGGACACCCCGGGCGCCGACCTCCCGGAGGCCGAGCGGCGCGCGGCGCGCCTGTTGCGCGAACGGCTGAGCGCCACCCTCGCCCTGCACGACGCCGGCGAGAACTTCCGCCAGGTCAACAACCTGTTCTCGCCGGTGCAGTCGCTGCGGTCGGTGTTCCTGCTGATGCCGGCGTCGACGCCGGACGACTGGGCGGTCATCGGCAGGCGGATGCGCAACGTCCCGGACGCGATCCGCGGCTACCGGGCGACGCTCGACGAAGGTGTGGCCCGCGTGCTGTGTGCGGCGCCGCGGCAGGTCGAGACGGTGGTCGAACAGATCGACACCTGGCTGGCGTCGGACTGGTACGCCACGTTCGCCGCCGGCGGCCCGGACGGGCAGCACGACGAGCTGCAGGCCGCGGCTGCCGTGTCGACCGGCGCTCTGGCCGAGCTGCGCGAGTATCTCGCCGGGACGTACCTGCCCGCGGTCGCGGGGACGCCGGACGCCGTCGGCCGCGAGCGCTACACGTTGAACGCGCGCCGCTGGACCGGATCCGATCTCGACCTCGAGGACGCCTACGCCTACGGGTGGGCCGAGTACCGCCGGCTCGCGGAAGAGATGCGCGCCGCCGCCGACGCGGTCAGGCCGGGGCACACGCCGCTCGCCGTCATGCGCCACCTCGACGAGCACGGCGCTGCCGTCGAAGGCGTCGACGAGGTCCGGGCCTGGCTGCAGAGCCTCATGGACGAGGCGATGCGTGAGCTGGACGGCACCCACGTCGACCTGGCCGAACCGGTGAAGACCGTCGAGGCGATGATCGCGCCGCCCGGCAGCGCGGCCGCCCCGTACTACACCCGGCCGTCGCTGGACTTCTCCCGACCCGGGCGCACCTGGCTGCCCACGCTCGACGCCACCCGGTTCCCGGTCTGGAACCTGGTCAGCACCTGGTACCACGAGGGCGTGCCCGGCCACCATCTGCAGCTGGCCCAGTGGGTGCACGTCGCCGACCAGCTGTCGCGTTACCAGGTCAGCGTCGGCTCGGTGAGCGCGACGACCGAGGGCTGGGCGCTGTACGCCGAACGGCTCATGGACGAGCTCGGATACCTCTCCGACCCGGCGCGGCGGCTCGGCTACCTCGACGCGCAGATGATGCGCGCCATCCGCGTCATCATCGACATCGGCATGCACCTGGGGCTGCGGATCCCGCACACCGAGCACTTCCACCCCGGCGAGACGTGGACCCCCGAACTGGCGCGGGAGTTCTTCGGCGCACACAGCGGCCGGGAGCCCACGTTCCTCGACTCCGAGATCGTCCGGTACCTCGGCGTGCCCGGCCAGGCCATCAGCTACAAGCTCGGCGAGCGGGCCTGGCTGGCCGGCCGGGACGCCGCCCGTGCTGCCGGCGGCGCCGGCTTCGATCTCAAGGCGTGGCACATGGCCGCCCTGTCGTTGGGATCGCTGGGCCTCGACGACCTCACCGACGAACTGGCCCGGCTGCCGTGACCCCGCACGAACGATGATCGCCGCCATCGACTACGCCGTGATCGTGGCCTCCCTGGCCTACGCCGGGTGGGCCGCCGTAGCGGCGCTGCTGAACCGGCCACCGCGGGAGCCGTTCGTCATCGGCGCGGGCGTCGTCGAAGCGCTGATCCTGCTGCAGGTCGTCGTCGCGATCGTCATGATGGCCGTCGAGGGGACGCCCGAGAGCACCGCGACGTTCGTCGGCTACCTGCTGATGACCGTGATCATCTTACCGCTGGGGCTGTTCTGGGCGCTGGCGGAGAAGTCCCGGTGGGGAACGGCGGTCCTGATGGTGGCCGCGCTCGTGATCCCGGTGCTGGTGGTCCGGCTCCAGCAGATCTGGGTGGCGACGCCGTCGTGACCGGGCCGTCGGCGGACGCGGGCGGGAGCGCCCCCGCGCGGACCAGCGGCCCGGGCCGGCTACTGGTCGCGGTGTACGGCGTGTTCGCGCTGTCGGCGAGCGCGCGGGCCGGCGTGCAGATCGCGACGTCGTTCGACCAGGCGCCGCTGGCGTACCTGCTGTCGGCGTTCGCCGCGGTCGTGTACATCGTCGCCACCGTCTCGCTGGCCCGCGCCGGAACGACGGCACGCCGGATCGCGCTGGCCGCCTGCACGGTCGAGCTGGCCGGAGTGCTCGCCGTGGGCACCGTCACCGCGGTGGACCCCGGCGACTTCCCCGACGACACCGTGTGGTCGCTGTTCGGGCGCGGGTACGGGTTCGTGCCGCTGGTGCTTCCGGTGCTCGGGCTGCTGTGGCTTCGGTACGGCGGTCGCCGGGTTCCGGGCTAGCCTGCATGGGGTGAGACGTCGGGACCTGGTGTACGCGTGGGTACGCCGGCACCCGTTGCTGCCGGACGCCGCGCTCGCCCTGGCGATGTACCTGATGTTCGGCGTCTCCTCGGCCCAGACCTACAACCCGGGCTGGGCACAGGCCGCGATCGGCGGTGTGTTCGCCGCCGGGCTGGTCTTCCGGCGGGTGGCGCCGGTCCCTTCGTTCATGGTGGTCGCCGCGGCCGCGTTCGTCCAATGGGCGGGCGACGTCCAGTTGTCTCCGATGGACGCGATGCTGCTGCCGTCGTTCTACTCGATCAGCGGGTACGGTCCACGCTGGGCCAGCCGGGCGGGGCTGGGTGTCGGGCTGCTGGGCGCGGTGCTGGCCACCGCACGCTACGTGGCGCCGTACGGCGATCAGGACACGCTGGCCATCAGCGTCACGTTCTTCGCCGCGATGGTCGTCGGCGCCTGGGCGCTGGGCGACGTCCGGCGGGTACGGCAGGCCCACGTCGCCGAGCTGGTCGCCCGCGCCGAGATGGCCGAGCGCGAGCGTGACCAGCAGGCGCGCATCGCCGCGGTGGAGGAGCGCGCGCGGATCGCCCGGGACATGCACGACGTGGTGGCGCACAACCTGTCGGTCATCGTGGTGCAGGCGGACGGCGGCCGGTACGTGGCCGAGCACGACCCCGCGACCGCGGTGAAAACGCTGGGGACCATCGGCGAGACCGGGCGCACCGCGCTGGCGGACATGCGCCGCCTGCTCGGCGTCCTGCGCACCGGCGAGCCGTCCGAGGACCGCGGCCCCCAGCCCGGGATCGCGCAACTGCCCGAGCTGCTCGAGTCGGTGCGGCAGGCGGGCCTGTCCGTGGAGCACGAGCGGTCCGGTACTCCGCGGGAGCTGGACGCCGGGCGCGGGCTCGTGGTCTATCGCAGCGTCCAGGAGGCGCTGACGAACACCCTCAAGCACGCCGGCCCGGGTGCGCGGGCGCGGGTGCGGCTCGCCTACGATGCCGATCAGGTGTCGGTCGAGGTCACCGACGACGGCCGCGGCTCGGCGGCGACGTCTGACGGCAACGGGTACGGCCTTCGGGGCATGGCCGAACGGCTCGGGGCGTTCGGCGGCTCGGTCGACGCCGGCCCCGCGTCCGGTGGCGGATGGCGGGTCCTGGTCCGGATGCCCTACGGCGAAGGGGAGTGACAGAGCCGGTGGCGGTCAGAGTGTTCCTGGTGGACGACCAGCAGCTCGTCCGTGCCGGGTTCCGCATGGTGGTGGACTCGCAACCGGACATGGACGTCGTCGGCGAGGCGGACAACGGCGACGAGGCGTTGCACGCGTTGTCGGTCACCGCCGCGGACGTGGTGCTGATGGACGTGCGGATGCCGGTCCTGGACGGGGTCGAGGCCACCCGGCGACTGCGCTCCCGTGCCGATCCGCCGAAGGTCGTCGTGCTGACCACGTTCGATCTCGACGAGTACGTCTACACCGCGATCAAGGCGGGTGCGAGCGGTTTCCTGCTCAAGGACGCGCAGCCGCCGACGCTGCTCGACGCGATCCGGTCGGTGCACTCCGGCGACGCCGTTATGGCACCGAGCACCACCAAGCGGCTGCTCGAGCGGTTCGCCACCCAGCTGCCGGACCGGGCCGCGTCGGCACCGGCCGGATGGGACGGGCTCACCGAGCGCGAGCGCGAGATCATGCTCGAGGTGGCGCGCGGGCACTCCAACGTCGAGATCGCGGAGTCCCTGCACGTCACCGAGGCGACGGTGAAGACGCACATCGGCCGGATCCTGGCGAAGACCGGCCTGCGCGACCGGGTGCAGCTCGTCGTCCGCGCCTACGAGACCGGCCTCGTCCGCCCCGGCCCAAACGGCCAGTCCGGCCGAGAATGACCACGTTCACCATGGATTTCCCTGCGTCACCACCCCTGCATGCCTCGTGATGCGTGCAGAAGCCTCGTGATGGGCCGGCGCCGTGTCCGGTCACCTCCGGGGCGGCGGTCACCGGGAGTCGGTGGAGGCGGCCTCGGGTTGCTTGCGCGCCGACGGCGAGGCCAGCACGCCCACCACCGCGGCGACGGCGACGACCAGCAGAGCACGCAGCACACCTTCGTGGTCGCCCAGCCAGCCGAGGATCGGCGGTCCGGCGAGGAAGGCCGTGTAGCCGATCGACGCGACGACGCTGACCCGTGCCGCGGACCTCGCGGGGTCGTCCGAGGCCGCGCTCATGCCCAGCGGGAAGCCCAGGGAGGCGCCGAGGCCCCAGATGAGCACGCCGACGGCGGCGACCGGCAGCGAGCCGCCGAAGACGACCAGCAACGTTCCGGCGGCGGCCATCGTCCCGGTGAGCCGCAGCACGAACAGCCGGCCGAAACGGTCGATGAGCTGGCCCCCGACCGTGCGCCCGATGGTCATCGCGGTGACGAACAGCGCGAACGTGGCGGCCCCGACGGCGTTGTCGACGTCGTAGCCGTCCACGATGCCCAGTGCGAGCCAGTCGTTCGCGATGCCTTCGATCAGCGCGAAGCACATCACCATCACGCCGATGACGATCGTGCGCGGCTCGCGCCAGGCGGTCCACACCGACGCGGACGGCGACGGCGCGCCGTCCTCGTCGGCCTCGACCGTGCGCGGGAGGAACTGCCGGGTGGCGATGGTGGTGGCAACAGCCACCACCGCGCCGGTGACGACGAGGTGCGCGTCGACTGGAACGTCGAGTGCCGTGGCCGCGGCGCCGAGTCCTGCTCCGCCGACGGTGCCGAGGCTGAAGGCCGCGTGGAAGCGCGGCATGATCGTGCGGCCGATCGTCCGTTCCACCGCCGCGCCCTCGACGTTCATGGCGACGTCCCAGGAGCCGGAGCCGTACCCCACCGCGGCGAGCCCGACGGCGGTGGCGACGGCGCTGCCGAACGAGCCGCTGCCGATCCCGCAGATCACCAGCCCGGCGCCGACGATGACGGAGCCGATGGCGACCGTGCGGGCGGCCCCGATGCGCCCGATGACCATGCCCGCCGTCGGCAACGCCACGATGGAGCCGACGGCGAGCGCCAGCAGGATCCGTCCCAGTTCGCTCGGTGTGACGTCGAGCAGGTCGCGGACCTGCGGGATGCGTGCCATCCAGCTGGCGATGGCCAGTCCGTTGACCGCGAACACGGCCGCGACGGCGTTGCGCGCGCGCAGCAGGCGGGCGGGTGGTCGGGCGGATGGTGTCGAGTCGGTGTGCGTCACGAAGGCGTCCTCAGCTAGCCGAAACCAGGCTCGAATCGATTCGAGTCAAATCGATTCGATATTCTCCGTGGTGTCGCTGGCTCGACGCAAGTCCAAATCTGGGCGGTGCCGTTCGCGACGCGCCGGCACGTCGACCGGGACGCAACGGCACGAGTCACGTCGAAGGAGGTGTCACCGGTGAGCGAAGGCCGCCCGACCCTGGCCGGAGTCGCTGCACGCGCCGGCGTGTCGCCGTCGACGGCGTCGCTGGCGTTCAGCGGCGCGGGTCCGGTGGCGCAGGCGACCCGGGAACGGGTGCTCGACGCGGCGCGGCAGCTCGGCTACACCGGACCGGACCCGATGGCACGGTCGTTGCGACGGGGACGCTCGGGCATCGTCGGCGCGCTGATCGGCGAACGGCTGCTCTACGCCTTCCGCGACCCGGTCGCGGTCGCGCTGCTGGACGGGCTGGCCGAGGAGCTGACGCCCGCGGGCACCGGACTGCTGCTGCTCTCCGGCGACGCGGCCCGCAGCGGCCCGACGCCCGAGCAGGTGGCGCGGATGCCCGTCGACACCGTCGTCTTCGCCACCTGCGGCGGTGACGACGATCCGCTCCTGGACCATTTCCTCAGCCGTGAGGTCCCGGTGGTGGCCGTCGACGGGCCGGACCGCCCCGAGGTCGCGCTGCTCGACGTCGACGACTACGGCGGCACGGTCGAGCTTGCGCGGCTGTTGCGCGACGCCGGGCACCGGGACGTGGCGACGGTGACGCTGCCACTGCGGCTGGACGGCCGCCGGGGTGTGGCCGACGCGCAGCGCCGGGCGGTGACGGCGTACTCGGACTGCCGTCGCCGCCTCAGCGCCGCCGAGGACGTCTTCGGCCCGATGGTCGCGGTCGAGGCGTCGGCCAACCTGATCGAGGAGGGCGAACTCGCCGGGCGCACCCTGCTGGCCGATCCCGCGAACCGCCCGAGCGCCGTCATCGCGCAGAGCGACCTGCTGGCGTGCGGGGTGATCCGCGCCGCGGAGTCGATGGGGATCCGCGTCCCGGAGGACCTGTCCGTCACCGGGTTCGACGGTATCGACACCCCGTGGCTGGAGGGCCGGGAGCTGACGACGGTCGTGCAGCCCACGGTCGAGAAGGGGCGAGTGGCCGGCCGGATCGTCACGGACTTCCTCGACGGCGGCCGGCCCGGCGACGTCCGGTTGCCCGTACGGGTGCGGGCCGGGAGGACGACCGGGCCTCCCGTACGACCGAGGTCGTAGCCGGCCGCGTGCGCGGGTGTCGCCCGTGCCACCGGCGTCGGACGTGACGGCGGACCTGCGGGCGACGCGCGCGCGGCGCCGGGTCGACGATGCTCGTCGGCATGACCACACAGACATCGACCGACGCCGCGTCCCCGCGGTGGGACGCGCCCCGGACCGCGGTACGCGCTGTCGGACTGAGCAAGGTGTACGGCAGCGGTGACACCGCGGTGCATGCCCTGGACACCGTCGACATCGCCTTCGAGGCGGAACGGTTCACCGCGATCATGGGCCCGTCCGGCTCCGGGAAGTCCACGCTCATGCACTGTCTCGCCGGGCTCGACGCCGTGACGGACGGCCAGGTGCTGCTGGGCGACACCGACCTGACCGGGCTCGGTGACACGGCGCTCACCCGGACACGGCGCGACCGTCTCGGTTTCGTCTTCCAGTCCTTCAACCTGCTGCCGACGCTGGACGCCGAGGCGAACATGCTGCTGCCGTTGAAGCTCGCCGGCCGGCAGGCCGACCAGGAGTGGTTCGACGAGGTCGTCGACGTCCTGGATCTGCGGGCGCGGCTTTCGCACCGGCCGGCCGAGCTCTCCGGCGGCCAGCAGCAGCGGGTCGCGGTGGGGCGAGCTCTGCTGAACCGGCCCGACGTGGTGTTCGCCGACGAGCCCACCGGCAACCTCGACACCCGCGTCGGGAGCGAGGTGCTGTCGTTCCTGCGCATGAGCGTGCGTGAACTCGGGCGCACGGTCGTGATGGTGACTCACGATCCGTCGGCCGCGGCGTACGCGGACCGGGTGGTGTTGCTGGCCGACGGCCGGCTCGCGGGCGAGATCACCGAGCCCACCGCCGACACCGTCATCGACGGCCTGCGGCAGCTGGGGGCGTGAGCCGTGCTGAGCGTGACACTCGCCGGCCTGCGGGCGTACGTCGTGCGGTTCCTGCTGACCGGCACGGTCATCGTGCTGTCGATCGGGTTCACCGCAGGGACGCTGGTGCTCACCGACTCGCTGGACCGGGCCGGCAGAGCCGAGATCACCGCCTCGGCGGCAGGGACGGATCTGGCGGCGGTCCCGCCCGACGACGGTGCCGACTACCTTCCGGTGTCCCTGCTGGACCGGATCAGTGCGCTCGACGGCGTCGAGGCGGCGGCCGGGCACCGGGTCGTGCACGCGCGGCTCGTCGGCGGCCAGGGGCGTGTGCCCGACCGATCGCCGGTCCGGGTGCTCGCGACGCCGCGGGATGCGGAGCTGGCGGCGTTACCGCTGACGGACGGACGCGCGCCGGCCGCCGCCGGCGAGATCGTCCTCGACACCAGGACCGCCGAGCGTCAGCGCGTCGGCGTCGGAGACGCGTACACGGTCACCGGGGCCGACGGCCGGCAGATGGAGTTCAGCGTCGTCGGGCTGGCCGAGCCGTCGGTCAACGCGCGCGACCACCCCGAGGTCCGCGCGACCGGCGGTGACGTGCAGCGCCTGGCCGCGCGGCCAGGGATCGAGCGGGTCGACCTGCGCCTCGAAGCCGGCGCCGCCCCGGCCGACGTGACGGCGGCGGTGCGAGAGCTCGGCGGGGACCCGGGACACGTCGTGCTCACCGGAGCCGAGCTACGCGAACGTCTGGTGGAGAGCTCGACGTCGGTGGCCAAGGAGCTGCGCATCCCGCTGCTGATGCTGGGTGCCGTGGCGCTGATCGTCGCCGCGTTCGTGGTGGCGAACACGTTCCGCATCCTGGTCGCGCAGCGGACCCGGGAGCTGGCGCTGCTGCGCACGGTCGGAGCCACCCGGCGGCAGGTGCTCTCGGGCGTGCTGGTGGAGTCGACTGCCGTCGGTGCGGTGGCAAGCCTGGTCGGGGTGGCTGTGGGGGTGCTGGCCGCGATACCGGTCGGCGCGGTGGTCAGCGACGACGCTCGGGACGTCCCGACGATCGTGTCGACGGCGACCGTGCTCTGGTCGGTCGCCGTGGGCGTCGCCGTCACGGTGGGCTCGGCCCTGCTCCCGGCGCGCGCGGCGACCCGGGTCGCGCCGCTGGCTGCGGTGCGCTCCGTGCCCGACGGTGCTGATGGGCAGCGGGCCGGGCGGGTGCGGATCGCCGCCGGGCTGGTCGCGATCGCGGCCGGCAGCGCGGTGATGGCGGCCGGCGCCCTCACCGCCGGCATGTACGGGTTGGGCGTCGTCGTTCTCGGCGCGGCGGTGTGTTTCCTGGGCGTGCTCGTCCTCGGCCCGCGGGTGGTGCCGCCGATGGTGCGGTCCCTCGGGCGGCTGCTGGCCGGCAGGAGCGGGTCGCGGCGTGCGACGACACGGCTGGCCACGGCCAATGCGGTGCGCAACCCGCGGCGCGCGGCCGCGACCTCCGCGGCGTTGCTCATCGGCGTGACCATGGTGGCCGGCTTCGTCACCGTGGCCGAGTCGACGCGGGCGAGCGCCGGCATGGTCCTCGACCAGCAGGTTCCGGCGGACTTCCTGGTGCGGTCGGATGCCGAGACCGGTGTGCCGGCGTCGGCGGTGCGTGCCGTCGACGCGCTGCCGGAGACCGGTCCCTCCGTGCGGTTGTACGACGGGACCGTCACCGCCGGCGGCGTCGGGACCGTCGACCTGCTCGGGATCGACCTCGACCGGTTCGAGGCGATCGCGCGCGTGAACGGCGAGGGCTCGGTGGACGACGTCGCCGCGGGCGCGGTGGCGATCGACCGTGTCACCGCGGAGCGCAGTGGACTCGGGGTCGGTGACGACGTGACGGTCGAGGCGGACAGCGGCACGCGAACGTTCGACGTCGGTTACGTGGTGGACGAGGGCAGCGTGCCGTTCGAGGGCCTGGCCGTCACGCCGGACGTGTTCCAGGAGCTGTTGCCGTCCGTGGACCGCCCCGCCCGGGTGGGGTTCGACACCGCGTCCGACGTCGACACCGAGCGGGCGCGCGCCGCCGTGGTCGAGGCCGTGAACGGCCTGCCAGGCGTCTCGGTGACGACGTACACCGACACGCGCGAGCAGCTGAGCGAGCAGCTGGACCAGACCCTGCTGGTGGTGCTGTCCATTCTGGGCCTGGCGGTGGTGATCGCGGTCATCGGGATCGCGAACACGATGTCGCTGTCGGTGCACGAGCGGGCACGCGAGATCGGGCTGCTGCGTGCACTCGGACAGACTCAGCGGCAGACGCGGGCGATGCTGTCGATCGAGGCGCTGCTGCTCAGCGGCGTCGCGGCACTGCTGGGAGCGGTGATCGGCGTGTCGTTCGCCTGGGCGGCCGTGCTGAGCGTGGAGGACCTCGTGTTCGTCGTGCCGTGGGCCCAGGTCGCCGGGTGCGGTGTCGTCGCCGGGGCCCTCGGCCTCCTGGCGTCCGTCGTCCCGGGCCGCCGTGCTGCCCGTACCGCCCCCGTCGTCGCCCTCGCCACCGAATGACCCGACGAGAAATGATCACGTTCACCATGGAATTCCATGCGTCACCACCCCTACAAGCCTGGTGATGCGGAGGAAATCCTCGTGACGGGTCCGCCACCCGGTGCGTCCGCTGCGGACCCGTCACCACCTACGCTGGCTCTCGTGAATGACGAACGACCGGCCCGTCTCGACGTCGGCATCGTCGGCACCGGGCGGGTCGGTGCCGTGCTCGGCGCCGCGCTCGCCCGCGCCGGGCACCACGTGGTCGCCGGCTACGGCGTGTCCGTGACCAGCCGGAGCCGCGCCGGCACGCTGCTGCCCGACATGCCGCTGGTCGAGGTCGAAGAGGTGATGCGCCGCTCCGGCCTCGTTCTGCTGACGGTCCCCGACGACGCGCTCCCCGGCCTCGTCGACGGTCTGGCCGGTGCCGGGGCCGTCCACGCCGGTCAGTTGGTCGCACACACCAGCGGCCGGTACGGCATCGGTGTCCTGGACGAGGCGACGCGGGCGGGCGGGCTGCCGCTCGCCCTGCACCCGGCGATGACGTTCACCGGCACGTCCGTCGACCTGCAGCGACTCAGCGGTGCCACGTTCGGGATCACGGCGCCCGAGCCGCTGTGGCCGGTCGCGGAGGCACTCGTGGTCGAGATGGGGTCCGAACCGATTCGGATCGCCGAACAGCACCGTCCGCTCTACCACGCCGCCCTCGCCCACGGTGCGAACCACCTGATCACACTGGTCAACGACGCGATGGATCTGCTGCGGGCCGCGGGCGTCGAGCAGCCGGACCGGATGTTGGCGCCGTTGATGTCGGCGGCGCTGGACAACGGGATGCGGCAGGGCGACGACGCGCTGACCGGGCCGGTCGCCCGCGGGGACGCGGGCACGGTGGCCAGTCACGTCGGCCGCATCGCCGGAGCCGTCCCCGAAGCCGCCGGCAGTTACGTCGCGCTGGCGCGCCGCACGGCGACGCGTGCGCTCGCGGCCGGACGGCTGGAGGCGAGTGACGCGGAAGCGCTGTTGGACGTGCTCGCCGACGCCCCGGGCGAAACCGACGGCTGACCGGCGGCCCGCGCGGTTGACGTCACGGCACGTGCGGAAGTTGCAGGCGTTCGCCGGTGCTGCTGTCGATCAGCTCCGCCCGGTCGGCGCGAGCCATCAGCGGGAGGACGTCGTACACGGCCGCCGCGACCATCGGCAGGGCCGTCAGCGGGACGCGCGGCGCGATGGTGCAGTGGGGCAGCCACCGGCCGGGAAGGTAGTGACGGTGGAGTTCCGCGCCGGCGCTCACCACTGCGTCGACCGTGCGTTCCTGTCGCCGGCCCAGGTCGCCGGGCAGCGCCGGCGCGAGCCACACGCGCCCGCGCCGGAACGTCCCGAGCCCGTCGAACGAGACGTCGACGGGTCCGCCGTCCGGGAGCGCGGCGACGGCGGCACGGACGTCGTCCCATCGCCAGCTCCGCAGGACCGCGTAGGACAGATGCGGGACGTGGCGCCCGTGGGTGTGTGACCGCAGGGTGGGGACGTCGAGGTCCTCGAGCCGGTCCCAGAGCCGTCGCAGAGCGTGCTCGGTGCGGGCGTCGAACGTGAGGCAGACCGCGAGTGCCACGCGTCACACGGTATTAGCGTCACGAGCGCCGCGCTTGCTGTTGATGATCATGGTACGAGTGCGCGCGGTACAGTCGGCGGACGACGTCCTCGATGTCGGGCTCCTCGATGGTGAGGTCACGTACCTGACCCCGCGTGCCGACGGCCTCGAGGATCGCGCCCGCGGTGGTCTGCTCGGGGCCGAACGCCAGCCGGTGCCGCAGGCCGTCGGACTCGACCGCGACGACCCTCGTCCCCGGGACGCCCTCGAGAGACGCGACCGGATCCACCAGGTCGAGCACCATGACACGTTCTGCGCCGACCCGCGCGGCCAGGCCGGGGAGCGTGCCGTCGTAGGCCATCCGCCCGTGGTCGACGACGATGATCCGCTCGGTCAGCCGCTGCACGTCGTCCATGTCGTGCGTGGTCAGCAGCAGTGTCGTGCCGTGCAGGTCGCGCTGCTCGGACAGGAACACCCGCAGCCGTTCCTTGCTGAGCACGTCCAGCCCGATGGTCGGCTCGTCCAGGATCAGCAGCCGCGGCGAGTGCAGGAGGGCGGCCGCGATCTCACCGCGGATCCGCTGGCCCAGCGACAGCTGCCGCACGGGCGTGTCGAGGAACGTGCCCAGGTCGAGGCGGTCGACCAGCTCGTCGCGACGCGCCTGCCAGGCCCGGTCCTCGAGCCGGTGGATCGCGGCGAGCGTCCGGAACGACTCGCGCAACGGCAGGTCCCACCACAACTGGGTGCGCTGGCCGAACACGACGCCGATCCGGCGCGCGAGAACCTTGCGCCGCCGGACCGGATCGAGCTCGCACGTCCGCACGGTGCCGGACGTGGGGACGAGGATTCCGGTCAGCATCTTGATGGTGGTGGACTTGCCTGCACCGTTGGCGCCGATGTATCCGGTGGCTGAGCCCGTCTCCAGCGCGAACGTCAGCCCGTCGACGGCGGGGACGACCGTGCGCGTGCGCCGTAGCCGCCCGGCAGGCGAGCGGACGGTGAACTCGCGACGCAGGTCGTGTACGTCGATGATCGGTTCGGTCATGATCCTGCTCCCGTGTAGTGACGCAGACCGGCTCGCCACCCGCCGAGGGCGACGGCCCAGATTCCGACGGCCGCCAGCGGCGTGCACCAGCCGAGCCACTGCGGCAGCCCGGCCGGGCCTTCCAGGTCGAGCAGCACCAGCACCGGCAGGTACGCGGTGAACGCCGACGGGACGACGAACGTGAACAGCACCCGCATCGGCACGCTGAAGATGCTCGCGGGGTACTGCGCCGCGTACGCGCCTCCGTACGTGAACGCGTTCGCGAACTCCGCACCCTCCACCAGCCAGAACTGCACGGCGGCCGCGCACACGAACAGCGCCGCGAAGATGGCGGTCCCGCTGAGCACGGCGATCACCAGCAGCGCGACGTGCGCGGCCGTCCAGTCGATGTCGTTCATCAGCAGCGAGACCACCAGGATCGCGCCCGCCAGCGCCGTCCGTCCGAGTCGCCGCAGCGACACGTCGCTGGTGACGAGCTGGGCGAGCACCGGCAGCGGACGGAGCAGGAACGCGTCGAGCGTGCCCTGGCGCAGGTACGTCGGCAGCTGGTCCACGTGCCCGATGACGGTGTCGGCGAGGCTGAATCCGATGTTCGCCAGCGCGAACAGCAACGCGGCGGCGGCGAAGTCCAGCTCGCCGAGCACGTCGATGTTCGCGAAGATCACGTAGACCTCGGCGAACTCGAGCAGTCCGATCGCCCCGCTGCCGAGCAGATCCATCGCGAACGAGCGCCGGTACGCGAGCTGCGAGCGCAGCCGAGAACCGACGAGCACACGATAGGCGCGAGTACGCTCACCCACCCTGGACCACCAGCCTCCGGGCGCCCAACCTGAACAGCAGCCGCCCGGACAGCAGCAGTCCGAACAGCCACGCCAGCTGGACGCCCACGGTCTGCAGCGCCGCGAGGCCCTCGACCCGGGCGGTGATGACGTCCACCGGAGCCTGCAGCATCGACGGGAACGGCGACCACGCCGCCAGCACGCCCAGCCAGTCGGGGAACCAGTGCACCGGGATGATCAGCCCGGACAGCACCTGGCACGCCACCATGTACAGCGTCCGCGGCCCACGCAGGTCGAGTAGCCAGAAGGCGGCCAGGTTCACCAGCCACCAGCCGGCGAACGACACGCACACGCCGACCACGACGCTCAGCAGGCCCAGCATGTAGGGCAGCGGCTCCAGCGGCAACGCCAGCCCGGTGACCAGGGCACCCGCGAGCAACGGCGGGGCGCCGCGAGGAATGAGCGAGTACGCCGCCCGCCCCAGGTCGGCAGCGAGGTAGGCGAACTGCGGATCGACGGGCCGGGCCAGGGCGACGGCGACGTCGCCGGTTCGGATGCGCTCGGCGAGGTCCGCCCATCCGAACAGGTTCAACGGCGCGACCAGGGCCTGCACCATCCATGCGTACGTCGCTCCGGATGCGGCGTGGTATCCGGCGAGGGTGCCGCCGGCGGCGCCGATGGCGGCCATCGTGATGCTCGCCTTGATCAGACCGAAGACGGTGTTGGTGAACGCCCCGGCCGCTGCCGCGAGCCGGTAGGTGGACCACCGCCGGAAGCCCATGGCTGTGAAAGCGGCGAAGACACGCACGATCGCGAGACGTTACCGGTTCGGCGCCTGCGTCGGCATCGGATTTTCCGGCCGTCACGACCGTGCGGCGGTCCGGCCGTGGCCGGACGATACGGTGTGGCGCGTGGGAGCACCCGAAGTCGTCCGGACGCGCGACGAGCTGGTCGAGGCGTTGTCGGCGGGCGAGACGGCAGCCGCCGTGGTCACGACGATGGGCGCGTTGCACGAGGGCCACCGCGCGCTGATCCGTGCGGCCAGGGGCCTCGTCGGCGCCGACGGCACGGTCATCGTCACGATCTTCGTCAACCCGCTGCAGTTCGGCCCGGCCGAGGACCTGGACACCTACCCCCGCACGCTGGACGCGGACCTGGCCATGTGTGCCGACGAGGGCGTGGACGTCGCCTTCACGCCGGAGGTCGACGACGTCTATCCCGACGGCGCGCCGCAGGTCACCGTCGCGCCGGGACCGCTGGCCGACGAGCTGGAGGGCGCCGCCCGCCCGGCGCACTTCGGCGGGGTGCTGACCGTCGTCGCCAAACTGCTGAACCTGACCGTTCCGACGTACGCCGTGTTCGGTGAGAAGGACTATCAGCAGCTGGTGCTGGTCCGGCGGATGGTGGCCGACCTGGAGCTGCCGTACGACATCGTCGGTGTCGAGACCGTCCGTGAACCGGACGGGCTCGCCCTGTCCAGCCGGAACGGCTATCTCTCGCCGGACGAGCGGGAGCGGGCCGGTGCGCTCGGCCGGGCACTGGCCGCCGGCGCCGAGGCCGCGACGGGTGGTCGCGCCGCCGTGCTCGCGGCGGCGCGTGCGGAGCTCGACGCCGAACCCGCCGTCGAGGTCGAGTACCTGGAGCTGCGCGGCACCGACCTGGAGCCCGATGCGGAGCACGGACCCGCCAGACTGCTGGTCGCCGGACGTGTCGGCGCCACCCGCCTGATCGACAACGTCGCCGTCGACCTGCCCTGAACCGCGGGCTCGTCTCGGGTGATCATCACCGGTGGAGCGGGGGCGTTCCGCGGGACGGAGTGGGCCGCGTTCCGCGGGACGAGGTGAGGTGTCGCCGCTTCACGTCGTAGGCTATCCCGGCGTGACCGGAGTACGCGTACCGCGGCAGCTGCCGACCGAGCCCCCTGGGTGGACGGTGGCGGCTGACGTCGTCGTCGTCGGCAGCGGCATCGCGGGCCTCACCGCGGCACTGGAGGCGCGCAAGGCCGGCCGCGTCCTGCTGGTCACGAAGACCCGGCTGGCCGACAGCGCCACCGCCTGGGCCCAGGGCGGCATCGCCGCGGCGCTCCACCCGGAGGACAGTCCGGAGCAGCACCTGCGCGACACGCTGGTCGCCGGCGTCGGGCTGTGCGACGAGACGTCGGTGCGCACGCTCGTCACCGAAGGGCCGCGCCGGGTCCGCGAGCTGGCGGAACTCGGCACCGAGTTCGAGCTGGCCGACGACGGCTCCATCGCGCTCACCCGCGAGGGCGGGCACGGCCGTGACCGCATCGCGCACTCCGGCGGTGACGCCACCGGCAAGGAGATCTCCCGGGCGCTGCTCGAGGCGCTGCACGCGGTTCGCGCGGACCCCGACATCGAGGTCTACGAGCATGCGCTGGTCACGGACGTGCTGACCGATGCGTCCGGGAGGGCGTGTGGCGTCGGGCTGCACGTGCTCGGCCAGGGCCGCCGCGACGGTGTGGGCGCCGCCCTCGGGCGTGCGGTTGTGCTGGCGACCGGCGGGCTCGGCCAGGTGTACGCCTCCACGACGAACCCGCCGGTCTCGACCGGTGACGGTGTCGCTCTCGCGCTGCGTGCCGGCGCCGAGGTCGCCGACCTGGAGTTCGTGCAGTTCCACCCCACGGTGATGTGGCTCGGCCGCTCGGCGAAGGGACAGCAGCCGCTGATCTCCGAAGCCGTCCGCGGTGAGGGCGCGGTGTTGCGCGACGTCGAGGGTCGGCGGTTCATGCTCGGCCGGCACGAGCTGGCCGAGCTCGCGCCGCGCGACGTCGTCGCCCGCGGCGTGGTGACCGCCATGGCCGAGACCGCCGCCGAGCACGTCTGGCTGGACGCCCGTCACCTCGGCGCGTCGTTCCTCGAGGAACGGTTCCCGACCATCGTGCGGCGCTGCCGCTCGTTCGACATCGACCCGGCGACGGAACTCGTCCCGGTGGCGCCGGCGCAGCACTACGCCAGCGGCGGCGTCCGCACCGATCTGCACGGTCGCACCTCGGTCCCGGGCCTGTACGCGTGCGGCGAAACGTCGTGCACGGGCGTCCACGGCGCGAACCGGCTGGCGTCGAACTCGTTGCTGGAAGGGCTGGTCTGGGGTCACCGCATCGCCGCTCACCTGACCGAGACGCTCGTCGACTCCAGGCCCGGTGACCCCGTGGATCGTGGCTGTGAGGCGCTGCTGGACGCCGAGACCCGGCCGTTCGTACAGTCCGCGATGACCGCAGGTGCCGGCGTACTGCGGTCGGAGTCGTCGTTGGTGACTCTCGCGGCTCGACTCGCCACCCTGGCCGACGGTGGCACGGCGGGCCGCACGCCGGAACCCGATTCGTGGGAGACGAGCAACCTGTACGCCGTGGCCGTTACGCTCAGTCGTCATGCCGCGATGCGTGAGGAGACGCGAGGCGGCCATTGGCGTGAGGACTTTCCGGAGCGCGACGACGATCGCTGGCGCGGTCACATCGTCAGCGCCGTCGACACCGACGGCGTCCTGACGACGACATATGAGCCGATGAAGGAGCCATCATGAGTTTGCCCGAGCCCGTCGCACTCGCGCTGCGCGAGGCGGGCCTCGATCCTCTGTACGTCGAAGATCTGATCCGGGCGACACTGGAAGAAGACCTCGGCGGTGGAGCCGACGTGACGACGGTGGCGACCGTGCCCGAGGAGCAGTGGGCCAGTGCCGTCCTCGAGGCGCGTCAGCCCGGCGTGATCGCGGGTGTTCCGGTGGTCGAGGCGGTGTTCGCCGCCGTCGGTGGCGCCGATGTCGAGCTCGAGAGGCACGTGGCCGATGGCGACGCCGTCGACGCCGGGGCGAAGGTCCTGACGGTCGGTGCCCGGAGCCGGGACGTGCTGCTCGCCGAGCGCACCGCGCTCAACCTGGCCGGCCGGCTGTCGGGGATCGCCACGGCGACCCGCGCGTGGGTCGAGGCGGCCGGCGACGGCGCCGTCGTCCGCGACACCCGAAAGACGACACCGTTGATGCGGACCCTGGAGAAGTACGCGGTGCGGGTCGGCGGGGCCGCCAACCACCGCTCGACGCTGTCCGAATCGGCGCTGATCAAGGACAACCACGTCGTCGCGGCGGGCGGCGTTGGCGCGGCGTATCGCGCGGTGCGCGAGGCGTACCCGGACGTCGACGTCGAAGTCGAGGTGGACGACGTCGCCGGCGCCGTCGAAGCCGTCGAGGCGGGCGCCGAGCTCGTCCTGCTCGACAACTTCACGGTGGACGAGGTGACCGACGCGGTGCAGGCGGTCGACGGCCGGGCGCGCCTCGAGGTCAGCGGCGGCCTGACGCTGGACGCGGCAGGCGCCTACGCGGCGACCGGTGTCGACTACCTGTCGACGGGCGCGCTGACGCACTCGGTGCAGGCGCTCGACCTCGGTCTCGAGATCGTGGGTGTGGACGCGGGCGCCGCAGGCTCGTGACCGACATGCTGCTGGCGATCGACGTCGGGAACACCGAGACCGTCATCGGGCTGCTCGACGGTACGGACGTCGTCCGGCACTGGCGGGTGGCCACGGACGCGCGGCAGACGGCCGACGAGATCATGGTGCTGCTGCGCGGGTTGTTCTCCGGCGGGCACGACGACGAGGTCGGCGGCGTCGCCGTCTGCTCGACGGTGCCCGCCATGCAACGTGAGATGCGGCGGCTGGTGCAGCGCTACTACGAGGACGTGCCGTCGCTGCTGGTCGAGCCCGGGGTGCGGACCGGCGTGCCGGTACTCATGGACAACCCACGCGAGGTCGGCAGCGATCGCATCGCCAACTCGCTCGCGGCGGCGCACCTGTACGGCGGAGGGCCGTGCATCGTGGCGGACTTCGGCACGGCGACGACCTTCGACGTCGTGTCGGCGCGGGGCGAGTACATCGGCGGGGCCATCGCACCGGGCATCGAGGTCTCCCTGGACGCGCTGGGCAAAGCCGGTGCCCAGCTGCGACGGGTCGAGCTCGTGCGGCCCCGCTCGGTGATCGCGAAGAACACGGTCGAGGCTCTGCAGTCCGGGGCGCTGTACGGCTTCAGCAGCCAGGTCGACGGCATCGTCACCCGGATGGCCGACGAGCTCGGCGTCGGCCTGGACGACGTGACGGTGATCGCGACCGGAGGCCTTGCGCCGCTGGTGCTGGACGAGTCGCGGACCATCGACCGGCACGAGCCCTGGCTGACACTGACGGGCCTGCGGCTCGTGTTCGACCGCAACCACCCCCGTTCGGGGGAATGATCACGTCCGGCATGGAATTCCATGCGGAACGTGATCATTTACCCGCGGCCGGGCCGGAAAGGTGGGTGTTGATGTCGCCCACTGGTCCGAGGTGTTGGAGTTTGTCGGGGTTGATGACGTTGTGCAGGGAACGGATCCGGCCGTCGACGATCACCATGGACATGACGCCCAGAACGCCGTCTCCGGCCGACGTGATCAGTCCCGGCTGCCCGTTGACGTGCGCCGTCGACAGCTCGAGGTTCGCCCGTGCCGCCTGCCGCGCGAGGCCGGCCACGAACCTGGCCACCTGAAGCGCACCGCTGACCGGGTGTCGCACGGCCGGAGCCCGGCCGCCGCCGTCGCCGTGGAACACGACGTCCTCGGCCAGCAGCGCTTTCAACGCCTCGACGTCGCCGGAGCCGCAGGCGGCGACGAATTCGCCGGCCAACCGGTCGCGCTGTTCGCGGGACGGGTCGAAACGCGGGCGGCGCCGGTCCAGGTGCTGCTGTGCGCGCGCCATCGACTGCCGGCACATCGGCTCGGTGCGGTCCACGATCGCTGCGATCTCGGCGTATCCGTACTCGAAGACCTCGCGGAGCAGAAAGACGGCGCGTTCGACCGGCGAGAGCGTCTCGAGCACCACGAGCAGCGCCGTCGACAGCGTGTCGGTCCTCTCGGCGCGTTCGGCCGGCTCGTCGCCGCTGGTCAGCCAGGGTTCTGGCAGCCATGAGCCGATGTAGGCCTCACGCCGGCGCCGGGCAGAGCGCAGCGCGTCGATGGCCAGTCGCGTCGTGACGGTCGTCGCGTATGCCTCGGCGTTGTCGGGGTCGGTGCCGTCGGCGGCGGCGCGGTGCATCCGCAGGAACGCTTCCTGGACGACGTCCTCCGCCTCGGTCACGCTGCCGAGCATCCGGTAGGCGATGGAGAACATCAGGGGCCGCAGTTCGTCGTGGACCGCCGCGAGCTCCGCCATGCTCCGATCCAACCACGTGCAGTTCGGCCGAAGGTGTCACACGACGCGACTCCGTCTCGTCGAACGGGCCGGACGAAGGGAGCACCACCATGCGAATATTCCTGGCCGGAGCCACCGGCGCGATCGGGACGCGCCTGGTCCCGATGCTGATCGAGGCGGGACACGAGGTGGTCGGCACGACCCGAACCGAACGCAACACCACGAGGTTGCGCGAGGCCGGCGCGGAGCCGGTCGTGCTGGACGCACTGGACGGCGACGCCGTAGGCACAGCGGTGGACGCCGCGCAGCCCGACGTCGTCGTGCATCAGCTCACCGCGATCGGCGCGACGGACTTCAAGCACCTCGACACCGCATTCGCCGGCACGAACCGGCTGCGCACACAGGGCCTGGATCACCTGCTCGCGGCTGCCCGGGCGGCCGGTGCGAGCAGGTTCGTCGCACAGAGCTTCGTCGGCTGGCCGAACGAGCGCAGTGGCGGCCCGGTCAAGACGGAGGACGATCCGTTGAGCACCGACCCCGCCGGCGAGTCGGCGGAGACGCTTCGTGCGATCAAGTACGTCGACCATACGACCACGAGCACGCCCGGGGTCGACGGGCTCGCGCTGCGGTACGGGTTCTTCTACGGTCCCGGCACCAGCATCGATCGAGACGGCGAGCTGACCGGCATGATCCGGAAACGCCGGCTGCCGATCGTCGGTGGTGGTACGGCGATCTGGTCCATGATCCACATCGACGACGCGGCGCGGGCGACGCTCCAGGCGATCGAGAACGGCCGTCCTGGTGTGTACAACATCGTCGACGACGACCCCGCTCCGGTGCGTGACGTGCTGACGGTGCTCGCCGACGCCGCCGGCGCCAAACGGCCGATGCGGGTCCCGAGATGGCTCGCCCGCTCGATGATCGGCCGGTTCGGTGAGGCGGCGATGGTCGAGCTGCGTGGTTCGTCGAACGCGAAGGCGAAGCGCGAGTTCGGGTGGGAGCCGGAGCACCGCAGCTGGCGCGACGGGTTCCACACGGTGCTGTCCTGACCTCGCCGCGGCGGTGGCTATGCTGCGCGAGGCACGGCGGACGGCCCGTGTGGCGAGGTCAAGGGCAGTAACGGAGTGGGGATGCCGCCAGCACCGTACGACGAATGGTTCGGCCCGGACGCGTTCGACGCGACCTACGGGTACGACGAGGAGCAGCTGCGGCTGGCCGGGTTCCCCGCGGAACCGAACGGCTTCGTCGACTTCTGGACCGGACTGTACGCACGGGCGTTGCGGGTGGATCCGGAGCCGTCGCTGCGACGGGTGGACGGTCCGCCGGGTGTCGACCTGTTCGAGCTGGAGTTCACGTCGCTCGACGGTGTCCGGCTCGGCGGGTGGTTCGCGTCGCCGTCGGACGGGCGGGTGAACGGCGCCGTCGTGGTCGGGCACGGCTACGGTGGCCGGGACGCGCCCGACCTCGGCCTGGTGCCCGACGGTGCGGCGGCGGTGTTCCCGGTGGCTCGCGGGCTGCCCACGCGCAGTCTGCTGGACGGTGTCCCGTCCGTCGGAGTCGAGCACGTGCTGCACGGCATCGATGCGGTCGAGACCTACATCCACGGCGGGTGCGTCGCGGACGTGTGGTGCGCGGCGTCGGTGTTGTCCGCGGTGCTGCCCGCGCCGCCGCCGTGGCTGGGCTACGTCGGCGGGAGCTTCGGCGGGGGCATCGGGGCGCTGGCACTGCCGTGGGACGCGCGTTTCGACGCCGGCGTGCTGTACGTTCCCAGCTTCGGCAATCACGACCTGCGGCTGACGATGCCGTGCACGGGCAGCGGCGAGGCCGTGCGCCGCCACGTGGCCGAGCACCCGGAAGCACTGGACGTGCTGCGCTACTTCGATGCCGCCACCGCCGCGGCGCGGCTGCGCATCCCGATGCTGACCGTCCCGGCGCTCTGGGACCCCGCAGTGCCGCCTCCGGGCCAGTTCGCCGTGCGCAACGCGATGGCCGGGCCGGCGGAACTGGTGACCGTCAGCGCCGCGCACGTGGATTTTCCGGGCGCCGACGCCGAGTACGAGCGGATGGCCGCGGCCGCGCGAGAGTTCCTGCAGCGACGCACGGCACCGCTGCTGAAGGCCTGACCGCGCCCAGGGTCGCCTCCTAGCGGCCGGTTTCCCGTTCGTGGAGCGTCGGGCTGTGCTCGACGAACGACCAGCCGGCCTCTTCGACCGCCCGGTGAGCGGCGGCGCTCACCGCGGCGAACGACACCTCGAAACCGGCCCGGCGGCCCCGCATGGACAGTTCGCGCAGGAACCCGACGCCGGCCTCGCCGAGCTGCGTGACGTGCTGCATGTTGACGACGACGTGGTCGAGCGCGTTGAGCTGCTCGAGTTTCGCCACCTCGTCCACGGCGGCGTGCAACCGGTCGGTCGCTTCGTCATTCAGATCACCGGACAGGAAAACGACGATCTCGCGTGCGCCTCGATCCACAACCTCGACACCGCTCATCGTGTGTCACCTCCTGCTGCCACAGTGGCACCGGCGGATCACCTCGGCAACACCGACGTGGGCCCCGCCCCGGGCCGAAGTTCGCCGGCGTTCACCTTTAGGCTTGGACGTCATGAGCGATCAGCACAGCACAACGCCCGACGACCTTCCCGAGCAGCTGCGGGTTCGTCGGGAAAAGCGTGCTGAGCTGCTCGACAAAGGAAAGGCTCCGTACCGTCTCGGGTTCGAGCGCTCGCACACACTCGCGGCGTTGCGAGAGCAGTATCCCGGGCTGGAAGCCGGCACCGAGACGGGTGATCATGTTTCGGTCGCCGGGCGGGTGATCTTCCTCCGGAACACGGGAAAACTGTGCTTTGCCCGGATCCGTGAGGGTGACGGCACCGAACTTCAGGTCATGCTTTCGGAGGCCCGCGTCGGCACGGACAGTCTGAGCGAGTGGAAGCACCTGGTCGACATTGGTGATCACGTCGGCGTAGAGGGCGAGGTCATCGTCAGCAAACGCGGTGAACTCTCGGTCATGAGTGACCGGTGGACGATGGTTTCGAAGGCGTTGCGCCCGCTGCCGGTCGCACACAAGGAGCTCAACGAGGAAACCCGGGTCCGGCAGCGTTACGTCGATCTCATCGTGAATCCGGACGCGCGCGACATGGTCCGCAGCCGCGCGGCGATCACCCGGTCGCTGCGTGAAACCCTGCACCGGCACAGCTATGTCGAAGTCGAGACCCCGGTGCTGCAGTTGGTCCACGGCGGCGCGGCCGCACGGCCTTTCGAAACACACGTGAATGCGTTCGATTTGCCGGTGACGTTGCGGATCGCTTTGGAGCTGTACCTGAAGCGCGCGGTCGTCGGCGGCGTCGAGCGCGCGTACGAGATCGGGCGCATCTTCCGCAACGAGGGGATCGACTCGTCCCACAACGCCGAGTTCACCATGCTCGAGGCCTACGAGGCCTACGCGGACTACGACGCGATGGCCGATCTCATGTGCGCGCTCGTGCGTGATGCCGCACGTGCGGTGCAGCGGAGCACCGTGCCGGACGGCCGCGGCGGCGAGATCGACCTGGAGGCGCCGTGGCGGACGGTGACGATCCACGGCGCGGTCGCCGAGGCGGTCGGCGAGGAGGTCACCGTCGACACGCCGGTCGAGCGGCTGCGTGCGCTGGCCGACAAGTACGAGGTGGCCGTGCAGCCGGACTGGGGACCCGGTGAGGTCGTGCTCGAGCTCTTCGAGAAGCTGGTCGAACACACGCTGATCACGCCGACGTTCGTGCGTGACTACCCGGCGTCGGTGCGGCCGCTCGCCCGTCCGCACCGGGACGAGCCGCGGCTGGTGGAGGCGTGGGATCTCGTCGTCGCCGGGGTCGAGCTCGGCGTCGCGTACAGCGAGCTCGTCGACCCGGTGGTCCAGCGCGAGCGGCTGACCGAGCAGTCGCTGCTCGCCGCGGCCGGCGACCCGGACGCGATGCAGATGGACGAGGACTTCCTGCGGGCCCTCGAGTACGGAGCGCCGCCGATGGGCGGACTCGGCCTGGGTGTCGACCGGCTCGTGATGTTGCTGTCGGGCGCCGGAATTCGCGAGACGATCTTGTTCCCTCTGGTGAAGCCGGAATGACCGACGGGACCGGGAACGGACAGGATGCTCCCTCGGTCGATCGCCGGTTTCGCGTCCGGCCCGCACGTACCTCAGATGTACGCGCGATCCGTCGCCTTCTGGACGGTTATGCCGCAAAGCGGATCCTTCTGTCGAAGGAGACCGTCACGCTGTACGAGGACGTCCAGGAGTTCTGGGTGGCCGAAGCCGTTGACGAGTCCACTGTCATCGGCTGCGGTGCGCTGCATGTCATGTGGGAAGATCTTGCCGAGGTGCGTACCCTCGCCACCGCTCCGGAATGGCACGGTCAAGGCGTGGGGCACGCACTGCTGACTCGATTGCTCGAAGTCGCCACCGAACTGGGTGTGAGCCGAGTGTTCTGCCTCACGTTCGAGGTCGACTTCTTCGCTCGGCACGGATTCGAGCGGGCCACCGGATCACCGGTCGGTGAAGAGGTCTACACTCAGTTGTTGCGCTCCGCTGACGAAGGCGTGGCCGAGTTCCTCGACCTCGACCGGGTGAAACCCAATACTCTGGGCAACGTCCGTATGCTCAGGCGTTTGGGTTCTGCCGGGCCGAATCCGCTGCCGGTTTGACCGGTGCAGAATTGAAATTCTCCGTTCTGGAGCGTAACAATAGTAAGGTCACGCGTTATCCGACAACCCGCGCCCTCCGGCTAGGAAGGACCAATGATGGCACAAAAGGTTCAGGTGATTCTGCTCGACGATCTCGAAGGCGGCGACGCCGACGAGACCGTGAGCTTCGCCCTGGACGGTTCCTCGTACGAGATCGACTTGTCGTCGGCCAACGCCGCTCAGCTCCGCGAGGCCTTGGCGCCGTATATCGCGTCGGCGCGGAAGTCGGCCGCGGCGAAGCGGACGCGCGGTCGTTCCACGTCGAGCTCGTCCAGTTCGCGCAGTTCGCGCAGTGACACGACGGCGATCCGGGAGTGGGCACGCGAGCAGGGGCTCAAGGTCAGCGACCGGGGACGGATCCCGTCGGACATCCTGGCGAAGTACGAAGCCGCGAACAGTTGAGGGGCCGGTCCCTCCCGCGTTGGTCTTGGAGTTCTTCCCGGCGAGGCGCCGAGATGTCCGATGAACAGGCGAGGAACTCCAGGGCCGACGCGCGTCCGGAGGGATGACGGACCCCGTTCGGGCGGGTCGCGGTCAGGGCAACCGGACGTGGTCGGGCGTCAACTGATCGACGGTGTTGGTGCCCAGTAGCTGCATGGTGCGCCGGATCTCGCTGGACAGGATCTCGACGGCGCGCGCGACGCCACGTTCGCCGCCGGCCATCAGCCCGTACAGGTAGGCACGGCCGACCAGGCACGCGTCCGCACCCAGCGCGAGGGCGGCGACGACGTCGGCGCCACCGGTGATGCCGGTGTCGAGGTAGATCTCGGCGTCCTGGCCCACGGCGGCGGCCACGTCCGGGAGGATCCGCAGCGGGACGGGCGCACGGTCGAGCTGGCGGCCGCCGTGGTTGGACAGCACGATCGCGTCCGCGCCGGCGTCGACGACGCGGCGGGCGTCGTCGACCGTCTGGATGCCCTTGACGATCAGCGGGCCGGACCAGATCGAGCGCAGCCAGGCCAGGTCGTCGACGGTCATCGTGGGGTCGAACAGGGTGTTGAGCAGATCCGCCACCGTCCCGCTCCAGGACGACAACGATGCGAACGTCAGCGGTTTCGTCGTCAGCAGGTTGCCCCACCAGGCCGGATGCGCGGCGGCGTCGAGGACGGTCTTCACCGTCAGCGCGGGCGGGATGGTGAACCCGTTGCGCACGTCGCGCAGCCTGGCGCCCGCGACGGGGACGTCGACGGTGAGCATGAGAGCCTCGTAGCCCGCGTCGGCGGCACGCCGGACGAGCTCCTCGCCGGCCGAGCGGTCCTTCCAGACGTAGAGCTGGAACCACTTGCGCGCGTCCGGGGCGGCGTCGGTGACGTCCTCGATGGACGTCGTGCCCATGGTCGACAGCGCGTACGGGATGCCGGTGCGCTCGGCGACCCGGGCGACGGCGCGCTCGCCCTCGTGGTTCATCATCCGAGTGAAGCCGGTGGGGGCGAACGCGAACGGCAGCGCCGACGGCGAGCCGAGCATCGTCGTGGTGGTGTCGACGTCGGCGACGTTGCGCAGGATCGACGGGCGCAGCTCGAGCTGGGCGAACAGCGAGCGCGCCCGACGCAGGCTGATCTCGGCCTCCGCCGCGCCGTCGGTGTAGTCGAACACCGACCGCGGTGTACGACGGCGCGCGACGGCACGCAGGTCCGCGATGGTCAGCGCCTTGCTCAGCCGACGGTCGGTCGGGTTCACGGTGACCGGCTTGGGCCGCAGTAGCGGCTTGAGCTCGGACCAGCGAGGCAGTTGGCGGTCGGACATGAGGCTGACTCCGTCGATCGGCGGGCGGGGACGGTGTGGTCGGACCACACCCTAATGCACTGTGGTCGGACCACACCAGTAGGGTCGACGCGTGAAGACGTACGAGCTCGTGCTGCGCCGGGTCGAGGCGGACCTGGCCGCCGGCCGGCTGCGGCCCGGCGACCGGCTGCCCGGGGAGCGGGCGCTGGCGGCCGAGTTCGAGGTCAGCCGTCCCTCCGTGCGGGAGGCGATCCGGGTTCTCGAGGCGATGGGCATCGTGCGCACCGCGGTCGGCTCCGGACCCGACGCCGGCGCGGTCATCGTGACCGAGCCGTCCGCGCCGCTGACGGCGATCCTCCGGCTCCATCTGGCGACCCGGCACCTGCCCATGGGCGACATCGTCCGGACCCGGGTGCTGCTGGAATCATGGGCGGTCCGCGAGGCCGCGGGCGCCGCCGAGTCCCTCGACCTGGGTCCGGCGACGGCGCTGCTGGACGCGATGGACGACACCGACCTGGCTCCCGAGCGGTTCCACCGGCTGGATGCCGAGTTCCACGTGGCGCTGGCCGCGCTCGCGGGCAACGCGCTCGTCTCGACGATCATGGGCTCGTTGCGCGAGGCCATCCACGGCTACGTGCTCGAGGCGGCCGCGCAGCTGCCGGGCTGGGACCGGGTGGCCGACGGGCTGCGCCGCGAGCACCGCGCCGTGCTGGCCGCGGTGGCAGCGGGCGAGGAGGATCGCGCCGCCGAACTGGTCACCGCCCACATCGAGGGTTTCTACCGGACCGCGCGGGTCGGCTGACCTCATCGGGACCGGTCGAACCGGCAGACCGAGTCGACCTGCAGGTGCGGCTGCCGAGCTGGAACGTCGGCGCCGGTGTGTACTCGACCGGACCGAGCCGGGTCACGCGCGGGTACTCGATGTTGACCTCGCGGGGAAAGCCGCGGCGCAGGATGCCGCCGACGAGGACGGCGATGCGCCGGTCGGTGACGACGACGTAGCAGTCGACCGTCGAGGTCGACATGCCGATGCCGGCCGCGGTGGTGGGGATCAGGTAGCCGATCCGCTCACCAGGGCGCAGCAGCGACTGGCACCTTCGTCGTACGTGCTCGGCCACCGGCATCGTCGGCACCTCCCCCGAGCATGTTCCCATGATCATCAACGATCCTCCACACCATGACCAGGAGGATCGTTGATGATCATCGGAGCGTGACGTGCGTCAGCCGGCCGGTTCGAGCACCCGGGCCACGTAGTCCGGAGCGGGCTCGTCCCCGGTGACCCGGCCGCCCGAGACGACGACCACGCGATCCACCCAGTGCAGCGACTGCGGCCGGTGCGTGACGACGATGGTCGTGCGCCCGGCCGAAGCCACCCGCATCGCCTGGTTGACCTTGCGCTCGCTGGCCAGGTCGAGGTTCGACGTGGCCTCGTCGAGGATCAGGATGGACGGGTCGCCCAGCAGCGCCCGGGCCAGGCAGACGAGCTGGCGCTGCCCCGCCGACAGCGACCGGCCCCGTTCGGCGACGACGTGGTGGTAACCGCCGGGCAGCCGGGTGACGAACTCGTGCGCGCCGACGGCCCGCGCCGCTGCCTCCACCTCGGCGTCGCTCGCCTCCGGCCGAGCGTAGGCGATGTTGTCGCGGACGGTCCTGGAGAACAGGAACGGCTCCTGCGGGACGTAGCCGAGGTGCTCCCGGTAGCTGGTGACGTCGAGGTCGTGCAGCGCGTGCCCGTCGATCAGCACCGTGCCGTCGGACGGATCGTAGAACCGTGCCACCAGCTTGGACAGCGTCGACTTGCCGGCGCCGGTCCGGCCGACGAAGGCCACCCGCTGCCCGGCCGGGACGTGCAGGTCGACGTCGCGGATCGCGTCCGTCGACGCGCTGGCGTAGCGCAACCGGACGTCGCTGAATTCAACATCACCGTGGAGCCGGCCGATTTTCGTGGCGTCCGCGCGGACCGGCGTCGACGTCTCCAGAGCGAGCAGCCGGCGCACCCGGACCAGGCCGGTGCGGGCGCGCTGGTACACGTCGAACACCTGGGACAGCTGTTGGATCGGCGCGAACACCTGCGCCAGGTACAGCAGGAACGCGATCAGCGTGCCGAGCTGGAGCGTGCCGGCGTCGACCCGCTGCGCGCCCACGCCGAGGACCGCGGCGATCGCCAGCACCGACAGCAGCTCGATGGTCGCCACGTACACCGAGGTGGCGAACAGGCCGCGCAGGCTCGCGGCGACGTACTCGCGGCCCAGAGCGGCGAACCGGCTCAGGTTGACGGCCTCGCGGCGGTAGGCGTGCGTGACGCGGATGCCGGACATGCTCTCTTGGATGTCCGCGTTCAGCGTCGAGACGAGCTCGCGCGCCTCGTCGTAGGCGACGGCGGCGCGGCGGCGGTACCACCAGGTGATGCCGGCGGCGAACGGGACGACCCCCAGGATCACCAGCGCGAGCATCGGGTCCAGGGCCACCACGACGACGGACATGCCGGCGAACGTCGCGAGACTCACGACGGCGTTGATCAGCCCGACCTGGAACAGCTGGGCGATGGCGTCGACGTCGGAGGTCATCCGGGTCATGACCCGGCCGGCCTGGGTGCGGTCGTAGTAGTCGATGCCGAGCCGCTGTAGCTGGCCGAAGATGCGCACGCGCAGCGCGAGCAGCAGCCGTTCGGTACTGCGCGCCGTCCACAGGAAGCCGGTGCGCTGGTCCCACCAGAGCGCGACCACCAGAGCCGCCGCCACGGCGCACATGGTCAGCAACGTGGGGACCGACTCCGCTGCCATCCCCTCGTCGACGGCGTGCCGCACCAGCATCGGGTTGGCGAGCACGATGACGGCCTCCAGCACCACCAGCGCCATGCCGACGACGAGGCCGCCTGCGTAGGGACGCAGGAACTCCGGCAGGCGCAGCCGGCCCTGCGCGCCGCCTTCGCGCCCCAGGTCCACGCCGGACGGGTCCTGCGGCGGCGGCAGCGCCTCGATCTGTGCCGCCACCGACGGCGGGACGCTCGTCTGCGCACCGGGAAGCGACCCGGTGGCGTCCTGGCGCGACTCCCACGCCGACGCGGTGGCCTCGAAGTGCCCGGTGCGTGCCTGCTCCATCAGGTCGCTCGGGCGCTCGTCGGGGCCGCGGCCGTCGCCGAACAGGTCACGGTAGAGCTCGGAGCGGGCCATCAGCTCGTCGTGCGAGCCCTGGTCGGCCACGGCGCCGTCGTCCACCAGCACCACCCGGTCGGCGAGCTTCAGCGTGGACTCGCGGTAGGCCACCAGCAGCACGGTCCGCTCGGCCAGGAACGGCTCGAGGTTGGCGTGGATGCGCTCCTCCACGTCGATGTCGACCGACGAGGTGGCGTCGTCGAGCAGCAGGACGTCCGGCTCGGCGAGCAGCGCCCGGGCGAGGGCGACACGCTGGCGTTGACCGCCCGAGAGCGTGATGCCCTGCTCGCCGACCACCGTGTCGTAGCCGTCGGGCAGCTCGTCGACGAACTCGTCCGCCGCGGCCGCCCGGGCCGCGCGCCGGACCTCCTCCGGATCCGCGTCCGGACGGGCGTAGGCGATGTTCGCGGCGATGGTGTCGGAGAACAGGAAGCTGTTCTCGAACACGACACCGATGCGGCGGCGCAGCTGCGGCAGCGACCAGCGGCGCACGTCGATCCCGTCGACGGTGACGGTGCCGGCGTCGGCGTCGAAGAACCGCGGCAGCATGGTCATCGCGGTGGACTTTCCGCACCCGGACGGGCCCACGAGGGCGACCGTCTCGCCGGGCCGGACATCCAGGCTGAACCCGCGCAGGACCTGGTGGCCATCGCCGTCGGCGTAGGCGAAGCGCACCTGATGGAAGGAGACGGCGCCACCGCCGGCGGGAACGTCGACGGGACGCAGCGGCTCGGTGATCTCGGCCTCCAGGTCGAGCAGCTCGCCGACACGCTCGGTCGCGGCCCGGCACAGCGGCGCGTTGGTGAGGACCATCCCGGCGACCCTGGCGACCCCCACCAGTTCGGCGAGATACCCGGTGCAGGCGAGGAACGCGCCGACGGTGAGATGCCCGTTCATCACCAGGAGGCCGCCGACCAGCAGCACCAGTACCTGGCCGGCGAGCGGCGCGCCCTGCAGCGACGCGATGAACGGCGCGCGCAGCCGCACCGCCCGGACCCGTGCGGCGAACATGTCCAGCAGCGAACGGTGCAGCCGGTCGGTCTCGGCCGGCTGCTGGCCGAACGCTCGGACGACGCGCACCCCGGTGACGGCTTCCTCGACGCGGGAGGTCATCTCGGCCTCGCGGTCCTGCGCGTCCCAGCCGGCGGCGTAGACGCGGCGGCGCTGGCGATTGGTGACCGCGAACACCAGCACGATGACCGAGACGACGAGGGCCGCGACGATCGGCGACAGCGTGACCATGACGACCACGGCGAGCAGCGCCGACAGCAGCGACCCGGCGACCTGCGGGATCCAGCTGAGCAGCATGTGCACGTAGCGCAGGTCGCTGCTGATGCGCGAGACGAGCTGCCCGCTCTGCAGCTGGGCGTGGCCGGTGAAGTCGAGGCGCTGCAACGTGTCGTAGACGTCACGGCGCATGTCGTCCTGGATGCGGAACGCGGTCTTGCCGCCGACGTAGCGCCACGCGCCGGACAACAGGAACCGGGCGACGGCGACGCCGATCAGCAGCAGGATCAGCGGCAGCAGCGGAGTGGTGCCGGCGACGATGGCGTCGTCCACGACCCGGCCCTGGGTGACGGGTACCGCGGCGACGGCGACGGCCCAGAACAGGGCGGCGACGATCGAGAGGAGGAGGGTCCGGCGATGGCGCAGCAGGTACGGCGCGAGCCGCCGGAACGTGCCCGGCGCTGAGGGGTCCGCGGACGCCGCCGGTGACTCGGTGTCGGCTGTCGCGGACGTGGTGGTGGTCGTCGGAGTGGTGGTGGACGGTGAGGGGCGGGCGGACGTGGCGCGACTTGGCACAGAGATCTCCGAGGTGACGAACTCGGGCGGGCGTGGGGGCGTGTCCGAACGGACCGAACAGAGACTTTACGCCTGTCGCTCCGACGTCCTCAACTGTTTACCGGCCGTGGTGTCGTGAAGCGTGGTGGGGGCGCGGTTACTGGGGCTATAGCACCATCAACCGCGCCCCCACCCCGCGAAACCCGCCAACGAGCGAGCTCACCGGCCTTCCACGTCTCCAGCTCGGTGTGCGCCGTGGCGCCCGGGTGCAGGGCATAGGCCGTCAGCGTGGTGTGCGGGCTGGCCTCGACCCGCCAGAAGTGTTCGATCCCGGCGGCCACGTATTTCGCGGGCTTGAGGATACGGTTGTCAGGGCTTGCGGGCGACGCCTCCGAGCATCAGCCGGCGTGCCGGCTCCACTTCCTGCGGGGGCGGGCCGTCCGGCCGCCAGTCGGTCAGCGAGACCAGGCCCGGCTCGACGAACTCGAGGCCGGGGAAGTACGCGGCGATCTCGTCGCGGGTGCGGAACCGGCCGGTGCCCATCGGGCTGTGCAGGAACGTGGCTTCCAGCCGGGCGGCGAGGTCGGCCAGCTCCGGGTCGTCCCCGGGGTTGTGGAAGTGGCTCAGCACGACGTACGAGCCGGACGGCAACGCGTCGACGTAGGCGCGCATGAGCGCGACGGGGTCGGCGTCGTCCTCGAGGTGGTGGAACGTGCTGAGTTGATACAGCGCGAGCGGCCGGTCGAGCTCGAGCGTCTCGTTGACCGTCGGGTGCGCGAGAAGCCCGGCCGGGTCGGTCAGGTCGGCGGCGACGAAGCGTGCGCTCTCGTCGCCGTCCAGCAGCGCGCGCCCGTGCGCGGCGACGAGGGGGTCGTGGTCGACGTAGACCACGCGGGCGTCGGGGTTGACGCGGCCGGCCGCCTCGTGTGTGTTCTCCACGGTCGGCAGCCCGGAACCACAGTCGAGGAACTGGTCGACGCCGGCGGCGCCGGCCAGGAACCGGGTCGCGCGGATCAGGAACCCGCGGTTGTCCCAGGCCAGCATGCGCAGTTCCGGCGCCACCGCCAGCAGCTGGTCGCGGACCTCGCGGTCGATGGCGTAGTTGTCGTTGCCGCCCAGCATCGCGTCGTAGCTGCGGGCGATGCTCGCCGTGGTCGTGTCGATGCCGGTCTTGTCCGCGTCTGTCATCGTGACACCCTTCCGCCGCCGCTGCCCGGACAACCCCGCATGATCATTCTAGACCGGTGGCCCGCCGACTCGGCGGGCGGCGCAGGACGGCGGCAGTACCAATCCGCGGCGGGCTCGGCGGCGAACACCGGTCATGAGGGGACAGTCGCACCGCCGGCGCAGCCGGGCCACAGCCGCCGTGGCCGGGCTGGTCGCCGGCGGTGCGACGCTCGGGGTCGGCGAGCTGGCTGCCGGGGCCGTCGATCGGTCGGCCGCGCCGTTCCTCGCCGTAGGTAACGCCGCGGTCGACCTCACCCCGGAATGGCTCAAGAGCTGGGCCGTCTCGACGTTCGGCGAGGACGACAAACTCGTCCTACTCGGCGGGATGGGTGCCGTGCTGGCGCTGTTCTCGCTGATCGGCGGCATGCTGGAGCTGTGGCGGCGGTGGTACGGCGTCGCGGCTCTCGTGGCGCTGGGTGCAGTTGCTGCCGTCGCCGCGCTGAACCGGCCCACCGCCGAGCCATCGTGGGCGGTTCCCACGGTCTCCGGCGTCGCCGCCGGAGCAGCGATGCTCGTGGTGCTGGTGGACCGGCTTCGTGTGCCGGAGCGCGTCGCGGACACGGGGGAGTCCGCGACGCAGTTCCGGCGCCGCCGTCGCCAGTTCCTGCTGCTCACCACCGCTGCGGCCGGCCTGGCCGTCGTCGCAGCGGTGGGTGGGCGGCGCCTCGGCGGGTCCCGGGATGACGTGCTCGCGGCTCGCGAGCGGCTCCGCTTCCCGGCGCCGACCGAACCGAAGGCACGGGTCCCGTCCGGCGTGACACTCGACGTCGAGGGCATCACCGGGTTCCGCACGCCGAACCCCGACTTCTACCGGGTCGACACCCGGCTGGACGTGCCTGCGATCCGTCCCGACGATTGGCGGCTGCGCATCCACGGCATGGTCGAGCGCGAGGTGGAGCTCGACTTCGACAACGTGCTGGCGCTCGGCCTGGTCGAACGGATGATCACGCTGACCTGCGTGTCGAACGAGGTCGGCGGCGAACTCGCCGGCAACGCCGTCTGGCTCGGGTACCCCACCGCGGCGCTACTGGAACGCGCCGGCCCGTCGCCGGACGCGGACATGGTGCTGTCGTCCAGCGTCGACGGTTTCACCATAAGCACTCCGCTGACGGCGCTGACCGACGGCCGCGGGGCGCTGCTGGCTGTCGGGATGAACGGTGAGCCGCTGCCGCTGGAGCACGGGTTCCCGGCGCGGCTGGTGGTTCCCGGGCTCTACGGCTACGTGTCGGCCACGAAGTGGGTCGTCGATCTCGAGGTCACCAGATTCGACCGGGCGACGGCTTACTGGACCGACCGCGGCTGGGCCGAGCGCGCCCCGATCAAGATCGCGTCCCGCATCGACGTCCCCGGCTCGTTCGCGAAGCTGCCGACCGGCCGGAACGTCGTCGCCGGCGTGGCGTGGGCACAGCGCCGCGGCATCAGCCGCGTCGAGGTTCAGGTCGACGACGGACCGTGGCAGCGGGCGGAGCTGGCGGCCGAGGCGTCGGTGGACGTGTGGCGCCAGTGGTACTGGCCGTGGGACGCCGACGAGCCGGGCAATCACACGCTCCGGGTACGCGCCACCGACGGCGACGGCGAGCTGCAGACCGACGAGCAGGCGCCGCCGTTCCCGGAGGGCTCGAGCGGATGGCACTCGGTGGTGGTGACCGTGAACTGACCACACGCCGAACCGCACACGCACGTCGTCATGAAACGAAACCGATGAAAGGAACCATCATGAAACTCCTGACCAGCCGGACCCCGGCACTCGTCGCGGCGGTCGCGGCTCTGGCCCTGACCACTGCGGCCTGCGGGGGAGGAGACGAAGAGACCACCACGGACGCCGCCGGCGGCGAGTCCGCGCCCGCGGACGCCTCCACATCTGACGAGCAGATGACGGACGAGGAGACCGCGGCCGGCGACACGGAGCAGATGGCCGGGCCGGTCGGCCCGGGCTGCGCCGACTACGCCTCGCAGGTCCCCGAAGGTGAGGGCTCGGTCCAGGGGATGTCCGACGACCCGGTCGCGGTGGCCGCGTCGAACAACCCGCTGCTGAAGACCCTGACCCAGGCCGTCTCCGGGAAGCTGAACCCGGACGTGAACCTCGTCGACACGCTCAACGGTGACGAGTTCACCGTCTTCGCCCCGGTCGACGACGCGTTCGCGCAGGTGGACCAGGCGACCCTGGACACCCTCAAGACCGACGCCGACCTGCTGACCAGCGTGCTCACCTACCACGTCGTGCCGGGGCAGCTGTCGCCGGAAGAGGTCGTCGGCGAGCAGACGACCGTGCAGGGCGATCCGGTCACCGTCGAGGGCGAGCCGGAGTCGCTCACCGTGAACGACGCCAACGTCATCTGCGGCGGCGTCCAGACCGCGAACGCCACCGTCTACCTGGTCGACGGCGTGCTGATGCCGCCGATGTGATCCGCGGCGGGTGCGTCCCGTGGCGGGCGTCGTTCCGGGTCGGTTCTCCGGCGGCTGTGCCGCAAGATCGATCCGGAACGACGATCGGCTTCGAAAGACCACACGCTCCGTAGACCGAGGGGTGACAATGGCGGAAACACGAGCACGAGGGAGCCGCTGATGCCGGCGTTACGTTCGGTGCCCGCCGGCGAGCCTCCTGAGGGAGCAGATGCGCTGGGACAGCTGCTCAACCGATCCGCACGGGGTGACGTCGCCGCGTTCGAACGTATCTACGACGAGGTCGCTGGTGCGGTTCTCGGTGTGGCCATCCGCGTCATCCGGAACCGCGCGCAGGCCGAGGAGGTCGCGCAGGACGTGTTGGTCGAGGTCTGGCGCTCGGCGTCGAGGTACGTCCCCGAGCGCGGCAGCGCCATCGGCTGGATCATGACCATCGCGCATCGGCGCGCCGTCGACCGGGTCCGGCAAGCACAGGCCGACGGTGACCGCGCGGAGAAGGTGGCCCGGCGCGACGACGCGCGACCGTACGACGAGGTCGCCGATGCCGTGGAGACGAGCTTCGAGCGGGAACAGGTGCAGCGGTGTCTCGGCAACCTGACGGACCTGCAACGTGAGTCCGTGGCGCTGGCCTACTACGAGGGATACACCTACCGAGAGGTGGCGCAGTTGCTGCAGACGCCTCTCGGCACGGTCAAGACGCGGCTGCGCGACGGTCTGATCCGGTTGCGTGACTGCATGGGGTTGGGGCGATGACGATGCCGACGAACGCCGACATTCACACGCTCGCGGCTCCGTATGCGCTGCATTCGCTGCCGCCGGACGAGGCGACGACGTTCGAGGCACATCTCGGCGAGTGTGCCGCCTGCCGCGCGGAGGTCGACGAGATCCGGGAGACGGCGGCGCGCCTCGGCGTCTCGGCCGCGGTACAGCCGCCTCCGGAGCTCAAAGAGCAGGTGCTGGCCCGCATCCGCGAGGTGCGGCCGCTGCCGCCTGCCGGCGATCGGTCGGACGCGGACGCCGAGACCGGCAGTGCCCGGGCGCGAGCGCTGCGACGCTGGTGGCCACGGGTGGCGACCGGGCTGGTCGCGGCGATGGCGGCCGGCATCGCCGTGCTGGGGGTCAGGTTGGACGACGTGCAGGAGGAGCTGGACCGGTCCCAGCAGATCGGTGCGCAGATGCGTCAGCTCGCGGACGCGCCGGACCTCGAGATGGTGCGGGCCGAGGCCGACGGCAGCCGGGGAACGGTGCTGCTGTCGCGGTCACTGGACACCGCGGTGCTGATCGCGGACGGGATGGAACCCGCGCCGGACGAGCACGTCTACCAGCTGTGGTTCATCGGCGACGACGGCATCCGGTCCGCCGGCGTGTTGGGCGAGACCGACGACGGACAGGTCGGACCGTTCACCGCACAGGGCGTCGGCGGTGCCGGACAGCTCGGCATCACGGTCGAACCCGCCGGCGGGTCGGAGCAGCCGACGACCGATCCGGTCATGGTGATCGACCTGCCGGCCTGAGTTCGGACGAGCTCGGGCCAATCCGTATCGGCGGTCGCTCCGAACTCGTCTCGACAGCCCGGTTTCGGGCAACGAGACGAGAAAGGACGCAACTCATGCGACACACTCGTGCGCTCCTGGCGGTTCCGGCCGCATTCGCACTCACGGCGGCCGGCGCGGCGCCGGCGATGGCCGATTCGAGTGAGGGTCAGCCCGGCGATTACAGCATCACCATGGATCAGCTCAACGAAAGCGGGGCCTCCGGCTCGGCGGTGATCACGCTGGAGGACAACGGCGACCTGACCGTCAAGGTGGAGGCGTCCGGCCTGGTACCGAACCAGCCGCATGCGCAGCACATCCATGGCAACACCGACCAGAGCCAGGACTTCGTCTGCCCGACGCCCGAGGCTGACGCCGACGGCAACGGCATCGTCGACACGGCGGAGGGCATCCCTTCGTACGGTGACATCCACATCTCGCTGACGACGAAGGGCGACTCCACCGCGGACTCCGCGCTGGCCGTGGACCGGATGCCGGTGGCCGACGCCGAAGGCAACGTGAACTACGAGCGCACCTTCAGCTCCGACGAGCTGCCGGAGGGCACGGCGGCCGCGGTGCGCAACCTGCACGTGGTGCAGCACGGCATCGACCCGAACGGCAACGGTGAGTACGACACCGACGCCGGGGCGTCGCCGCTGGACAAGAGCCTGCCACTCGAGGCGACCGCGCCCGCGGCGTGCGGGATCATCGAGGGCTCGTCGGTCAGTGACATGCCCGACGGCGGCGTGGACACCGGCGCCGGTCCGATGGCGGAGTCCGGCTCCGATGGAAATGTCGCGCTGACAGCCGTCTCGATCGCCGCCGGCGCGGGCCTGGCCGGCGCAGCCGGCGTCGGTCTGTACCGTCGTCGTCTGGCCGCCCAACAGTGAGACAGAGCCTGGTGACCCCGGTGCGTGGTGGTCGTGACCCGGCCGCCTCGCACCGGTCACGCCGGGCGGTTGCGGCCGTGCCGGCCGTGGTAGCTGGGTTCGCGCTCACGCTGACCGGGTGCGGCGCCGGTGAGACCGGTGACGACGGTGGCCGGGCGGCGCCGAGTGTGTCGACGCCGGAGTCGCCTTCAGGAGGGGTGCCCGCGGAACCACCGCCCGCGCAGAACGGTACCGCCGACGCGAAAGCACCCCCCGTATCCGCACCGCCGTCGTCGGCAGCGCCGGAGCCCGAACCGCCGGAGCCCGACCCGGAGACAGCCGCGGTACTGGCAGCGAGTGAGCCGGTCGAGGTCGCGATCGGGGCGCTGGACGTGCGGGAAGAGATCATCCCGCTCGGGCTGACCGACGAGGGCGTCATGGAGGTGCCACAGGGCCCGGACCCGGTGGGCTGGTACGACCGGAGCCCGACGCCGGGTGAGAGGGGTCCTGCGGTGCTGGCCGGGCACGTGACGTGGAACGGCACGGCCGGGGTGTTCCGGCACCTCGACGATCTCGCCGAGCGCGACGAGATCGTCGTCACGCGCGCGGACGGATCGACCGCGCGGTTCGCTGTCACCGGTGTCGAGCAGTACGGCAAGGACGAGTTCCCCACCGCGCGCGTCTACGGCAACACGCCCGGTCCGGAACTGCGGCTCATCACGTGTGCCGGCGACTACGACCCCGAAGCCAACGACTACAGCGACAACGTCGTCGTCTACGCCCGATCGGTCGCGCCCTGAGGGCGGAATGTCGTCACCGGACGAATCAGTGGTGTCAGCGACCAATCCGCGCCCTGCACGGCGCCGAACCGAGGACACGTGACCGCTGTCACGTCGACGTGGTGTGCCGCCGGGCCCGAATGCTCGGTCGTCACCGCGCCGGATCCGAACTCCGAGGAGGTCGACCATGCACAAGCAGGCGCTCAGAACGGCGCTGGGCCTGGCAGCCGTGGCGGGACTGACGATGACCGGTGCCGCGGCCGCGAACGCAGACGAAACCACGCGCCACGAGGGCCACGGGCGGACGATCACCGTGTTCAACCTGGACGAACTGAACGACTCCGGCGCCCATGGTGTCGGGGTGGTCAAGCTCGAGGGGAACGAGGCCGAGGTCCGTGTCTACGCGTTCGGTGTTCTCGAGGACCAGCCGCACGCACAGCACTTTCACATCGGCGGCGCCGGGCAGTGCCCGACCGGTGACGACGATGCGGACGGTGACGGAATCATCAGCACGGCCGAGGGCATCCCTGCCTACGGCGCTGTCGGCACCTCGTTGACGACGACCGGAGACACAAGCCCGGCCAGTGCGCTCGCTGTGGACAGGTTCCCGACGGCAGACCACGGGATGGTCCGGTACGACCGGACCCTGACGCTGAGCGACGATGCTGCGGACGAACTGCGGTCCGGCAACGCCGTGCTGGTCGTGCACGGCATCGACCCGAACGGCAGCGGTAGCTACGACGGGGACGCCCCCAGCTCGCTCGACCCCTCGCTCCCGCTGGAGGCCACCGCCCCCGCGGCATGCGGCGACCAGACGGTCGTCGTCGGCGGCGGTTCGGGCCTCGGCCTCGGTCTCGGCCTTGGCATCGGCATCGACCTCGGCTTCGGCCGGAGCTGAATCGGCGCGAAGCCGCCTCTATCCACTCAACGAAAGGCGTTTCATCATGAAGATCCGTACCATCGCCGCGACTGTCGTGGCGCCGCTGACCGCAGTCGGCCTGATGCTCGCTGGTTCCACAGCGGCCACTGCCGCCCCGTCCACTCCGAGTGACGAGCAGCTGGAGGTCGAACTCGAGGCCGGCCTGCAGTCCACGATCGAGAACCGACTCAGCGAGGACGGACTCGACCTCGACGCCGTCGTCGACGTCCAGATCGACGGCGACATCACGCTGGACGTCGACCTCGAGGGGCAGGTCGACGGTGAGATCGACGCACAGACCGAGCGGGACATCGAGTCCGACCTGGAAGCGGACCTCGAGGCGGAGCTGATCGTCATCCTCGAGGCGGAGCTCGACGACCTGCTCGACCTGTTCCTGTTCCTCAGCCTCGGTGCCGACCTCGACGTCGACGCGGACCTGGAGATCGACGAGGACGGCGAGGCGCAGCTGCACACCGATGTCCAGGTCGAGGGCGGCCTGCTCGTCCTGCTGGACCTGCACCTGTGAGTTGATCCGGAGCCCGCACCACGACTCCGGCCACAAGACGGCCCCCGGCGCCCTGCAGCGGTGGCGCCGGGGGCCTTTGTCGACCAGCACTCACGTCGGGGCCGAACCGAGACAGGCGGAAGGGCGCCGAGTGAACACAGCTCGAGTGCCCCGACCGCGGCACCGGCGGCGACTCGCCCACGTGGAGAAAGACGGTGATGACGGTGACTCCGGCCGACACAGGGAGCAGCCGCCGGGTGTCGGCGTCGATCGTGGTTGCGGCGCCCGAGCGGGTGATCTTTGCGATCCTCACCGACCCGCGTCAACATCCACGAATCGACGGGTCCGGCACCGTCCGCGGTGTGATCGAGGGTCCGGCCGAGCTTGATCGGGGCGCGACCTTCGGTGTCCGGATGCGGATGTTCGGTGTCGGCTATCGGATTTCGAACCGTGTCGTCGAGTTCGAGCCGGACAGGTTGATCGCCTGGCGTCATTTCGCCGGGCATCGCTGGCGCTACCAGCTCGACCCGGTGGGCGAGGAGTCGACCAGGGTGACGGAGACGTTCGACTACTCGCGGCTCGGCCCGGTGGCGACGGCGATCGTGCGGCTGTGGGGATTCCCGGAGAAGAACCGCCGCGGCATCGCGGCAACCCTGCCGCGACTCCGTGACGCCGCCGAGGCCGATGCGACCTCGTAGGCCTCGGCGCCGTCATGGAGTCAGGACCAGTAGACGATGACCTTGTCGCCAGCGTTCACCTGGTCGAACAGCGAGATGATCGCGGACTTGTCCCGCACGTTGACGCAGCCGTGCGACGCGCCGTTGTAGCCGTTCGCGGCGAAGTCAGGTGAGTAGTGCACGGCCTGACCGCCGCTGAAGAACATCGCGTACGGCATCGCGGTGTCGTACAGCGACGAGACGTGGTCGCGGGACTTGAAGTTCACCTGGAACGCGCCTTCGCGGGTCGGTGTCATCTCGGCGCCGAAGCGGACGTCCATGGTCATCTGGACCTCGCCGTCGACGACCCAGCGCAGCGACTGCGTGGACTTGTCGATGCACAGGACGCGTCCGGTGGTGCAGCGTGGGTCGAGTGCCGCAGCGGACTCGTCGTCGTCCGCCTCGGGCTCGCGGTTGTGCAGCTCGTCGTCGGTGGGCTCACGGGTCATCTCGACGAGCCGGTCCCATGTGCGCTGGTCGACCTTGCCGGTGGACGGGAAACCGCGCTTGGTCTGGAAGCCTGCCACCGAGTCGCGGGTGACGTCGCCGTAGTTCGGCGTGATGTCGCCGCTGAACCAGCCGATCTGACGCAGCCGTGCCTGCAGCTCACGGACGTCGTCGCCGCTGTCGCCGGGGCCGATGATGGTCGGGCCGGGGGTCAGCCGGTTGTGCTTCTCGTCGTCGGTGGGCTCACGGGTCATGTCGAGCAGCCGGTCCCAGGTCTCCTCGTCGACATCACCGGTCTCCGGGAGGCCGCGCTTGGCCTGGAACCCCTCGACGGCCTCGACGGTGACCTCGTCGTACTGACCGGTGATGTCGGGCTCGTACCACTGGATCTGCTTCAGGCGGGCCTGCAGCTCACGCACGTCGTCGCCGGACGACCCGGCCGGGATCAGCGCTGTGGGCGTCGGGGTCGGTGTGGGCGTCTTGGTGGGAGTCGGCGTCGGCGAGGCCGTCGTGGTCGGCGGACCGGCCGGAGTCGGGGTGTCGGACGGTGTCTGCTCGACCCGACCTGTGCCGCTTTGGTTGTCGAGCGCCGGCGACGCCGCCGCGGGCTCGTCGGAGCCGAACCGGTCGAGGCCGACGATGCCGGCGACCACCGCTGCGGCGGCGAACAGCGCCATGAGGACGCTCAAGCCAACCTTCCTGCGTTGCGTCACGATAGGTTCCTTTCTTCCCAACGGCGTCTCGTCGACGCCGCTCCCACCCAGGAAGACTCATGGGGGGCGCACCAGGTTGCCCGGTGGCCGCGGGTATTTGGGTCACGACTTGATCTCGATCGCGACGTTCCTGCGCAGCGGCCCGGAGCAGCCGCGTGAGCGCCCCACTTGTAGCAGAAGAGTCTTGATGTCGGTCTATTTCACGAAGGTCATCTCAGATGTGCAGAGACGAGCGTAACCGATCATTCGGACGCTTTCGCCTGGTTTCGCCGGATTGGGCGGCTGCGTCGCAGGTGAGCGGCCCGGCGGAGTCGCCGCGTAGCCCCATGGCCCGTGGGGACTACCCGAGTTCCATAGACATCTCAGCGCTGGATAGACAACTCAGCGACGGACGCGGGCCCGGAACGCCTCGTATTCGACGCTCAGTTGTCTATCCAGCGCTGAGATGTATCCCGACGAACCCGGCGCGCCCGACGAGTCCGGCGCGCCCGGCGAGCACGCGCGCGGGAATCCGCGGATACCGGCTCACCGTTCTGGGTGGGGACGGCACATGACACACAGAGGAGCACCGGATGCGACGCCGCAGCGCTCCACTCGCTGATCATCGGCACGTTCCGGGGTCCGCGTACGAAAAGTGCCGATGATCATGGGACCACGCAGTGATCCGTCCCGGCCGCGCCGCGTCGCGATGCTCAGCGTGCACACGTCTCCTCTCGACCAGCCGGGCACCGGCGACGCGGGCGGGCTGAACGTCTACGTCGTCGAGCTGGCTCGGCGGCTGGCCCGGCAGGGCACCGAGGTGGACGTGTTCACCCGGGCGACGTCGTCGGACCTGCCGCCGCGGGTCGAGGCCGAACCCGGGGTGACGGTGCGGCACGTGATGGCGGGGCCGTACGAGGTGCTGCCCAAGGAGGAGCTGGCCGCCCAGCTGTGCGCGTTCACCTCCGGTGTGCTGCGCGCCGAGGCGGCGCATCCGCCCGGCCGCTACGACCTCGTGCACTCGCACTACTGGCTCTCCGGTCAGGTGGGCTGGCTCGCGTCCGAGCGCTGGGGCGTTCCGCTGATCCACTCCATGCACACGATGTCGAAGGTGAAGAACCGCGCGCTGGCCGACGGCGACCGTCCCGAGCCGCGGGCCAGGGAACTGGGCGAAGAGCAGGTCGTGGCGGCCTCCGACGTCGTCGTGGCGAACACCGACGACGAGGCGGGCCGGCTCGTCGACCTCTACGGCGCCGAGCCGGACCGGGTGGCGACCGTGTGGCCCGGTGTCGATCTCGAACGCTTCACCCCCGGATCGTCAGCAGCCGCGCGGGCCCGGCTGGGGTTGCCCGCCGGCGCGACGGTGCTGCTCTTCGCCGGCCGGGTGCAGCCGCTGAAGGCGCCGGACGTGCTGATCCGGGCCGTTTCGCAGCTGGTCCGCGACGATCCGCAGCTGCGCGAGCGGCTGGTCGTCCCGGTGGTCGGCGGCCCGTCGGGCAGCGGGCTCGACGAGCCGCACGGGCTGGCGACGCTGGCCGCCGAGGCCGGCGTCGCGGATCTGGTCCGGTTCGAGCCCCCGGTCACGCGCGACGAACTGGTGCAGTGGTTCCGTGCCGCCGACCTCACCGCGGTGCCGTCGTACAACGAGTCGTTCGGGCTGGTGGCGCTCGAGTCGCAGGCGTGCGGGACCCCGGTGGTGGCCGCGGCGGTCGGCGGGCTGCGTACGGCCGTGGCCGACGCGGTGTCGGGCGTCCTGGTCGAGGGGCACGACCCTGCCGAGTGGGCGTCGGCGCTGCGCGGACTCGTCGGCGATCCGACGCGACGGCGCAGGTTGGCGGAGGGGGCCGTCGCGCATGCGGCGACATTCGGCTGGGACGTGACCGCCGCACGTATGCTCGAGGTTTACGCCCGGGCGTGCGACCGGCGCCGGGCGGAGGCCTTCGGCACGGCGATCCGGATGTGTGTATGACGGCGTGGAGCAGCACGACGGACGGGGCGGCGGCGGTCGTCCGCGACTACCTGAACGATGCCGGGCAGCCCTGGGACGAACCGGCGCCCGGCGTGTTCTCGGTGGAACTGCCGGGTGAGCGCAAGCTCACCACGTCGTGCAGCATGGCCGTGCGCGAGCACAGCCTGGTGGTCAACGCGTTCGTCGCGCGGTGCCCGGACGAGAACCACGCGGGTGTGCACCGGTGGCTGCTCGAGCGCAACGCGCGGCTGTCGGGCGTCGCGTTCTCGGTCGACTCCTCCGGCGACATCTACCTGGTCGGTCGGCTTCCCCTGCACGCGGTCACCGACCCCGAGATCGACCGGATGCTCGGCGTGGTGCTCGAGGCCGCCGACTCGTCGTTCAACACGATCCTCGAGCTGGGGTTCGCGACGTCCATCCGCCGGGAGTGGCGCTGGCGGCTCTCTCGCGGCGAGTCGACGCGCAACCTGGCGGCGTTCGAGCACCTGCGACCCGGCGACGACGGCTGACCGCACGGCGTTCCGGTGGCACCGGTGGGGGCCGAGCCTGCACGCGGGCGCGCGCGAGACCCTGGGTAGGCTCGTGTCCATGACTTACCGGCTGCTCCTGCTCCGTCACGGCGAGAGCGAATGGAATGCGAAGAACCTCTTCACCGGATGGGTGGACGTCGATCTCACGGCGGCCGGCGAGGCCGAGGCCACACGTGGGGGCGAGCTGTTGACCGCACGCGGCGTGCTGCCCGACGTGGTGCACACGAGCGTGCTGCGGCGCGCCATCCGCACCGCCAACCTCACCCTCGACGTCGCGGAGCGGCACTGGGTGCCGGTGCGGCGGTCGTGGCGGCTGAACGAGCGTCACTACGGCGCGCTGCAGGGCAAGGACAAGAAGCAGACGCTGGAGCAGTTCGGCGAAGAGCAGTTCATGACCTGGCGCCGCTCGTACGACGTCCCCCCGCCGCCCATCGACCCGGCTCACGAGTTCGCGCAGACCGGCGACCCTCGCTACGCCGACCTGCCGCCGGAGCTGCTGCCGGCCACCGAGTGCCTCAAGGACGTCCTGCACCGGTTCCTGCCCTACTGGTACGACGCCATCGTGCCGGACCTGCGCGCGGGCGGCACGGTGGCCGTCGTCGCGCACGGGAACTCGCTGCGCGCGCTGGTCAAGCATCTCGACGACATCTCCGACGACGACATCCCCGGCCTGAACATCCCGACCGGCGTGCCGCTGTTCTACGAGCTGGACGAGTCGATGCGCCCGGTGAGCCGCGGCGGCGAGTACCTCGACCCGGACGCGGCCGCGGCCGCCATCGAGGCGGTCAAGAAGCAGGGACGCTGACGCGAACGGCGTCGCGCCGGCTCGGCGCGCCCCCGGGGTGGCTCCGCGCCACTCCGGGGTGACGCGTCACCGGGCGACGCGCCTCCGGGCCGGCGCCGGTGCCGTCCGTCAGTGGCCGGGTGCGGTGTCCGCCCACTCGATGTCGCCGGTGACGAGGTAGCGCACGTTGGTGGCGATCTCCACCGCGTGGTCGGCGAAGCGCTCGTAGTAGCGGCCGAGCAGGGCGATGTCGACGGCGGATTCGACGCCGCGGTCCCACTCGTCGTCGAAGAGCGTGCGGAACAGCGACCGGTGCAGCTGGTCGACCTGGTTGTCGTCCTGTTCGAGTTCGGCCGCCGCGTCGACGTCCCGGCTGCGCAGCACGGCTCCGGCCTTGGTCGCCATCTCCTCCGCGGCACGGCCCATGGCTGCGAACGTCTCGCGCATGTCCTCGGGGACCGCGTGCTCCGGGTAGCGCATGCGGGCGACCTTGGCGATGTGCACCGCGAGGTCGCCCATCCGCTCGGCGTCGGAGGTGGTGCGCAGCGCGGCGGTCACCTCGCGCAGTTCGGTGGCGACCGGCCCCTGGGTGGCCATGAGCTGGAGCACCTGCTCGTCGACGTGCAACTGGTCGCGGTTGATGCTGGTGTCGGACGTCAGGACCTGTTCGGCCTGCTCCAGGTCCGCGTCGAGCAGCGCGGCGGTCGCCTGCCGGATCTGGTCTCCGGCCTTGCGGATCATGCCGACCAGGCGGCCGGTGACCTCGTCGAGCTGTTCGTGGTACGCCTCGCGCATGGCTGTCGTCGTCCTGTCGTCCGGGGGTATGGGGCAGCCGGGGTGTTCGTACCAGGTTAGGCGCTTCGGGTGGACGGCCGGCGGCCCAGGGTGAATGCCCCACGAAGAATCGGTGAACTCGCGTCCGGAAATGCCCCGTGAAGTGTCTCGAAGTTGAGAACAGCCGGTCACGGCCGCTTACCATCGGTGAATGTGGATGCTGTGACCGTCGGAGCGCTGGCGTCGTGCGTCGGCGCGGCGGTCGGTCTCGCCGCCGGGCTGGCGTTCCGGGCCAGTGAGCGCGCCCAGCATCCGCCGCAGCCCGAACGCACGTTCCGGGTGCCGGAGGGCGTCGACGAGGTGCTGTCGGTGCTGCGCTCCAGTGCCATCGTGCTCGACAGCGAACTCCAGGTCGTGAAGGCGAGCCCGTCGGCACACGCCTTCGGGCTGGTCCGCCACGACCGGCTGGCCGTGGCAGAGCTGATGGAGTTGACCGAGAAGGTGCACCGCGACGGGCAGATCCGCGAGGTGCAGCTGGAGATCCCGCGCTCGCGCGACACCACCCAGACGCTGTACGTCTCGGCCCGGGTCGCGCCGTTGAACCGCCGGCTGCTGCTCGCCCTGGTCGAGGACCGCACCCAGGCCATCCGGCTCGACGAGGTGCGCCGCGACTTCGTCGCGAACGTGTCGCACGAGCTGAAGACGCCGGTCGGCGCGCTCACGCTGCTGGCGGAGGCGGTCGCGGACGCGAACGACGACCCGGAGGCGGTGGGCCGCTTCGCCGAGCGGATGCAGCGTGAGGGCTCCCGGCTGACGCGGCTGGTGCAAGAGATCATCGACCTTTCCCGGCTGCAGTACGACGATCCGGTCGATTCTCCGGAGCCGGTCGCCATCGACGACGTCGTGGCGGCGGCGTTGGACCGCAGCCGCGTGGACGCCGAGAACCGCGAGGTCCGGCTGGCCGCGGGCGGCGCGGCCGGGCTCGAGGTGCTCGGCAATGAGGGACAGCTGGTCATCGCGCTGGGCAACCTGGTCGAGAACGCCGTGACCTACAGCCCGCCCAACACCCGGGTGGCCGTAGGGGTGCGCCGACGCGACGACCTGGTCGAGATCAGCGTCACCGACCAGGGGTTCGGGATAGCCGAGGGCGACATCGAGCGGATCTTCGAGCGGTTCTACCGCGTCGACCCCGCCCGGTCCAGGGCCACCGGAGGCACCGGCCTCGGGCTGTCCATCGTCAAGCACATCGCCGCCAGCCACGGCGGCGAGGTAGGGGTGTGGAGCGTGCAGGGTGCGGGGTCGACCTTCACCCTGCGGCTGCCGCTGCACCTCCCGCGAGCCGGGCAACCGCCCGCGCTCGACACGTCAGTTGGTAAGGAGACGCCGTGACCCGCGTGCTCGTGGTCGAGGACGAGGATTCGTTCAGCGACGCCCTGTCGTACATGCTTCGCAAGGAAGGCTTCGACGTCGCCGTCTCGGCGACGGGAGACGAGGCTCTCGAAGAGTTCGACAAGGGCGGAGCGGATCTCGTCCTGCTGGACCTGATGCTGCCCGGGCTGCCGGGGACCGAAGTCTGCCGGCAGATCCGGCAGCGGTCGAACGTCCCGGTGGTCATGCTCACGGCCAAGGACTCGGAGGTCGACAAGGTCGTGGGCCTCGAGCTCGGGGCGGACGATTACGTGACGAAGCCGTTCTCGTCGCGTGAGCTGGTCGCGCGCATCCGTGCCGTGCTGCGGCGCGGTACCGAGGCGACCGAGGCGAGCAGCCCGGCGGTCCTGGGAGCCGGACCCGTGCGCATGGACGTCGAGCGGCACACGGTGACCGTCGACGGCAGTTCGGTGCGGCTGCCGTTGAAGGAGTTCGAGCTGCTGGAGCTGTTGTTGCGCAACGCCGGGCGGGTGCTGACGCGGGCGCAGTTGATCGACCGGATCTGGGGCGCGGACTACGTCGGCGACACCAAGACGCTGGACGTGCACGTGAAGCGGCTGCGGGCGAAGATCGAGCCGGACCCGACGGCGCCGTCGTACCTGCTGACCGTCCGCGGCCTCGGCTACAAGCTCGAAGCCTGACGTCCGGGTCGTGAATGATCCACGTTGTTGAAGCATGGATGGAATTCCATGCGTCACCACCCTTGCAGGCCTCGTGACGCGTGCACTCGCCTAGTGGTCGCACCTTCGGTCGCGCCGTCGTGACATGGCGGCGCGACCGTCGTCGTGACAGGTTCAGGGTGCGGCCGCCGTGTCAGCCGGGCGCCTCGCCGATGGGCTCGTCGTCGGCGGGCTCGTCCTCGTTCGGCTCGGCGGTCGGCTCTTCGGTGCCGGCCATCTCGCCGTCTTCGACGCCGGTGGGTGTCGACCCGCCGGGCAACGCGTCGGCGTACATTCCCTCGGCGGTTTCGACGAGCGCGTCGACCGTGACCCGGGGCGCACGCTCGAAACGGAACTCGACCTCGATCATCCGGCCAGGCACCGCGTCGACGCTCTGGACGTCGGCGCGGTGGGCGCTGGGTCCGACCGTGGCGTGACCGTTCGACGGGATCTCGATGGCGCCACCTTCGAGCTCGGCCTGTGTGTCCCCGACGGACACGCCGACGAGGGCGTCGGCGGTGGTGCCCTCGTTGGACAACGCCGCCAGCACGGTGGCCCGGCCTCCGCTGCCCGCGACCACGAGAACGTTGCGCAGCCCGACCTGCCCGGCGTCGGCGTTGACGCCGTTGGCGGGCGCGTACCAGCCCTGCGTCTGCTCATGGATGCTGCATCCCGCGACGCTCAGGGCGATGAGCGGGACAGCGACGAGAGCTCGGCGCAGGGCAGCAGACTTCACGGGTACTCCTTGAAGCGGTTCGCGACAGACCACCTCCAGGGTACCGGCGGCGCTGTCGGTGCTCGTCCGCGGGCACGAGAAGCGGGAGTGCGTGGATCAGCCTCACGGCTCGATGCCACCCTGTTCACCTGCCGCGACGTGAGCGACGGAGGGCCTCCGGCTGTGGCGTCGTGGCCGGTGGCGCAAGGTTTCGGACGTGTGACGTGTGTCGCAAGCATGGGCAATGCCGATTTGTCAACCCCCACGTTCCGGCCTGACCAGCATAAATGCTCGTCCGCAGCGGTGAATCCGTGCTATCCTCTGCAGGGGAAAGGGGACAGAAACACATGACTTTTAAGGTCGGCGAGACGGTTGTCTACCCCCATCACGGGGCTGCGCTCATCGAAGCCATCGAGTCCCGTGTCATCAAAGGCGAGGAGCGTCAGTACCTCGTCCTGAGAGTCACTCAAGGCGATCTGACCGTGCGCGTTCCCGCGGACAACGTCGATCTCGTCGGCGTCCGCGACGTGGTCAACCAAGAGGGCCTCGACCGCGTCTTCGAGGTGTTGCGAACGCCGCACACCGAGGAACCGACGAACTGGTCACGGCGGTACAAGGCCAACCTCGAGAAGCTCGCCTCTGGCGACGTCATCAAGGTGGCCGAGGTCGTGCGCGACCTGTGGCGCCGTGAGCGCGACCGCGGGCTCAGCGCCGGTGAGAAGCGGATGCTGGCCAAGGCACGCCAGGTCCTGGTGTCCGAGCTGGCGCTGGCTGAGAACACCAACGAGGACAAGGCCGAGACGCTGCTGGACGAGGTCCTCACCGGCTGATCCGGTTCGACGTCGGTGCGGCCACCGGTACACGTCCACGCGCGGGCCTACGCGTCCGCGGTCTCCGATCTGAAAGGATCGGGGGCGTGAGTACCGAGGGCAAGGCGGCCTGCGTCCTGGTCGCGGCGGGCCGGGGTGAGCGTCTGGGCGAAGGCGGCCCCAAGGCGTTCGTCCGGGTCGGCGGCCGCCCGCTGATCTGGCATGCGCTGCGCGCGATCGCCGGCGCCGACCTGGTGTCGCACCTCGTGGCCGTCGTTCCTGCCGGGTACGAGCGGCAGGCGGACGAACTTGTCGACGACGCCGTCGCCGGGCGGCTCAGTGGGACCTCGCGCGTCGTCTCCGGCGGCGAGAACCGGCAGCGGTCGGTCGCGCTCGGGCTGTCGGCGGTGCCGGCAGACGCCGACATCGTCCTCGTGCACGACGCCGCCCGGTGCCTGGCGCCGTCCGGGCTCCTCGACGCCGTCGTCCGCGCTGTCGCGCACGGGCAGGACGCTGTCGTCCCCGGCCTGCCGGTGGTCGACACGCTCAAGCGGATCGACGAGCGGTCCCGCGTCATCGACACCCCGCCCCGCTCCGACCTGCGGGCCGTCCAGACACCGCAGGGGTTCCGCCGCGCAGTACTGACCCGTGCGCACAGCGACGCCGAAGCCCGCGGCGACACCGACGCCCCCGACGACGCGTCGCTGGTCGAACGGACGGGGCTCCCGGTGCACCTGGTCGCCGGCCATCAAGAGGCGTTCAAGATCACCACCGGCCACGACCTGGCCGTCGCCGAAACCGTTCTGGCGCGTGCACGGGCGAGCGCGGCGCCGGCCCCATGACCCGGGTCGGCATCGGTGTGGACGTGCACCCGTTCGAGCCCGGACGTGCGTGCTGGGTTGCCGGGTTGCTGTGGCCGGACGAACCCGCCGGCTGTTCGGGGCACTCCGACGGGGACGTCGCCGCGCACGCCATGTGCGACGCGCTGTTGTCGGCGTCCGGGCAGGGTGATCTCGGGTCGGTGTTCGGAACCGGGCGACCGGAGTGGGACGGCGCGTCCGGCGTCACGTTGCTGGCCGAGGTCGCACGCATCGTGCGGGCGGCGTCGCTCGAGATCGGTAACGTCGCCGTGCAGGTCGTCGGTGCCCGGCCGCGGGTCGGTCGTCGCCGTGCCGAGGCGCAGGACGTGCTGGCGGCGGCGGTGGGGGCGCCGGTGAGCGTCAGCGGGACCACGACGGACGGGTTGGGGCTGACCGGGCGTGGCGAGGGGCTGGCGGCCATCGCGACGGCGTTGGTGTCCGAGTAGAGCGGCGAGCCATCACCAGGCTTTCCTCCGCGTCACCATGCTTGCAAGGGTGGTGACGCAGGGAATTCCATGCGGAACGTGATCATTCTCGTGCAACCAGAGAGGTACCCATGAGCACCATCGTGGCGGTCGACACGTTCGACCTCCGGTTCCCGACGTCACGCCTTCTCGACGGGTCGGACGCGATGAACCCCGACCCCGACTACTCGACCGCCTACGTCGTGGTCCGCACGGACGACGACGGCCCCGACGGGCACGGGTTCGTCTTCACGATCGGCCGCGGGAACGACGTGCAGGTCGCCGCGATCGACACGCTGCGTTCATTCCTGCTGGGACACGAGGTCGAACCGCTGCTCGCCGACATGGGTGGCACCTGGCGTCGGCTGGTGCACGACTCGCAGCTGCGCTGGCTGGGTCCGGAGAAAGGCGCCATGCACATGGCAGTGGGCGCCGTGGTGAACGCGTTGTGGGACATGCGCGCCAAACGTGCCGGCCTGCCGCTGTGGCGGGTGCTCGCGGACCTGACGCCCGACGAGATCGTCGACCTGGTGGACTTCCGCTACCTGACCGACGTGCTGGACCGCTCCGAAGCGCTGCAGCTGCTCGAGTCCGCCCGGGACGGCAGACAGGACCGTGCGCAACGGCTGGTCGCGCAGGGCTACCCCGCCTACACGACGACACCGGGCTGGCTGGGGTACGACGACGCCAAGCTGGCACGCCTGTCGGGCGAGGCGGTGGCCGCGGGATTCGGCCAGATCAAGCTCAAAGTGGGCGCCGACCTGGACGACGATCGGCGACGGCTGGCGATCGCCCGGGAGACGTGCGGCCCGGACGTGCGGATCGCCGTCGACGCGAACCAGCGGTGGGACGTCGACGAGGCGGTGCGCTGGATCAAGGAGCTGGCCGCCTACGACCTGGCCTGGGTGGAGGAACCGACCAGCCCGGACGACGTCCTGGGGCACGCGAGCATCGCCGAGCGGATCGCCCCGATCCCGGTGGCGACCGGGGAGCACACCGCCAACCGGGTCATGTTCAAGCAACTCCTCCAGGCCCGCGGCGCGCAGGTGGTGCAGATCGACGCATGCAGGCTCGCCGGCGTCAACGAGAACGTCGCGGTGCTGCTGCTCGCGGCGAAGTTCGGCGTGCCGGTGTGTCCCCATGCCGGTGGCGTGGGCCTGTGCGAGATCGTGCAGCATCTGGCCATGTTCGACTACGTGGCGGTGAGCGGGACGGCCGACGGCCGGATGATCGAGTACGTCGATCACCTGCACGAGCACTTCTCTGATCCGGTGCGCATCGACCGCGGGCGCTACGTCGCGCCGACGAAGCCCGGCTCGGGTGCGCAGATGCTGCAGACCTCGATGCGCGAGCACGCCTATCCGGGCGGCGCCGCATGGGCGGCCGGATAGGCCGGCGTTCAGCTCGACGTGGCGGCTCGGCCGACCGTCGGTCAGCCGGGCCGTCCGGCGTCATGGCGAGCCGGGTCGGGCTCTCAACCGGCCCCGTCCAGCCGTGCCAGCAGGGCGTGCCCGGGCAGCCACCGCGGCCACGGCAGCCGCGGCGCGCGCAGCACGGTCACCGAGACCATGAGCGCCAGCAGTCCGAGCATCCAGCCGCCGGGAATGTCACTGAGCCAGTGGTAGTCGAGCAGGGTCATGAGCGCGCCCGAGACGAACACGATCACCAGTGCCACCGCGAGCCACCGCCGGAACCGGACCGGGTCGGGCCGCAGCCCCTGGGCGCCCAGCAGCACGATGACGATGAGACACCAGGTCAGGGTCGCGTTCGCGGTGTGCCCGGAGGGGAAGGCCTGGCCGACGCCGTGCAGGATGTCCTGCTCGCTGGCCGGCGGTGTCCGGGCGAGATCGAACTTGATCCAGTACCCCACGAAGAACACCGTCGCCAGCCCTGCCCCGATGGCGACCAGCGGCCGGATCCGCCGCTGCCGGTACGAGACCCACGCGCCCACCCCGACGATGATGGGCAGCGTGTAGAGGCGTTGCCCGCCGAGGCTGGCGATGGAGTCGAGGACCAGCTTCACCCATCCGTCCGGGTGGCGCGCGTCGACGTAGACGTGCAGCGGCCAGTCCCAGGCGATGAACGGTCCTCGCGCCACGACCTGCCAGGTCATCAGCGCGAGGAGGGCGGCCGCGATCAGGCCGGTGGCCACCGACGGGAGCCACCACGGCCGGCGCTGCTCGTCCGTCGAGCGATGTGGCTCGAACACGAAAGGCTGCTCCATGGACGTCGGTGTCGGGGCCGCTGGTCGTCTCATTGTCCCCCATCCCGGTTCGTCGCCGGGATCACGCGCCCGCGCTCCGGAGTCCGCGCCGTGATCCGGGTGGTTGCCGGCACGGAAATCGTTACCCTTGTCCGGTGAGTTTTCGCCTGTACGACACCGCCGCCAGTGAGGTTCGCGACTTCGTCCCGGTCGTCCCGGGCAAGGTCGGGATCTACCACTGTGGCCTGACGGTTCAGGGCCCGCCGCACGTGGGACACATCCGCAAGGAGGTCGTGTTCGACGTGCTGCGGCGCTGGCTGGAGCATTCCGGCTACGAGGTCACCATCGTCGCGAACGTCACCGACATCGAGGACAAGATCCTCGCCAAATCCGCGGAAGCCGGCCGCCCGTGGTGGGCGTGGGCCTATGAGAACGAGCGCGCGCTCGACGCCGCCTACGAGGTTCTGGGCTGCCTGCCGGCGACCTACCAGCCGCGCGCCACCGGGCACGTCCCCGAGATGGTCGAACTGATCGACATGCTCATCGAGCGTGGTCACGCCTACGTCGCCGGCGACGGTTCGGGCGACGTGTACTTCGACGTGCGGTCGTGGCCGTCCTACGGCGAGCTGTCCGGGCAGAAGATCGACGAGATGGAACCGGCCGCCGACGCCGACCCGCGCGGCAAGCGCGATCCGCGCGACTTCGCCCTGTGGAAGGGGTTCAAGCCGGAGGAGCCGCGGACCGCGTCCTGGCCGACGACGTACGGCCGCGGCCGGCCGGGCTGGCACCTGGAGTGCTCGGCGATGGCCGCGAAGTATCTGGGCTCGGAGTTCGACATCCACGGCGGCGGCATCGACCTGCGGTTCCCGCACCACGAGAACGAGCTCGCGCAGTCTCGCGCCGCGGGGCAACCGTTCGCGCGGTACTGGATGCACAACGCCCTCGTGACCACGTCCGGCGAGAAGATGAGCAAGTCGCTGGGCAACTCGCTGCTGGTCTCCGAGGTGGTGCGCCGGGTGCGGCCGGTCGAGCTGCGCTACTATCTCGTCGCGCCGCACTACCGCAGTCACGCCGAGTTCTCCGAGGAGGCGCTGGCCGAGGCCGCGGCCGCGTACCGGCGCCTCGAAGGGTTCGTCCTGCGCGCTTCGGAGGCGGTGGCCGACGTCGACCCGGACGTGGACGTTCCCGAGACGTTCCGCCGGGCGATGGACGACGACCTCGCCGTACCACAGGCGATGGCGGTGGTCTTCGAATCGGTCCGCGAGGGCAACCGGATGCTCTCGGCGGGCGAGTCGGCCGGGCTCCGTGAGACGCTGGCCTCGGTGCGGGCGATGCTCGGCGTGTTCGGCATGGATCCGTTGGCCGAGCCGTGGGTCGGGCTGGACTCCGTCGGCAGCTCCGGCGACCGGCTGCGTGGCGTCGTCGACGCGCTGGTGCACGCACTGCTCGAGCAGCGCCAGGCTGCTCGAGAGAACAAGGACTTCGCCACCGCCGACGCGCTACGCGACCGGCTGAAGGCCGCCGGCATCACCGTCGAGGACAGGCACGACGGCGCGCGCTGGGATCTGACCGAGCCTGACGACGTACGGAGAAACTGATGGCGGGCAACTCGCAGCGCCGTGGCGCTATGCGCAAGAGCGGCACGAAGAAGGGCATGGTCGTCGGCTCCGGCGGCCAGCGCCGCCGCGGGCTCAAGGGCAAGGGGCCGACGCCGGCGGCGACGGAACGCACTGGGCACCCGAAGGCACGCCGGTCGGCTGCGCAGCAGCGGCGGGGTGACGAGAGCGGCGGTCGCGCCGGTGCCGGGCGTTCCGGCGGTACGTCCCGGTCCGGCGGCGGCGGTCGCGGCCGCCGCGGCCCCGAGGTCGTGGCGGGCCGGAACTCGGTGGTCGAGGCGCTGCGTGCCGAGGTGCCCGCCACCACGTTGTACGTCGCGGAACGCATCGACGCCGACGACCGGGTACGCGAAGCACTGGACCTCGCCGTCGCGCGCAACGTTCATCTGCTCGAGGTGGCGAGGACCGAGCTCGACCGGGTGACCGGCGGCTCCGTTCACCAGGGTGTGGCGCTCGCGTTGCCGGCCTACACCTACGCACACCCGGACGACCTGATCACCGCCGCTCACGATGCCGGTGAGCCGCCGCTGGTGGTGGCCCTCGACGGAGTCACCGACCCGCGCAACCTCGGCGCCGTCGTGCGATCGGCCGCGGCGTTCGGCGCCCACGGCGTCGTCGTGCCCGAACGGCGCAGCGCGGGCATGACCGCGGGCGCGTGGAAGACGTCGGCCGGAGCGGCCGCGCGCACACCGGTCGCGCAGGCGACCAACCTGGCGCGGGCGCTGCGGGTGTACCGCGACGCCGGGCTGTTCGTGATCGGCCTGGACGGTGCCGGCACGGTCGACCTGCCCGACGTCGAGGCGCTCGACCAGCCGGTGTGCCTGGTGGTCGGCTCCGAGGACACCGGGATGTCGCGCATCGTCTCCGAGACGTGCGACCTGGTGGCACGGATCCCGATGGCCCGCGGCACCGAGTCCCTGAACGCGGGCGTCGCCGCCGGGGTTGCGATGTACGAAATCACCCGGGCGCGGGCGTCCGACGGCTCGCGATAGGCTGAACCACGCCGGTCCGTGTGACACGGGTCACCACCTTTGCGCATGTCACGTGGTCCGGCGCAGCCTGTGACGACCAACGCCGGAGGGCGATCCTCGTCCGGCGCGAGCCGTGGAGGTACGACGACGTGCCTGTGGAACGCGTGGTTCCCACGCCCGAAGCCCGTGACCTGATCGACCTGGTCGGCAAGATCGCCGATCGCGACCTGGCGCCGGCTGCCGCGGCCGCCGAGGAGGCGGCGCGGTATCCGCGCGAGCTGGTCCGGATGCTCGGCCGGACCGGGCTGCTGGGCCTGCCCTACGACGAGGAGTTCGGCGGCGGCGCCCAGCCGTACGACGTCTACCTGCAGGTGCTCGAGGAGCTGGCGGCGCGCTGGGCGACGGTCGCGCTCAGCGTCAGCGTGCACGGTCTGTCGTGCTGGCCGCTGGCCAATTACGGCAGCGCCGAGCAGCGTAAGCGCTGGCTGCCGGACATGATCGGCGGAGAGCAGCTCGGTGCGTACTGCCTGTCCGAACCGCACGCCGGCTCCGATGCCGCGGCGATGTCGACCCGCGCGGTCCGCGACGGCGACAGTTACGTGCTCGACGGCACCAAGGCGTGGATCACCCACGGCGGGATCGCCGACTTCTACAGCGTGTTCGCCCGCACGTCCGACGACGGAGCCCGCGGCATCTCGTGCTTCCTCGTCCCGGCCGACGCGGACGGTCTGACGTTCGGTGCGGCGGAGCACAAGATGGGGCTCACCGCTTCGCCGACGACGATCGTGAACCTCGACGGCGTGCGGGTGGCGGCCGAACGGCGCATCGGTGACGAGGGCGCCGGGTTCGGTATCGCCCTGCACGCGCTGGACGCCGGGCGCGTCGGGGTGGCGGCCGTCGCCACCGGGCTGGCGCAGGCGGCACTGGACGAGGCCGCGGCCTATGCGCGTCAGCGTGAACAGTTCGGCCGGCCCGTCATCGGGCACCAGGGTGTGGGCTTCACGCTCGCCGACATGGCCGCGTCGGTCCAGGCCGCCCGCGCCCTCTACCTGGCCGCTGCCCAGCGCCGCGACCGTGGTCTGGGTTATCGCCAGCAGGCCGCCGTCGCCAAGCTCGTCGCCACCGACAACGCCATGAAGGTGACCACCGACGCCGTCCAGGTGCTCGGCGGTGTCGGCTACACCCGTGATTTCCCGGTCGAGCGCTATTTCCGCGAAGCCAAGGTCATGCAGATCTTCGAGGGCACCAACCAGATCCAGCGTCTCGTGATCGCTCGCGACCTCGAACGCTTCGGGGAATGATCACGTTCCGCATGGAATTCCATGCGGAACGTGATCATTTCCCGGCCACCCCTCAGGTGGTGGCTGTTTTCAGGTGGGGACGGAGACGGTCCAGGGCGTACGGCACGGACAGTGGCGACGGGGTGTTCAGGCCGACGATGGCGGGGTAGTCGAGGACGGTCACGGTGCCGGGCAGCCGGTCGAATCCGGGGATGTCGGCCAGGTCGTCCGCGACGATGTACATCGCATCGCCCACGATGTACTGGGCCAGTGCGAACGTCCGGCTCTCGAGCGCCGGGTGCTCGGCGGCGACGGCGGCGACCTGCTCCTCGACGGAGCTGATGACCCGGCCGGCGCGATCACGCCTGCTCGACGACGGCGACCGGCGTGGGTTCGGAGCCGGTCACGGCGGCCACGGGCTCCGCCGTCTCCGAGGGCTGCGCCGCCTCCGAGGGCTGCGCCGGGGCGTCCTGCTTGCGCAGCAGCATCAGCGTGACCGTGCCCACGACGACCATGACCACGGCGCCGAATCCGGCCACGACGTGCAGGCCGTCGGTGAAGGCGCCACGCGCGGCCGTCAGCAGGGGCCCGGCCAGTTCGGCAGGGAGCTGCTCGGCGGCGGCGACGGCTCCGGCCAGCGTGTCGTGGCTGGCGGCGGCGGCCTCCGGCGGCGTGCCCGCGGGAACCGTCAGGGTGTCCCGGTAGATCACCGATCCGAGGCTGCCCAGGCCGGCGATTCCCATCGCGATGCCGAACTCGCCGCTGGTCTCGGACATGGCGGCCGCCGAACCGGCCTTCTCCGGTGGCGCCGAGCCGACGACGATGTCGGTCACCAGCGCGGCGCCCGGGCCGAGCCCGACCATCGCGATCGCGAGCCCGATCACGGCGGTGACCAGGCCGCCGACCGCGTCGGCCTGGGTGAGCAGGACGAAGCCCACGGCAGTGACGATCATGCCGCCGCCGATGACGGTGCCGGCGCCGATTCGCTGCGCCAGCTGCGGCGCCAGCAGCGTGCCGGTGATCATGCCGAGTGCCGGCGGCACCAACCACAGGCCGGCGCGCAGCGGCGTCAGGCCCTCGACCAGCTGCAGATACTGGCTGACGAACAGGAACATCCCGCCCATGGCGACGGCGCCGAGCATCATGACGCCGAGCGCGGTGCTGAACGTCCGGTTCGCGAACAGGCGCAGGTCGAGCAACGGGCTGCTCAGCCGCAACTGCCGGCGGACGAATACGACGCCGACCGCGGCACCCACGGCGACGCTGGCGGTAGCGCCCATGGACGCTCCGTCCTTGGCCAGGTCCTTGAGCCCGTAGATGATCGGCAGGATCGTCGCCAGCGACAGGCCGACGCTCGCCAGGTCGAGACGTCCGGCGGTGTCGTCACGGTGTTCCGGAAGCAACGTCGGGGCAGTGGTCAGCAGGACGATCATCACCGGGACGCCCAGCAGGAACGCCGAGCCCCACCAGAACCACTGCAACAGAAGTCCGCCGACGACGGGGCCGATGGCCGTGCCGCCCATGAAGCAGCTGATCCACACCGAGATGGCGACTCCGCGCTGCTTGGGGTCGGTGAACATGTTGCTGATCAGGCCGAGTGTCGACGGCATGAGCGTGGCGCCGGCGATGCCGAGCAGTGTCCGGGTCGCGATCAGCATCTCCGCGCTGGTCGAGTAGGCGGCGAGCACCGAGGCGACGCCGAAGGCCGCCGCGCCGATCATGAGCAGCTTGCGCCGGCCGATCCGGTCGCCGAGGGTGCCCATGGTGATGAGGAACCCGGCGATCATGAAGCCGTAGATGTCGGTGATCCAGAGCAGTTGGCTGCTGCTGGGCTGCAGGTCGGCCGCCAGGTGCGGCAGTGCCAGGTAGAGCACGCTCATGTCGAGCGAGAGCAACAGGGTGGGCAGGGCCAGTACGGCCAACCCGATCCATTCGCGGCGCCCGGCCCGGGGTTCGGACTCGGTGGGAATCGTGGTCGTCACGGGATCGTCCTCTCTCGCGTGCGTCGTGTGGTGACTGTGGTGTCACTGGGGACGTCGCAGCGGATCGGCCGATCTCGACGCAGGCGCGTCGGCCGTCGATGTGATTTGGCTCACAGTCGGCGTCGGCGGTGGGTGGTCGGCGGTCGGCGGGAACGTCGAACGGGGTGGGCTGCCCGGAGGCGGCCCACCCCGTTCGATGCGGGGCCAGCGGTTATGCGGTGTTGCGTGCCCTGCGGTTGAGCGCGAACGCCCCGGCCGCGGCGGCGATCAGGGCCAGCCCGAGCCCGGCGACCGGGCCGGAGCCCACGCCGGTGTCCGGCAGGTTCTCGTCGTCGTCGGGTGGGGTCGACTCGGTCGGCGCCGGCGTCTCCGAGGGGGATTCCGTGGGCGTCGCCGAGGGAGTCTCGGTCGGCGTCGGGGTCTCCGTGGGCGTTTCCGTCGGCGTCTCGGTGGGTGTTTCCGTCGGCGTCGCCGTCGGAGTGGCCGTCGGCGTTGCCGTGGGAGTCGACGTCGGCGTCTCCGTGGGTGTCGGCGTCTCCGTGGGTGTCGGGTCCGGAGTGCAGTCCATGGATGCGATCACGTCGATGCCCTTGTGGACCAGGTCCTGCGGCGGGAGTCCTTCCGACGGTCCGCTACTGGCGTGCATGACGTCGACCGGCACCCGCCCGCACTCGGCGTTCGGGTCGTCGACGGCGTGCTTGTCCGGCGTGGAGACGATGCCGGGCCCCTCGACGAACGCGCCGTCGATCTGCACCTGGTTGTACGGGTGCTCGGCGAGGTTGTCGGCGCCGAGGAAGGTCAGCTTCGTGGAGCCCGGCTCGTTGTTGTGCGCGATGATGAACGACTCGAGCTCGTCGGAGTACTGCCAGTCGGCGGAGAACGCGTTCGCCACCGAGAAGCTACGCGAGTTCTCGGGGGTGTACGGCTGCCAGCCGTCGGCGGTGAACACCTCGGTGTTGTCGAACGTCGGGTTCGGCGCGCGCCAGGCGAACTGGCCGGCACCGTTCTCCGGCAGTGCGCCCGCGCCGGTGGTGTCGGTGAAGATCATGTAGAACATGCCGTCGCGGTGGACGACGCTGGGCTGACCCGCACCATAGGTGTTGCCGGTGTCCTGCTGGTGCGACGGCACGATGATCGGGCCGTCGTGGAAGCGCTCCCAGGTGATGCCGTCAGCGCTGCGCGCGACGCCGATGCTCGTCTCGCCGTCGTTCACCGCGGCGCCGTAGTACATGTAGTACGTGCCGTCGACCTTGACGACCGACGGGTCGCACGTGTGCTGGCCGTCGAATCCGCCGCCTCCGGTGCCTTCGAAGACGATCCACGGGTCGCCGCCGTCGGGAGCGGTGAACGGCCCGTTCGGGTTGGTGGACTCCGCGTAGAGGATGTCGTCACCGGGGACGGCGCCTTCGGGGTCCTGGGCGCAGTACCACATGCGGTACAGGCCGCCCTCGTTCAGCACTGCCGGCGCGTACTCGTAGGCGGCGTTACCGCCGGTGAGCGGCGCGGACGGCGGCCGGTAGTTGTCGGTGGCGAGATCTTCCTGAGCTGCTGCCGGCAGCGCCGAAGTCAGCAGGAGCGCGGCGCCGGCAGCCGCGCTTCCCGCCAGCGAGGCTCGCCGGCGGCGAGCTCGTCCTGGATGTTGTTTCAATTGATGATCCCCATGGTTCATGTGCCCGCGCGGAGCACCTTAACACCCGCGTCGGGGCGGTTCCGGACCGTCCCGGTCCAAGTCACCACGTGTGGCGAACGCCGGGTGACGGACTGCGGCAGGGGCGTGGAGGAGCCGGGCGTTCGATGTCCCGTGACGGGCGGTCACTACTGACTGTTGACGTATGTCCCGAACGTGCTGAATAATCCCAGCAATCGATTTCTCCAGCATTGGGGTGTTCCATGCACGTCGATGACGAGAGCAACGACGGCCCGTCTCGTCCGGCCCACGACCGCTCGCAGCTGAACAGATCCACCTTCCTGAAAGGAGCGTTGGGTGCCGTCGCGGGCGGCTCCCTGCTCGGCTCGACAGCCCACGCCACCGGCAGGGGCCGGCCGCCCGAACCGGCCGAGCCCGGTCTGGCGCGGCGACAGCAGCAGGTCACCAAGATCGCCAACCTGACCGGCCCCGGAATCACGACACGGTTCCGGATGGAGGCGACCGACCTCGGCGTGCCCGCACGTACACCGGACGGGCGGCTGCTGTTCGTGTTCGGTGACACGTTCGAGAACGCCCGGGTCGGCGACGGCTGGTGGCGCTCACCCGTCGCCCTGTGGTCGACGACCACCAACCTGAACACCGGGGTGACCTGGTCCGGCGCAGTCGGCGGTGACGCGGCCGAGCAGCTCTGGTACTACGAGCACAACAACCCCGAGTTCTCCACGGTGCTGCCGTCCGACGTCATCACCATCGGCGGGACGATGTACCTGCACGTCATGGTGAACAAGGGACTCGGCAACGTCGTCTGGACCGAGATCTGGCGTTCCGACGACTCCGGGGCGAGCTGGCAGCACACCGGCGCGAAGTTCCCGCCGGACCTGCACGGTGGCATGTTCCAGCTGCTGACCTGGGGCCTGGGCAACGACGGCTACGTGTACGTGTACTCGACCGGGTTCCAGCGCGACAAGCCGATCATCATGCACCGGGTGCCGCAGGACCGGCTCACCGATCTGGGCGCGTACGAGCCGTGGGGCTACCGCGACGGCCACTGGGCGTGGGGCCATCCGCCGACGCCGATCCTGGAAGGCAGGTTCGGCGAGCTGTGCCTGCGCCCGCTGGGCGGAAAGTGGGTGCTGACCTGGTTCAACGAGGGCGACTACCGCATCGACGGCATCGTCATGGACTACCCGACGTCGAACCTGTACAACGCGCACCGCCGCACCCTGATCTGGGGCGCCGCCTGGGGCGAGGAGGACGACTCACACGTGGCGCAGCTCTACGGCGGCTACGTCATCCCCGGGTCGACGCTGGGTGAGCTGCACCTGTCGGTGAGTCAGTGGAACACCGAGCACGACTGGCCCTACCGGGTCATGCAGCACCGCATCCGCGGCTTCTACCCCTGACACCCTTCCCATGATCATCGGCACTTACCCGGCCATGTGGCGGGTAAGTGCCGATGATCATGGGGTGCGGGGCTACTGCAGATCCGTCCACGAGATCCGGAACGGCTGGGTCTCCGCCGGGTCGGCTGCGGTGCCGCCCAGGATGGCGAGCTCGTCGGGCTTGTGCCGGAGGACGGTCTCGGCGTAGTCGCGCGCCGCCTCGGCCAGCCCCACGTCGTGGCCGAGCCGCTCGGAGTCGTACCAGCGGTGCTCGAGCACCTCGTGGTAGATCTCCGGAGCCTCGAGCTTGCCGCGCAGCTCGCGCGGGATGTTGCGGATGACCGGCTCGAAGCAGTCCATGACCCACGCGTTGGCGACGATCTCCTCGTCCTCGCCCTGCTGGTCGGTCACGGCGGCGTAGGTGTCGAGGTCGTTGAGCAGCCGCCTGGCCTGGTTCTCCTGTGCGTCGATGCCGGTCAGCCGGAGCAGCCGGCGGGAGTGGTGCCCGGGGTCGACGACCTTGGGCTGCACCCGGATGGTGCGCCCGCCGATGTCGGTGACGATGTCGAGCTCGTCCACGTCGAAGCCGAGCTCGTTGAGCCGCTCGACGCGGCGGGCGATCCGCCAGCGTTCGGTGACGTCGAAGGCCTCCCACTCGGTGAGCTCGCTCCACAGTGCCTCGTACCTCTTGACGACCTGATTGCTCGTCGCGACGGGGTCGACGCTCTCGTCCAGCTGACCGGCGGCGAGCAGGTCCATCATCTCGCCCGCGATGTTCGTCCGGGCCGTGTCCAGGTCGTGGGCGCGCTGGCCGTTGCTGAGCGCGTCGTGCAGCTCGCCGGTCTCGGCGTCCACCAGGTACGCGGCGAAGGCGCCGGCGTCGCGGCGGAACAACGTGTTGGACAGTGAGCAGTCGCCCCAGAAGAAGCCGCTGAGATGCAGGCGGGCGATGAGCACGACGAGGGCGTCGATGAGCCGGTCGACCGTCTCGCGGCGCATCATCCGCGCGAACAACGCGCGGTACGGCAGCGAGAACTGCAGGTGCCGGGTGACGAGAATCGCGTCCAGTGCGGTGCCGTCGGGCGCCTCGCGTCCGCTGACGACGCCGACGGCCTGCACGGACGGGACGTCGAGACGGGACAGGTCGCGCAGCATCTGGTACTCGCGGTCGGCGTAGGACTGCACGATCTCTTTCAGCGCGTAGACCTGACCGTTCAGCCTGGTGAACCGCACCACGTGCCGCGAGATCCCGCGGGGCAGCGCCACCAGGTACCACTCCGGCCACTGCTCCAGGGACATGTCCCAGGGGAGGTCGAGCAACGCCTGCTGTTCGCGCGGCGCCGCCAGGATCCGTAGCTCCATGCGGCCCATTGTCCCGCGTCACGCCCGCCCGTGACGCGGAACGTGCGCGTGCTGAGACGGTGCCGGCGCGGACGCGCAACGGCGCCCTCCCGGCCCGGTCGGGCGGAAGGGCGCCGTTCTTGCTGGTTCGGCGGTGCGGCTCAGGCCTCGATACGCGCGCCGGTCTTGACGGAGAAGAAGTGCTCGTTGCCGGGCCGCACCCGGAAGTTCACCTTCGCGCCCTTGGCGGGCACGTTGCGCGGCTCGACACGGGCGATGACGGTCTCGCTGCGCATCCGGTCGCTCTGCAGCTCCGACGTCGGCCCGGCCGGCTGGCCGTAGACGAACGCGTCGGCCCCGAGCTCCTCGATGACGTCGACGACGATCGGGATGCCACCCTCGCTCTCGCTCGACACCGGCTCGAGCGCCTCGGGACGGAAGCCCAGGGTCACCGTGTCGGAGCCCTCCTCCTTCACCGCCGCGCTGACGGCCGGCGGGACCGGGACGCTGGACTCGCCGAGCGTGGCGTTGCCGTCGACCAGGTCGAAGGTGGCGATGTTCATGGCCGGCGAGCCGATGAAGCCCGCGACGAAGACGTTCTGCGGCTTGTCGAACAGCCCGAGCGGCGTGTCGACCTGCTGCAGCAGACCGTCCTTGAGCACCGCGACCCGGTCGCCCATCGTCATGGCCTCGATCTGGTCGTGGGTGACGTAGACGGTGGTGATGCCCAGCCGGCGCTGCAGCGAGGCGATCTGGGTACGGGTGGACACACGCAGCTTGGCGTCGAGGTTGGACAGCGGCTCGTCCATGAGGAAGACCTGCGGCTCACGGACGATGGCGCGGCCCATGGCCACACGCTGACGCTGACCACCGGAGAGGGCCTTCGGCTTGCGGTCGAGGTACTCCTCGAGGTCGAGCAGCTTGGCGGCGTCGGCGACGCGGCGGCGGATCTCGTCCTTCGGCGTGCCGGCGATCTTGAGAGCGAAGCCCATGTTGTCGGACACCGACATGTGCGGGTACAGCGCGTAGTTCTGGAAGACCATCGCGATGTCGCGGTCCTTGGGCGGCATGTGCGTGACGTCGCGCTCGCCGATGCGGATGGAGCCCTGGTCGACTTCCTCGAGACCCGCGAGCATCCGCAGGCTCGTGGACTTTCCGCAACCGGAGGGACCGACGAGAACCAGGAACTCCCCGTCCTCGATGGTGAGGTCGAGACTGTCGACCGCCGGATTGTCTTGGCCCGGGTAGATCCGGCTTGCCTTGTCATAGGTGACCGTAGCCATCGGTACTTCCCTCCACCGGCAGGTACGTGCCGGACGATCCGTTGTGAAGTGGACGTGGTGTTCAGTTGTCCCGCAGGTAACCGGTGTGTTGCGGATTCCCGGCAGGTTGCCAGGAGAGTACACCGTCCGGTGACGCGCGTCACGAGCACGTGACGCACCTCACGTGGGCGGCAGCCCGGACCGGCTGGCGGCCGGCCGCCGTCACCACCGGACCCGATGATCGCCGGTTCCGCGGACGGAACCGGACCGATCTGCGCGGATGCCTTTCCTGATCGGCCATGAAGCCGTACGGTTCAATGGCATCAGGTGTACTCCGTGCCGGCAAGGGGGACCCGATGCGCATCGCCGACATCGTCCGGGGCAAGGGCCGCTCCGTGGTCACCGTGTCGCCGGACACGACCGTGCGAAGCCTGCTCAGTACGCTCGCCGAGTACCGCATCGGTGCCGTGGTCGTCTCCGCGGACGGTTCGTCGGTGCACGGCATCGCCTCCGAGCGCGACGTCGTTCGTGCCCTGGGTGAGCGTGGCGCCGCCGTCCTGTCCGAGTCGGTCGAGGTCATCATGACCGCCGACGTGCAGACCTGCGTGCCCGATTCGCACATCGACGAGCTGGCCCGCGCCATGACCGAGGGCCGGTTCCGGCACATGCCGGTCGTCGAGGACGGCAAGCTGACCGGCATCGTCAGCATCGGCGACGTCGTGAAGAGCCGTATCACCGAGCTCGAGGTCGAGCGCGACTCGCTGTCGTCCTACATCCGCACGGCGTCGACCTGACGGTCGTCTCACCTGCCCGTACCGGCGGGCGCCGCCGCACCGGACCGGAGCGCGCGGTCGCGCGCCGTGTTGTCCACCGGCCGGACTCGGCCTGTCGGCCGATCCGTTTCCCGACGTTCGCGGTGCCCCGGTGGTCCGGGCGGGTGGATGTGAGCCGAACGACGAGTGCCGCGTCGGTGGTTCTGCCACGCTGCAGCGGCGGGATCGGCGAGACCGCCTCAGCACCACTCGCGGGTCCCGACGGCGGTCACATGCCCTCGTGACCGACACCCGGGGGGCTCGGCGTCTGTCATCGAGCGTCGGGCTCCTCGGCCTCGGTCCATCCGCACGGCGACGGTGACGGACAATGATGTCGATGCCGACTTCGAACAGAGCCCTGATCGTGTGGGTCGTCGGCGTCGCTTCCTACGTCGTGGCGGTGATGCATCGCACGACGTTCGGCGTGGCCGGTCTCGAGGCGGTGGACCGTCTCGGTGTGTCGGCCAGCGTGCTGGCCACGTTCGTCGTCGTGCAGCTGCTGGTGTACGCGGGACTGCAGGTCCCGGTGGGGTTGTTGCTCGACCGCGTCGGTGCGCGTCGCCTGGTGGTGACGGGTGCCTGTCTGATGGCGGCCGGGCAGGTGGTGCTGGCGCTGGCGGCGTCGGTTCCGCTGGCCGTGGCCGGCCGGGTGCTGGTCGGCGCCGGCGACGCGTTGACCTTCGTGAGCGTGCTCCGGATCGTCGCCGCCTGGTTCGCTCCCGGACGTGTTCCGGTGATGACGCAGCTCACCGGTCTGGTCGGCCAGGTCGGGCAGGTGCTGTCGGCGGTGCCGTTCGTGGCGGTCCTGGACCGGTTCGGCTGGAGCCCGGCGTTCCTGTCGGCGGCCGGAACGGGCGTGTTCGTCGCCGTCGTGGCGTTCGCCGTGCTGCGCAACTCGCCGGAGGGTCAGGCAGTCCCGATGGCGCAGACGTCCATCCGGCATGTCGGGCACGACCTGGTCACCGCCTGGCGGCATCCGGGTACCCGGCTGGGTCTGTGGACGCACTTCTCCACGCAGTTCCCGGCGACGGTGTTCGCGCTGCTGTGGGGGTTCCCGTTCCTGGTGTCCGGGCAGGGGCTGTCCAGGGCGACAGCGGGTGGCCTGCTGACCGTGCTGGTCGTGGTCGGAGTGGTCGCGGGGCCGATGATCGGGGTCATGGTGCAGCGGCACCCGCTGCGCCGGTCCTGGCTGGTCCTGGGCGTGGTCGCGGTGAACGTCGGCGCGTGGACGTCGGTGCTGGTACTGCCGGGACAGGCGCCGTTGTGGCTGCTGGTGGTGCTGGTCACCGCATTGTCGGTCGGCGGCCCGGGGTCGATGATCGGCTTCGACTTCGCCCGCACCTTCAATCCGCCCAACCGTCTCGGTACCGCCACCGGCATCGTCAACGTCGGCGGGTTCCTGGCATCTCTGCTGACGATCCTGGCGGTCGGCCTGGTGATCGACGCCCGCACCGGCGGTTCCAGCGACTACGAGCTCGCCGACTTCCGGGTGGCGCTGTGCGTGCAGTACGTGGTCTGGCTGGTGGGCGTGGTGGGCATCGTGCGTACGCGGCGTCTGGTGCGGCGGCGGATGGCCGAGGGCGGCGTCGTCGTGCCGCGCATGCGTGACGTGATCGCCCGCCGCCGGCGCTGACGTCGCTTCAGCGTGATGGTCGTGGACCCCCTTGGCAGGCGGCGACGCTTCTGCTAACTTTCTTTCCAGTTCGGAATTGTGTCTTTTCTCGGGAATCGAACCGCGCGAGTCTCGTGGTCCTCGCGCATGCAGTCACTCATGAAGTCATGACCTCATCCGACGTCCCCTCCGCCTGCTCGACGCCGGCGAAGGAGGTGGTGACCGGGTACGACGGCGCGTACGACCGCGCCGGGACCGCCGCACGACGACATGAGGAGTCACCGTGAGAACCCGATGGCGCACGACAGTCGCGTACGGGGCCGCGACGGCCCTGCTCACTTCCGGGGTCGCCGCGTTCGCGGCCGCAACCCCACCCACCACGACCGGAGCCGGCTCCGCAGCGGCTGCGGCCCCGTCGACCGCGGTGGCGGCCGCCGACAACGGCTACCGCAACGTCGGCTACTTCACCCAGTGGGGTATCTACGGCCGCGACTTCCTGGTCAAGGACCTGGCGACCAGCGGAGCCGCTGACGACCTGACACACATCAACTACGCCTTCGCGAACATCCACCCGGATTCGCTGACCTGTTTCGAGGCCAACCAGCCGAACGGGCCGAAGGGCTCGCCCGACGAGGGCGACTACGCGGGAGACGCCTGGGCCGACTACGGCAAGGGCTTCTCCGCCGCCGAGTCCGTCGACGGCGTCGCCGACGCGTGGGACCAGCCACTCGCCGGCAACTTCAACCAGATCAAAGAGCTGAAGGCCGAGCACCCGCATCTCAAGGCGATGGTCTCGATCGGTGGCTGGACATGGTCCCGGCACTTCTCCCGGGCAGCGGCGACGCCCGAGTCACGCGAGCGGTTCGTGTCGTCGTGCATCGACATGTTCATCAAGGGGAACCTCCCGGTGATCGACGGGCGCGGCGGCCAGGGCGCCGCCGCCGGCGTGTTCGACGGCATCGACATCGACTGGGAGTGGCCCGGCGCCCCCGCCGACATGCAGCATCCGGGCAATCACCGATCGGACCAGGACAAGCAGAACCTGATCGCGCTGCTCGCCGAGTTCCGCACCCAGCTGGACGCGCTGAGCGAGCAGACCGGCGAGGACTACGAACTCAGTGCGTTCCTCCCGGCGAACCCGGTTCTGATCGAGGCCGGCTGGGACGTGACGCAGCTGTTCGACTATCTCGACTTCGCCAACGTCCAGGGCTACGACCTGCACGGGGCGTGGAACCCGGACGTCGCGGGACACCAGGCGAACCTGCACGACGACCCCGCGAACCCGCTCCCCGAGGCGGAGCAGTTCAGTGTCGCTCAGGCGATGACCTACTACACGGATCGGGGAGTTCCGCCGTCGAAACTGACCATGGGTCTGCCGCTGTACGGACGCGGCTGGACCGGCGTGGAGGACGGCGGCACCGACGGTGCGTGGCAATCGGCCGACGGAGCGGCACCCGGGGAGTTCCCGGAGGAGGCGGGAACCGACCGGTACCGCAACCTGCGCGACGGCATCATCTTCCATGACGAGGACGTGCTCGCGTCGTGGTCGTACGACGGTAACGAGTTCTGGTCGTTCGACGACCCGTGGCTGGTGGACAAGAAGGCCGACTACATCACGGCGAACGGCTTCGGCGGCGCCATGTGGTGGGACCTGGCCGGCGACCACCAGAACGAGCTCGTCGGTCTGATGGGCGAGCGGCTGTCGACGGGCGGCGGAGGCGGCGGCACCGAGACCGGGGGCGATTCCGGTACCGAGACCGGTGGTGATCCGGGGACGTGTTCGGCGCCTGCGTGGGATGCGTCGACGGCGTATGTCGGCGGGGATCGGGTGAGTTATGACGGTCATCTGTGGACGGCGCGGCATTGGACGCGTGGGGACACGCCTGCGCCGAGTGAGTGGGGGCCGTGGCGGGACGACGGCCCGTGCGGCTCGGGCACGGAGACGGGGACCGACACCGGGTCGGACACCGGCACCGAGACCGGCGGCGACTCCGGTACCGAGACCGGTGGTGATCCGGGGACGTGTTCGGCGCCTGCGTGGGATGCGTCGACGGCGTATGTCGGCGGGGATCGGGTGAGTTATGACGGTCATCTGTGGACGGCGCGGCATTGGACGCGTGGGGACACGCCTGCGCCGAGTGAGTGGGGGCCGTGGCGGGACGACGGCCCGTGCGGCTCGGGCACGGAGACGGGTACGGAGACGGGAACCGACACCGGGTCGGACACCGGCACCGAGGCCGGCGGCGACTCGGGGACCGAGACGGGTTCCGACACCGGCACGGAGACGGGTTCAGAGACCGGGACCGAGGACGGCGGCGGTGACGGCGGAGGCGACGGCGACCAGTGGCTCACCGGGTACTGGCACAACTTCGACAACGGCTCGACCGTCCTCGAGGTGTCCGAGGTGCCGGCCGCTTACAACCTGCTCGCCATCGCGTTCGCCGAGAGTGTCGCGGGTGAGCCCGGCAGTATCACGTTCAATCTGGACAGCGCCGGTCTGGGCGGGTACACCGTCGACGAGTTCAAAGCCGACGTCGCCGACCGGCAAGCTGCCGGCGGGAAGGTGGTGATCTCCGTCGGTGGCCAGAACGGGCACGTTGACGTCACGAACGCCGCCGAGGCGACCAACTTCGCCCAGAGCACCTACGCGCTGATGCAGGAGTACGGGTTCGACGGGGTCGACATCGACCTCGAGCACGGCATCAACGCGACGTACATGGAGCAGGCGCTGCGTCAGCTCCGTGACCTGGCCGGACCCGGCTTGATCATCACGATGGCGCCGCAGACCATCGACTTCCAGGCGCCTTCGTACGACTACTACCAGCTGGCCCTGGGCATCCAGGACATCCTGACGATCGTCAACATGCAGTACTACAACTCCGGCACCATGATGGGCTGCGACGATCAGGTGTATGCGCAGGGGACGATCGACTTCCTCACCGCGCAGGCCTGTATCCAGCTCGAGGCGGGTCTCGACCCGGATCAGGTCGGTCTGGGGTTGCCGGCGGTCCCGTCCGCGGCCGGTGGCGGTTACCAGCCCGCGGCGAACGTGACCGCGGCTCTGGACTGTCTGGCCACGGCCACCCGGTGCGCCGGGTTCGTGCCGTCCGAGCCGTGGGGGCCGATCGGCGGTGCGATGACGTGGTCGGTCAACTGGGACGCGACCAACGGGTACGAGTTCGCCGACACCGTCGGTTCGTACCTCGGCACCGGCTGACGAAGAGGTGATGGTGGTGCGTTTACCGGTGCCATAGCGCTGGTCAACGCACCACCATCGTTCGCTGACGAGAGCCCGAAGTCGGATTCGAACCGACGACCTATCGCTTACAAGACGCATCCGGGCACCAGGTCGACGGACCGATAACGGCTCTGACCTGCACAGACAATCTCACCGGATGACTCGGAATCACGGCGTTTCGCTTCAAAGTGTGGGCAAAATGTGGGCAACGGCGGTCCGATCGGTACGGCCCGTGTCCTTCCCGTCCCGGTCCTTACGTGGTTGCTGGGGTGTCGGGGGAGTCCACGGCCGCGGCTCGGTCCGCCCGAGATGCACGCCGGTCGCGTAGCTCGTCGACGCGGTCGACACGGTCACCCCCTGCCTGCGGCTCGGCCTGACCGCCGCGCGCCTTCGGTGTCATCCCGAGCTGCGTCAACACCGCGAGCATCTGCGGGCCGAGCTTGTCGACCCGCGACGGGTCGTCGTCGATCTGCCGCGCGTACACCCGAGCGAGCGCGACCGCCGCGCCGTCGACCGGCTTACGGTGCGCCGCCTTCGATGCCTTCGTGAACGCGCTGGTCATCGCCGTGGACCGGCGCCCCGTGCCCCGTGAGTGCGCTTGAGTGCGGTTCTGGCGCGCTGCCTTGCTTGCAGCCGATCGACACGACCCCGTGCAGTATTTCGCGTGAGACTTGCCCGTGAAGCCGGTGCCGCACTGCTGGCATGTCAGCTCCGCCATAGCCGCTCCCGTCCACACCGAAACGCATCCTGACCTGCGGCGATGCGGGGAGAGAGAACGAAGAGACGGCGATCTCCCAGGCCCCCCACGCCCCATGAAAAACCGCAGGTCACGAGCTTAGCACCGTGTCTGTCCAGCCGGCGGCGGATCGGACCGCGTCGGGTCGCCCGCCTCGAGGTTGCACCGACGGTGCGCGGCGACCAGGTGCCGCGGGTCGTCGCCCGACAGCGCCCGCCCGACGACGTGATGCACCTCCGCCGACAGCGGGTCGGGTGTCCGCAACGCTCGGATCCCCGAGCGGCAGCGCGGCCAGGCCGCCGACCCGACCCGTCCCGGACCTACCCGACCCGTCCCGACCCGTCCCGGGAAAGTTGACTTCCGTACCCTCAGCCAGGTCGCCAGGTCGGGCCCGGCCCGTCCCTACCCTGGTGTCCACCCATCGCCGGACCCTCGTTGAGGGCGCGACTGTGACCGCCCGGTGGTCGGTGAGTCCGGGCGGTTGGTGTCGTGCTGTGGCGCCTCGGGTCGCACACCACGCTGAGGAGCGATGTCCGGCGTGGGTCGCACATCGCGGCGTGCGGTGTCCGGCTGGCTGCCGGATCGCACAGCGGCGGGTGCGGTGTCCGCGGCGGATCGCTGGACAGGCGCGGGTGCGGTGTCGTTGGCGAGTAGGGTGTGCCCTGTTGAGAACTCCTCTCAGTAGTGTGGTGGGTCCGGGATCGGCTACAGCGGGTGCGCAGGGACTATTGGTGCTGGGTCGTTCCTGCTCGGTTCGCTGATGCGGGGCGCATGGTGAGCGCCGACCGTCCCGACCCGTCCCGTCCCGGCAGATCCGGATTCCTCAGGCAGGCGATCCGCTGAAATCTGCAGATCCGGGCGGATGGTTGCCGCGTTGACCGCGCGGCTGGCGTGTTCGTGTCCGGTTCGGTGTGTGTGCTGTGGTGCTGTGCGCTGGTCGCCCGTCCCGGGATCCGGTCGCCGGCGGCTGGGTGCCGTCGGGTCGGCTCTGCTTTCTTGACCGGGGGGCGGGGTCAGCGTGCCGGCGCGGCGGCTCGCGCGTTCCGAGATCCGGTCGCCGGCGGCTGGGTGCCGTCGGGTCGGCTCGATCGGGTGCGGGGGCGCGCCGGCCGGGCGAGCACGGTTGTGGTCTCCAATCGCGCGGGGACGTGGGGGCTGTTGGTTCAGCGAGTGCGCCGGCGCCGGTGTGGCCGGTGGGCGTGGCGTAGCTGCTCGCTGAGCCGGTCTGGGTCGATGCATCCGGCGGCGCGGGCGAGGTTCAACGCGAGGGCACTGCGCAGCTCGTAGAGCCCGGCCGCGAGGTTGTGCAGGTGCGCGGGCGCGGCGTGTGGGCCGTACCGTTCGATGCCGGCCCGGACGAGGTCGCAGGCGTCGCGTACGTCGCGACTGTTGCCGGTGATCGCGGTGGTGACGAGCGGGTTACCGAGATCGCGGGCGAGCTCGTCGACGTGCCGGCCGGCGTCGGCGATCACCGACGCTGGGATCGTTCGGCGGCTGGTATCGGTTCGTGCCGCCGGCGGTCCCGAAGGTGCGCGCCGGGTGGAATGCCCGAGCCCGGATCGGTAGTGGTTGCGCTCGACATCGTCGAGCATCCTCCGGTTGATGGCGCTGGGATCGGCGGTCGGGCGTACCGACCGGGTGCGGGAGACGTTGCCGTACTCGGCGGCTGGCAGGCTCGGGTACACGAGCCAGTTCCGGGTCGTCATGACCCTGGGCTGTCCGTTCATGCTCCGATTCCCGTGACGGTCTGTACGCCGGCGGTTGCGCGGACGGCGAGGTAGAACGGGCGTAGCGCGGAGATCTGCTCGCCGATGGTGGCGGGCTTGGGGGCGGGCATGAACTCGGGTTGGCCGGCGAACAGGTGCAGCGCGGCGGGTCCGACCATGATCGCGGTGCCGGCGGTTGCGCCGATCGAGATCGCTGGCTCGGGGTGCGGGAGGTCGGGGAGCCAGCTGGTGCCGATGGCGCGGCGCACGGCTGGCCAGTCGACGGGGTTGATGACCAGCACGCCGGGGTTGGTGCCGGTCGTCACGGCACTGTTGAGGGCGGCGCCGGCGGCGCTTTCGGCGTCGTCGAGCGCGGCGGGCAGGTCGGTGCCGGCGGTGCGGGTGCCGCCGGCGGCTGAGATCAGCTGGGTGCCGATGTAGCTCTCTGCGGCCCGGTCGGCGATGTCGAGTAGCGCTTGGTCGAGCATCGCGTTGCCGGCGTCGTCGGTCCAGTCGCGCACCTGCCGGGCGAGTTCGACGAAGCACGCTGCGAGCTGTCGGGCCCGGTCGGCGCCGACGTTGGCGATGGTGATCGGGTCGCCGGTGGGGGCGGGGGTGCCTTCGGTGACGATCTGGCCGTCGATGTCGCCGGCCACGACTCCGGGGGTGACTGGTGCGGTGCCGCCGGCGGTGAAGTCGCGGGGTAGCGCGTGGGTACGGATCAGCGGGAGCCCGTCGCCGATGCCGGTTGTGCCGGTGCCGGTGTCGAGGGGTCGGGGCAGCAGTCCGGGCGTGTCTGTGGTGAGGCTGGCCGCGCGGATCTCGTCGGCCACGCGTCGGGCGCTGAACCGTTCGTAGGCGGCTTGGCGTTTGCGTCCGCTGGGGTCGAGATCGTCGAACGGCGGTTGCTCTTCGGACATGCGCAGCGTGTCGACGGCTTGCGATCCACCGATCATCGGTGCGAGCGCGGCCACGTCGCGCAGGTCGGTCACGGTCTCGGCGACCGTGCGGGATCGGCTGGCCCGCACCGGCTCGTCGAGGTCGGGTTCGGTGACCGACATGACCAGGGATCGCAGATGTTGCACGATCTGCGGCTGCTCGATGATCACTTCTGGATCTCCTTTTCCACGTCGGGCACGTACAGCCACCAGGTCCGGCCGATTCGTTCGGCTCGTATCCGGCCGGACGCTGCCCACCTGCGCAGCGTCCGGCCGGGTACGCCCGTTCGACCTGCCATCTCGGCAACGCTCGCCCACTGCTGGCCGTGGCGTCCAGAAAGTGGCCAACGTTGGCCACTGCCGGCGTCGGAGACGGCCGCGAGCACGGTGCGCGCCGGGGTCGGGTCGTACCGTGCGCCGTTGCGTGTCCGGGCGGCCTGTAGCGCGTTGATCCCGACGCGGAGCGTCGAAGCCAGCTCGACACCCTCGGCCGGCTCGAGGCCGGCCACGAACGCGGTCAGCGCGTCACTGTCGACGGCCATCGGGTGACGAGCCGGACTGGTCCGCGTCGTTGGCGTGGTCGATGCGTTCCGGGTGCGGCATCCATGATCGGAACGGTGCCCAGTCACACGGGCTGCCCACGGGCGCGTGACACCGCGGACACACCACGTCTCGGACGTTGTCGGGGATCGGGGACAGCATCGGCACTCCTCCGTTGGTCGGGTCTGGACCGGTCATGTGGTCGACGTTCTGTGCTCGTGCGGGTCGGGTCGTGCGGTCGTGATCTCGGGCCCGTCGCCGGCCAGGCGCCGGCGCTGTAGGTGCGGGCGGCATACGTGGCAGGCGATGGGCCGGCCGGCGTGGTCCTCGCCGGCCCACCCGTTCACGCACACGTGCTCGACGGGCTCGTCGACGAGGTCACCGTCACGATCCCGGACCAGACCGTCGCGCCGGCTCATGCGGCATCGCCGGCTTGTTGTGCGTCGTGCTCGTGGCAGCACGACCCATCGGCGGCGACCACCTTGCCGTTGCTGCACGTCTTGTTGCCGGTGGCCTTCGATGGTTCGCGAGCGGCCGGCGGGTCACGGCGGGAACGATCCTTCAACCACGCGATGACGGCGCCGCCACCACGTGCCGACGTCCAGTCGGCCTCGCCGGCAGCTCGGCGGAGCGCGTCAGGCGTCCATGACGGCCCCAGGTCGGCACACACATCTTCGAGCGTCGATCTAGTGACCTTGCCCGCGAGGCGATCGGGCAACGCGGCGAGCACGACGTCGGCCTCACGCGCGCCCGCGCGTGCATGCATGTGTTCATGTTCTGACTTGAGGGGCACCGTGCCCCTAGGTCCGGTGTTCTCTGCCCCTAGGTCTGGGGGCACCGTGCCCCCAGGTCCGGTGTTCTCTGCCCCTAGGCCTAGGGGCACCGTGCCCCCAGGTGTCGCGAGCTCGTACGCCGTGCGGGCGGCCTTCTTGCGGGCATCGTCGACCGTGGGCCGGCGACGGTTGACCCATCCTCCGACTTCGAGTCGGTTCAGGTGCCGGCGCACCGTCGAGCGGTCCAGGCCAGTGGCCGCGGCGATGTCAGTCAGGGACGGCGCGCGACCAGCCGGCGTCACACCGTCTGGTGATGTGTACGTGGCCACGGTTAGCGCCACAAGCCGGGCCGACGCTGGCAGCGTCGATCCTCGGATGCCCCGTTCCCAGTCGAAGCGCGCGTGGCCGGTGCGGGCGCCCAAGATGTCATCCTCCCGTCGTGGCTCGTGTGGGCTGGTTGTTGGTCTTGCCGACGAGGTCGACGAGGCGGCGCATGTCGGTGTCGGGGACGTCGACGTAGCGGCGGGTGATGGCCGGCGATGAGTGGCCGAGCAGTTCTTGCACGGCGGCGAGGTCGTGATCGATGGAGTAGGCGAGGGTGGCGAAGCGGTGCCGTAGCGCGTGCATGGCCCACCCGGCCGGGAGCAGCTGGGCGACGAGCTTGCCGACGTACTCGGCGCCGAGATGCCCGCCGGCCGGGCTTCCGAATGCGTAGCCGGGTGGGAGTGAGCGCAGCTCGGACAGGATCCCGTCCGGCAGCGGGATCACGCGGTCCCGGTTGCCCTTGCCGTGCACGATCAACGACCAGCCACCGTCACGCTGTACGAGGTCACGTGTGTGGACCTTCGCGACCTCGCCGCGGCGTAGCCCCATCTCCGCGGCCAGGCGCAGCATGAGCCGCTCGCGTGGCTCGGCGGTGAGCACGGCGAACCGGTACGCGTCCTCCGGAGCCGGGTGCGGCCGCGGCGACGACGCGCGCACCTTCGGCAGGTCCTCGGCGGGGCTCTCGTCGATGTGGCCGGCCTTGACCGCCCACCGGTAGAAGCTCCGCAGAGACGAGCGGTGCGAGCGCCTGGTCTCGTTCAACCACGACTTGCCGGCCATCCACTCGACGAGGTCGTCGAGCGTCACGTCGAACGGGCCCAGCGGGCTCAGCCCGGCCGCGACACGACGCAGCTGCTGAACGCGGACGTTCACTGTCGTCTCGGGCTTGCCCTCGACCCGCATCGACCGCACCCATGCCCGGACTGGTGCCTCCCAGGCGCCGGGCACGCTGAGCACGACGAGGTTCTCCCGTGGGAGCCGTTCGGCCGGGCTCTCGTCGATGTGACCGACCTCGACGGCCCACCGGTAGAACGCCCGCACGGCCGACCGGTACGGATAGCGCGTCGACGCCTCCCACGACTTGCCGGCCATCCACTCGACGAGGTCGTCGTGGGTCACGTCGAACGGGCCCAGCGGCGCCACGTCGGCGGCCAGGCGCCGGACCTGCCAGCCACGCTTACGCGTCGTCGAGTCGGCGCGGCCGGCCGAACGCATCGACCGTTGCCACGACACGACCACGGCTTCCCAGTCGGCGTGCGTCACTCGTCGTCACCCCAGTCAGGGGCCACGAGCACGCGCAAGATGTGCATCAGCATCGTCTCGCCGTGCTCATGCCCGGTCGGCAGGTTGGGCCCGAACGTGACGACGGTCTTGCCGTCCTCGCCGGTGATGACGCACTCGTTCACCTGGTCGGGGTCGTACCTCACGATCACGTCCGCGGTCGTCGCCGGCGCCGTCACAACGCACCCCCACGCGGCTCGGGCTCGACGGTCACGCCGGCGTTGATCTGGGCGAGCAGATCCGCCGCATCGTGCAACGCGTCGGCCACCCGGCGCGCCGAGTCGGCGTCGAGGCCGTCGGCGACGTCGTCGGCGTAGATCACGATGGCCGGCCGGCCGAGAACGGACATGCCGAGCATGCGCGCCTCGGTGGCCACGATCGAGATCGACACGTCGACGCCCGTCGACAACGGCGGATCGACGTACAGCTCGTGTGTGCGCATCATGACGAGCTCGTCGGTGGTGACGCTGTCGTATCCGTGGCCACGCCGGCCGGACATGCACCACGAAGGGCACGACGGCACGGCGTCGGGGTCGGGGTCGGGGTCGGGGTCGGGGTCGGGTAGTACGCTGGTCATGGCGGTCTGTCCTCTCAAGGTGGGCTCGTCGACGACCCCGGCAGCTGCTGGCGTGGCGCCGGGGTCGTGCTCTGTCTGGCTGCGGTACGTCATGGCACGGCCGCCGATCACGCGGCCGGCGTGCGGTCATCGGTCCGGGTACGGGTACGGCTCGAAAGCCACCCGTCCACGTCGGACCGCCGGTAACGGATCTTGCGCGCCGTCATCCGGATGAACGGTGGACCGTCGCCCCGATACCGCATCTGCGCCAACGCCGGCACCGATGTGCCGAGGTAGTCGGCCGTGGCCGGCGGGTCCATGAGCGGATCGTCATGCATCACGCCTCCATGAATCTCATCTGCACCTACATATCTTGTAGGTACAGCTTCATGAGATCACGTCGCCTGACAACGCGCAAGAGTTCACTATCAACCTTCATCTTTTGGTGGCAGACTTGTACGTCATGGCTGGCAAGGAGATTGAGGCAGGACCGACAGCGACGAACGTGGCAGCGAACGTTCGCCGGCTCCGTAACTCACGGGGATGGAACTATGTGCAGCTCTCCGACGCCATGGGGGACGCGGGCAGGCCGATCACGCCGCTTGCTGTACGGCGTGTTGAGGAGACCAAGCGTCGTGTGGACGTAGACGACTTGGTCGCGTTGGCGATCGCGCTCGGAGTGAGTCCGCCCGCGTTGCTCATGCCGTCTGAGTCGACGGGCGACGGTGTCGAGCTGACTCCGTCGCGGTCAGCCAGCACGCAAGCGGCGTGGCGGTGGGCAACGGGTGAGCAGCCGTTGATCGAGCCTGGCCAGCTGCTCTATCAACTGAGTTCCGAGGTTGCAGAGTTCCGGCGGCAGAACCGTCCGTACGAGGGAAGCCGGGTTGATGAGGCGACGCGGACACTGATCACGGGGAATGACCAGCTCGCGCCAGCCGCGGCGATGCGCGCAGAGATCACGGTCTACGTGACGTCGGACGGGGAAGTCGTCGGTCGTCCTCCACGGGTGTCGTACTTCGCGGCCGGAGACCTGTTCGTTGACGAGGATCAGGAGCCAGACCGTGGCGACGATTGAGGCGTACACGACGAGGGCGGGTGAGAAGCGGTACCGGGTCAGGTATCGCACGCCGGACCGTAGTCAGACGGACAAGCGGGGCTTTCGGACGAAGCGGGATGCGGAGGCGTTCGCGGCGACGGTCGAGGTGTCGAAGCTGCGGGGCGAGTATGTGGCGCCGGGTCTGGCGCGGGTGACGGTCGGGGAGTGGTGCGAGACCTGGTATGCGGGCAAGACGCGGTTGAAGGCGACGACGCGTGAGCGGTACCGCGGTCTGTTGGATCTGCACGTGTTGCCGACGTGGCGGACGGTGCCGATCGGGGACGTGACGCACGCGGACGTCGTGGCGTGGGTGGCGAAGGTCGCGGCGGCGCGCACACGCGACGACGGCACGGCGATGGTGTCGCAGGCCGGTAAGGCGTTGCGGGTGCTGTCGCAGGCGTTGAAGCTCGCCGTGCGGGACGGCCGGCTGTCCCGGAACCCGTGTGAGGGCGTGGAAGCGCCCAGGACGGCCGGGAAGCCGCGCCGGTACCTGAACGCCGGGCAGGTCGAGAAACTCGCCCAGGCGGCGCACGACGCCGGCGAGACGCCCGACCCTGCGGCACGGCTGACCCGCCGCGCGTGCGCGCTGTTCCTCGCCTACTGCGGGCCGCGGTGGGGTGAGATGGCCGCGTTACGGGTGTGCGACGTCGACTTCCTGCGGCGGCGGGTGAGCATCGACCGTAACGTCGTCGAGGTCGACGGCGGGCGGCTGGAGTGGACGACGCCGAAGACGCACGAGCGGCGCACGGTCCCGATCCCGCGGTTCCTCGTCGACGAGCTCGCCGGCGTGGTCGAGGGCCGGGCGCCGGATGATCTGCTGTTCCCGACACCGCGCGGTGCCGTGATGCGTAACCGCGGCGCTCGGGTGCGGTGGTTCGACCGCGCCGTTGTCGCGGCGGGCCTGCCGGCGGGTCTGACTCCGCACGAGCTACGGCACACGTCGGCGTCGCTGGCGGTGTCGGCCGGCGCCAACGTGAAGTCAGTACAGCGGATGCTCGGGCACAAGTCGGCGGCGATGACGCTGGACGTGTACGCGGACCTGTTCGACGACGACCTCGAGGCGGTGGCCGACCGGCTCGACGAGATCGCCGCGAAGGCTCGTACGGTCACGCTGGACGCCGGTCAGTCTCGGCAGAGTGTGGGCAAAATGTGGGCACGGAGAGGGTCGGGTGAGAGTGAGAATCGGCCCCAGCTGGCTCCGGTGCAGGTCAAGGGTGGTTCTGAGTAGAGCCCGAAGTCGGATTCGAACCGACGACCTATCGCTTACAAGGCGATTGCTCTGACCAGCTGAGCTATTCGGGCAGGGAGTGAACGGTACCCGAGCGGGCACCGTTCACTCCACTTGGCGGCGGTCAGACGACCGCGCCGTAGTTGGGGTCCTCCCGGTCGCGCGAGTCGGACTTCTTCGGTTTCGGCGGCTCGGGCGCGGGCTTGCGCCGCTCCAGCTCGACGGCCACCGGCGTCGCCGTGAAGTTCGACGAGTACGTGCCGATGAGAATACCGAGCGTCAGCGCCAGCGCGAAGTCCGACAACGAGTCGCCGCCGAGGAACAGCAGCGCGAGCAGCACGAACAACGTGCTGACGCCGGTGTTCACCGAGCGCGGCAGGGTGTTGAGCACCGCCGAGTTGGCGACCTGGCTGAAGTCCTCGCCGGGTTTGCGGGTCCATAGCTCACGTATCCGGTCGAACACGACGACGGAGTCGTTCACCGTGTACCCGATGATGGTGAGGATCGCCGCGAGGAAGATCCCGTCGATCGGTTTCCCGAGCCAGGCGAAGATCCCGACGGTGACGATGACGTTCTGGAACAGCGCCAGGACCGCTCCGGTGCCGAACGTCCACCGGAACCGGATGGCCAGGTAGACCAGCTGTGCGGCCAGCGCGACGGCCAGCGCGATGAGTGCGTTGCGCTGCAGTTCGTCGCCAAGACTCGGCCCGATCAGGTCGTCGCGGACGACGTCGGCGCCGCCGCCGATCTCGCCCAGGGCCTCGACGATGGCGGCCGACTCGTCGTCGGTCATCTCGTTGGCCCGGACGCTGATGTCGTCCTCGCCGGACTCCTGCACGATGGCGGTGGGGAAACCGGCGTCGGCGACGGCGGCACGGGCCTCGTCGGCGCCGACCTGTTCCGTCGTCGACACCTCCACGAGCCGCCCGCCGGTGAACTCGATGCCGAAGTCCAGTCCCCGGATCACGATCCCGGCGACGCCGATCGCCACCGCGATGACGGAGACCGTGAGCCAGCGCCGCGAGTAGCGCATCAGGTTCACGTTCTTGGTGCGCAGCCAGGTCCGCACCCGTCCGTGCCGCGACAGCCCGCTGGCCGCGGGATGGTTCTGGACCCATCGGCGGTCGGCCAGCCACTCGACGAGCACGCGGCTGACGACCAGCGCCGACAGCAGCGACGCGAGGACACCGATGGTCAGTGTCACACCGAAGCCGCGGACCGGTCCGGACGCCAGGTAGAACAGCAGCGCCGCGGAGAGGAGGGTGGTGACGTTCGAGTCGGCGATCGCCGACAGCGCGTTCTTGAACCCGCTCTGCACGGCTCCGCGCAGGCTCTTGGTGCGGCCGTCGACATAGTCCTCGCGTGCTCGCTCGAAGATCAGCACGTTGGCGTCGACGGCCATGCCGATGGCGAGCACGAACCCGGCCAGCCCGGGCAGCGTCAGGGTCGCGCCCAGCGTGGTCAGCGCGGCGAACGAGATCACTCCGTAGCCGATCAGCGCAAGGACCGCCATCACCCCGACCAGCCGGTAGGCGATGCTGATGAAGATGGTGGTCAGCGCCATGCCGATGATCGCCGCCCAGGCGCTGGCCTCGATGGCCTCGTCGCCGAGGGTCGGTCCGATGACCCGCTGCTCGATGACCTCGACCGGCACCGGCAGGGCGCCACCCTCGATCAGCGCGGCGAGGTCCTTCGCCTCGGTCTCCGAGAAGTCGCCGGTGATCGTGGTCTGCCCGCCGCGGATGCCGACACCGCACTGCACCGAGCTCTGCACGTTGGGCGAGGAGATGATCTCGCCGTCCAGGACGATCGCGACGCGGCGCCGCGGGTCACCCTGCGGCTGGCAGGCGGCGTCGGCGGTCATGCTGGCCCAGGTCTGACCGCCACCGCCGCCGAAGTCGATGGAGACCAGCCAGCCGCCCTGCTGTACCGCGTACGAGCCGCTGGCGCTGTCGACGTCCTCGCCGGTCATCGTCGCCTCGCCGAGGCGCAGGGGCTGCCCGGACTCGTCGGGCAGGACCTGTTGGCCGGCCTGCCCGGACGGGTCCGGGCTGGGTGCGTCGGTGCCGGTGTCGTTGTCGGACGGCGTCGGCTCGGTGGCGCCGCCGACGGCGCCGCCGGCGGTGCCACCCTGGGTCTCCTGCGAGTTCGGTGCCTGCTCGCCGGAGGTCTCGTTCCCGCCGCCTTGGCCGGCGCCCTGCCCCTGACCCTGGCCCTCGCCCTGCGGCCCGGTGGGTGACGGCGTCGCCGACGGTGTGGGTGCCTGGTCGGGTGTCGCGTACCCGAGCACCGGATGGAACGTCAGCTGGGCGGTCTGGCCGAGCGCGTCGGACGCCTCGCGGGGGTCTTCGAGCCCGGGGAGCTCGACGATGATGCGGCGGTCGCCGGAGCGGCTGAGCGAGGGCTCGGAGACGCCGAGGGCGTCGACCCGGCGGCGCAGCACCTGCACGGCGCGGTCCGTGGACTCCGAGTTGGCCTCCACGGCCTCGGTGCTCTGCGTCTCGAGCACGATCTGGACGCCGCCGCGCAGGTCGAGGCCGAGGTTCGGGTCGGCGGTCATGGTGGCGTACGTCGAGCCCCCGAGGACGAGCACGGCCACGACGGCGCGCAGCGTCCGGACGGCTTCGGAACCGGTGCCGGAAGCGGCGCGCCGGCGGCGGCGTATGCGCAGCACGGTGATGAGAACCAGACAGGCGGCGGCGACACCGCCGACGAGGTAGAGCGCGGTCGTGCTGTCCACAGTGATCCTCCGAGGTGCGCGTCCGGCTGGTGATCAGGTGGCCGGAGCGGGTCGAGCGAGACGAGCCGGAAGGGGAGAACGCGGCGTGCCTAGCGCCGCGCGGCGGGCGGCGGGCCTCGGTCCGGGTCGGTGGTGGAGCCCACGGGTGCACTGGCGCGCGCGTCGGCGCGGGTGACCGGAGGGTGTGCGACGGCGCGGTCGAGCGGCTCGACGTCCACGAAGGACGACGGCGGCGCGGGCGCGTCGGTGTCGTTGCCGGGAAGCCCGGGGCCGGCGACGGCGTCGCGCAGCTCGCGCGCTCCGGCGACCACGGAGACGTGCACGTCGTCGGCGTCGGCGCCGACGACGCGGTCGGCAGCGGAGGCCGCGGGTGCCGCGGACGCTGCCGTGGCCGGCGTGGCTACGGTGAGCAGCATGAAAACGCCGGACAGCAGGATGGCGGGGAGCCCCCAGAGCGTCCGGGGTAGCCGGCGATGGGCGCGGCGACCGGGCACTAGCTGACCTCCCCTGATGTCCGACGGCGCACCTAACCATACGCGGCCCGTCACGGCTGCCGCCATCTCGGGCGAACCGTCACTTCGCCGACCTGATGATCATCATGGTGATCCGGCCGCTGCGACGCTCCTCGGTGCGCACGTCCGTGTGGCCGAGCTCGGTCAGCAGCGCCGTCACCTCGGCGGCCTGGTCGATGGTGATGCCGTGCCCCGTCTTCGAGAGCAGCCGCTCGGCCACCAGCAGGCGGCCCGACGGCGCCAGCTTCGCGGTGAGCTCGCGCAGCCCGGCGTCGCGGTCGGCCCAGTGGTGCATGGACGCGATCGACCAGATCGCGTCGAACGATCGGTCGGTGAACGGCAGGCTCTCGGCGCCGGCGACGCGGACGTCGGCGTCCGGGACGCGGTTGCGGGCCATCCGGACGAACGTCGCCGACGGATCCACCGCAGCCACCCGGCTCGCGCCGATACGCTCGGCCGCGCGTGCCACGGCGGTGCCGGGACCGCAGCCGACCTCGAGCACGCGGTCGCGCGGGGACAGCCCTGCCAGCTCGACCACCATGTCGTCGACCTTGGACCGGCCGTAGACCCATCCGTAGAGTCGCGCCGTCAGCGCGCCGAACTGGCTCATGGCCGTACGCTACCGACCCCCCACGACAGACGGACCCCGGCCGCCGGGGCACCGGCGGCCGGGGTCCGCCGACGTCACGCGCTGCGTGCGGTGGCGCGCACGCCCGGAATCTCGTCGTGCCGGAAGGCGTCGACGAACCGCCGGTGGTCGTCCCGGACGACGTCGGCGTACTCGCGGGCGAAGGTGCACAGCCATTCGACGAACTCGTCGTCGCGTCCCTGGATGCAGTGCTCGATCGCCTCCTCGGTCTGGAAGGCCACCAGGTTCTGGTCGCTGTCGGCGTCGGCGACGCAGTGGATTTTCGCCGTGGCGCGGCCCAGGTACTCGAGGACGGGAGCGATGTCGGCCGGCTCGCTGATCGCGTCCCACTCCAAGTCGCGCACGTACGGGGACAGCTCGCTGACCACGTATCCCACGCCGTCGATGTCGGTGGAGCCCAGCAGGCGGTCGGCGTGGGCCTGCAGCGCGCGCTGGGACACCGCCGTGCGGTGCCCGTGGTGGCGGAAGTAGGACGCGATCTCCGGGTCGGTGACCACTCTGGACGGCGCCGCGACGTTGCCCTGCTTCATCGAGATCACGATGTCGTTGTCGAGGGCCTGGTTCACGCCCTCGACGAGCACGTTGTAGGCGGGCAGGCCGGCGCTGCCGATGCCGAACCCGCTGCGGCCGACGACGTCCTTCACCGCGAAGGCGGTGTCGGGCAGGCGCTTGTCCGCGGGGATGGTGTCGAGGTACTTCTCGAAGGCGGCGTAGACGCGGGCGCGCTCGTTCTCGTCCAGCCGGCGTACGCCGTGCCCGGCCCGGAAGATTCGCTCGTAGCCCTCGGTCTCGGTCACGCCGTCCAGCAGCGCCACCCGGCTGGACAGCCGGGAGTCGAGCAGCACCTCGTGGATGGGGCCGTCGGTGTTGTCCAGGCGCAGCGCGAACTCGTGGTCCGCGCCGGTGCGAGTGAACCGGTGCACCTGGTCGAGGTATGCCCGGGCGTAGCGGGCGACCAGGCGGTCGATCTCGCTGTCGGCGATCGCCTTGCGCCAGCACATCAGCGCGATGCTCGCGGCCAGGCGCTGCACGTCCCACGTGTAGTGGCCCACGTAGGACTCGTCGAAGTCGTTGACGTCGAAGATCAGCATGCCTTCGCCGTCCATGTAGGTGCCGAAGTTCTCGGCGTGCAGGTCGCCCTGGATCCACACGCGGCTGGTCCGCTCGTCGACCCAGGGGTCGTGCAGGCGGCTGACGTCGGCGTAGAACAGCGCCGCACTGCCCCGGTAGAAGGCGAACGGGTCGGCGGCCATCTTGCGGAACTTGATCCGGAACGCCTCGGGGGCGGCGGTCATCAGCTCGGCGAACGCGTCGGCGAGTGTCGCGACGATCATCCGCCGGCGCGCGTCGTCGTCGGTGGTGTGCAGGCTCTCAGCTACGGACATGGCCCCATCGTGGTACACGGCCGGTCGCCGGTGTGGCTCGGCCGCCCGGAAGCGGGTGCCCACCGGCGACCGGCGCGCGAACGATCAGTGCCCGGACAGCTGGACGTAGCGCCCGATGGACGCGTCGGCGAGCTCGCCGGCCCGGACACGGACGGCGGTGACCGGCCGGCCCGCGACACCGTCGGGCAGCTCGACCTCGACGAGGTAGACGCCCGGCTCGACGCCGACGAAGCCGAACCAGCCGGAACCGTCGACGGTCCTGGTCTGCGCGTCACCGGACCGTCCGACCGGGCGCAGCGTGACGTCTGCGCCGGTCAGCGCCGACCCGTCCCGCAGCGTCAGGGTGCCGTCGACGTTGCCCGTGGTCGGGTTCTCCTTCCACGGCATGTCCGGAACCGTCGCTTCCTCGGCGAACGGCGCGTTCGGCCCCTCGGTCATGGCGGCGGCGAGCGCTTCGCGTTCGGCATCCTTCAGCTCGGCGTCGCCGCCGGTGGCCGTCCGGCTCGGGTTGGCGTAGGAGTACCCGCTCCAGCCCGCGACGGTGTTGCCGGCGTCGGTGGGGACCAGCAGGTCGCGGGCCTGCTGCACGCTGTGTTCGATCTCGTTGAGGTACAACGCCGGCCCGGACACCGCCTGGCGGTCGCCCTGCCAGTCGGCGAGGACCTCGTTCCACTCGTCGAACATCCGCGCCTGGTCGGGCAGCCATTCGCGCTTGTAGTTCATCGCGACGGCGGTGTCGAGGATGCCCTCCTCGAGCCAGCCCTTCCAGTCCTGCAGGACCTGGGCGTAGGTGCGGGTCTCCTCCCAGCCGCCGACGCTCTGCGGGCCGAAGCCGTAGGTGATGGCGTCGTTGCTCAGCCGCGCCGTCGGGTCCACCTCGAACATGCCGAGGTAGATCTTGCGAACCAGGTTCGTGATCTGGTCACGGCGCCAGTCCGAGAACTGCTGGTCCGACGGCTCGGGCACGTCGGTGCGCCCCGTCGCCTGCTGGAACCGGGCGATCGAGGTCTCGCTGTACCCCCAGTCGCTGTACTCCGAGGACGAGTTGTAGTCGGGATAGCGGATGTAGTCGAGGTTGATGCCGTCGACGTCGTACTCGCGGACGATGCTCTGGATTCCGTCCACGATGTACTCGACGGCCGCCGGGTTGGCGGGGTCGATGAACGCGTTGTTGCCGACCAGTTCGGTGCCGTCGTGGCGCTTGTTCAGCCAGCGGTCCGCGCCGGTGGCGGAAGGGCCGTGCGCGTTGAAGACATGATCAGGTGACGTGGGTGGTGTCGCTGAATTCCACATGGTGCCGACGTTGACCCACGCGTGGACCTCGAGTCCCGCGGCGTGCGCCTCGTCGATCACCTCGGCGAGCGGGTCGTAGGGGGCCGGGTCGATCGCGGCGTCGGTGCGCGGGTAGAGCGCGTCGTTGCAGAAGCAGTCGTAGCGGCGCCCCACCTGGACGATCAGGGCGTTGGCGTTGATGTCGAGCGCGGCGTCGACCAGCTCGTCGACCTGTTCGGGCGTGTAGATGCCTTCGTTGAAGGCGTCCGCCCAGTAGCTGCGCCACTGCTCGGGGGTGTCCGAGGCGGCGGCGTCGGTGTCCGGTGTGGTTGCGGTGGAGGGGGCGGCGCCGGCGGTCGCGGCGATCAGGCCGGCGAGCGCGGTGCCGAGAACGACGGACGTGCGGGGTGTGCGACGTGATCGTGTCACAGTGGGTTCCTCCTCGCTGGACTAGACCAATGTGCACGTAAGTGTGGAGAAGTTCGTCGCTTTCGTCTAGACCATCGCGCTTTTCAATCCTGCCCGGAGCGCCTACTGTCCTACGACACCGGCCGATGCGGGAAGATGGGCAACCGGAGCATGGCCTAGACCAGGCTAGACCACTGGCTGTCGAGCACTAGGGGGAGCGGGCGTGGCGAAATACCACTCGATCCGTGACGAGATCCTCGACCTCGTGGCCGAGCTCGGCGTCGGTGACGCGTTGCCCCCCGAGCGCGCCCTGGCGCCCCGGTTCGGCGTGTCCCGCATGACGCTGCGACGCGCCGTCGAGGAGCTGGTGCGGGAAGGCCGCCTGGTGCGACGCCAGGGCGCCGGCACGTTCGTCGCCGGGCCGAAGATCGCGCAGGGCCTGGCGGTCTCGTCGTTCTCCGAGGACATGCGCCACCGCGGCGCGGTCCCGTCCAGCCGGACCCTGGACATCGACGACGTGCTCGCCGGTGCGCCGCTCGGGCGCAGGCTCGAGATCTCGCCCGGCGAGGAGGTGCTGCGCGTCGTCCGGCTGCGGCTCGCCGACGACGCCCCGATGGCGGTCGAGACGCTGCACGTGCCCCGCAGCATCGCACCCGGGCTCGACGGCGAGATGCTCGCCGACGGCTCGTTCTACGAGCTGCTCCAGGACGTCTACGGCGTGGCGATCGCATCCGGGGTGCAGACTATCGAGGCGACGGTCACCGACGAGGTCGAGTCCGACGCGCTGGAGGTGCCGCTGCACTCTCCGGCGTTCCTGTTCGAGCGGATCTCCCGCGACGGCGACGGCCGCGTGGTCGAGTTCGTCCGGTCGGTCTACCGGGGCGATCGTTACCAGTTCCGCGTCGACCTGCAGCCCACGCGCCCGGCCAAGGCGGTCCAGTGAACGCCGAGCTCGACGCGCTGCCCACCGAGGGGCGGCTGCCCGGAGCGCAACGGCTCGACCTGCTGCCGGTGCGCGAGCAGGTCGCGCTGATGGCCCGGCAGAACCAGGTCGCGGTGGACGCCGTCGCCGCCGCGGGCGACCGGATCGTCCCGGCCATCGAGGCCGCTGTGGCGCGGATGCGCCGAGGCGGGCGCCTGATCGAGGTCGGCGCCGGAACACCGGGACGGCTCGCCGTCCTGGACGTCGCCGAGTGCGGGCCCACGTTCGGTGTCGACGACAGCCGGGTCATGGCCGTCATGGCCGGCGGATCCGGCGCCGTGCGCTCGGCGGCCGAGAGCGACGAGGACTCGCACCAGGGCGGTCGCGACGATCTGCTGGCGCGCGAGCCGGGCCCGGACGACGTCGTCGTGGCGGTCAGCGCGTCGGGCCGCACACCATACGTCCTCGGCGCGGTGAAGGTGGCGAGCGAGGCCGGCGCGCTCACGGTGGGGGTGGTGAACAACGAGGGGTCGGCGATCGCCGCGGCGTGTGACCTGGCCATCGAGGTGCCCACCGGCCCGGAGGTGGTCTCGGGCTCGACCAGGCTCAAGGCGGGCACCGCCGAGAAGCTGGTCCTGAACACCATCTCGACGTTGGTGATGGTCGGACTCGGGCACACGTACGGAGACCTGATGATCGACGTGCGCGCCACCAACGGCAAGCTGCGCCGCCGCGCCGAACGCATCGTCCGGGCGGCGACGGGCGCGAGCGAGGCCGACGTGACCGAGGCGTTGCGCGCCAGCGGCGACGAGACCAAGACGGCGACCGTCATGCTGCTGACCGGGGTGGACGCCGACGAGGCACGCCGCCGGCTCTCGGTCGGGGACGGGCACGTCCGTCGCGCCGCCGACCGTCCCTGAGCGGCGCGTGTGCCGTCAGCCGATGACCGCGTAGACGATCTCGAGCACCGCGAGCAGCCCGGTGATCAACGTGACCAGCGCCGGCAACCGCCCGTCGGGCAATGCCCGCTCACCGTGCAGGGCGTCGTGCGCCCGCCGGTACCGGCGGCGCGCCATGAGCAGCACGAGCACCGCCAGCGGCGCCGTGACCGCGCCGAACGCCACGGCGAGCACCCCGAGCGGCTCGGCCGCGAGCCGGGTGGCGAGCACGGCGGCGAGCAGCAGGGCCAGTGCGGTCCTGGTCCAGGCGAGCGCGGTCCGTTCGTTCTGCGCTCCCGAGTCGAAGGTGCGCTCGATCACGCCGCAGGCACCGCCGTCACGCCGTCACGAGCACCGCGACGATCACCACGGCCGCGACGGCGAGCCCGAACGCGAGCACCGGCGCCAGCGCCGGCGCGGGCAGCGGCTTCGCCTCGCGCAGCGCGCGCTCGGCCTGTGCCCAGCGGATGAAGGCCATGCCGCTGCACAGCGCACCCAGCAGAGCGAGCGCCACCACGAGTAGCAGGCGGAGCGTGTCGTGCTCGGGGATCTCGAGGGCCTCGAGCGCGATCCCGGCGGCCAGCAGCGCCAGCGCGGTGCGGATCCAGGCGAGGAAGGTGCGCTCGTTGGCGAAGGTGAACCGCGGATCGGGCTCCTCACCCGTGTCGTACACCCGCCGCGGCCAACGCCGGGGCGGGTCGTCGCTGCGGTCCGTGTTGTCGCTCATCACCAGTCGCTCTCGACGGGGCGTGTCGGTCTCGATTCTGGCTCAGGAGCGGGTCTGCGGTGTCGGCCGGGTCCGCGTTGGGACGGGACCGCCGCCTCGTCGGCGCTCTGCTCGTGCGTGGCCGCGAAGCCGGGATCGCCGTGTTGGCGTGCCCGCCGGCGCCCCGGCGTGCCTGGTGCGGCGACGTCGGGCCGGGACGTGGGAGGTGGGGGTGGCGGGCCGTCGGGAGTGCTGGTCTCGTCGGTGGTGTCCGCCGGTACGTCGTCGGTGCGCGACGGTTCGATCTCCGGCGGCGGCTCGGTGTTCCGGGCGTGCTCGGGCGCGGCCGTGGACGATGCGCGCCGGGCGCGCCGCCCCCGCGGCGTCGTGGACGGCCGTTCGAGCTCGTCGCGGTCGAGCCACTCCACACTCGTCGCGTCGCCGTGGCCGTGGATCGCCAGCACGTCGTCGAGCGACTCCCACAGGCTGGTCGCCGGGTGATCGGACGTCCACCGCAGCGCCACGTGCCCGTCGGCGAAGACGACGCCGTACGCCACCACGCCGATGCCGGAGATTCCGGTGTAGTCGACGTGGCGGACCAGGGCGAAACGGCGGGGGAGCAATCGACCACCCGTGGGTAGGGTCTGCGGACAGCGCAGCCGGGAAAGCCCCCGTGACGTCCCGGCCTCTGTTCAGGCATCATCCTCGATGGTGGATGTATCTGTCACGGTGGCGCACCGGCACGCACGCGTGCGGCGTTCGTCACGGTCTGCTCACGATCCTCCGTGTCGCCACGCCCGAGCCGACGATGCCGGGCGGACAGGAGACATACTCGTAACCTGCTCGCGCTACCGTACGACGCGCATCGACGACGAGGAGTGACTCGATGGAACCAGAGATGCGACCGGCCACTGCGGACGTCGACCCGACGGTGACCGCCGCCGTGCAGAACATCAGGGACCGGTTCGGGTCCGAGGGCCTGCGCGACCTCATCGCCCTCGCCCAGATGGAACTGCGCAACGTCGAGGAGGCCGAGCGCAGCCTGGCCGGCTACGCCGAACCCGCCGCCGAGTCGGCGGCGCCGTTCGACGCCGCCGACACGCAGGCGTGGCTCGCCTTCACCGAGGTCGATGCCGACCGCGCCGACGACCGGCGCTGACGGCACGAAACTCACACGGCGCGCAGCGCCGCCAGGAAGTCGTGCGCCCACCGGTCGATGTCGTGGCTGATGACGTGGTCGCGCAGCAGTTTCATACGCTGCTCGGCCTCGGCGTCGTCCACGCGCATCGCTGCCATCATGGTGCGCCGCAGCCCGTCGATGTCGTGCGGGTTGACCAGGAACGCTCCGGTGCCCATCTCGTCGGCCGCCCCGGCGAACTCGGAGAGCACCAGTGCGCCGCGCAGGTCGGTGCGGGCGGTGACGTACTCCTTGGCCACCAGGTTCATGCCGTCGCGCAGCGGTGTCACCACCATGACGTCGGCCGCACGCAGCAGCGCCACGAGCTCGGCGCGCTCGTAGGACGAGTAGAGGTAGTGCACGGCCGGGGTGCCGATGCGCCCGTAGTCGCCGTTGATGCGCCCCACCTGTAGCTCGACCTCGTCACGCAGTGTCTGGTAGGCCTCGACGCGCTCTCGGCTGGGTGTGGCGACCTGGAGGAAGACGGCGTCCTCCGGTGTCACCTCACGGTCGCGGAGCAGCTCGCCGAACGCCTTGAGCCGGTGCCCGATGCCCTTCGTGTAGTCGAGGCGGTCGACTCCGAGCATGATGTGCCGGGGCGAGCCGACCTCCTCGCGGATGGTCGCGGCGCGTGCCTGCACCTCCGGGTCCTCGGCCAGTCGTGCCACCTCGTCGACCTGGATCGAGATGGGGAACGCCCGGGCGCGGACGCTGCGCCCGTCGTCGGTGACCAGCGTGTCGCCCACGGCGGACGCCCCGGTGAACAGCTCGGCGAGCGACTCGAAGTTGCCCACGGCGCCGTCGCGCTGGAAACCGATGAGATCGGCGCCGAGCAGTCCCTCGAGGATCTGCCGCCGCCACGGCAGCTGCGCGAACAGCTCCTGCGGCGGGAACGGGATGTGCAGGAAGAACCCGATCTTCAGATCGGGGCGCATGGAGCGCAGGATCTGCGGCACCAGCTGCAGTTGGTAGTCCTGGACGAAAACGACCGCGTTCTCGTCGGCGACCTCGGCGGCGGCCGCCGCGAACCGCTCGTTGACCTGCCGGTAGGCGTCCCACCACTCCCGGTGGTACTCGGGCGGGACGATGACGTCGTGGTAGAGCGGCCACAGCGTGGCGTTGGAGAACCCTTCGTAGTACAGCGTGATCTCTTCCGCGGACAGCGGGACGGCGCGAAGGTCCATGTCGGCGGTCGAGAACGGTTCTGGTGCGTCGTCCGGCGACCCGGTCCAACCGACCCAGGCGCCGTCGTAGGCGCGCATCACCGGCGCGAGCGCGGTGACCAGCCCTCCGGGACTGCGGCGCCATGTGGTTTCGCCGCCAGGCGTGACCACGCGGTCGACGGGTAATCGGTTCGCAACGACGACGAAGCTGCTCGTTCCTGTGGTGGACAAAAAGGCCTCCTCGTGCCGCCCCAGGCTATCGACACAGTGTCGCTTTCTGATCACCGGCCTGTCGATCCTCGGACACGAGAATCGTCATGCGTACGATGAAGCGCATGAGTATTGCGGCGCTGGGAACGTCCACCGGCGACGGCGCCGAGCCGCCGTCCGGCGACCTCGACGCCCACGAACGCGAGATCCTCGACTTCGAGCGGCAGTGGTGGAAGTACGCGGGGGCCAAGGAGCAGGCGATCCGTGATCTGTTCGACATGCCGGCCACCCGCTACTACCAGGTGCTGAACGCGCTGATCGACCGTCCCGAGGCGCTCGCGCACGACCCCATGCTGGTCAAGCGGCTGCGGCGGTTGCGGTCCACGCGCCAGCGCGCCCGCTCGGTCCGGCGGCACGAGGCCGAGGGCTGAGGGCCGGGGACGCAACGTGAGCACGCTGCCTGTCGCGTACGCTGCGGCGTCTGGCGTAGTCTGCAGGTCCTGTGACGATGGGTGAGCGCGTGCAGCGGCTGTGGCCGTCGCTCGTCGCGCTGCTCGGGACCGTGGCGGTCGTTCTCGGCCTGCTGTGGGTGTTCGACGGTGATGTCACCGACAGCACCCCGGATGATGTCGCGGCCGACGGCGGCGGTGGCCCGGCCGAGGGCGGCGACGCGGGTGGTGAGGCCGGCACGTCGACGCCCTCTCCCAGCGACGGCGCCTCCGCCGGGGCGGACGGCTCGACCGGGGGGCCCGGTGGTGGCGAACCCACCGAGCCGGTCGATTCCCCGTCCACGGCTCCGGAGGAGCTGCGCGAGCCGGTGGGCATCGCCAACCAGACCGACGTCGAGGGGCTCGAGGAGTACGCCCGCGACCGGCTGCAGGACGGCGGCTGGGAGGTACCGGCGGTCAGCGGCTTCGAGGGCAACGTCCCCGAGACCACGGTCTACTACCCCGAGGGCCAGGAGGAGGCCGCCGAGGCGCTGTCGGCCCAGTTCCCCGAGGTCGGGCGCATCAGGCCCACGTTCGACGGCGTCAACCAGACCCGGCTCGTCATCGTCCTCGTCGACGACTACGTGGACGAGGTCGGCGAGCCGGAATGAGCGCCGAGCCCGCCGAGATCCGCGCCGCGCTCGAGCCGCTCGAGGGACGGCTGGTGGACACGGTGGTCGCGCTGGACTTCGACGGCGTGCTCGCGCCGATCGTCGAGCGCCCGGAGGACGCCACCGCGTTGCCGGGCACGACGGCGACGCTGCGGTCCCTGGTCGAGCGGGTCGCGCAGATCGCGGTCGTCACCGGCCGCCCGGCCACCGACGCCGTCCGTCTCGGTGCGCTCGACACCGTTCCCGGCGTGGTGGTCCTGGGGCACTACGGGCTCCAGCGCTGGGACGCCGGGCGTCTCGACAGTCCTGATCTCGAGGTCGGCGTGCCGATCGTGCGCGAGCGTGCCTTCGAACTGGCCGCTACCCGGCCGGGCGTGTACGTCGAGGACAAGGGCCATTCGGTGGCCCTGCACACGCGCAACGCCGCCGACCCGGGCGGTGTGCTCGAGGACCTGCGCCCGCACGCGGAGGCGCTCGCGGCCGAGAACGGCCTCCAGCTGACTCCGGGACGGTTCGTGCTCGAGCTGCGCCCGGCCGGCGTCGACAAGGGCGCGGCCCTGCGGTCACTGGTCGAGCAGACCGGCGCGACGGCCGTCCTCTACGCCGGCGACGACCTCGGGGACCTGCCGGCCGTGACCGCGGTCCGCGAGCTCGCCGCGTCCGGCGTGATCGGCCTCGTCGTGTGCGCCGACGCCGAGGAGGCCTCGGCGGAGCTGCGCACCGCGGCCGACCTCGTCGTGGACGGTCCCGCCGGGGTCCAGGAGGTCCTCCGCGAGCTCGCCACCCTCGCCTCGTAAATGACCACGTTCACCCTGGAATTCCCTGCGCCACCACCCTTGTAAGCCTGGTGATGCATGCACACGCCTGGTGACGGCACCCTGGACCGCGTGGTATCGAAGCGGTATCATCGAGCCATGGCGATGACACTGCGGCTCACCGAAGAGGAGACCGAGGCCCTGCGCCGGCAGGCCGAGCGCGAGCACCGCTCTATGCAAGAGGTGGCTCGTCTGGCAATAGTCGAGCGCGCTGAGCGAGACGAACGTCGAGAGCATGTCCGTGAACTCGCGGGACGCGTACGTGAGCGTCACGCCGACCTGCTCGACCGGCTGGCTCAGTGACTTATTTCATCGACCTCCAGGACGTGTTCGATGTCGCGGAAGTGATCCTCGGGCATGAACCGGAGGTCCGGGACGCGGGGCTGTTGGACGCGGCCGTCCATAGGCCCCGGGCGTCGATGTTCGGCGCGGAAGCGTATCCGGACCTTCCACACAAGGCTGCCGCCATGCTCGAGTCGCTCGCCCGGAACCATGCGCTGATCGATGGGAACAAGCGGGTCGCGTGGGCTACGACGGCGGTCTTCCTGCTCGACAACGGCCTGAGCCTGCTCGAAGTCGATCAGGATGACGCGTACGACTTCATGATCTCGGTCGCTGCCGGGAAGCTCGAGCTGACGGAGATCGCGCAGTGGCTGCAGGGCCGTGCCGAGGCCATCTACTGACGCTAGCGAGCCGTCCGTGTCGCCGCTGCTCAGCGAATCAGTGTCCATGATGCAAGACACTTTTGTCTCACATCGCAGACGGATCTGAGCATTGTCGGATCAGCGCCGTAAGGTGCTGGAAGCAGTTGTACTCATCCAGAGGGGCAGAGGGACCGGCCCGACGAAGCCCCGGCAACCGCCCGCCGGCGTCCTCATCTCACGCGACGGCGGTGCCAATTCCGGCCCGCGATCCGCGGGAGAGATGAGGAGGGACTTTCGACCATGACCATCACCCAGGCCCCGACGACCAGCGGCACATCCTCAACGGGTCCCGATCTCGGGCGCGCCACGCACCTGTCATGTCGTGAGTGTGGCGCGGTCGTTCCGCTCGGCCCGCACTACGCCTGTCTCGAGTGCTTCGGTCCGCTCGAGGTGACGTACGACTTCGGCACCATCACCCGGGAACGTATCGAGAGCGGCCCGAGGTCCATCTGGCGCTACCGGGACCTGCTGCCGGTCCCCGAGCACGTGGCCACGATCCCGAACACCGACCCCGGCCTCACGCCGCTGGTCCGCGCCGACAACCTCGCCCGTGAGCTGGGGCTGAAGTCGCTGTGGGTGAAGAACGACGCCGCCAACCCGACGCATTCGTTCAAGGACCGGGTGGTGGCGGTGGCTCTGGCCGCGGCACGTGAGCTCGGCTTCAAGGTGCTGGCCTGCCCGTCCACCGGAAACCTCGCCAACGCTGTCGCGGCAGCGGCCGCCCGGGCGGGCATCCGCAGCTACGTCTTCATCCCCAGCGATCTCGAGCAGCAGAAGATCACCACCAGCGCCGTGTACGGCACCACGCTCGTCGCCGTCCAGGGCAACTACGACGACGTCAACCGGCTGGCTTCGGAGCTCGCCGGCGAGCACGACGACTGGGCCTTCGTCAACGTGAACGTGCGGCCGTACTACGCGGAGGGTTCGAAGACGCTCGCGTACGAGACGTCCGAACAGCTCGGCTGGCGGGTTCCGCCCCAGGTCGTGATCCCGATCGCCAGCGGCTCGCAGCTGACCAAGGTGGACAAGGCGTTCCACGAGCTGCTGCGCCTCGGCCTGGTCGACGGCGACGGCCCGGCGATCTTCGGCGCTCAGGCCGCCGGGTGCTCACCCGTCGCGGCGGCGTACAAGGACGGCCACGAGGTCGTGCGCCCGGTCCGGCCGGACACCATCGCCAAGTCGTTGGCCATCGGCAATCCCGCCGACGGTCCCTACGTGCTGGACGTCGTGCGCCGCACCGGCGGCGCGGTCGAGGACGTCACCGACGACGAGGTGGTCGAGGGCATCCGGCTGCTCGCTCGCACCGAAGGGATCTTCGCCGAGACCGCCGGCGGCGTGACGGTGGCCGTGCTGGCCAAGCTGCTGCGCGAAGGGCTGCTCGACCCCGGCGCCGAGACCGTGGTGTTCAACACCGGTGAAGGGCTGAAGACGCTGGACGCCGTCGCCCCCGTCGTGGGCCCCACCGGCACCATCGCACCGTCGACCGAGGCGTTCCACGACCTCGTCCAGAACTAGCGTCCGGCGCTGACCGCGCCGTACCGGGCACGACTCCCTGCCACACCCACGTATGGAGGCTTTGACACCCATGAGCGTTGCCGTGCGAGTACCGACGATCCTGCGGACCTACACGAAGGGCGAGGCCGACGTCTCCGTCGATGTCGGCAGCGATGCCACGCTCGCTGACGTCATCACCGCGCTCGACGCCGACCACCCCGGTATCGGTGCGCGTGTGCTCGACGACACCGGCCAGATCCGGCGTTTCGTGAACGTGTACGTCGACGACGACGACGTACGGTTCGCGTCCGGGTTGCAGACGCCGACGCCCGACGGGACGAAGGTCTCCGTCATCCCCGCCGTCGCCGGCGGCTGAGTTTGTCGTCAGTGCGGGCGTGGGATCGGCGTCCTTGCCCGCGGCGGTAGAACCCGTTGCCGGGGTTGGTGGGGCGGTCCGTCCATGGTGCGGACGGGCATCGGCGAGCGAGGAACGAGCGAGCCGCGGGCGAGGACGGACCGCCCCACCAACCCCGGTCGATCTTCCGGCAGCGCGCTTCAGCCGACGGTGACGTCGTTGATGTTGAAGGCCTCTTCGGCCCACGGGAAGACCCAGATGAACAGGGCGTACACGATCGCGGCGAAGAGGACGAGGAAGATCAGCAGCCGTACCGGCCACGGCCCCGGAAGGTGCCGCCAGAGCCAGCCGTACATCTACGGTGCCTCCCCGCCGCCGCCGACGAGTGTTCCGGTGGCGTACATCCGGTGCGTCGAGCCCCAGCGTGGCCAGCAGGTGGTCAGCGTGATGCGTCGCTCGGTGGGTTCGGTGTCGGCGGGCTCGCCGGGCACCGGGTCGACGACCCAGGTCTCGTTGATGTCGATCTTGTTGCCGTCGCTGTCGCCGCCGGGGGCGTCGTCGAGCTTGTAGGTGTAGATGCCGGTGGCGGTCTCGATCTCGATGGTGTCGCCCACCCGCAGCTCCGCGAAGTCGGCGAACGGTTCGCCGTGCCCGGAGCGGTGTCCGGCGATGGAGAAGTTGCCGAGCTCGCCGGGGTCGGCGCTGTCGAGGTAGTGCCCGGGGCCGTCCTTGAGGTCGTCGGGCTTGGTGCCCTGGACCACGATCCATTCCCACTCGTCGCCGAAGCGGGGGATGCGCAGGATGCCGTAGGCGTCGCCGAGCTTGAGCTCGTCCAGCGCCGCCGGCTTCTGTTCCTCGTCCTTCTGCACCTGTCCGACGTCGAACGTCAGCTCGTTGCGTAGGTCGTCCTGCGCCGCGGCGGTCTGGATGCCGGTGCCCCACAGCGTGTACACCACGAACAGCAGGACGAGCGCGCCCGCGGTGAGCAGCAGCTCGCCGAAACCGCCGGCGATGGCGGCCGCGAGGCTGCGCTGCGGGGTCTTGTTGCTGCGCTGCGGCGCCTTCTTACGTCGCGGGGCCTTCCGCCGGCCCCGGCCCGCCTTGCGATGCATACGGCAAACCCTAACCGGCGCGGTTTCGCCCTCGGCACCGGACAGGCCGGTTCCGGCTGTCCGGTGCGGCGTTGTCCCGAATCGGGTGAACTGACGGTGATCGTTCGGTGGACGCGGTATGGCGCACGTCACGCCGGTCACAGGTTTCGAATCGTGACATGCGGCTCAACAGGGACGAAACAGTGCGAACGGCGCAGCCGGCCGCAATGCTCCCGGCGTACTTGAGGGTGTCTGCTAACGTGCCGCCCGGGCACGTACTCGATCACCCAACTGTGAACACGCGGGAGATAGTGACAGTGAGATCGACAACTCCGCGGCGGTTCGTGGCCGCAGTGGCGTCGGCAGGAGCCGGCGCCCTTGCGTTCGCGGGTACCGCCGCCCCAGCGTCCGCGCTGGAAAACCAACCAGACACCCAAGACATCGCGAAACTCGAGAAGGCGGAGCTCGACGTCGTCGACCCGTCGCTGCCCGGGCCCGAACAGCTGGCCCAGCACGCCGAAGCCACCCTCCAGGCCGCGTCGGACTACTCCGGTCTCTCGGTGGCGAAGGTGAAGGACCTGGTCCGCAACGACCTCGCCTTCGTGTCGCCCGGTGGGGCGCTGTCGTACAACGACCGGTTCGAGGCGCCGGCCGAGGGTGACGAGCTGTCCCCCTTCGGGGAAGCCGCGGCGCAGGTTCCGGGTAGCCCGGCAGAAGGCAGCAAGCCGGACGCCCCGTACACCGTGTACCTGGACTTCGACGGCGCCACGCTCGAGAACACCGAGTGGAACCGGTCGACCGGCCGCCAGAGCATCGAGCTGTCGGCCAACGCGGCGGCCAACGACGACTACGTCTACCAGGTGTGGGCCCGTGTCGCCGAGGACTACGCGCCGTTCAACATCAACGTCACCACCACCGACCCGGGTGCCGACGCGCTGCACAAGTCGTCGCCCGACGACGGTGAGTACGGCATGACGGCGGTCATCACCGACAGCTCCGACCTCGCCGCCTTCGAGGGGTCCACCGGGCGGGCGTTCCTGAACGGCTTCGGCAGCCGCTTCCTCTCGCCGGCGCTGGTGTTCGCGGAGAACGCGCAGAACAACCCGGGCTGGGTCGGCAACACGGTCTCGCACGAGGTCGGTCACACCTTCGGCCTCGAGCACGACGGCATCGGCGACGACGAGTACTACGGCGACACGCCGGCCGAGCCGTCGTCGCTGTGGGGCCCGATCATGGGCGCGCCGTGGACCACGCCGCTGTCGCAGTGGTCGCCGGGCGACTACGCCGACGCCACCAACCCGGGCCAGGACGACGTCGCCGAGATCGCGGCCACCGGCAAGGTGACCGACATTCCCGTCCTGTACGACCAGGAGGGCAACTTCTACGAGGGCCCGTACTGCTACGGCCCGGACGTCGACCCGAACCACCCGAAGCCGGGTGACAAGCTGTGGGAGCCCAACGCGGACGGCGGCTGCAACCCGCCTGGCGCCCCGCTCGAGGTCCAGGTCACCTACACGGGTCGCGCGGCGAACGTCGAGGACGACCACGGCGGCGAGGTCGCCGGAGCCACGAAACTGGACAACGCCTCCGGTGACTTCGAGGCCAGCGGAGTCGTGTCGGGTTCCGACGACCAGGACATGTTCTCGCTGGTGACCAACGGCGGCGCTGTCTCGCTGTCGGCCACGCCGGCTGAGGTCAACCCGAACCTGGACATCAGGCTCGAGCTGTTCGACGCCAACGGCGAGAAGATCACCGAAGCGAACCCGGAGACGTCGGTCGACCAGACCACGCCGCCGGTCGACCGGCAGGCCAACGGCCTGGACGCCACCATCGAGCAGGAGCTCGAGGCGGGCTCGTACTACGTCCGTGTCACCGGCGCGGGCCAGGGCGACCCGGCGAACAACACGCCGAGCAACGGGTCGGGCTACACCGACTACGGCAGCCTGGGCCGCTTCAGCCTGACCGGTAGCGCCGCGCCGTTCGAGGCCGAGCCGGTCACCATCACCGCGCCGGAGAACGGCGCCGAGGTCGGGAACTCCGAGCTCCAGGTGACGGGTACGGCCGAGCCGAACGCCACGGTGGCGCTGAGCCTCGGTGACGACAAGGTGACCGAGGTCGCGGCCGGCGAGGACGGCAGCTGGAGCGGGGTCGTCACCAGCCTGCCCTACGGCGAGTCGACCATCACCGCGCAGCAGACGGTCGGCACCGTCGTCGTGCCGAAGACCGCCGAGGTCAGCGTGGTCGTGCCGGTCGACGCGCCGGTCATCGAGATGCCGGAGGAGGGCGCTCCGGCGACCATCGCCCGGCCGGTCTTCAGCGGCACCGGGATCGCCGGCGCCGAGGCGAAGGTCATGATCACCTGCGCCGGTGACTTCAGCCACAACGGCACCGTCACCGTCGACGGCGAGGGCAACTGGGAGTACAAGCCGACCGAGGACCTGCCGAACGGCGAGTGCTCCGTCACGGTGACCCAGACGATCAACGGCACCACGTCGCCCGAGGCCGGCCCGGTCGGCTTCACGGTCGACGCCGGCTCCGGCGACGAGGGCGGCGACGAGTCCGGCGACGAGAACGGTGAGTCGGGCGACGAGTCCGGCGACGCCGGCGGTAGCGAGGACGGCACCGAGGGCGGCGAGGGCGACCTGCCGGACACCGGTGCCGGGTCGACCAACATGCTGGCGCTCGCGGCCGGCCTGCTGCTGCTCGGCCTGGGCGGCGCGCTCTACGCGCGTACGCGCCGGAGCGTGACCGGCAGCTGACGGACAGCGCCGATCGGCGCCATCGAAGTACCGCCGGGGGCGGGACGGGTTCGCACCGTCCCGCCCCCGGCGTCTCTCGTGGCCCTGGCAGGTGCCCTGACGTCGCCCGGGGGACACGGACCGATGTCGCCGGGATGAAACCGGAACGGCGGTCGATCCGTCTCATCCATGACGAAAGAACGACCGGAGGAGCGAACGGTGTCGGACAGCACAGGACCGCGGGCACGAGGGATCATGATCGCCGTGACGGCGGCAGCCGTGGCCGTGGTGGCGAGTGTGGCGCTTGCCGTGGGGTTGTCCGGGGACTCCGACGACGGCGATCAGCCGGTGGCCGAGCCGTCGTCGGAGTCGGCGAACGGCGACCCGGACTCGCGCGCATCCACCGGCGCGGAGGAGCTGAAGAGCGCGGACACGAAGGTCGTGCCCGAACCGATGGGCGGCCAGAAGGCCATCGACGCGCTCGGCGACGACCTGGCGCGGGTGGCGGAGCGGCACGACATGACGCCGGACGAACTGCGTCAGGCTCTGCTGCGTGACGACGACCTCCGGGTCACGCCCAGCGGGACGTTGCTCTATGCCGACACGATGACGCCCCCGCCCGCCGACTGAGCGCGCCTGCGTAGGATGACGAGCGCAGCTCGATCGTCGACGCAGGAGGGCTCGTGCCAGGGACGGACCACTGTGACGCCGTCGTCGTCGGTTCGGGCCCGAACGGGCTCTCGGCGGCGGTCGTGCTCGCCCGGGCGGGTCTGCAGGTGCGGGTGCTCGAAGCGCAGCAGAGCATCGGCGGCGGTGCGCGGACGCTCGATCTGGGCCTCGCGCCCGGCGTGACGCATGACATCTGCTCGGCGGTGCACCCGATGGCCGCGGCGTCGCCGTTCTTCCGCGCTTTCGACCTCCGTGCGCGCGGTGTGGAACTGACCTACCCGGACGTGTCGTACGCGCAGCCGCTGGACGGCGGCCGTGCGGGCATCGCGTATCGCGACCTGGAGCGCACCGTCGACGCGCTGGGCCCCGACGGCGCCGCGTGGCGGCGGTTGATGCGGCCGCTGGCGCGCCACGTGCCCGGCGTGGTCGACTTCGCCCTGTCCGACCGCCGTAGCCTGCCGTCCGATCCGCTGACGGCCGCACAGTACGGCCTGGGCGTTCTGGAGCAGGGAACCGCGCTCGGCCGGTGCCGGTGGCGGGACGAGGTCGCCCCGGCGCTGCTGTTCGGGGTGGCGGCGCACGCCATCAGCCGGTTGCCGACGCTGACGGCCGCGGGTACCGCGCTGTCGCTGGGGGCGCTGGCGCATTCGCCGGGCTGGCCGCTGCCGGTGGGCGGCAGCCAGGCGATCGTGCAGGCGCTGGTGGACGATCTGAAGGCGCACGGAGGGTCGATCGAGACCGGTGTCGACGTCACGTCGTTCGAGCAGCTGCCGCGTGCACGGGCGTACCTGTTCGACACCAACCCGTGGACGATGACGCGGGTGGTGGGTGAGCGGATGCCGCAGCGGTACCGGCGCGCGATCGAGCGGTTCCGGCCGGGCAACGCGGCGGCGAAGGTCGACTTCGTGCTGTCCGGTCCGGTGCCGTGGGCCAACCGGGAGGTGGGCCGAGCCGGCACCATTCACGTCGGCGGCACGCTGGCGGAGATGTCGGAGGCGGAAGCGGAGGTCGCTGCCGGCCGCCACGCGGCACGGCCGATGATCCTCTCTTCGGACCCGGCGGTGTTCGACCCGGGGCGTGAGGTCGGCGGGCTGCGGCCGTTCTGGACGTACACGCACGTGCCGGCCGGGTCGACCGTCGACGTGGGCGCGGCGGTCCAGGCCCAGATCGAACGGTTCGCCCCGGGGTTCGGTGACGTCGTGGTCGAACGGCGGACCATCCCGGCGGCCGAGATGCCCGCGCACAACGCCAACTATGTCGGAGGCGACATCGCCGCGGGGGCGATGAACCTCTGGCAGCTCGTTGCTCGGCCCACGCCGCGGTGGAACCCGTTCGCGACCCCGCTGCCGGACGTCTACCTGTGCTCGGCGTCCACCCCGCCCGGCCCTGCGGTGCACGGCATGTGCGGCCTCAATGCGGCCCGCAGCGTGCTGCGGTCTCGCTTCGGCATCCGCGACCTCCCATCACTCGCCCCTGCACCGTCTCGTGAATGACCACGTTCACCATGGAATTCCCTGCGTCACCACCCCTGCAAGCCTGGTGGAATCTATCGGTGTAAGCAACGCCTAGTGGAGAGGGTGTTGTGATTGCCGAGGGCGTTGCCGTATGAGGTGCGTGAGGGGTTCTTCGCGCT